>NZ_JAINVZ010000012.1 GCF_019890615.1 Streptantibioticus parmotrematis | reverse complement strand
TTGCTCCGGGGTGACGGCCTGGCGCAGGCTGCGAGACTGGACCGAGGCGGGCGGACCTTCACCAGGGGCTGCTCGAACTTGCCTGCTCGATCATCTGCCTGCGGTGGCTCGCGCGATCATTCTGAAACGATTTCTAAGCTGTCAGACAGTGCCCGTTAACGCACCTTGCACTGCCTCTGAACTGCGCAGATGACCTCACCGACCGCCCCTCCGAGAATTCGGGACGAAGAGGCCGTGGGTTCAAATCCCGCCACCCCGACCAGTGAAACACCAGCTCAGGGGTCTGATCCGCATCGCGAATCGGGCCCCTGAGGGGTTTCTGGAGACCGCTCGGGAGGAATCCGGGTGCGGATCTTGGTCGGCTTCTCCCGGGAGCGGTCCCCGGCGCCGCGGGAAGAGCCGCAGTGCGGCAGTACCGAGGGAAGAGCGGCGGTCAAGCGGCCCCGGACCTGTGCGGCTCGGATGTCCGCGACTCGTAGCCGACCGGGGAGACCGGGCCGGACCGCCCCCACGGTGGATCCACGATGCCACGGTGTCACCGCGCATCGCTGCGCCCGCCCCGTGGGCCGAAGGCCTCCAGCGCGTCGGCGTCAGTTGCCCGTGCACGCAGGAAGTAGTCGGCCCACTCGGCGATTTCGGGGTAGGACGAACCCTGAGTGATCTGGGTGAGGGCAGCTTCCGTGTCGAAGCCGGTCGATCGCAGGTCGACGCCGGGGCCGAGCAGCGCCCAGTGGGCTCCCGCCCGTCCGTAGGGCATGCCGATGCTGCCCGGGTTGATCACGAGTCGGCCGTGAGCGAGGCGGACGAACGGCATGTGGGTGTGTCCGCAGACCACCGTGCGGACGTCGCCATCGAGTCCGCTGAGGACTTCTCGCCAGCGGTCGAGGTGTGAGTCCACCAGGACGACTTCTTCATCGTCCCGAGGGGTGGCATGGCAGAACAGCACCCGTCCCAGGCCGCTCACCGGCAAAGAGAGTGAGCGAGGCAGCCGGCCGAGAAGGTCGAGGTGGTCTTCGCGCAGCTGTTCGGCGGCCCATGGAGCAATCGGGTCGGGGATCGAGTCGCGATGGCCGCGGCGGTATTCGAGGAGTTCGCGGTCGGCGTTGCCGCCGATCCAGACGATGCGATCGCCGAGGCTGGTCAGCAGGTCGAGGACCTGGGTTGGCTGTGGGCCGGCGGCGATGTCGCCGGTGAGCACGATGCGGTCGGCAGCGCTCACCTCGGGTTCGGCGAGCACGGCTTCCACAGCGGGCAGGACCCCGTGGATGTCGGACAGTACGGCCACTCGGTTCAGCATGGGCACCACTGTGGGGTGAGGCCCGTTGAGCGCGGGGCTGTTCCGCCTGACGCGTAGTTCAAGGGGCCTGCTTCAACGGGGTTGATTCCGGGGGCACTTCGTCCGCCTCTCTCCCCCCGTCAACCGCGGATCCCGATCACGACGGTTCGCATGGCCGACAGGCGTCGGCCAGGCGGGCGTACCGGCAAACCGCCCGGCCGTCGGACGCGATCAGTTGACCTGGCCGGTGGGGCGGACGACGAGGTGGTTGACGGCTACGCCTTCGGGCTGGTTGACGGCGAACAGGATGGTCTCGGCGACCTGCTCCGCGGTCAGTACCGGGGCCGACTCGGGGCTGCCGCCGCGCTCGTCCCAGAACGGGGTGTCCACCACTCCCGGGGCGACGACGGTGACGCGAACGCCGTCCTTGGTCGCCAGGAGGCGGACGTTCTCGGCCAGCGCGTGCGCGGCCCACTTGGTGACGGAGTACAGGTTGCCGGGGGTGTTCCTGACGCCGGCCACCGAACCGACGATCACGATGCGGCCCTTGGACTCCCTCAGGTGCGGCAGTGCCTCGCGCACCAGCAGGGCCGGACCGAGGACGTTGGTGAGGACCATGGCGCGCATGGCCTCGGGCTCGTGCTCCTCCAGGGTTCCCGGCAGCGAGAACCCGGCGTTGGCGATCACCATGTCCAATCGCCCGCAGGACTCCGTGACCTGACGCACCGCGGCGGCGACATCGCCCTCGTCGCTGGTGTCGCCGCGGATCGTCAGCAACTGGCCCTTCGCCTCAGTGGAGTCGGCGAACGAGGCCAGCCGGTCGGCATCGCGGCCGGTGACCGCGACGCGCCAACCTTGGCCGAGCAGAGCGCGGGCGGTGGCCGCGCCGATTCCGCTCGAACCGCCCGTGACCAAAGCGACGGGTTCCACGGACGGCCTCCTCGTTGACGGCGGTACGGCGATGGGCGATGCGCCATGTGACCGACCGTCGTCCACGGCCGACAGCCAGGAACGTACTACACCGCGGAGCAGCGCAAGCGGCTTCCGGCCGGACCGGCCCACGGCGATCCGCGCTGGCGGTGGCCCGTCCGTCGCCGTACAAATGGCGGATGCCGCCGAACGCCCTGCGCCGCCGCTACCTCGCCGCCTGCGCCGCCGTGCCCACCTACCCGGAGGTCGGCGCCACCCGGGCGGCCACGCTGCCGTCGGGCTACTCCTGGATCCGCCGTCGCGTCCACCTCGGTCACGGGGCCGCGGTGCTGGAGCGCGCCGGGGCGTACGTGCTCGGGTGGGGCACCCAGTTGGGCTCGGGGTTCGCGGTCTACCCGCCGCCCGCCCGGGTCGCGGCCGGGACGACCGTGCTGCTGCGGATCGGTCTGCCCGGGCTGCGGACGGCACGGCTGGTGATCCCGTGCCGGGTGGTGTGGACCGTCGAGGAGCCCGACCGCGTCGGTTTCGCGTACGGCACGCTGCCCGGGCACCCGGAGTGCGGCGAGGAGTCCTTCGTGGTGAGCATGGACGCGGACGGCGACGTGTGGTTCGAGGTCACCGCGTTCTCACGGCTGTCGGCCTGGTACGCGCGGCTGGGCCGACCGGTGGCGGCTGCGCTCCAACACCTGGCGATCGAACGGTACTTGCGGGTGGTGGCGCGGGCGGCAGGGTGACGGGGCTGCCGGATCGCGTTGCCGCGCTGGGCAGTTGAGCCTTACGGGTGGCCTTGCCGAGACGGACGATCACGTCTGCTTCGCGTGATACGTTCTGTGACCGACGAACTCCATAGAGATGACCCCGGCAGCGCGCCAACGCTCCGGGGTCCGGCACCAGGAGCCAACCTCCCCATGCACATCCATCGTAGCCGCCATACGCGCGGCTTCACCGTTCTGCCGAACACGGTGTTGCAGGACCGGCGACTTTCGTACACCTTCCGGGGTCTGCTCGCCGACCTCCTCTCGCGCCCCGACGGCTGGCGCGAGGACGGCCGCCACATGGCCGACACCAGCCCGCAGGGCCGCTGTTCGGTCGCCAAGGCCCTGCGCGAGCTGACCGCCCACGGCTACTACCGCGTCGAGCGCGTCCGTCGTCCGGACGGGACGTTCGTCAGCGAGGCGCACGTCTACGACACCCCGCGCGGGGCGTCGGCTCCGAGTGCCAGGTTTCCGGGCTCCGGTCGCCCGGCTTCCGGTGGCGCCGACTTCCTTCCCGTAAAGAACCGGAAGGAAGCACCCACCCTCCCGGCGCGTCGTCGCCCCGAGGTCGGCGGCCGCGTCGCCGGGGCGGGAGGGCGGACGACGGCGCCCACCACCGGGACGAGCGCGGCGGCAGCCCTGCTGCACCGCGTGATCGGTCCGGAGCCGCGCTTACGTCTTGGTGTCGCCGAGACCGCGAGCCTCGTGCCCTTGGTGACCGCGTGGGTCGAACCGGGTTACGGCCAGCGCGACTTGGCGGGCGCGCTGCTCGGCGGACTGCCGGAACACGTGCACAGCGCGGTCGCGCTGCTCCGCGACCGCCTGGTGCGAAAACTTCCGCCCGCGCGCGAGGCGGTTGGGCGCCCACGTCACCCGTACGAGTGCACCGCCTGCGCACGCCCGGTGCCTGCCCCAGGCATCTGCCGCACCTGCGCGGGCCACGACACCCCGCGCACCGACGCCTTCGAACGCGCCAGCAGAGCCTGCCGAGGCCGCGCCCTCGTCCGCGCGGCCCTCGCGGGCCACCGGCCGGAGGCTCTGACGAGAGCGTGAGCCCTGCCGTTGGCGGACGGCGGTGCGCGCACGGGCGCCCTGAGCCGCCCGGCCCGACATCGAGTACCGGGAACGGCTGCTGGACCTCGGCGGTTCCTGGGACGGCGGCGGCGCCTGACCGCCGCCCCAGGCGCCGAATACCACCGCTCAGTGGTGCTTTCCGAACCACCGCAGATACGCCGCGTTCGGGGAGCCCAGCCCCGTGGCCTCGTCGTAGCCCTTCGCCGCCTTCAGGCCCTTGTCCTCGGCCAGGGTGTAGAGGAGGTAGCGGAGGGTGCCCGCTTCCGGGCCCATGTCGCGGACGACGGCGGTCGGGGTCGGGGTGGCGGTGACGTCGTGGTAGACGCCCGCGGTGGACAGCGCGTACAGCAGCGGGTTGGCGAAGCCGAAGGCGTGGCCCGCCTCCTGTTCGGCGTCCGTCTGGATCGCGGCGAAGCCGGGGGCCGCGGCGGACGTGCCGCCGTAGCCCACGAGTTGGAACGTGCCGCCCGCCGTGTAACCGACGAGCACCGGCAGCGCGCCGTCGCCCTCCAGCGAGACGTCCGGGGTGACCCGGTGGGCGGCGCCGCGCACGGTGGACAGGGCCGTGGGCACGGCACGCTTCTGGTACCAGGGCTCGGCCGCGTCCGCCCGCCCTCCGCCGCCTCCGAAGGCGAACACCCCCGGGATCGGCGCCCACGCCCCCGTGCCGCCGGGGCGGATCGACAGCACGTCGCCCATGCTCGTCTCCCAGGCGTAGTCGCCGCTGCGGGTCGTGGCCAGCGTCGTCGCGCCGACCGAGGTGACCCAGGGCGAGCCGCTGGGGAAGTCGGCCTGTGCCTGCGTCGTCGCCGGGTCGCAGTTGAGGCCGTGGGCCGCGGCGGCCGGTGAGGAGTCGCCGCAGTCGCCCGCCGCGAAGTACACGCCGATGCCCTCGGCCGCGGCCTGCTCGAACAGCATGTTCCACGCGTCGACCAGGCCGGGCGTGAGGTGTTCCGGGTTCGAATGGGTTATCTCGGCCCAGGAGTTGGAGATCACGTCGGCGGAGTGCGCGTCGACGACGGAGGCCTCGGCGTCCATCAGGTCGCCGTCGAGGCAGGAGTTCGCGCCCACGTAGAGCACGTCGGCGTCGGGCGCGTAGGCGTGCGCCATCTCGATGTCGAGCGCCTGCTCACCGGCCCACGTGCCGGGCGCCGCGCAGGCCTTGGTGCCGGTGTTCCAGTGCGCGCGGTCGACCCGCTGCCGGTACTGGCCGGGGCGGAACGGCCGGTCCCCCGTGTCGGTCGCGTACGTGTCGGCGTCCCCCGGCATCGTCGCCGAGCCGTACGCGCCGACGATCGCGATCGTCCGTCCCCGTCCCGTCGCACCGGCCGGCGCGGCACCGTAGGCGCGCCTCAACTGCCGTGGCGTGTACGGGCAGGTGGCGTACGACACGGTCCTGCCGTACGCGGGCGGCTGACCGGAGGCGGGCCGCTGCCCGAAGTACGGGGAGCAGACGGCGGCGTCCGCGCTCCGACCGGCGGTCGCCGCGGAGGCGGGCAGGGGGGCGGTCGTGCGGACGGAGGCCGGGCTCGCCGCCGCCGGGGCCGTGGGGCCGTCGAGACCGATCACGTCGCCCGCCACCGCCGCCGGGACGCTGGCGTCCTTCGTCGGCGCCTGGAGCGGGCCCCAGGCGGTGGCGTAGCGGTGGAATCCGGTGCCGAGCGCCTTGGCCAAGGCCGCTTCCGTGCCGCTGGCCTGGAGGTAGTGCGGCGTGGAGGCGGTCACCCGCAGGCCGCTGCCGGTGAGCCAGTGGACGACCGCGCCACGCTGCGCTGCGGTCAGGGCGAAGCGGCGCTGGTACGCGGCGGGGGTGAGGAAGTGCCGGTAGGAACGGCTCGCCGGATCGGTCACCGACCGCAGGAAACCTGCCAGTTGGGCGGGGTCGCGGGAGCCGAGGTAGAGCCGGGCGGTCATCGTCTGCTCGGACGGGACCGCGCCGAGGTCGTCGGCCGCGTCGGCGAACGCGGGCCGGGAGCCGGTGAGGGGGGCGCGGTGCGCGGGCGTGGGCGCGGCGGCTGTCGGGGCCGGGGACGTGGCCGGGGCCAGGGACGTGGCCGGGGACGTGGCCGGCGCCGCGGCCGCCACGGGGGCGAGCAGCGCGGCGGCGGCCGCGGCCACGGCCACCGCCGCGAACGCGGTGTGTCGTGGTGTCACGGTGGATCGCCTGTCGTGAGGAGGGGGAACGCGCGGCGGGTGGCGGCACGTCGCGGTTTCGGGCGTGCCGCGGCCCGCCCGCGCGTGCGTGCGTGGGGCGTTGCGGAGTCAGCGAGTGAAGCGTGCGGTCAGTGGCGGATCAGGCGGCCGCGGTGGAAGAAGCCGCCGACGTCCTCGAACGACAGGTCCAGCCCGACACCGTCGCGTTCCGCGTGCAGGTGCAGGTGGGGCTCGGTGGTGTTGCCCGAGTTGCCGACCTCGCCGACGAGTTGGCCCGCCCGCACCGTCTGACCGGTGGAGACCGCCACGCTGCCGGGCCGCAGGTGGGCCATCTTGACGATCTCGTGGCCGGTGTCGATGAAGACGTGGTTGCCGTACAGCGGCCCGAAGCGGATGCGGCCCGGCTCCTGGTCGGGCAGTCCGTCGGCGGCGGAGACCACGGTGCCGTCGCACGGCGCGTACAGCTTCGCGCCGTAGACGACGTACGACTCCAGGCCGCTGCCCGAACGCCCGCCACCCGAATCCCCGTTGCCAGCAAGCCCGTTGCCAGCACGCCCGTTGCCGGGACGACCCGAACGCCTGCTGCCGTGTGCCGGTTCGACCGCCACGATGTCGAGCGCCCCGCGCTGCTCCGAGATCGCGAAGTGGTGGTTGAGGCCCTTGCCGCCGCCCTGCCCCACGAACCACGTGCCGCCCTTGAGCGGGAAGAGCAACGGCGCCGACAGCGGCGTGCCCCAGCGGTGCCTGCGCCGCCTGACCAGCGTCCAGATCACGCCCGCGCACACGACCGCCGCGACGCCCGCGCTGGGCAGCGAGTGGCCGAAGGGCGTGTGCGCCGCACGCCAGCCGGAGGCCAGCGCCGCCGGCGCACCCGCCCGCAAGGTCCAGCGGACCGGACGCCGCATCGTCGCGGGCTCTCCGTACCCCTCGAACACCACGTACCCGGCGACGACTCCCGCCAGGTCGGTGAGCCAGGACGAGCCCGAGCCCGCCGTCCAGCACATCCCGAGGCCCCACGCCAGCAGCGCGGCCCAGATCGCCAGGCTCAGCAGCGTCTGCGCGCCGGGCGGCACGCGGAACGCGGGCGGGCTGTAGGGGTCGCCGTCGATGAGCAGTCCGGTCAGGACGCCGTCGTCGCCGGTCACCGCCCACGCCAGCAACTGCCCGCTCTCGCCGCGGATCACCAGGCCGTCCGGCCCGTCCTCGACAGCGGTGATCGCGCCGGTGCGTTCGCGGGTGGCGGTGACGATCGCCTCCAGGCGTTCGCGTCCCACCTTGCGCACGACGCGCGGTGCGAGACGCTCCCACTCGCCGGGGTCCGCGGTCAGGAAGCGGTGGAGCGCGTCGGCCGGTGACGCGGCGGTGGCGCCGTGCCGGTTCAGATCCCGCATGCGTGCTCCCAAGGCCCCGGTATGCGGTGCCGGTTGCGGGCCACCAGCGCGTAGACGGCCCTCGCCAGACTCCGTACGCCCGGCAGGGCGATCAGGCGTCCGGCGGCGCGGGCCGCACGATTGCCGGTGGCGAACCATTCCGCGAACGCCGCCGCACCGCCGGTGCGGCGCTCGGCCGTGACGAACCACAGGCGCTGCTCCGCCTGGGCGCGGGTCAGCCGGTAGGTGGCGAGGTCGACGGACTGCCAGGGCAGCAACCGGCCACCCAGCGACAGATGTCGCGCCAGCCGGCCGGTCGCGGCACGGCAGAAGCCGCACTCACCGTCGAAGAGGACGACGGGTTCCGGGGTGCCGGTTGCCTCAGGCATGTCGTTCCTCCGGTTCGGCGAGACGGACGACCGCGGGCGAGGGCAGCAGGTCGACGGCGCGCAGACGGCCGGTCACGGCGTCCGCCAGCCGCCGGGCGCGCAGCCACATCGCCCGGTAGTCCTCGTCGCGCAGGCAGACGCAGTCGGCGCCGATCATCATCAGGCCGAAGCAGACCAGGCCCATGAACGCCATGATCCCCAGGTGCATCGCCTCGACGGACACGGTGACCGTCTTGCGGACCCACGGCCGGGTGGAGACGATCGCGAACGGGAAGGCCAGCTCGACGAAGACGGTGAAGTAGCAGACCGCGGTGCCCAGCGTCGCGTTGCTCATCCAGTGCGCGTACGCGGTGGACATCTGGAAGCCGGTCACGCGGCTGATGTAGTACATCGCCACGCCGTCCTGCCACACCTTGCCTGCGACCTTCCAGTACCCGGCGGTGAGGTAGAGCACCGCGGTCTGGAAGACGATCAGGTAGGTGCCCAGGTTGTGGGCGGCGGTGCGGATCGTGGGCGTGCCCGCCGTCTCGCGCAGCCGCTGCCTGCGGCGCTTGGCGCCGGGGGCGAAGTAGGCGTTGGAGACGGTGAACGCCATGAAGATCACGAGGATCTCGACGAGGTTGTTGCCGCCCTCCAGGACGTCCTGGTTGCGGTAGTACAGCGACCACATCAGCACGGCCGTCGCGACGGTGAGCGCCCGGCCGCCGAAGACCGCGAAGGCGGCGGCGACCAGCACGGTGGCGTGGAAGAGCAGCTCGAACCACCACTGCGAGTGGCTCACGAAGTAGAGCGAGAAGCCGAGATGGGGAACGGCCTGGGCGGCAAGCTGCGGGGAGTTGTAGGAGTGGGGGCCCCAGAAGAACTGCCGGTCACCGTAGTCGGCCAGGCAGTACATCACCGTGCCGACGCCGATGGCGATCCGCAGCAGCGCGAGGCCGATCAGCCGGTGCTCGCGGCACGCCACGCGGGCGATCGCCCGGTCGAGCCCCGCGGCGGCGGCCCGGCGCGGGCCGCGTGTCAGGTCGCGCATCAGTCCGCCACCCCCGGCACGTAGGACATCCACGAGGTCCGCAGGACGCCGGAGACCGGCTGACTCGGTGCGGGGCTCTCGTAGCGCTGCGAGAACGGCACGATGGGCTGCTCCTTGAACGTGGCGCGCACCGCGAGGATCTTCGCGCCCGGGTACAGCGAGGCGGCCCGCACCGACAGGAAGCGCTGCAACTCCTCGAAGGTCGGGGTGAACCGCTTCAGCAGCGCCTTGTGCTGCGCCGCGCGTTCGTCGGCGGGGTAGTTCTCGTCGATCTGGCCGGACTGGCGGGCGTAGTCGGCGGCGTTCTCCTGGAACGCCAGGACGACGCCGGGGAGTTTGGTGGGGTTCCAGCGCCGCTCGCGCGGGGTGCGGTCGATCGCGCCCTCGATCTCCAGCGGCTTGGTCTGGACGGCCGTCGCCGAACCCGCGCGGCGCATGGTCACCTCCAGGTAGAGCAGGTCGTTGGTGGTGCCCGGGGTGGGGGCGAACAACTGCCAGTCCTGGCTGAAGTACGGGCCCATCACGTCGTTCACCGGCCGGGCCAGCCGGACCTGGACCGGTGAGGCGGGCGCGTTGTAGATGAGGCAGGCGGCGGTGAACAGCGCCACGGGCAGCAGGGCGGCGACGACGAAGACGCGCACCCGCCACGGCACGGCGGCCGGGCCACCGTCGGCACCGTGCGGGCTGTCCGGACTGCCGTCCGCGCCGCGAGGGCCGTACGGGCCGTGCGGGCCGTGCGGGCCGTCCGGGCCGCCGGAGCCGTCCGGGCCGGGTATGTCGGTCATGAGAGTGTCCCTCGGACTCCTTCGCGCACTCCGGACAACGCCCGGCGGTGTCTCCACCGCCGGGCGCGGGTGCGCCGGGCGACGACGCCGTGAACCGGGCGGCTCACGGCGCCCGGTGATCAGTTCTGGGCGTCGAACTGCGCGTCGCCGGCGATGACGCCGTGCTGCGACGCGGGGCTGGTCACCGGGGTGCCGCTGCACGAGGACGACGACTCCTCGGCGGTGACCTCGGCCGCGTCCTCGGCGACCGGGGCCGCCTTCTTGACGTACTTCGACGCCTTGGCCGCCACCTTCTTGCTGGTGCTGACCACCTTCTTGGTCGCCTCGTAGGTGACCTTGGTCGCGTTGACGGTCGCGGCGACCTTCACCGCGTCGTCCGCCAGGGCGCTCAGGAACTCCGGCTGGGCGCCCTTGGACAGCACCGTCGGGGCCGCGAGGGACTGCGCGGCAGCGGCCTTCTGGGTCGGCAGGGCCGACGCGGACGCGGAGCCGGCCGACGTCACGCCGACGGCACCGGCGGCGATCGCCGCCACCAGCACACCGGCAACAGTCCTGTTCATCGCCACGTTCTTCTTCCTCCCGTTATTTGGCTGGTTCATACGTTCGGGCGCCCTCGAGGAAGCTAGCGAGCCGGGGACCGGCGGGGTCAAGAGTGAACGCGTTCGACCGTGTCCGAGCCGTGTCCCGTACGCCTTGTGGATGTCTCGTACGGGGTAGTAGAACAACCCCTGTACGCCGTCTGACCAGCGGAGACAAGAGAAGTGATGAATACGGGGACCCCACCTGCCGATCCACTCGGCACCGCGACGCCGGCGGAATTCATGGCGCAGCTCAGAAGACTGAAGGAACAATCGGCGCTGTCGTACCGGCAGTTGGAAAGGACGGCCACCCGCAACGGTGACGTACTTCCGGCCAGCACGCTCGCGACCGCGCTCAACCGCGGCACGTTGCCGCGCGAGGACCTGCTCACCGCGTTCGTCCGGGCCTGCGGTGCGGACCCGGCCGACTGGGTCGCCACCCGAAGACGGCTGGAACGGGGGATACCGCCCGGGACGCCCACGGCGACGGACCCGAACGCCACCGCCGCCACCGCCCCCGACGAAGCCGCCGCGGAACCCGAAGTGCCCGCCGCGAGCCGGGCGTCGGACCGGGCGCCCCGGCTGCTGCTGCGCGGCGTGCTCACGGGGATGGCCGTCCTGACCGCGGTGACGGTCGTGGCGATCCTCGCGGTTCCGGGATTCTTCTCCTTCCGGCACGCGTCAAACGCCGACGCGACCACCGGTTCATGCCAGGGCCAGGACCTGCGCATGGACACCGCCACCGGGGAGTGCTGGGGGGTCAGCGGCGGCACGACCGCGTTCACGCCCTCGTCCCGGCCGCTCGCCGACGTCGTCAAGGTGATCGACCAGCAGAACCGCACCGGCGCCGCCGACCACCTGCGGCAGCCCGAACGCCCCTACGTCACCCTCGCCTACGTGGGCGCGCTGACCTCCCGGGACTCCTTCCCCACCACCCTGGTCGCCGAGCGGGAGACGCTGGAGGGGATCGCCGCGGCGCAGCGGCTGTCGCTGGAACGTGAGACGCCTGGCGCACCGCTGGTGAACGTCCTGGTCGTCAACGGCGCGGCCGGGATGGCGCACGGCGTGGAGGCGGCGGACCTGCTGGCCCGGTGGCCGCGGGGCACCGGAGCCTCCGGTCCGCCCGCGATCGGTGTGGTCGGCCTGGACCAGAGCCGCACCCAGACGCTGCGCACCATCCGGGAGTTCGGCCGCCAGGGCGTGCCGATGATGGCCGCGGCGCTGTCCGCCGACCAGTTCGCCTCGGCCTCGCCGATGTACTTCCAGGTGGCGCCGCAGGACCGCTGGGCGGCCGCGGTCGACACCGCGTTCCTCACCGCGGGCGACGGCGCCGGGGCGCGCTCGGTGCGGATCTACGCGTCCGCCGACCCGGACGACCTGTACAGCCGCAACCTGACCGCCGACCTGCGCGCGGCCCTCGCGGCGAAGGGGGTGGCCGTTCAACAGGCCGCGTTCAGGCCCGCGTTCAGCCGTCCGGGCGGGCCGCCCTCGGCGGACGGCGCGGGCGCGACGGCGTGCGGCTACCCCGGCACCGTCTACTACGCGGGCCGCGCCGAGGACTTCGGCGACTTCCTCAACGGCATCTACTCGACCTGCGGCGACACCCCGCCGCGCATCCTGACCGACGACGACATCACGCGGTACGTCGCCGACCCCCGGCTGCGCGGCATGTACCGCTCGGTGCCCTTCCACTACACGTCGTTCGCCATCGCACCGCAGACCTGCGAACAGGGCGCGGGCAACACCTTCTACGCGACGCTCGACACCCTCTTCCCCTTCGAGTGCGACGGCAACGAGGGCCGGTCGCTGGACGGGCACGCGGCGCTCGGCTACGACGCGACGCTCACCATGCTCACCGCGATCGAGAACCTGGGCCCGTCGGCGACCCGGGCCGGGCTGGCGCGGGCGCTGGGCGGTCTGCGCATCGGCGGCGCGGCCAGCGCGCCCATCACCATCGGCCCCGACCACGTGCCGGTCCGCAAGATGGTGGCGATCCTGACGGTGGCGCACGGCCGACCGCCCACCCTGGAGGGCAGCTGCGGCGACTCGGCCCCGGACGAGGCGAGGTGGTGCGCGGACGCCCCGGGCCTGCCGTGAGCACGGGACACGTCTGACACGCGGGGGTGCCAGAGGTTCTCCACGTCACCGGGTCACGGCGGCGGCCGCCGGTGCAGCCAGCGGGTCGCCGCCTCGACGCGGCCGTGGGCCCCGAGTTTCGGGTAGGCGTGTTCCAGGTGCTTGTCGACGGTGCGGGGGCTGACGCCCAGGCGGTGACTGATCTGCCGGTCGGTCAGCCCCCGCGCCAGCAGGTCGAGCACCGCCGCCTCGCGCGGGGTGATCCCGTCGCCCGCCCCGCGAGGGGCCGTCGGCGGATCCGGTTCCGTCGACAGGCGGGTCAGCGCGTGGCTGAGGCGGCTGCGCAGCAGGGCGGCCGCCGCCAGGTCCGCGTCGTCGAAGTCGCGCGCGGAGCGGTTCACCACGCAGCACACGCTGCGCCGCCCGCGGGGTCCGCGGCCCGCCGGGAACGCCATCGCGAGCTGGTACTCGGCGCCGATCGGCCGGTACACCTCCGCGTACGCGCCCAGCCGCCGGGTCTCCGCCCGCGTCTGGAGGTCGGAGCGCCGCATCGGCACGCCCGAGCCCACCGTGGTGTGCGCGACCAGCGGGTCGCGGGCGCGGTGCGCGGCGAACGCGGCCAGTTCCCGCGGGGACAGCAGGTCTCGCGGCAGGCTCACCACCGGCTCCCCGGGGAGATACGGCCGGACCGACCACACCAGGCTGTCCCCCGGCACGGTGCGCAGCAGCGACGGCAGCAGCGCCGGGAGGAGCGTCTCCTCGTCGACGGCGTCAATCAGGAGGTCCACGACCGCGAGGATGCGTCGCAGCCCGGCCTCCCCGGGCGCGGCGGTCACCCTTCAAGCCTCCGCCCGCCCTGTTCACCGGTCAAGCCTCCCGGGGCCGGGAGCGGGGCAGGGGCGGGCGCGACGCGGGAGCAGGGCGGGGCGGCGGAGCCGGGGAGGGACTACCTGCTCACCTCGTAGACCTTGTTGACCGGGGACTCCGCGGCCAGCCGCCAGTGCGTCAGGCCCGCGCGTCCTGCCAGGTCGCGCAGGGCCTCCTCGCCCGCGTGATTGCCCATCGCGCTGGGCCCGTGCTGGGCGAGGGCGGCGGGCAGGCACAGGGCGACGGAGGCGTTGACCATCGCCCGGCGGATGGGATGGCCGTTCTCGCGTACGTCGTCCGAGACGTTGGGCTCGACGATCATGCAGCTCCCGTCGTCCGCGAGCGTCTCGCCGACGTGCCGCAGGGCCGCGCCCGGGTCGCCCATGTCGTGCAGGCAGTCGAAGAAGGTGACCAGGTCGTAGTCCTCGCCGGGGTAGTCCTGCGCCGTCGCCACGTCGAAGCCCACCCGGTCCGCCAGCCCCTCCCGCGCCGCGATCTCCCGGGCCCGCTCGACCGAGGGCCGGTGGAAGTCGAAGCCGTGGAAGGAGGACGCGGGGTACTCGCGGGCCATCAGCATCGTCGAGTAGCCGAACCCGCACCCCACGTCGGCCACCTTGCCGCCGTCGGCCAGCCTGCGCCCGCCGTCCTCCAGCGCGGGCAGCCACTCGGGCACCAGCGCCGCGGTGTAGCCGGGCCGGAAGAACTTGGCGGTGCCCGCGAACAGCGCCGGGCCGTGCGCCTCCCAGCCCACCCCGTCCCCGCTGCGGAACGCCTCCAGCAGCGCGTCCTCGGTGTCGTACAGCGCCTGAAGCATGGTGAAGAACCCGGCCGCGTAGGTGGGCACGCTCGCGTCGGCGAGCACGGCGGCGTGCTCGTCCGGCAGCGTGTAGGTGTCGTCCCCGGCGTCGTACGTGACGTACTCGCCGGCCACCTGCGCCGCCAGCCATTCGCGTACGTAGCGCTCCATCAGGCCCGCGCGGTCGGCGAGTTGGGCCGAGGTCAGCGGGCCCGCTCCGGCCATCGCGGTGTAGAGCCCGAGCCGGTCGCCGATCGACGTGCACAGCCCCGACATCGCGGCGGCCCCGTCGGTGACCACCTGCTCCAGGAACTCCATCACCTTGTCTTCGTCCACGTGCCGCTCGGGCGCCGGGGTCCGCGTCGCCATGGCGGTCCACCTCCCGGTGGTCGGGTTACGCCCCCACTCCAACGGTTCCCACTCCAGCAGGGCGCGGGGCGCGCGGCCATACGGGGTTTCCCGTACAGCGCGGGGCGACTCGGCGCGACGAGACTGGGGGTACGGAACCGGGGGCACGGAACAGACCCGGGAGGTCCCTCATGCGCAAGACGATCGACTGCCGCGACTATCCCAGCGAGGTCGACTGCTCGCTGGCCATCTCCGGCGAGGAGGACGAGGTGGTGCGCGCCGCCGCGGAGCACGCCGCGTCCGTCCACAGCGAGCAGGACACCCCCGCGCTGCGCGAGGGCATCCGCTCGATGCTGAAGGACGAGGCACCCCAGCACGTGTGACCCGGCACGTGTGACCCAGTACGTGTGACCCAGTACGTGTGACCCAGTACGTGTGACCCGGCCGCTTCGGCCTGTCCGGCGGGCGCGGCCCGTCCGCTCCGGCACGTGTGACCCGACGCAGCCTGCCCCGCCGGCGGCGGATCGGGTTTGATGGACGGTATGAGTGATGTCTTGGCCGGCATGCCGGAGTGGGAGAAGCGGTTCCGGGCACCGCGGGTGGGGCTCCCGGAGTGGGCGCAGGACGCCCCTGACCGTTCGTTGTTCGTCTCCAACGCCACGGGGACGTTCGAGCTGTACGCCTGGGACCGCGCGACCGGCGCGCGACGGCAGGTGACCGACCGGCCGAACGGCACGACCGACGGCACGCTGACGCCGGACGGCGCGTGGGTGTGGTGGTTCTCCGACACCGACGGCGACGAGTTCGGCGTGTGGATGCGCCAGCCGTTCCACGGCGGCGAGGACGTCCCGGCCGCGCCCGGGGTGGCCGCCGCGTACCCGGCGGGGATCGCGCTGGGCCGTGACGGGCTCGCGGTCGTCGGCTGCTCGACGGACGACGAGGGCACCACGGTGCACGTGCTGCGGCCGGGCGCCGAGCCGGTGGAGATCTACCGCCACGAGCAGTCCGCGGGCGTCGGCGACCTCAGCGAGGACGGCACGCTGCTGGTGATCGAGCACACCGAGCACGGCGACGCGATGCACAGCGCGCTGCGCGTGGTGGGCCTCGACGGCCGTACGGTCGCCGAGCTGGACGACACCGAGGGCGGCACCCGCGAACTCGGCCTGGAATGCCTGGGGTTCGCCCCGGTCGCGGGCGACACCCGGCTGCTCGTCGGCCACCAGCGGCGCGGCCGCTGGGAGCCCGCGCTGTGGGACGTGGCGAGCGGCGGGCTGACGGAACTGGCGATCGACCTGCCCGGCGACATCAGCGCCGACTGGTACCCGGACGGCTCGGCGCTGCTGGTCGAGCACACCTACCGGGGCCGCAGCGAGCTGTGGCGCCACGAGCTGGCGAGCGGCGCGCTCACCCGCATCCCCACCGACCCCGGCACCATCGGCGGCGCCACCGCCCGCCCGGACGGCACGGTGGAGTTCCTGTGGTCGTCGGCCGCGCTGCCGCCGCAGGTGCGCTCCGACCGGGGCGACCTCGTGCTGGAGGCGCCGGGCTTCACCGCCCCGGCGTCGGTGCCGGTCGAGGACGTCTGGGTGGACGGCCCGGGCGGCCCGGTGCACGCGCTGGTGCAGCGGCCCGAGGGCGAGGGCCCGTTCCCGACCGTCTTCGACATCCACGGCGGTCCCGCCTGGCACGACAGCGACGCCTTCGCGGCGGCCCCGGCGGCCTGGGTCGACCACGGCTACGCGGTCGTACGCGTCAACTACCGCGGTTCCACCGGCTACGGGCGGGAGTGGACGGACGCGCTGAAGATCCGCGTGGGCCTGATCGAGCTGGAGGACATCGCGGCGGTGCGCGCCTGGGCGGTGGACAGCGGGCTGGCCGACCCGTCGCGGCTGGTGCTGTCCGGCGGCTCGTGGGGCGGCTACCTGACGCTGCTGGGGCTGGGCACCCAGCCGCAGTCGTGGTCGGTGGGGCTCGCGGCGGTGCCGGTGGCGGACTACCTGGCCAGCTACGAGGACGAGATGGAGCCGCTGAAGGCGCTGGACCGCACGATGTTCGGCGGCTCGCCGCAGGAGGTGCCCGAGCGCTACACCGCGTCGTCGCCGATCACCTACGTGGAGGCCGTGCGGGCGCCGGTGTTCGTCTCGGCCGGCACCAACGACCCGCGCTGCCCGATACGGCAGATCGACAACTACGTGGGGCGGCTGGCGGAGCTGGGCAAGGCCCACGAGGTCTACCGCTACGACGCCGGGCACGGCTCGCTCGTCGTCGAGGAGCGGATCAAGCAGCTGCGGCTGGAGCTGGCGTTCGCCGAGAAGCACCTGGGCGGCGGCCCGGACTCCGGCGAACGGCCCCCGCTGAGCGGCGTGGGCTCGGCACCGCAGTCCTGAGCGGCTGCTACGGCCGTTACGGCGTGACGGGGTGTGAGGCGGCGGCGTCCGCCTCCACCTCGTCGCCCGTGCTCGCCTCGTCGTCCGGCTCCGGCTCCGTGTCGTCGTCCTCCTCGTCCGGGATCAGGCCCAGTGCCCGGTCCCGGGCGACCTCCGCCTCGCGGCGGGCCAGCCGGACCCAGATGAAGACCACGAAACCGGCGAAGACGAACCACTCGCCGGTGTAGCCGAGGTTCTGGAACGCCTGCATGTCCAGGCCGGTGTTGGGCGGCGCGGCGGGCGGCACCGGCTTCATCGGCGCCGCGGCGTCGACCAGCGTGATCCACCCGTTGTAGACCGGGTACGGCACCAGGTTGACCAGCGAGGCGGCGCTGATCATGCCGAGCTGTCCGGCGGGCAGCCCGCCGTCGGAGTCCACCCCGTCGTCGCCCGGTGCCTCCGACGCCTGGAGGGTGCCGGTGACGGTGACCTGCCCGGGCGGCGGCGCCGGAACGTGCCCGGGGTGGTCGGCGTCGCCGGGCAGCCAGCCGCGCACCACCGGCAGCGCGCCGTCGCCGGTGCGCAGCAGCCCGAGCACGTAGAAGCCGCCGCGGTTGTCCACGTAGCGGTCCGGCACGAGGTACTGGTGGGCGGGGTCGTAGTGCCCGGTCACGGTGACGTTCCGTCCCGAGGTGGCCTGGTCGACCGGGGTCTTCACGGTCGGCAGGGCCCGGCTCAGCGGGACGGCGGGGGCGGTGCCGGGGCGCGGCGCGTGCTCGGCGGTGCGGTGCTGGGCGACGCGCGCGTCGAACCGGCTCAGCTGCCAGGTCCCCATGAAGACGCAGAAGGGGATGGCGAGGAGCGAGACGAGGGTGATCCCGAGCCAGCGGGGGGTCAGCAGGAACCGGTACACGTCTCAACGGTAAGGGGGCGCGGCGGGCCGCACGGACCCGCCCCCCGGCTCCCGGCTACGGGACGGGCAGCGCCTCGGTGCGGTAGACGGTCCCGGCGCAGGCCGAGGGCAGGGTGACGGCGGGGGCGGGGCCGCCCTGGGTGGTCACGTCGGTCACCGCGACGCCCTCGCCGGACGGGGTGCTGGTGGGCGCCGCGCCGCCGCCCGCGTTCCCGGTGCCGTCGCCGGGGGTCGCGCCGGAGCCGGTCCCGGTGCCGTCGCCCGAGCCGCCGGACGCCCCGCCCGATCCGCCGGTGCCGCCCGAGGACGGTGGCGGGTCGGTGGCGCAGCCCGAGGTGCCGCCGCCGGGGGCGGGCACGAAGGCGAAGCGGACCTGGTAGGCCTGGCCCGGCGGCACGACCACGGAGTCCGGTTCGGTCGCCGGGTCGGGCAGCTCGGTCGCCGGATCGCCCTCGGTGTGCTGGACGACCTGGATCCTGGAGGCGTCGGCCGCGCCCTGGGCGGTGACCGAGAGGGCGCCGCCGTCGCTCACCGTGCAGCTGGTGTGCGAGACGTTGACGACGCGGAACGAGCCGTAGACACGGCCCTGCTGGTCGGGGGCGGCGGCCTGCGCGGTGCCGTCGCCGAGCTGGGTGCGCGAGCAGGCCGGCGAGGTGACGAACGTGGCGGGGGGCATCGCCACGCCGGACGGGCTGTCGGAGGCGCCGGGCGACGGCGCGCTGCTGGCGGCGGCGGAGGGCGACGCGGTCGGCCCGGCGGTGACGGTCGCGGGAGCGCCGAGCAGGCCCCCGTCGGCGTCCGGGGCACCCCCGCCGTCCCCCCCGGGGCTGCTGCTGTCGCCCTGGGCACCGGGGGCGTGCGCGGCGCCCGTGTTGTCCATGCCGCCGCCGGAGGTGACGTGCAGCAGCGCGGGCACGGCGGCGCCGACCAGCAGCACGCTCGCGGCGGCGCCCACCACGGCCTGCCGCCGTCTCGCCCGCCGCGCGGGCACACCCCGCCGCAGCCTGTCCAGCGCCTCGGGGCAGGGGTCGACGTCGCCCACGGCGTTCCGCATCAGGCGGCGCAGCTCGTCCTCGCCGAAAGGCGCGCCGAAGGGATCGCCGTGGCCGGGGTCGTCGTGACCGCGGTCGTCGCGGAGGCCGGATTCGTCGCGGCCTGTGTCGCGCGGGGTTCTGTCGCGCGGGGTTCTGTCGCGCGGGGTGTCGTCTTCTGCCATGCCTTCCGGGCCGAAGGGGTGTCGGGTCATGCCGGGGTCTCCATGGCGACACGGAGGGCCGCGATGCCACGGGACCCGTACGCCTTGACGGAGCCTATGGATATGCCCAGCGTCTCGGCCACCTGCGCCTCGGTCATGTCGGCGAAGTACCGCAGCACCAGCACCTCGCGCTGCCGCCGTTGCAGGCCGCGCATCGAGCGGATGAGCTGGTCGCGTTCGAGCTGCTCGTAGGCGCCCTCCTCGGCGCTGGCCATGTCCGGCATCGGCTTGGACAGCAGCTTCAGGCCCAGGATGCGGCGGCGCAGCGCGGAGCGGGAGAGGTTGACGACCGTCTGACGCAGGTAGGCGAGGGTCTTCTCGGGCTCGCGGACCCGGCTGCGCGCGGAGTGCACCCGGATGAACGCCTCCTGGACGACGTCCTCGCAGGACGCGGTGTCGTCCAGCAGCAGCGCGGCGAGGCCGAGCAGCGAGCGGTAGTGGGCGCGGTAGGTCTCGGTGAGGTGGTCGACCGTGGTGCCCGCGGTCATCGCGTCGTCAGCGCCGGCCGCGGTGGCACTCACCGGGGCGTCCGACGGCGCGTGGGCGACCGGCCAGGGGGCGATCACCGGCAGGCCGCCCGAGGGGCGGGACGCACGCGCACGCGCGGGAGCGGTCCCCGCCCGTCCCAGCGGCGCCGTGAGGGGCGTTGCCATGCCGAGTGCCTCTGCCACGACTGTTGGACTCCCGCCCGCCCACGAGGGTTGTACGAGATCCGCATGCGAACCAACTCATCCCCACTGCCCCGGTCTGCGCCGACTACCCGATACGCCCCCGTTACCGCCGATACGAAGCCGCCGGTACGAAAAAACACGCTCCCCGCCCAACTGCCGTGGCAGCGAGGCGGGGAGCGTCATTGTCGAACGTCCGAGCGGTCCGCTTCAAGCGGTACAGACCATAGACTTCGTCACAAGTCCTTCACAAGACCGGCCGTTCGGCCGGGTGTTCAGGCACCGGCCAGTTCGGCGGCGACCAGTTCGGCGATCTGCGCGGTGTTCAGCGCGGCCCCCTTGCGGAGGTTGTCGCCGCACAGGAACAGCTCCAGCGCGTACGGGTCGTCGAGCGACCGGCGGACCCGGCCGACCCAGGTCGGGTCGGTGCCCACCGCGTCGGCGGGGGTGGGGAACTCGCCCTCGGCCGGGTTGTCGCAGACCACGACGCCCGGCGCGCTGCCCAGGATCTCGTGCGCCCGGGCCACCGAGACCTCGTTCTCGAACCGCGCGTGGACGGTGAGCGAGTGCGTGGTGATGACGGGGACGCGCACGCAGGTCGCGTTGACCCGCAGGCCGGGCAGGCCCAGGATCTTGCGGGACTCGTTGCGGACCTTCAGCTCCTCGCTGGACCAGCCCTCGTCCTTCACCGACCCCGCCCACGGCACCACGTTGAGCGCCAGCGGCGCCGGGAACGGGCCGAAGTCGCCGACCGCGCGCCGCACGTCACCGGGCTGGGTGCCCAGGGAGGTGCCGCCCACCTTGGCGATCTGCTCGCGCAGGGTGTCGATGCCGGGCTGGCCCGCGCCGGACGCCGCCTGGTAGGAGGAGACGACCAGTTCGGACAGGCCGAACTCGGCGTGCAGCGCGCCCAGCGCCACGATCATCGACAGCGTCGTGCAGTTGGGGTTGGAGATGATGCCGCGCGGACGCATCCGCGCCGCGTGCGCGTTGACCTCCGGGACCACCAGCGGAACGTCGTCGTCCATGCGGAACGCGCCGGAGTTGTCCACCGCCACCGCGCCCTTGGCCGCCGCGATCGGCGCCCACTGCGCGGAGACCTCGTCCGGCACGTCGAACATCGCGACGTCGACGCCCTCGAACGCCTCCTCGCTCAGCGCGACGACCTCGACCTCCTCGCCGCGCACGACGAGCCTGCGCCCGGCGGAACGGGGCGAGGCGATCAGCCGGATCTCGCCCCAGACGTCCTCGCGCGAGGAGAGGATGCCCAGCATCACGGTCCCGACCGCGCCGGTGGCACCGACGACGGCCAGGGTGGGCTTCGGGCCCTTGACGGATGCGGTCATCGGCCCGTCCCTCCGTAGACCACGGCCTCGTCGCTCTCGGTGTCGAGACCGAAGGCCGTGTGGACGGCGCGGACCGCCTCGTTGACGTCGTCGGCGCGGGTGACCACCGAGATGCGGATCTCCGAGGTGGAGATCAGCTCGATGTTGACGCCCGCGTTGGACAGCGCCTCGAAGAACGTGGCGGTGACGCCGGGGTTGGTCTTCATGCCGGCGCCGACCAGCGAGATCTTGGCGATCTGGTCGTCGTAGCGCAGCGAGTCGAAGCCGACCTGGGGGCGGGTGCGCTCCAGCGCCTGCACCGCCTTGCGTCCGTCGGTCTTCGGCAGCGTGAACGAGATGTCGGTCAGACCGGTCGAGGCGGCCGACACGTTCTGCACGACCATGTCGATGTTGATCTGCGCGTCCGCGATCGCGCGGAAGATCGTCGCGGCCTCGCCCGGCTTGTCCGGTACGCCGACGACCGTGACCTTCGCCTCGGACGTGTCGTGCGCGACCCCCGAGATGATCGCCTGCTCCATCGGGTGGCCCCCTAGCGGTTCGTTGCTGACCCAGGTTCCGCGCAGTCCGGAGAAGGACGAGCGCACGTGGATCGGGATGTTGTATCGGCGCGCGTATTCCACGCAGCGGTGCAGCAGCACCTTGGATCCGGACGAGGCCAGCTCCAGCATGTCCTCGAAGGAGATCCAGTCGATCTTGCGGGCCTTCTTCACCACCCGCGGGTCGGCGGTGAAGACGCCGTCGACGTCCGTGTAGATCTCACAGACCTCGGCGTCGAGCGCGGCGGCCAGCGCCACGGCCGTGGTGTCCGAGCCGCCCCGGCCCAGCGTGGTGATGTCCTTCTTGTCGTGGGACACACCCTGGAACCCGGCGACGATGGCGATGTTGCCCTCGTCCAGCGCGGTGCGGATGCGGCCCGGCGTGACGTCGATGATCCGGGCCTTGTTGTGGACCGAGTCGGTGATGACACCGGCCTGGCTTCCGGTGAAGGACTGCGCCTCGTGACCGAGGTTTTTGATCGCCATCGCCAGCAGGGCCATGGAGATCCGCTCTCCGGCGGTCAGCAGCATGTCGAACTCGCGTCCGGCAGGGATCGGAGATACCTGCTGGGCGAGATCGATCAACTCGTCCGTCGTGTCACCCATCGCCGACACCACGACGACCACCTGGTGGCCGCTCTTCTTGGCATCGACGATCCGCTTGGCGACGCGCTTGATGCCCTCGGCATCCGCAACGGATGAGCCGCCGTACTTCTGCACGACAAGGCCCACGTGCGCTCCTCGCAACTGTGTTTTCTGGGGCATTCCCCCCAGACCCCCGCGAGGGGGGAATGCGTTCGGCTCAGTCTAACGAGCGGGCACGATCCGCCCCGGGCGTATCACATCGTGAGACTTCCTGCTCACCACATGATCACACCGGCGCAGGCGTGCACCGCTCGGCCGCTTCAGCTGCGGAGCATGCCCGTTCCTCGCGACGGCACACGGAGACGTAAGACAGGTCACACGCGTGGGCGACCCGCGTCCCGTCATACGCGGGGGCGACGCAGGCCCAGCGGTTCGGCGATCTCGGCGGCCATCACCCGGCCCGCCTCCTCCGCCAGCGTCTCGTCACCGGCCGACGCATCGGTGTCGGTGTCCAGGCCGTCCAGCTCGTCCAGCGGCGAGTCCAGCCGTACGTGCGCCACCAGTGACTGGAGCGCCCGCAGCGAGGCACTGGCGGTCGGCCCCCAGTTGGACAGGTAGGAGAACTGCCACCACCACAGCGCCTCGCTGACCCGGCCCTCCCGGTAGTGGGCGAGGCCGTGCGACAGGTCGGTCACCACGTCCGCGAGGTCGTCGGAGATCCGGCACGCCACCGGCATGCTGCGCGGCACGTACGGGTCGAAGACCTCGGAGTAGACGTCGATCGGCTCCAGCAGCCGGGCGAGGTTCTCCCGCAGCTGGTCGGCGTCCGGCTCCGGGCCCGCGTCGGGCTCGTAGCGCTCGTCCGGGACGATGTCCTCGTGCGCGCCGAGCCGCCCGCCCGCCAGCATCAGCTGGGAGACCTCCAGCAGCAGGAACGGCACCGCGCTGTCGGGCTCGTCGCCCTTGGCGACCTCCCGCACCGCCACGATGAAGCTCTCGATCTGGTCGGCGATCTGCACCGCGAAGTCGTCCGGAGCTCCGGATCCGCCGCGTCCGCGCGGGGGCGCGGGCGCGTCGCCCGGGCCCGCGTGGGGCGCGCGGGGCGCCGCGTGCGAGGCGGCCGGACGGCCGGACCCCGCGGTCGGCGCGGCGCCCGGTGCGGCGCTCGCCGTGCCGTTGGCCCTGTCGTTCATCTTGTCGTTCATCTTGGCGTTCGCCGACGCGGCAGTCGTCGCGGGCGTCGGCCGGGGCTCGCCCGGGGTGCTGCCGCGGGCCGCTGTGTCAGACATCGAGCAGTCGTCTCCCTTCGAAGGCACGCCCGAGCGTGACCTCGTCGGCGTACTCCAGGTCGCCCCCCACGGGCAGCCCGCTGGCCAGCCGCGTCACCTTCAGGCCCATGGGCTTCACCATGCGCGCGAGGTAGGTCGCGGTGGCCTCTCCCTCCAGATTGGGGTCCGTGGCCAGGATCAGCTCGGTGACCGTACCGTCGGCCAGCCTGGCCAGCAGTTCCCGTATCCGCAGATCGTCCGGGCCGACGCCCTCGATCGGGCTGATCGCCCCGCCCAGCACGTGGTAGCGGCCCCGGAACTCCCGGGTCCGCTCCACCGCCACGACGTCCTTCGGCTCCTCGACGACGCAGATCACCGCGGGGTCGCGGCGCGGGTCCTGGCAGACCCGGCACTGCTCGTCCTGCGCCACGTTGCCGCAGATCCCGCAGAACCGCACCTTCTCCTTGACCTCGGCCAGCGCGTGCGCCAGCCGCCGGACGTCGGCCGGGTCGGCCTGGAGGATGTGGAAGGCGATCCGCTGCGCGCTCTTGGGCCCGACGCCGGGCAGCCTGCCCAGTTCGTCGATGAGGTCCTGGACCACGCCTTCGTACACGAAAACGCCTTCTCTCTGTGCCTTCTTCGGTTCTGCGGCTCTGCGGTTCAGCGGTTCTGCGGCCGAGCGGTCCTGCGGTTCGGCTCGACGGGCTCCTGCGGTTCAGCGCGACGAGCTTCGGTCCCGCGGTTCGGCTCGCGGGCCCGGGGTCAGAACGGCAGGCCGGGGATGCCGCCCCCGCCGCCCATGCCCTGGGCCAGCGGGCCCAGCTTCTCCTGCTGGAGCGCCTGCGCCGCCGCGTTGCCGTCCCGCACGGCGGCGAGGACGAGGTCGGCAAGCGTCTCGGTGTCGTCCGGGTCGACCGCGTCGGGGGCGATCACCAGGCCGACCAGCTCGCCCGCCCCGCTGACGGTGGCCTTCACCAGCCCGCCGCCCGAGGTGCCCTCGACCTTCGCCTCGGCCAGCTCGGCCTGGGCGTCGGCGAGATCCTGCTGCATCTTCTGGGCCTGCTTGAGCAGCTGCTGCATGTTGGGCTGACCACCACCGGGGATCACGGGTTCGCTCCTGCCGTACGACAACGTTCCAACGTATGCGGTAGGGCGAGCCTACGTGCTCCAACGGCGGAGCGCGCTACGCCGTGCGGAGGATCCAGCGCGGCGGAACGTGCGCCGTGCGCCCACCCTTTCACCACCACTACCAGGAGTACGCCGATGTCATGGCGACGGGGTCATCCCTTCGCCAACTTTCCCTTACCGACTGATTACGTGGCCGCTGATCACGTTGACCGGCCCGGGGGTCACTCGTTGACGATCTCCTCGATCACCGTGGCGCCGAGCTCGCGGACGATCAGGTCGTGGCCGGTGAGCGCGGTGTCGTCGAGGTCGGGGTCGTCGTCCTCCGGGATGTCGTCCTCGACCGAGACGACCGGGGGCGGCTCCGGCGCGGACGGCGCGGCGCCGCGCGACGGCTCGGGCCCGGACGACGGCTGCTGCGGCTGCTGCGGTCCACGGGCCTGCCCGCCTGGACCGCCCTGGCCAGAATGCGCCGGGGGCGCGAAGGGGGCGGACGGGGCCGCGCCGGACGGCGCTCCGGCGGACGGACGGGACGGACCGGGGAAGCCGCCGCCCTGCGGCCCGGAGGACCCGGGCGGGCCGAAACCGCCCTGCGCTCCCCCTCCCCCGCCACCGGACGGGTCGACCAGCGCCTCGATCTTCCACTCGACGTGCAGCAGGTCGTTGACCGCCTGACGCAGGACGTCCTCGCTGCCGCCGCTGACGAAGCTGTCGCGGGCACCCGGGTTGGCGAACCCGAGCTGGAGCGTCGTCCCGTCGAAGCCGACGACCTGCGCGTTCTGGCTCAGCAGGATCCAGGTGAAGCGGCGGCGGTTCTTGACCGCCTCAAGGATGTCGGGCCACATCTGGCGCACCCGGGACGGATCGCCCGCGACAGCCTTGGAACCGGAACCGGAACCGGAACCGCTCGGAGCGGGCGCCTGCGAAGGCGCGGCCGGTGCGGGGGCGGGGGCCTGCGCGGGCGCCGCGGGAGCAGGGGCCGCCGGGGACGACTGCGGCGGGGCGGCGGTGGGCCAGGCCCCCGGCGCGGGCGGGGCTCCCCCGGACCCGGGCCGCGCGGCGGTCGGCCAGGCCCCGGGGACCCGGGCGGCGGGAGCGGCCGGTGCGTCACCGGTCGCCGGAGCCGCCTGGGCGGGGGACGCCGGAGCCGGAGCAGAAGGCGCGGCCGGGGGGTCGGGCACCGGAGCCGGAGCCGCGGGCGCGGCAGGGGCCGGGGCCGGGGCGGGGGCCAGAGGCGTGGTGGGCGCGGGCGCCTGGCCCGGACCGCCCTGCCCGGGCCGCACCGCCGCCCGGGCCACCGCGGAGCCGTCCACCGCACCGGTCACCTGCACGCCGCCGTCCGGCTGGGGCGCATAACCCGCGGGCGCCGCGAGTCCCCCCGCGAGCGCCTGCCGCTCCAGCCGGTCCAGCCGGGCGGCGACGGCGCGTTCGTCGTCGTAGGCGGCGGGCAGCAGCACGCGGGCGCAGATCAGCTCCAGCTGGAGGCGCGGGGAGGTGGCTCCGCGCATCTCGGTCAGCCCGGTATTGACCAGGTCCGCCGCACGGCTCAGCTCGGCGGCGCCGAAGACCGAGGCCTGCGCCGCCATCCGCTCGACCACGTCGGCCGGTGCGTCTATCAGCCCCTTCTCGCCCGCGTCCGGGACGGCGGCCAGGATGACCAGGTCGCGCAGCCTCTCCAGCAGGTCGGCGACGAACCGGCGCGGGTCGTGGCCGCCCTCGATGACGCGGTCGACGATCTCGAAGGCCGCCGCGCCGTCGCCCGCCGCGAAGGCGTCCACCACGTCGTCCAGCAGCGCGGCGTCGGTGTAGCCGAGCAGCGCGGTGGCCATCGCGTACGTCACGCCGGACTCGCCCGCGCCCGCGAGCAGCTGGTCCATCACCGACATCGAGTCACGGACCGAGCCCGCGCCGGCCCGGACCACCAGCGGGTACACGCCGTTCTCGACCGCGATGTCCTCCCGGCCGCAGACCTCGGCCAGGTAGTCGCGGAGCGTGCCCGGCGGGACCAGGCGGAACGGGTAGTGGTGGGTGCGCGACCGGATCGTGCCGATGACCTTCTCCGGCTCGGTGGTCGCGAAGATGAACTTCAGGTGCTCCGGGGGCTCCTCGACCACCTTCAGCAGGGCGTTGAAGCCCGCCGAGGTGACCATGTGGGCCTCGTCGATGATGTAGATCTTGTACCGGCTGGAGGCGGGCCCGAAGAAGGCCTTCTCCCGCAGGTCGCGCGCGTCGTCCACGCCGCCGTGCGACGCGGCGTCGATCTCGATGACGTCGATCGAGCCCGGCCCGTTGCGCGCCAGGTCGCGGCAGGAACGGCACTCGCCGCACGGCGTCGGCGTCGGCCCCTGCTCGCAGTTCAGGCACCGGGCGAGGATCCGCGCGCTGGTCGTCTTGCCGCAGCCGCGCGGACCGCTGAACAGGTACGCGTGGTTGACCCGGTTGTTGCGCAGCGCCTGCGACAACGGGTCGGTGACGTGCTCCTGCCCGATGACCTCGGCGAAGGACTCGGGACGGTAGCGGCGGTACAGAGCGAGAGACACGCTTACGACGATATCGGGGCCCACCGACAACCGGCGCCGCCCGAGGCGGCCACTCGCCCCGCCCGGCCGCGCGCTGCGGTCCGGACATCACGTCCTCACTCCAACGAGTGGTTGTTTGTATGACGATTGGCGACACGGAGTAAGCATCCGTGACCAGGGGTAGCTGGCGGGTGAAGCGAGCGGCCGGGGGGCCGGAGCGACACGATGGCAGGGCAACGGACATGGCCGGGGGGCCGAGATGAGTACGACACAGCGCACGCCGCACACGCAGCAGCCCGAGCAGCTGGAGCGGTCGGAACCGCCCGCGCCGTGGCGGTCGGCCGGTGAGCATCCGGCGGACCACCCGGCGCTGCGCAGAACCGACAGGCTCCCCGAGCCATCGGTGGCGGTGCCGCGGCCGTCGGCACCGGACGCCTCGCGAGCGGTAGCGGAGGAGGGGCGGGCGCCGAAGGGGCAGCCGTTCCAGCTCCCCAGGTTCTACATGCCGTACCCGGCCCGCCTGAACCCGCACCTGGAGGAGGCCCGCCGCCACACCAAGGAGTGGGCGCGCGGCATGGGCATGCTGGAGGGCTCCGGCGTCTGGGAGGAGCGCGACCTCGACGCGCACGACTACGCGCTGCTGTGCGCGTACACCCATCCCGACTGCTCGGCCGCCGAACTCGCCCTGGTCACCGACTGGTACGTGTGGGTCTTCTTCTTCGACGACCACTTCCTCGAGGTCTTCAAGCGCCCCCAGGACCGCGAGGGCGGCAAGCGCTACCTCGACCGGCTGCCCGCCTTCATGCCCATGGACCTGTCGGCCGGGATGCCGGAGCCGGCCAACCCGGTGGAGGCGGGCCTCGCCGACCTGTGGACCCGCACCGTGCCCGACATGTCGCTGGACTGGCGGGCCCGGTTCGCCGAGAGCACCGAGAACCTGCTCAACGAGTCCCTGTGGGAACTGTCCAACATCAACGCCGACCGGATCGCCAACCCGGTCGAGTACATCGAGATGCGCCGCAAGGTCGGCGGCGCGCCCTGGTCGGCCGGCCTCATCGAGCACGCGACGGCCGAGGTGCCCGCCCGGGTGGCCCGCTCCCGTCCGCTGCTGGTGCTGCGCGACACCTTCTCCGACGGGGTCCACCTGCGCAACGACCTGTTCTCCTACCAGCGCGAGGTGGAGGACGAGGGCGAGTTGAGCAACGGCGTGCTGGTGCTGGAGAAGTTCCTCGGCTGCTCCACGCAGGAGTCCGCCGAGGCGGTCAACGACCTGCTCACCTCGCGGCTGCACCAGTTCGAGAACACCACCCTGACCGAACTCGGCCCGCTCTTCGCCGAGTTCGCCCTCGACCCGGCGGAGTGCGCCGCGGTGCTGGCCTACGTCAAGGGGCTCCAGGACTGGCAGTCGGGCGGCCACGAGTGGCACATGCGCTCCAGCCGCTACATGAACGGCACCGACGGCACCGCAGCGTCCGGGTTCTCGGCGTCGTCGGCCACGCCCGCCGGATCGGGCGGCGGCCCACCGCTGCCGGGGAACGGCTTCCCGTTCCTGCCGGTGGGGTTGGGCACGAGCGCGGCGGACCTGGGGCTGACCACCGGGCGCCGGATCGAGGCCGCGCGGGTGCGGCGGTTCAGCCACGTGCCGCACCAGCGCGTCGGGCCGTCGCTGCTGCCGGACTTCGACATGCCGTTCCCGCTCACCCTGAGCCCGCACCTGGAGACGTCGCGGCGCCGCACGGTGGAGTGGTGCGAGCGGATGGGGATGCTGGGACCGCAGCCCGGGGTGCCGCACTCGCACGTGTGGGACGCGCGCCGGTGCGCCGACATCGACCTGCCGCTGTGCGCCGCGGGCATCCACCCGGACGCCTCACCGGAGGAACTCGACCTGTCCTCGCACTGGTTGGCGTGGGGCACCTACGGCGACGACTACTACCCGGTGGTCTTCGGCCGCACCCGGGACTTCGCCGGGGCCAAGGTCTGCACCGACCGGCTGCGGGAGTTCATGCCGCTGGACTCCCCGGCGACGCCGGTCCCGCTGAACGCGCTGGAACGCGGACTGGCCGACCTGTGGTCGCGCACCGCGGGCCCGATGGAGCCGGACGCGCGGCAGGCGTTCCGCACGGCCGTCGAGGACATGCTCGACAGCTGGCTGTGGGAGTTGCACAACCAGACGCTGGGCCGCGTCCCCGACCCGGTGGACTACATCGAGATGCGCCGCAAGACGTTCGGCTCGGACCTGACGATGAGCCTGTGCCGGCTGGCACACGGCAGGCGGGTGCCGCCCGAGGTCTATCGCAGCGGCCCGATGCGGTCGCTGGAGAACGCCGCCGCCGACTACGCGTGCCTGCTCAACGACGTCTTCTCGTACCAGAAGGAGATCGAGTTCGAGGGCGAGGTGCACAACGGCGTCCTGGTCGTGCAGGACTTCTTCGACTGCGACTACCCGACCGCGCTCGCCATCGTCGACGACCTGATGAAGGAGCGCATGCGGCAGTTCCAGCACGTCGCCCGGCACGAACTGCCGGTGCTGTACGAGGACTTCGGGCTGGACACACAGATGCGCGGGGTCCTCGACGGCTATGTGCGCGAGCTGGAGAACTGGCTCTCCGGCATCCTCAACTGGCACCGGGGGTGCGTGCGTTACCGCGAGGAGGACCTGCTGGGGCTGCTCGCCCCGACCGATCCGGTGGGCGTCCCGAAGGGCCTGGGCACGTCCGCCGTACACCTCGTCCCGGCATCCGCCTCACGTCTCCTGCCGGAGTCGGCCCCACGGGACGTCCCGGCTTCGGCCATACGCGGCTGAGACCGCCCCGCCGCGCCTACTCGGCCTACTCGGTTTGCTCGGCCTGCTTCGCCGACTTCGCCGCCTTGGCCGCGCGCTTGGCCTCCTGCTTGAAGGCGCGCACCTTGGCGAGCGACTCGGGGCCGGTGATGTCGGCGGCGGAGCGGTGCGAGCCCTGTTCGCCGTAGGGTCCGGCCGCCTCGCGCCAGCCGGGCGGGGTCACGCCGTACTGCTTGCCCAGCAACGCCAGGAAGATCTGCGCCTTCTGCTTGCCGAAGCCGGGCAGGGCGTTGAGCCTGGCGAGCAGGTCCTTGCCGGAGGGGACGTCGCGCCAGACGGCGGCCGCGTCGCCGTCGTAGTGCTCGACGAGGTACTGGCACAGCTGCTGCACGCGCTTGGCCATCGACCCCGGGTAGCGGTGCACCGCGGGCTTGGCGGAGAGCAGGGCGGCGAACGCCTCGGGGTCCTCGGCGGCGATGCGGTGCGCGTCCAGGTCGTCGTCGCCGAGCCGCCGGGCGATGGTGTACGGGCCGGAGAACGCCCACTCCATCGGCACCTGCTGGTCCAGCAGCATGCCGGTGAGCGCCGCCAGCGGGCTGCGGCCGAGCAGCGCGTCCGCGGCGGGGTCCTGGGCGAGGTGGATCGTGTGGTTCATACCGCCGATGATCCCCTCGCCGGGGCCCCGCCGCAGCCGCTGCGGTGGTCGGCGTGGCGGTCAGCCGACGTTCAGCGCGGTGTCGTCGATGACGAACGAGGTCTGCTTCTGGGCGTCCTCGGTGCCGGTGAACTTCACCGTGACCGTCTGGCCCGCGTAGCCGCTCAGGTCGAACGTGCGCTGGGTGTAACCGCTCGCCGCGTTCAGGTTGGAGTACGTGGCGAGGGTGCCCAGCACCGTGCCGGAGCTGCTCAGCACCTGGGCCTTGAGGGTGTCGTACGCCGTCGAGGAGGTGGTCTCCGCGGTGTCGACGTGCAGCCAGAAGGACAGGCTCGCCGAGCAGCCGGACGGGATGGTGACCGTCTGCGCGAGGGTGGCGGTGTTGGCGTCGCCGTAGCCGTTGAGCCAAGCCTTGTAGGAACCGGAGTGCGCGGGCTCCTTGCTGCTGGTGCTGATGACGCCGCTGGTGGCCGTCCAGCCCGTGTTGCCGGACTCGAAGCCGGGGTTGGCGAGCAGCTGACCGGAGGAGCACGTGCCCCCGCCGCCGGTCGTGGTCCCGCCCGTCGTGGTCCCGCCCGTGGTCGTTCCCCCGGTCGTGGAACCGCCCGTCGTGCCGCCCGTGGTCGTGCCGCCGGTCGAGGTGCCGCCGGTCGTCGTCCCGCCGCCGCCGGTCGCGCCGGAGAGCCAGGCGGTGGCGTTCAGGGCCAGGTCGGCGTTGCTGGCGGTGTTCCACCCGTTGTAGAGCGTCTTGCCGGACTGGCCGGTGCCGTCGTCGATGGTCGAGCTGTCGCCCCAGATCGCCACCCGGCCGGAGCCGAAGGTGGAGGTGACGAAGAACGCGCCGGTGTCACCGCTGTAACCGGTGCGGTAGACCAGGCCCTTGACCGAGGAGTTGTCGGACGGCTTGAGGGTGAAGGTGGTGCCGTCGTTGATGGACGAGCCGGTCACCGTGCCGAACGGCCCGTTGAGCACCGGGTCGCTGGGGTCGCTGATCGCCTTGGGGCTGTCGGAGCTGATGTCGAGCAGGTCGACGGAGAACCCGAACGGGTCGGAGGAGTCGACGCTGTTGTTGGTCATCAGGTCGTTGATGATCTTCGGCGAGTCGGCGCCGTCGTTGTTGCGGTCGCTGCCGTTGTGGTCGGAGATCAGGAAGAGCCCGCCGCCGTTCTGGACGAACTCCATCAGCGCGGTCTTCTCCGCCGAGGTGAGCAGGATGTTGGGCTCGGGCAGGACGAAGGCGTCGAAGTTCTTCAGGTCCAGCGCGCCGGAGGTGCCGTAGGTGATGCTGTCGCCGGACGGCAGGGTGTCGAGCGAGTAGTCGCCGGTCTGCTGGAGGGCGACGCCCCAGGCGGAGATCGCGCCGGTCCAGTCCGTCTCCTTGGTGGGATCGGGGTTCTGGGCCGTCGGGTCCGGCTGGCTGGTGCTGATGATCCAGTCGGCGTTGCCGGCCGTCTCCGCCTTGGTGTCGTCGAACAGCACGCGGCGCGTGCCGCTGGACGCGGCGGGCCTGGCGGCCGTGCCGTCCGGGTGGGCGGTCGACGCCGCCTGTGCCGCGAGGCTGGTACGCGGGGTCGCCGCGTCGGCCTGCTGCACGGCCGCGCAGGCGGCGGCCACGGCCACGGCGGCCAGCGCGCCGACGACGCGCCGGGAGCGCCGGGCCGGTCGGGCGGGGCGGGCCGTGGGTCTGATGGGTCCTGGCATCCGTCATACCTTCCGTGTGGGGTGGTAGGTGGCGGTGCGGGTGCGAAGCGCATTCTTCGCGCGTAGAACGTGGGGTGGGCTGCCCCGCGTCGACAAGCGGATGAAACGTACATGACAATCTGCCGACGGGACAACGCTTCGCCGCCCACCCACAGGTTCGGCCGCCGGGGCCCGGGCCGGGCAGCCGGGCCGGACGCGGTCGGCCGGGCCCCGCCTACGCCGTCGGTGCCACGTCCCGCCCCACGCCGTCGGTGCCACGTCCCGCGTTACGCCGTCGTCGCCGGGTCCGTCGCGGCGAGCGGGAGGCTCACCCGGAAGACCGCGCCGCTGCCCGGGGCGGTCTCCAGGTCCACCCGGCCCTGGTGGGCGGTGACCAGCGCGGTGACGATGGCGAGGCCCAGGCCCGCGCCGCCGCCCTCCTGCCGGCTGCGGGAGGCGTCGACCCGGTAGAAGCGCTCGAAGACCCGGTCCGCCTGGTGCGGCGTCAGCCCCGGCCCCTCGTCGGCCACCTCGATCACCCCGCGGCCGTCCACCGTGCCCACCCCGATCCGCACCGGCGTCCCCTTCGGGGTGTGCGCGACGGCGTTGCCGACCAGGTTGGCGACCACCTGCCGCAGCCGTGCCTCGTCGCCCAGCACGAGGGCCGGGCCGGGCGGGGTGCCGTCGCCGCCGGGGCCGGTCAGGGCGACCGGGCGGGTGGCGTCCAGCGCGGTCGTGTCGTGCAACGCGTCGGCGGCCAGGGTGCGCAGGTCCATCGGGGCCAGTTGCAGGGGGCGCTGCTCGTCCATCCGGGCCAGCGTCAGCAGGTCCTCGACCAGCCCGCCCATCCGCACCGCCTCGCTCTCGATACGGGCCATCGTGCGCTTGACGTCGGCCTCCTCGCTGAGCGCGCCCATGCGGTACAGCTCGGCGAAGCCGCGGATCCCGGCGAGCGGCGTGCGCAGTTCGTGGCTGGCGTCGGCGACGAACCGCCGCATCCGGTCCTCGGACTCGGCGCGGGCGGCGAACGCGGACTCGATCTGCGCCAGCATCCCGTTCAGGGCGCTGGACAGGCGTCCGGCCTCAGTGCGCGGGGAGGCCTCGGGCATCCGGTGCGACAGCGGGCGCCCGGCGGCGATCTCGGCGGCCGTCGCCTCGATCCTGCGCAGCGGCCCGAGCCCCGCCCGTACCGCGAACCAGCCCGCGATCCCCAGCAGCGCCACGACGACCGCGCCGATCAGCAGGAACGCGGTGTGCAGCCGCGAGGTCGTCGTCGTCACGTCGTCCAGCGAGGACGCCACGACGACCCCGGCGGGCAGCGCGGTCGGCTCCTGCGCCGCGGCGGCCCCCACGGTGCCCGGCCCGCCCGTGTCGCCGACCGTGCCGCCCGTGCCGCCGCCCGGTACCGGGCCTGTGTCCACCGGCAGGATCAGCACCCGCCAGCTGCCGCCGCCGTGGTCGCTCGGCACGTCGAACGGCGTGTCCATGTGGGCCTTGAGCTGCGCCGCGTTCATCGTGGGCCACAGCGGGCGCGGGTCCCCGGCGGCGACCGGGTCGCGCAGTTGGTCGGCGATGGTGCCGTTCGACGCGGCGAAGGCGACCACGTACTGGCTGGGCAGCCAGGCACGTCCGCCGTCGCCGTGCACCCTCGGTTCCGGCACGCCCTCGACGGTGAGCCGACGCGCCAACGGCCGTCCGAAGCGCTCCAGTTGCTGGTCGACGCGTTGCACCAGCTTGCCCTGCACGGACCCCAGCACCACCGTGTCGCTGACCGTCAGGCCCAGCGCGGCCAGCGCCAGTGCCAGCAGCACCAGCCGGGAGCGCAACGACAGCGCGGACGGCCGCAGCGACGCGAGCAGCCGGCCCGTTCTGCGGCCCAGCGGCCCGAGCACCCCCGCCGGCCGGGGCGCCCGCGCGGACGACGCCGTCACCACGTCAGCCCTGCGGCTTGCGCAGCACGTAGCCGATGCCGCGCACGGTGTGGATGAGCTTGGGCGCGCCGCCCTCGCCGGAGTCGACCTTGCGGCGCAGGTAGGAGATGTACGACTCGACGATGCTCAGGTCGCCGCCGAAGTCGTAGGCCCACACGTGGTCGAGGATCTGCGGCTTGGACATCACCCGGCCCGCGTTGGCCATCAGGTACTCCAGCAGCTTGAACTCGGTCGGCGACAGCGACACCGGCCGCCCGCCGCGCAGCACCTGGTGGCCCACCGGGTCCAGTTCCAGGTCGCCGACGACCAGCGTGCCGTCCTCCTCCGGCCCGCCGGTGCGGCGCAGGATGGCCCGGATGCGGGCGATCAGTTCCTCCAGGCTGAACGGCTTGGTGACGTAGTCGTCGCCGCCCGCGGTCAGCCCGGAGACCTTGTCCTCCACACCGTCCTTGGCGGTCAGGAAGATCACCGGAAGCCGGTCGCGGGCCGCCGCCGCGCTCCTGCCGTACGCGCCGGACTCCTCGCGCAGCCGCCGCACCACCGCGAAGCCGTCCATGTCCGGCAGCATCACGTCCAGCACGACCAGGTCGGGCCGCTCCTTGGCGACCGCGGCCAGCGCCTCGTTCCCCGAGGCGGCCGAGGCGACCTTGAAGCCGGCGAAGCGCAGGGAGGCGGAGAGCAGTTCCCTGATGTTGGGCTCGTCGTCCACGACCAGCAGGCTGGCCTCGGGTGCGGATGCGTCCATGGTCGTTGCGGCCCCTGGGGAGGTTGCGGGCGTGGGTCGCGCGCGGTCGGTACGGGCGAGCGCACGGTACGCCCGCAATCTTTGGAATCCCTGAGACGTCGCGTCAGCCGTTGCCGCCGCCACCGGAGGCCCCGGCACCCGTGCCGCCACCGCCGAAGCCGCCGCCACCGCCGCCGCCGAACCCGCCTCCGCCGAAGCCGGTGCTCGCACCCTCGGTGACCGTCGTCGCCGCGATGTCGCCGGAGGAGTCCTGCGTGCCGCGCACGGTGACCGTCTGGCCGGGCTGGAGGTCGGACGCCTTGCCCGGCTTCGCCTCGGTGACCTGGGTGGACTTGCCGGTGGTGACCTTCACGATGTCGCCCTGGGCGTCGGTCACGTAGATCGTGCTGCCGTCTACCAGCTTCACCGTGCCCATGGTCATGCCGGAGCCGGAGCCGCTTCGGCCCGCGCCCGCGGAGGCACCGCTCCCGCCGAAGCGGCCCGCCGCACCGGAGGCGCCTGTGCCCGACCCGGTGCCGGTGCCCGCCGCTCCGCGCGCTCCGGCGGCGAACGTGCCGCCCGCGTGCCCGGAACCGTTGAGGTTGTTCTTCTCCACCAGCGCGCCGCCCGCGAACGCCAGCGCGGCGACCACCGCGCCGGACAGCGCCAGCGTCAGCCACGGCAGTTTGCGGCGCGGCGGCGCGGCCAGTTCGGCGGAGATGTCGCGGGCGTCCGGCGGCTCGGCGAGGACCGCCTCCGGGTCGGTGACCGGCTCGACGGCGGCGGCGACCACGCCCGCGTCGTCCATCGTGGCGAGCACGGCGGTGGGCTCGTCCCCGCGTTCGTCCCTGGGGTCGCCCCCGCGTTCGTCTCTGGATTCGTCCCTGGGTTCGTCGAGCAAGGTGTCGGACGGCGCCGGGTGGTGGGCGTCCGCCTTCACGAGATCGGTGCGGCGTCGGGCCATGTCCGGTTCTCCTGTCCGTACGGGAGTCGAGTCGTGGGGAAGGGATGGGGAGTGGTGGTGGTCGGGGGCGGGCGGCGTCGGGGCGGGCGGCCTGGGCTACTCGTGTCGCAGCGCCTCGATCGGCCGCAGGCTCGCCGCCCGCTTGGCCGGGTAGCTGCCGAAGAACAGCCCGATCGCGACGGCGATGGCGAACGCGCCGACCACCGACTCCGGGATGACCACCGGCGTGATGCCCACGATCTTGAAGCGGGAGCCGAGCAGGCCCACGGCCACGCCCAGTCCGCCGCCGATCAGCGACAGCAGCGTCGACTCGGCGAGGAACTGCCCGAGGATGACGCCCTTGGGCGCGCCGATCGCCTTGCGGATGCCGATCTCACGGGTCCGTTCGGCGACGGTGACCAGCATGATGTTGGTGATGCCGATGCCGCCGACCAGCAGCGAGATCGCGGCGACCGCGCCCAGCAGCACGGTGAACGTCTGGTTGGTGGACGCCTGCGTGGTCAGCAGCGACGCCTGGTTGCTGACCTGGAAGTCCAGCGCGGTCGGGTCGGTGATGTCGTGCTGGCCCATCAGCACCGTGGTGATCTCGTTCTGCGCGGCGGTCGTCGCGGAGGACGACTTCGCCTCGACCAGGATCTGGTTGAGCGAACCGAAGCCGGTGAACGCGTTCTGCACGGTCGGCAACGGCGCGATCACCACGTCGTCCGGGTCCTGGAACCCGGTGCCGCCCTTGGTCTGAAGCACGCCGACCACGGTGAACGGCGTGCCACCGAGCACCATCTGCTTGCCGACCGGGTTCACGGTGCCGAACACGTCGGTGGCCGTGGTCGAGCCGATCACCGCGACCTTGCGGGAGTTGAGCACGTCGTCGTCGCTGAAGTAATCGCCCTTGGCGACCTTGCTGTTGGACGCCTCGAAGTACGCCGGGTACGTGCCGACGACCTGGCTGACGGTGTGCGAGGTGCCCTGGTAGATCGCGGTCTGCGACGTGGTGACCTCGGGCGCGACCGACTCCACGTCCGGCGCCTGCTTCGGGTCGGCCAGCGCCTTGGCGTCGTCCACGGTCAGCGGCTTGACGGTGGTCGCGGAGGACTCGCTCCCGAAGCCACTCCCCGAGGTGACGGTCAGCGAGTTCGTGCCCAGCTTCTCGATGGAGTCCTTGACCGCCTGCGACGAGCCGTTGCCCACCGCCAGCAGCAGGATGACCGCGGCGACACCGATGAGCACGCCGAGCATGGTCAGCGCGGACCGCACCTTGTTCGCCGCCAGGCCCGCCACGGCGAACCGCAGCGTCTGCAACGGATTCATCGCCCGCCTCCCGGGGCCGCCGCGAAGGCGGCGGGATCACGCAGCGCGGGCGGTGGTCCGTCCACCGGCGCCTGCCGTACGTCGTCCACGACACGGCCGTCGACCAGCCGCAGCACCCGCTTGGCGTGCCGGGCCACCTCGTCCTCGTGGGTGATCAGCACGACCGTGCGCCCCGACGCGTTGAGCCGGTCGATGATGGCCAGCACCTCCTCGGTGCTGTGGCTGTCGAGGTTGCCGGTCGGCTCGTCGGCCAGCAGCATCGCGGGCGCGGTGACCAGCGCGCGGGCGACCGCCACACGCTGCTGCTGGCCGCCGGACAGCTCGTTGGGCCGGTGGTCCATCCGGTCGCCGAGGCCCACCAGGGTCAGCGCGGCCTCGGCCCGCCGCCTGCGTTCCGCGGACTTCACCCCGGCGTACGCCAGCGGCAGTTCGACCTGGTCGAGCGCGGGGGTGCGCGGGATCAGGTTGAACGACTGGAAGACGAAGCCGATCTTACGGTTGCGCACCAGCGACAACTGGTGCTCGTCCAGGCCGCCTACGTCGATGCCGTCCAGCAGGTAGCGGCCGTGGGTGGGCACGTCGAGGCAGCCGAGGATGTTCATCAGCGTCGACTTGCCCGAGCCGGAACTTCCCATCACCGCGACGAAGTCGCCCTGCTCCACGGTCAGTTCGACACCGAGCGGCTCGCCGCCCTCCGGGTCGTCCGGGCCCTTGAGCGCGTGGACGGCGGCCTCGCCGTGCCCGTACACCTTGCGCAGCGCGCGCACCTCGATGACCGGCGGAGGGCCCCAAGGGCCTTGCCCGCCAAGGGAGTCGGGGTCGGGCATCGCGTTCGCGTCCGCATCCGCGCCCCGGCGGCGCTGCCGCAGGGACCCGATCATCCGCGGCCCCCGCCACCGGACCGGAACCCGCCGCCGGCGCGCCCGGTGCCACCGCCGAAGCCGCCACGGCTGCCGCCGCCCAGGCCACCGGGGAACGAGCCGCTGGGGAAGCCGTTGCCGCCGGTCGAGGCGACCGAGGCGATCTGCACCTTCTCGCCCTGCGTCAGGCCGCTGGTGATCTGGTCGTCGGTGTCGCCCTCGACGCCTACGGTGACGTTGACCCGCTGCGTGGAGCCGTCCGCCTTGACGACGGTCACGGTCCGGTCGGTGCCGGTGCCGCTGACCGCGGCGGTCGGCACGTACAGGGCGCCGGACGCCTCGCCGGTGACCACCTGGATGGTCGCGCTCAGGCCGGTGCGCAGGTTCGCGGTGGAGCTGGTGATGGCCAGGGTGGCCGCGTACTGGACGGCGCTGCCGGAGCTGCTGCCGCCACCCCCGCCGCCGCTGGAGCCGGAGCCGCTGCTGACCGGGAGCGAACTGACCGACACCACCTTCGCGTTGAGGGTGGTGCCGGACTCCGCGTTGAGGCTGACGGTGGCCGCCTGGCCGGGCTCGACCTTGAGCGCGTCGGTCTCGGAGAAGTCCGCGGTGACCTCCATGCCGGTGGGGTTGGTGATGACCACGAAGCCGGAGGGGGTGGACGAGGAGCTGGAGGACGAGCCGCTGCTTCCGGTGCTGCCGCTGCCGCTCCCGCTCCCGCTCGCGCCGCTTCCGCTGCTGGAGCCCGACACCGTGTCGCCGACCTTGCCGCCCACCGAGGCGACGGTGCCGCCGACCGGGGCGGTGAGCACGGTGCCGTCCACGGCGCGCTGCGCGGCGTCCACCGCGTCCTGCGCCTGGGTCACGCTCGCCTCGGCCTGCGCGAGCTGCGCGGGGTCGACGGTGGTGGTCAACGCGGCGTCGGTGGCGGTGGCGGTCGTGGTGCCGCTCGTGATGTACGAGGAATCGCGGGCCCCGCCGCCGTTCGATCCACCGGACCCGCCAGAACCGGACCCGGAGCCGCCGGACCCGGAGCCGCCGGACCCGGAGCCGGAGGTGGTGGTGCTGCTCTCCCCCTCCTCGACCTTGGTCAGATTGGCCTGGGCCGCGGTGAGGTTGGCCTCGTCCTCGCTGAGCGTCTCGTTCGCGGAGGTCGGGTCGACCTTGGCGAGCGTCTCGCCCTTGGTGACCTTGTCGCCTGGCTTGACGTCGACCTCGGTGAGCGTGCCGCCCGTGGTGAAGTCGACCCCCGCGTCGGTGGGCGACGTCAGCGATCCGGAGCCGGAGACCGTGGCCAGCACCGTCCCCTTGGCAACGGTCGCGGTACGCGTGCTCGTGTGCGCGGAACCGCCGCTGCCGCTGTTCACCGCCGCGTAGGAACCGGCGGCGGCAGCGAGGAGCACCACGCCGAGCACCGAGTTCATCAGGACGGCCCTGCGCCGCCGTGGGAGCACCTTCATGCCGCGCATCCTGACCGCCCGCTCCAGTGAACCCCTGGGAGCGATCTGGGAGTTCGCTGACAGTGGGAGGCCGCCGACGGGTCGCTTCAGCGGCGACAGAACGGTGCGAACCGTCCGCAATCATGCTCAACGCATGGGCACCAGCCGGGCGCCGCTCCCAGGAAACTCCCGGGTCGTTCCCAGGGGTCCTCCATGCCGGTGCGGTTCAGTCGTGCGTCGGTGATGGCGTGCGTACCCGGAAGCGGGCGCGTCACGCCATCCGTACCGTTCTCGAACCGTTCTCGAACCCGCGAGGAGACCGCGCCCATGACGACCCGGACCACCCCGACGGCGCTGCGGGCCGCCGCGTCCGTAGCCGTCATCGCCTCGGGCGCGCTGCTGCTGACCGCGTGCTCGTCGTCCTCGTCCCCCTCCGCGTCGTCGAACGCGTCGGCGTCATCATCCTCGTCCTCGTCCTCAGCGGGCGGGCGGCAGCAGATGGCCGCGTACACGCAGTGCCTGTCGCAGCACGGCGTCAAGATCACCCGCCCGTCGGGCCGCCCGAGCGCGCGGCCGAGCGGTGGCTTCCGCCACGGCGGCGGGGGCGGCGGTTTCGGGTTCGGCGGCGGGGCGTCGGCGAACCCGGCGATGCAGAAGGCCGCGCAGGCGTGCGCGAGTCTGCGTCCGCAGTTCAGGGGCGGCGCGGGCGGCAACGGCAACAGCGCCTACGCGACGGCGTTCAAGGCCTTCACGGGGTGCCTGAAGGACCACGGCGTCAACCTCCCGTCCGCCTCCCCCGGCACGATGGGCGGCGGCATGCGAGGCCTGAACACCTCGGACCCGAAGACGGCCGCGGCCTACAAGACCTGCAAGCCCCTGCTCCCCCAGCGGCCCTCCAACAACCCCACAGCCGCCGCGACCCCGTCGGCGTAACCGTCCGCCCCTCGCGGATTGGTTGTCACCCCCTTGTCTCCGACAACAACCTCAGGTTGACAATTCGTTGTCACTGACAAGGGGGTGACAAGCGATTCGCGAGGGGCGGCAGCGAGGCGTGCCGCCGTCAGCCGCTCCGGATGTGGTGAAGCATCAGCAGAGCCGCGACGGCGTTGGCCGAACGGATCACGCCGCGAACCACCAGGTCCGGCACGTCCTTGAGCGGCACCCACTCCCGACGCTCGGACTCGAAGGCGTCCTCCGGCTCGCCGACGTACTCGGCGTCCTGGGCCCAGAAGACGTGGTGGCGGGCGTCGGTCAGCCCGTGCTGCGGCTCGACCATCATCAGCTGCCGCAACGGCCCCGGCCGCCAGCCCGTCTCCTCCAGCATCTCCCGCGCAGCGGCCTCCGCCGGCTCCTCCCCGTCCTCGACCACTCCGGCGGCCAGCTCGTAGCTCCACGTATCAGTGATGAAGCGATGCCGCCACAACAGGAGGACCTCGTCGGCCTCGTTGACGACGGTCGCCAGGGCCACGGGCCGCTGCCGGATGACGTAGTGGTCCAGATGGCGGCCGTCCGGCAGTTCCACATCAGCGAGATTCACCCGCAGCCACGGGTTCTCGTACACGGTGTGCTCACCCAGATTCGTCCACTGCACTGCGCTGCCGCCTCTCGCCTCGGACCGTCAGCGCACCGACTTCTCGATGGTCTCGAAGATGTCCGCGTCGGTCTCCCGCTGCCACAGCGGAAGATCCGGCCAGTCCGCCACATAGCCCGGCTTCGGGTCGTCGAAGTGCTTGAACATCTGCGCGGTCCAGCAGGTGGCGACGAAGCGGCTCTTCTGCTCGCGGGACAGCCGATCTGTCTTGGCGTCACTGGTCTCGACAAGCTGACGCACCTGCTCGTAAACGGCCCCCGCCGCCTCCCGTTCCCACTGCGGGGTGTCGTCCCACGGAGTCACGTAGCCGGCCTTCGGCTCACCGGGAAAGTGCCGCCGCGCCCCCTCGACCCAGGCCTCCCGGAACAGTCGTGCACCCTCGCTCTGCGACATGTCGGCCTCTCTCGTCACGGTGTACTCAGCGAGGTTATGCCCGGCTCCAGTTGGCCCTGCCGCACTCCGGCCAGCCCAGGGCGGACCCCGTTGGTGCAGCGTGCACGGCTGAACCGCGCGCCAATCACCGCGTAACCACCTCACCGACAGATCGAAACCGAAGGGGAAAGAATGCGAATCGAAGCGATCAACCACACGCACACCGGCAGCGCGGTCGCGCTAGGTGACGAGGAGAAGGACAAGTTGCCCGGGCAACCGTGGACTCCGCAGCCTCCGTCGCCGGACGGTGGCAGCCCACAGGGCGATGGGAAGCACCGCAAGTGACCGACACCGACCGCCCCGGCGAGCAGCTGGGGCGGTACCTCCTCGATCGCGGTGACATGACGTCGGACTGGGCCGTGCCCTTCGCCGCCGTGCCGCGTGCGGCGTTCCTGCCCGAACGGATGTGGGTCTGGGACATAGAGACGCAGGCAACCGAACTCCACGACCGACGCGCCGACTTGGCGGCCTGGACTCGTGCCGCCCACCGCGACGCTCCGATCGTCACGCAATGGGACGACGGCCGGCACACCGGGCCTGCGGCCGGGAAACTCGCCACCAGTTCGGCGTCCATGCCCTCCGTGGTGCTGAGCATGCTCCGGGACCTCGACGTCGTGGACGGCGCGCGCGTACTGGAGATCGGCACCGGGACGGGCTGGAACGCCGGGCTCCTGTGTGCCCGTCTCGGCGACGCGAACGTCGTCACCGTCGAGGTCGACGCCCAGGTGGCCGCCACCGCGCGCACCGCGCTGGGCAGGGCCGGATGGCGGCCGGAAGTGATCTGCGGCGACGGTGCGGCGGGACACCGCGACCGCGCCCCGTTCGACCGCGTGATCGCCACAGCGGGCGTGCGGCGCGTGCCGTACGCGTGGGTGGAGCAGACCCGGCCCGGCGGGGTCGTCCTCGCTCCCTGGGGCACCCACTACAGCAACCAGGAGGCCCTGGTCCGCCTGACGGTGAGCGAGGACGGCACGGCGTCGGGTCCGTTCCTGCGGGCGGTCGAGTTCATGACGCTGCGCGGCCAGCGTCTCGACTGGGAACGGTTCTCCGGCCACGTCCCGGACCACTACGAGTCGATTCCCGCCGTCCGCGGGACCGACGCCACGCTTGGTGAACTGGCAGGCCTCGCGCAGCGGTTCGCGTGCGGGCTGCGGATGCCACGCTGCGCCCAAGTCGTCAACGGGCACCGCGTCTGGCTCTTCGACATGGACTCGACGTCCTGGACCCTGGCGGAGTTTCCGGAGGAGGGCGCGCCGCTGGTACGGCAGTCGGGGTCGCGTCGTCTGTGGGACGAGGTGCTGGGCGTCCTCGACTGGTGGGAACGGGAGGGCTCTCCGGAGCCGCATCACTTCGGACTCACCGTCACCCCCGACGGCCAGTCGGCCTGGCTCGGGGACGCCGCCGACGCCTGGACCGTCTGACCGCTCCGGCGATCACTTGTCACACCCTTGTCTCCGGCAACAACCCAGAGTTGACAATCCCTTGTCGCCGACAAGGGCGTGACAAGCGATTCACGGGGCAAGGCATCCGGGGCGACGAGGAGCGCGATCACGGGGCCGACGTCTCAGGCGCCCGGCCGATCGGCGCCGCGTCGAGCGCCTGACGGGCGTCACACGTTCGCCCAAGCCGAAGGCCCCCATCACGCACGCGGACGTGGCGGGGGCCTTCGGACGGGGTCGAGTCAGCGCGTCAGCGGATGTTCACCGGGCCGTCGTCGTCGGAACCGCCGTCCTCCGGGCGGGTCTTGGCCGTGCCCAGGTAGCGCTGGAGTTGCGCGCCAGGGGCCGGGGAGGACGAGGCGCCGTCCGCGCCGCTGAGGTTGCGGCGGACGGAGTCCAGGATCGTCAGGCCCTGGCCGACCAGGCCCGCCGCGATCTCGCCCAGGCCGTCCGCGCCGTTGAGGACGTTGACGTTCGCGCCGGCCAGGCCCGCCGACGCCTCCTTGACGATCTGCGGCAGCTGGTCGATCAGCATGCGGTCGAGCGCCACGCGGTCGTGCGAGGCGGCGGCCTCCGCCTGGATCTTCATCCGCTCCGCCTCGGCCATCGCCAGCACCCGGATGCGCTCGGCCTCCGCCTGCGCGGGCTTGACCACCTCGGCCACCAGCTCCTGCTGCCGCAACTGGGCCGCGCGCTCGGCCAGTTCGGTCTGCGCCGCCAGCACCTCCTGCTGGGCGTGCGCCTGCGCCAGCGGTCCCGCCTGGGCGGCCTGCGCCTGCGCGCGGTCGACCTCGGCGTTGTACTGCGCCTGCACGATCGCGGTCTGCCGGGCGTACTCGGCCTGGTTGCGGGCCGCCTCCTGCTGCGCCTCCACCGACTGCTGGGTGGCCTGCGCCTGCGCGATCTGCGCCTGCCGCTGGATGGCCGCCTTGTGCGGGGCGGACATCGCGTCGATGTAGCCGGTGGCGCCGTCGTCGATGGACTGGATCTGCAACGAGTCCACGATCAGGCCGATCTTGGCCATCTCCGACTTGGACGTCTCCAGCACCTCGGTGGCGAGCTTCTGCCGTTCGGTGACGATCTCCTCGACCGTCATCGAGCCGATGATCGCGCGCAGGTGACCCGCGAAGATGCGGCCGGTCAGGATCGACATCTGGTCCTGGTCGGACAGGAAGCGCTGACCGGCGTTGACGATGCTCTCGTTGTCGTTGCCGACCTTGAACGCGATCACGGCCTTCACCGTCAGCGCGATGCCCTGCTTGGTCACGCACTTCTCGGAGACCTCCGCCTCGCACATCGCGAGGGTGAGGAAGCGGACCTTGCGGAACACGGGGAGGACGAACTTGCCGTGCCCCGTCACCACCCGGAACGGAGCACCCCCCTGGCCCCGCCTGCCCCCCGAGATCAGCATCGCCTCGTCAGGGGCGGGAACGCGGTAACCGAACATCCTTCGTCTCCTCAACCAGCGTCGCCGGTGTCACCGGCCAACGCGTCCAACGGATCGGCCCATTCGATGACGTCGACCTGGCGGGTGCCCCGGGACTCGACCACCAGGACGTTCGCTCCCTTGGGCAGCGGCTCCGCGGACCAGGCGAGGAACGCCTCCGATCCGCCCCGGACCCGCACCAGCACCTCACCGGGCCCGGCGGCCCCGCGGGTGCCGACGAGCAGCACCCCCGCGCAACCGACCACAGCCTCGTCCGACGCCATCGACGGCCATCCCCCATCGTTCCTGGTCCTGGATTCGACCTTAGCGCTACGCGCGTCCGCCGCCCATGGCGACGGGGTCACGAGTCGAGCGCCGTTGCGTCGCGGTACGGAACGGTCCCCGGGGCGAGGTACGGAACGGCAGCGCCGGACGCCGTGCGGCACGCCGCCTCAGCCGTGCCCGAGACCGATCTCGTACGCGATCTCCAGCCGCAGGTCCGGCACCGTGATGTCGGCCGTCTCCACCGGGCGGCCGTCCGTCGCGTAGTACGTGCGCTCGATGTGCAGCAACAGGTCACCGGGGGTGATGCCGAGCAACGCGGCCTCCGTCGCGGTGGCCCGCGCGGGGCGGGGGATCTCCACCGCCCGGGCGATCTCCACGCCGATGCTGCGCATCCGCGCCACCACGCCCTTGCCCTTCATCGGGCCGAGTTCCGGCAGCACGATGGGCGTGGCGCCGGTGAGCCCCATCGGCTCCCAGCTCACCGACAGGTGCACCGGCTGGTGGTCGGCGACGAACTCGTAGCGCGTCCGTACGCACGGGTCGCCCTCCGCGACCTTGAGCCTGCGCGCGATGTCCGCCGGGGCCGGGACGCGCGCGTCGCTGTGCACCTCCCAGGCCGCGCCGGGGCCCGGGCCGCCCTCGCCGCGGGTCCGCACCATCCGGTGGCGCTCGCGCGGTTCGCGCACGTACGTGCCGGAGCCCGCCCGGCCCTCCAGCAGGCCTTCGACGATGAGCAGGTCGACCGCGCGCTGCGTCACGTTCCGTCCGACGCCGTACTCCTCGGCGAGGCGGGCGCGTGACGGCAGGCGTTCGCCGGTGGCCCACTCCCCGCCCCTGACCCGGGCGCGCAGGGCCTCGGCGACTTCGAGGTAGGGGGCCTCGCGTGCCATCCGCCGTCTCCCGACTGCCGTGTGCCGTCTACCGGTTGGTGCGCTCTTGGGTGCCTTTGCTCCGTTGACAAAGCTACTGCATCAGGTACAAGCTGCTTAAGCAGCATTACGATGCGTGATCACCGACCGTCTCACCTGGGGACATGCGTGCGTTCACCCGAAGCCCGCGCCCGCGAGGTCGCCGCACTGCTGGCGGCCGCGACCGGCACCGAGGCATGCACCACCTCGACCCCGGACGCCATCCGGGTCGAGGTCGACGTCCCCGACGAGATCCCGGAGCCGCTGCACACCGCCCTGGTCGACGCCCTGCGTCGCGCCGACCGCTACGGACACGCGCGCACGACGGACACGGCGGTGGCGTGGGCGGAGATCACGCGCACCGGCAACGAAGACGATCACGACGACCAAGACGATCACGACGACAGCCACGACCACCCGTCCCAGCCCCAGGAGGGAACGCCATGAGGATCGAGATCCGGCCGCACGCGGACGGCGGCGACGGCGGCGACAGCCTCCCCGGCCAGCCCTGGCAGCCCCCGCAGGAACCGCCGAGCCCGGACGGCGGCAGCCCCGAGGGGGACGGGAAGCACCGCAAGTGACCCTGCGCGACACGGCGCGAGCGCGGCCCACCCGGCAGGAGCTGGGCCGCGCCCTGCGCGCCTCGGGCGCCCTGGGCCAGGAGTGGGTGCCCGCCTTCGAGGCGGTCGACCGGGCCGCGTTCCTGCCCGACGTGATGTGGCCGTACGACATGGCGACCGGCGCCAGCACCACGGTGGACCGGCGCGCCGACCCGGACGCCTGGTACGCCCACGCCGACCGCGACGTGCCGATCACCACGCAGTGGGACGACGGCGCGCACGAAGGACCGGCGCCGGGAAGGGTCGCCACCTCGTCGTCGTCCATGCCCTCCGTCGTCTTCCGGATGCTGGACGACCTCGCGCCGGCCGACGGCATGCGGGTGCTGGAGATCGGCACAGGGACGGGCTGGACGGCGGGCCTGATGGCGTACCGCCTGGGCGGCCGTGGCGTGACGAGCGTAGAAGTGGACGCCGCCGTGGCGGACCGCGCCCGCACCGCCCTGCGCTCCCTCGACCTGACCCCCCAAGTCCTCACCGCCGACGGCCTGTTGGGCCACCCCGCCGCCGCCCCCTACGACCGCACCATCGCGACCTGCGGCATGCGCCGCATCCCGTACGCGTGGATCGAGCAGACCGCGCCCGGCGGGCTGGTCGTCGCACCGTGGGGGACGGCCTACGCCAACCGCGACACGGTCGTCGTGCTCACCGTCGCGCCCGACGGCCGCTCCGCGAGCGGGCGTTTCCGGCGGGCGGTGGAGTTCATGAAGGCGCGCAGCCAGCGCACGACGCGGCCGCCGCACGCGGCGTACCTGCCGGACGGCTTCCCCGGCGGCGCGACGGCCACCACGACGACGCTCACCGCGGACGACGGATTCGCCGACCGCTTCGGGGCGTTCGCGTTCGCGGCGGGACTGCGGGTACCGCGGTGCGCGTGGGCGGCGGACGAACGGGACGGGGACCACAGCGTGTGGTGGTACGGCCTGGACGGCGACCGTTCCTGGGCGGCGGTGCTGTTCAGGGGCGGCGCGAAGGAGGCCACCGTCCACCAGTCGGGCCCGCGCAGGCTGTGGGACGAGGTGGCGGCGGCCTGGCAGTGGTGGGACGCGGCAGGCCGCCCGGATCCGGACCGCTTCGGCCTGACGGTGACCCGCGAGGGCGAGTGGGCCTGGCTGGACGCCGCGGAGGGGGAACGCTGGCGGGTGTAGGCGGCGCTCAACTCGCGCCGGAGGAACGGCTCGCGCCGGAGGGACGGCTCGCCTCGGACGCCTGGAACGCCCCGGACGACAGCCCCCCGTGCAGCAGCGCGGTCAACGTGTCCACGATCTCGTCGTCCGAGGCGTCCGGCCCGCCCTCCCCCGCCGCCGTCATCGCCGCGTAGCCGAACATCGACAGCATCGCGCCCATCGCGGCGGCGACCAGCCGCGGTTCACCCGGCAGGGTGTGGCCGCGCTCGCGCATGTACTCCAAGTGGGCCCGCAAGTCGCCGGTCTCCTCGACGAGTTCGCGCCAGGCGCGGCCCGAACCGGGCGGGTCGGCCAGCGCGGACTGCGTGAGGGCCACGACGACCGGCAGGTGGTCGCGGTAGACCTGCCAGAAGACCGCCACGTGGGCCCGCAGTTGGGCGCGGTCGGAGAGGTCGTGCTCGCGCGGATGTCCTTGCGGGCGCGGCTCGTTGGCGCCGATCGCCTCGTCGGCCTGCGCGTCCAGGTCCCGCATCAGCGCCTGGAGCAGGTCGTCCTTGCCGGTGAAGTGCTCGTAGAAGGAACCGGTGGAGCGGCCCGCGGCGCGGGTGATGTCGGTGATCTTCGTGTTGAGGAAGCCGCGCTCCACGAAGAGCCGACGCGCCGCCTCCTTGAGCGCCGCCTCGGTCCCGGCCGCCCGCTCCTTGCGCACTCCCACCGGGCGCTCCCCTTCTCGCTGGTCGTTCCCCACTCGCCGCCGGACGTCCCGCCCGCTTGACGTCTTCCTATCACTCCGCAAAACTGAACGAGAGTTCAGTGAATCATTGTTCAGTGAGTGTCGACCGGGGGAGTGTGTCGTGCGAGCGATCGTCATCGGCGGCGGGATCGCCGGAACCACCTGCGCCATCGCCTTGCGCCGCATCGGTGCGGAGGTCACCGTCCACGAGGCGTACGCCGACGCGGCCGGGGAGGTCGGCTCGTTCCTCAGCCTGGCCTCCAACGGCCTGCGCGCGCTGGACGCCCTCGACTGCGGCGACGCCGTGCGGGCGGCCGGCTTCCCGGTGCCCGACCTGCGCCTGTGTTCCGCCTCGGGCAAGGTGCTGGGCCAGGTCCCGCGCGGCAGGCGGGCGTCCGACCCGTCGCCGAGCGTCACCGTGATGCGCGGCAGGCTGGTCGAGACGCTGCGCGAGCGGGCGTCGCACGCCGGGGCCCGGATCGGGACGGGCCGCAGGCTGACCGGCCTGGACCAGGAGGCGGACCGCGTGCGGGCTCGTTTCGCGGACGGGACGACCGACGAGGCGGACCTGCTGGTCGGCGCGGACGGCCTGTGGTCGGTGACCCGCGGCGCGCTGGACGGCCGGGCACCGAGGCCGCGCTACTGCGGGCTGTACACCGTCTCCGGGATCTCCGGCGCCCGGTCCGCGCGGTCGGCCCCCGGCGGGCTCGAACCGGGCGTCTTCACCATGACGTTCGGCCGCCGCGGCGCGTTCCTCGACGTGCCCGCGCCGGACGGCACGGTGTGGTGGTCGGCCCAGGTCGCCGCCCCGGAGCCGCCTGCCGCACGGTCCCGACTACCGGAAGTGTTGCGGGAGTTGTACGCCGGCGAGGACCGCGCGTCGGCGATCCTGCGGGACGCGGTACGGGTGGACCGCCCGACGCCCATGCACACCCTCGCCGACGTCCCCGTGCGGTACGGCGACCGGGTCGTGCTGGTCGGCGACGCGCTGCACCCCGTCGGCGCGGGCCAGGGCGCCGGGATGGCGGTCGAGGACGCGGTGGTGCTGGCCCGGGCCCTGGCCCGTGGCGGCGCGGACAGCCCGCGCGAGGCGCTGGCCGCGTACGACCGGGAGCGCCGTCCGCGCCTGCTGCGGATGGCCAAGGCGGCAGGCGGCAACCGCGACGCGAAGTCCGGCGGCCCGCTGCGCCGCCGCGTCCAGGACCTCGTCATGCCGCTGGCCCTGCGCCACTTCCACGCCCGCGCGACCGACTGGCTCTACACGTACGACGTGGGCACGGTTCCATCGGCGACGGCCTTCTCCGCACGGCTCGACGGAACAGCATGAGGCCCGGCCCCCCGCGGTCAAGGCCGGGCCTCAATCGCTGCTGCTGGCAGGTCAGTTGAGAGCCAGCACCGCGCTGTCATCCTTCGGGTTCGGGTCGAACGGCGGGCGCCATCCGGCCTGCGGGCTCCAGTCCATCGCCACCGAACCCTTGGCACCGGTGATGACCTGGTCGACGCGGAGGGTCAGGGAGAAGTTCCAGACGTGCCCGGCCGGGACCAGGTAGTCCGTACCGCACTCGTACGGTCCGTGCGCGGTGACCGTCGGGTCGCCCTCGGTGTACGGCTGGCAGGCGGCGGACGATCCCACGATCGTCGTTCCCGGCGGCGGCGTCACCTTGACCCCGAAGCCCTCGCCGCTGCGGTCGTAGATCGTGGCCGGACCGTGGTCGACCATGCTGAACGACAGCTTGACCGTGGATCCCTGCGCGGCCTTCGCGCTCGCGCCGGTGACCGCGAAGTCGGCAGTGTTGACCGCCTGGAGGCTGGTGATGCGGTAGTCGCCGTGCGAACCGGCCTCCGCGAGCTGGACGGTGGAGGGCGGCGCCGAGGTGGTGTGCCCCGCGGTGATCACCTTGAGGCCCAGCGCCTTGCCCGTGCCCTGCTTCCAGGTCCGGCCGCCGGTCAGCCAGCTCTGCGACGGGTCGCCTTGCGGAGCGACGACGGTGTCCAGGTAGGTGTAGTACGCGGTGCTCTCCACCTTCAGCTTGACCTGGTCGGCCAGCTCAGCGGTCTCACCGACACGGAAGGTGCCGGGGAAGGTGCACAGCGCCGCCTCGAACACCTGCCCTGAGGCGGCCGAGTAATGGCAGTTGGAGTACCGCTGGGCGAACTCCAGCCCCGGCGAGAGGACGAGGCCCACCTCGGTGGCGGTGGCCGGCCGGTCGCCGAGGTTGGTGAAGCGGATGGGCTCGCTGACCGTGCTGCCGACCTTGAGGCCGGTGTGGTTCGCCGGCTGGGTCTCGTCGAACGCCGCGCCGCCTGCCTGCACCGTCCCGGTGGCACCGGTGATCTTCGCGGTGTCCGCCGTACCGGAGACGGTGTAGGTGGCGGAGGCGCCCGGCTTGACGCCCTTGCGCGGGCCCAGACTCATCTGCGTGACGGTCCCCAGCCCCATCGTGGGCGTCAGGCCGCTCTCGAAGAACATCTCCGAGCAGCTGGCCACGTAGTCGTGCACCGTGCAGTTGTCGGAGAAGGTGACGGTGGCGATCTTCGCCACCTTCCGCGCGTCGATGGTCAGCGTCGCCTGGGCGTTGAGGCTGCTCGCGGTGGTGGTGAGGTCGAGGGACGGCTGCACCGCCTGCTGGAACGCCACCGAGGAGGTCGTGGGCACCGCCACCGGTAGCGGAGTGTGGACGGTGATCACGGGCTCGGCCGGAGCGGTCGCGGCAGCGGCGGGCGTGACGCCGGTCAGTGCGCAGGCCGCAGAGGCGGCCACGGCCACGCCGAGCGCGGCGGCACGGCGTGCCGGATTCGGTCTCATACGGGTTGATCCCCCCAGGTGCGAATGAGCGTGTGGGCGCGTCCGGGCGGGAGTCCGGCCGCCGGCGCCGCCTTCACAGCAAGTACGCCGGGAACACTAAAGATTCACACATACGTTTGTCTGCATGGTTTCGGGACCGGACGCGGGTCTTTCCCGATTCATTGCCTGAAACGAGAGGTCGCCGGGGGCGGGTTCACGTTCCCGGCAGGACCAGTGACTGCTCGCTGCCCAAGGTGGCCGGAGTGGTGTCCTGGAAGAGGCTGGCCGAGCCGTCCGGCCAGCGGGTGAGGATGTCGTCGGCGGAGGTGTCGGCCGTGTACGCGCCGACCGTCGTCGCCGCGGCGGACTTCCAGCGGGCGTTGGGGTTGAGCAGGCGGTGTTGGGGTCCCAGGCCGGACTGCGAGGTGGCCGGGTAGACGTCGACCTCGCCGTCCACCCAGCGCACGGTCACGTCCCAGTCCGCGTTCGCGGCGCCGAAGCGGCCGGCCGTCACCGACGTCGCGGACCTCCACGTGGCGTTGGCGGCGAGCAACTGGTGCCTGGTTCCGAGGGTGTTGGCGCCGACACCGGTGTAGACGTCGACCTCGCCGCTGGCCCAGCGCACCAGCAGGTCGGTGACGTAACTGCCCGCGTGGAACCGGCCACCGGCGATCTGCGCGGCGTTCTTCCACACCGGCCCCGGCTTCGCCAGCACGGTCTCGTGGCCGAGGCCCGACGAGCCGACGTCGGGGAAGAGGCCGAGGTGACCGTCGGCCCAGCGCACCATCAGGTCGTACTGGTCGTTGCCCGCGAAGTCGCCGGACGTGATGGTGACCGCCTGCTTCCACGTGGCGTTGGGCGCCATGAGCTGCTTCTCCGGCAGGAAGCCGCCGTTGCCGTCGCCGGGGTAGAGGGTGACCTCGCCGTCGTCCCACACCACGACCAGGTCGCCGTGGTGGTCGCCGGTGAAGTCGCCGGACGCCAGCAGCTTGGCGTGCTTCCACAGCGCCGCGCCGCCGGGCAGCTTCGGCGGGAGACCGGTGTACGGGGGCAGCGGCGTGGGCGGCTGCTGCGTTCCCGCGACCGCGCGGGCCAGCAGCGCGGCGGCGTCGGAACCGAAGTACGTGCCGTAGCTGATGTAGTCGACGTCGCTGTCGTTACCGCCACCGTTGTAGCCGCCGAGGTCGCCGATGACGTGGCCGGAGGTCGCGCCGTCCGCGTAGTCGGTGATCCACGGGCTGCCGGAGACACCGCCGTAGTAGCCGCCGCAGGTCATCGACATCTGCCGGAAGCCGGGCAACTGGGTCGTCGGCACCGTGCACTTGATGGCCGACCCGTTCGGGTTGTGCCCGTAGCCGGGGTAGCCGACGACGGTCACCTGCGGGTTGTCGTACGTGGTGGGCTCGGTGAACGTCAGCCCGCCGCCGACCGCGTCCTGAACCTGCTGCCCGTTCTGGTTGGGCGCCAGCGTCGCGAACGCCGTGTCCAGGTCGGAGGTGGGGCCCTTGGTGGTGTGCGAGCCCGGGTCGGGGGTGTAGCGCGGGTCGATGTAGACCTGCTGCACGGGGAAGATGCCGTACGGCTGCTTGTCGGGCGCCGCGCCCATCACGAAGTCCGGCACGAAGACGTAGTTGGCGTGGATGCCCAGGCCGCAGTGGGCGGCGGTGAGGATGACGTCGCGCACCGGGGTGTCGATGACGCTGCCGGTGCAGGTCCAGTCGGTGCCGGTGGGGCCGTCGGAGCCGAAGAACGTGCCGACCAGGGGCGTGCCCTTGAAGAACGTCCCCTGCGGGACGCCCGCGCCCTTCGGCGTCATCGGCCGCATGCCGCCGGTCCGCGCGTCCAGCGGGCGGGCGTTCGCCATCCGCTGCGCCGTCCAGTACGAGGCGGCGGCGCGCGCCTTGGCCCCGGGGTCGGCGGCGGGGGCGTGGTGGACGGAAGCGGAGGCTCCGGAGGTGTGGTGGGCCGCAGGCGCGGCGGACGCCTGCGCCCCGGTGAGCCCGAGTACCGCCGCACAGACGGCGGCCAGCACCGCCGGACGCGACGAACGTCGCGAGTACCGCGAAGACAAAAGAGTGTTCCCCCCAAGCGATGAAACGATCCGCGCGGGCAGCCCCGCGCCGTCACATACGCCTGTCTCGCTCGTGGTGTTCAACCAGCGGAGGCGGTCCCTCCGCCGGAGACCGGCGGGACATCAGCGGCACAACGGCATCACACCGACATCGCACAGCCACGGAACAGGCAAATGTGATCGCCGGATTGTCGCACAAGGAAGTAGAGTGCCCAGGCTCGAACACTCTCTTCACACGCCGGACACGTTCTCCGCGTAGTCGTGGAGCACCACGCGCGCACGGGTGGGGTGCCTCACGCCGCGCCGTCCTCGTCGAAGACAGTCGCACCGTCCTTTTCAGAACCGTCCTTTTCAGAACAGAAGGGCACTTACTTGCGCTCGACCGAAAGTCCCACGGGGGGACCCGGCGGCAGACGCGGACGGCGGGTGGCCTCGGTCGCGACCGCCGCGCTGTCCACCGCCGCGCTCGTCTCCGGCGGCCTGCTCGCAGCGACCCCGTCGCTCGCCGCCGCCCCGGCCGCGCACAACCCGGCCACCGCCGCGCACACCACGGCCCCCGCCGCGCACAAGGCGGCCTCGACCGCGCACACCGCGGCCACCCGCGCCTCGGCCCCGGCCGCGACGCACTCCACCCCGGTCACGCACTCCGCCGTGGCCGTCAAGCACCTGTGCGCGCAGCCGACGAAGCCGGGCGAGATGGCCTGCCTCGCCGAAGCGCGCACCGACGTCGTCCAGCGGATGAGCGTCGCGCCCAACGCCACGCCGTCCGGCTACGGCCCCGCCGATCTGCGCAGCGCCTACAACCTGCCGTCCGGCAGCGCCGGCGCGGGGCAGACCGTGGCGATCGTGGACGCCCAGGACGACCCCAACGCCGAGGCCGACCTCGCCGCGTACCGCGCGCAGTACGGTCTGCCCGCGTGCACCACCGCCAACGGCTGCTTCCACAAGGTCGACCAGAACGGCGGCACCGACTACCCGGTCGCGGACGCCGGCTGGGCCGGTGAGATCTCCCTCGACCTCGACATGGTCAGCGCCACCTGCCCGCAGTGCAGCATCCTGCTGGTCGAGGCGAACTCCCCGTCGATGGACGACCTGGGCACCGCGGTCGACCGCGCCGTGACCATGGGCGCCAAGTACGTCTCCAACTCCTACGGCGGCTACGAGGACCCCAGCGAGGTCAAGTCCGACCTGGCGTACTTCGACCACCCGGGCGTGGCCATCACCGCCAGCGCGGGTGACGACGCGTACGGCGCGCAGTACCCGGCCGCCTCCCCGTTCGTCACCTCCGTGGGCGGCACGGCGCTCAGCCACGCCACCAACTCCCGGGGCTGGAGCGAGTCGGTGTGGTCGACCAGCGCCGCCGAGGGCACCGGCTCCGGCTGCTCGGCCGACGAGGCCAAGCCGTCCTGGCAGAAGGACACCGGCTGCTCGCACCGCACCATCTCGGACGTCTCCGCCGTCGCCGACCCGGCCACCGGCGTCGCCGTCTACGACAGCTACCAGGCCTCCGGCTGGGACGTCTACGGCGGCACCAGCGCCTCGTCGCCGATCATCGCCTCGGTCTACGCGCTGGCGGGCGCCCCCGCGGCCGGCACCGTCCCGGCGTCGTACCCGTACGCGGACACCGCGGCCCTCAACGACGTCACCACCGGCTCCAACGGCTCCTGCTCGCCCGGCTACCTGTGCACCGCGGGCACCGGCTACGACGGCCCGACCGGCCTCGGCACGCCGAACGGCACCGCCGCCTTCACCGCCCCGGCGGGCAACGGCACCACCCTGGCGTCCGGCCAGGAGCTGCTGGCGGGCCAGAGCCTGAGCAACGCCGCGATGACGCTGACCATGCAGACCGACGGCAACCTCGTCGCGTACCTGAAGACCGGCGCCAGCGGCAACGGCCCGGCGGTGTGGTCCAGCCACACCAACGGCAACGCGGGCGCGTACGCGATCATGCAGATGGACGGCAACTTCGTCGTCTACAAGAAGGGCGGCGGCCCGGCCACCGGCGGCGCCCTGTGGTCCAGCGGCACCTACGGCCACGGCGGCGCGTACGCCTCGCTCCAGTCGGACGGCAACCTCGTCGTCTACAAGGGCAGCAGCGCCCTGTGGTCGAGCGGCACCTGGCGCCGCTCGCAGACCATCGCCTCCAACACCAAGATGACCGCCGGCTGGTGGACGCAGAGCACCACCACCCGCCTGGTCATGCAGGCGGACGGCAACCTGGTGCTGTACCGCGACAGTGACGGCGTGGCGCTGTGGTCGGCCAAGTCCAACGGCAACGCGGGCGCGTACGCGTACATGCAGAGCGACGGCAACTTCGTCGTCTACAAGTCCACCGGTGCCCCCGGCAAGGGCGGCGCGCTGTGGTCCAGCGGCACCTACGGCAACTCCGGTGCGTACGCGGTCGCCCAGAACGACGGCAACCTCGTCGTCTACAAGAAGGGCGGCAGCGCCACCGCGGGCGGCCAGCTGTGGACCACCGGCACCTCCGGCAAGGTCTGACCGAAGGTCCGAAGGTCCGAAGGACTGAAGGTCCGGCCGACCGGGGCTGACCGAAGGCCCCTGAAGCACCCCAGCCCGCCCCGCCCGGCCTCAACCGCCGGGCGGGGCGGGCGTTTTCACGCCGTGACGCCGTGACACGGAAGGGCCGGGAGCCCGGCGGCGCGGCCGTGCGTCATCATGGCGGCCACCAGATCGTTGGCGGACGAGCGGAGGCCGGAGATGGGCCAGCCCTACGGCGGCTACCAGGACGAGATCTACCTCAACGGGCTGGCCGGGATCGTGCCGCGCCACCCGCTCACCTTCGAGGGCCTGGAGGCCGGGGCGCGGGCCGCGTTGCCGCCCTCGGTGTGGTCGTACGTGGCGGGCGGCGCGGGCGACGAGCACACCCAGCGCGCCAACGCGGCGGCCTTCACCCGCTGGGGCCTGATGCCGCGGATGTTCGTCGGGGCGGCCCAACGCGACCTGTCCGTCGAGCTGTTCGGCATGCGGTTGCCGTCGCCGGTGTTCATGGCGCCGATCGGTGTGATCGGGCTGTGCGCGCAGGACGGGCACGGCGACCTGGCGACCGCCGACGCCGCCGCCCGCACCGGCGTGCCGATGGTCGCCTCGACGCTGTCCGCCGATCCGCTGGAGGACGTGGCGGCGCGCTTCGGGGACACCCCCGGCTTCTTCCAGCTCTACACGCCCACCGACCGGGCGCTGGCCGAGAGCCTGGTGCACCGGGCGGAACGCGCCGGGTTCCGCGGCATCGTGGTCACCCTCGACACCTGGATCACCGGCTGGCGTCCGCGCGACCTGGCGACCGCCAACTTCCCGCAGCTACGCGGGCAACGCTTCAACAGAAGCAAGTACTGTCTTGCCTGGTCAGGGGCCTCACAAGTCACCAGAGACGTGCTGCGGCCCCGGCAGGGAAGGTCGCAAGCCGGGGCCGTAGTGTGGCTGAGAGGCTATACGGCGGGAAGCTCCCCACGCTTCACCGCGTCCGTGAACGCGCTCCACGCGGCCGGGGAGAAGGTCAAGGCAGGCCCGTGCGGGTCCTTGCTGTCCCGGACAGGGATCACGCCATCGCTTGCAAAGGTTCGGGCGAACTCGACGCACTGACCGCCGTTGGCGTTGCTGTAACTGGACCTCTCCCAGCGCGCGGCAGAGCGGTCGAACGGGACACTCATGGCTTGAACTCCTTAGCGGTTCTGATCATGTCCAGCGACTTGGCTGGACTTGCGGCCGTCGCGCGCAGTTGATCGTACGTAGCCATCAGGCTAGCCACTGTGTCCGGAGCGTCTACGGTCTGGCCAGCGATCGGAGTATCGGCGTACCCGATCGGGGCTCGCTTCCCAAAGGTCAGAACGGTGAAGCTCTCGGCCGCCGCTGGAGCACCGTCCTTGAACGGCAAGACCTGAAGGGTGACGTTCGGCGATTCAGCCATCATTAGCAGGTGGTCTAGCTGGTCCTCCATGACACCCGGCCCGCCCACTTTCGTTCTGAGTACCGCTTCACCGAGAATCACCCACAACAGTGGTGGATTTTCTCGATCCATGACCTCGCGGCGTGCTAGTCGTAGCTCCACCCGCCCCTTGATGAGGTCTGTGCCCTCTCGTGGGTGTCCGGCCTGGAAAACCGCCGTTGCGTATTCCGGGGTCTGAAGTATCCCCATGATCACGGTTGTTGAGAAGTCCAGGATGCTCGTTGCGTGCCGCTCCAACTCCAGGTACGGCACGAACCAGTCGGGATGTCCCTCGGTGGCTAGCCTCTCGCGAAGGCGCACATACACGCCCGGTGTCCCGGCTACACGGTCTAACGCTTCTGCGAACTTCAAAGAGGCAAAGAGACTACCGCTCTCCACCTTGCTGATCGCAGACTGTTGATAGTGCAGCGCGCTGGCGAACTCGCCTTGAGACATGCCCAGAGCAGTCCGGAGGGCGCGCGCCTCCCTGCCGAAGTATGCAGCGGGGCTTGGCGGGGCGGCTGACGGCTCTACCGGCTCCTCGTTCATCGGTTCCTCCTCCATTCATGGCAACGCCCCTATATTCCAGGGGCGTTGGAATGTGGCGCATGGCCTTGGAATGGTCCTACCCCTGTTCATCGTACGCGCTTGCCGTCACGGTTGAAGCACAGTCAGTAACCCCCTCTCGAACCGAGGTGCACCCGTGAGCACGCCCCCCGCCCCCATCGTGCCGTCCCCCCGTCGGCCGCGCATAGACGGTCGTCTCGTCGCTGCTCGGGAGGCGGCGCGGCTCAAGATCGCTCTCGCGCGGCGGGGACACAACAACGTGTCGGTGGAGCCGGAGGTAGCGAAGGACGGTCGCCCGGTTGTGACGGTCCGTCTGGACCCGCTTCAGGCGCGGCGACTTGTGGAGGAGGCGGAGCGGTGACCGGCTGGACGCCTGCGGTCGGTGAGCCCGTGCGAGACGTGGCAACGGGCCGCGTGGGGGAGTTTCGGGCCCTCGATCGCGGGTGGGTCTTCCTGCGCCCTCTTGGCGGTGGGCGCGAATGGAAGACGGACCTTGAGAACGTGGAGCAGATAAGTCAATCGGAAGTCTTGAGCGCCCGCGTAGCTGTGGCGAATGGGCGTAGCCGGAAGGGAATCACCGAGTGACCCGCGCAGTAATCCGAGATCTATTCTGGGCAGTTTGCCGGGACTCGGCAAAGCCGCGAACCTGGGAGGCTGCTTGCACGGCCTGTCATGAAGAGTCTGACGCTTGCTTCAGTGAAGAAGATCTCGCCATGTGGATCTTCGGCCACTCGCGGGAGACAGGACATTCAGAGTTCGCTCGGTCGCAGGCGGATTACGTGAATGTCACGTCGCGGAAACTCGCCCCCATCGTGCGGCCGGTGCGCCACGTTGACGGAGAGGAGAGCGGCGCATGATCGCCTGGGTTGAGCGATTAGCAGGAACTACTTTTCTGGCTGCCACTTTCGGATTTTCCGGGGTGCTGATCGGCTGGTTTCTTCACCGACTCTAGATGACTCCCACCCTGTATCGGATGGCCTTTCCGGTGCTGCCGTGAATTGATCCCGATACAGGGAGGGGTGCCAAAATCTGCCTCAGGAATTGAGCCGCTACGGCGGTCGGGCGGATCACTCGAAGGATGAATCTCCAGGAAGGATAGCCATGGAGCCGTGGGTTCTGAGAGGGTGTGACCACGACTGGGTGGGGTGGAGTGGTAAGTGGCGTTGCCGGAAATGCGGGGCAACGCTGCAAGGATAGCGGCTAGCTGCTGGTGGGAGGGGCTTGAGTGGTCAGGCCCCTCCCACCGCTGGAGGGGAGGATGTGTTGATCACGCGAGTTACCTGGGGTGAGCTGCCCGCGTGTCTGCGTGATTCCGTCGAGAGGCACACGGGGAAGGTGATGCACGCTGAGGTGATTTCTACCGGGCTCAATTGTTCGGCAGCCTTTAAGGTGACCACCGAAAAGAATGGAACGCTTTTCCTGAAGGGGGTCCGCAAGTCTGATGGAGTGGGTCTTGACGGCCTGCGGAACGAAGAGGCCGTCAATCAGGTCGTCGCCGGTATTGGGCCGGTGGTCCTCTACAGGTTCGACGTGGAAGACTGGTACTGCCTGGCCTTCGACTTCATCGAGGGGAGTCACGCGGACCTGAGCCCCGGTTCTGGGGATCTGGATTCTGTGCGTTCGGCGCTGAACAGAATGAGGTATCTGAGCGGTAACAGTTTTTGGCTGACCGACTCAGATATCCGCATTCCTCGGCTGTCGGAAAGGATGTGGGAACACCTGTCGGCGGATGGCGCCGCGCTGCTGGATGGGGAATCTCTCCTGCACACCGACACCAACCCGCACAACATCATGGTCTCCTCGCGAGACGGAAAGACGTACGTGGTCGACTGGGCAATGCCCGCGCGCGGCCCGGCCTGGGTGGACGCGGCCTATACAGCGGTACGACTCATGGAGTGCGGCCACGAGCCGCAAAGCGCTGTTGAATGGTTGGCTCCACTGGAGCATTGGAAGCAGGCTAACCCGAGGGCGGTAGCGGCTTTCGTGGATGCGGTCTGTCGCCAAACCTCGGCAGCCTTGGGCGAACGCGGCGCGGAGTCGAGTAACAAGCGGTTCCGCGCATTGCTCGGCTTCCCACATCAGGTGCCGTTCCCGGCCCCTCGTCATCCGCCCCGCCGCGCCTGACATCTTCGGCTCAATCGCGCCCCGTCCGTGACCGCTTCAACCGGCCACGAGCGGGGCGCTTTGCTATTCCCCGGGTCTCCCGCAGAAAGCACTCCCTGAACCGAACGGGCCTCAGCCACGGACAGTCAGCCACGGCGGCGGGTGCGGCGATCGGGCTGGCGCGCGTGTGCGCGGCGTACCCCCACCGGCAGTAACCACTGTGCCGGTCTCTGACGGGTGCTCGTACGGCCGTTGGTGCGCTCCGGGCTCGGCCTGTGGCGGTGCTTGGGCGGCTGCGAGTACGCCCGCGTTTCCAGGTGGGGCACGGGCCGCCCCCTCAGCCACGGTGCCGTGACCGGTCCCCGCTGGGTCCGTAGGCCGGCCGCGCCAGCGGCCTGCCGACAGGTGCAGAAAGCCGCTTGACCTGTACTGATCCGCCTCGGCCGACGCGCGGTCGCCGACTGCGGGAGCTGGGGCCGCTGCGCCCTCGGGGCATCCTGCCGCGCTGTGGGGGAGCGCGGGGGCGCCGCGGGGCCAGCGTCGGGAGACCGGCCTTCAACTTCCCCGCAACTTCCCTGCTTGTCATAACAACGTGTTGACCGCTTCACCGGGGAAGTTGCATGCTGGCCATCCGGACCGGTTCCGCAAGGGGGCTGGTCGGCCAAGGGGAGAGGTATGCCCATGTGCAATCTGACGGCTCGTCACCCGGTGCGGGTGGCGCTCGTGACGGCGGCTGCGGTCGCGGCGTCGGTCCTGGGGGTCTCGGTCGCGTCGGCGGACTCCGAGTCCCCCGGGCTGGGGTCGGCGGCGGTCGCCGGGCCGCTGGCGGATGCGGCCTCATACGGGGACGTCGGTTCGCTCTCGACCGTGGAGGTGGACGGCCTGCGGCTGCGTGGCGGCCCGAACCTGAACGGCGTCATACAGGGGCTGCTGTGGACCGGTGACACGGTGCAGGCGGTTCCCGGCTCGCTGATCACTCAGGACGGGGTGACGTGGCAGGAGGTCACCCTTCCCGGCGCCAGCGCGGGCGGCCTGGCGGCAGGGGCTGAGGGGTGGGTGGACTCGGACTACCTGTCCGCCAACTCGCAGTGGCCGGTGACCGGTCACACGCTGTCGCAGTGACGCTCTTTCAGATCGGCCAACTTGTCATGTTAACCGGGTAACCGGTGGACATGACGACACCACAAGCGGGCGGCGCGGCGCTGGGACAGTCCCCGGCGCCGTGCCGCCACGCGGGAGGAAAGTCATGATCGGTCACAAGCGTGTAACGGCTTTGGCCACTGGCATATTCGCCATGGCGGCGATCGTCACGGCCGGAACGGGAACTGCGGACGCCTCAACCGGTGTCGGAATTCGGCCAGGTGCCCATGCGTCCGACGTGTACGACACGGAGATCAGCGGCAACGGGGTGCGGCTCCACTACGGCTCGCCGAGTGGTCCGGTGGAAGGGCTGCTGTACCGGGGCGACCCGGTGGAAGTGCTGGTCACGTCCGGAACTTGGAGTCGTGTTTACCTGACAGTACGGAGTCGGGGCGGCCTGCACGAGGGCTCGGCTGGGTGGGTGTCGAACGCCTACCTCTACTGCAAGCCCAGCACGCCAACTGGGGGCGTGTGCGGCATGTAGAACTGGGCTAACCGGCTGCTCAGACGGCGATTTGACGGCCCCTTCCCCCATCTCGACACGGGGGGAGGGGCCGCGCGCGCCGGGGCGAATGAGCGTACGATTCATGGCCTCCCTGGACCCGGAGCGCATTGGCCGGTTACAGAGAGTGCTATGACGCCATTCCAGAACGTGGCCGAACCAATCCGGACCGCGAGCCTGATGGCGTGTCAGGAAGGACAGGCAAGAGGGGGCGCGGGAGCGTGACGGACGTGGGTGGACCGGACGAGTGCGGTACTGAGCCTGAGCTGATCGTGGATGACCAGAAGGCGGCGGAGCACGGTTACGCGACGGGGTGGGCGGAAGCGGTGGCTGGTGCACGGGCGCTGAACCGCGCGCTGCCCGCACCGTTACGTGGCCGGGTGCGAGCTGTCGCCTGGGTTTCCCACGACGGCTGCGGCGCCGTGCAGCTCTCTGCCTCGGATGCCGATGCGCTGGCCGGCTGGCTCTCCGACCACGCTGCATGACCACGTGCACGAACCGAGAGGGGATGACATGGACGACTGGAAGACTCGCAAGGGACACCGGGTCTGGGTGGAGCAGACGGCGCGCGGTGACTTCCTGCGCTGCGACGGGTGCGGGGCCCGGCGGCTGATCACGGGTGTCAGCCCGAGTGCCTTCACGGCTCGGGCTCACGCCCGGGAGTGCACTAAGGGCCGGTGAGATCGCCTCGGCCCTCGACCTGATCAACGCAGAAGCCCCCGCTGCGCGGCGGGGGCTTCGTCGTGCTCGGGGTCGGCTCCTGGTGTGCGCGCCGTCGTGCGGACGCCCGCCCGGACCGACGGAACGCCGCAGCCGGGCGGGCGTCCGCACGACGGCGCGCGCCGACAGGCGCGCGCCCTTGAGCCAGTGAAGAAAATCTACGCAGCGGTCACTTCGGCCGGGCCGGGGCGCGGGTGGCGGTGATCGGGAAGGCGAGGTGCGTGCGGGCGGCCGAAGCGGACAACTGCTCATGGATGAGCGGCTGGTCATCGGCGTGGGTGACGCGGTGCGTGATCAGAATCGGGCCGTGCTCGGGCATGCTCAGGGCCGACAGTTCGGACGGCAGGCTCGGACGAGCGGTGACGTACTCGGTCCAGCCCAGGGAGAGCCCTGCGGCAGAAAGCATGTCGTAAATCTGCTCGACTGGCGCGGCCGGGGAATCGAGAACGGCCGGTGCGGTCTCGACGAGATCGCCGGGCAGAGTCAGCCGGTGCAGCAGCACCCCACCGGCCGGATCTGTCAGGGTCCGGTCTACCGCCATGCCGCCCTCGCCTCGCTCTGGGTCCCGGCCCAAGTAGGCGGCAGCATCACCGCTGATGCCGACGCGGCTCACGACCGGTTCACCGACCTGCCTCAGGTCGTCCGTCAGAACCAGGTGCTTGCCCCTGCGGTGGACGGCACGGCTCACGGTGGCGGCTTCGCGGGCGCCCGCCCAGTCCCGAACGAAGGTCCCCCTCCCCTGGACGCCCTGCACAAGACCCTGGTGGCTCAGCTCGTTCAACGCGGCGCGGATCGTGGTCTTGCTGATCCCGTACTCCTTGAGCATCTCCGCCTCAGTCGGGATGCGCGTGCCGGGCGGCCACTCTCCGGACATGATGCGGTCGGACAGCAGCCTTGCTAGCTGCATATACCGGGCGTCTGACGGCTGTTCGAGCATCAAGGCGAGTCCCCTATCACTGGTATCGACTTCAGCGGTGAACACACTAACCGGTTGTTACTACAACCCCCAGAGGGCGACTTCACCGGGGAACTGGACAACTTCACCGGGGAACTAACTTGTAATGACAACGCGTTAACACTACAAGTTGCCGACTCAAGGACGGTGAACATGCTCAAGCCAGTGGACACATCCCGGCTCGAAGTGGCGTTGTGCCTGGTCGCGCCGCGTATGCGGACTGATCAGGCGGGCCAGCCGCGCAAGGATCGAGACGGCGTGACGCAGTGGGTGACGTCGGTCGCGGTGACGGTCAACAACGGTCGTAGGGCTGACTCCGACGTGATCGATGTGGTGGTGCCCGGTGAGCCACAGGGGATCACCGCCGGTATGCCGGTGGCTCTGGTGGACCTGTGGCACAACGACTGGGCCATTGACGGGCGGTCGGGCGAGTCGTGGTCGGCGGCGGCCATCACCCCGGCCGGGACGGCGGCAGGCTCCTCCTCGCCTGCGGCTCGCAGCAAGAGCGGGGGCGGTGACGCGTGAGGAGGGACCGGGACGAGTTCGACGGGCTGATAGGCCACCTGCTCTCGACCCTCGCCGTACTGCGGGGGACGGAAGCGCTGCTGTCCGTCATGGAGGACACCCGTGAGCAGGAATACCTGCTCGCCCTGGTCGGCAGGCACGCCGAGGACGCGTCGGCGACCGCGCGGCTTCTGCTGGCCCGGATGCAGGCGGGCCGGGGAGGTGAGGAATGGTGGCGCACCTGATACCCGTCGCGCTGCTGGTCCTGGCGGGGCTTGCCTATCTCACCCGCAAGCGGTGGGCGCCCCGCCTCGCCCGGCGCGGCCTGGACGTGCGCACGGTGCCGTGGCGGTGGCTGCTGGTCGGCTACCCGGTCACTGCCGTACGCATGAGGGTGACGTGGCGTCAGACGGCGCTGATCGCTCAGCTGTCGATCTCCCGTCGCGGGAACCAGCGCGTGTTGGGCGGGGTCGCGGTCTCGGGGACGGCCCTGCGGCAGTCCCCACCTCGACTTGGTGTCCCCCGGCCCACCCGTGACGGCCTGGTGGTGCGCGTCGCCCTCCACCCCGGCCAGACACCCCGGCCCTTCCTGCAAGCGGCGGAAGCGCTCGCGCACGCCTGGCGGGTCTACTCCGTGCGCGTCACCTCCCCTGCCCGGGGAGAGGTGGTGATGACGGTCACCGCACAGGACCCCCTGGCCGGTGACGACCCGTCAGGTAAGCGGCGTGAGGTCCCGGTGCTGACGGCGCCGGTCGGTCGCCTGGAGCAGGGAAGGCCCTGGATCGTCAGTCTTCTGATGGTGCCTCACTGGCTGGTGGTCGGCACTACCCGGTCCGGCAAAAGCAACTGGATCAACGCCCTGGCGCTGGCGCTGGCGCCTCAGCCGGTCGCCCTGGTCGGCGTGGACCTCAAGGGCGGTCTCGAACTCGCCCCGTGGGCGGCCCGGCTGTCGGCGCTGGCGGTCACCCGGGCCGAGACCCGCTCGGTGCTCGGCGCCCTGGTGGATGAGCTGGCCGACCGGATGGCGGTCTGCCGGGCGGCGGCCGTGCGGGACGTGTGGGAGCTACCTGATGCCGACCGGCCGGTGCCCATCGTGGTCCTGGTGGACGAGATCGCAGAACTGTTCCTGACGGACGGGTCCCGCGCGTCCAAGGAAGAGGCGACGGCCTGCGCAACCGCCCTACTGCGGATCGCCCAACTCGGTGCGGCCCTCGGCGTGCACCTCGTCGTGTCCGGCCAGCGCTTCGGTGCCGAACTCGGCCCCGGCGCAACCGCCCTGCGGGCCCAGCTCGCTGGACGGGTCGCCCACCGCACGGCCGATTCCCAGACGGCGGAAATGGCCCTCGGCGACCTGGCGCCCGACGCGATCGACGCCGCGCAGTCCATCACCACCGAGGAACAAGGGGTGGCGATCACCACGGACGGGGGCGTGTGGATGCGCGCCCGCTCCACCCTCGTCACCACCGAGGCGGCCCGGCAGACCGCCACCGACACCGCCGGGCTCCGGCAGGAACTCCCGCGCGTCACGGCAGTACTGGCGCCCGCCCTCGACCTGGACAAGGAAGGAGGTGCGTAAGGATGCATCCGAACTTCCCCACGATCTCTCAGGGGAACCTGTACGTCCTGGAGCTCGTCCTGGGCGTCGTCGTCTGGATGCTCGTGCGCTCCAAGGAACTCCGCGCATGGCACGTCACCGTGGTGGGGTTGTTCTTCTACGAGATCGCCTTCACCCCCGCTGGCTGGGGCGTCGGCTGGCTCGCCAACAGCATCTTGAAGGCGTTCCTGCCGTAACCGCCTGACGGCGTGAGCTTGAGCCGCTGTGCCCCTCGGCCATCCCGCCCGCACCTGGGCGCCGACCGTGGGGCACCGCGGCTCAAGCGTCCCCTCGCCGACACCCCGGCCCCGGCTCGAAGCCCGGCCACCGTGCCGGCCGCGCAGCGGCCTGCACAACGCCCCGCACTTGGCCCCTTCGCCAGCCCACCCCCACCAGCACGCCACCCTCGGAGGTTCGCAATGCCCGGCACGCCCGCCCCCGCGCGGCGCTCCGGGCTGCCCTCCCCCCTCACGATCGCCGACATGGTGCGCGTCGCCGAACGCCCCGACTTCCGGCGCTGGCTGACGCAGATGGAAGCGGTCGGCGGCTGCACACACCCCATCTACCTCGCGGGCCGAAGCGTCACCTTCGACCGCGCGACCGGCGCCGTGCTCCACGCGTACAGCACCCGCGACGAACCCGGCGAACGGCTGGCCGTGCGCTGCGGCAACCGGCGGACGGCCGTGTGCCCGACCTGCGCCCGCCTCCACTCCGGGGACACCTACCACCTGGTGCGGGCCGGACTCGCCGGAGGCAAAGGCATCACGTCGGCGGTCGCCACGCACCCCCGACTGTTCGTCACCCTGACCGCCCCGTCCTTCGGCCGGGTCCACCGTGCCGGAGGCTGCCACCCCTACCGCTCCGGCACCTGCGACCACGGGCGGCCCCTCGGCTGCGGCCTGGAGCACGAACCCACCGACCCCGCGTGCGGCCAGCCCGTGTGCCCCGACTGCTACGACTACGCCGGACACGCCCTCTGGCACGCCGCAGCCGGACGCCTGTGGAACCGGTGGTGCGACCGGGTACGACGCGGCCTCGCCCGCGCCGCAGGCGTCCCCGTCTCCCGCTTCCCCGAGGCGGCCCGGCTGTCGTTCGCCAAGGTCGCCGAGTACCAACGCCGCGCCGCCGTGCACCACCACGTGGTGGTGCGCCTCGACGGCCCCCAGGGGCCCGCTGACACTCCGCCCGCCTGGGCCACGACCGACGTGCTCACGCAGGCCGTGGAAGACGCCACACGGGCCGCCAGCGTCCCCCTGCCCTACTCGCCCGCCGTGGGGGACCGGACCGTCCGCTTCGGCCCGCAGATGGACGCCCACCCCATCCGGACCGGCATCGAGGACGGGGCAGTCACCGACGATGCGGTCGCCGCGTACATCGCCAAGTACACCAGCAAGAGCGCCGGGGCGAGCGGCGGCGCGGACCACCGCATCACCACCCCCGGGCAGATAGCGGCCGCCGCCGTCACCCCCCACGTACGCGCCCTCATGCGCGCTTGCTGGCGACTCGGCGGCCTCCCCGAATTCGCCGGGCTTCGCCTTCGCGCCTGGATACACACTCTCGGCTACCGGGGCCACATCCTCACTAAAAGCCGCGCCTACTCCACCACCTACGGTGCATTACGCGCCGAACGCGCGGAACACCGAAAGGGGTCGTTGGCAGGCGACAAGGCCCAGGTGACCGCAGCGGAATGGCGTTTCGTCGGTTCCGGGCTGACCCTCGGAGAGCAATGGTTCGCGAGATCGATACGAGAGTCACGCCAAAACAATCGCGAGAGTGCTACTGCGGCTAGGAATTTATCGGAGAATTCCTATGATCCCTGACGAAGAGAGAGAAGGGCAAGATTGGGAGTGGGCCAGGAAGATGGTCCGCAAGTCTCCCCCATGGTCTGACGCGAAATGGAAGACCATGAATTCACTTCTAAGGCTAAATTTCGTGACACAGAAGGAAAATGGTCACCCTTCCGAATGAAGGGTGACCATCATGTCAATCAGCGAATACAGGAACAAGCCGGTTCCTCACAGGAACTCTCGCCCCCTTTCCTACCGGAAGCACGATGATGGCCGCAAAGGCACGGCCAAGGTAGGCCCGACGCTCCTCCATAGTGATATCCGGCCGGTCCCATTCCTTTTCCATGTCAAACCCTGGGCGGATTGGCCGGTTCTTGCGCTCCCACGCGTTGCGCTCGCGCATAAGCTGTGACTGTCGCGCTTCACATTTGGCCAGCATACGATAAAAGAGGCTGGCGCTGATTTTTCCTCTGGAACGCGCTGCTTCTGCCTCCTGCATGTCTTCCTCGACTCGCTTAAGCTCCTGCTCTTTAGGCCACTTTTCCGGAAGCGGCTCAGCCGCGCGTGCCGCCTTTTCTTGGAGGTGCTTCGCAATGACAAGCTTCCGTACCAGCTCGTCCGTCTCCGGCCCCGGTATTGCTACTCCACCACATCCGCGCCCTGTAGTGCTCGCGGCACACTGGTATATGAAATAATCGGGCGACTTATTCCTCGACTTCGGCGCCTTAGTCGTCCGCAATTTGGCATTGCACTTTCCGCACCGCAGAGTTCCCGTGCCCAGGTACCTTCGCGTGTTGTAGTCAAGGTCTATCTCTGTGGGCGCTGACATCAATATCGGACATAGCTCCTTCCACTCCGCAACCGTAAGAATGGCCTCCTGCTGACCCTTAACATAGTTGCCATCCTCGTCGTATACGGGTTCAGTGACGCGCTTCTGTTTTCCTGTCACCGGATTGGTTCGGTATACGGCGCGGGCACGCAGACCTGCGATTCGAGGACTTGTCATTACGTGAACGAATGAGTTCTCGGTCCACTTCTTGCCGTTGGCAGATAAATATCCGGCCTGATTCCATCGGGCTATTGCCCCGTACTTACCGATACGGCGCCCTATCAGATCTAGCGCCGTTTCTCGCATTCGGGCAGACTCTTCGGGGTCCTTGGTCCGTCGATCTTCCTGCCATCCGTACGGCCTCGGACCCCCACCCGGAATTCCATTTCTCTGCAATGCCTGGTGCTTTCGCGCCACCCGACGAGAAGTATCCGCCGATTGCTTGTTGGCAATCGCCACGGCAATCCGCGCCACAACCCGACCATTATCCGTCAGGAGATCGAGCGTGCCAGTAATGTCGAGTATCGGCCGGAAGGAGTGAACCACGACATCAATGGCGTCTTCTAGGTCACGGTTATCCCGAGTGAGCCTGTCGATGTCGTACACAACTAGCCCATCAACCTCTTCTCCTATCTCTTCAATTACCCCCTTCCTCAAGTCATCTAGTGCACCCTTGTAAACTGGGCGCACGACCCGGTAACCCCAGTTGCCATCCGGAAGCTGAACCCTGCGACGCTTCCATGCTGACGTATCGGGCTCAACGTAGACGTGGATAAGGCGCCCGCCGCGCTCTTCCACAAAGGTTTTAGCGTCAATGGTTTGCTCTGCGGTGCTCTTGATGTCTCGCCCAGTTAAAAAACGCTTGGCCTCTGGGGAGTCATCAAGTTGCCCATCCGCCTCTTCGGTTGATAGCCGAACGAGGGCGGCAATCCTCATTCCTTCCAGTCGGCCCCAACGCGCTCGCTCTACCAGGTTCTTGCCCTCGATGTAGGTCATACATAGAAACGTACTCCGTTGAAGCACTGTGGGAATTGTCTCGTCAACTACACCACCGACCCGGTCTTCCGCGCGAGCCTGCCCCGGCCGCCGGAGGAGGACCCGCAAGGGGCGGTGCTGCGCTGGACGCAGGTCTTCGGCAACCCGCTCACCTGGGACGACCTGCCCTGGCTGCGTTCGCTCACCCGACTGCCGCTGATCGTCAAGGGGTTGTGCCATCCGGAGGACGTGCGGCGGGCGAAGGACCTCGGCGTGGACGGCGTCTACTGCTCCAACCACGGTGGCCGTCAGGCCAACGGCGGCCTCGCGGCGCTGGACGCGCTGCCCGGCGTGGTCGAGGCGGCGGACGGACTGCCCGTGCTCTTCGACTCCGGGGTGCGTTCCGGCACGGACGTCGTCAAGGCGCTCGCCCTCGGCGCGACCGCGGTCGGCATCGGCAGGCCCTACGCGTACGGGCTGGCGCTGGGCGGGACCGACGGGGTGGTGCACGTGCTGCGCTCGTTCCTGGCCGAGGCCGACCTGCTGATGGCGGTCGACGGCTATCCCACGCCGGACGCGCTCAGGAGGGACGCGCTGCGTCCGGTGCCGGGAGGCACAGGGTGACCACGAGGCCGCCGGTGGACGGCGCCCGCAGTGCGACCCGGCCGCCGTGCGCCTCGGTGACCGCCCGCACGATGGACAGGCCCAGGCCCGTGCCGTCCGCGCGGCCGGAACGGGTGTGGCGGCCGCGGTGGAACGGCTCGAACAACTCGTCGGCCGTGCCCTCGTCCAGCACCGGGCCGTCGTTGCGCACGACCAGCTGCGCCTGACCGGACTCCGTGCGGCGGGTGGTGACGCTCAGCAGGCCGCCGTCGCGGTTGTACTTGACCGCGTTCTCCACGATGTTGCCGACCGCGATGCCCAGCAGCGCCACGTTGCCGCGCACCGGCGCCGGAGGCAGGTCGGCGGTCAGGCGCAGGCCGCGTTCCGCCCGCCGGGCCGCGACCTGGTCCAGCGCCTCGGCGGCGAGGTCGGCGAGGTCGTCCACCTCGTACTCCGTCATCCGCTGCTCGGAGCGGGCCAGGACCAGCAGCGCGTCGGTGAGCCGCTGGGCGTGGTGGGTGGACTGGCTGACGTCCTGCGCCATCGTGCGCCACTGCTCCTCGGTGACGGCGGGCTTGGCGAGGGTGACCTCGACGGCGGCCCGGGTCAGCGCGAGCGGGGTGCGCAGCTCGTGGCTGGCGTTGGCGACGAAGCGGCGCTGCGCGGCGAACGCGGCGTCCAGCCGCTCCAGCATCCGGTCGAAGGTGTCGCCCAGCTCCTTCAACTCGTCGGGCGGACCGGGCAGGTTGAGGCGTTCGTGCAGCGTGGTGCCGGTGGCGCGGCGGGCGGCGGCGGTGATCGCGGCGATCGGCCGCAGCATCCTTCCCGCGATCCACCAGCCCAGCAGCGCCGACACCGCGACCACCACCAGCAGCAACACCAGCGCGATCCGCAGCAGATGGGAGGCGGCGGCGTCTCGGATCTGGTCGCTGAGGCCCACGAAGTGGTCGTGGTCCGGGTCGAGGCGGCTGGGGATCTCGCTGTCGGGCAGCGGCTTGAACAGCAGGTGGTAGAACGCGGTCGTCATCGCCAGCACCAGCACGCCGCCGCCGAGGGTGAACAGGCCCGCGTAGATCAGGGTGAGCCGGGTCCTGATGGTCAGCGCGGGCTTGCGGACGCGGCCCGCGAGACGGCGCAGATACGCCGACGGGCCCGCGGGCGGCGGGGATTGCGGTCGGGCTCTCCGCGGGGACGTCATGGCCGCGCGATCCGGTATCCGGCGCCGACCACCGTCTCGATGGGATCGGGGGCGCCCAGCTTGCGGCGCAGCCGGTTGACGGTGACCCGGACGGTGTTGGTGAACGGGTCGGCGTGCTCGTCCCACGCCCGCTCCAGCAGTTGTTCCTGGCTGAGCACGGCGCCGTCCGCCGCCAGCAGCAGCCGCAGCACGGTGAACTCCTTCGCGGTGAGCGCCACCGGCCGGCCGGCGCGCAGCACGACGCGGCGCAGGGTGTCCATGGTGATGTCGCCGTCCCCCCAGGTCAGCACCGCGCTGTGGGAACGGCCGCGGCGGCCGAGCGCCTGCACGCGCAGCACCAGCTCGGCGAACGAGAACGGCTTGCCCAGGTAGTCGTCGGCGCCCAGCGTCAGCCCGTCGACCCGGTCGTCGGTGCCGGACAGGGCGGTCAGCATGAGGATCATCGGCGCGTCGGCCCGCCCGGACAGCGCCCGGCACACGTCGTCGCCGGACAGCCCGGGCAGGTCGCGGTCGAGGACGAGGACCTGGTAGCCCTCGCTGACGTCGAGCTTGTGCAGGGCGTCGGCGCCGTCGTGACTGACGTCGACGGCCATGCCCCGGTCGCGCAGCCCCTCGGCGATCCGGGCGGCCAGGCGTTCCTCGTCCTCCACGACCAGAATGCGCATGCTGTCATCCTCCGTCAGGACCGGACGAGGCGGCAGCCGGGGCGGCGGCGCGAGACGTACCGGGGCTGTCACGACCGTCGAGGCCGTCGAGGCGGCGCACCCGCCCGGCCGGGTCCACGGTGAGCGACCAGTAGCCGTCCCGCCGGGCCAGCGCCTCCAGCCAGGCGTGCGCGTCGTCCACGTCGGCGGCGGTGGCCGCCCTCGCCATGGCCGCGGTGGCGTAGCCGTCGGCCAGCGCGAGGTCGGGACCGACGACGGTGACCTGCGCGAGCCCGGCGGCCGGGCGCCCGGTGCCGGGGTGCCACACGTGGCGGCCGCGTTCCGCCGTGCCCGAGGTGGCCACCGCGGCGTCGCTCAGCGGCAGCACCGCCAGCACGCCGCCGGGCCGGTGCGGATCGGTCACGCCCACCCGCCACGGCCCGCCGCCCCAGCCGCCGCGCACCCGCACGTCGCCGCCCGCGTTGAGCGCGAACGCGGGCAGGCGTCGCGCGAGCAGGTCGGCGGCGCGTTCGGCGGCCCAGCCCTTGACCGCGCCGCACGGGTCGAAGCCCGGCGGATCCCCGACCGCCCAGGCGTCGAACGCGCCGCCGCTGTCCGCGTGCAGCCGCTCGCACAGCCGCAGGACCTCGGTCAGCAGCGGCCCTTCCGGGTGTCCGGGCAGGTCGGCGGTGCGCAGGCGGCCGTCCCTGATCCGGCTGACCGGGCTGTCCGGCCGGTACGGGGAGAAGACCTCGTCCATCCGCCGCAGTTCGCCGAACGCCTCGCGCGCGGCGGCCCGGAACGCCTCCGCGCCGACCGCGGCGGGCGCCGCGAGCGAGACGACGGTGCCCATGACGTGGGTGACGGCGCTGCGCGGCGGGCCCGGTGAGGGGCGGCCCGCGGGGCTCATCGGCGGGCCGCGTCCAGGGCGGCCTGGAGGGAGCGGGCGTATCCGCCGGAGGTGTAGGTCGCGCCGGAGACCACGTCGATGTCGGCGCTCCCGGCGGCCAGCGCCTCCGACCTGAGCACCGGCAGCGCGTAGGCGTCGATCTGGTCGCTGCGGCCGCCGTGCGTCTGCTGGAGCACGGTCACGTCGGTGAGCTTGCCGCCGCGCACGACGGCCTCGACCTGGACGGTGCCGTAGGGGGTGTCTTCCGCGGCACCGGTGAAGGTGCCGGTGGCGGCGGCCGGGGTCGTCGTGGTCCTGGTCGAGGTCGCGGGGGCGGGGGCGGGCGTGGTGCCGTCAGGGGTGCCCTTCTCGGTCCCCTTCGCGACGCCCGGATGCGTCCCGGCGGCGCGGTCGGCGCCGGTCAGTGCGGAGCGGGGCAGGCCGCCCGTCCCGGCCCTGACCCCGATCAGCAGCGCGACCGAGCAGCCGGTCAGCGCGAGGGCGGCGGTGGTCGCACGCATGGTGTCGTCCCTCCTCGGGGTCGTCGGGTGTCGGCGTCGGATGTCGTCGCGCGTCAGAACGCGAACGCCTCGGTGCGGATGCGGCGCGCGGGCACGCCGGCCCGGCGCAGTTCGGCTCGTACGAACGCGGTCCAGCCGGCCGGACCGCACAGGTAGACGTCGTGCTCGGCCAGCCCGGGGACCATCGCGCGCAGGCGGTCGGCACGCAGCGGGTCGCCGGACGGACCGCCGCGCGGGCCGACGACGGCGAGCAGGCCGAACCCGCGGGCCTGCGCGATCCGGCGCAGTTCGGCGTGGAGCACGAGGTCCTCGTCCCGGGAGGCACGCTGGACCAGCAGCACGCCGCCGTCGTGGTGGGCGCCGCCGTCATGGTGACCGGGGCCGCCCCTCGCCCGCGCGGGCAGCGTCTCGTACAGCGCGCGCAGCGGTGTGACGCCCGCACCGGCCGCCAGCAGCAGCACCGGCCTGGCCGTCCCGCGCCGCCACCGCGCGGTGAAGGTCTGCCGGGCGGTGAAGGTCCCCCGCGCGGTGAAGGTCGCCCGCCGGGCGGTGAAGGCCCCGTACGGCCCCTCGAACCACACGCGCGTGCCCGGCCGCAGCCGCGCCAGCGCCCCGCTCGCGTCGCCCAGCGCCTTCACGGTGATCCGCAGGGCGTCCGGGGTGGGCGCGGCCGACAGCGAGTAGGGGTGCGACTGCCACCACTGGCCGCGGGCGAGGAAGCGCCAGCGCAGGAACTGCCCGGCGCGCGCCCCCAGCCGGTCCAGGTCGCGCCCGGTGAGGTGGACGGAGACCACGCCCGGCCCCTCGGCGACCACCGCGGCCACCCGCACGCCGTGCCGCAGCGAGCGGTACAGCGGCAGCGCGAGGCGGAAGACCACGACGGCGGCGCCCACCACGACGTGCGCGGCCGACCACAGCAGGCGGTTGCGCGGGGAGGCGGAGAACTCCGTGCCGACCGCGAACTCGTGCGAGAACGCCAGCGCTGTCGCCGCGTACGCGAGCAGGTGGACGTGGTACCAGGACTCGTAGGCGACGCGGCGCCGCACCGCGCGGGCGGAGACCACCCCGATCAGGCCCAGCAGCCCGAGCGCGACCGCGGCGAGCCACACGTCGGTGTACCCGGTCACGACCGCCCAGGTCTCGGTCAGCGGGTCGGTGCGGCCCTGCCAGGCGTAGCCGCAGACGATCAGCGCGGCGTGCGCGAAGGCCAGGGCGACGGTGTACTCGCCGAGCGCGCGGTGCAGCCGGGCCACGGTGTCCGAGCCGATCCGGTTCTCCAGCAACGGCACACGGGCCATCAGGGCGACGAGGACCAGCAGGAGGTAGGCGGCGAGCAGCCCCGCGATCCGCCCGGCGGCGGTCAGGTCGGCCGCCGGGGAGTCCAGCGAGCCGGGGATGGTGTTCTGCCACCACACGAACGCCACCGGAAGCGCCCCCGCGACGATCAGGGCCGTCAGCACGAGCGGCATCGGCTCGCGGCGCTGCCGGGCGGGGCGCGGCGGCCCGGCCCGGTGCCGGGCGGACCGGGAGTCGGGGCGAGCGGACAGGACCAGCGGGTTGTCGCTCATCACGCCACCTCGGGCTGCGCCACCTCGGGCTGCGCCACGTCGGGCTGCGCCACGTCGGCGCGGGAGACGCCGAGGTAGGCGACGGACGCGGCGATCGCCACGGCCCAGGTGAGGCTGACCGGCCCGGTGCCCCAGCCCAGCCCGCCGCGGGAGGGGGAGACCGCCATCCAGTCGGCGAACGAGGCGCCCAGCGGACGGGTGACGACGTAGGCGGACCAGAAGGCGACGACCGGGTTGAGCCCGAGCCGCCGGTGCGCGAGCGCGGGCACCGCGATGACGACGGCGAACAGCAGGCCGGAGGGCAGGTAGCCCAGGTGCAGGGTGGTGGCGGTCAGGTCACCGGTGGCGGTGCCGAGCGCGAAGGTGGTGACGACGGTGGCCCAGTAGAACGCCTCCCGGCGCGGGGTGCGCACGCTGTGGATGGACAGCGTGCGTTCGCATGTGTGCCACAGGGCCAGGACACCGGCGAGCACGAGGGCGAAGCCGCAGGTGGAGGCGGCGTACGGGACGCCGAGGGCGACGTGCAGGGTGTCGGCGGCCATGGTGCCGAAGACGCTGACCGTGACGACGGCCGTCCAGTACACCGCCGCGATGTAGCGCCGCACGCGGAACTGCACGGCGAGCGCGACGGCGAACGCCACGCCCCCGATGCCGACCGCGAGCACGGGGTCCATGTGCTGGGCGAGGAAGTCGGAGGTGGCCTCCCCCATGCCGGTGGTCAGCACCTTGGTCACCCAGAAGGCGACGGTCACCTCGGGCACCTTGCTGAGCGCCCCGGAAGCCACCACGCCCCGCAGGGCCTCCTTCTCCACCACCCGAACACCCACCGCCCCGCACCGCCCTTTCCCACAACGCCCACCACTCGACCCGGCCACCGAGCAGCACGACGCCCGCACCACCCGACGATCGGCAAGTCTGTCGCCGGAGGCCTAACACGGACGTAACGCGACAGGAGCACGCCACAGGGGGAGCGGGCGGGGCCGGCGCAGGGATGGTCTACAGGCGTTGCGGGTGCACCATCGACGAAACGCGTTCGCAGCCCGTGATCAAGAGACCGGGAAACCGGCGAAGCCGCTCTCCGTCTGCGTCACCATCGCGATGTTCTGCGCCGCAAGCAAGTCACGTACATCCGCGGTGGGCGGCGTAGGCAGGAGCACGGCCAGCCGCAAGCCGGGCGGTACCTTGATATGACGCCGGTAGTCCAGCAACTGCCCTATGGCCATGCGCACGTTGGAACGCGTGGCCGCACCCTTCGCCTCGTAGAGTACGTTCTCGGTGGCGTCATAAAGGTCGGGTACGAGTGCCCCCGACTCACCCTTGACGGTGATCTGGAAGCTCTTGAACTCGTGGCCGGCTGCTTCCAGACATTTCTCAAACTCCGCGACGAGCTGGCCTTCCCGGCGCATGACTGCCCGCTGACCGCCAGCGTGGTGGGAAACCGTCTGGGCCGTCACGTGCTGTTCTGTGGGCTTGTCCTTGGCACCGGTCGAGATCGCGACCTTGGGCGTCTTCGGGGCGGCGGGCGCCTTGGGAAGCTTCGGTGCTCCCGTCGCCTTGGGCAGGTCCAAGACCGTGGTCTGCGTGGCAGGCGGCACCTCGTCGGCCTCGGTCAGGGCCAGCGTCGCGCCCTCGGCGGGACGTAGCCGGAAGACGAAGACCCAGCGCATCACGTCATCGCTGCCCGGCGCCTTCCGTTCCTCATACGGCTGGGCGGCGTCGAGCACCACCTGTCCGACGTAACGCTGGGACACTTCAGCCTTGCCCGGCACCTTGCCGTTGGCGACGAAGAGGTGGACCTGGCCACCGTCCGCCTGCCATGCCTCATCCAACGTATCGAGCAGCACCTTGTTGCCGCGCTTCAGCTGCTGATCTCCCGTGCCGCCGGCACCGGTATAGAGGTAGAGGAGGCCGAATTCATCGCTTTCCGCCCATCCGTCGAAGGTGTATCCGTGCTTCTCTCCGACCGCCGGGTCGGAGTAAACGAACACCTTCTTGGATGCCTTGGCGGGAACGATTCCTCCGCTAAACACGGAACCCCCATAGACCTCCGCGACCTTCTCGCGCGTCGTAATCAGTCCGGGGGTGAGGTCAAGAGACGGCATCTGCCAAATGTAACCTGCGGGTCTGACAACGCGGCCGGACGGACCGATTCGGTCGGATATGCGCAACCTGAGTAGCGCCGGTGCCCTGTTGTCACCAGCAACCCGCCGTACAGGCGCGCACCCAACGGCCGGTTGGTGCCGTTGCCTCACCGCTCCCGCAAGGCCGTCCGCCTCGTGGGGTGGGAATCCTGGGCGGGGACGCGGTCGTGGTGTCTGAGGGCCGTGGTGCCGGATCGTGCGAAGGTGTCCGTGCTCGTCCACATCCGCAGGGCCTCCGCGCGTTCCCTGATCAACGACATCCGCGCTTCCCACTCCGTCCCGGACGTGTGAGCGGGGTGCGCGGTGATCTGGCCGTCGTGCTTGCGGTACAGCAGGCCCGTCTCTCCGGTGAACCACCCGTCCGCCAGCGCGTCCAGGCCCATCAGCAGGCCCGTGTCGCCGGAAGCCGGGAGGGCCAACCACCCTCCCAGCAAAGCCATCAGCGAGCGCCGGGCGCACAGCGTCGCCGGGTGCACCTGGGGGCGCTGGTGCTCCTTCCAGAAGCGGAACGCGTTCCCACGACGCAGCCGCCCCGGATGCGGGTCGCTCCCCTCGAACGAGACCGTGCTGCCGTCCTCCAGGAGGTCGACCACGCGGCTCGTGGTCCAGCCCACTGACGGGTGCTCCTGGAGCACCGCGATGTCACGGGCCAGCACTCCCGCGGTCAGGCGGTCGTCCGCGTCCAGGGTCTTCACGTACACACCGGTCGAGCGGGCGAACGCCATCGTGCGCGCCACGTGCGGCCCACCGGCCCGCGAGGCCGACATCCGTACGCGCCCGTCGCCGGTGGGGAGTTGGGCCGCCGCGCCGACGCCCGTCCCGTCCTCCTGAACACACCATTCCCACGACCACCCCTCGGGCAACTCCTGGGCGAGCAGGGAGGCGTAGGCCTCGGGAAGGAAGCGCACCGCGTCGGCGTGTACGGGCGTCACGACCGATATGACGTTCATGAAGGCCTTTCATGGCTGGTACGGCGGCGCCGCCCCGATGGGAACCCCCACGGCTCAGGGAACCGTGAGAGACCGGACGACGCGAGGCACCTGGATCATCCAGCCCGAGGGGCCCACCTCGCACGGCAATAACGCCCAGCCAGGCCTGTAGCCCCCGAGGCGGCCACCACGCACGAAGCGCCCCTGCCGCGTTTGACCCACCAGCCGCGCCCTCACTCCAACTCGCGCAGATACGCGTCCAGTTCCGCCGCCCCCGACAGCATCGCCCGCCCCCGGGCGGACAGCCGTGTCCGCCACTCCTCCAGCGTGGACTCCAGCGGTTCCAGGCCTCCGGCCGAACGCACCTGGGCGATCAGCGGCGCGATCCGCTCCAACGGGTAGCCGCCGCGCCTGAGTTGGTGGGCCAGCATCACGTCCCGTACGTCGGACTCGTCGTAGACGCGGTACCCGGTCGCGGGGTCGCGGCGCGGGGTGAGCAGGCCCGCGCGTTCCCACTTGCGCAGCGTCGCGGGACGGATTCCCAGCCTGGCCGCCAGCGGTCCGATGAACGTGCGGCCGGGGCCCGGCGCCACGGGCTCCAGATCGCGGAGCGCGTCCTCCACGGCCCGCAGGGTCCCGCGGTCCTCCAGCAGCTGCGCGTGGACCCCGTCGATCAGACGGAACGCCTCGTCGGCCTCGCCGTCGTTCACCGCACGCATGACCGCCGCCGCCGTCCGGTGGCCGTGGCCCGGCACCAGGGCCAGGAACGCCCGCAGCGCCGCCGCGTGCAGCGGGGTGTAGACGCGGTAGCCGTGGGGTGTGCGATCGGCGGCCGGGAGGATGCCGGCCTCCTCGTAGTTCCTGACCGCTTGCGTGGACAGGCCGTGCGCGCGGGCCAGGTCGACCGGCCTGAGCCGATCACCCCTTTGAGACTTTCGCTCCATGAGCCCGCCGCTGTCGTGTGGAAGTTTCCACCGAAAGTTCAACGATACCGTTGACGGGCATGGCGAACGACATCAAGGACACCCTTCACACCGCCGGGGCCGCCGCCGTCGTGGGACTGCTTCCGGCCCGTCCGCGGCTGCTCGCGCTGGGCGAGCCGACCCACGGCGAGGACGCGCTGCTCCGGCTGCGCAACGAACTCTTCCGGGAACTCGTCGAGAAGGAGGGCTACCGCACCATCGCGATCGAGACCGACTGCGTGAAGGGCCTGGCCGTGGACGAGTACGTCGCCTCGGGCACGGGCGACGGCCTCGACGACGTCACCGGCGGGGGCGGCCTCCACGACGTCGCGGGCGGCGGCGCCCTCGACGACGTCATGGAACACGGCTTCAGCCACGGCTGGGGCGCCCACGCGGCCAACCGTGAACTCGTCTGCTGGATGCGCGAGTTCAACGACGGGAGGCCCGCGTCCGAACGGCTCCGTTTCGCCGGTTTCGACGGCCCGTTGGAGATCACCGGCGCCGCGAGCCCACGGCAGGCCCTCACCGCGCTCCACGGCTACCTCGCGGCCCACGTCGACGCCGACCTGCTGCCCTGCACCGCGGCAACGCTCGACGCCCTGACCGGCGCCGACGAAGGGTGGACCGATCCCGACGCGATGACGGATCCGGCGCGGTCCGTGGGGCGGTCGGCCGAAGCCTGCGAACTACGGTTGCTCGCAGACGAGTTGACGGCCTTGCTCGACGCCCATGAACCCCGTCTGCGCGCGACGCCCCCGCCGGACGACTGGGACCACGCGCGGCTGTACGGACGCACCGCGACCGGTCTGCTGCGCTACCACCACGCCATGGCCGACACCTCACCGGCGCGCATGACACGGCTGTGCGCGCTGCGGGACCTGATGATGGCCGGCAACCTCCTCGCCCTGGCCGACCGGGGCCCGGTGCTGGTCCACGCCCACAACGCCCACCTCCAACGGGAGAAGAGCACGATGCGGATGTGGCAGGGGACGGTGGAGTGGTGGAGCGCCGGTGCGCTGGCCGCCGCCCGGCTCGGTGCGGACTACGCGTTCGTACCCACGGCACTCGGCACGATCCGGCACCGCGGCGTGGACACACCGCCTCCGGACACCGTCGAGGGCCTCCTGTACGCGCGCACGGAGGACCGCTGCGTCGTCGACGCCCGAGGGCTGGCCACCGCCCTCGCCACCGCACCGCCCGCGCCGCGCGTCTCCCCCTGGTTCGGCTACGCGCCCTTCGACCCGGCCCACCTGCCCGGCTGCGACGGCCTCGTGTTCGTCAAGGACGTCCCACGGGGGTGAGGCCGTACCGCGCACAGGGGTGAGGCCGTACCGCGGGGCGGCTGAACTCGCACGGTGCGAAGGCTCCGGCCACCGAGTGGCCGGGGCCTTCGCGGGGTCGGGGCCTTCGCGGGGCCGAGGCTCCCCCCCGGCCGCAGGAATCAACCGCGCGCCCGGACGTCTACGACGCGCGCTGCGACTCCCTCACGGTGACCTTGCCGGACCGGATCGTGGCGAGGCGGGGGGCCTTCGCGGCGAGGGCCGTGTCGTGGGTGACCATGACGAAGGTCAGGCCGTGTTCCCGTTGCAGGTCGTCCAGGAGCAGCATGATGTCGTCGCGGGTCTCCTCGTCGAGGTTGCCGGTGGGCTCGTCGGCCAGGAGGACCTTCGGTTCCTTGACCAGCGCACGGGCGATCGCCACTCGCTGCTGCTGGCCGCCGGACAGTTCGGCCGGGGAGTGGCCGCTGCGCTCGCCGAGGCCGACCGACTCCAGCGCCGCCGCCGCGCGGCGGGCGCGCTCCGCCTTGCCGACGCCCAGGGGTGCCAGGGCCGTCTCCACGTTCTCCTGCGCGCTCAGGGTGGGGATCAGGTTGAAGCTCTGGAAGACGAAGCCGATCAACTCGGCCCGCACTCCGGTCAGTCTGGCCTCGCTGATCCGGCCCAGGTCGTGGCCGGCCAGCTCGACCGTGCCGGACGTCGGGCGGTCGAGACCGCCCAGCATCTGCAGCAGGGTCGACTTGCCGCCGCCGGTGGGGCCCTGGATGACCAGACGGCTGCCCTCGGGGATCTCCAGGTCGACGCCGTCGAGGGCGCGGACGGTCTTCTTGCCCTTGGTGTAGTGCTTCTGCACACCGCTCAAGCGGTACATGGTGGTTGACTCCTCGTCAGGACGGTCTCGGTACGGACTACTCGACGCGGCGCAGCGCGTCCGCCGGGCGGAGCCGGGAGGCGCGCCAGCCGCCGAAGCCGCCGGCGACGAGGCCGCCCGCGACCGCGAGGGCCACGGCCAGGCCGATGGACGCCAGGGTGACCGGGGCGGTCAGGTGGACGGTGACCTGGTGGGCCGCCTGCGCGACGTGGCCGCCGAAACCGCCACCGCCACCGCCGCCGGGGCCGCCGAAGCCGCCCGAGCCGCCGCTGCCGGAGGAACCGCCGAGGGAGGCGCTCAGGCTCGGGGAGAACGCGGTGATGGCCTCCGCGCCCGCCAGGCCCAGGGCGATGCCGAGGGCGCCGCCGATCAGGCCGTTGACCACGGCCTCACCCATGACCTGGCCGATGACCCGCTTGCTGCGCCAGCCCAGTGCCTTGAGGGTGCCGAACTCCCGCACCCGTCGGTTGACCGCGGAGGAGGTCAGCAGCGAGGAGATCAGGAAGGCGGCGGCCAGGACCACGATCGACAGCCACTTGCCGAGGTTGGTCGCCAGGTTGGCCGCGGTGGACAGCGAACCGGAGACGGTGGACGCCATGTCGGAGGCGGTGGTCACGGTGGTGCCGGAAACCGCCTTCTGCACCTCCGACTTGACCGCCGCGATCTTCTGCGAGCTGGTGGCCTTGATGTAGACGGTGGTGACCTTGTCCTTCTGGCCGGCCAGCGTCTGGGCCTTGGTGAGCGGGATGTAGAGGTTGGCGGTGGACGATCCGCTGGAGGCGGTGGCGATGCCGATGATCGTGAACTTGGTGCCGGAGATGGTGACGGTGCTGCCCACGCTCAGCTTCTTCGACTTGGCGTAGGAGGAGTCCGCGACCGCGACCGCCGAGTCGCTCTGGGCGCTGGTGAAGTTCTTGCCGCTGGTGATCGCCAGGCTGCTGATCGGGCCCACCGAGAGGTGGCTGGTGTCGACGCCGTCGATGGTGAAGGTGTTGAGGCTGAAGTTGGCCGCACCGGACGGCGGCGTGCCGCCCGAGCCGCCCGCCCCGCCCGGACGCTGGCCGCCGCCGAAGCCACCGGCACCGGCACCGGCACCGGAGACACCCGAGCCCGAGGAACCCGAGGTGCCGCCTTGCAGCTTGAAGCTGCCGTTGAACTTGAAGTCGTTGAGCGACAGCGAACCGACCGCCGTCGAGACGCCGTTCTGCTTGGCGATGGTGGCGAGCTGGGAGGAGGTGAGCGTGGTGGTGCCCGCGCTGATGGTGAGCCGGTCCGAACTGCTGCTCTGGCTGCCGGAGCCGGACCGCTTGATCCCGAACTTCTGGCCGCCGCCGTCCTGCCCGGACGCGGCCTGCTTGGTCACGGTGACGTCCGTGCCGAGGCCGTAGAGCGAATGCAGCACCTGGGACTGGGCGTTCTTCATCCCCGCGGAGACGGAGGTCACCGTGAGGACGAGCCCGATACCGAGAGCGAGGCCCATCGAGACGACCAGAGCCGCCTTCCGGCGGCGGCGCAATTCGCGCCTGAGGTAGGTGAAGAACATGAACCGAGACGGTAGGAATCGTGGCTGAGCGGTCCCTAAGCCTTCGATGAGAGAGGGGTCAACGGGAGCCATGTCTTCCTTATGAATGCGGTCACGAACGGACAACGGGCCGCGTTCCACGTGGTCAGCGCCCATCTGGTGCGGTGAATCGGCGCGTTCACCCGTCTGCCGTGCGGCGCACGGCCACCCGTCGCCGACCGGCGACAAGAGCAGCTCGAAAGTCGGCCGAATTCAGCCCTTCGGGGTGCCGGTTCACAGCGAATTCCCAGCCCGCTCCCCGTACCCGCCCAGCCGGGACGGCGAGGGTGAAACGCGCGGCTCGCTCCGGGAAGCCTGCGAGGCGTGCCGAAACCGTCCCCTCCGCCCGAAGGAAACCATGACGTCGAGCACCGATATCGCGGAATCACATGCTGTGGCCGGTGAAACACACCCGCAGTCCCGGGGGACGGACCGCGTGGGTGGTGGTCGCCGGCCATGGCAGGTGTGGCGTTCCCCCGAGGACCAGCCCGGCTGGGCCCGGCCCTGCCTGCTCCTGACCGCCGCGTTCGCGGCGGCGCTGTACGCCTGGAACATCACGTCCTCCGGGTACGCGATGTTCTACAGCGACAGCGTGAAGAGCATGTCGGTCAGCTGGAAGGCGCTGCTGTTCGGCGCGATGGACCCCGGGGCCACCATCACCCCCGACAAGATCGCCGGATCGTTCGTCCCCCAGGCGATCTCGGCCCGGATCTTCGGCTTCCACCAGTGGTCGGTCACCCTCCCGCAGTGCATCGAGGGCGTGATCTGCGTCCTGGTGATGTACCGGATGGTGCGGCGCTGGGTGGGGCCGAAGGCGGGCATCATCGCCGCCGCTCTGTTCACCCTGACGCCGGTGTGCGCCTCGATGTTCGGCCACGCGATGGAGGACGGCGCCCTCACCATGTGCCTGGTGCTGGCCGCCGACCGCTTCCAGGTCGCCGTGGAGCGCGGCAGGCTGCGCTCGCTGGTCATGAGCGGCGTCTGGGTGGGCCTGGGCTTCCAGGCGAAGATGATGCAGGCGTGGATGATCCTTCCCGCGCTCGCGCTGGCCTACCTGCTGACGGCGCCGGGACACCTGCGCAAGCGCGTCTGGCACCTGCTGGTCGCCGGGGTCGTGTGCGCGGCGGTGTCGCTGTCCTGGGTGGCGATGATGACCGTCGTACCGGCCAAGGACCGGCCGTACGTGGACGGCAGCACCAACAACAGCGCCGTCGCCATGGTCTTCGGCTACAACGGCCTGGAACGCTTCGGCATCCACCTCTCCGGTGCCCTGCCCAGCATGGGCGGCGGAGGCCAGGGCGCACCGGGCGGCAAGAGCGGCGCGGGCAAGGGCGCCACCGGCGGCATGCCGGGCGGGGCCTTCGGCGGGTCCGGGAGCAAGCCCGGGTCGGGCTCCGGCACGGCGGGCGGCGCGGCGGCCGGCGGCTTCGGCGGGTCGGGCGGCTTCACGCCTCCCAACGGCTCCGCGCCCAACGGCTCCGCCCCCAACGGCTCGGCGCCCAATGGCTCCGCCCCCAACGGTTCCGCTCCGAACGGCTCGGCCCCCGGCGGCTCCGGCATGCCCGGTGGCTCCGGGGCGTCCGGCGGCTCCGGCATGCCCGGCGGCTTCGGGGCCTCCGGCACCGGGTCCCACGCACGCGGCGGCGGGTCCGGGATGCCCGGCGGCGGCAAGGGCGGCTTCATGGGGCAGAGCGGTTCCCCGTGGACGAAGCTGTTCCAGGGCCGGTTCGCGCCGGAGATCAGCTGGACCCTGCCGTTCGCGGCGATCGCGCTGGCCTTCGGGCTGCTGCGCAGGCGCCGGGCCGGGCGTACGGACGTCGTGCGCGGCGGATTCGTGACCTGGGGCACCTGGCTGGTCGTCGTCGGCCTGGTCTTCAGCAAGATGTCGAGCATCCCGCACACCGCGTACATGGCCACGCTCGCCCCGCCGCTCGCCGCGCTGTGCGGCGCCGGCGCGGTCCTGATGTGGCGGGCCTACCGCGCGGGCGGCAGGAGCGCCTGGGTGCTGCCGGCGGCCGTGGCCGTCCAGGCGGGGTGGACCTTCTACCTGTGGTCCGACTCGGCGTCCAGCTTCCTGCCGTGGCTGAAGTGGCTGACGCTCGTCGGCGCGGTGGCCGGTGCCGTCGCGCTGGTGCTGGGCAGGCTCAGCGGGCGCAACCGCACCCGGGTGGGCGTGACCGGGCTGCTGCTCGGCCTGACGGCCGCGTTCGGCGGCACGGTCGCGTGGTCCGCGTCGGCGTTCGACTCCCGTTACGACGGCAGCGCGTTCGACGCCGGTGCCGGGCCCTCGTCCATGGGCGGCATGGGCGGCGGCATGCCCGCGTCCTTCGGCGGCAAGGGGTCGACGTCGCACGGGTCGTCCGTGGCGAAGGGTGCCAAGGGTGGCAAGGACGCGAAGGGCGCGACGGCCGGGATGGGCGGCATGACCGCCACGGCGTCGCTCACCTCCGACGAGCGCAAGCTGTGGAACTACGTCAGCGAGCACCGCGACGGCGCCGAGTACCCGCTCGCCACGATCGGATGGCGTCAGGCCGAGTCGTACATCCTGGTCACCGGCGAGAAGGTGCTGCCGATCGGCGGGTTCTCCGGCTCGGTGCCGCAGCCCACCCTCACCGCGTTCGAGCAGATGGTGAAGGAGGGCAAGGTGCGCTACGTCCTCTCCCAGGGCTCGGGCTCGGCGATGGGCATGGGCATGGGCGGCAGCTCCGGCGGGTCGTCGCAGGCGATCAGCAAGTGGGTCACCGCCCACTGCTCGAAGGTCCCGGCCGAGGACTACGGCGTGAAGGACAGCGGCAGCACCAGCAGTGCGCGGTCCTCCGGCCCGGCCGCCATGTTCGGCGGCTCCGGCACCGGTTCGCTGTACCTCTGCACCGCCGGTTCGTGACCGCCCGCGGGGGCCGTGCCGGGTCCACCGGCACGGCCCCCGTCGGCATGCGCGTCCCCGACGCACGGCACGCCCCCGGGGGGATCGGGGAGAATGGAACCGCACGCACCCTTGAGGGAAGTGGATGGAAGGCATCGGCATGACGGCCGGGCAGGCCACGGCCAGGTCGCGGCACCGGCTGCTGGTCGTGGAGGACGAGCCCAGCATCCGCTCTCTGCTGGAATCGGCCCTGCGGCTGGCCGGCTACGCGGTGAGCAGCGCCGACACAGGGCAGTCCGCGTTGCTGGAGATCGAACGGCTGGCGCCCTCCCTGGTGCTGCTCGACGTGCTCCTGCCCGACGTGGACGGGTTCGAGGTGACGCGGCGGCTGCGGGCCGCGGGCGACGACACCCCCGTTCTCTTCCTCACCGCCCGCACCGACCTGTCCGACCGCATCACCGGGCTGAGCGCGGGCGGTGACGACTACGTCAGCAAGCCGTTCAGCATCGAGGAGGTGCTGCTGCGGATCGAGGCGATCCTGCGCCGCACCGGCACCGCGGGCGAGGAGATCCCGCAGGCCGCGCCGAACGTCCTGCGCTTCGGCGATCTGCTGCTCGACGGGGACGCCCACGAGATCCACCGCGCCGGGCAGTACATCCAGCTGTCGCCCACCGAGTTCAACCTGCTCAGCTATCTGATGGCCAACGCCAACCGCGTGGTGAGCAAGGACCAGATCCTCGAACACGTCTGGGGCTACGACTTCGCGGGCGACGCCCGCATCATCGAGACGTACGTGAAGTACCTGCGCAAGAAGATCGACTGCTTCGATCCCCCGCTGATCCACACCGTCCGCGGCGTCGGCTACTGCCTGCGCCTGCCCCGTGGCCGTACCGAGGCCCAGGCCCCGTGAGGAGGGCCGGCCCGAAGTCCCTGCGCGCCCGTCTGCTGCTCGGTGTCACCGTGCTCGCCGCGCTCGCGGTGCTCGCCTCGCAGGCCGTCGGTTACGCCGTCCTGCGCTCCTGGCTGGTCGGCCGCGTCGACCAGCAGCTCGCCGGATTCCGGCCGCCCGCGTTCGCGTTCCACCAGGCGGAGGCGGGCCAGGTCCCGCACGGCGGGCCGGCCGCGCCCCGGGACTCCGCCGCCGTGCTCCCCTCCGACTTCCGGGTCTACTTCTACGACGCCTCCGGGCGGTTGCTGACCCGCAACCTCGGCTACTCCTCCCGCCTGCCGGGGCCCGGCCTCGCCGCGGACCGCGCCGCCCTCGGCCTGCGCACGGGCGCGCCGCGTTCCGTCGCGGCGACCACCGGATCCGGGCACTGGCGGGTGCTGGCGCAACCCGGGCCCGGCGGCATGACCGCGGTCGTCGCCCTGCCGCTGGACACGGTCGAGGGCGCCACGTCCAAACTGCTGTGGCTGGACGTCGCCGTGCTCGCCGTCACCACCCTCGGCCTGATCACGGTCGGGGCCTGGGTGATAAGGATCGGTCTGCTCCCCCTGACCCGCCTGGAGCGCACCGCCCGGCGGATCACCGCGGGCGAGCCGGGACTCAGGCCGGCCGACACCGACCCGCGCACCGAGATCGGGCGGCTCGGCCGGGTCCTGGGCGGCATGCTCGACCGGCTCCAGCAGGCGCTGCGGGACCGGGAGGCGTCCGAGGCGCGGTTGCGCCGTTTCGTCGCCGACGCGGGCCACGAACTGCGCACCCCGCTCACCGCGATCCACGGCTACGCGGAGCTGGCCCTGCGCCACGAGCACCGTTCCGCGGCCGAACAACGCGAAGCGCACCGGCTCGTCGCCCAGAACGCGGAACGCATGAGCCTGATCGTCAACGACCTGCAACTGCTGGCCACGCTCGACCGCGAGCCGTCCTACCGCAGCGAACCGGTGGACCTGCTCTCGGGCGCCGCCGACGCGGTCAGCACGGCCGCCGTGCACCAGCCCTCCCACCCCGTCGACCTCGGCCCGCTGCCGACGCCCTCGGACCCCGGCGGAGCAAGGGAGTTGGAGGTCGTCGAGGCGACGGGCGACGACCACCGGCTGCGGCAGGTCGTGGCCGCGCTGCTGTCCAACGCCCACGCCCACACCCCGCCCGGCACCCGCGTCCACGTACGGGTGGGCGCGACCCGGGCGAGCGCCTACGCGGGCGGCACGGACCGCCCCGGCCGCAGCAGCGTGACACCGCCGCTGGCGGCGCGCACCCCCGTCGCCGTCATCGAGGTCGCCGACGAGGGCCCGGGGCTGAGCCCCGAGCAGGCCGGGCACGTCTTCGAGCGCTTCTACCGGGCCGACCCCTCCCGCACCCGGGCGCGCGGGGGCAGCGGCCTGGGCCTCGCGATCGCCGCGTCCATCGCCCAGGCGCACCGGGGCCGCCTGGAACTCGACACCCGCCCCGGCCGCGGCTGTGTCTTCCGCCTGGTCCTCCCGACCGCTCCCGGGGATCCGAACACCGCGATGTGAGCTGTTCCAGGACGTCAACGGCCCGTCAAAACTGCCGGGTTCGGACACTGCGCGGCGTCGGGCGTGGTGCCACCCTGACGCCTGCGGCTCACGGAGCGTGGCCGCGGGGGGACAGCGGAGGCGGGCGAGCGCGGTGCGTGGCTTTGTGGGGGCGGTCACGGGGTATCCCACCGTGATCTTCAGCTTCGCCCTGGTCGTGGTGGTGGGCTACTGGTTGCTGGTGCTCCTCGGGGGAGCGCACCCGCACGGAAGCCACGGGGGCCACGGCGGCCAGGGCGGCCAGGGCGGGGGGCACGGGGGCGGCCACGGCGGTGGCCACGACGGAGGACATGCAGGGCACGGCTCCGGGCACGCTCACGGCGGCCACCACAACGGCCACCACGGCGGGGAGCGCACCGGCCGCCCCGGCCACGACCCTGTACGGCACGATCCCGTACAGCACGGCCCCGTAGGGCGTCCGCACGCCGGACGGGCCCGCCTGCTGGGCCTCGGCGGCATACCCGTGACCGTGGCGGTCTCGCTCGTCGTGGCGTTCGCCTGGTTCACCGCGCTGGCCGGGCAGACCTGGCTGGGCGGGGACGCCCGCGGGCTCGTCCTGCCGATGGCCCTGGCCGGCGGATGGCTGGGGGCGCGCCTGCTCGCGTCACCGCTGCGCCGGATGACGCCCGAGCCGCTTCCGCCGCCTTCCCGGCGGGACTTCGTGGGCCTGGGGTGCGTGATCCGCACCGGGCGGGTCGGGCCGGACTTCGGGCAGGCGGAGGTACGCGCCGCCGACGGCTCCGCGGCGCTGGTGCAGGTGCGCCTGGCACCCGACGACGCGGCCGGACCGGAGAACGCCCTGCGGGCCGGGATGTCCGCGCTCATCTACGACTACGACGCCGAGGGCGAGTTCTTCCGGGTCATGCCCGCTCCCCCGGCGACGGGCTGCTGATCGCATGCCGACTCCGCCGTAGACCGGCCAAGTCCCGCCTGCCGTAGAGCGGTCGACCCGAAGCGGCTGACGCGACGCCGCGTCTCCCTGCCCCCGTCGACCCCCTCACGTCAACGCCACGACCCCGCGCCTCCGTGCGCCAACTCCCGTTCATCCACGGCAAGGTCAGTCCAAGGGAACAGCCATGTCTGTCGTCACCATCGGTGCCGGTGTGCTCGTCGCCGTCCTTCTGCTCGTCGGTCTGGGCACGTTGCTGCTCTTCGGCCGGTTGTTCCGCAAGGTGGTGCAGGGCGAGGCCCTGATCATCTCGCGCCCCAAGGGCGCCACGGTGACCTTCACCGGCGCCCTCGTCATGCCGATGCTGCACCGCGCGGAGGTCATGGACATCTCGGTGAAGACCATCGAGATCTCCCGGACCGGCCAGGAGGGCATGATCTGCAAGGACAACATCCGCGCCGACATCCAGATCACCTTCTTCGTGCGCGTCAACAAGACCGTCGAGGACGTCATCAAGGTCGCCCAGGCCATCGGCACCGACCGGGCGAGCCACCAGGAGACGTTGCAGACGCTGTTCAGCGCGAAGTTCGCCGAGGCGCTGCGGACCGTCGGCAAGCAGCTGGACTTCGCCGACCTCTACACGCACCGCGAGGAGTTCCGCGACCGCATCGTCGCCGCCATCGGCACCGACCTCAACGGCTACCACCTGGAGGACGCCGCGATCGACCATCTGGAGCAGACCCCGATGTCGCAGCTGGACCCGTCCAACATCCTGGACGCCCAGGGCATCCGGAAGATCACCGAACTGACCGCGCTGGAGCACATCCGCACCAACGACTTCCAGCGCAACGAGCAGATGGAGATCACCCGCCAGGACGTCGACGCCCGCGAGGCCGTGCTCGAACTGGAGCGGCGGCGCGAGGAGGCGGAGATCCGGCAGCGCAAGGGCATCGAGACGCTGCGGGCGCAGGAGGAGGCGGCCACCGCGATGGTGCAGGAGGAGGAGCGGCTCAAGGCGCACGGCGCCCTGCTGCGGACCGAGGAACTGCTCGGCGTGCAGCGGGAGAACCAGCAGCGCGAGATCGCGGTAGCGGAGAAGAACCGGGAACGGGTGCTCGCGGTCGAGACCGAGCGGATCGAGAAGGACCGGCTGCTGGAGGTCGTGGGCCGGGAGAGGGAGGTCCAGCTCGCCAGGGCCGGGATGGACAAGGAGATCGAGGTCGAGCGGCGCGGCGTGGCCGACGTGGTGCGCGAGCGGATCGCCGTGGAGCGCACCGTCGCCGAGCAGGAGGAGGAGATCAAGCGGGTCCGCGTGGTGCAGGAGGCGGAACGCACCCGGCAGAGCGTGGTCATCGCCGCCGAGGCCCAGGCGCAGGAGCAGCACGTCAAGGACATCAAGGCCGCCGAGGCCGCGGAGCAGGCCGCGCACCTGCGGGCGAAGGAGCAGTTGGTGCTGGCCGAGGCCGGGCAGAAGAGCGCGGAGCTGGAGGCCGCGGCCAACGTGCGCCGCGCCGAGGGTGAACGCGCCATGGCGGGCGCGGCGGGGCTCGCGCGGGCCGAGGTGGCGGAACGGCAGGCGCTGGCCGACGCCGCCGGGGTGCGGGCCCGGCTGGAGGGCGAGGCGGCCGGCCTGAAGGAGAAGGCCGAGGCGATCGAGAAGGTCGGCCTGGCCGAGGCGGCCGTCGCCCAGGGCAAGGCGAACGCGGAGGCCGCGGGCATCCGCGAGAAGCTGCTCGGCGAGGCCGCCGGACTGGAGAAGAAGGCGGCGGCGATGGCCGCGCTGGACGAGGTCTCGCGTTCCCACGAGGAGTTCCGGCTGCGGCTGGCCGCCGACAAGGAGGTGCGCCTCGCCGCGCTGGAGGTGCAGGGCAAGGTCGCCGAGGCGCAGGCGACGGTGCTCGCCACGGGTCTGGAGAGCGCGGACATCGACATCGTCGGCGGCGACAGCGTGTTCCTGGAACGGCTGGTGAGCGCGGTGTCCTTCGGCAAGTCGATCGACGGTGCCGTACAGGGATCGGAGACGGTCAGGGCACTGGGCGCGGACTGGCTCAGCGGTGAGAAGCGCTTCAGCGACGACGCCACGGAGGTGCTGAAGTCCCTCGGGGCCGGCGGGCCGTGGAACCTGGCGCTGCTGATGAAGCTGCTGGGCGCCGCGGCGCCCGATGCCACGTCGGCGCTGGACATCACCGCGCCCCTGGACCCGGCACGGCTCGTCAACGGCTCCAGCGCCACGGTGAACATGAACGGCATGGCCGACGCGGGCACGACCACCGACAAGTAGCGCGCGGCCATCGAAGAGACAACGACACGTACCGGGCCGGACAAGGGGACACGGGAAGCAGTCATGGGCGTCGAGGACGGCACCTACCAGATCCTGCGGGCACGGCTCGCCGAACGCGCCGCCGAACTGGCACGGTGGGCGCAGGAGTTGAACACCGCGCGGCAGGAGGCGTTCGGCTCCCCGGCGCTGGAGCTGACCGGTTCGGCCCGGCCGCGCACCGCGGGAGAGGGCACCGCCCGCGGGATCGTCGCGGTGCGGCCCGGCGTCCTGCTGCTGGGCACCACCGCGCCGGACCTCGACGCGGGCCTGCTCTCGTTGCACACCCCGGACGGCACGGTGCTCGAACGGGATTCGGTACCGGGCTTGCTGGACGACGAGCGGTTCCATCGCGACCTGGCGGAGCTGCTGCGCTACTACCGGGACGCCCGCCTCGCCGACCTGGTGCGCACGACGCCCGGCAGGCTGCTCGCGGTCTTCCGCACCGGCGACAACGAGGGCGACCAGCGCGTCCTGAGTTGGCAGTTGACGGAAGACGGCGCCGAGTACCTGGGCAACCACGGTGAACGCGACCTGCCGCAGCCGCCGGTGTACGAGCTGCCGTGGACGCCGACCGGCCGCGAGCACCACGACCACGGCCGGATCAGGGTCGAGGGGGCCGAGGGCGCGGTCACCGTCGCCACCACCGGCGGCGCCCTCACGGTGCGTTCCGTCCCCGGCGACCGGACGCTGTTCGAGGAGCCGGTCGACGAGCCGTTGCAGAGCCTGGCGGACGCCGTCGTCGCGTACGCGCCGACGGGGCCGCTGCTGCTCCTGCGGGTGCGCCCGTACAACGAGACCGCCGACCGCCATCTGGTCGTCAACACCCGTACCGGTTCGGTCCGTCGACAGGACTCGCTCGCGCACGGCGCCCGGCTGCTCCCGGCCGACCAGGGCCTGCTGTTCCCCGGCGGCTACGAACTGGCCGACGGCACCCACCGCGCGTTCCGGACGGAGGGGGGCGCCCCGGGCTTCGAGGCGGTGATCCCCTCGCCCAACGGCGAGGACCTGCTCTACGTCCTGCGCCGCCCGGGCCGCGCGCAGGTCCTGTTGCTGCCGTGGAACACCGTGCGCCGGGAGGCCGCCGCCGCGCTGCACGGCGCGGCGCACGCCCTGCTGCCCGACGGCACGCTCGTGCTGCTCAAGCCGGACCGCGATCCGGTGCGCACGCACGAACTCCAGCTGTGGCGCACCCCGTTCCAGTCCGCCGACCACGCCGCCGCCCAGCCGGTCGGCGACGGGCCGCTGGCCCGGATCGGCAACGCCGACCTGGTACGCGGGATCGCCGACTGCCTGGACGTGGTGCGCACCGCGACCGCCGCCGCCCAGGACGAGCGGGCGGCGGCCGCCCCCGAACTGCTCCTGGACGCCTGCGCCAAGGCCGCCGACCGCCACTACTGGCTCGACGGCACCGGCCTGCTCGAACCGCTCGCCGCACTGCGCGAGACCGCCGAGCGGATGGCGGAGGAACGGGACCGGGTCCACGCCCGGGCCGCCCGCGCCGCCGAGGCGCTGGAGCAGGCCCGGGAGGAGGCCGCCGCGCTGGTGCGCCGCTCGCACGGCGAGCCGCCCGCCGCCGCCGAGGCGTGGACCCGGCTGCTCGCCGAACTGCGCCGCGCCCAGGGCCGCGTCGTCACACTGCGGGAGCTGCCCCAGCTCGACCTGGCCGCGCTGGAGCGGGTCGAGGCGGACCTGGCCGACGAGCTGGCGGCGGCGACCGACCGCGCCTTCGCGTTCTTCGCGGGCCCCGACGCGTTCGCCACCCCGCTGGCCGCCGCACGCACCGCAGCCGACGAGGCGCAGGACGTCCCCACCGCCGCCGAGGCCGAGCGGCTCGGCGAACGCCTCACCGAGCAGGCCGACGCGCTGACCACCGTCACCGACCTGGTCACCGGCGCGGTCGCCGCCGACCCGGGCGCGGGAACGGCCGTCCTGCTGGCCATCGGCGAGGTGCTGGCGGCCGTCAACCGCGCCCGCGCGATCCTGGCCAACCGCCGCCGCGCCCTGCTGGAAGCCGAGCACCACGCCGCGCACGCGGCCGAGTCCGCACTGCTCGCCCAGGCCACCACCGCGGCCCTGTCCGCCGCCGGCACCCCGGCCGCCTGCGACGACCACCTCGCCCGGCTGCTGCTGCGCGTGGACGCGCTGGAGGCCCGGTTCGCCGAGGCCCAGGACCTCGCGGGCGATCTGGCCCTGCGCCGCGAGGAGATCCGGCAGGCCTTCGCCGCCCGCCGCCAGACCCTGCTGGACGAGGCCGCCGCCCGCGCCGACCGCCTGGCCGTCTCCGCCCACGGCGCGCTCCAGGCCCTGCGCCGCAGGCTCGCCGGGCTCACCACTGCCGCCGACATCCACGCCGCCCGCGCCGCCGACCCGATGGCGGTACGAGTACGGGCCGCGGCGGACGAACTGCGCGGCCTCGACGACCAGGTGCGCGCCCAGGAGCTGGACGACGGACTGCTCGGCGCCGTGCGCACCGCGCTGCGCGACCTGCGCGACCGCGCGGACCTGTCGGACGACGGCGGTGCGAGCGTCCGGCTGGGGCGCCACCGCTTCGCCGTCCGCCGCGAACCGGTCGAGCTGACCCTCCGGCCCGACGGCGACGGCCTCGCGTTCCTCGTCACCGGCACCGGTTACCGCCGTCCCGCCCGGCTGCCCGAACTGCCTCCCGACACCGCGTTCTGGACCCAGCCGCTGGTGAGCGAGTCACCGGCGCTCTACCGCGCCGAGTACCTGGCCGCCACGCTGCTCCCCGACGTCAACGGCGGCCCGCTCGCCGACGTCTCCGGCGGCCTGCTCCCGGACCTCACTGGCGGCCCGCTGCTCGACCAGGTACGCCGCGCGGCCGAGCGCGCGTACGACGAGGGGTACGAACGCGGTGTCCACGACCACGACGCCGCCCTCGTCCTCGGCGCGCTGCTGCGGCTGCGTGCCGGGGCCGGGCTGCTGGAACACCCCGCGGAAGTGCGGTGCGCCGCCCAGCTGTTCTGGGCCCACGGCGCCACGGACCCGCAGCGTGCCGCATGGCAGCGCCGCGCCCGCTCCCTCACGTCGGCCCGCGCACACTTCGGGCCCGGAGGGGCGACGACGCAGCTGACCGCCCTCGCGGCCGAACTGTCCGACGCTGTCGAGCAGTTCATCGCCTCCGTCGGCCTGCCCACCGTGCCCCGCACCGGCGACTACCTGGTCGCCGAACTCGCCGACGAACACGAAGGGTTCGCCACCGGCGTGGCCGCCCGCACCCTGCTGGACGGCTTCCGGCGCACCGACGCCGCCCCCGGCCTCGCCGCCGACCTCCAGGCACTCGCCACCGACCTGTCCGCCCGCCACCAACTCGCCACGGCCTGGCTGAGCGCGTACGCGGACGCCGACACGAGCGCCCAGGCGCCCGACGATGACGACGGCACCCCGTCCGACGACGGCCTCGCGGAGGCCGTGGCCCACCTGTGCGCGCCCGGGCTCCCCCGCTACGAGATCACCGCTCCGGTCGGCGAGACCGTCACCGGCCTCCTCGGCTCCCACCCCCGCGTCCGCGACGGCCGGTTGACCGTACGCGTCGACCAACTGCCGTACCAGGCACGGGAGTTCCGCGAGGAACGGGCGCCGGCCTTCCGTGCCTTCCAGCGGCGGCGCGCCGACGCCCTGGCGGCGGAACGGGCCCGGCTGCGGCTGGACGACCACCGGCCGCGCCCGCTGGCCGGATTCGTGCGCAACCAGCTCATCGACCAGGTCTACCTGCCGCTCATCGGCGACAACCTGGCCAGGCAACTCGGCACGCTCGACACGACCGCGACCACCGACCGCAGCGGCCTGCTGCTGCTCCTGTCCCCGCCCGGCTACGGCAAGACCACGTTGCTGGAATACGTCGCCGACCGCCTCGGCCTGCTCATGGTCCGCGTCGACGGCCCCGCGCTGGGCACCGGCACCACCTCCCTCGACCCGGACCGCGCCCCCGACGCCGCCTCCCGGCGCGAGGTCGAGAAGATCGTGTTCGCCCTGGAGGCGGGCAGCAACGTGCTGCTGCACGTGGACGACATCCAGCACGTCGGCGCGGAGCTGCTGGAGAAGTTCATCCCGCTGTGTGACGCCCAGCGCCGCGTAGAAGCCGTCAGCGACGGCGTCGCCCGCAGCTTCGACCTGCGCGGACGCCGCTTCGCCGTCTGCCTCGCGGGCAACCCGCACACCGCGAACGGGCAGCGCTTCACGATCCCCGACATGCTCGCCAACCGCGCCGACGTGTGGAACCTGGGCGAGGTCTTCACCACCCACCAGGGCCTGTTCGCGCAGTCGTTCCTGGAGAACACGCTCGCGGCCAACCCGGTGCTCGCCCCTCTCGCCGGCACCGACCCGGCCGACCTGCGCCTGCTGATCGCGCTGGCCGACGGCGACCCGACAGCCCATGCCGATCAACTCAGCTGTCCGGTAATCGACTTGGACCGCGTACTGGCCGCCCTCACCCGGCTCCGCCGCGTCCAGCGCACGGTCCTCGCCGTGAACAGCGCCTACATCGCGTCCGCCGCGCAGGACGAGTCCGCCCGTGCCGAACCGCCGTTCCTGCTCCAGGGCTCGTACCGCACGATGGCGCAGTTCGCCGCCCGGATCGACCCCGTGCAGAGCGACGCCGAGGTCGAGGCCCTGCTGGACGAGCACTACCTCGCCGAGGCGCGCACCCTCGGCGGCGCGGCGGAGGCCAACCTGCTCAAGCTCGCCCACCTGCGCGACCGCGCCACCCCCGAACAGGCCGACCGCTGGCGGACGTTGTGCGCCGCCTACGCCGGAGGCGGCGCGTGGTCGAGCCACCCCAGCAGCCTCGCGCCGAACACGGCCGTCTCCAGCGTGTAGCGCTGCAACGCGTCGTCCGGGTCGAGTCCGGTGAGCCGGACGACGCGTTCGACGCGGTAGGCCAGCGCCCGCACGCTCAGCCCCAGCCGCCGCGCCGCCTCCGCCGAGACGTAACGGGAGTCCGCGTAGGCGGTCAGCGTCTCCAGCAGGGGCCCGGCACCGCCCCGGGCGTTCCGCAACGGGCCCAGCACGCTGCGCACCAGATCCTCCAGCGCGTCGCGGTCCCGCAGCAGCACGGGCAGCACCAACAGGTCGGCGGCGTGCAGCAGTTGCCCCTCGACACCGAGCTGATCGGCCTGCTCCAGCGCCGACCGGGCCTCCTCGTAGGAGTGCACGACGCCACCGGGTCCGCTGTGCGGCCGCCCGACGACGACCCGGCGCCCCTGGGTCAGTTCGGCGAACGCCTTGACCGCCGCGTCCTCGCCGGGCCCGGACGGCACGACGCACACCAGCCGCCCGTGCTTGACGGCGAGCAGCACCTCCTGTTCGCCGAAGCGGCCGAGCAGTTGCCGCTCCAGCGCCCGGACCAGCGGGTCGTCCAGGTCGTAGCCGTCGCCCGCGGCCACCGCGACGACGTGCGAGCAGGCCAGGTTGATCCCGAACCGCTCCGCGTGCTCGGCCAGCCTTCCTACGTCGCTGCGGCTGCTGAGCAGGTCCGCGACGAACTCCCGCCGTCCCGCCTCCTCACGCCGCAGCCGCTCCCGGTAGGCCCGGCTGTGCCCGTCCGCGATCGCGGCGACGGCCGCCCGCAGTGCCGTCATCGACGAGGCGTCCACGGTCTGCCCCGCCCAGACCGCACCGGCGGCGGCAAGCCGCTCGTCCACCAGCTCGGCGAGCCCGCGCCCGCTCTCGGCCGCCCGGTCCCCGTACGCACGCAGAGCGTCGAGCTCTTCCCGCCGAAGCCGCCGCCCGCTCCGCCCCACCTCCACGAGCACCCGCCCCCAGGCGTCATCCCCCTCGACCCCGACGCTCGTCAACTCCCGCTTCCTCCCCCGTAGACGCCGACCCGGCGGACTCCCGTTCCGCTGCCTCGGCTGCGCTGCTCGGCTGCGCTGCCTCGGCTTCGTGATCCGCTCCCGGCCGGTCCCTGACCGGTGATCGTAGTGCGGGCGGGAGGCGCGGCCGACGGCGCGTTCGACCGTGCGAAGCCCTGGCGTTTCGGCGCCTACCCATGCACCCAGACCCGCAACGGGCCGACCGCCTCGAAGCCCTGGCGCAGGGCCGCCTCCAGGTCTTCGCCCTGCTCGTAGCCGACCACGGGCAGCGCGGGGAACAGCCGGTGCGCCGCCTCCAGTACCACCGGCCAGGCCCGGTCGGCGCCGTCCTCCGACGCGAAGAGGTTGGAGACGCCGACCACGTGGTCGCTGCGGCTCGCCACCGCACCGACGGCCACCCTGCCCTCGGAGTTGGTCCCGGCGATCACGAACGTGGCCTGTTCGTCCAGCAGTTCGGCCCGGAAGAGTCCCTCCTCACCCCACGCCGACTCCCAGGCCCGCAGCGTCTTACGGTCGCGCACGACGTCCCAGGCGAGCTCCGGTGAGGTGGTCGGCGCGCCCGCCGGGCGGTGGATCCACTGGGCGTCGAAGAGCACCCGGAAGCCCGCCTCCGTCAGGTCGAGGTCGGCGAAGCTGTCCTTGACGCAGGCACCGGGCGCGGCGGTGTCGATCCGGCCCACCAGCGCGGCCGCGTCGGCACCGGGCACCAGCGTCACCGCGTCGGGGTAGTACGGCGGCGTACGGACCGGAGCGGCCCAGGCCTGCACACCGAACTCGCCCGCCACGCCGTGCGATCGGCTCATCGCCGCGCACCACTCGGCGTTGTTCCGCGCGGCGGCCCGGACCAGGGCCTGCTTCGCCGCGGCGGCACGGACCAGGGCCTGCCGCCTCGCCGTCGTCGCCGCCGTCTCCCTCGCCGTTCTGATCGCTGCCATGAGCGCGGATGGTGCCCGCCCGACCCGGCACCATCAAACGGTTTCCCGGCCGCCGGGAGCTGCCGCCGCCGTCACTGCAGCCCCGCGACCGCCCCGCGCAGCTCCTCGAAGGCCGCCCGGGTGTGGGTCGCCAGTTCGCCCGGGTCCTCGTCGTGGGCGGGGTCGGCCCAGCGGGTGTATCCGAGCTTGAACGCGAGCACGCCGAGTTCCGCGGCCACCCGGGCCGTGGGCTCCGCGACGCCGCGACGCCTCAGCGCGTCGGCGATCGCCGCGGCCATGCCGATGCTCTTCAGGGCCTCGCGATTGCGCAGCTCCTCGTTCGCGTCGATCGCCGCGCGCAGCAGCGGACCGAGGTCGCGGTTGAACGACGTCATCTCGCCCGACGCGCGTTCCAGACCGGCCGCGACGGCGGTCAGCGGCGACGCGTCCGGCGGAGCCTCGTCGATGCCCTCGGCCAGCAGGCGGCTCAGGGCTTCCTGCCCGGCCGTGAGGATCTCCCGCTTGTCCGCGAAGTGGCGGAAGAACGTGCTGCGGGTGAGCCCCGCCCGTTCGGCGATTTGGGCGACCGTCGTGTCGTCGTAGCCCTGCTCGGCGAACAGGCCGAGCGCCGCCACGACCAGGCGCTGTCGGGCATCGGGCTTCCATCTCGGCATGACCCCAGCCTAGACGATGCGACATGTGTCCCATCATGGTGTACGGTGATGGGACAACAGTCGCATCACTCCTTGGAGCTCGCCATGCGCGTCTTCATCACCGGCGGAACGGGCCTGATCGGCTCGGCCGTCGTCGCCGAACTGCTCACCGCGGGGCACGCGGTCACCGCCCTCGCCCGTTCCGACGCCTCCGCCGCGAAGGCCCGGGCCGCGGGCGCCGACGTCCTGCGCGGCGGCCTCGCCGACGTCGCGGTCCTGCGCACCGGCGCGGAACAGGCCGACGGCGTCATCCACCTCGCGTTCAGCAACGACTTCAGCTCGCCCGAGGCGCTCGCGCGCGGCATCGCGGAGGAGAGCGCGGCGCTGGCGACGCTCGGCGAGGTCCTCGTCGGCACGGACCGGCCGCTCGTCACCGTCTCGGGCACGCCCTGGATTCCGGGGCGCGCGTCGACCGAGGCCGACCCGCTGCCGACCGATGGCCCCGTCGCGGGCCGCAGCCGTTCCGTGACCCGCACCCTCGAACTCGCCGCGCAGGGCGTGCGCACCTCGGCCGTACGGTTGCCGCGCACGGTCCACAACGAGGGCAAGGGCGGGTTCGCCGGACTGCTCACCGACATCGCCCGTAGCACCGGCACCGCCGGCTACCCCGGCGACGGCACGCAGCGCTGGCCGGCCGTCCACGCGCTCGACGCCGCCGTGTTGTTCCGGCTGGCCCTGGAGAAGGCCCCGGCCGGAAGCGCGTGGCACGCCGTCTCCGACGAGGGCGACGCGGTACGCGACATCGTCACGGTCATCGGGCGGCGGCTCGGGCTGCCCGTCGAGTCGGTTCCGACGGAGAACTTCGGTGCCCTCGGCCCGGTCTTCGCCACCGACCAGCCCGCGTCCAGCGATCACACGCGCGCCACCCTCGACTGGAAACCGGTCCACCCGAGCCTGCTGGAGGACCTGGAGAAGATCCAGCCCTGAGAACGGGCGAGGGCGCCTCTCCGGGGGCGCCTTCGGGGGGCGGCGCCCTTCGGGGGGCCGCCCCCTCGCGTACCGCTTCGTGGTCAGCGGCGGGAGGGACGCGGGCGGTCGGCGCTCGCGGCGCGGGCAGCGGCGGCGCGGTCGGTCAGGGCGGGCACGAGAGCGCCGAGCATGACCACCGCGGTCAGCCCGAAGGCCCAGGGGTAGCCGGTCCGGGCCGCGAGCCGGCCGAACACCACCGCGCCGAGGCCCATGCCCGCGTCGTAGGCGACGTTCCACAGCGCGCTGACCGTGCCGTATCCGGCGGCGGGCACCCGCGCGTACATCAGCGTGAGCGTGGCGTTCTGGGCGACGCCGAAGCCGATGCCGAACAGGCCGACCCCGGCGATCACCGCCACCGGGTCGCGGGTCAGCGCCATGAGCGCGGTACCGGCGGCGGACAGCAGCAGCCCGGGCAGCACCAGGCCCGCGGAGCCGTGCCGGTCCCCGTGCCGCCCGGCGAGCCAGCGTGCCAGGGTGGCCGCCGCGGGCTGGACGAACAGCGCGGCGGCCACCAGGCTCGTGGCCGGGACGGGGACGGCGAGCGGCAGGAAGGTGACGACGATCCCGGCCACGAGCGCCGTGACCGCGAAGACCACGGCGGGACGCAGCAGTTCGGCCGTGCGCAGCGCCTCGGTGACGCCGATGGGCCGCCCGGAGGCGCGGATCCGGTCGGGCAGGCCGGGCACGGTGGGGATCGCGACGAGCGCGGCCACGGCTGCGGCGGTGAAGACGGTCCCGTAGCCCGCGTGCGCGGCCAGCCACACACCCAGCGGCAGCCCCAGCAGCGAGGGGACCCCGCTGACGATGCCGACCACGGCCAGCCCCTCGCCGCGTCGTCCGGCCGGGATGAGGGAGGCGGTCAACGCGCCGCCCGCGACGACGGTGAACGCGAAGCCGAGTCCGCGCAGCAGGCAGACCACGACGATCCACCCGAGATCGCGGGAGAACACGAGCGCCAGCGCGGGGGCGCCCATCAGGGCCAGGCCGGCGGCCAGCACGACGCGGTAGCCGCAACGGCGTACCAGGACGGGCGTGGCGAGTTCGCCCACCACCGTCGCCACCATCAGCGCCCCGGTGGCCAGTCCGGCCGCGCCCCCGCCCCTGCCTCCGCCTCCGCCCCGGCCGCCGGTCGAGGCGTAGAGCGGTACGACGGACAGCAGCAGGTAGAAGCTCGCGGAGGCACCCAGCATGGACACGAAGCGCAGCAGCAACGGCCGCGTCAGCAGAGGCGGTCGGGCGCTGGTCGTCGGAGGATTCGAGACAGGCGTTGCGGTCACGGATGGACGCTAAGAGCCCGACCGGATCGCCGATAAGCTCCAGTTCCATGCCCCAGGAGTGGTCCAGTTCCCCGCCCGAGCTGCTGCTCGCCATCGACCGCACCAGTGGCCGGCCGTTGCACGCGCAGGTGCAGCACGGGCTGAGGGACGCGATCCGCACCGGCCGCCTGCGGATCGGCGAACGCCTGCCGTCGTCACGGGAACTGGCCCGTACCCTCGGGGTCTCCCGCGGCCTGGTCCAGGAGTGCTACGCCCAGCTCCAGGCCGAGGGATACCTGACCACCCGCCCCGGCTCGGCCACGCGCGTGGCGACCGGCGCCGCCGCCCCGCCGGGCGTCCCCCAGCCGCGGACGACCACGCCGCGCCTGGTGGCCGACTTCCGCTGCGGCGTGCCGGACCTCGGCTCCTTCCCGGTGCAGGACTGGCTGTGGGCGCTGCGTGAGGCGGCCCGGTCCATGCCGACCGCGGAGTTCGACTACGGCGACCCCCGCGGCAGCGCGGCCCTGCGCGACGTGCTGGCCGGATATCTGCGCAGGGTCCGGGCCGCCGCGGCCGACCCGCGGCACATCGTCGTCTGCAACGGCTACGCCCAGGGCCTCGGCCTCGCCCTGCGCGCCCTCGCGGACGCGGGGGTGGACACCGTGGCCTTCGAGGACCCCGGCTCCCCCGCCACCGTCGTCGCCGCGGCCGCCACGGCGGGCGTACGCGCGGTGCCCGTGCCGGTGGACGGGCAGGGCGTCGACGTACGCGCGCTGGCCGCGACGGGCGCCCGCGCGGTCGTCGTCACCCCCGCGCACCAGTGGCCGACCGGGGTCGCCCTCGCCCCCGAACGCCGGCTGGCCCTCGTCGCGTGGGCCCGCGAACGGGACGCGGTCGTCATCGAGGACGACTACGACGCGGAGTTCCGGTACGACCGCGAGCCCGTCGGCGCGCTCCAGGGCCTGGCCGCCGACCGGGTGATCTCGATCGGCACCGTCAGCAAGTCCCTCGCCCCCGCCCTGCGCATCGGCTGGATCGTGTGCCCGCCCGACCTGGCCGAGGCGATCACCGAGCAGAAGCACCGCAGCGACCGCGGCACGCCCACCCTCGACCAACTCGCGCTGGCCAGGCTGATCGAGTCCGGACGCTTCGACCGCCACCTGCGCCGCATGCGCGCCACCTACGCCGCGCGCCGCACGGTCCTGCTCGCCGCGCTCACCGAACACGCGCCGCACGTGCCGGTGACCGGCCTCGCGGCCGGCTTCCACGCCGTCGCCCACTTGCCCGCCGACGCCGACGAGAACGCCATCCGCACCACCGCCCGCACCCGTTCCGTAGGCCTCTACGGCGTCACCCCGTACCGATCCGCCCCCGCTTCGGCCCCACCCCAACTGGTCCTGGGTTTCGGCAACGTGAGCGAACGAGCCGTTGCGCGGGGCGTCGCGGCAGTGGGAAGCCTGCTGGCGGGAGGGCGGTGAGCCGTCGGCCCGTGGCGGCTTCCGTGAGATTCCCGCCATGCCGTGGGATTCCCGTCACGCCGGACGGCCCGGCGCGTGGGTGCACGCCGGGCCGTTCAACGTCTCGAGGTCTCTGATCCACGTTGCGCCCCCAGGACTGCCCGGCATCCCTTGCGAGGCATCGCAAGCCCACGGCGCCCGGACGACGGGGACCCCTCACCTTCCTGGCAACGCGCACGAGACCGCTCTCCCCCTCCCCCGGTGCGGGAAGGCCCGCCGGAGCAGGGCCGGAGCGTGCCTGAACCCCGGCGGGCGGCGATGAACCGGCGGGTCCGCGACGGGGACGGCGCAGGAGGAGCGGGGTATTCGTTTGCCCGGGGCCGGACGGGCCTGCGACGCTCGGCCGCATGTTCTCGCGACGCAATCGCCGTACCCCCTCCGCCCAGCCCGCCGGGCCCGTCTTCGACAGCGCCGAAGTGGCCGAGGCCTGGGCGCGGTTGGACGCCGGGGACGTGCCGGGCGCACTGCGCACGCTGCGGGACTGCGCCGAGAGCGCTCCGCTCGGTGAGATCGCCCGGGTGACCGGGCGGGCCGCGCAGGCGGCGGGCTTCGACGACCTGCGCGAGGCGGCGGCCAAGGTCGTCGGGGACCCGCAGGACGGGCGCGCCCTCTATGACTTCGGCTACGCGTGCGTCGAGCGGGGCGTCGCCCACCTCGCGATCCCGGCGCTGCGCGAGGTCGTGCGGACCCACCCGGAGGCCGTCGGCCCGCGCCGCGAGCTCGTGTCCGCGTACGAGGACCAGGACCGGCACGGCGAGGCCGTGGACCTGCTGCTTCCGCACGAGGACGACCTGGACGACTGGCCGGACCGCTACCTGCTCGTCTTCGACGCGGTCACCTCCGGCCGACTCGACCTCGCGGAGCAGCAGTTCGCCAAGCTTGCCGCCCCGTCCGAGGAGATGTGGCAGCCGGTGCACGCGCGCCTGGCCCGGGTCATGGCCCGGGCCGCCGCGGTCCGCGCCACGGGCGCGGCACCGCTGGACCACGACGACCTGCGCGGCTGGCAGTACGTGCTGCGTGGTTCGCTGCTCGGCCACCTCTCGCCATACGGCTTCGACGCGGGGATGCGCGGCCGCTACGCCTACCTGCAGGACTCCTACGCCGCCTGCCGCGCGGGAATCGAGCGGCTGCGCCTGGCCCTGGAGGCGAGCGGGCAGCGGCCCACCACCGTCTCGCTGCTCCCCGACCGGGGCAGCCGGATCCTCGGCCTGGCCGCGGCCGAGCTGCTGGGCCTGCCCGCGGTGCCCTTCGAACCGGAGCGCGAGGCGACCCTCGTCGTGGCCTACGACCTGAAGGAGCTGCTGGAGCCGGAGGCACCCGACGCGGGCGTCGAGGCGCTGCGGGCGCTCACGGCCCGCGCCCCCGGCCAGGTCCTCCACGAGCACGCCAGTTGCTGGACGGACACCCCGCCGGTCACCGCCGACTCGGTGGGCCTGCTGGCGCAGGCGGTCACTCCGCCGTGGGGCGAGCAGCTCCAGGGCCGCCCCGACGGCTCCGGTGCGGACCGGCTTCCGGCCGACCCGCGCTCGGAGGCGGAGTTGGCGGCGGAGATCGTCGCGGCGAGTCCCGAGCCCGACCCCGGTGACGACACCACTCCGCCCGACCCGGACCCCGCGTTCACGACCTTCGCCACCGCGGCGGCCGCCACCTGGCTCCAGGGCCCCCGCGACCGCGTCCGAGCCATGGGCCCGGTACCGAGCTCCCGCTTCACCTGACCGCAGTCCGACGAGACCAGGGCGGCCACTCGTCGGGGTCGACACCTGCCAGCAGGTGGTCGGCATCCACCACCCACCAGGTCGTGCCCTGGATGCCACCGGCGGTACGACCCGTCGCAGCCGTGAAAAATGTGTTCGGCCAGGTCGGTGGGACCGGGACACCGGCGCCGCGTAGGTCATCGCCTGGAGATGAACGTACCGGAGTCGCCTTCTCCCGCGAGACGGTGAAGAGATACGTTGCCCCCCAGAGCTGCCCTGCGGCACCCGGGACTCCGGTTCTCACCGGAACGGTGGCATGTCGTGGGAACCGCCCTCCAGGAGTGCCGTCGGCGCGTCCTGACGCAACCGTTCCAGCAGGGTGAGCTCGCCGTTCAACTGCCTCTCGTAGTCGGCTACCCGGGCCATCACGGTGGCCAGCGCGTGTTGTGTGCCCAGCTCGGGAAGTGGTACCGGGAGACCGCTCAGAGCCGCGGCCGAGATCGTCCGCATCGTCGTGCTGCCCGTGGAGTGCGCGTCCAGCCACGCGCGTGCCTCCGCACTCCGCAGGTAGGCCGCCAGGTAGTCGGAGGCGAGACCGGCCGGCGGACGGAGCCCTGGTCCGCGAACTCGTCGACGAACCGCCGGCACCGCGACGCCGCCCCCAGGTCATCCCCCCTCCTACCGGCCTCCGTCGACAGCGAAGCCCTCGGACTCCGCTGGAACGACGCCGAGTTCAATGCCGGCGTCGTCCGAGGGCGTGGGCCCCGCTCCCGGACGGGGGACAGACACTGACAGCGCGGCCTGGCTACCGCTCCAGGAGGTGGTGCATCACGGATTCGGGAACGGCCGGGTTGGCGGCGGCGCGGTCCGCGGTCGCCGTGCTGTACAGGAGGCGGGCCAGAACGCGGGTGGGCAGGCGTGGGTCGGCTGCTGCCTGGTCCCTGACGCTCTGATAGGGGTCGTCGAGCAGTCGGATCACCGATGCGGTGGAGAGACGTCGGTCGCGCAGGGCCTGACAGCGAACGCCTGAGTCCGGATCCCGGCTGAACCGTTCCACCAATTCGGGGCCCGACTCGGGATCGAGGAGGGCGAGCATGCGGACAGCGGGGGCGGGATCGTCCGCGAAGCACGCAGTCCCCTGCCGGGGGAAGTTGGGGTGACTGACCATCTCCGCCGCGGAGTAGCCGTTCCAGCCGCGCACCATCTCCAGCAGTAGCTCAGCCGGGGCCTGAGCACAGTGCTCGGCCAGGAACAACCGGACGACCCAGTCATCGTCGTGCGCCAGCAGGTCGACCACATCGGCCGGCAGGTTCTTCGACCAGGCGGCACTCCGGCGGAGCATCACGTGCGAAGAGGTGGCGCAGCGGCGCATGGCCTCGGCGTCGTCCTCCCGTTCGCGGACCCACGGCAGCGGGCGGCAGCGGGCACGAGGATCAAACTCAATGGCTATGCGGGAGCGTTCCGCTTCCGTGAGGTCCGGTCGGACAGAGACCAGGTAGCGGATGTGGGGCTCGGGGTCCTGGCTGAGCAGAGCGACGAACACGGCGTCCAGGTTCGGGTTCCGCGCTACCGCGCCGCGCATTTTGATGTCGGGACTGCCTACCAGACCCTGGGCCAGCTCTCGGCTGAGTACGCAGGTGCAGGCGGCGCGTTCACGGTGCCGGTCGCTGGGAAGGACCGTGAAGTCGGCCGCTGAGAGCGGGAACGAGCGGTGCTGCTCCAGGACGGCTTCGGCCCGCACAACGGCCTCCGGGTCAACGAGGAGGGCGGTCCGGGCAGCGGGGGCCAGGTGAACCCACGCGCGTGCGACGGCCGCTTCGCGTACCCGGGGGTCCGGGTCGACAGCCAACTCGGTGAGATGCCGTACCGGCAGGTCGCGGTGGAGGGCCAGTTCGGCACGCACGCGCGGACTGGGGTCGGCGGCGAGCTGAGAGTATGTCGCGTCGGTAAGCGCCAACCGTTCGTCCACCGCGCAGGCGAGAAGGAGCCGTCGGTGGCCGGGGTCGGAGTCCTGGAAGAGTTCGGCGCGTTGCGCGGCGTTGAGCAGCCGTCGCTCTCCCAGCCCCTTGCGCACGCGCCATTCCGGGTGGGCGACCCAGGCATCGACGACTTCCTCGGGGAGCTCGCGGTAGATCAGCCAGAACGGCAGGCGCTCCTCGGGGGTGACGTCCAGGAGGCGAAGCAACACCGACGCGGGCGCGGCTCGGTTCCTGGCCAGCCCGTCGCGCCACGCTCTTCGCAACCCGGGCGAGGCGGTCTTGCACCGCAGGACGGTTCCCCAGCCGGTCTCACGCTCCTGCGGGCTCTCCGCCGCCTGGGCCCGCGCCGACGCTTCCAGCCAGTGCGGGAAAGGGTTGACGACGACGAACCAGACCGCGTACTCCTCGGTTGTGGAGCCGAGGACGCTCTCTCCCTCCAAGGACATGGCCACGAACTCCGGTTGGCCCGGCTTCGGACCGAGCAGCCCGGCCAGATCCCAGCGATCCGCCAGCCGCACCCTGGTCCAGTGACCGCGTGCGCAGCAGGAGCAGCCCTGGTTGGCAACGCTGATCAGGAACTCACCCTCGGCGTTGATCACGTCGTGCTCGACGGCGAGCCGGTGCCACTGGCGATTCAACTCCGCGACGAGCTCGGGGTGATCGTCCGGTACGGCCAGCACGGGGTCCGCGCCCCCGGCGATCACCGGCCGCCAGGCAGCCGCCGCGGGCCGCGCATCGGCGGCCCGCCCATGGCCGACCACCTCCAGGCCGGCGCGATGAAGCAGTTCCCGTAGTGCGTCCTTCTCGTCCCCCATGGAGGCCATCTTCCTCCGTCGACCGCGACCCCCGGCACCCTCGCCGCGACCCCGGGTGGCCCATCGTGCTGCTTCCCGCTCAATGCCCTCACTGATGCACGTGCGCGCGCTGTCCGTCGCGGTCGAAGACCATGAGCAACTCGGCCGGGCCGTCCAGGGCCGTGATCGCGTGCGGGACCATCGTCGCGAACTCCGCCGCCTCCCCCGCGTCGACGTCGATCCGCCGCTCGCCCAGCCACAGCCGCACGCGGCCCTCCAGCACGAGGAACCAGTCGTGACCCGGGTGCACCCGTTGACCGGGCGACGCGTCGGACGGCTCGAGGCGCATCTTCATCGCGACCGTGCGCCCGTCCGGACGGCTCAGCGGCCATGTCGTCCGCGTGCCGCTGCTGTGCGCGACCGGACGGATGACGACGTCGTCGTCGGTGGGCACCTCGAAGAGCACGTCGAGACTCACCTGGAGGGCGTTGGCCAGCGGCACCAGCACGTCGAGGCTCAGTGTGCGCTTGCCCGTCTCGACGCGGCTGATGGTCGACGGGCTGATGTTGGTGCGCTCGGCCAGCTCGTCGAGGGAGTACCCCAGGGTGGTGCGCATGCTGCGCAGACGCGACCGCGCCAGGGCCTCGATGTCGGCGACTCCGTTCATGTGTCCATGGTGGACACGTCTTGCGAATTGCGCAAGGCCCCTTGCCGATATCGCCCGGCGCAGTACCGTCGGATCCATGAGCGAGCACCCCGCACCCAGCCGACCTCCGGCCCCGTCCGAGCCCACCGGACACGTCGGCCACGCACACCAGCACCCCACCATGGAACGTCACTGCGACGTCGCCGTGATCGGCGGCTCGGCCGCCGGTCTTGCCGCCGCCCTGCAACTCTCCCGCCAGCGGCGCGGCGTCGTCGTGGTCGACGACGGCACCCCCCGCAACGCCCCGGCCGCGCACATGCACGGCTACCTGGGGCGCGAGGGGGCCGCGCCCGGCGAGCTGAGGGAGATCGGGCGCGCGGAGGTGCGCGCGTACGGCGGGGAGGTGCTCTCCGGCCGCGTCGTGGGGGTGCGTCGTCGCGACGACGGCCGGTTCCGGCTGGATCTCACCGGCGGGCACGTGCTGGTGGCCCGCCGCGTTCTCGCCGCGACCGGTCTGTCCGACGAGCTCCCCGCGATCGACGGCGTCGCGCGGGGATGGGGGCGCGGCGTCATCCACTGTCCGTTCTGCCACGGTTTCGAGGTACGCGCCCAACGCCTGGTGCAGATCGTCACGCACCCCCTGGGACTCCACCCCACCCCGCTGTTCCGGCACCTGACGGACCGGCTGACCGTCGTGCTGCACGACCCGACCGGCCTTGACGAGGAGGTCGTGGAAGCCCTGGCCGCCTCCGGCGTCATCGTCGAGCGCAGCGAGGTCGCCCGGGTCCTCCCCGGGCCGGACGGCGAGGTGTCCGGGGTCGAACTCGGCGACGGCCGCGTGCTGGAGGCCGACGCCGTCGTGGTCGGCTCGCGGTTCCGGGCACGCGCCGACGTGCTGGCCGGGGTCGGGCTCACCACCACCCCGCACCCGACCGGCGCCGGCGACGTCCTCGCGGTCGACCCGCGCGGCGAGACCGCCGTACCGGGGATCTACGCGGCCGGCAACGTCACCGACCCGAGCCTTCAGGTGCTGCCGTCGGCCGCCCAGGGCAGCCAGGTCGGCGCCATGATCGCCTTCAGCCTCGCCGAGGAGGACCTGCGCGCCGCCGTCCGGCACTCGGGCGAGGAAGCCGACTGGGACCAGCGCTACGGGGGCCCCGACCGAACGTGGAGCGGCAAGCCCAACGGCACGCTCGTCCACGAGGTCACCGCCCTGCCCCCGGGCCGGGCGCTCGACGTCGGAACCGGCGAGGGCGCCGACGCCCTCTGGCTGGCCGAGCGCGGCTGGAAGGTGACCGCGACCGACATCTCCGGCAACGCGCTCGCCCGGGTACGCACCGAGGCCGAACGCGCCGGGCTCGCTCTCGACCTCGTACGCGGCGACGCCAACGATCCCGAGCCCTTCGGCACCGCGACCTTCGACCTGGTCTCCCTGCAGTACGGCTCGTTCAAGCGCACGCCCGACCAACGCGGCCTGCGCAGCCTGCTCGCCGCGGTCGCCCCCGGCGGCACGCTCCTGATCGTGCACCACGACCTCACCCCGCTGCGCGACCCGGTGGACGTGGCGACCGAGACCCGGATGTACGACCCGGAGGCTTTCGTCGGCATCGCCGAGATCGCCGCCGCGCTCGACCCCGACACGTGGCATGTCGAAACCCACGAAACCCGCCCACGACCCGCCGGCGCGGCCAGCACCCACCACGTCAACGACGTCGTCCTGCGCGCGACTCGACGCACGGCCTGACCGCGCCACCGGATCCGTCAGCGCGCACCGACGTCTGAGCGAATCCGCGTCCCGGTTCACGACCTGGAACGCACCGACGGTCGGCCGGTGACGCCGTGTTCGTCCGACGAGTACGTGTCGATCGTGTCCACGGCCTCGAACTGAGGCCCACACGACGAAGGTCCCGATCGGCGAACCGGTCGGGACCTTCGTCTGCCCAGACGGGCAGGGTGCGGAGGATACGAGATTCGAACTCGTGAGGGGTTGCCCCCAACACGCTTTCCAAGCGTGCGCCCTAGGCCACTAGGCGAATCCTCCGCCGCACACATTACAAGACCGCGGGGGGTGGTTGCGAACTCGATCCCGGTGCCGGGGATCGGGTACGCTGGGCGCAGCCCCTCACGTGGCGCTATCTCGCTGAACTCCCCCAGGGCCGGAAGGCAGCAAGGGTAGGTGGGCTCTGGCGGGTACGTGGGGGGTCTTCGCATGCTCCGGGGACCTCGCGCGCCTCGTGGAGCGTTCTCGACGGGACCACCCCGCCGTCCGGCCACCCACCTCTGCCCGGATGGTGAGTGTGACGAAGGCGACAGAGAGCTCGAAGGGCTGCGGGCTCCGGGTTCCGGTTCCGGTTCCGGTTCCGGTTCCGGTTCCGGTTCCGAGGAAGGTTCCGGGAGACCTCGGCAGGGCTTCGGAGGATCTTGGCGCGCCCCCGCGCATGGCGCGGAGGTCCCTCAGGCGCGGGCCCCGGTCACCGCTTCCTCCGCCCACTCACCTCCCACAACCAGTCCCGCACCTGCCATTTCCAGCCATATCCGACGCCCCGGCCGAAGGCCTCCGCCACGGTGTCAAGGGCTCTACAGGCGCGTACGGGGGCTGAGAGGAGTGTCGAGGGGTCCCCCATCGTGGGCGGGGGCCTTCGGCTGGGCTGCGGCCGCACAGGCTTGGCCGGTAGGCTTTCCGTGTGATCTTCAAGCGCATCGGCAGCAGTCGGCCGTATCCCGACCACGGCCGTACGAGCACCCGCGAATGGGCGGACGTCGCACCGCGCCCGGTACGCCTCGACCAGCTGGTGACCACCAAGGGCCAGCTCGACCTGGAGACACTGCTGGCCGAGGACTCCACGTTCTACGGAGACCTGTTCGCCCACGTCGTGAAGTGGCAGGGCGACCTCTACCTGGAGGACGGCCTGCACCGGGCGGTCCGCGCCGCGCTCCAGCAGCGCCAGGTGCTGCACGCCCGCGTACTGGAGATGGACTGAGCCGCGCGGCGCCCGGCCCCGCCGTCCACCCGTCCGGCCCCGCCTCCTGCCCACCCGGCCTCCGCCGCCTACCCGCCCGGCCCCCCGCACGCCTGCCCCAACTGGGCCGACCGGCGTGTTCGTTGCCTCTTTCGGGTCGGGCGCTAGGCCATTCGTTGATCATCTAGTACGCCTTGGCCGGATACCGCACTACGCTGCGGCTATGAGCATGCTCACTCCCCCCGGCATGGGCGGGAAGTACCGCGTCACGGGCAAGCACTACCCGCGGATGCGGCGCCCCCGCGGTCATCGACGACTCGTGCTGTCCGTCGTCTCCGCCGTCGTGGTGCTCGGGCTGATCGGCTGGGGGACGGTGCAGCTCATCCACGTCTTCGGCGGCACCTCGCACGACGCCGCCCAGGACGGACACTGCTCCGCCAAGCGCGGTCACGACGTGAGCACGCGCGCGGGCGGCGCCCCGGCGGACGTCCCGCTGCCCAAACCGGCCACCATCACCGTCAACGTCTACAACGCGACACCGCGCACCGGTCTCGCCAAGTCGACCGCCGACGAGCTGAAGAAGCGTGGCTTCGTCATCGGCAAGGTCGGCAACGCCCCGGCGCAGTACAACCAGAAGGTGCCGGGCCCGGCCATACTGCTCGGCGGCCCGCAGGCGCAGTCGGCGCTCAAGGTGCTGGGCACGCAGCTGTCGGGCTCCAGCACGAAGACGGACCCCTCGCGCACGGGGGCGTCCAACGTCGATCTGATCATCGGTTCGGGCTTCGGCTCGCTGACCCCGCAGCAGAACGCCGGCGCCGCCCTGGCCGCGCTCAGCCACCCGGCCCCGGCGGCCTCCGCCTCCGGCAAGAAGGACTGCTGACCTCCCGGCACGGGCGCACGGCGCGCACTTCCCCCTGAACGCGCCCCTGAACGCGCCCCTGAACGCGGACGGGCCCGGTCACCACGATCACCGTGGCGGCCGGGCCCAGCCTTCGTTCGTTCGGGAAACCGCTAGCCCGCGGTCCCGTACATCCGGTCGCCCGCGTCGCCCAGGCCCGGGACGATGTAGCCGTTCTCGTTGAGCCGCTCGTCGACGGACGCGGTGACGACCGTGACCGGTGCCCCGGTCAGCTCGCGTTCCATCACCTCGACGCCCTCCGGCGCCGCCAGCAGGCAGATCGCGGTCACGTCGTCGGCGCCGCGCTCGATCAGGGTGTTGATCGCGGCCACCAGCGTGCCGCCGGTCGCCAGCATCGGGTCGAGCACGTAGACCTGCCGCCCGGACAGGTCCTCCGGCATGCGCGTGGCGTACGTGGACGCCTTCAGCGTGTCCTCGTCACGGACCATGCCCAGGAAGCCGACCTCGGCGGTCGGCAGTAGCCTGACCATGCCGTCCAGCATGCCGAGACCGGCCCGCAGGATCGGCACGACCAGCGGACGCGGGTGCGACAGGCGTACGCCGGTGGTGCGCTGCACCGGGGTCGTGATGTCGACCTGCTCGGTGCGCACGTCGCGGGTGGCCTCGTACGCGAGCAGGGTGACCAGCTCGTCGGCGAGCCGCCGGAAGGTGGGCGAGTCGGTGCGCTCGTCGCGCAGCGTCGTGAGTTTGTGCGCCACCAGCGGGTGGTCGACGACATGGATCCGCATGCCCCCGACATTAACGGAGGTTTCCCGGTCCCCGTCCCGAGCCCGTTCTCCGGTCCCGGCCCGCCCCCGCCACGCCACGGCCCTGCCCGGCCGCCCCGCATCATCCGCCGGCGCGGGGGAAGGAGTGAACGTACGCCGAACGTAACCGTGCGTAGAGGTGGTAGCCATGGCCGAGCGGCCAGCCCAGTCCGACGAGTCCTCGACCCAGTCCGCACGGGACGCCGAGCGCCGCCGCAGGCGCGCCCTCTTCCTGCGCGAGCTGAACGAGGCCAAGGAACTGCGGGAGCGGGTGCAGCCCCGGCGGGCCCGGGCCGCCCGGATGCGCGAGCAGATGCGGATGCGCACCTTCCGCTGGTAGGACGGGACTGCTTCCGCTGGTGACCGCGCCCGGCCCGTAGGCCCCCGGCCCACCCGCACGGCCGCCGACGGCCCACCCGCGGATCGCCGACGGCCCGCCCGCACGACCTCGTTCGGTGACCGGCCGAAGCCTCGCCACGCGCCGCGAGGGGTCGCTGCGACGGCGGTGATCGCGTGAGCCGGGCCGTCCGCTTCCCGGACCGTTCCGCCCGTCACCGTACGTAACGCTGTTGGCGGCACCGGTAGCACTCCTGGCGGTGCGCCAGCCCAAAAAACCCGAAAAAACGTGCACAGCCTGGCACGACGCAGTGCGGAAGAGCCGCCGCAGAGCTTAGGTTTCTGCCACGATGCCGAGTGGGCGGGGCGCATCCCCGTCCGTCCCGGAACACTAAGACCAGTGGGAGAGTCACGGTGTATTTCGCCGCACTGCTCGCGCGCACCGAGGACGGGTGGGAAGCGAGCGACACGGAGCTTGACGATGTGGAGACCCTCGCCGACCTGGCCGATCTGGCCCGCGAGGCGACGACCGACGAAGAGACGGTGCTCGTGCTGATCGAGCAGGAGGACGCGTGGTTCGGCGTCGTCCGGGTGGACGGCGAGGACGACCCCCGCATCTACGTGTCGGACGCTTCCGCCGCGGCCCGCAGCTCGTACGGGGAGATCCTGCTCACCGACGAACTGCTGGGGCGCGACCCCGACGACGAACTGGAGGACCTCGACGCCCTCGACCTGGACGGCACCGAGGACGGCGAGAGCGAGACCGGGGAGGACGACGCTCCGCAGGACATCGAGCCGATCCCCTCGGGTCCGGTCGGCGAGGCCACGCTGCTGACCGACTTCGGGGTGAGCGAGCAGGACCTGCGCTCGCTCAGCGGGGACGGTGTGCCCGGTGAGGCGCTCGGCGAGATCGCGGAGGCCCTCGGCTGCGGCGAACTGCTGGAGGCGGTCCGCTGAACCCTGACCCGTCCCGCCCCGACGACCGGCCGGCCGGCGACCCGCTGCGCGAGCCGTGGGTGCCGGCCATGCGGCACGCCCTGGACGAGGCGGCGCTCGCCCCTCGTACCGGGGACGTGCCGGTGGGCGCGGTCGTGCTGGCGCCCGACGGCACGGTGGTCGGGCGCGGCCACAACGAGCGCGAGGCGACCGGCGACCCGACCGCGCACGCCGAGATGCTGGCGATCCGCGAGGCGGCCCGCGCGGTCGGCGAGTGGCGGCTGACCGGCTGCACGCTCGTCGTCACGCTGGAGCCGTGCACGATGTGCGCGGGCGCGATCGTGCTGTCCCGGCTGGACCGGGTGGTCTACGGCGCCCGCGACGAGAAGGCGGGCGCGGCCGGCTCCCTGTGGGACGTCGTCCGCGACCGCCGCCTCAACCACCGCCCCGAGGTGATCGCGGGCGTCCTGGAACCAGAGTGCGCGCGCGAGCTGACCGCGTTCTTCCGCGGCCCGCGGGCGGTCTGAAGGGGCCTCGGGGCACCGGATCCGTATCGGATCCGTATCCGATTTCAGTGCGGGGCCCGACGTCCGCTAAGCTCTCTCCCGGTAGCGTGTCCGAGCGGCCTAAGGAGCACGCCTCGAAAGCGTGTGAGGGGGCAACTCCTCCGTGGGTTCAAATCCCACCGCTACCGCCATCGAACCGCCCGCGTCCTCAGGACGCGGGCGGTTTTGTCGTAGGGAAGCCCGCGCGGCGTGCACACCCCTTCGCGACGCAACGCCATCCCTTGGCTCGGACATCACCGTGGTTAGACTCACTCACCGCACTGGAGCGCGGGGGGCGGTCCGGAGTTCGAACACGGTCGGGGAGGCGGACGGGCATGGCTCAGGCGAGGAAGATCGTGATGTACATCGTCGTGGTCTTCGTCCTGTACACGATCATCACCTCCCCCGCACGGGCGGCGCAGCTGGTCCAGATAGGCTTCGAGGGCATATCCAGCGCCGCGAAAGGCATCGGGCAGTTCATGAGCCAGCTGGTGAAGTAGCCCGCCCCTGACGTCTCCCGGGAGCACGCGATGATCCGTCACCTCGTCCTGTTCAAGCTCAACGACGGCGTCTCGCGCGACGACGAGCGTGTCGTCGAGGGCGTACGGGCCTTCGAGGCGCTGAGCGGGCAGATCCCGGAGCTGGCCTCCTGGGAGTGCGCCTGGAACATCACCGACCGCCCGATCGCCTATGACTACGCCATCAACTGCACGGTGGCCGACCGCGACGCGCTGGTCCGCTACCTGGAGCACCCGGCCCACCAGGCGGGCGTCGCCCAGTGGCAGGGGTTCGCCACGTGGGTGATCGCGGACTACGAGATCTGACGCAGCCGGCCCGCGAACCGAGGCCCGAACAGCGGGCCTGCCCAGGACGGGGCCGTTGGCACGCGCCGCCCCCTCCCGCGTTCGCCCGCCAGGGTCATCACCCCGCCCGCACGCGCACGCCCCGCGTACGGGCCCGTCGCGCGCCTCACGTGCGCTTCGCGCCCGCCCCTCGCGGCCCGACGCGTTCCGTGCCGGTTCCGTTCTGGTCAACTGACCGTCAACACGGCGCTTTACGGTGCTTGCACACAGTGCACATGTCTTGTGATGCTATGACCGCTTTGACCGCTTTTGACGGATAGCCGATCCATCGGTGAGGGGTGGTGTATGTCGTTGACGGCCCGTTTCGCGCTCCCTTCCGCGCCCGCGCAGTCCTCCGCGCCCCCCACGCCCCCCTCCCCGTCCACGACGCCCCCGCCCGCGGACACGGACGCCGCGCCGGCCACGACCGCCACGACGGCGACGACGGCGACGGCCACGACCGCCGAGGACGCGCCCCACCCCCCCGCCGCGTCCGGTGGCTCCGCCCCGCCCAGGACCACCCCCTTCCCGCCGCGCGCCTCCGACTCGCCCGCCGACTCCGCGCGCCGCAGCCGGGCCGCCGACGCGCGGGCGCTGACGCAGGTGCTGTTCGAGGAGTTGTCGGGGCTGGAGCCGGGCACGCCGGAGCACGCCCGCGTACGCGCCGCGCTCATCGAGATCAACCTGCCGCTGGTGCGCTACGCGGCCGCCCGCTTCCGCAGCCGCAACGAGCCGATGGAAGACGTCGTGCAGGTCGGCACGATCGGGCTGATCAACGCCATCGACCGGTTCGATCCGCAGCGCGGGGTGCAGTTCCCGACCTTCGCGATGCCGACGGTCGTGGGCGAGATCAAACGTTACTTCAGGGACAACGTGCGCACCGTCCACGTCCCCCGCCGCCTGCACGAGCTGTGGGTCCAGGTCAGCGGGGCGATCGAGGACCTGACGGTGCTGCACGGCCGTTCGCCGACGACCGGCGAGATCGCCGAGCGCCTGAAGCTCACCGAGGAAGAGGTGCTCGCCTGCCTGGAGGCGGGACGGGCCTACCACGCGACCTCGCTGGAGGCCGCCCAGGAGGGCGACGGCGCGCCCGGGCTGCTGGACCGCCTCGGCTACGAGGACCCGGAGCTCGCGGGCGTGGAGCACCGCGAGCTGGTGCGCCACCTGCTCGTGCAACTGCCCGAACGCGAGCGCCGGATCCTCCTGTTGCGGTACTTCGGCAATCTGACGCAGTCGCAGATCAGTGCCGAACTCGGGGTGTCGCAGATGCACGTCTCCCGGTTGCTGTCGCGCAGCTTCGCACGCCTGAGATCCGCAAACCAGATCGAGGCGTAACCCACAGGAGCGACACCCGTTCACCATCTCCGGTGCAAATAAGTCGACTTGGCGCTACAGCGTGTTGCCGACATGTGACATTCTGCGGATACCGCGTTTGTGGCGGCCCGGCCTGACGGTATTCAGGTGAAGGAACGTCACGCGCGACCCGTCCGCGACCTCGAGGGGGTGGCATGTCCGTAGAAGTGGGCAGTCCGAAGGAGCTTCAGTTCGACGCGCCCGCCGACACCGGCAACGGTGTGGACACCGGCGTGGACACCGGCACCGGCAACAGCACCGACGGCGGTACCGGGACCGGCCTGGACGTCGGCAACGGCTTGGACGTCGGCACCGGCCTGGACGCCGGCGCCGGCCACGCGGTGGACACCGGTGCGGACACCGGCGAGGCCATCAACACGCGCACGCTGTCGCGTTCGCTGTTCCTGCGGCTCGCCGAGCTGCCGGACCACAGCCCCGAGCGCGGCTACGTCCGTGACACCCTCATCGAGCTCAACCTCCCCCTGGTGCGCTACGCGGCCGCCCGCTTCCGCAGCCGCAACGAGCCGATGGAGGACATCGTCCAGGTCGGCACGATCGGGCTGATCAAGGCGATCGACCGGTTCGACTGCAACCGCGGGGTGGAGTTCCCGACCTTCGCGATGCCCACGGTGGTCGGCGAGATCAAGCGCTTCTTCCGGGACACCTCCTGGTCGGTGCGGGTGCCGCGCAGGCTCCAGGAACTGCGGCTCGCGCTCACCAAGACCAGCGACGAGCTGTCGCAGCGCCTCGACCGTTCCCCCACCGTCTCCGAACTCGCCGCCGCCCTCGGGGTGTCGGAGGAGGACGTGGTGGACGGCCTCGCGGTGGGCAACGCGTACACCGCCAGTTCCCTGGACTCCCCGCCGCCGGAGGACGAGTCCCACGAGGGCTCGCTCGCGGACCGGCTGGGCTACGAGGACACCGCGCTGGAGGGCGTGGAGTACCGCGAGTCGCTCAAGCCGCTGCTGGCCCAACTCCCGCCCCGGGAGCGGCGGATCATCATGCTGCGGTTCTTCGCCAACATGACGCAGTCGCAGATCGGCGAGGAGGTCGGCATCTCGCAGATGCACGTCTCCCGGCTGCTCACGCGGACGCTGGCGCAACTGCGGGAGGGTTTGACCGCCGAGTAACGGGCGGAGAGGCAACGCGGACATCCGGCCGCCGGGCGCGCACCCCCACCGCCCCGGCGGCCGCGTCACGCGCGGCACCGGTCGGCCCGCATGACAACGGATATGCGGGCGGGCGGCGACAGTCGTCCGACGCGTCCGGAACGCGCGAGCTGTCACGGTCGGTGAGCCCGACGCGCATCACGCGCCCGCCTGAACTCCCCCGGCGCGCCCCGCGCACGCCCGAGCGGGCCAGGAGCCGTCCCGCCCCCGGCCTGGCCTTCCGCGCGGGCGCGTACGACCGCGCGCGACGGAACGAGCCGCCTTACGCGATCGCGTAGACGATCGCCGCGACGATCACGATGGCGGCGACGACCGCCACGATGAGGCCGGTGCGCGAGCCGCCGCGGTTCGACGAACCGTAGGTGGTCGCCGGAGCGCCGGCGGCGGGCCGCTGCCGCGCCGGAGCCGCACCCTCGTCCACGAAGGCGCGGAACATCTGCGTGCTGCCCGCCGGGTCGTGGTTCTGCTCGGGGGGAGTCTGGTAGTCAGCCATGAGGCAGGACCCTAGCGAAGAGCCCCCGAGGAATACCAGGCGCCCCGGGGGTGCTGGTCAAGGGCATGGTACGTATCGGCAGTTCGCAACTCGACGTCTTCCCGCTCTGCCTGGGCGGCAACGTGTTCGGCTGGACCGCTGACGAGCGGGAGTCGTTCGCGGTGCTCGACGCCTACGTGGCGGCGGGCGGCGACTTCATCGACACCGCGGACGTGTACTCGGCCTGGGTGCCGGGCAACTCCGGCGGCGAGTCGGAGGAGGTCATCGGCCGCTGGCTGGCCTCCCGGGGCAACCGTGACCGGCTGGTCATCGCCACCAAGGCCGGCCAGCATCCCGACTTCCCCGGGCTGTCCGCGACGAAGATCAAGGGAGCCGTCGAGCAGTCGCTGCGCCGCCTGCGCACCGACCACATCGACCTCTACTACACGCACCGCGACGACCCCTCGGTCCCGGTGGAGGAGTTCCTCGGGGCGCTGGACGCCCTGGTGAAGGAGGGCAAGGTCCGCGAGATCGCGGCGTCCAACATCAGCGCCGAGCGGCTGTCCGAGGCGCTGGCCGCCTCCGAACGCGAGGGGCTGGCCCGTTACGTCGCGCTCCAGCCGCACTACAACCTGGTGGAGCGCGGCGAGTACGAGGGCCCGTTGATGGAGGTGGCCGCGGAGCACGGCCTCGGCTGCCTGCCGTACTACGCGCTGGCCTCCGGCTTCCTGACCGGCAAGTACCGGCCCGGGGCCGCGTCGGACAGCTCCCGGGCCGGGAAGGCGGAGTCCTATCTGAAGGACGAGCGCAACCTGCGGGTGCTGGCGGCGCTGGACGAGGTGGCCGCGGCGCACGACGCCGAGGTCGCCACGGTGGCGCTGGCGTGGCTGGCCACCCGGCCCACGGTGGTGGCGCCGATCGCCAGCGCGCGCACGGTCGCGCAGCTGCCCGCGCTGACCGCTGTGGCGGACCTCACACTCACCCCCGAGCAGGTCGCCTCGCTGGACGCCGCGTCGGCCTGAGGCCGTGCGGCGGGGCCGCTTCCCTTCCCGCGCAAGGGAGTTGAGGCGGCCCCGCCCCGGCCCGCCCCGACCCCGCCTCCATCAACCCTTCACCCACTCCCCCCACCGATTCATTTGCCTGTTGCAACTAAGTGTGGTTAAGGTTGCTTAAGGCAACTACCACGGGGGTGCTGATGGCGACGCGGGAACAGTGCGCGGAGCTGGTGCAGCAACTCGGTGCGCTGGGAGCCGTCAGCCGCGGCGTCGGACGGGCCCTGCCCCCCGAGTGCCCGCAGGCGGCGGTCATCGTGCTGTCGCTGCTCGCCCGGTACGGCCAGATGCGCGCCAGCGACCTGGCCGACCGCCTGGACGTCGACATGTCGGTCACCAGCAGGCACGTCACGTACCTGGTCACCCGCGGCTGGATCGAACGGCACCCCGACCCACAGGACAGGAGATCGCGACTGCTGCGCCTCACCCCCCTCGGTGAAGCCGTCCTGCGCCAGGCGTCGGACCGCATCGCCGAGGTGTTCGCCGAGTTCCTCGGGGACTGGACGGACGAGGAGGTGGGGCGGCTGGCCGCGCTCATGGCACGACTGCGCGCGAGTTTCGACGGCGGCGGGCCACGAGCGGGTCTGCGCGGCCGCCCCCACGAAGGATGACGATGAGCACCACCACACCGACCGGTGTGCGCCGACACGCCCCCGCGCACGCCGCGCGCCCCGGGCAGCACGCCCCGGGGTCCCCGGGCCAGCACGCCCCGGGCTCCCCCGGCCACCACGCGCCGGGACCCGACGGGCAGCAGCCCGCGATGTCGCACCGGCAGATCATGGAGGCGCTGTCCGGGCTGATGCTCGGGCTGTTCGTGGCGATCCTGTCGTCCACGATCGTCTCCACCGCGCTGCCCACGATCCTCTCGGACATCGGCGGCGGCCAGGAGGCGTACACCTGGATCATCACCTCGGCGCTGCTCGCGGTCACCGCGACCACCCCGCTGTGGGGCAAGATGTCGGACCTGGTGAGCAAGAAGCTCCTGGTCCAGCTCGCCCTGGTGCTCTACGTCGTCGCCTCGGTCATCGCCGGTCTGTCGCAGAACACCGCCACCCTCATCACCGCCCGCGTGCTCCAGGGCATCGGCGCCGGCGGCCTGTCGGCGTTGTCGCAGGTCATCATGGCCGCGATGATCGCCCCGCGCGAGCGCGGCCGCTACAGCGGCTACCTGGGCGCAACCTTCGCGGTCGCCACGGTCGGCGGTCCGCTGGTGGGCGGCGTCATCACCGACACCAGCTGGCTGGGCTGGCGCTGGTGCTTCCTGGTGGTCGTGCCGTTCGCGCTGATCGCGCTGGTGGTGCTCCAGAAGACCATCCACCTGCCCGTCACCCGGCGGAAGGTGAAGGTCGACTGGGCCGGCGCGTTCCTCGTGACCGCCGCCGTGTGCCTGCTGATGGTGTGGGTGACGCTCGCCGGGGACAAGTACGACTGGATGTCCTGGCAGACCTGCGTGATGGTGCCCGGCTCGGTCGTGCTCGCGCTGCTCTTCCTGCTGGTGGAGTCGAAGGCCGCGGAACCCATCATCCCGATGCGGCTGTTCCGCAACGCGACCATCTCGTTGACCTCGCTGGCCAGCGTCTTCGTCGGCGTCGCGATGTTCGCCGGGACCTACTTCCTGTCCCAGTACTTCCAGCTGGGCCGCGACAAGTCCGCGGCGATGTCCGGTGTGATGACCATCCCGATGGTCGCCGGTCTGTTCGTCGCCTCCACCTTCTCCGGCCAGATCATCACCCGCACCGGGCGCTGGAAGGCGTTCCTGGTCGCCGGTGGCGTGATCCTCACCGGCGGCGCGGCGACGCTCGGGCTGATGCGGTACGACACCCCGTACTGGCAGGTCGCGGTCTACACCGCGCTGCTGGGCGTCGGCATCGGCCTGATGATGCAGAACCTCGTGCTCGCCGTGCAGAACCAGGTGGCGCCCAAGGACCTGGGCTCGGCCAGCTCCCTGGTGACGTTCTTCCGCACCCTCGGCGGCGCGATCGGCGTCGCCGCCCTGGGCGCGGCCCTGTCCAACCGCATCACGCACTACATGCGCGACGGCCTCGCGGCACTGGGCATCCCCCTGCCGTCCACCGGCGGCGGCGAGGCGAACCTGCCCGATCTCAAGACGCTGCCCGCGCCGGTCCGTACGATCACCGAGAGTTCCTACGGGCACGGCATCGCGGATGTCTTCCTGTACGCGGCGCCGTTCGCCTTCGTCGCGTTCCTGCTGGTCCTCTTCATCAAGGAGGTGCCGCTTCGGACGGCCAACGGACTCCAGCAGCACACCGGAACCCCGGCTCAGCCGGCCACCGCGTACAACCCGGCGGACCCCACCCCGCCGGCGCAGGAGGTTTGCATGAACGGCAGCACCATCAACGGCTCGGTCCGCGGCCCCGAGGGCGTGGGCGTCGGATCGGCGCACCTGACGCTGATCTCGCTCCAGGGACGGCAGTTGGGCCGCGCGCAGTCGGCGCCGGACGGCTCCTACTCGCTCCAGGTGCCGGAGCCGGGCACGTACGTGCTGATAGCGGCGGCGGACGGGCACCGTCCGCAGGCCTCGACCGTGGTGGCCGGTGACACGCCGCTGGGCTTCGACATCACGCTGTCCGGCAGCAGCGGCCTGGCCGGCGCGGTGCGCGCCGCGGCGGACGGGCAGCCGGTGGAGGGCGCGATGGTGGTCGTCACCGACGTGCGCGGCGAGGTGCTGGCGACCGGCAAGACCGGCGCGGCGGGCGACTTCGGCTTCGACGAGCTGCCCGCGGGCAGCTTCACGGTGGCGGTCAACGGCTCCGGGTACCGCCCGGTCGCCCAGCAGGTCGAGGTCGGCGCCCAGGGCGTCACCCGGATCGAGGTCCACCTCGCCTCCGGCTCCCGCCTCCAGGGCACGGTGCGCGCCGGTGCGGACCGGGTGCCGCTGCCGGACGCGCGGGTCACGCTGGTGGACGCGAGCGGCGACGTGGTCGCCACCGCCACCACCGGTGAGGACGGGCGCTACGCCTTCACCGACCTGGACGCCGGGGAGTACACCCTGATCGCGTCCGGGTACCCGCCGGCGGCCTCGCCGCTGCGGGTGGACGGCCGGGGCGCGGACGGGTTCGACCTGGCGCTCGGCCACCCGGAGGAGTGACCGCGGGGCGGCCGGGCCTCGTTGGGAGAGCCTGACCGCCGTGCACAGGGCCCGAGGGCCTTGCCAGAGCGACTGGACCGCGCGTACAGCGGAGAAGCGCGGGCCAGTTATCGGGGGAGACGCGGGTTCCGGCCGGTGGCCGGAGCAGGGGACGGCCGAGGCCGCCGCCCGGAACCCGTGACCGACGAACGTATGGGGAGCGGTGGATGACCAGTGAAGGCGGCCTGCGGGCCCGAGTGCGGACCAAGGACGGCTGGGCGGTGCGGCACGCGGTGCTGACCGTCACCGACATGACGGGCAGTCAGGTGCTGCGGGTGACCGCGGACGACGACGGCGCGGTGCGCGGCGACGCGCTGCCGCCCGGCGCGTACACCGTGATCGTCACGGCTGTCGGCTATCAGCCCGCGGCGTCCACCGCGATCGTCGGCGCCTCCGGGCGGGCGGACCTGGGCAACCTGGTGCTGGCCAGGTCCGGTGGCGTGGAACTGCCGCCGCCGGGGCCGTGGACCGTCGACCCGGCGCACTCCTCGGTGGGCGCGGTCGCCCAGCACCTGGGGATCTCCAGCGTGCGCGGGCACTTCACCGGCTTCAGCGGTCGCATAGAGATCGCGGAGCGGGCCGAGGAGTCGACGGTGACCGCCGCGATCGAGACGGCCACCATCGACACCGGCAACAAGACGCGCGACGACCACCTGCGCTCGCCGGACTTCCTGGACGTGGACACGTTCCCGCAGATCGTCTACCGCAGCACCGGGCCGGTCACCCCGGCGGGCCCGGACCGCTGGACGGTGCACGGCGAGCTGACCATGCGCTCGCACACCCGCCCGGTCGACCTGGACCTGACGTACCTGGGCACCGGGCCCGACCCGTGGGGCGGAGTGCGGGCGGCGTTCCGCGCGACGGCGGAGCTGCGGCGCGAGGACTTCGCGATGACCTACAACCAGGTGCTCCAGGCGGGCATCGCGGCGATCGGCACCACGCTGCGGGTCGAGCTGGACATCCAGGCCGTCCAGGGCGATTCGCTGCCGATGGCGTGAACGGGGGGCGGGCGCTGGTGCGTTGAGCGGAAGGCGCGCTGGCGCGTTGAACGGGGGCGGCGGCGCGCGCTCAGGCTGAACGGGGGCGGCGCGCGCCGCCCTCGCTCCCCGTGGCACGGCTCGTATGGTGGCAGGCATGCCTCCCAACATCGCCACCAACAACCATGTCACCCGTGAGCAGTTGCTGGAGTTCCTCGCCGAGCGGCACCGCGCGATCGTGCTCACCACCCGTGCGGACGGCCGCCCGCAGGGCTCACCGGTGACCTGCGGCGTCGACGGCTCGGGCCGCCTGGTCGTCTCGACGTACCCCGACCGCGCGAAGGCCAACAACGTCCGGCGCGACCCGCGCGTGACGGTGATCGTGCTGTCCGACGAGTGGAACGGGCCGTGGGTGCAGGTCGACGGGCAGGCCGAGGTGATCGACCCGCCCGAGTCGGTCGAGCCGCTGGTCGACTACTACCGGGCGATCGCGGGCGAGCACCCGGACTGGGACGAGTACCGGGCGGCCATGCTCCGGCAGGGCAAGTCGCTGCTGCGGATCACCCCGGAGCGCTGGGGCCCGGTCGCGACGGGCGGCTTCCCGGCGCGGCTCGCCGACTCCTGAGGGACCTCAGCCGTCGGCGGAATCCCGCAGCGCGTCGATGCCCGCGATGAGCACGTCCAGCGCGAACGCGAAGTCCCGCTCGCGCAGTTCGTCGCGGCGGCCGGTGGTGTGGCGGGCGATCAGGCCCGTCAGGCCGCCGAGTTCCGGCTTGTCGCGGGTCGCGTCGAACACCTCGCGCAGCAGCTCGTCCTCGTCGGTGCCCGCGGTACGGCAGCGCTCGGCCCACCGCCCCTCGACGGTGCCGAAGCCGTACGCGAACTGGTGGACGGCGGCCAGCGCGCCGGGCGCCCGGTCCTCCGGGAGCCCGGCGCGCCGGATCACCCGGTACGCGGCGGTGGCGAACGCGGTCGCCCTCGGCCCGGCGTTGAGGTACTCGCCCATCAGCCGGGACGCCCAGGGGTGGGCGACGAGCATGGTGCGGTAGCCGGTGGCGAGGGCGCGCAACTGCCCACGCCAGTCCTCCGGTTCGGTGGTGGTCGCGTCGTCCGGCGGTACCGGGATCTCGCCGTTGATCTCGTCGAGGGCGATCTCCAGCAGGTCGTCCTTGTTGTCGACGTACCAGTAGACGGACATCGGGGTCACCCCGAGTGCGGCGGCCAGGCGCCGCATGGAGAACCGGGCCAGGCCCTCGGCGTCCAGCAGCCGGATGGTGGCGCGCACGACGCGGTCCAGGTCGAGCCCGGCACCGTTGCCGGAACCGGCCTCCGGCTCCCGGCGGCGTTTGGCCCCCGCGCGATCGCTCAGCCAGTAGCTGGCCTGCGGCTTGGCTGCGCGGGGGCCGGTCGGCATGGCGGTGTCTCCTCGGGGCCGGGCGGTCGAGCCGGTCGGTGCGACGGTCATCGGACTGCTGCTCACGCCGACAGTACGGATCCCGCCCGCTCCTCCGCTCAACGACGACGTTCCGCCCTCGAGCTTAAGAGGTCGCGCAGGTAGGGCGTGGGGTCATGGTCGGCGGTCGGGGCGTTCGTTCCAGCGGTGGGTCGCCTACGCTTGCTCCCCGGGGACCCATCAGCTCCCCGGGGACCCATCGCCGTACCTCACGGTCGCCCGCCTGAAGTGGGCGCGTAGAAACGGGAGACACCTTCAAGGGAGGAACTTCGGGCAACCGAGCGCACGTTGGGCGTGATGTGACTGAACTTCGCGCCCTTGGCTCGTCCGGCCTCCTCGTTTCCCCGCTCTGCCTGGGAGGCAACGTCTTCGGCTGGACCGCCGACAAGACCCAGTCGTTCGCGGTGCTTGACGCATACCTTTCCGGTGGCGGCAATTTCATCGACACCTCCGACTCGTACATGAATTACTTCGCCGGCAACGAGCCGGGACAGTCCGAGAGCATCATCGGCGACTGGCTCGCCGCCCGCCGCAATCGCGACGACGTGGTCGTCGCCACCAAGGTCGGTGACCACCCGGAGTACATGGGCCTCGCGCCCGCCAACATCAAGGCCGCTGTTGAGGAGTCCCTGCGGCGACTGCGCACCGACCACATCGATCTCTACTACACCCATTTCGACCGGGACGAGTCCATCCCCGTGGACGAGATCATCCTGGCTCTCGACGATCTCGTGAAGGCCGGCAAGGTGCGTGCCATCGCGGCCTCCAACATCAGCCCCGAACGGCTCTCCGCGTCGCTGGCCTTCTCCGATCGCGAAGGGCTGGCCCGCTACGTGGCTCTGCAACCGCAGTACAACCTCGTCTCACGCGACACCTACGAGGGTGCGCGGCGGGAGGTCGTGCAGCGTGAAGGACTGGCCTGCGTTCCGTACTTCGCACTGGCCTCCGGCTTCCTCACCGGCAAGTACCGTCCCGGGAAGAGTGTCGAGAACGTGCGCAATGTCCCCGGACTCGCCGGTGGTTACGCGGACACGGAACGCGGCGTGAAGGTGCTCGACGCGTTGGAGCAGATCGCGACGGCGCGGGGGGTGGAGATGGCCACTGTGGCGCTGGCCTGGCTCGGGCAGCAGCCGACCGTGACCGCGCCGATCGCCTCCGCACGCGCCGTCGAGCAACTGCCGGCGCTCTTCGCCGCGCAGGACCTGCGACTGTCGGACACCGAGCTACGGACTCTGACGACCGCCTCGTCCTGACCGGGAGCGGTCGGCGGGTCACCTGCAAAGCCGGCAAGCGTGGGCGACCAACCGCTGGAACGAACGCCCCAACCGCCGACCGTGAACCCACGCCTTACCTGCGCGACTTACCTGCGCGACCTCCAAGTCCGCCCCCTGCTCACGAGGACCGGGGCGCCGGGAGGTCGTACCGGGTGACAGACCGGCCGAGCATGTGCTCAGATCACGCCTCGATCTCCTTCATGAGCATGCGAGATCTCCTTCATGAGCATGCGAAGGGTGAGCGAGTGCTTCTCGGGGGGCAGCTTGTCGAGCTGAGCGCGGGCATAGGCGGCCCCGCCGGCCTTGTCCCCGGCCCGGGCCAGCATGAGCCCGCGGTGCATTTCCAGGTGGGTCGCGAAACGCGGCAGAGAGGGCGGGAGTTCCGAACGGGCCTGTTCCTGAGCCTTGATGGCCCCCCTCTCATCTCCCAGACGGGCCAGCAAGAGAGAACGGAATACGTTCATTCGCCACCACGGGACGGCGTAATCCGACGTCTGTTCCTCGGAAGCCGCCGAGTCGAATACCCGGCGCCCCGCCGAGTCGAGGCGCAACGCCGTTTCCCTGTCCCCGCGCAGGGCCGCGGAATGGGCCTTCCCCATGATGGCGTTGAGCAGCCCCAGTGACGGCTTCGTCCCCATGGCCATCGCCTGATCCGCCAGAACGTCGGCCACGCCCAAGGACGCACCCTCGTAGCCCAGGGCGATCGCCGCCCGGCCCCGGACCCACACTCGCGTGTCCCGGTCGTGGGACTCGTCCGCGGCCTGGGCGGCCATCCGGTACCAGGAGACCGCCCTCGCCCCGTCGGAGCCTGGAAAGGTCTTGGCGTACAGGGTCATGAGCCGGGCGGCCACGGACCACAGGTGCGGGGTGTCCAACTGCTGCTGCACGACGACCAGTTCGGCGGACACGCGGCGCTGGATGTCGGCCGCGCCGAGGCTCATGTACTCGGATCCGTAAGTGGTCAGCTTGCCTTCCCAAGCATCCTGAGAAGGCCCTCCGCGCAGCCGGGCCGCGAAACCCGACGCCAGGAGATCGGACGCGACCACAGGCGCGATGACGGCTCCTGCGGCGTCCGTGAGGAACGTACGTCGCTTCACTTCGTCCTCTTCCAGAGCGGCTAATGGGGCATCGAGCACAGCGGACAGCGCCCTGAGGTAGAAGGCGCCGGGCTTGTGTTTCGAACACTCCCAGTTGCTCACGTACTCCCGGGAAAGGGCCGTCCCGAAGCGTTCATTGACGGTGGCGGCCAACCGGCTCTGCGAGAGACCCCGGGCCTGACGGAGTTCCCTGATCAGCTCCCCGATGCACATGACGGCATCCTTTCTCCCGACGGCCTGTCCCGTCACCGAACAAGGACTCGCGCGGCCGGGGCCTCGCCACTGGAGTACGTGATCTGCAAGTCAGGCCTCGTCGCCGCACGAACTCGCGGGATTCACGGGACCGGGATTCACGGGACGGCGGGCCACGCCCAGGGACGGGCGCCGTGTCGTCCGCGGAGGCAGTCCACGCGGTGCTGGGCGGCGGGGACCGCGTGCGGGTAGGTGAGCGCGACCCGGGTGGCGAAGACGGCCAGTCGCAGTCGTGACCGTCGTACCCCACCTGTTCCAGGCACGCGTCGACAAGGTCGCCGATCTGCGGGTGGTCGTGGTCGGCCGTCAGGTGTTCGCCGTGCGGATCGACTCCGACCTGCTGGACTGGCGTGCGGACTACAACGCCCTGTCCTACAGCGTCGTCGACCTGCCGGACGCGCTGGTCAAGGCCCTGCTGGGCTACCTCGACCGGCTCGGCCTGGCGTCCGGGTCGTTCGACCTCGCCATCGACCGCGAGGGCGATTTTCACTGGCTTGAGCTGAATCCCAACGGCCAGTGGGGTTGGCTGGAGAAAGAGACGGGCCTGGAACTGGCGGCGGCCTTCGCCGACCTGCTGACGACGGGAGGACCATGACCCTCGACACCGCGGCGTACCGCCACGCGCTGGCCGACCGCCTGACGGCGAGCGGCGACCTGACGAGCCCGGCCATGCGGGCCGCGGTGGAGGACGTGCCCCGCGAGGAGTTCCTGCGCCCCGGAGTGTTCCTGCCCGACGAGGACGGCCGGTGGCGACCGGCGACGCCGGCGAGCGAGGGGCCGGAAGGTTGGGCGCGGCTCGCCTACAGCGACCAGTCCCTCGTCACCCAGCTCGACGAGCACCTCACCGCCGACCAGGCACACGGGCCGGTCACCGGGTATCCCACCTCGTCCTCGACGCTGCCCGCCACCGTGGTCGGCATGATCGAGGCACTCGATGTCGAGCGTGGTGTGCGAGTGCTGGAAATCGGCACCGGCACCGGCTACTCCACCGCGCTGATGTGCCACGCCCTCGGTGACGAGAACGTGGCGAGCGTGGAGGTCGATCCTGGCGTGGCAGCCCGCGCCGACGCCGCACTGGAGGCCGTGGGTTACTCGGCCTGGACGGCCACCGGTGACGGCCTGCTCGGGCATCCGCACCAGGCACCCTACGAACGGGTCATCGCGACCTGCTCGGTACGCCGCATCCCCTACACCTGGGTCCGGCAGACCAAGCCCGGCGGGAGCATCCTGGCCACCGTCGGCACCTGGACGTAAGGCACCGGCTTGGCGAAGGTCACCGTCCAGCCGGACGGCACCGCGGAAGGCCGGATCATCGGCCGCTCGTCCTTCATGACCGCCCGCTCTCAGGCGGTCATGCCACTGGCGGGCGACCTGTCGGCCCGCGCGGCGTACCCGGACAGCGAACGGCAGACGCCGATCGCGCCGGAGTCGCTGGAAGAGTGGACGCCCGCCTTCCTCGTCCAACTCGCTTTACCCGGAGTGCAGTTGATCAAGACCGTACCGGTCGACGGCGGTGCGCCGACGACGTACCTGTTCGACACCGAGCGGGAGTCGTTCGCCGAGCTGCACGGCGACGCCTCGGGCTGGACGGTGCGGCAAGGCGGGCCCGTGGCCCTGTGGGACATCGTGGAGGAGACCCTGACGGCGTGGCAGAAATCCGGACGGCCGGACATCAGTGCCGTCCGGCTGCACATCACGCCAGGGTCGCACACGTACTGGATCGGCGGACAGCAGATCGTCACCGGCGCCCGCTCGCACCGGCGCGGTGACAGTCCTCTGCGGTGGGAACACCGGGTCGCCTGACCGCCGGATCACCACGAAGGCCCCGCCCACACCGCCCTTCCCGGGAGGCGCGAGCGGGGCCTTCGCAGGTGTCACACTGCGTTCGGTCCTTACGAGGCCCGGGGTGCCGTCAGGTCGTACAGGGTAGTGTCGCCGACCTTCTTCGCGGTGTAGTGGGCTTCCACCCAGGCCGTGATCTGCGACGGGGTGTCGGTGGTGACGCCCATCGCCTGGCCGAAGGCGCCCGTGCCGCCGGTGGACTTGGCTCCCTCCGTGCCGCCCGATCCCATGCCGCCCGCGATGAAGTAGTGGATCTTGTGCTCGCTCACCATCTTCTCGAACTCGGCCAGCGTCGGCGCCGGGTCGGAACCGTTGAAGCCGCCGATCGCCATCACCGGGTCCTGGGTGGCCAGTTGGTAGCTCGCCTGGTTCTGCGAACCGACGGTCGCCGCGACCCAGGTGTACGAGGAGGCGTCCTTGGACAGCGCCGACTTGACCGCCGAGCTGACCTTGGTGCCGTCGAGCAGGCCGCCCATGGCGCCGCCCATGCCGCCCATCTGGCCCTTGCCGCCCTTGCCGCCCTTGCCGCTGAGCGCGCCGCCGCCGGACGGGGCCTTCCCGCCCTGGCCGCCGCCCGCACCCGGGAAGCCACCGGTGCCACCGCCCGGGAACCCGCCGGGCATGCCACCCCGCACCGCCGTGCCCGTGCCGCCGGGGGCCTTGCCCGTACCGCCGCCGCCCGGGAAGCCGCCGAAGCCGCCCGCGCCGCCCTTGCCACCGTGCGCGCCACGTGCGCCGCCGCCCGGGAAGCCCATGCCGCCCATCTGCGCGGGACCGGCTGACGGCAGGGAGCCCGTGTGGCCGGTGGACACCGTGTCCACCGCGTACGCCGCAGGTCCCGCCAGCGCGGCCACCAGACCACCCGTCACCGCCGTCACCGTCAGCACCCGCATCGCGATCCGCCCGGTGAACGCCAGCCCCAGCGCCGCCGCCAAGCCAAGCAGCAGCACCGCCCAGCGCAGCCACGGCAGCCAGTCCGGGGTGCGGCCCAGCAGTTCGAAGGCCCACCACGCGCTCACCGCGACCGCCAGCGCCAGCGTCCCCGCCGCCCACGGCGAGCTGCGCCGCCGCCACAGCGTGACCGCGCCCATGCCGACGACCGCGCCGATGTAGGGGGCGAGCGCGATGTTGTAGTACGGGTGGAAGATGCCGGCCATGTAGCTGAAGACCGCGGCCGTGGTGAGCAGCGCGCCGCCCCACAGCAGGAACGCCTGCCGTTCGGTGTCGGTGCGCTTCGCCCGCCACGTCAGCACGACACCCGCGACGAGCAGGATCAGCGCGGCGGGCAGCAACCACGAGATCTGGCCGCCCATGTCGGAGCCGAACAGCCGGGTGATGCCGGTCGAGCCCCACATGCTGAAGCCCTTGCCACCGCCCGGCCCCGCGCCGCCACCGGTGCCGCCACCGCCGACGCTTCCGGTCTCGGAGCCGTCGAGACGGCCGAACCCGTTGTAGCCGAAGGTGAGTTCGAGGAAGCTGTTGTGCTGCGAGCCGCCGACGTACGGCCGGTCGGCGGCGGGCGTCAGCTGGACGATCGCCACCCACCAGCCGCCCGCGACCACCAACGCGGCGGTGGCGAGCGCCAGTTGCCACACCCTCCGGCGCACCCGCACCGGCGCGAGGAACGCGTACACCAGCGCCAGCGCGGGCAGCACCAGGAACGCCTGAAGCGTCTTGACCAGGAACGCGAAACCGATGAGCGCTCCCGCCGCCACCAGCCACTTGGTGCGTCCCGCCTCCAGCGCGCGCTGCGTCGCGTAGATCGCGCAGACCAGCAGCAACGCGAGCATCGCGTCGGGGTTGTTGAAGCGGAACATCAGCGTCGCGACCGGGGTGAGCGCCAGCACCCCGCCCGCGATCAGCCCGGCCGCGGCCCCGAAGCGCCGTCGCACCGCCGCGTACAGCACGGCGACGGTGGCGACGCCCATCAGCGCCTGCGGCACCAGGATCGCCCAGGAGTTGAGCCCGAACAGCCGCACCGACAGCTCCATGGGCCACAGCGAGGCCGGGGGCTTGTCGACGGTGATGAAGTTCGCGGCGTCGGAGGAGCCGAAGAAGAACGCCTTCCAGCTCCTGCTGCCCGCCTGGACGGCGGCCGAGTAGAAGGAGTTGGCCCAGCCGGAGGAGGAGAGGTCGACCAGGTACAGCAGCGCGGTCGCCGCCAGCAGCCCGAGGAACGCGGGGCGCTCCCACCGCGGCCGGTCGGCCGCGCCTGCGGACTCGGCCCGCGCGGGGGCGGCGAAGGGGTGAGTGAGGGCGGTCATCGAACGGGCTCCAGGGTCGGGGCCTGCGCTTCCTCGTCGCGGCGGTCCGGGAAGACCCACACCCGCAGCAGCAGGAACCGCACCACGGTGGCGGCGAGGTTGGCGGCCACCAGCACGGCCAGTTCGGCGCCGTGCGAGGCGTGGGCGTCGGCGACGCGCAGCGCGGCCAGCGAGCCCGAGGTCATCAGCAGGCTGACGCCGAACACCGCCAGGCCCTGCGCCTGTTGCCGCATCGCCCGCCGCCTGCCGCGCACCCCGAAGGTGAAGCGGCGGTTGGCCGCGGTGTTGGCGAGGGTGCACAGCAACAGAGCCAGCGCGTTGGCGAGTTGGGCGCCCATGCCGAACCGGAAGAGCCAGAAGAGCGCGAGGTTGGCGACCGTGGACAGCGCGCCGATCACCGCGAAGCCCGCCAACTGCCGCACCATGCCCGGCGCCACGCCCCCGACGCGGTCGCGCGGGTCGTCGCCGAACGGCCTGCGAAGCCGCTCCAGCGGCAGCGCGCCGCTCGCCAGCGCCCGGCCGACCCGCCACACGCCCTTGAGGTCGTCGGTGGCGGTGCGCACGATGGCGACGCTGGAGTCGGGGTCGTCCACCCAGTCGACGGGCACCTCGTGGATGCGCAGCCCCGCCCGCTCGGCCAGCACCAGCAGCTCGGTGTCGAAGAACCAGCCGGTGTCCTCGACCAGCGGCAGCAGCAGCCGCGCCACGTCGGAGCGGATCGCCTTGAAACCGCACTGGGCGTCGGAGAAGTGGGCCGACAGGCTGCCGCGCAGGATCAGGTTGTAGGTCCGCGAGATCAGCTCCCGCCTGGGCCCGCGCACCACCCGCGACCCGCCCGCCAGCCGCGATCCGATGGCCAGGTCGGAGTGGCCGGAGATCAGCGGGGCGACCAGCGGCAGCAGCGCCTTGAGGTCGGTGGACAGATCCACGTCCATGTACGCCAGCACCGGCGCGTCGGACGCCGCCCACACCTCGCGCAGCGCCCGCCCGCGCCCCTTGCGGTCCAGCCGTACGGCGGAGACCTCCCGGAACTCGCGCTCCAGCGCCAGCGCCACCAGCGGCGTGCGGTCGGTGCTCGCGTTGTCGGCGACGGTGATCCGGAAGCCGTACGGGAACGTGGAGTCCAGGTAGGCGTGCAGGCGGCGCACGCAGGGTTCGAGGTCGGTCTCCTCGTTGAAGACGGGGATCACGACATCCAGCACGGTCGTGCGGCGGGGGTCGCCGACCGGCACGGCGTCACGGGCCGGCAGCCCGCCGCTCGCGGCCGGGTCCCCGGAAGGCGGAAGCGTCAGGGTCCTCATGCCCACCGACGCTCCCCGCCGGGACTGTCACGAGGGTGTGGTGAGCCTGGGTGTCGCCTGTGAGTCCCGGGGGCCCGCCGTCTCGGGACGCGGCAGCGTGACGCGGAAGACCGTACGATCCGGCTGGCTGGCCACCTCGATGGTGCCGCCGTGCGCCTGCACCACCGCGCGCGCGATCGCCAGGCCCAGGCCGCTGCCGCCGCCCGCCGAACGGGAGCGGGAGGCGTCGCCGCGCGCGAAGCGTTCGAAGACCTCGCGCAGCAGGTCGGGCGGGATGCCGGGGCCGGTGTCCTCGACCTCGATCCGCACGCCGTCCGGCCACGCGGCGACGCGCGCGGTGACCGTCGTGCCGGGCAGGGTGTGGGTACGGGCGTTGGCCAGCAGGTTGGCCAGCACCTGGTGCAGCCGGGCGGCGTCGCCGCGCACCACCACCGGGTCGTCCGGCAGGTCGAGCCGCCAGCGGTGCTCCGGCCCGGCCGCGCGCGCGTCGCTGACCGCGTCCACCACGAGCGGCGAGACGTCCAGCGGCTCGCGGCTGAGCGGGCGGCCCGCGTCGAGCCGGGCGAGCAGCAGCAGGTCCTCCACCAGCGTGGTCATCCGGGCCGCCTCGGACTCGATGCGGCCGAGCGCGTGCCCGGTGGACGGGCCGATCTCCTCGGTGCCGCGCCGGGTCAGCTCCGCGTAGCCGCGGATCGAGGCGAGCGGGGTGCGCAGTTCGTGGCTGGCGTCGGCGACGAACTGCCGCACCCGCGTCTCGCTCGCCTGCCGCGCCGCGAGCGCCGAACCGACGTGCCCCAGCAGCCTGTTGAGCGCCCCGCCGACCTGGCCGACCTCGGTGCGCGAATCGGTGTCGGCTTCGGGGACGCGTTCCAGCGGCGCCACCTCGCCCCGGTCCAGGCGCAGTTCGGAGACCCGGGCCGCGGTGCCCGCCACCCGGCGCAGCGGACGCAGGGCGTAGCGGATCATCACCGCGCCCGCGAGCCCCGCGGCGCCGAGCCCGGCACCGGTCACCAGGACGATGACGATCACCAGGCGGTCCACCGTCGCCTCGACGCCCGCCGCGGGCTGGCCGACCGCGAGCGCCTGGCCGTCCTGGCTGACCACGTAGTCGACCCGGTACGTGCCCAGGCCGGGGATGTCCAGGGTGTGCGGGTGCCCGTCCTGCTTCAGGCCGGAGAACGCGGCGAGTTGGGCGGAGGTCAGCGGCACGCTGCCTATGGCGTGGGTCCGGTCGGACGTGCGGCGGCTCACCTCGCCCTGCACCGCGTGGCCCTGAGCGTCGAACACCGCGCCGACGGTGCCGGTGGTCTGGCCTCCGCCCACCACGAAGTCCAGCGGCCCGCCGCCGGGCGGCTGCGCGCCGGGCGGCATGGCCTGCGGCGGCGAATGCTCAGCCCGCGCCGCCACGTCCTGGACCGTGCCGTCCAGCCGGTCGTACAGGTACTGCCGCAGCGAGACCGTGGTGACGACGCCGACCACCGCGCAGACCACGGCGATCAGCGCGACGGAGGACGCCAGCAGCCTGGCCCGCAGCGACCAGCGGCGCCCGCGCGGGGCGGGCACGGATCAGCCGACTTCCGCGGGCTTGATCAGGTAGCCGGCGCCGCGCCGGGTGTGGATCATCGGCGCGCGGCCCGCGTCGATCTTGCGCCGCAGGTAGGAGATGTACAGCTCGACCACGTTGGCCTGGCCGCCGAAGTCGTAGGACCAGACGCGGTCGAGTATCTGCGCCTTGCTGAGCACCCGGCGCGGGTTGCGCATCAGGTACCGCAGGAGTTCGAACTCGGTGGCCGTCAGATGGATCGACTTGCCCTCGCGGCTCACCTCGTGGCTGTCCTCGTCCAGCGTGAGGTCGCCGACGACCAGCAGCGACTCGGTGCGCACCGCGGCCGCCCCGGACCTGCGCAGCAGCCCGCGCAGCCGGGCCACGACCTCCTCCAGGGAGAACGGCTTGGTGACGTAGTCGTCACCGCCCGCGGTCAGCCCGGCTATGCGGTCCTCCACCGCGTCCTTCGCGGTCAGGAAGAGCACCGGCACGTCCGACAGGTCGCGGCGCAGCCGGGAGAGCACCTCCAGGCCGTCGACGTCGGGCAGCATGATGTCGAGCACCACGGCGTCCGGCCTGAAATCACGCGCGGCCCGCAGGGCGGCGGCACCGTCGGACTCGGTGCGCACCTCCCAGCCCTCGTACTTCAGGGCCATGGAGAGCAGGTCGGCCAGGGCCGTCTCGTCGTCGACGACCAGGACGCGGACGGGAGAGCCGTCGGGCCGGAGCAACTCGGTGCGTCCGCCCGGCGCGGGGGTGGGAATCGCAGGCATGACGAACACCATCGGGTGTCCCGATAAGAGCATTCTTTCGCCAGTCTGTGAGTTGTCTGAGAACTCTGTGCAGGAATAACGGTTCGGGGTACCCGGTTGCCCGGGAACGGAAGACCGACGAACGGGGAGCATGATGGGAATCGGCCGGTACGGGATCTGGAGCCCGGTGCTGCGCACCGAGGGCGACACGCCGGACACCAAGGTCGCCGAGGTCACCGAGGGGGTCCGTGACCTGGAACGGCTCGGCTACGACGCGGTGTGGGTGGGCGGCAGCAGCTCCGTCGGGGACGCCGCCGCGTTGGTCGAGGTGACCTCGACGCTCACCGTGGCCACCGGCATCCTCAGCATCTGGCAGCACGACGCCCGCTCGGTCGCCGCCGCGCACGCGGCGCTGAGCGCGAAGTACCCGGGGCGCTTCCTGCTCGGCCTGGGCGTCAGCCACGCGCCGCTGGCCGGCGACGCGTACCGCAAGCCGTACTCGGCGATGGTGCGCTACCTCGACGAGCTGGACGCGGCCGGGGTGCCCGCGAACGAACGGGTGCTGGCCGCGCTGGGCCCGAAGATGCTGAAGCTGGCGAGCGACCGCGCCGCCGGGGCGCACCCGTACCTCGTCACCCCCGAGCACACCGCGAAGGCGCGGGCCGCGCTCGGCCCCGACGCGCTGCTGGCGCCCGAGGTGAAGGTCGTGCTGGACGGCGATCCGGTACGCGCCAGGGCCGCCGCCCGCGCCCACCTCGGGTACTACCTCCCGCTGCCGAACTACACCGCGAACCTGGAGCGGCTGGGCTTCACCGCGCGGGACTTCGAGGACGGCGGCAGCGACGCCCTGGTCGACGCGCTGTTCGCGTGGGGCGGGCCGCAGGCCGTACGCGAGCGGACCGACGCGTTCTTCGACGCGGGCGCCGGCCACCTCGCGCTCCAGGTGATCCCGGCCGCCGACGCCGACCCCGCCGCGCTGCCGCGCGAGGGCTGGCGCGAGCTGGCCGAGGTGCTGGGGCTGCCGGGGGCCTCGTAGCGGAAGGCCGCACGGCGGGCGGCGCTCATGGCGGGTGCCGCCCGCAGCGGGGTCTCGTGGCGGGCGGAAACGCCAGGGGCCCGGCGCTGGAAAGCGCCGGGCCCCTGATCTTCGTAGCGGGGACAGGATTTGAACCTGCGACCTCTGGGTTATGAGCCCAGCGAGCTACCGAGCTGCTCCACCCCGCGTCGGTGAACACCATCCTACGGCATCCCGGGGACCGCTGCGCACCAGGTTTTCCCGGGCACGTTCCCGCGTACGTTCCCCCGCGCCTTTCCGCGCGGCCCGGAGCGGAACCGGAGCGGCCCGGAGGGCGCTCACGGAGCGCGACGGGCGCGCGGGTCGGCGCGCGGCGGCGCGCACGGTCCCGCGTACCGCTCCGGCGCACGTGAACAGATCAACGGGATATCCCCATCGGCCTACCGGCGGGCGCGATGCCCTGTCATCATTCACCCTCAGGAGGCAGACGTGACCTGTCCGATGTGCGGCTCGGCGGATGGCAGGCAACTGAACAATGGAAACTGGCAGTGCAACGAATGCTCAGCGGTCACAGCAGGCCAGGGCCGCATGGGAGAGCCTGGATCCTGAGACCCGTGAGCGCGTCGCGTTCCTGTCGCCCGAGGAGTTCACCGTCTCGGACGGTGAGGAGTCCGCGCGGCAGTGGCAGCGGTTCGTGGACGTCCTGGACCGCGCGGAGCGCCACGAAGCGCTGTGAGACCAAGCGCTGCGCGACGAGGGGCTGCGGTATGCCGTGTTGAGGTCATGGGCATCTCAACTCCCGGCAAAGCGGGCCGTATCCACTCGCGCGTCATAACGACCTGATCGCGGCCGTGCCCCGGCCGCCCGAACGCCGTGGACCCCGGCGGGTACGGCACCGTAAGGTCACGGGCCATGTCCTCACAGCCACCGCCCGAGTCCGGCGTGCCCCCGCGCGATCCCGCACCCCGGCCGCCGTACGGCGGTTTCGGCGAGGCCCCCGCGCCGTGGGACCCCGCGCCCGGCACCCCCGACGCCGCGGCCCGGCGCGGGCGGAAGCCGGTCGTCGGCGCTGTCGCCGCGGTCGCCGCGGTGGTCGTGCTGGCGGCGGTCGCGGGCGGCGTCTGGCTCGCGCGGGGCGGCGGCCGCAAGCCGGTCGCCCTGCCCACGGCGTCGGCCTCCGCGTCGGTTTCGCCGAGCCGGAGCGCGGCGTCCGGTCCCGACAGCGGCGGGCTCGCCGTCAAGCCGGTCGTCCCGGGCTGGCACGTGGTGGTCAGCGAGGAGCACCAGGTCGCCTTCGACGTGCCGCCCGACTGGACGGTGAAGGACTCCGCCTGGGTCTACACCGCCGACGACGCCGACGGCGAACCGGTGGTCGGCATCACCTCGACCGCCGCGTACCGGGAGAACACCTGCGGCGGCAGCCCGCTCGCCGCGACCGGCACCAAGGGCCTGTCCGCCCGCGAGAACGCGCACGACCTCGAAGGCCTCGCGCGAACCGACGCCCGGCAGTGGGCGTACTACGGCTTCGCCGATCCGAGCGCGCCCCAGGGCAAGCAGGGCACGCTGACCTCCAACGCGTCGGTGCCGTTCGCCGATTCCTACGGTGTCAACGGCTACGCGTCCTCCGCGACCCTCACCGACCCGCCGAAGTCGGCGAAGTGCGCGACGAGCGGTGCCGCGTACACCGTCGCGTGGACCGGCCCCCGCAACCAGCCCGTGGTGTGGGTGCTCTACACCGACACCGGTGGTGCCCACACCGTCTCCACCGGCACGATCCAGGCCGTCGAGCACAGCATCAGGCCGGTCAAGTAGCCCTGTTCACAAGGCTGTTGGACACACTCCGGTGCGACTGACGGCGACTCAGGCATGGGCAAAGGGAAGAGAAAACGGGTTTATCGACAGATCGTCACGCTTGCGAGGTAAATGGGCCGGGGAAGGTGGTTTCGCCGGACGGCGTGGGCAAGTCTGATCCCGCGACGCCGCGAAACCAGCGGGGACGGAAGGCCAACCGCCCCGCGTACACCCTGACTTCCAGTTCCTGGGAGGAACGCACATGACCAGCATCCGAACCGCCCGAGTCCTCGCCGCCGTGGCCGCGCTGCCCCTCGCGGCGGCACTGTTCACCGGCACGGCAGTGGCGGACAACGGATCCTTCGCCGACCACGGCTCGATCGCGAGCGTGAACAGCACCCAGCAGGTCGCGACGGGCGCCGGCGCCACGAACCAGAGCAACACCGCCAGCGTGAACGGCTCCGGCTTCACCCACATCGACCAGAACAACGTGAAGGTCAACTTCACCCACCTGTGGTGACGGCACCGGTGGGCGGGGCCGGGGAACCCCGCCCACCGAGGGGGACCGCGCGCTGAACGGCGCGCACCGCACGAAAAGGGGAGGGACCGCCGGGGAGGGGAAGTCGGCGGTGACGCCGGGACGACGGGGAACGGGGACCCCCGGCGATCCGGCAGAGGGGAAACGGGGGGACCACGGGCTGCGGGGGCTGCCCACCGGGCGGCGGCATCCACACGGATGCCGCCGCCCGGCCGTTTGTCCACGGGTGGATCTTTGTCCACAGGCTGTGGACAACGCGGGGCGAGCGGCGGGCCGCACCCGTGAACGGATCGAGTGGATCAAGGTCTACCAGGGCCGGGGCGCCGCCACCGGCAGGCAGGCTGAACAGGTCGACGGAACCGCCCCGAACAGATTGAACAGGGCAAAAGAGACCAAACCAGCATGAGCCGGAACGATCGTATGACTGGCTACCGCACCCGAATGGGCGGAGCAGACGGCTGAAACCGGCGTGTTGACTGGCGTGCCTCCGTCGAATGCGGCGTACCGGACCTTTCACTCGCCGCATGCGCGATAACAACCGGATGATCCGACTGGCGCTCGCCGTACTGGCGGGAGTCGCCTGCCTGGTCGCGGGCGTCGTCCCGGCCGCGAACGCCATCCCGGCACACGGAACCGCCCCGGACCTCGGCACCGACACCAACGCCGCGCCGGACTCCGGTGCGCCGGTGGCCGCCTGGACCGGCTTCGGCCCCGCGCCGTGGCTGTCCGGCGGCCCGGCCGCCACGGCCGTGGCGCGCCGGGCCCGCTGGTTCGGCGGCACCGCGGCCCGCGCCGTCTCCTACGACGGCCCCCACGGCCCCGGATCCTTCTACGGCGGCCGGTTCCGCGGCCCGGGCCACGCCGGCCCCAGACACTGGGGCGGCTTCCACGGCTACGGCGGGCCCGGCGGATACGGGTACGGCGGATACCGCGGCGGCGCGGTCCCCGCCTCCGCCGAGTCGGCGGACGCCGGACCGCCCATCACCATCGACCCCCGGGAGTTCGGCGCCGAGGTCTACAGCGGCCACGGCTTCGACACCTGCACCGCCCCCGACCTCGACACCATGCGCGCCTGGCGCTCCTCCTCCCCCTACGGCGCCGTCGGCGTCTACATCGGCGGCAACGCCCGCTCCTGCGCCCAGCCCCGGCTGACCCGCTCGTGGGTGAGGTCGGTCAGCGCGATGGGCTGGAAGCTCATCCCGATCTACGTCGGCTCGCAGTCCCCCTGCGTGACCGCGGCCCGCAAGCGCCAGTACGCGATCGACCCGGCCGACGCCAGGATCGAGGGCACCCAGCAGGCGGAGGACGCGGTGCGCGCCGCCACCGCCCTGGGCATGGCCGCCGAGAGCCCGGTCTACCTGGACGTCGAGGCGTACGACACCGACTCCGCGTCCTGCACCGACCCGGTGCTGGACTTCACCGCCGCCTGGAGCGACACCCTGCGCGACCGCGGCTACCTGTCCGGCTTCTACAGCAGCGCCGACTCCGGCATCGAGCAGATCGAGGGCTCGCGGGCCGCGGGATCGCAGGACGTCCCGGACGTGATGTGGTTCGCGCACTGGAACGTCGCACCCACCATCTACGGGGAGCCCGCCCTGCCCGCCGGGTACTGGCGCCCGCACCGCAGGATCCACCAGTACACCGGCAACACCTCGCAGACGTACGGCGGGTACACGCTCAACGTCGACCAGGACCTGATCGACGCGCCCGTCGCGATCGTGCCCTGAGGGCGGGCCGCCGGGGGGCCTTTCCCCTGGCCCGACCCTGAGCCGGGTCCACCTGCGGGAGGTGGGTGGACCCCGGCTCGTACGACTTGAGGGGGACTCCGCTTCGGGACCTGCGGGCGATCCCGGGGCGGGTACGGCGCTCATAGGTTGTGCACATGACCACGCCTGTGTGCCCCAGCGCTCAGCAGCAGCAGTTCACCGCCTACGTCCGGGCGAGGGGACCGGTGCTGCTGCGCACCGCCCGTTCACTGACCGCCAACCCCTGCGACGCCGAGGACCTGCTGCAGACGGCGCTGGCCAAGACCTACCTGGCGTGGGACCGGATCGCCGACCGCGGCGCGCTCGACGGCTACGTACGGCGCACCCTGGTCAACACCCGCACCTCGCAGTGGCGCAAACGCCGGGTGGACGAGTTCGCCTGCGAGGAGCTGCCGGAGCCGGACGTCGCCCCCGGGCCCGACCCCGCCGAGCAGCAGGCCCAGCGCGACGCCCTGTGGAACGCGATCCGCAGGCTGCCCGCCCGGCAGCGCGCGATGGTCGTCCTGCGGTACTACGAGGACCTGACCGAGGTGCAGACCGCCGAGCTGATGGGCGTCTCGGTGGGCACCGTCAAGAGCGCGGTCTCCCGCGCCCTGGTCAAGCTGCGCACCGACCCGCACCTGGGTGACGACCTGACCTCCGCCGACGAGCCCGGCGCGATCGCCGCCTGAACCGACCGCCGGCAGCCGACTGACCGCCTGAGCCGTCCGCGTCCGCCTCCCGCGACCGGGCGCGCCGCGCGCCGCGCGCTAGTGACAGACCGGGCGGTATGCCAGCACAATCACGGGGTTACCCTCGCGTAAGGCCAGCGACTTTGGAGGCCCCCGGTGCTGAGCACGATGCAGGACGTACCGCTGCTGATCTCACGGATCCTGGCCCACGGTTCCACCGTGCACGGCCGCTCCACGGTCACCACCTGGACCGGCGAGGGGGCCCCGCGCCGCCGCACGTTCGCCGAGGTCGGCGCGAGGACCGCGCGGCTCGCCCACGCGCTGCGCGAGGAGCTGGCGGTCGCCGAGGGCGAGCCGGTCGGCACCCTGATGTGGAACAACGCCGAGCACCTCGAGGCGTACTTCGCCATCCCCTGCATGGGCGCGGTCCTGCACACCCTCAACCTGCGGCTGCCCGCCGGCCAGCTCACCTGGATCGTCAACCACGCCCAGGACCGGGTGATCCTCGTCAACGGCACCCTGCTGCCGCTGCTCGCGCCTCTGCTGCCGCAACTGCGCACCGTCGAGCACATCGTGGTCGTCGGCCCCGGCGACACCTCCGTGCTGGACGGCTGCCGCCCGGCCGTGCACGACTACGAGATGCTGCTCGCCGGCCGGCCCACCGCGTACGACTGGCCGGAGCTGGACGAACGGCAGGCCGCCGCGATGTGCTACACCTCCGGCACCACCGGCGACCCCAAGGGCGTGGTCTTCAGCCACCGCTCGGTCTACCTGCACTCGATGCAGGTCAACATGGCCGAGTCGTTCGGCCTGACCGACCGCGAGACGTCGCTGCCGATCGTGCCGATGTTCCACGTCAACGCGTGGGGCATCCCGCACGCCGCGCTGATGAGCGGTGTCAGCCTGCTGATGACCGACCGCTTCCTCCAGCCCGCCGCGATCGCCGAGATGATCGAGGCCGAACGCCCCACCCACGCCGCCGCCGTCCCCACCATCTGGCAGGGCCTGCTCTCCGAACTCGCCCAGCACGAGCGGGACGTTTCGTCCCTGCGCAGCGTCGTCATCGGCGGCTCCGCCTGCCCGCCCGCGCTGATGCGGGCGTTCGACGAGGAACACGGCGTCACCGTCGTGCAGGCCTGGGGCATGACGGAGATGTCACCGCTCGGCACCGTCGCGCATCCCCCGGCGGACGCGGCCGACGAGGAGGCGTGGACGTACCGCGTCACGCAGGGCCGCTTCCCCGCCTCCGTCGAGGCCCGGCTCGTCGGACCGGCCGGGGAGGTCATGCCGTGGGACGGCGAGGCCACCGGTGAGCTTCAGGTGCGCGGGCCCTGGATCGCGGCGGCGTACTTCGGCGGGAAGGACGCGGAACCGCTGCGGCCCGAGGACAAGTTCGACGGCGGCTGGCTGCGCACCGGCGACGTCGGCTCGATCACGCCGGACGGCTACCTGACGCTGACCGACCGCGCCAAGGACGTCATCAAGTCGGGCGGCGAGTGGATCTCGTCGGTCGACCTGGAGAACCACCTCATGGCCCACCCGGCGGTGGCGGAGGCGGCGGTCGTCGCCGTGCCCGACGACAAGTGGGGCGAACGGCCGCTGGCCACCGTGGTCCTGAAGCCCGGCGCGAGCGCCGACTACACCGAGCTGCGCGCGTTCCTCGCCGAACGCGTCGCCCACTGGCAGGTCCCCGAGCGCTGGGCGGTCATCGAGTCGGTGCCGAAGACGTCGGTGGGCAAGTTCGACAAGAAGGTGCTGCGCAAGCGGTACGCGGAAGGCGACCTGGACGTCACGCGGTTGTAGACGCCCAGGGCTTTCGGCGCGCCCGGGCCGGTCGCGCGACCGGCCGGGCATCCGCCCGTTCTACGCCTCCGCGCCGATCTTGCTCAGCAGGTCGACGATGCGGCCCTGGACCTCGGGGCTGGTGGAGCGTTCCGCGAGGAACAGCACCGTCTCGCCCGAACTGAGCCTCGGCAGCTCCGCCGCGTCGATGTCGACCGACGTGTAGACCACCAGCGGTGTACGCGTCAGCAGGCCGTTGGCGCGCAGCCAGTCCACGATGCCCACCCGGCGGCGCCTGATCAGCATCAGGTCCATCACCACGAGGTTCGGCCGGGACCGGGCGGCCAGCGCCGCCGCGGCCTCCTCGTCGGCCGCGTGCGCGACCTGCATGCCCCGTCGCTCCAGCGTCGCGGTGAACGCCGCCGCGATGTCCTGGTGGCTCTCGACCAGCAGGACGCGCGGCGGGTGCTGGTCGCTGTCGCGCGGCGCCAGCGCCTTCAGCAGCACCGCGGGATCGGCCCCGTACGCCGCCTCGCGGGTGGCCTGGCCGAGCCCCGCGGTCACCAGGACCGGCACCTCGGCGGCCACCGCCGCCGCCCGCAGCGACTGCAACGCGGTACGGGTGATCGGCCCGGTCAGCGGATCGACGAAGAGCGCCGCCGGGTACTCGGCGACCTGCGCGTCGACCTCCTCGCGCGACCGCACCGTCACCGGGCGGTACCCGCGGTCGGTGAGCGCCTGCCGGGTGGAGACGTCCGGCTCCGGCCAGACCAGCAGGCGCCGCGGCACGGCCGGCCCCTCGACGGCGTCCTCCGCCTCGTCCTGCGGCGCCGGGCGCGCGGCGGTCGCCGGGGCGGCGGTCACCTCGACCGCGCCGCCGGGACCGTCCAGCATCTCCGGGCCCTCGGCGCCCTCGGCCGGTGCTCCTATGGCGAACGCCTGCCCCTCGCCCTGGCTGTCGCTCGCCTGGAACGCGGGATTGCCGAGGGCCGGTGCGTCCTGCGCGGGCAGCGGCTGCGGCTGGTCCGCCGGAGCCTCCTGGGCCGACGCGGTCCCACCGCCCTGGGACGCGGTGTCCCCCGGGTGCTGGCGGGCACCGGTCTCGTGCTGCTGGGGGTTGGCCAGCTTGCGCCGCCGGCCGGAACCCGTGGCGGGCGACTGGGGCCGGGGCTGGGATGCCGCCGGGACCGACGCGGAGGCGAGACCGGGCTGCGCGAACGGCGTGCCCTGACCCAGCGTTCGTACGCTGATGGCGTCGGCGTCGTGGGCGTCGTGGGCGTCGTGCCCGGCGGCCTCGGGGCTGCCCTGGTCGCCGAGTTCGTCCCGCTCGTCCCGCTCGCCGCGCTGTCCACGCTGCCCGAGTGTGCCGTGCTCGACGGCGGGCGGCATGGCGCCGGGAGGCTGCGGGGCGGGGGTCTGCGCCGGGGCGGGGGCCGGTGCCGGTGCCTGTTGGCCCGGAGCCTGCGCCTCGCTCGTCGTCGCGGTGGTGCGGCGGGCACGGCGGCCGGTCGGTTCGGGCGCGGCCGCCGTCGGCTGCTGGGGGGCGACGGGCGCGGGCGGCAACGCGGCCTGCTCCCGCGGAAGCGGCGACTGGCCCTGGCCCTGCGGCTGCTGTGGCGGTTGCTGCGGTTGCTGCTGGGACGGGACGGCGCGACGCGCCCGCCGCCCCTGCGGAGCGGGCTGCTCGGCGGGAACGGGCTGCGGGCCCGCCTGCTGGTGCGGCAGTACGGGCTGCTGCTCGGGCGGTCCCGGCTGCCGCGGGCCGGTCGCGACCGGCTCCGCCGTGGCGACCGCCTGGGCCTCCGGCCGCGTGGCGGGCGGCAGGGCGTGCGCGGCGGGACGGGCGGGAAGTTCCGGCTGCTGACCGTCCGTCAGCGCACGCCGTGCCCGGCGGCCGGTGGGCTGCCCGCCGGTGCCGTCCGGCGCCGCCTCGCGTCCCTGCTCCGGCTCGGCCCTGCGCAGCGCGCGCCGCCGCCCGGTCGGCTGCTCGCGCGTCCCGGCAGCGGGCAGCGCCGGGGCGGAACCCGGTGCGTGCGCGGTCGCCTCGCCCGATCCGTTCGTGCCGTTCGTGCCGTTCGTGCCGGGGATCCGTGCCCCCGCGCCGTCGCTCTCGTCGGCGGGACGGCGCGGCCGCGGCGTGCGGCCCGCGTTCTCGTGCGCGGTGCGCGCGCCCGCCCCGGCCGCCTCGGACTGCGGCTGCGGCTGCGTCTGCGGCTGCGGCTGGGTGCGTCCGGCCGGAAGCGCCGCACCGGCGTTGCCCTGGGTGCCCCGGGCGGGCTGCGAGGGCATCGGCATGACGGTGGTCTCGTTGTCGGAGTCGCGCCGCGACCCCTGGCCCCCGGAGGTGTCGTCCGCGGAACCGGCCCGCTTACCGGATGCCGCGCTGGAGCCGGACGCCTTGCGACCGCCCGCGCCGGCCGCGTCCCCGGCCGGGACCTCCAGCACGTACGCGCTGCCGCCGCCCTGCCCCGGCACCTCGTGGGTCTGGAGCACGCCGCCGTGCCGCTCCACGATGCCGCGGGTGATGGGCAGATGGACCGCGCTGCCCCCGGACGCCGGGCCGCGCACCTCGATCCGTACGACGTCGCCGCGTTGCGCCGCAGCGACCACGATCGTGGAGTCACCGCTGACGACCGCCGTGCGGCCCGAGGCGTCCACGCCCGCGACGTCGGCGATCAGATGGGAGATGGCCTGGGCGAGGCGGACCGGGTCGACCACGGCCTCGACCGGCGGCGCGTGCACGGCGTACTGCGCCCGGCCCGGGCCGATCAGTTCGATGGCGCCCTCGACCCCGGCGGCCACCACCTCGTCCAGACCGACGAGTTCGCGTTCCAGCTTCTCGGCGCCGGTGTCCAGGCGCTGGAAGTCCAGCACGTTGTCGATGAGCGAGGTCATCCGCGCGTAACCGGCGGACAGGTGGTGCAGGATCTGGTTGGCCTCCGGCCACAGCTGCCCGGCCGGGTCGTTGGCCAGCCCGCTCAGCTCGGCGCGCAGCTCGTCCAGCGGCCCGCGCAGCGAGGAGTCGAGCATCTCGCGCAGCTGGGCGTGGCGGGCGGCGAGCGCGTTGACGCGGGTGCGGTCGGTGAACGACATCACCGCGCCGACCAGTTGCTCCCCCTCGCGCACCGGCGCGGTCACCAGGTCCACCGGGACCGCCCGGCCGTCCTTGGTCCACAGCACCTGCCCGCGCACCCGGTGCTTGCGCCCGGAACGCAGGGTGTCGGCGAGCGGGGTCTCCTCGTACGGCAGCGGGGAGCCGTCGGCACGCGAGTGGTGGATCAGCGGGTGCAGTTCCTGACCGCCGAGGTCGCTGGCGCGGAAGCCGAGGATCTGCGCGGCGGACGGGTTGACCAGCACGACCTTGCCGTCGGTGTCCACGCCGACCACGCCCTCGCTGGCGGCGCGCAGGATCATCTCCGTCTGCCGCTGCTGGCGGGCGAGTTCGGCCTCGGTGTCCATCGTGCCGGTCAGGTCCCGTACGACCAGCATGAGCAGTTCGTCCCCGGTGTACGGGGCGTGGTGGCTGTCGGCGTACGGGGTCCTGGCGTCCTCCAGGTTGGCGCTGGTGACCTCGACCGGGAACTCGGTGCCGTCGGTGCGCCGCGCCACCATCCGGGTCGGCTTGGTGCGCAGCCCCTCCTCGGGGTCGGCGCGGCGCATCGAGCCCGGGATGCGCTTGGAGTCGAACGCGGGCAGCAGGTCGAGCAGTCCGCGCCCGACGAGCGCGGTGCCCGGCGCCTCGAAGGTCTCCAGCGCTATCGCGTTGGCGTTGACGACCGTGCCGTTGGCGTTGACCAGCAGGAGCGCGTCCGGGAGGGCATCGAGTATTGCCGCGAGGCGAGCAGCGCCTCGGGATGGCCTGCTGCTCACGAGACGCGTCCTCCCTGATACCGCACGTGCTTTGAGACTGTGGCCGGCGGCGCGCGGGTCAGCCGTCGCGTCCGGCTACCGCCGCCGGCCCATCTTGCCGTTCCCCCCGTGGCATGTCACTACAGTGCCATGTCCCTACAGGAGTGTACGGGGCGGACTCCCGGGCCCGGTGGCGGATGACGGAGTGCCGGGGAGAGGTTCTGTGACGACGCGCCCGGTCACCGTACGGGCGTGCGGACGGTGACCGGGGTCGCGGCCTTGGGAGCGGCGGCCTGGGGAGCGGTCTCGGGGGCGGCCTTGGGAGCGGCCTTGGGCGGTCCGACCGGCGTCGTGCCGAACGGCGTGTCGGGCAGTACGGGCACCATGCGCTGCCAGCGGTTGGTCTGGCAGCCGTCGACCCGGTCGTACGTCTGGTCAACCGGGATGCCGCGCCAGACGCCGGTGACGTGGGCGGTCTGCGGGCCGCCGTAGAGCATCGAACACATCTGCCCGCGCGGCGTGGGCCCGACGAGCCCGCCGAGCGTGTCGAGCCTGCGGCAGGCGTCGGTGGCCCTGCGGTGGCTGCCGCCGGCGGGGTGGCAGCGCAGGGTGTAGTGGCTGACGCCGCCGTTGCCGTCGTCGTACGCGACGGTCAGGACGTCCTTGTGGGACCGCGGCGGGGCGATCACCCCGTACGCGGTGGCGGGCGCGGACCCGACGACGGCGAGCGAGAGCCCGGCGGCGAGGGCGAGCCCGAGGCGGGCGCGGGGGCGGGGACGGCGGGTGAGGAAGCGGACGTTCACGGAGACCTCCGGTGGCGGGGGCGAACGCGGGAAGGGCGACGTACGGGAGCCACCCCCTCACTACCGCCCGGCGCGGGTAAGCGCGCGGCAGGTAACCCGTTCGTGGGCGTGTCAGGGTCTCGGCGAGGGCGGGGCGGCGCCCGCGGCCGAGAGGGTGTTCGGAGGATCACCGGAGGGAGGGCACCGGGCCGGGACAGGGGGCGCCGCAGTGCGGCCAATGGCTTTGCCGGAGGGGTCGGCGGCCTTGTACGGTGGTCAGCGATTGGTAACAGCCCGGTGGGCTGTGCCATCATCTGCACACGCCCCGCACGCGCGGGCGTGCTGGAGGCTTCGCCTAGTCTGGTCTATGGCGCCGCACTGCTAATGCGGTTTGGGTTAACCGCCCATCCCGGGTTCAAATCCCGGAGCCTCCGCAGCGAGAAGAGCCCCCGTCCAGGTGGACGGGGGCTCTCGCGTTTCCCGGCAGGAAGCAGTGACCCCCGCCACAAGCCGCCCGCACGCCTTCGGTGCACCGCACCCCTCCATGCATCGTTTCCGCAGGTCAGAAGGGTCGGAGCCAATGGATTTCGCCTCACGGCGACGTTCATGTAATGTTGTTCCCGCAACGCCGACCGGCAAGAAAAACCGCCGAGAAGCCAAGCACTCGTAGCTCAACGGATAGAGCATCTGACTACGGATCAGAAGGTTGCAGGTTCGAATCCTGCCGAGTGCACACAGGTCAAAGCCCCCTCGGGATCATTCCGGAGGGGGCTTTGTCGTGCTGTATAGCAGCGAAGTACAGCAACCGCGTCAGCCGGTACCGCCCATGGCGTCGGACAGCTTGCCGAGTGCGGCGCGCACTTCCTCTTCACTGGCCTCGGCGTAGACCTCCATCGTCATGGCGATCTGTGAGTGCCTCAGGATGCGTTGGGCGATCTTCGGGTGCACCTTGAGCGCGACCAGGAGCGAACTGCACGTGTGCCGCGTGTTCCGCAGCGGGATGACCCGGACGCCAGCGCGGCGGGCCCTCAGGGCGAACATGCGGGTCAGGTTGCCCGGTTCGATCGGTGTTCCGTACTTCGTGGTGAAGACCAGCCCAACGGTGTCTTGCCAAAGCTCCCCGGCAGCCTTCCGGTCCCCGAGCTGCTGCGCCCGACGCAACTTGAGCGCCTTCCCGCACAGAGCGGGCAGCGGCAGGAAGTCGTCTGATTCCTCGGTCTTGGTCTCGCGGTGCAAGATCTGGCGCCCGGCCCGCTGGATCTGGTGGTCCACGTAGATCTCGCCCGCCTCGAAATCGACCGACTTCCAGGTCAGGCCCAGCACCTCACCCCGGCGCAGACCGAGGCAGAGCACGAGCATCCAGGCCGCGAACAGGTGATCTTCACGAGCGGCGCAGTCGGCCAGGAACCGGCCCGCTTCGGCGACTGACCAAGGCTTGATCCTCTTCCGCCGAGGCTTGGGGACCTTGACCAAGGAGGCTACGTTCTTGCCGATCTCCTCTTCGGTCACCGCGTGCGTAAGAGCTGCCCGGAGGGCATCGCGTGCCGCCTGGACGACGCGCCGAGACGGGTGAGCCTCGCAGCACTCGCCGACTGCGCAGCAGCGTTGGGCCGCCGACCGACGCTTGGCATCTTTGCCTTGAGCGCAGCACTGGCACGTGGCCGCGAGCTTGTTGATCCATTCACGCACGTCCCGAACCGTGAGCTTGTCGAGCCGCTTGGAGCCGAGATGCGGGTTGATGTAGAGCCGCACGGAACCCTCGTACGACACGTACGTCAGTGGCGCCAAGTTCGGCTTAACGATCTCGCCGAGCCAGTACGCGAGGAAAACCGCAAGAGTGCGGTGCCTAGTGGCCACCGGCCCCTTCTTGGCTTCGGCATGCAGCTTGATCCACTTGTCGTGGACCTCATCCCGGGTCTTGCCGTACACGTACTTCCGCTTGCGCTTGCCCTCTGGGGTATCGACCCAGACGTACGCGGCGAAGCTGTTCCTGTACGGGTAGATCGAACCTTCGCCGTTGCCCCGCTTGCCGCTCATGCTGACACCCCCTCAGGTGCGGAGGTGACACGCTGGATGTAGTCGTCCACCCATTCCGGCAGGATGCGCCGGTTGCGGCCGATCTTCACCGAGCGGATCTCTCCGGTGAGAACCAGCATCTTGGTCTTGGACAGGCCGAAGCCGAGCATGGCCGCAACGTCCGCCGTGCTGTGCCACTTCGGTTGGATCACGGTCGTGGTCATGCTGCGGATTCCTCCCAGTCCTGTAGATCTGCCATGGCTTCGCGTGCGGTGTCGCGGTTGGCCTGGAGCTCCCGGGCGATGTTGGCGGCGAGCCAGGATTCGCCGGGGGTGTGGCCGTGGCCCGCGTAAGTCCAGTGGGTGAGGGTGAGCGTGGTCGCCTCGTCGTCGGGGTCGGGGAGGCCGAGGGCTTCGCGTTGCTGTGCGGCGCGGTAGTCGGCGCGGACCTGGCGCAGGGCGCCGAGGGTGGTGGAATAGCCGCGAGACTTGGTGGAGAAATGGCCCCGGAAGCCGAGCATGTGCGCCCAGTCGCGGAGCTTGCGATCGGGGTAGGCGTCGTGGAGGTCGAGGCATGCCTCGATCAGGCGCCGGGGGTGGTCGGGCACGCCGAGTAGCAGGAGGGCTTCGCGGTTGCCGACGCGGCGGTCTACGGTACCGGTGGTTTCGGCGGCTTTGGTGGCGTACTTGGCGACGTAGGAGGCCACGGCCTGTTCGGTGATCTCGGCACCGTCTCCGAAGGCCTTGATGGGGCGTACGTCGAGCTGTGTGCCCCAGCCGAGGACGCGAGCGGGGTGGTCACCAGCGGGCGGAACATCGACCTGAACGCGGGCAGCGGCGGCGTGGATAGCGTCGGTAAGCAGTGTGACGGTGGCCCAGTGCGGGGGCGGGGTGTCGGGTCCTTCGGGTCCGTCGAAGCGGATCACTGCGTGGAAGTGCACGGCGCCGCGCTTCTGGTATTCGGCGACCTTGCCGAAGGCTAGGCGGGACTGTTCGCGGGCGGCTTTCTGGGTGAGGCCGGCGCGCTTGGCGATTTCGCGGCGGAGGTAGATCGTGAAGTAGCGCCACAGGTCGGAGGCGTGGTTGTTCCACAGCACCGCGCCCGCGTAGTCGTAGGTGGTGGGGTCGAGTGGGGTTCCCAACTCGGTTGCGTCGTCGGGGTGGTGGGTGCCGCAGCGGCAGGGGCGGGTTCCGGGCCGGTTGTGGACGGGGCCGAAGCTGGGGGCGGTGAGGGTGGCGAAGACACGGGGGTGGTCGCGGATGGTGTGCGGGGTGCCCTTGTCAGGATCGCCGACGAGTCCGGCGCGGATGAGGTGGTAGGTGTCGCCCGCGTAGGTCCAGGCGCAGGCGGGGCAGCGGGAGGCACGGCGGTTGCCGCACGCGATCCGCAGGCGTCCACCGGGTTCGGTGTCGGTCGAGTAGGCGTGGAGAACCTGCCCGGTGACGCGGTGCCGGGTGACGGTGGCGCCCTGGAGGTGGATCGGGTCGGAGCAGCCGCCAGTACGGCGGATCTGGTCTTGGATGCGGTCGAAGCCCGGGGACCCGGCGACCCTCAGCACGTCGGCGAGGGTGGCCGGGTCCAGGCCCGCCATGGTGGCGGTGTCGGTCATGGTCAGCGCCCCGTCCGCTGGTGGGCGGGCCCGTGGTGAGCGGTGTAGCCGTCGACGAGCGCTTTGACCTGGGCGTCGCCCGTGGCGGTCGCGGAGGCGCCGCAGTGACAGGCCGCAGATGCGGTGGCGGGGGCGGAGGGTGACGGCTTACTGACGTGCAGGCCGGGACGCTCGGAGGTGGGAGTCAGATCGCTCATCGCGGTCACCGCCCCGTCCGGGCGAGCGTGGCGGCCGGGGTGGTGTGGCCGTGGCCGTTGCAGGCGGCGCAGGTGGCGGTGAGAGTCTGGCGGGAGCCGTCCGGGTTGCGGGTGCCGGTGGTGATCGTGACGGTGGCGAAGCCGTCGCAGTGTTGGCAGACGGGCCGATTTTGGGCAGGGGTGTGCTGGGGCATGATGGGACTTGCCTTTCGGGTCCGTTGGATCTGGAGGGTGGGAAGGCGCCCGGAGCGGCGGAAGTTTGGCGACCGAGGCCGCTCCGGGTGTCGCTAGCGGCGGTTGCGGCGCGAGTAGGCGGGCGGAACCGCGTCGTAGGCGTTGATGCCGTCGGCGAACGACGACAGGTCCTTGTCGCTGGTGTTGATCTCGCGGCGGATCTTGTTCATGGTCTTGCGGTCGCCGTGGCGGCGGGCGTTGGCGTACTCGCGGCCGAGTTCGGCCATGGCCGGGTCGGCCGAGGTGGTGCTGGTTGGCTTGCGGTTGAACAGGCCCATGACAAGTCCTTTCAGTGGTTGTGGTTCATGAGGGAACGGACGACGACCGCGCACACGGCGACCGAAGCCCCGGTGATCGCGACCGCCAAGAGCATGGAGACCAGCACGGCACCGACGATCAACACCACGGCCGTGCCGCCACCGACCAGGGCGAGGGTGCTGCCGGGCGTGAGGTTGATCGCCGGACGCGTCGGGGGGACGGGGGCCGGGTCGTGGTGCTCGGCCGAGACCGGGGCGGCCTGGCTGGGGCGGGTGGCGTTGCGCAGTGCGGTGAGGGTGTCGGAGACCGGGTATTTCGGGGTGAACATCAGGAACTCCCTTCGTTTCATGATCACTTGTGGAGGGCGGTGTTGATCGCGGGGGACAGGAAGCTGTCGGCGAGGAGGTAGCCGCCGAGCAGGACCACGGCCACGAGCCACCACGGCGGGCGGACGAGCTTGATCCCGAGGACTCCCACGACGATCAGGGCGAGCCAGAGCGGAACGTTCATGACGAAACCCCTTCTAGGCCGAGCAGCGGTGAGTACGGGCGGCGAGTTCGGCGGCCGAGCGGTTGGCGTACTCGGCGGAGAAGTCGCAGCGCGGGGCGGTGCAGGCGGCCGTGTGGCGCTCGCGGCCCCGGCCGTCGTAGAAGGTGGCGACGGTGACCGGGCCGATGCGCTGGACATCGCGGAAGCGCCGGTAGGCGGACATGGCGAACATTCCTTTCTGGTCAGGTGAGTTGGAGGTGCGTGGCGATCGCGTCGGCCATCGGTGCGGGCAGGCCGAGGCGGGCTCGCAGGGCGTCGCGGTCGAGGGGTTCACCGGCCGTAGCCCGGTGGGCGTCAGCGATCTTGCGGGCGTGGTCGAGCAGCGCGGGCGGAACCACCGGCCCTTCGGTCACCGGTGCGGCAGCGGCGGCGGGAAGCTCAGGCGCCGGGACCACAACAGGCTCGGGCGCGGGCTCGGGTTCGTCATCGCGTCGCAACTCGACTTCCGGCAGGGCCCGTTCGTCCACAGACTGTGAAGGCTGCGGCGCCGGGTCGGCGGGAGTGTGAACGAGGAGCGTTCCGCCGAGGAAGGCGAGGGCGGGCCATCCGGCGACGAGGATACGGAGCCAGATCGGCACGGCGTGCAGGTCGAGGAGTCCGGCAGTGGCGATGTTCGCCCCGAGCGAGGCGATCAGCGCGGTGCCGAACCAGGACCAGGCGGCCCGGGCGGCGTGGTGATCGGCGCGCAGGGTGCGGATGCGGTGCCAGGCGGCGACCAGGAGCAGATCTACGCTGATCGGGTAGGCCCAGGCCTTCCAGCCGTCCTGTCCGGCCGCTTCAGCGATGTCGTGCAGGTGGGCGAAGGACAGCGCACCAGCGATCACGGCCTGTACAAGAACAGCGTCCGGGCGGATCTTGCGGCTCACGGTCTTCACCTCCTTCGAGGTAGCGGCCGGGGCCGGGCGGGAAGTGTTCTCCGGCCGCCCGGTCCCAGCGGGTTTCAGTCGGTCGGGGCTTCGCCGGTACCGAGGCAGGTCAGGCACAAGGCCCCCTGCCGGTCGTCGCTGGTGCGCTTCTTGCGGCCGCCGACCTGGAAGGGCTCCAGAACCTGACCGGCCTGGCAGTCCGGGCACGGGACCGGCTTCGGCTTCCTCACGCGGCGAGTGGACGGGCGAGCAGCCACGACGCTCACCGGATCCGGCTGGCGGCGTCACCAATGTCCTGGTGGTCGTAGCCCGCTTCGTAGGCGGCGTCAAAGGCGCTGTTGACGTCCTTCATGGCTTCCCGCCATGTGGGGTCGTTGAAGTGGTCGCGCCCCTGCTTGTGCAGGTCAGAGGCGATGTTGCGGGCGTTGGCACTGGCCTTTGCGGCCCTGTTGAGGATGGACATAGCGAGTCTCCGTTTCTGGGTTTGGGCATGGAGGGGTAGGGACCTGGCGTGAGGCGGTCACGCCGACCGTGGTGCGGGGTGGGTCAGGGAATGGCCGGCGCCCTGGTCGGCATCGGCGGAATACTCGACGCCGGGACGGGGACGGGCCGGACTACCGGGCGGAACGGCTCCAGGGCCGGGAGGTCCGGGATCAGATGGGCGAACTCCCGGCACACGGCGGCGGTTTCTTCCACCGACGTGAGCGGTGTACGGATCCGGCCCCAGCCCCCGGAAGCGTCCGCAGCCACGGCCAGGCCGGGGCGGTCGGCGGGGATCGTGCACGCGGCCGGAACGGACTCCGGGGCCACGTCGCTCAGGCCCATTTCAGCGGTCTGCTTGTCGTTCACGCGGTGCACCACACGCCCGGTGAGCTGGGCACGGAGCATCGTGGCCCCCTTGCCCAACTCGGAGCCGAAGCGCTGGCCGCAGATCTCCAGGTAGATGCCGACCGCGCGGGACAACTGGGCCAGGCGGATCAGACCGGTGACGATCCGCTCGCGCCGGTCCTCATCCTTCTTCGAGGAGATCAGGAACAGTTCCGCGATCTCATCGACCAGCACCACGACCGGCGCCGGGCGCAGATGCCCGGGAAGCTCCCACAGATCCGAGACGCCGTACTTGGCGAGCAGATCGAAGCGGTCTTCCATCTCCGCGACCAGCACGTCAATCAGGGAAGCGGCATCGTCGGGATTCGTGGCCAGCGCCGACAGACGCGCCGCGTACCGGGACTGTTCGACACCGCGCTTGCAGTCGATCCCCACCAGCGCGAGCGGCAGTTGAGCCAGACCCTTGATCAGGTTGCGCTGATACATCGACTTGCCCGACTGGTTCGCCCCCAGAGTCAGGGCGTGCGGGATCTCGCGATAGTTCCGCACATACGCCGTGCCGTCGCCCCGCAGCGCGACCGGAACCACCAGGTCGTGCGGGGCAGCTTTCTTCGGCATCCGCACCCGGCGCAGCACGTCATAGCCGGTCATCCGCAGCTCCACATGGCCCGGCTTCGACGGGATCACGTGCACCGCGTGAACACCCCAGGCATGCCGCAGACGCTCGGAAGCGGCGGCGATGTCGGCAGGCTCCAGACCAGCCGGGAGACGGAGCGTGACCCGAAGACCCGTCGAGGTGCCCCGCACCCGGCGAATCTTCGGCGGAACCGGCTGCACCTCACCACGGGCGATCCGACGCGACATGAACGCCCGCAGACCAGACGGCTGCACCGTCAGACCACACACATCCATCGTCGCCCGGTACGAGAGCGAGAACCGCCCCCACGTCACCGGCAGGCCCACCGTCGCCCAGTACAGGCGAGGCGCCCGAACCTTCGCGACACCCAGACCACCGACGCCGACTAAGGCACCCGCACCGTCCAGCCACAGCGACAGATCCGACATGATCAGACCCCGGCTGTGATCGCGATCGCACGGAACGAGATCCCGTGGCGCTTCTGCCCGTTGAACTCGTTCTCCCAGTCCCGCGCCTTCAAACCGGTGACCTTGACCGGCGTGCCGGGCGTCAGTCCGTCCTGATACCCGGTCTCCGGGATGGTCACCTGGTAGAGGTTCCCCTCCCCCTCATCCGAGATCAGCAGACCCACAGTCGAAAGGTCCGCACCGGTCTCCCGGTCCACCGCACGCTCCCCAGTCTTCTTGTTGACCATCTTCGGTTCCGGCGCAGTCGCCACGAACACGACAGCGGTCGAAAGGTCGATCTTGAAGGACGGCATTGCGTCTCTCCTGCGGTTGGGGACGCACCTCAAGGGAGCGCCCAACTGGCTTGAGCCACTTACTGGCTTAAGCCAGTTGAGCACAGTGCCGCGCCATGGGTCAAGCATCTGGCTTGAGCCAGTTGCTAGAGTGGAGGCATGACGCAGGCCACCCCGCCCCCTTCACCGCCTCCGAGCAGGCGTATCGCAGAAGATCTCCGCCGTCAGATCGAGAGTGGAGCACTCCGAGGCGGGGACAAGCTGAAGTCGGAGCGGGCCCTCGCAGAGGAGTACGGCGCAGCCCGCAACACGGCCCGAGAGGCTGTCCGGTTGCTTGCGGAGCAGGGCCTTGTCACCGCCAAGCACGGCAAGGGCGTCTTCGTGCGTGAGCCTCAGCGGCTCTTCCGATTCGGGAGTGACCGCTACTCGATCAAGAACCGTGCCACCGGTCTTACGCCGTTCCGGCTGGAGTGCCAGCGCCAGGGAAAGATCCCGAGGATCGATGTTCCATCGATCGCGCGCGAGACGCCGCCAGCCGACATCGCTGAGCGGCTGAAGGTGCCCGCAGACGAGGAGAGCGTGGTCCACCGCGAGAACCACTACTTCGCGAACGACGAACCCGTGCAGATCGTCTCGACATATCTGCGTTGGGAGGAAGCTCAAGGGACCTTGCTCATGCAGGCCAAGACGGGGAAGGACGGCATCTACGGCCGTCTCGAAGACTTGGGCCACATCATGACCACCGTCAGAGACGAGATCAGCGCCCGCATGCCGACCCCCGACGAGGCGCGAGCCCTTGACCTCCTGCCAGGCGTTCCTGTGCTGGAAGTTCTCCACACGAGCTGCGACCAAGACGGGGTTCCCTTCGAGGTGTCGCGCTACGTCCACCGTGCCGACAGAACCGGCTTGCTCTACGAAATGCCCGTCGAGAAGTGAGGACTTGTCAGGTGAGTTCCGTCGTCGTGCGCCCTTTCGAACCGACTGATCTGGCCGGTGCTGCGAAGGCTTTGGTCGAAGTCCACGAGACCGATGGCTATCCGGTGGAGGGCGTCGAAGAGCCACAGGCTTGGCTCAGCTCTGAGGACACGCTCGCTGCCTGGGTATCCGAGTCAGGTGGTTCGATCACTGGTCACGTCTCGCTGATGGAGCCGAGAGGGGAAGGCGCGGTCTCTCTGTGGATTGAACAGAGTGGAGAGGACGAGGCTCGGGTGGCCGTTCTGGCGAGGCTGTTCGTGGTTCGGGCGGCGCGGGAGAACGCCACCGGAAAGCGCCTTGTGGAGGAGGCCATGCGGTATGCGCGGGCGAACGAACTCCGCTTGGTCCTCGATGTAATGACGAAGGACGCCGCCGCGATCCGTCTATACGAGCGGCTCGGCTGGAACAGGATCGGCGAGACCACTCACCACTTCGGCGACGGCGAAGCTATCCAAGCGATTTGCTTCGTCTCGCCCCAGCCGTAGAGCTGTTACAGGTTTCTCTACCTCATCAAGCCCCGGCTGCGCTCCGCTCCGCCGGGCGGGCTACCGGCTCCGCTCGGGGCGACGCTCCTGCCTCCGGCCCGCTCCGCCCCGGCTGCGCCTACGCCCGCCCACGAGGATGGGCCGGGGCCATGAGTCGAGCACCGTACGAAGCGTCAAGGTCAAGGACGTGCCTTCGGCGAGGGATCGGCCGACTCCGGGATGGCAGGGGGCGCCGTTGCCGAGTACCGGCCGAGCGTGGCTGATGCGGGGAGCTCCCATCCCGTCCACCATCGACCCAGGCAGAGCCGAGCAGACGCGGCCCAGGGCGTCAAGGTCGTTCGTACAGTGGCGCGCTCCACCTTGACGCCCTGAACCACGCCCGCTCCACGGTGTGTGGGTCGACGGCGGACGGGATGGGAGCAAGGGCGAGTGGTGGGTATAGGAAGACGGGAGGGTGCGGGTTGATCACGGCCCGTTGCGGTACAGCAGCGAAGTACAGCAACCACAGCAACCGGCTACACCCAGCAGTACCTACTAGCACCCCTCCGACCGCCTGTATGACCGCTGATGACCGATCTCTGTTTAGCTACGGATCAGAAGGTTGCAGGTTCGAATCCTGCCGAGTGCACAGCAGATCAAAGCCCCCTCCGGGATCCCCGGCAGGGGGCTTTGCCGTGCCAGACAGCAGGGAAGTACGGCAAGCTCGACCAGGCTTGTCACACCGCCGCGGAAGCGCTCGAATCGGCTTCGGCCGTGGTGTCCGAGCGGGTATCGGGTCACCTCAGAGAGTTCTACGGCCAGTTGGCCCCGTACAGGCGAGACCCCTCAGCCCTGGCCTTCGAGGCGCGGCTCCGGGAGCTCCTCCCGCCAGTCAGTGGAACGCCTCGTCCATGAGCAGGTACAGGAGACCCACGAGCGAGCCACTGCTCACGATCTCGCGACGGTCGATCATCCCCCGGACCGCGGAGAGGGGAACCCACTCGATGCGGTCGGACTCGTTCCTCTCCGTGGGCGGTCCTGCGTAGGTCGCGCCGTCCGCTCGGAAGACGTGGTGCTGTGAGTCGGTGATGCCGTTGGCGGGCTCGGCATAGATCAGGGGCTTGACGGGGCCGGGTCGCCAGCCCGTCTCCTCCAGGACCTCGCGGGCCGCCGCCTCCTCCGGAGTCTCGCCTTCCTCGACCAGGCCCATGGGCAGCTCCCACGCCCAGGAGTCGGTGATGAAGCGGTGCCGCCACATCATCAGGACCTCTCGGCGGTCGTTGACCACGGCGGCCACGGCCAGATGCCGCAGACGCACAACGTGGTACTCCCATCGGTGTCCGTCAGGCTGTTGAACGTCGACCAGACACAGATTCACCCACTTGTTGGTGTAGATCTGTCGCTCGCCATGGGTCTTCCACTCCATGCCCGCGGCCCCTCTCGATCGGCCTCCAGGATCTCAGAACGCTCCAGAGGCGGGCGCGGGCCGGAACGATTCGCGTCAGCGTGACGAGACACGGGCCACGACGGCGCTCACGTCCGGGCAGGCGGTACAAGGACAGGATGAGCCGATGGAGCCCCTGCCAGCCAGCACGGGGGCCGACCGCACACGCGACGCGCAGCGCGCTGGGAAGGACAGACTCGAAGGAGTCCAGTCCTGTCACCGTGCGTCCGTGATGGGGTTGATGGGAAGCCCGGCCTGCCCACTTGACGGGTCTCTCCTGGGCACCCACCTCAATGGCACGTCCCACTGCCGCTGTAGCACGGGGAATAGATGACCGGCGGTGGTTGCGGGTGGGGCTGCTGCGGGGTGTGGAGCGACGCGGCCAGGAAGATCGTCAGCATCGCCACGGCGAACGCCTGGCTCACCGCGCAGAATCTGGCCCTGAAGAACGCGGCGACCGCGGTGAAGAGGAGCGACGCGGCCAGGAACCACGCGGTCCACACCGCGGCGGCGTGATCCTCCGCGCCGCTCCCGTCGGGATCCGGCGTCATCCCGTAACCGATCATCCGGCCCACGTAGACGAACGCCTCGAACAGGAACAGCAGGGCGGCCACACCTATGTCGTCGGTGGTCAGGGGCGGCTCCGGTAAGCGCCAACGGCGACGGGACGGGCGTTCGGAGGACGTGGGCGTCATGACCACATCATGGCCGCGTGACGGCGGCGATGGCTTGAGTGCGCCCCCCGACCGCACCGCCCCAGGTGGCCCGCGCGCTGCTGAGCTGCTTCGTTATCGGCGGAGTCGAACTCCGCCCTGCCCGCCCGGCTCCCGTTCCCCCGTCAACTACCCGTCGTACAGTTCCCATTGGGCGCACGCGTCGTGTGCCCGGCCTACCGGGGGGAGACGGCCATGGGGGACAACCAGCGGGTGCCCAATGTCACCGACGAGCGGCTGTGCTGGCTCGCTGTGCGGGATCACGTCGACAAACGCAGCCGCAAGCTCGGGTTCTTCGGGTGGTTCAGCGTGCTCGCCTCCGCGCGGGCCGGAGGAGGAGGGCCGACCTCGACGGGGCTCGGCGGGGACGTGCGGCGTTCCGCGATGAGCGACCGGAAGATGGACTACGCCCTGGCGGTCGACGAGGCGGCCGAGCGGCTGTCGGCGGAGGAACGGCGGCATCTGCGGGCCACCGGGGAGGTCCCGCCCTGGTTCGTCGACGAGGTGGAGCGGCGCGCCGCCGCCATACGCGGCTGAGCACGCGCCCCTCCCGACCGCGCCGCCCGCCGCGCTCACCGCGTACCCACCCCGACCCGCAGCCGCGTGGCGTCGCTCACAGGGCGGGGCGGGGCGGGGGCGGGGAGGTTACCGCGGGTGGCACCCTTGTGGGCATGAACGACGTCTCGCCCGGCACCCCCCGCCCGTCCCGCGCCCGCGTGCGCGCCCCCGAGCTGACCGGCGCCGGCGGCTGGCTCAACACCGGCGGCAAGCAGCTGAGCCTGGGCGAACTGCGCGGGTCGATCGTCGTTCTGGACTTCTGGACGTTCTGCTGCATCAACTGCCTGCACGTCCTGGACGAGCTGCGGGAGCTGGAGGAGCGGCACCGCGACACCGTGGTGATCGTCGGCGTGCACTCGCCGAAGTTCGTGCACGAGGCCGACCACGCCGCCGTCGTCGACGCGGTCGAGCGCTACGGGGTGCACCACCCCGTACTGGACGACCCGGAGCTGGCCACCTGGAAGCAGTACGCGGTCCGCGCCTGGCCCACGCTCGTCGTCATCGACCCCGAGGGCTACGTCGTCGCCCAGCACGCGGGCGAGGGCCACGCGCACGCCATCGAGAAGCTGGTCGAGGAGCTGGAGGCGGAACACGCCGCGAAGGGCACGCTGCGGCGCGGCGACGGCCCGTACGTGCCGCCGGAGCCGCAGCCGACCAGCCTGCGCTTCCCCGGCAAGGCGCTCGCCCTGCCCGGCGGCACCTTCCTGGTCTCCGACTCCACCCGGCACGCCCTCGTCGAACTGGACGCGGACGGCGAGACCGTCGTGCGGGGGATCGGTTCGGGGACGCGCGGCTTCGCCGACGGCCCGGCGGACACCGCGCGCTTCAGCGAGCCGCAGGGGCTGGCACTGCTGCCGGACGGCTCGGTGGTGGTCGCCGACACGGTCAACCACGCGCTGCGCCGGGTGGACCTCGCCACGGGTGAGGTGACGACGCTCGCCGGGACCGGAAGGCAGTGGTGGCAGGGGTCGCCGACCTCCGGCCCGGCCCGCGAGGTGGACCTGTCCTCGCCGTGGGACGTGGCGTGGTGGGACGAGCGGGTGTGGATCGCGATGGCGGGCACGCACCAGCTGTGGGCGTACGACCCGGCCGCCGGGACGGTCGCGGTGGCGGCGGGCACCACCAACGAGGGCCTGGTGGACGGTCCGGCGCGAGAGGCGTGGTTCGCCCAGCCGTCCGGGCTCGCGGCGGCGGGGACGCGGTTGTGGGTCGCCGACTCCGAGACCTCGGCGCTGCGGTACGTGGCGAAGGCGGACGACGGCTACGAGATCCGTACGGCGGTCGGCACCGGGCTGTTCGACTTCGGCCACCGGGACGGCGCGGCGGAACAGGCATTGCTCCAGCACCCGTTGGGGGTGACCGCGCTGCCGGACGGGTCGGTCGCGGTGAGCGACACCTACAACCACGCGCTGCGCCGCTACGACCCGGCGTCCGACGAGGTGACGACGCTGGCGACGGACCTGCGCGAGCCGTCCGCCGCGGTCGTCGTCGAGGGCGACGTGGTCGTGGTCGAGTCCGCGCGGCACCGGCTGACCCGGCTGCGGCTGCCGGAGGAGGCGGTACGGGTGGAGTCCGCCGCGCACCGCACGCAACGGCCCGCGACGGACGTGGCGCCGGGGGCGCTGCGGCTGGACGTGGTCTTCAGCGCGCCGGCCGGGCAGAAGCTCGACACCCGCTACGGCCCCTCGACCCGCCTGCTGGTCAGCTCGACGCCGCCGGAGCTGCTCGCCTCCGGCGAGGGAACGGGCACCGACCTGACGCGCGAGCTGACGCTGAACGCGGAGGTCGGCGAGGGCGTCCTGCACGTCTCCGCGATGGCCGCGTCCTGCGACGACGACCCGGCCAACGAATATCCCGCGTGCCACGTCCACCAGCAGGACTGGGGCGTACCGGTCCGGGTGGTGGAAGGCGGCGCGAGCAGGCTCCCGCTGGTGTTGGCGGGGATGGACGCCGAGTGAGCTTCCGATGTGGTCGGAGGAACGCGCTGCGCGCCTGGCCTGGAACGGCTTGAAGGCCTCAGCGGGGAGAACGGCGGTCGCTGAGGCCTTCGTGACGGGCGGGGGCTACCAGGTCAGCGCGTCGCTCAGGGTGGGCTGCCAGTACGAGACGGCCGCGCCTTCCTCCTCCACGTACAGCGGCGCGCCGGGGACCTTCGCGTCGAGGCGGCCGCCCGCGGCGCCCGAGCGGTCCTGGAGGTAGACGCCGATGACCGAGACCCGCTCGGTCGGGTAGGTGTCCTCGCCCTCGGTCATGACGGACGCGTAGCCGCTCGCGCCGGGGGCGAGCGTGACGACCGCCTGCGGCTGGCTGCCGTCCATCACGGCGGTGACGGCCTGCTGGTGCTCGCTGAACTTCAGGTCCGGGTAGCCGTACAGCGCGCAGGCGCGCGACGAGGTGTTGGTCGCCTGGAGCACGACGTGGTTGATGGGACGGGTGACCCGCTGCACGGTGACGCGGATGGACGAGGTGCCGCAGGTGGCGAGGCCGGAGGCCGAGGTCGTTCCCGTGCCCGTGTGGCTACGGGAAGGGGCGCTGCCCTGGCCCGGCTTCACCGTGGTCGTGCGGTCCGCGGTGTCGCTGGCCGTGGTGCCGCCGGTACCGGTGGTGCCCGTACCCGTCGTGGTGGGGCCGGTCGACTGGGTGGACGCGGAGGGCGCCACCGAGACGCCGGGGCCGCTGGCCTTGACGCCGCCTCCGCCCGCGCAGGCGGTCAGGGACAGCGCGGCGGCCGCGGTGACGGTCGCGAGGGTGATCAGGCGGGCGGAGGCGGACTTCGGCATGGTGTTCTCCCCGAAAAGGTGCGCGCGGCTTCGTGCGGTGGTCAGTCGCTCCACGCGGTGTTCAGCAGGTTTCTTTCCTGATGAAGACTCTGCCCGGGCGGGCTGGCGTTCCGCTAACGCCGCCGGGGAACGCCCCTAACGGATGGCTAACGGGCCGCCCCGGACGGCCCGCGCGCGTGCAGCCGTACGAGGGGCGGCACGGCGCGGTCGCCCTCGGGCGTGCGGTGTACGAGGTGGAGCGCGGCCAGCCGGTCGAGCGCGGCGGGGTCCGCGTGGCGGGCCTCACCGGTGGAGAGGGCGCGCAGCAGGTCCGCGTCGGCCGGGGAGAGCCGGGCGAGGGCGGGTGCGAGGGCGCCGGTCACGCCGACGTCCTCCAGCGACAGCAGCTCCAACCGCCGTGATGCGTCGTGTAGTTCCGTGACGAGGTCGGCGAGCGGGTGGGCCGGGTGGGCGCGCAGCCGGGTGGCGGCGACGCGCAGGGCGAGCGGCAAGTGGTCGCAGAGGAGGGCGAGTTCGCGGGTCGCGTCGGGCTCGGCGGCGGTGCGGTCGGGGCCCAGGAGGGCGGCGAGCAGGTCGAGGGCGTCGGGCCCGGGCAGGGGTGGCAGCGGGAGGAGTGACGCGTTCTCGGAGACGATCAGGCCGTCGAGGCGGACGTGGCCGGTCACCAGCGTCACGCAGCCGCCGCCAGCCGACAGCAGGGGGCGCACGTGCGCGGAGTCGGCGGCGCCGTCGAGCACGGTGAGCAGGCGGCGGCCCGCGGTCAGGGAGCGCAGGAGCGCGGCGGCGCCGGGGACCGAACCCGGCAGGCGGTCGGGCGGGACGCCGAGGGTGAGCAGGAAGTCCCGCAGGACGGACGGGGGTTGGGCGTCCGGCGTGGACAGGTCGGCGTACAGCACGCCGTCGGGGAAGGCGTCGGCGCGGGTGTGCGCCCAGTACGTGGCCAGCGCGGACGTGCCGGAGCCCGCGGGCCCGGTCAGCAGGATCAACGGGGACGGCGGCGCGGGCTCGGCCAGCCCGGCGAGGCGGTCCAGCACGGCGAGTTCGGCCCGGCGGCCGGTGAAGGGGTGGGGGAGCCGCGGCAGTAGGTTCAGGGGGTACGGGATGGTCCGCGCGAGCGGCACGACGGGAGCCGCCGGCTCACGCGGAACGTACGAGGCGGCTACGTCCGCCACCCCACCCCGCGATCCAACCTCCGTCACCGCATCCCCAGCGATCTCGCCCCCCGATCGGACCTCCGTCACCTCGCCCCCAGCGACCCCGTCCCGCGATCCAACCTCCGGGACCTCGTCCCCCGAAGCCCCGCCCCCCGATCCGACCTCCGCAAGCCCCTCCCCCGATCCGACCTCCGCAACGGCAACCGCAACCGCGACCCCCTCCGCCCCCGCCCGCTCCTCCTCCGCCCGCAGAATCTCCCCGTAGACCCTCCTGAGCCGCTCCCCCGGGTCGATCCCCAGTTCGTCCGCCAGCAGCCGCCGCGTGCGGTGGAACCAGTCGATCGCCTCCGACTGCCGCCCCGACCGGAACAACGCCCCCATCAGTGCCGCGATCAGCGCCTCCCGCATCGGGTGTGCCACCGCCTCCGCCCGCAGCGCCTGCGCCGCGCGGTCGAACTCGCCCAGCGCGCACAGCGATTCGCCCAGCGCCTCGACCGCGGTCAGCCGCTGCTGCTCCAGCGCGTGCGCAGCGGCTCCCAGCGAGGGCGTCGTCACGACACCCGTCAACGCGGGCCCGCGCCACAGGTCGAGCGCCTCGCGCAGCAGCAACACCGCGTCCTGCGCGGAGTGCTGACGGCGCGCCAGTGTGACGAGTTCGGCGAACCGGTGCGCGTCGATCAGCTCCTCCGGCAGCCGCAGCGCGTACGCCGAGGAGAGCGTGGCGAGTTCGATCCCGTACGCGTCGGCGCCGGAGGCGGTCAGCACCGCGCGCAGCCGCGAGACGTGGCCCTGGATGACCGTGCGGGCGTGCTCGGGCGGCTCGTCGCCCCACAGCGTCTCGGTCAACTGGCCCACGGAGACAGCCGTGTTGGGCCGCAGCAGCAGCGACGCCAGCACGGTGCGGCGCTTGGCGGAGCCCAGCGGGACCTCCCCCGACCCGGTGAGCACCGTGATCGGGCCGAGCAGACCGAACTCCACCCTCGGCTCAGCTCTCCAGGAACGCGCGCAGCGCCCGCGCCAGCAGGAACGGGTCGTCCGCGCCGCACAGTTCGCGGGTGGAGTGCATGGACAGGATCGCGACGCCGATGTCCACCGTGGAGATGCCGTGCCGCGCGGCGGTGATCGGGCCGATCGTGGTGCCGCAGGGCATGGCGTTGTGGGAGACGAACGACTGCCACGGCACGCCCGCCCGGTCGCACGCCGCCGCGAACACCCCGCGCCCGGCGCCGTCGGTGGCGTAGCGCTGGTTGACGTTGACCTTGAGGATCGGGCCGCCGTTGGGCATCGGGTGGTGGCCCGGGTCGTGCCGCTCGGCGTAGTTGGGGTGAACGGCGTGGCCGGTGTCGGAGGACAGGCAGACCGTGCCGGCCAGGGCGCGGGCCCTGTCCTCGTAGCCGCCGCCGCGCGCGAAGACCGAGCGCTCCAGCACCGTGCCGAGCAGCGGTCCGTCGGCGCCGGTGGCAGCCTGGCTGCCGTTCTCCTCGTGGTCGAACGCGGCCAGCACCGGGATGTACGGCAGGTCGCCGGTCCCGGCGACGGAGGCCAGCGCGGCGGTGCCCGCGTGCACCGACAGCAGGTTGTCCAGCCGGGCGCAGGCGAGCAGTTCGCGGTCACGGCCGAGGTAGGCGGGAGGCTGGACGTCGTGCGTCATCAGGTCCCAGCCGACGACCTCGTCCGCGTCGAGCCCGATCTCGTCGGCGAGGAAGCCGATCAGGGCGCCCTCCTCGACGTCGCCGAGGCCCCAGACCGGCTGGAGGTGGCGCTGGCGGTCCAGCGTCATGCCCTCGTTGACCTGGCGGTCCAGGTGGATCGCGAGCTGCGGCACGCGCAGCAGCGGCCGCTCGACGCTCACCAGCCGGGTGGAGCCGTCGCGCAGCGCGAGGCGTCCCGCGATGCCCAGGTCGCGGTCGAGCCAGGAGTTGAGCAGCACGCCGCCGTAGATCTCGACGGCGACCTGGCGCCAGCCGTGGGCGCCGCTGTCGGGGTGGGGCTTGACCCGCAGGTTCGGCGAGTCGGTGTGGGCGCCGACGATGCGGAACGGGGTCTCGGGCCGGGCGTTCTCCGGCACGTACCAGGCGATGATCGCGCCGCCGCGCAGCACGTACTTGCCGCCCGTCGACGCGTCCCAGGCGTCCGTCTCCTCGACCTGCCGGAACCCGGCCTTCTCCAGCCGTGCGGCCGCGCTCGCCACCGCGTGGTACGGCGTCGGGCTCGCGGAGACGAAGGCCATCAGGTCATCGGTGTGGGCACGGTCGAATCGAGGGGTCATGGTCCCCAGCATAGAAGTGGCGGGAGTGGCTCAGGACGCGGCGACGGCCCGCCCCCGGAAGCGGGAACGGGCCGTCGTGACGCGGTAGCGGAAGGTGCCCGAGCGGGGTCAGAACGCCTCTTCGGGCAGCTCCATCAGCTCGTTGGTGACGGACTCGGCCTGCGCGCGCTGGAGGCCCACGCCCGGCAGGACGGTCTCGGCGAAGAACTTCGCGGCCGCCACCTTGCCGAGGTAGAACGCCTTGTCCTTCTCACTGGCGGTGGCGAGCTTGTCGTTGGCCACCGCGGCGCCCTTGAGCAGCAGGTAGCCGACGACGACGTCACCGGAGGACATCAGCAGGCGGGTGGAGTTCAGGCCCACCTTGTAGATGGACTTCACGTCCTGCTCGGTGGCGGCCAGGTCGGTCAGCATCTTGCCGACGATCGCCTCCAGGTCCACCGCGGCCTGCGCCAGCTTCTCGCGGGCACCGGCCAGCTCCTCGCCACCGGCCGCGTCGGCCAGGAACTTCTTGATCTCCTCCGACAGCACGGTGAGCGCCTGGCCCTGGTCGCGGACGATCTTGCGGAAGAAGAAGTCCTGGCCCTGGATGGCGGTGGTGCCCTCGTAGAGGGTGTCGATCTTGGCGTCCCGGATGTACTGCTCGATCGGGTACTCCTGGAGGTACCCGGAGCCGCCGAGGGTCTGGAGCGACTGCGCCAGCTGCTCGTAGGACTTCTCCGAGCCGTAGCCCTTGACGATCGGCAGCAGCAGGTCGTTGAGGCGGTGCGAGGCGGAGGCGTCCTCGCCCGCGGCCTCCTTGACCAGGATCTCGTCCTGCACGGTCGCGGTGTAGAGGACCAGCGCGCGCATGCCCTCCGCGTACGCCTTCTGCGTCATCAGCGAGCGGCGCACGTCGGGGTGGTGGGTGATGGTGACGCGGGGGGCGGCCTTGTCCATGAACTGGGCGAGGTCGGCGCCCTGGACGCGCTCCTTGGCGTACTCCAGCGCGTTGAGGTAGCCGGTGGACAGGGTGGCGATGGCCTTCGTGCCGACCATCATCCGGGCGAACTCGATGATCTTGAACATCTGGCGGATGCCGTCGTGCTTCTCGCCGAGCAGCCAGCCCTTGGCGGGGTGGTTGGCGCCGAAGGTCATCTCGCAGGTGTTGGAGGCCTTCAGGCCCATCTTGTGCTCGACGTTGGTGGCGTAGACGCCGTTGCGCTCGCCGAGCTCGCCGGTCTCCCAGTCGAAGTCGTACTTCGGCACGATGAACAGGCTCAGGCCCTTGGTGCCGGGTCCTGCGCCCTCGGGGCGGGCCAGCACGAAGTGCACGATGTTCTCGGACATGTCGTGCTCACCGGAGGTGATGAAGCGCTTCACGCCCTCGATGTGCCAGCTGCCGTCCTCCTGCTGGACGGCCTTGGTGCGGCCGGCGCCGACGTCCGAGCCCGCGTCGGGCTCGGTGAGCACCATGGTGGAGCCCCACAGCTTGTCGGTCATCCGCTGCGCGATCTTGTGCTGCTCCTCGGTGCCCTCCTCGTAGAGCACACCGGCGAAGGCCGGGCCGGAGGCGTACATCCACACCGCCGGGTTCGCGCCGAGGATGGTCTCGGCGAAGCCCCACAGCAGGGAGCGCGGCGCGGTGGTGCCGCCGATCTCCTCCGGGATGCCCAGGCGCCACCACTCGGCGTCCATGTAGGAGGAGAAGGACTTCTTGAAGGCGGCCGGGACCGGCGCGGTGTTGGTCTCGGGGTCGAACACCGGCGGGTTGCGGTCGGCGTCGGCGTAGGACGCGGCGAGCTCGTTCTCCGACAGCCGGGCGATCTCGGCCAGGACGCTCTTGGCGGTCTCCACGTCCATCTCGGCGAACGGGCCCGTGCCGTAGATCGTCTCGCGGCCGAGGACCTCGAACAGGTTGAACTCGATGTCGCGCAGGTTCGACTTGTAGTGGCCCATCTCGAAGGCTCCGTTGCTAGAGGGGCGTGACCCCATTACTGGCTGGTACCGACTAACTGTTCCCATGATGCTACCGGCCGGTAATAAAAGGCAACCCCTATGGCCCGCTATGACACTCGTTACGCTGTAGCGCGTGTACGGCTACGACCAGAACGCCGCGGGCGGCTCCGCCCCGCCCACCGGGATGCCCGGAATGCAAGGGGCACCCGGCACCGGGGGCTACGGACCCCAGCCTCCGCTCTACCCCGAGCCCTCGCCGCCCTCGCTGGCCGACGCGGTGCGGGCGTTCACCACCGGGTCGATGTCCGCCGAGGACTTCCAGTCGATCTTCTCGACCTCGAAGATCTACTGCCCGCGCGGCGACAACCCCGGCTTCCTCGCCCTGCACAACACCCAGCAGCCGGTGATCCCGATGTTCACCTCGCTCAAGGAGCTGAGGCGGTACGCGGGCAAGGAGTCGAAGTACTTCGTGATCACCGGGGCCGAGGTGCTGGACCTGCTGCCGACCGGGTACGGCTTCGTCCTCGACATGGAGGGCGACCACCGGATGGTCTTCGACGCCAAGGCGGTCGAACAGATGGTCGACTTCGCGATGCGCAGGATGTACGGCTGAGCGGTCCGCCGCCCGCGCCCGCCCCGCCCTGAACCGGCCCGCGGTTCCCCTTCGTACGCCACGAGTCCGTACGCCACGCGTTCGCATGCCACGCGTCCGTACGCCACGAGGGGGAACGGAATACGTACGCCTTGTTGGTCGTTCACTTTTCAACTAAGTTGGACGCCGAACGATCGAGGAGGTCGTCATGCCCGCCGTGACCGTAGAGAACCCGCTGACCCTGCCGCGCGTCGCGGCGCCCGCCGAGGCGACCGCCCGCCCGGTGCTGGGGGTCGGGACCGCGCCGAGCGGCTTCGAGGGCGAGGGCTTCCCCGTCCGCCGGGCGTTCGCCGGCATCGACTACCAGCACCTCGACCCGTTCATCATGATGGACCAGATGGGCGAGGTGGAGTACGCGCCCGGCGAGGCCAAGGGCACCCCGTGGCACCCGCACCGCGGCTTCGAGACCGTCACCTACCTGATCGACGGCACCTTCGTGCACCAGGACTCGCACGGCGGCGGCGGGGTGATCAACGGGGGCGACACCCAGTGGATGACCGCGGGCAGCGGACTGCTGCACATCGAGGCCCCGCCGGAGGAGCTGGTGGTCAGCGGCGGCGTCTTCCACGGCCTCCAGCTGTGGGTGAACCTGCCGCGCGAGCACAAGATGATGCCGCCGCGCTACCAGGACATCGACGGCGGCCGGGTCAAGCTGCTGACCTCCTCCGACGGCGGCGCGCTGCTGCGGCTGATCGCCGGTGACATCGACGGCCACCAGGGCCCCGGCATCACCCACACCCCGATCACGATGATCCACGCCACGATCAACCCCGGCGCCGAGCTGACGTTGCCGTGGCGGGCCGACTTCAACGGCCTCGCCTACGCGCTGGCCGGACGCGGCACCGCGGGCACCGCCGGCCGGCCGCTGCGCACCGGGCAGACCGCGGTGTTCGGCGCGGGCGACGCGCTGACGCTGCGGGCCGACGAGACGCAGGAGTCGCGCAGCCCGAACTTCGAGGTCGTGCTGCTGGGCGGGCTGCCGATCCGGGAGCCGATGTTCCACTACGGGCCGTTCGTGATGAACTCGCACGCCGAGCTGGCCCAGGCGTTCGAGGACTTCCAGGCGGGCCGCCTCGGCACGGTCCCGGCGGAGGCCCGCGGCGACTGAGAGGCCCGCGGCGACTGAACGAGCCCCCGACGGGGTCAGCCCACGTCGGGGGGAGAGGGCGGCACGGCCATCGGCGCCGCGCCGCCCGCCGACCCGCCCACCGCGTCCCCGTCACCGGGCTCCCCCGTCCCGTTGCCGTCCTGCTCGTACAGCTCGAACCAGATGCACTTGCCCTGGCCCCTGGGCCGCACCCCCCACGCGTCGGCCAGGACGTCCATCATCACCAGGCCGCGGCCGGAGGACGCCAGCTCGCCGGGCGTCCTGACGTGCGGCATCTCGTCGCTGGCGTCGGCCACCTCGATCCGCAGGCGGCGGCAGAGCGGGCGGCCCAGCACCTCCAGCGTCATCAGCGCGTCCCCGTCGGTGTGCACCAGCACGTTGGTGATCACCTCGGACGCCAGCAGCACCGCGGCGTCCACCTGCTCCGGGTCGTCCCAGTCGTGCAGCACCGAGCGCACCTCGTCGCGGGCGCCCCTGATCTGCCGGGGCTCGTCCTGCCCGATGGTCAGCACCGTGCGCCGGGGCGGGAACGCCAGTCCGTCCTCCGCGTCGCCGCGCCGCAGGAGCAGCAGCGCCACGTCGTCCTCGCGGCGGTCGGCGAGCGGGCCGGTGGTGTGGTGCGAGGGCGGGCCGTGCACCGCGGCGATCAGCGCGTCGGCGAGCGCCTCCAGGTCGTCGGTGGGCCCCCCGTACAGCACGTCGATGACCCGCTGCCAGCCGCTGTCCAGGTCGTGGCCGCCGGTCTCCAGCAGCCCGTCGGTGCACACCAGCAGCACCTCGCCCGCGTCCAGCGCGATGCTGGTCGTCGGGTAGTCGGCGTCCGGGTCGACGCCCAGCGGCAGCCCGCCGGGGGTGTGCCGCACGATCGTGGTCCCGTCGCCGAGCCGGATCGCCGGGTCGGGGTGGCCGGCGCGGGCGATGTCGAGCATGCCGGTGGCCGGGTCGACCTCCAGGTACAAGCAGGTCGCGAAGCGCTGGTCGTCCAGGTCGCCGCTCTCCAGGCCCCCGCCGCCGCGCGCGGCGCGCTCCCGCTCGGCCCGGTCCCGTTCGTCGCCCGCCGCCAGCCCGGCCAGGAAGCGGGAGGCGCGCGAGAGCACGGCGTCCGGCCGGTGGCCCTCGGAGGCGTACGCCCGCAGCGCGATGCGCAGCTGGCCCATCAGCCCCGCCGCCCGCACGTCGTGGCCCTGCACGTCCCCGATGACCAGCGCGGTGCGGCCGGACGGCAGGTCGATCACGTCGTACCAGTCGCCGCCGATCTGCAGGCCGCCGCCGGTCGGCACGTAGCGGGCGGCCAGCGTCATCCCGGCGATGTCCCGCTTGTGGGTGGGCATCATCGTGCGCTGGAGGCCGTCGGACAGCTCGCGTTCGGACTCCTGGAGGTGGGCGCGCGACAGCGCCTGCGCGAGCATCCGGGCCACGGTGGTCAGCACCGAGCGCTCGTCGGGGGTGAACGCGACCGGGTCGCGGAACGCGGCCAGCCACGCGCCGATCGTCTGCCCCGCGACCACCAGCGGCAGGAACGCCCAGGAGGAGCGGTTGAGCGGCTCGATCAGCGGCCAGGTGGCCGGGAAGCGCTCCTTGTACGTCTCGGGGCTCGGCAGGTAGATCGCCCGGCCGGTGCGGGTGACCAGGGCGGCCGGGTAGTCGGTGCCGATCGGCATCTCCAGGAACGGCTGCTCGTCGCCCTGCCGGTGCCCGTGGTGGCCGATGATCCGCAGCCGCTCGCCCTCCCGGGCGAAGACCGCGAGGCCGTCCGGCGAGAAGCCGGGCATCGACAGCGAGGCGGCGACCCGCAGCACCTCGGCGGTGGAGTCCGCCTCGGCCAGCGCCCGCCCGGCGTCCAGCAGGAACGCCTCCCGGGAGCGCCGCTCGACGTCGGTGGCGCGGCGGAAGCGGCCCCGCTCCGGCATCTCGGACAGCGTGCCCACCGCGAGCGTGGGTTCGCGGCCCGAGTCGTCGCGCAGCCAGCGCAGCCGGGTGTGGAGCATCCGCAGCACCTTGCCGTCGTCCCCGACGACCCGCAGCCGGGCCTCGGCGACGGTGCCCTCGGCGAGCCCGAGGGAGACGGCGGAGTTGAGGTCGACGTAGTCCTCGGCGTTGAGCCGCCCGCGGACCACGGACGAGTGAACGGTGCGCGGACCGGGCGGCAGGCCCAGCAGCTCGGCGGCCTGCTCGTCCAGCGCGACCGTGCCGGTGGAGTTGTCCCAACGCCAAAGTCCGGTGCCGACGGCCGCCAGCACGTCCTGGGCCCCGAGCGGCGGGGTGGCGCCCTCCGTGTGCATCGTTCCCTACTTTGATGAGGATTCGCCCAGTATGTACTGGTCCGTGGTGATCGCGCACGCGGTGCCGGGCCGTCCCCGTGGCGGCCGGGCGGCGCCGGGTGCCGGGAACGGCCGCGTGGGGCGCGGGGGCCGGGCGGTACCCTTGCGGGAGTTCCGCGAGTGGCCGCACCGCTCGGCCCGCGACCCCACGACTTGGATGGACGATGCATCGGTACCGGTCCCACACCTGCGGTGAGCTTCGCGCCACCGACGTCGACACTGAGGTACGGCTGTCGGGCTGGCTGCACAACCGGCGCAACCTGGGCGGCATCCTCTTCATCGACCTGCGGGACCACTACGGCGTCGTCCAGCTGATCGCCCACCCGGGCACCCCCGCCTACGAGGCGCTGGACCGGCAGTCCAAGGAGTCGGTGCTGCGCGTGGACGGCCGGGTGGTCGCCCGCAGCGCGGAGAACGTCAACCCGGAGCTGCCGACCGGCGGGATCGAGGTCGAGGTCACCGCGGTCGAGGTGCTGGGCGCCGCCGACCCGCTGCCCTTCCCGGTCTTCCCCGAGGACAACGCCAACGAGGAGATGCGGCTGACCAACCGCTTCCTCGACCTGCGCCGCCAGCGCATGCACCGCAACGTCATGCTGCGCTCGGCCGTGATCGCCTCGATCCGGCGGCGGATGACGGACCTGGGCTTCAACGAGATGGCCACCCCGATCCTGTCGGCCACCTCGCCGGAGGGCGCCCGCGACTTCCTGGTGCCCTCGCGCGTCCACCCCGGCACCTTCTACGCGCTGCCGCAGGCCCCGCAGCAGTTCAAGCAGCTGCTGATGATCGCGGGCTTCGACCGCTACTTCCAGATCGCGCCGTGCTTCCGCGACGAGGACAGCCGCGCGGACCGCTCGCCGGGCGAGTTCTACCAGCTCGACGTCGAGATGTCGTTCGTCGAGCAGGAGGACGTCTTCCAGGTCATCGAGAAGGTGATGACCGACCTGTTCGAGGAGTTCGGCGGCGGGCGGCACGTCACCTCCCCGTTCCCGCGCATCCCGTTCCGCGAGTCGATGCTCAAGTACGGCAACGACAAGCCGGACCTGCGCACCTCGCTGGAGCTGGTCGACGTCTCCGCGGTCTTCGCCGACTCCGGTTTCAAGGCGTTCGCCGGCAAGCACGTGCGGGCGCTGGCGGTGCCGGACACCGCGGGCCAGTCGCGCAAGTTCTTCGACGGCCTCGGCGAGTACGCGGTCTCGCAGGGCGCCAAGGGCCTGGCCTGGGTCCGGGTCGGCGAGGGCAACGAACTGAGCGGCCCGATCGCGAAGTTCCTCACCGAGGACGACGTCAAGAAGCTCACCGACGCCCTCGGCCTCGCGCCCGGGCACGCCGTCTTCTTCGGCGCGGGCGAGTTCGACGAGGTCTCGAAGATCATGGGCGCGGTCCGGGTCGAGGCGGCGAAGCGCGCCGGGCAGTTCGAGGAGAACGTCTTCCGCTTCTGCTGGATCGTCGACTTCCCGATGTTCGAGCGGGACGAGGAGACCGGGAAGATCGAGTTCAGCCACAACCCGTTCTCCATGCCGCAGGGCGGTCTCGAAGCGCTGGAGACCAAGGACCCGCTGGACATCCTCGCCTGGCAGTACGACATCGTGTGCAACGGCGTCGAGCTGTCCTCCGGCGCGATCCGCAACCACGAGCCGGACGTGATGTACAAGGCGTTCGAGATCGCGGGCTACTCGCGCGAGACGGTGGAGCAGGAGTTCGGCGGCATGCTGCGCGCCTTCCACTTCGGCGCCCCGCCGCACGGTGGCATCGCCCCGGGCGTCGACCGCATGGTGATGCTGCTGGCCGACGAGCCCAACATCCGCGAGACGATCGCGTTCCCGCTCAACCAGACCGCGCAGGACCTGCTGATGGGCGCGCCCAGCACGGTCGGCGAGGACCGGCTGCGGGAGCTGCACCTGAGCCTGCGCAAGCCGGCGGCGAAGGACGAGAAGAAGAAGTAGGCGCCTGCGCCTGGCGCGGTGAGAAGCGGGCGGGCTCCGGGATCGTGCTGACCCCGGGGCCCGCTTTCCGTGTGTTCGGGGGTTCGGGTGTTCACGGGTTGGGGCGTTCGCGGGTTGGGGCGTTGGGGCGGGGTCACGCACTCCCCGTCAGGAAGCGGCTCACCGCCTCGTCGAGGGCGGCCGGGGCGTGGTGCGGGAGAGTGTGGTGGGTGGCGTCGGGGAGGGTGACCACTTCGGCGTGCGGCAACGCGCGGGTCGCGCCCCTCGCCGCGCGCACCGGGTCCTGCGCCCGGCCCCGCCCGGCCAGCACCACCAGCGTCTGCGCCCGGAACCCTTCGGCCTCCGGGCGCGGGCCGGTCGCCGGACGCGCCGCCGGGAAGCCCGCCGCCGCCTCCTGGAGCCGCAGCCACCCGGGGTCGAGCGCGGCGCCGCGCGTCTCCCAGGCCAGGAAGGACCGCACCCGGCGCGGGGTGGGCCGCAGCAGCATCGGCAGGGCGCGGGCCAGGTAGCCGGGGCGGAAGCCCGCGAAGCACTGGGTCGGGTCGATCAGCACCAGCCGTTCCACCCGTCCACGCGGCGCCCGCAGCGCGTAATGCAGCGCGATCCAGCCCCCGTAGGAGTGGCCGCCCAGCGTCAGGGACCGCAGGCCGAGCCCTTCGGTGAGGGCGTCGAGCCAGCCGGTGAGGGCGTCGACGCCGCGCACCGGCCGCGCACCGGCCGCGCACCGGGCACGCTGCGGCCCGGGGCGCCCACGAGGTCGGCGGCGAGCACGCGGTGGGTACGGGCCCACACCGGCGCGTTCGCGTACCACGACGCCGAGGTCGCGCCGTTCCCGCCGGGCAGCAGGAGCAGCGGCGGGGCGGCGGGCGCGCCGAGCGCGTTGACCCGGGTCGTGCCGTACGGCGTCGGGACGTCGATCGTCTCAAGGCCGTCGCCCCATCCGGCCAGCACCTCGTCGTACGCCGCGAGGAACCGCTCCGTCGTCATGTCGGCCATGGTCCGCCGTTCCCTTCATCAGGCTTCATCAGGCTTCGTCGGGCTTGGTTCGGGCTTCGTTCGGGCTTCGTTGAGCAGAAAGCTCGCTGAGCGATAATCTCGTTGAGCGAGAGAGTACGCGCGAACGAGGACACAGGGGAGGCGCGGACGATGGAGGCGGCGAGCGGCGGCGGGCGCGACACGGATCTGGAGACCGTCCACCTGCTGCGCCAAGTGACGGTCGAACTGGTGCTGGCGCAGGCCGAGTTCGCGCGTCGCCACGGCATGCACGGCACCGACGTGCGCGCCCTGATCTGCCTGCTCGACGCGGAACGCGCGGGCACGCCCGCCACCCCGGGCCTGCTCGGCGCCGAACTCGGCCTCAACTCCGCAGGCACGACCGCCGTCATCGACCGTCTGGAACGGCTCGGTCACGTCGAGCGGGTACGGGACCGCGCCGACCGGCGGCGGGTGCGGCTGCGGGTGAGCGCGGCGGCGGTCGCGCTCGGGGAGTCGTTCTTCGGTCCGTTGATCGGCGGCACGGTGGAGTTGCTGCGCGGCATGGACGACACGGAGGCGGCCGCGGTGCGCCGATTCCTGTCCGGTGTGGGCGAGTTGGCCCGGCGGCCCGCGCCCTGAACGCGTTCCCCTCAGGTCAGTCCAAGGTCCGGAACACCGTCGGTTCGACCTCCAGCAGACCGGCGTCGAAGAGTTCCTCCGCCACCCCGGCCACGGTCGCGGCCAGCGTGCCCATCACCGCCAGCACGGGGGGCGGCGGACCCGAGGGCGTGGTGCGGTGGACCACCACCGCCTCGTAGCGGCCCGGGACCTCGGCCGGCAGTATCCGCAGGCCCGGTGTGCGCGAGGCCACCGCCGTCGGCAGGACGACCGCGCCCAGTCCGGCGGCGGTCATGGCGGAGACCGCCGACCAGGTGGCCGCCTCGTGCGCCACCGGCGGCGGGCCCCAGCCGTGCCGCGCCGCGAGCCGGGCGCGGGCCCTGCCGCGCGCGGAGTCCTCGGGCGCCGTGATCCACGGCAGGTCCCCGAGCGAGGCGGGGTCGTCCGGGGCGGGCTGCGGCCAGGCGGCGGGGACGCCCAGGCGGTACTGGTCGCGGAAGAGCACCGACAGGCCGCAGCCGTCCGGCGGTTCGGGCCGGTGTTCGCCGTCGCAGGTGAGCACCGCGAGGTCCAGCGTGCCCCGGCGCACCTCGCGCAGTCCTTCCGCGCCGGAGACTTCCTTGAGCGCGGGACGCAGTCCGGGGTGGCGGACGGAGGCCTGGGCGACGGCGCGGGCGGCGAGCGAGGAGAGCACGGCGGCCGTGGCGCCGACGGCGACCGGGCCCCTGGGCCCGTCCCCGGTGCCGGTCAGATCGCGTTCCGCCGCGGCCACTTCGTCGGCGATCCGGGCGCCGCGTTCCGCCAACCGCGCCCCGACGACGGTCAGTTCGGCGCGGCCGCCCGACCGGTCGAGCAGCGGCACGCCCGCCGCGTCCTCCAGCTTCCGCACGGCCTGCGACACGGCGGAGGGCGTCAGGTCCAGCAGCCGCGCCGCCGCCGCGATCCCACCCGCCCGCGCGACCGCACACAACACGACAAGCCGCCGAGGCTCCAGTTCCATGCCACCCCCGCCGTCCGGCACCGCCGGGGCCGCCCTGCCGCGACGCGACTCCCTTGCCGCGCAAGCTACCTCAGAGCGTCGGGGCGCGGTGGGTCGGGCGGCCTGCGAGGACGGTGAGGAGGACCGGGAGGGCGGCGAGGTCGGTGTCGGGGACGGTGAGCGGGTTGTCGGCGAAGGCCGTCAGGTCGGCGCGGTGGCCGGGAGCGATGCGGCCCGCCTCGTGTTCCTCGCCCGCCGCCCTGGCCGGGTTGACGGTGACCGCCTGGAGCGCCTCCAGCGGGGTGAGCGCCTGCCCCGGGCCGTGCGGCGGCTGGGTCAGGTCGCGGGCCGGGCGGCGGTGGCGGGCACCGGCCATCACCGCGAGCGGCGGGTAGGGCGCGATGGGCCAGTCGGAGCCGAGGACCACGGTGGCGCCCGCGTCCCACAGGTCGCGGCAGCGCCAGGCCCGCGACGCGCGCGGCTCGCCCAGCCTGCGCGACCAGTTGTCGGTGTGGTCGGCGCGGGTGAACTCGCAGCAGTGCGTGGGCTGCATGGACGCGATGACGTCCAGCGCGGCGAACCGCTCGACGGTGTCGTCCGGCACGGTCTCGATGTGCTCGACGCGGTGCCGGGTGGCCGCGGGCCGGCCGGCCCTGGCCTTCTCGATCGCGTCCAGCGCGTGCCGTACCGCCGCGTCCCCGATGGCGTGCGTGGCGGTGGGCACCCCGGCCCGGTGCAGGCGGTCGACGGTGCGGGTGTACGCCTGCGGGTCGGGCCAGAAGGCGTGGGTGGACTGGCCGTGGCAGTCGGGGTGTTCGAGCCACGCGGTGCCGTTGTCGATCGTGCCGTCCATGAACAGCTTCACGCCGTCGATCCGCCACAGCCGACCGCCGCGGCCCTGCGCCCGTACCAGCTCCTCCAGCCCCTCCGCCCCGGTGTCCGGCTGGCACCAGGGGGCGACGCGGATGCGCAGGTCGAGCGCGTCGTCCTGGTCGAGCGCGGTGTAGACGGCGAGGGTCTCGCCGCCCGCGTCCATCGCGTGCGTGCCGGTCAGGCCGCTCGCCGCCATGCCGCGCAGCACCTCGGCGGCGCGGGCCCGCACTTCGTCGGCGTCCGGCTGCGGCGCGACCCGTTCCACCAGCGCGCACGCGGCGTCCTCCAGCAACAGCCCGGTCGGCCGCCCCTCCGCGTCGCACACCACCTCGGAGGCCTGGCCGAAGTCGCGCGGCCCGTCGACACCGGCGAGTTCGAGCGCGCGGGGGCTGGCGATCATCGAGTGCGCGTCGAAGAGGTCGACGGCGGCCGGGACGCGGGCGAAGACCTCGCCGAGTCCGGCGGCGGCGACCGGCTGATCGCCGAAGACGTTGGGGTCGAGTCCCCAGCCGCGCAGCCACTCCCCGGGCGCCAGCGCGGCGGCCTCGCGTTCCAGCGTGGCCCGGACGGCGGGCAGGTCCGGGCAGCCGGACAGGTCGGCGCCCCGGGTGCGTTCGGCACCGGTGACGGGGTGGGTGTGGCCGTCGACGAGGCCGGGGGTGACGACCGCGCCCCTGAGGTCGATCACGGTGGTGCGCGCGTCGGCCAGCGCCCGCATCTCGCGGTCGTCCCCGAGCGCCGCGATCCGCCCGTCCGCCACGGCCAGCGCGGTGTGCGGCAGGAACGCGCCGGTGACGGGGTCGAGCAACCGGGCGGAGAGCAGGACGAGTTCGGGGGACACGGTCGGCTCCTTGGGGGGTACGGGGGTGTGGGCACGGGGGTCGCGGGCGCGGGGGTGGAAGGGCGGCGCGCGGTCAGGGGGAGGGCGTCACGCTGTCGCCGTGTACGGTGCCATCGCGTCTGGTGCCATCGCGTCCAGTGTCATCGCCCGCGCCCGTTCCGCGAGCGTGCCGCGCGGCAGGCCCAGTTCGCGTTCCGCCGTCGTCGCGGCGAGGTCGTTCACCGCGGCGGGGCGCTCCCCCCGGTCGGTGTTGGCGTGGGCGGCGAGCCCGTCCATCACCACGAGGATCTGGATCGCGGTGATCAGGGGGTCGGCGGTGGTGAACACGCCCTCCTCGACGCCCGCCCCGATGACCTCCACCAGGCGGCCGCGCCACAACTCCTCCTGCTTGAGGACCTGTTCGCGCAGGGCGGGGCGGTGGCGGCTCAGGTAGCGGGCGTTGAGCCAGAGGCGGCTCATGGCGTCGTACTCCTCGCCGGTGGTCTGGGCGAAGAAGGCGGCGAGGCGGTCGAGGGGTGGCGCCTCCACCCCGACCGCGGGACGGTCCGGTCCGGGAAGCCGGATCCCGTCCGTGGGTGCGTCGGCGTCCGTAGGTCCGGCCCCGTCCGTGGGCCCGCCCGCGTCGTCCGAGCCGTCGCCGTTGCCCCTGTCAGCGCCGACGCCGGCCGCGTCACCGCCCCCGAAGTCGCCCCCGTCCGAAGTCCCCGTCCCCGTCCCCGTCCCCGGAAGCAGTTTGTCCAGTTCCGCCGTCGCCGCCTCGCCGAAGGCCCGGGCGACGAGTTCCTCCACCGCCGGGAAGTAGTGGCTGATCAGACCGGGCTGGACCCCGAGGTCGTCGGCGATGCGTCGCAGCGTGATCGACTCCAGCCCCTCGTCCAGTGCCACGGCCCGGGCCGAGCCGACGATCTCGGTCCGGCGGGCCGCGGGGGATTTCCTGATCCGCTTGGCGGAAGTAGCGGAAGTACTTGACGGCATACCGGCGATGCTATTGGCTGTGCGACCAATAAACAACCCGCCGGTCCCCGCCGCCCCCAGGAGGCCCCATGGCACCCACCACCCCGGAGCCCCCGCGCACCGAACCGCCGGCCGTCCTCCCGGCGCGACCGGAGACCGACCGGGCCGGCGGCGTTGAGGTCCACGGCATCGACTTCATCCCGCCCTCCGAACGCCACGGCACCGCACGCCAGTTGTTCGCGGTGTGGGCGGCACCCAACGTCAGCTACCTCAACCTGGTCGTCGGCGGCGGTCTGGTGCTGATGGGCCTCACCCTCTGGCAGGCCCTCACCGTGGTCGTGGTGGGCAACCTCGCCTGGCTGCTGGTCGGCCTGCTCGCCATCAGCGGCCCCGCGTCCGGCACTCCCAGCGAGGTGATCACGCGGGCGATGTTCGGCATCCGCGGCAACCGCGCCAACATCGCGCTGACCGGCTGGTTCGTCAGCGTCTGCTACCTCGCGCTGAACTGGGCCGCCGCCGCGCTCGCCGCGTTCAGCTTCCTGGCCAAGCTCGGCGTCCACCCCGGCACCGGGACCAAGCTCGCCGTCACGGTGGCCATCGCGGTGGCGACGCTGGCGATCAGCGTCTACGGGCACGGCACGATCGTGCGGCTGTACCCGCCGCTGTCGCTGGCGCTGACCGTGGCGTTCGTGGTGCTCGCGGGATACGTGCTGGCGCACACCCACTGGGGATACCGGTCCCAACACGGCCTGCACGGCACCGAGTTGTGGGCCACGCTCGCCGCCGGGGTGGCCGTCGTCGCCTCAGCACCACTGTCGTACAGCAACAGCGCCGACTTCTCCCGCTACCTGCCGTCCGCCACCTCGTCCCGGGCGGTGGCCGGCTGGACCGCGCTGGGGGCGTTCGTGCCCAGCGTGCTGTTCACCGCGCTGGGCGCGCTGGCCGGGACCGCGATCGACATGACCGACCCGCAGACCGCGCTGGAGACGATCACGCCGGGCTGGTTCCACCCGGTCTTCCTGCTCGCCATCATCCTGGGCGCGGTCGCCAACAACGCGATGACCGCCTACAGTTCGGGCCTCGCCCTGCAAGCGGTCGGGATGCGGATCCGCAGGTCGCGCAGCGTGGCGCTGGACGGCACGCTCGGCATCGCGCTCACCCTGTACGCGCTGTTCGTCTCCGACTTCCTCGACACCGTCGACAACATGCTCCAGCTGATGGTGGCGCTCCTCGGGCCGTCCATCGCCGTCTACGCCACCGACATCCTGCTGCGCCGCAACCGCTACGACGGCCGGGCGCTCACCGACGAGTCCCCCGGCAGCCCGTTCTGGTACTCCGGCGGCGTCAACTGGGCGGGCGCCGTCGCCCTGGTCATCGGCGCCGGGGCGGCGTCGCAGTGCCTGGCCACCACCGTCTACACCGGCACGGTGGCGCGGGCGGCGGGTGGGATCGACCTGTCCCTGCCGGTCGGCATCCTGCTGACGGCCGGCCTGTACGCGCTCCTGACCCGCCGCCTCGCACGCGGCCCGGCCCGCGCCTAGCCCCGCCTCGGTGGTCGTTCAGCCCACGCGATCCGGCTTGGTCGCCACAACGCCGAGGACAGCCGGGGTGGGCGCGCCGCCCTCGGCGAACCGTTCGAGGACGAGCCCCGCGTCCACGAACCCCGTCAGGAGCGCGGGCAACGGCCAGTGACTGGCGCCGACCTTGTCCCGCAGGCCCGCGTCCGTCCACGACTCCTTGGTCCAGTGCCCGTCCAGGTACCCGGGGCGCACGACGACGGCGTCCGGGTCGGCGCGGTCGGCGAACCCGCCGCAGAAGCAGGGGTGCACCCCGACGTGCACGAACCGCCCGCCGGGCCGCAGCACACGCGCCACCTCCCGCAGCACCGCCGCGTAGTCCGGCAGGTCGGTGTGGACCATCACCGCGATCACGGCCGGAACGGAGGCGTCGCGCACGGGCAGCCGCGCGGCGTCCCCCAGCACGATCGGCAGCCGCCCGCCCGCGTACCGCAGCATGCGGGCGGACAGATCGACGCCCACCGGCGTCCACCCCAACTCCACTACGGATCGCGCGTGAACCCCGGTCCCGCAGCCGATCTCCAGACAGGTGCCGTCGCCCTCACCGAGCAACCCGCCCAGCAGCGGCCCGAGCCCCAGCGGATGCCCGTCCCCCTCGCCCGAGGGCCCGCGCCCCAGGAACTCGTTCTCGTACCAGTCTGCGATCCCGTCGTACGCCGCCACGAGCCCTCCCGAACGTCACCCCGCCCCGATGCCTGCCCACGAGCACGCCGGTTCCCACCCTCGCCACATCGCTTGTCACCCCCTTGTCTCCGGCAACAACCCACATTGACGAAGTCGTTGTCGGAAGCAAGGGGGTGACAAGCGATTCCCGGAGGGTCAGCTGCCGGGGAGGCGGCTCGGGCGGAGGGGGGACCAGTGGAGGGAGTCGCGGATGCCGTCCTCCACCGTGAAGGACGGCCGCCAGCCCAGCAGCCGGTGCGCGCGGTCCGTGCGGGTCCAGGCGCCCGCGACGTCACCGGGGCGGCGCGGGGCCGTCCGCGAGGCGATCGGGGCGTCGGCCACGCGGTTGAACGCGTCGAGGAGTTGGCGAACCGTCGTGCCGCTGCCGGTGCCCAGGTTGATCGCGGTGGACGTGACGTCGCCGGTGAGGATCGCGTCGAAGCGGTCGATCGCGGAGACGTGGGCCGTTGCCAGGTCCCAGACGTGGACGTAGTCGCGGATGCCGGTGCCGTCGGGCGTCGGGTAGTCGTCCCCGGTGATCAGGAACGGCACGCCCTGCTCGTACGCCTCGATCATCTTGCCCAACGCATGGGTGGGACGCGGGAGTTGCAGGCCGGTACGCATCTTCGGGTCGGCGCCGACGGGGTTGAAGTAGCGCAGCGACAGCACTCGCAGTGGTTGCGTCGCGGCGATGTCGGCGAACATCTCCTCGCAGACGGCCTTCGTCCTGGCGTACGGGCTCTGTGGCGCGAGCGGCGAGCCCTCGTCGACCGTGAGGTCGTCGGCGGCGGCGTAGATGGCGGCGGAGGAGCTGAAGACCATGCGGTGGCAGCCGTTGCGCAGCAGGTGGCGCACGAACCGGAGGCTCGCCACGACGTTGGCGTCGTAGTAGCCGATCGGATCGGCGACCGAGTCGGGGACGACGATCAGCGCCGCGCAGTGCACCACCGCCGAGATCTCCGGGTGCTCGGCGAAGATCCGGTCGACCAGCGCGCCGTCGGCGATGTCGCCCTCGTAGAACGGCCGTCCGGCCGCGAACTCCGGGCGCCCGGTGACGAGGCTGTCCAGGATCACCGGGGTCGTGCCCGCGTCCTCCAGCGCCGAGGCGATGGTGCTCCCGATGTACCCAGCGCCTCCGGCGATCAGCACTTTGGATGTCATGTGGGCCGATCCTACGCGCGGTGGCGGACCCGGCGGCGTCCGGACCGAACGCCGCCGGAGGGCTCGATGCAGCCGTCTTCAAGCCTGCGTGGTCACGCCACGGAGCCCTTCGGGCCGACGCCCGGCTTCGCGGAGGCGACGTGTTCGGCCAGGCCCTCCAGGAGGGTGGCGAAGTTGGCCCAGGAGTACGCGTACCAGGAACGGATGTCGGGCTTCCACAACTGCCCGGCCGCGACCGCGGGGACGCGCTTCCACACCGGCTCGGTCGGCAGCGGGTCGCTGACCGCCCAGACCATCAGGTCGGCGGGGATGCCCGTGACGTTCTCCCAACTGACCGCCTGGCTGTAGGTGTTGTCCTTGCCGCCCGCGACCGGCACGAGCTTCATGCCGAGCGCCTTGACGGTCTTCAGGACCGCCCAGGTCGCCGGGTTCATCACCCCGATGCCGTTGGGGCCGAGGTCGAAAACGAAGCCGACGCGCAGGCCGGGGTTGGCGGCGACCGCCGCGCGCAGCTTGGCCTGGGCGGCCTGGTACGCGCGGTGGGCCGCGGCGTCGGCGGGAGTGGCGCCGAGCGCGGTGGTAAGGCGGTCGGCCTGGCCGACGATGTGCTCGACCGGCTGGTACATGTCGATGCCGACGACCGGCGCGAGGTCCTTGATCTTCGGGTTGCCGCTGAGCGTCTGGAGGGTGCCGTCCGCCTGGATCGCGTCGATCAGCAGGTCGGGGCGGGCGGAGACGAGGGCCTCGGTGTCGAGTTCGTTGTCCTTGTTGCCGATCTGGATGACGGACTTGTCGGCGGCGAGGTTCAGGCCGACCGCCGGGACGATGCCCTGGCCGCTGTCGAACGCGGCGACCGGGCGCACTCCGGCGGCCCACAGCGCGGCGGTCACCGAGTCGGTGAGGAACGCGACGCGCTTCGGGCGGGCGGGCAGGTCGACGCGGGTGCCGCGGTCGTCGGTGAAGCTCCAGGGGCCGCCGGAGGCAGGGGCGCCGCCGTGGCCGGTGGAGGTGCCGCAGCCCGCGAGGCCGACGAGGGCGGCGCTGGTCGCCAGGCCGCCGAGGAAGCCGCGGCGGGTCAACTCGGCCGTGATACGGCGGAATTCGGCGTCGGTGCGGAGGGAAGCGGCGTCGGGTCTGGACAGCAGGGTGGCGCTCATGAGGATGCTCCGTGAGGGATGGAAGAGAAGAGGGGGTCAGCGCGGGCGGCTCGTTAACAGGCCGCGTACGGCGTCCGGCGGCGAGGGAAGGCGGCTCATCCGCGGCCTCCGCGCCACTCGCGGGCCAGCAGCCAGGCCAGATAGCCGCCGCCGACCACACTGGTGAGCACGCCGACCGGCAACTGCGTTCCGGTGAAGCCCTGTTGGGCGATCCAGTCGCAGGCGGACAGCAGCAGGGCGCCGGTGAGGGCGGCGGGCAGCACGTTGGGACCGGGGACACCGGTGAGGCGGCGGGCGATCTGCGGGGCGGACAGCGCGATGAACGCGATCGGACCCGCGCACGAGGTCGCCACGGCGGTCAGCCCGACCCCCGCCACGACCGCCGCGAACCGCACGCGTTCCGGCCGCACCCCCAGCGCGCAGGCCAGGTCGTCGCCCATCTCCAGCGCGTTCAGCCCACGCCCGAGCCGGACCGCGGCGGGCAGCAGCACCGCGAGCGTCACGCCGATCGCGGTCACGCCCGGCCAGTCGCTGCTGTTGAGGCTGCCGATCAGCCACAGGTACGCGGTCTGCGCGTCGGAGACGTCCGCTCGGCTGAGCAGGTAGGAGTTGACGGAGCCGAGCATCGCGGCGATGGCGATGCCGATCAGCACCAGCCGCGCGCCCTGCACCCCGCGCCGCATCGCCAGCAGGTAGACGGCGAGCGCGGTGCCCACCCCGCCGACGGCCGCGCCCGCCGCGATCTCGGCGCGGGAGCCGTGCGCGACGAGGATGACCAGCAGCGCCCCGGTCGCGGCGCCGGTGTCGAAGCCGACGACGTCGGGGCTGCCCAGCGGGTTGCGGGACAGCGACTGGAAGACCGCGCCGCCCGCCCCCAGCGCCGCGCCGACCAGGACCGCGGTCAGCAGGCGGGGCAGCCTGAGAGTGTCGATGACGAAGTGGTCCGCGCTGGTCCCGCCCCCGGTGAGGGTCCGCACGACCTCGGGCAACGGGATGCGGAACTCCCCCGTGCTGAGACTGACCGCCGCCGTGGCGAGGGTCAGGGCGACCAGCACCCCGCACACCAGCAACGCCCGCCCGTCCAGCAGGAACGACACCTCACCGCCCCGCGGCCCCCGAACCCGCACGGCCCGCCGTCTCCCGTCCGGGCCCTTCGCCCACTCGTTCACAGCCGCGCCCCCCGCGACCGCCGCACCAGCCAGATCAGCACCGGCGCGCCGACGAACGCGGTGACGATGCCCACCTCGATCTCGCCGGGGCGGGCGATGATCCGGCCGAGGATGTCCGAGGCGAGCAGCCAGATCGCGGCCAGCACGGCGGAGTACGGGAGCAGCCAGCGCTGGTCGGGCCCGGTGACGGTGCGGGCCACGTGCGGAACGGCCAGGCCCACGAAGGCGATCGGTCCGGCCGCCGCCGTCGCCGCCCCGCACAGCAGGGTGACGGCGAGCACCGCGAGCGCCCGGGTCCGCCCGGTGTGGGCGCCGAGCGCGCGGGCCGAGTCCTCGCCGAGCGCCATCGCGTTCAGCGGCCGTCCGAGGCTCAGCGCCAGCACCGCGCCGGCCAGCAGGAACGGGCCGGTCTGGGTCAGGACGGACAACGGGCGCCCGGCGAGCGCGCCGACCGACCAGAAGCGGAAGTCGTCGAAGGCCGTCTGGTCCATCAGCACCAGCCAGTTGACGACGGCCCCCAGCACGGAACTGATCGCCGCCCCCGCCAGCGCCAGCCGCACCGGGGTCGCCGCCGACCTCCCGCGCGAGCCCAACGCGTACACCAGCACCGACGCGACCGCCGCCCCCGCCAGCGCGAACCACACGTACGCCGACAGCGAGCGCAGGCCGAGCAGTTCGATGGCGGCGACCACCGCGGCGGAGGCGCCCGCGTTGACGCCCAGGACGCCGGGATCGGCCAGCGGGTTGCGGGTCAGCGCCTGCATCAGCGCACCCGCCAGGCCCAGCGCCGCGCCGACCGCGATGCCCAGCAGGGTGCGCGGCACCCGCAGGCCGCGGATGACGACGCCGTCGTCGGAGCCGTCGTAGTGCAGGAGTTCGTGGACGACGGTGCCGAGCGGGATGCCCTTCGAGCCGACCGCCACGCTCAGCAGCGCGACCACGACGAGCGCGCCGAGCGCCACGACGAGGCCGCCGGCGCGCAGCGCGTTGCCGCCGATCGGCCCGGTGCCGCCGCGGCCCGGCGGCGGTGCCGGGCGCGCGGACGGCGCGAGTTCCCGCACAGACAAGGTCAGCCCTCCCTAAGTTAGGGAAGGCTAACCTATGTAATGGAGGGCGGGAACCGCGGGGCCGCAGCCGTCACGCCGCCGGGCCCGTGCAGGCGGGCCGCACGGTCACGCCGCCGGGGACTCCTCCGCGCCGCCGAAGCGCTCGCGGTAGGACTCCAGGTCCTCCTCCGTGATCTTGGCGAAGAGCACCGGCGGCACCGTGAACGCCGTGCCCGCCGGGACCGCGTCCAGCGCGCGGGCCTGATCGGCGGTCACCCAGCTCGCCGTGTCGCCGTCCAGCGCGAACGCCGAGCGCATCGCCTTCGCCGAGGCGGGGATGAAGGGCTCGGAGAGGATCGCGTACAGGTGGATGAGGTTCATCGCGGTGCGCAGCGTCAGCGCCGCCGCGTCCTGGTCGGTCTTGATCTCCAGCCAGGGCGCCTTCTCCTCCAGATAGGCGTTGCCCGCGCTCCACAGCGCGCGCAGCGCCTGCGCGGCCTTGCGGAACTGGAGGGAGTCCATGTGCTCCTCGTACTCCCCGAGCAGCCGCGCGACCTCGTCGCCGAGCTTGCGCTCGGCGTCGCCCGCCGCGTGGCCGGCCGGGACCTCGTCGCCGAAGCGCTTGCGGGAGAACGACAGCACCCGGTTGACGAAGTTGCCGAGGGTGTCGGCGAGGTCCTTGTTGACCGAGGAGGAGAACAACTCCCAGGTGAAGCTGGTGTCGTCGGATTCCGGCGCGTTGGCGATCAGGAAGTAGCGCCAGTAGTCGGCGGGCAGCAGCTCCAGCGCGGCGTCGGTGAAGATGCCGCGCCGCTGCGAGGTGGAGAACTTGCCGCCGTAGTAGTTCAGCCAGTTGAAGGCCTTGACGTAGTCGACCTTCTTCCACGGCGCCCGGGTGCCCAGCTGCGTCGCGGGGAACATCACGGTGTGGAACGGGACGTTGTCCTTGGCCATGAACTCCGTGTAGCGCACGGACTCGTCCGCCTCGTACCACCACGACCGCCAGTCGCGGGAGGCCGGTTCGAGGTCGGACCACTCCTTGGTGGCGCCGATGTACTCGATGGGCGCGTCGAACCAGACGTAGAACACCTTGCCCTCGGCGGCCAGTTCGGGCCACTCGTCGGCCGGGACCGGCACGCCCCACTCCAGGTCACGGGTGATGGCGCGGTCCTGGAGGCCCTCGGTCAGCCACTTGTGGGCGATGGACGAGGCGAGCGTCGGCCAGTCCTTGCTGCCGTTGCCCGCCAGCCACGCCTCGACCTCGGGCTGGAGCTTGGACTGGAGCAGGAACAGGTGCTTGGTCTCGCGCACTTCGAGGCGGCTGCTGCCGCTGACCGCGGAACGCGGCTCGATCAGGTCGGTCGGGTCCAGCACCCGCGTGCAGTTCTCGCACTGGTCGCCGCGGGCCTTGTCGTAACCGCAGTGCGGGCAGGTGCCGACGATGTAGCGGTCCGGCAGGAAGCGCTCGTCGTCCAGGGAGTAGACCTGGCGGATCGCGCGCTCCTCGATGAACCCGTTGCGGTTCAGCTCGCGGGCGAACTCCTGGGTGATCTCACGGTTCTGCCGCGAGGAACTGCGGCCGAAGTAGTCGAAGGAGAGCTGGAAACCCTCGTAGATCGCTTTCTGCGCCTCGTGCTGCTGGGCGCAGAACTCGGCGACCGGCAGGCCCGCGTCCTTGGCGGCCAGCTCCGCCGGGGTGCCGTGCTCGTCGGTGGCGCAGATGTAGAGGACCTCTTCGCCGCGCTGCCGCAGGTAGCGTGCGTAGACGTCGGCGGGGAGCATGGACCCGACCATGTTGCCCAGGTGCTTGATGCCATTGATGTACGGCAGGGCGCTGGTGATCAGCTGTCGGGCCATTGCCTGGTGCTCCCAAGTCGCTACTGAGCGTGAGGATTTCGTCTACGGAATGTAGACATGGTATCGGACCAAGGAGTACCGCCCGCCGGGTATTTCAGGGGTGGAACGGGCTCTCAGCCCAGCAGAGGTTCCAGCACGACGGCGATGCCGTCCTCCTCGTGCGACGCGGTCACCTCGTCGGCGACCGCCTTGAGCGCCTCGTGCGCGTTGGCCATGGCCACGCCGTGCGCCGCCCAGCCGAACATCGGGATGTCGTTGGGCATGTCCCCGAACGCGATGGTCCCCGCCGCCGTGACGCCCAGCCTGCGGGCGGCCAGCGACAGGCCGGTCGCCTTCGTCAGGCCCAGCGGCAGCAGTTCGACCAGGCCCGCACCCGCCATGACCACGCCGACCAGACCGCCGACGGTCGCGCCGGCCGCCTCCGCGAGGGCGTCGTCGTCCATGCCGGGGCACTGGATGAAGACCTTGCTGATCGGCTCGGCCAGCAGCTGAGCGGTGTCGCTCACCTCGACGACCGGCAGCTCGGGGGTGAACCGGTAGCCCGGGCCGACCAGGAACGCCCCGTCGAGCCCGTCGCGTACCGCGGCGACCGCCAGCGGCCCGGTCGCCGCCTCGATCTTGGCCAGCGCCACCGCGGCGGTGCGCCGGTCCAGCGTCACCGAGGTCAGCAGCGTGCGGGTGCCCGCGTCGTAGACCTGGGCCCCTTGCGCGCACACCGCGAGCCCCCGGTAGCCGAGCGCCTCGAAGACGTGCGCGGTACGGGAGACCGGGCGGCCGGTGACGATGATGTGCGCTGCGCCCGCCGCGGTGACCGCGGCGAGCGCCCGGCGCGAGCGCTCCGAGACCGTGTGGTCGGCCCGCAGCAGCGTGCCGTCCAGATCGGTGGCGACCAGCCGGTACGGGAAGGAGCGCGCGTCAGCCGTCACTTGGCGACCGGCTCCAGGACGTCACGGCCGCCCAGGTAGGGCCGCAGCACCTCGGGCACGAGCACCGAGCCGTCGGCCTGCTGGTGGTTCTCCAGCACCGCGACGATCGTGCGGGCCAGCGCGCACAGGGTGCCGTTGAGGGTGGCGAGCGGGCGGGTGACCTGCTTGCCGTCGCGGTCCTCGCGCACCCGCACCGACAGGCGGCGGGCCTGGAACTCGTTGCAGTTCGAGGCCGAGGTCAGCTCGCGGTACTTGCCCTGCGTCGGGATCCACGCCTCGCAGTCGAACTTGCGCGAGGCCGAGGCGCCCAGGTCGCCGGTGGCCACGTCGATCACCTGGAACGGCAGCCCGAGCGCGGAAAGCCACTGCTTCTCCCAGGCCAGCAGCCGCTGGTGCTCCGCCTCCGCCTCCTCGGGCAGGACGTAGGAGAACATCTCCACCTTCTCGAACTGGTGGACCCGGAAGATGCCACGGGTGTCCTTGCCGTACGTGCCGGCCTCGCGGCGGAAGCAGGAGGAGAACCCGGCGTAGCGCAACGGGAGTTGACGCGCGTCGAGGATCTCGTCCATGTGGTACGCGGCGAGCGGGACCTCGGAGGTGCCGACCAGGTACAGGTCGTCCTTCTCCAGGTGGTAGACGTTCTCCGCGGCCTGGCCGAGGAAGCCGGTGCCCTCCATCGCGCGCGGCTTGACCAGCGCGGGGGTGAGCACCGGGGTGAAGCCCGCCTCGGTGGCCTGCGCGATCGCCGCGTTGACCAGGGCCAGCTCCAGCAGGGCGCCGACGCCGGTCAGGTAGTAGAAGCGCGAGCCGGAGACCTTCGCGCCGCGCTCCATGTCGATCGCGCCGAGCCCCTGGCCGATCTCCAGGTGGTCCTTGGGCTCGAAGCCCTCGGCGGCGAAGTCGCGCGGGGTGCCGACCGTCTCCAGGACGGTGAAGTCCTCCTCGCCGCCGACGGGGACGTCGGGGTGGACGACGTTGCCGAGCGCGAGCAGCAGGCGCTGGGCCTCGGCGGCCGCCTCGTCCTGCTCGGCGTCGGCGGCCTTGACCTCGGCGGACAGCTCGGAAGCGCGCTTGAGGAGCTCGGCCTTCTCGTCGCCGGTGGCCTTGGGGATGCGCTTGCCGAGGGTCTTCTGCTCGGCGCGCAACTGGTCGAAGCGGGTGCCGGAGGACCTGCGCCGCTCGTCGGCGGAGAGCAGGGCGTCGACGAGGCCGACGTCCTCTCCACGGGCGCGCTGGGAGGCGCGCACACGGTCGGGGTCCTCACGGAGCAGGCGAAGGTCAATCACGGTGACAGGCTACCGGGCGAGGGATGAGGCACGCGACAAGTTACGTCTCGTATGGGACGTTTTGCCGGTTTTGACAATCGGTTCGGGAAAAAGCCGGATCGGCGGGAATGGGCGATGGTCAACCGAATTCCGACCATCCCCCTATGGTGTCATCTCCCGTACGGGAAGCGGGAGTTGAGGCGGCGAGACGGCGGAGTTATCCACAGGGGCTGGGGATTGTGCATTCGTTGTCCACAGGGTGTGTGTACGGACTGTGGATGTCGGAATCGATCATTCCGCGAAAGAGGAAGTGCGGGGCCAATGATTCCCGGCTTCCCCACGCTTGACACTCACTTTCGGGTGAGATGTGTTCCCTCGGTGGAGTGGAGCGGGGGAATTGGGGTGACAGGTGAGGCCTTGCGGAGATGTGGGCTGACGTGCGGGGGTTGGGGCGATTTGTCGACTGGGCGACTCCGGAACGGCGTGACGCCATGTCGACTTGTCCCCAGGATGGACACGGCCTGTGGATAACTTGGTGGACAACGGGGGCCGACGCACGGGGTTGACGAGGAGGTTTGAACGCGGGGCGTTGAACGCGGTCGGGGGCGACGTCCTGGAGACCGCCGTGGCGACGGCCCGGACACCGCAGTGGGCGACGTCTCGGGCGACGCCCCCCGGTCAGATACGGCCGTCCAGCGCGCGGCCCAGCCAGTCCGCGGCCTCGGTGAACTCCGCGTCCGTCGTGCCCGGCCGCACCTGCGGGCGGATCTCGTCGGCCCGCGGATAGGAGCCGAGGAACCGCACCTTCGGGCAGATCCGCTTCAGCCCCATCAGCGCCTCGCCGACCCTGCGGTCGGTGATGTGGCCCTCCGCGTCGACGGAGAAGCAGTAGCGGCCCAGGCCGCCGCCGGTCGGGCGGGACTCGATGCGCATCAGGTTCACCCCGCGCACCGCGAACTCCTGGAGCAGTTCCAGCAGCGCTCCGGGGTGGTCGTCGCCCAGCCACACGACCGCCGAGGTCTTGTCGGCCCCGGTCGGCGCGGCAGGGCGCCCGGGCGGGCCGACCAGCACGAAGCGGGTCTGGGCGTTCGCGGTGTCGTGGATCTCGGAGACCAGCGGTTCGAGCCCGTAGCGGGAGGCGGCGAACTCGCCCGCGAAGGCCCCGTCGTAGCGGCCCTCCTGCACCTGCCGGGCGCCGTCCGCGTTGGACGCGGAGGACTCCCACACCGCGTCCGGGAGGTGGGCGGCGAGCCAGTTGCGCACCTGGGGCTGGGCCACGGGGTGCCCGGTGACCGTCTTGACGTCGGCCAGCGCGGTCCCGGGCCGGACCAGCAGCGCGAAGGCGATCGGCAGCAGCACCTCGCGGTAGATCATCAGGGGCGCGCCGGTGGCCAGCTCGTCCAGGGTCGCGTTGACCCCGCCCTCGACGGAGTTCTCGATGGCGGCGAACGCGCCGGCGGCCTCGCCGCCCCGCACGGCGTCGAAGGCGGCGGGGACGGAGACCATCGGGACCAGTTCCCGCGTCCCGGACTCGGGCAGCGTCCGCAGGGCGGCCTCCGTGAAGGTCCCCTCGGGGCCGAGGTACGTGTAGCGGGAGGCGGACGAGGGCGTCATACCGCCACCTTACGCATGACCGGACGGACCGCGCGGGGTGGTTGGAGCGCACGGGGGATTCTCGCGACCCCGGCCACCCCGGCCACCCCGGCCACCCCGGCCACCCCGACTGCCCCGGCCTCCCGCGCGGCCCTGCGCCCGTACCGCCCGCGCCGCCCTCACGACTCCAGCAGCCGCTGCCCCACGTACTCGCCGGAGGCCGGGCCCCCCGGGACCGCGAACAGGGCGCTGGACTCGTGGCGGATGAAGCGGGACAGGCCGTCGCCGCCGTCCAGTTTCGACTGCACCTTGATGAAGCCGTTCGACGGATCCGCCTGCCAGGCGATGAACAGCAGCCCCGCGTTCGGCGTCCCGTCCGCGTCGTAGCCGTCGTGGTACGAGAAGCCGCGCCGCAGCATCGCCGCGCCGCCGTTGGACTGCGCCGCCGCCACCCGGATGTGCGCGTCCCCGGGGACGGCCAGCGAACCGTCCGGGTCGATCTTGTCCAGGTCGACCGGCGTGGTCTCGGTCCCGCCGGACAGCGGCGCGCCCGACGCCTTGTGCCGCCCGATGACCTCTTCCTGCCGCTGGGTGGGCAGCTGGTCCCAGGAGTCCAGCAGCATCCGGATCCGGCGCACCACCGCGTAGGAACCGCCGTCCATCCACGCGTCGGCGCCCGCGCCCCCGGACGCGAAGACCTGGGCGGCGAAGGCTTTGTCGGTGGGCTTGGGGTTGTTGGTGCCGTCGATCTGCCCCATCAGGTTGCGCACCGTCCTCGGCTTCGCCGTCGCGCCCGGGGTGCGGTTGAAGCCGTTCATCTGCCAGCGCAGCTTCGCCGCCGGGGCGGCCTCGCGTTGCAGGACGCGCAGCGCGTGGAAGGCGACCAGTCCGTCGTCGGCGCCGATCTGGATCCACAGGTCGCCGTCGCTGTTCGCCCGGTCGATGGCGTCCTGGGTGAACGAAGGCATGGTCACCAGCGCCGACGGCACCCGGTCGGCCAGTCCCGCCTTGCCGAAGAAGGACCGCCCGAATCCGAAGGTCACCGTCAGCGAGCAGGGCCCGGCGTCCAGCGCGACCTGGTCGTCGTCGTCCGGCGTGCGGCCCGCCGTCATCGCCTCCGCCGCCCGCGACCAGCGCCGCATCAGCGCGACCGCCTCCTTGCGGCCCGCCCCGGCGACCAGGTCGAACGCGGCGAGATGGCCGAACGCCTGCGCCGGGTCGACGATCCCGGCCTGGTGGGCGCCGTGGAACGGGATCGCGTTCGCGCCGACCGAGGTCAGCGCCGCGCCGTCGTCGGCCCGCGCCACGTAACCGCCGAAGGCGCCGCCCGCGCCGCCGACCACCAGACCGGCCGCCCCCGTCGCACCGGCCGTGCCCAGCAGCCGCCTGCGCGAGATGCCCGACCGGTCCCGGTCCGACCGGTCCCGGCCCTCCCGGTCCGCGCGGGACTGGTCCGCGCCGGGCCGGTTCCCCTCGGTCCCGTTGCCCTCGGGCCGGTTCCCGTCGGTCCGGGGTGCCTGCCGCTGCTTCTTCTCGCTCTTCATCAGTCGATCGCCACATTCTTCGTCACGGTGACCTCGTCGATCGCCGAGGTGCGTACGGTCACGGCGAGCTGCCATGCGCCGGGCATCGGCAGCTGGAGTCCCACCGCGGTCCACGCGCCGGTGCCGGTCTGCCGGAGCTTGACGGGCAGCGGCCCGATGCCGCGCGAGGTCAGGGTGAGATTGAGGTCCACCTCGGGCACGTTCTCCGGATTGCCGACCGGGTCGGTGACGGTGAGGTGGAGTTGGTTGCTGCCGGTGCGGGCCGGTTCGATGTGGACGCCCACGTCGCCCTTGCCCTTCACCCCGCCGGTGTCGAAGGGGAGCTGGGCGAAGACCTGGCCGCCGTTGGACGGCACGGCCTGTCCCGCGCCGCCGGTCGCCGCGGCCTGCTCCTCGACCGCCCGGCCGGGCTGGCTGCCGCTCAGCACGGTGCTGACGGCCAGCACGACCACGGCGACGGACGCCTCCAGCAGGACGGAACGGCGCAGGCCGGTGCGGGCCGGATCGGCGTCGCGCCGCTTGCGGGCCGCGGCCCCGGCGACGGCGGCGTTCTGCCGCGCGAGTTGGGCGGCCCGTACGGGGTCGTCGGCGGGGGACGCGGGGCCGCCGGTGCCTGCGAGCGCCTTCGCGGCCTTCGGCTTCGCGGGCTTCGCGGACGACTTCGCGACCACGGACTTCGTGGCTGCCGACTTCGTGGCTGCCGATGTGGCGGACGCCGACGCCTGCGAAGCCTCCGCCCGTCCCGCCAGCCGTCCGGTCCACCGCCGGGAGAAGCCCGCCGCCGCGACCATGACCGCGACCAGCGACACCTTGACGATCAGCCAGTGCCCGTACGACGTGCCGAACAGCGCGTGCCAGGAACCGACCTGCCGCCAGGACTGGTAGACGCCCGTCGCGACCAGCACGCACACGCACCCGAAGGCGATCCGCGAGAAGCGCCGCACCGCGGCCCGGTCGATCACGAGGCCACCGGCGCCCGCGCGGTACAGCGCCACGCTCAACGTGACGAGTCCGCCCAGCCAGAAGGCCATCGCGATCAGATGGGCGACGTCCAGCGGCATGGCCAGCGCGGGCTGTATGCCCACCGAGGCGTGCTCGACCGCCGACCAGGTCGCCGCGATCCCGATCGCGACCACCGCGCCGCCCGCGCCGAGCCCGAAGGCCAGGTCACGCCGTTCCTCCGGGTCCTCGCGGCGCGCGTACGGCCCGAAGAGCACCGCCAGGAACACCGCCGCCGCGGCCAGCAGCAGCAGCCTGGCGACGAGCGCGGCGCCCTCCTTGGTCTCCACCGACGAGCGCAGCGCGCCCAGGTCGAAGATCCCGCCGATGCCGCCGCCGTTGACGTAAGGAGCGCGCAGCAGCAGCAACGCGATCGTGGCCAGCGCGAGCGCCGCCCAGCCGCCGACCGTGAGCCGTTGCATGACCCGCAGCCCGGCGCCGCGCGGCCAGCACAGCGTCAGGAACGCGCAGGCACCGACCAGCAGCGCGAAGCCCGCGTACGCCACGTAGCGCGCGATCCCGTAGAGCGCGCCGGCCGGACCGCCGCCCGCCTGCTGCTCCTTGGGGATCGCCGAGGTCTTCGACGGCGCGCCGATGGAGAACGTCCAGGCGCCGCCGACCGGATGGGTGTCGGCCGAGACCGCCTTCCACGCCACGGTGTACGTGCCGTCGCGCAGCCCGGGGCGCAGGGCCACGGTCGCGGTGTCGGGCGCGCTGCCCGCGTGGTGCGCGGTGCCGCGCTGCACCTGCTTGCCGGACGGGTCGTAGACGATCAGCGAGTCGTCGGAGAGCAGGACGCCCTCGGAGAAGCCCAGCGTGATGCTCGCCGGAGCGGTCTTGACCACCGAACCCTCGGCCGGGTCGGACCTCAGCAGCGCGGCGTGCGCGGAGGCGGGCACGGCGGCGCCCAGCACCAGCGCGATCAGCGCGCCCGCCACCAGCAGTAGGCGCCGCGACGACGCCCGTACGAGCGACGCGCGGCGCGACGACGCCCGTACGAGCGAGGGGCGCCGCGGCGGCGCCCCTGCCCGCGTTCGGGGGAACCCGTTGGCGGACATCGGCTCAGCCCTTCGGCTGGTACGTCGCGGGCTCCACGGGAACGCGCACCGACAGCGGGGCGGACTTGGCGAAGTGCAGTTCGAAGGTGACGGACTGCCCCGCGGTCGGCTTGCGCTTGAGGCCCATCAGCATCAGGTGGTTGCCGCCGGTGCTGAGGGTGAGCTTGCCGTTCGCCGGTATCGGCAGGGACTTCACGCCCTGCATCTCGCCGTCCGACGTGGTCCGCATCAGCGTGAGGCTGGACGCGGCGTCGCTGGTCACGGAGGTGAGCGCGTCGGCGCGTCCGCCGGTGTTGGTCACCGTGAAGTAGCCGGCCGCCATGTCGGCCATCGGTGGCTGGGGCACGTAGGCGCCACTGACGGCGAGCTTGGGCTCGGCGTCGGCGGAGGCGGGCCCGCCGCAGGCGCTCAGCGCGAGTGCGCACAGGGCACTGCCCGCGACGGCGGTGACGAGCGCGGGCCTCGGGCGGAGGCGTCGCGGGAGACGGCCGGGCGTGGACTGCTGCGAAAGCCGCTCGGACTGCTGCTTCACGACGGGACACCCCCCTTCACCAGCGCCTTGAGGCCCTGCTCGTAGTCGCTGACGCTGACCCCGGAGGTGTAGAGGAAGTGCGCCTTGCCGTCCTTGGGGGAAAAGGCGAAGACCTCCGCGCCGTGCGTGACGGCGTAGCTGCCGTCCTTCTGCTTCACCGGCTTCTCGACCGCGACGCCCAGGCTCCGGGCGGCGGCCTGGATGGTGGAGAAGTCGCCGGTCAGCCCGATGAAGCTGGGATCCTGCGCGCCGAGCCACGCCTTGAGGCGCTGCGGGGTGTCGCGGGTCGGGTCGGTGCTCACGAACACCACCCGGACCTCGGCCTGCTCGGCCTGGGGCAGGCTGCGCTTGGCCTCCGCGATGTCGGACATCGTGGTCGGGCAGACGTCGGGGCAGTGGGTGTAGCCGAAGTAGAGCAGCGTCGGCTTGCCCGCGGTCTCCTTGGCGAGGTCGAACGGCTTGCCGTCGGAGTCGGTCAGCGTCAGGTTCGGCTTGGCGAAGGGCTGGTCGAGGCTGACGGCCGCCGAGGTGGCGGACGCCGAGACCTGGGCCACCGGCTGGTCGGCGTCGTTCGACCCGCCGCACGCGGTCAGCGTGAACGCGGCGGCGGCGACCAGCGCCGCCCCGGCGACGAGCCGCGGCGCACGGGCGGTGGAACGGGATCCACGAGTGGTGGAACGGGATCCACGGGCGGTGGAACGGGCCTCGCGGGAGGCGGATCGGGTCCTACGGGAGGCGGAAGAAGAGAGCATCAGGTGTTTCCCCAGGTGGGAGGCTGCGTGAGGCCGGTCCGCGCGAGCGTCGCACGGCGGGTCTCCCCGTACGGAGCGAGGGGCTCGCGCGGACCGGTTCGGCCGACGGAGGGTCGGGCGGCGCTACGGGACCATCGGGTCCGACGACGGCACCGCCCGGTCCGGCGGCGTGGTCAGGCGGTGGTCCCGGCGCCGGAGTCCGGGCCCGCGCCGCCGCGTCGTCGACCGGCGAAGACCCCGTAGCCGACGCCCGCCGCACCGAGCACGATGCCCACGACGGCCAGTGTCCGGGCGGTGTCGTCGCTGCCGCCGGAGCCGGAGCCCTGCTTGGCGGCGGTGGTCTGCGCGGCCGGCGCGGTGGCGGCCGCGTCGGATCCGGCGGCGGTCAGGGTCAGCGTCGGCGCGGGGTGGGCCGGTTCCGCCTGGCCCGCCTGCGGGATGTCGATCCAGCGCACGACCTGGTCGGTGCCGTAGGTCTGCAACGCCTTGAAGGTGAGCTTGCCGGTGTTCGTCGGCAGCGGCCCGAGAGCGACCGGGAACTGCTGGAACTCGCCCGGCTTGATCGCGCCGCCGCTCCAGGTGATCGACGACACCGCCTCGGTGACCTGCCCGTCGTCGGTGGTGATCGGCTTGGCCAGCTTGGTCTTGGTGACCGTCGCCGTCCAGCCCGGCACCGGCTGGACCTCCACCGAGGCCAGCGGCTCGTCCGCGGGGAAGAACACCTGGAGCTTGGTGGTGTCGGCGTTGTCCTCCTCGTTCGGGACCTTGAACGCCACGGTGCTGTAGCTGCCCTTGGGCGCGGTCGTCGGCGAGACGGTCACGTGGGCGAACGCGGGGGCGGCGACCAGCAGGACGGTCGCGCCGGTGGCCGCGGCGACGGCCGAGAGGCGCTTGAACGCGCGGGTGCGCGGAATGCTCATGGGGAACGGACTCCACGGGTCGTGGGTGACGGGTTTCCTGGGTGGCACGAGGCGCGCGGCGAGTGCGGCGGCCGGTCCCCAGGACGTACGTCGTCACTCGCACCGATCGGGTGGAGTACGGGTCCGCGGGCGGCTGCGCTCAGGCCGCGAGGGCCATGGCGGGTGGTCCGCGCCGGATCACCGTGTGCTGGAGCGCCGCGGAACGCGGGCGGCGCGGGGTCTCCCCCGCGGCGCGGACGCGAGCGGCGCGGCGTTCGGCGAACAGGCCCGCCAGCAGCGCGGCCAGCGCGGCCGCGGCGGCGAACGCGTCGCGCAGCCGCGGCAGCACGGCCCGCGCACCGGCGGCACCGGAGGCGGCCAGCCGCACCAGGCGCCACAACGCGGCCTCACCGCGCCGCAGCACCCAGCCGGCTATGACCGCGGCGGCGAGGTGGCCCAGCAGCATCGACGGCGTCCACATCCCGCACGCCGCGTGCGCGCCCGAACCTCCGGGCGCCATGGACATCCACGGCATACCGGGCATGGCCGGGGGTGAGGGGAGCGCCGACGACGGGTCGATCCCGGCCTGCCGCAGCAGCCGCTCCGCGTCATCGGGCGTCAGGCGCAGCCCCTGCGCGTGGCAGACCAGCCGGGCGGCCAGCGCCATCACCCGCTGCGACTGGCCCCCGCCCGTGCCGACCGCGTTCGACGCGCTCGCGGCGCACCATTGGCCGGCGCTGAAGAGCAGGTGCAACGCCAGTTCGCCGACGAGCAGCAGTGCCGCGATCCCGGGCAGCGAGCGTTCCCGCCCGGCCAGCGAGGCGGCCACGGCGAACACCGCGGCCCAGCCGGCCAGCAGGGTCCACAGCGGTATCGGCCCGCCGGAGGCCATCGCGTGCCCGGCCGCGGACAGCGTGACGCAGACCGCGGCGAACACCGCGGCCCTCATCAGTCGCAGATCGGCGGCGGCGCGCGAGGGGGCAGACATGGCGGGCGTCATCATCCCACCCGCCCCCAGGCCCCCTTACGGCAGGGTGCCCGGCTCGCGCGGGTGCGCGTGCGGTGTCCCTTTACTCCCGTACGCCGGGCCCACGCATCCGCCGAATGAGCGGCATCCCGTCAACACCACGCTTACCGGGTGGCCTTCGCGGCAATACGTAACCGTATGTCGAGCTGGGCTCGGGAGGCTGGAGCATGAGCATCTGGTGGTCTCTGCACTTGCGGCGCGAGGCCGCGAGCGTGCCGCTCGCCCGCCGACTGCTGCTGGGCACCATGGAGACCGCGGGCGTCGACCCCGACATCTCCTACGACCTGTGCGTCGCCCTGTCCGAGGCCTGCGCCAACGCCGTCGAGCACGCGGGGACGAGCGGCGGCGACTACCGCGTCACCGCGCACATCGAGGGCGACCGCTGCCGCATCGAGGTGATCGACTCCGGCCCGGGGTTCACCCCCAGCCTGGAGCGGCGTCCGGTGCGGGCGCTGCCCAGCAGGCCCCAGCAGGCCGAGCACGGCCGGGGGATGTTCCTCATCGAGGCGCTCGTGGACCACGTGCAGTTCCAGAACCGCCCGGGCCGCGGCGCGGTCGTGAGCTTCGACAAGGTGCTCAAGTGGCGCGACGGGGCGCTGCTGAAGGCGTCCTGACGCGCGGGGCCGAGGACGTTCCGCCGCCCGGTCGAGGCGTTCTGACGAAGACGTTCCGCCGTCCGGCCGAGGCGCCCTGACGCGCGGCGGACCGGACCGCGCGATGCCCGAAGGCGGCGGCGGTCCGGCCCGTTGCGCGGGGGCCCGGGGATCAGGCGCGCAGGTCGCGCATCCAGGCCTCGACGTCCGCGGAGCGGCGGGGCAGGGCGGCGGACAGATTGCGGTTGCCGTCCTCCGTCACCAGGATGTCGTCCTCGATCCGGACGCCTATGCCGCGGTACTCGGCCGGGACGGTCAGGTCGTCGGCCTGGAAGTACAGCCCCGGCTCGACGGTGAGCACCATGCCCGGCTCCAGGGTGCCGTCCACGTACGACTCGGTGCGCGCCCGGGCGCAGTCGTGGACGTCGAGGCCGAGCATGTGGCCGGTGCCGTGCAGGGTCCAGCGGCGCTGGAGGCCGAGTTCCAGGACACGCTCGACCGGGCCCTCGACGAGGCCCCACTCGACCAGGCGGGTGGCGAGCACGCGCTGCGCGGCGTCGTGGAAGTCGCGGTACTTCGCGCCGGGGCGCACGGCGGCGATGCCGGCCTCCTGCGCCTCGTACACCGCGTCGTAGATCGTGCGCTGGAGGTCGGTGTACGTGCCGGAAATCGGCAGCGTCCGGGTGACGTCGGCGGTGTAGAGGGAGGTGGTCTCCACGCCCGCGTCCAGCAGGAGGAGGTCGCCGGAGCGCACCGGGCCGTCGTTGCGCACCCAGTGCAGCGTGGTGGCGTGCGGGCCGGCGGCGCAGATGCTGCCGTAGCCGACGTCGTTGCCCTCGACGCGGGCGCGCAGGAAGAAGGTGCCCTCGATGTACCGCTCGGAGGTGGCCTCGGCGCGGTCCAGGACCTTCACCACGTCCTCGAAGCCGCGAACGGTGGAGTCCACCGCGTGTCGCAGCTCGCCGAGCTCCCACTCGTCCTTGACCAGGCGCAGTTCGCTCAGGAAGGTCTTGAATTCCTCGTCGCGCTCGGCGGTGACCTTGTCGGTCAGCGCCGCCTCGATGCCCTCGTCCTGGCCGCGTACGACGCGGACGGGACCGGTGGCGGCGGCGAGCCGCTCAGGAAGGGTGCGCACGTCCTCGCAGCGGATGCCGAGCAGCTGCGCGCCCTCGGCCAGGCTGTGGCGGCGGCCGACCCACAGCTCGCCCTGGCCGTCGAGCCAGAACTCGCCGTTCTCCCGGTCGGAACGCGGCAGCAGGTAGGCGGTCGCGTCATGGCCGGTCGTGGTCGGCTCCAGCACCAGCACGGCGTCGTGGGTCTGGTCACCGGTCAGGTGCACGTACTCCGACGAGGCGCGGAAGGGGTACTCGGTGTCGTTGGACCGGGTCCGCAGGTTGCCCGCCGGGATCACCAGCCGCTCGCCCGGGAACCGCGCGGACAGCGCGGCGCGCCGACGCGCGGTGTGCGGCGCCTGGGCGATCGGCTCCAGGTCGCGCTGCTCGGTGTCCGCCCAGCCCGACTTCATCGAAGCCGCCAGCTCGTCGGAGACGGCCGGGTACAGGCCGTTCTTGCGCTGCTTGATGGGCTCGTCGCCCTCCGGGGTCTCCGGAGTCTCCTGGGCTCGGTCCTCAGCCACGTCAATGCCTCCTCGCACTAGACGCCCCCATCGTAAGCGCGTACGAGAAGCCCCTTGCCGGCCCTGTGGATAACTCTCCGGAAACCGCTTCCCACCAGGGACGACAAGGCTCGGGGGCGGCGGCGCCCTGAGTTCTTGTGCGGCCGGGCTCAGTCGAACCGCGCCGCCAGCAGCACCACGTCGTCCTCGCCCGTGGCACCGCCCAGCGGATCGCGGGCATCCGCGTCGTCGCGCGGCGGCAGGCAGGCGCGCAGCACGTGGTCGACGAGGAGTTCGGGGTCCTCCAGCGCGGAGCGCGGGGCGTTGGCCGCGGCGGCGTGCAGCATCGCGAAGGCCCGGTCGACCGGTTCGCCGGTGCGGTGCAGCAGCCCGTCGGTGTAGAGCAGGACGGTTTCGCCACGGGCCGCGGTGAACTCCACGCTGGGCGCCTCCCAGCAGCTGAGCATCCCCAGCGGCGCGGACAGCGTGGTCTCCACGTACTCCGCCCGCCGCTCGCCGACCACCAGCGGGGGGCAGTGCCCGGCTCCGGCCAGCAGCAGCCTGCGGGCGGCCGGTTCGACGTAGGCGAACAGCGCGGTGGCGCTCCGGGCCGGTTCGGTGACGCGCAGGAGCAGTTCGAGGTCGGACAGCACGGCGACCGGGTCCTCGCCCTCCATCACCGCGTACGCCCGCAGTGACGCGCGCAGTCGGCCCATCGCGGCGATCGCGCTCGGCCCGGAGCCGGTCACGCTGCCGACCGACAGCCCGAGCGCCGCCTCGGGCAGCGGCAGCGCGTCGTACCAGTCGCCGCCGCCGTGCGCGGACGTGCGGTGCCGCACCGCCATCCGCACTCCGGGCACCCGGGGCAGCCTGCTGGGCAGCAGTTCCTCGCGCAGGACGGCGACCGTGGACAGCGCCCTGGCCAGGTCGAGCCGGCGGGCGATGTGCTCGGCTGCGTACCGCACGTACAGGCCCACCAGGTGGCGTTGGCGGTCGGTGGGCCGGGCGGGCTCGTCGTAGAGCCAGACGACCGCGCCGAGGCGCGCGGAGGCGGTGGCCAGCCGCAGTCCGTAGCTGGCGGCGAAGCCGAGCTGCGCGGCGACCTCGCGGTGGCGCGCGTCGAGCCCCTGCTCGTCGGCGAGGTCCGGGTGGATCATCTCGTCGGGCGCGTCGTCGGCCGCGCTGTCCAGCAGGTGCCCGTGGACGGCGGAGTCGGGCGGCACGGTCTCGATGGTGCCGAGGTCGGAACGGAGCAGGCCGAATCCGAGCGAGGTGCGCGGGCCGAGCCCGTCGGAGGGGTGGAGCACGACGAGGCCGCGGCGGGCGCCCACCAGGCTCGCGCCGGTGCGCAGCAGTTCGTGCAGTGCGGCGTCGAGGGTGGTGGTCGCGGTGAGCCGCTCGGTCAGTTCGTGCAGGGTGGTGAGGTCGGAGACCCAGGACGCCAGCCGGTCCTGGATCACGGCGAGTTGCTCGAACGGGCGGACGATCTCCGCGAAGTCGTCGAGCGCCCCGGCACTGCCGCCCGGGGCCGGCACGGTGCGGGTGACCAGGACGGTTCCGCTGGCCGTCGCGGCGGAGGGGGGCGGTGCGGGGACGGGGTCGGCCGGGGAACCGGCCTCGTGATCGGGCCGCTGCGCCTTCGCACGCGCGTCAGTGTCTGCGACATCGCTAATGGCCTGGTCGATTCCGGCCACTTTCGGAAGGCGGGCCGCGGTCATGAGCGGGGACTTCCCGGATGAATCCGCACACCACACGGGATGCCCGGATTTCTCCTGTTTTCACGGCATTTCAAGGCGCCGGTCGGGGTCGTCGGCGAACTGCCCTTTTCCGTCAATAGCATCGCAAACCCCCATGTCATGTTGCGCCGCTATCAATACCTCCCTTGTACACGCATGGAAGAGGACATGTCCAGGATTGCGCAGGTAGCCACAGGGGTGTCTCGCACACCACGCGCCTCGGGGGCGATCTGGGCGCCAACAGGCGTACGATGACCGAAAACAGCCTCCTCAGACGTCAATTCGCGGTCGACTGAGGGCATTCGACAGCGCGTCATATCCGCGTCGGCGGGTACGTACGAGGTGGGACAGGCAGCGAGGCCACCCGACCGGTCCGGTCCTTGTTCCGGCACCCCGGTCGGCCGCCCCGGCCGGACCGGCGGGCATTCCGCGCCGGTACGGGCGGGCTTGCGCCGCGGAACCGAAGCGGCGGCCAAGTGGCAGGAACCCGTTGCCCGGCCCGCGCGTCCTACACGAAGACGGCCGGTTCACTGGCGGCGAGGCGGGGCCCGCTACACCTGCGGAACCATGGACGATCCAGCGCCACTGAGAGTCAAGAGCCATGTGAGCGCCACCCCCCGCCACGTTTCACGCCCGGGCCACGGCGTGATGCGCTGCCTTGCACGGCGGTGTGCTGCCCTCATGGGGGAGTCGCGGTACTGGTTGGTCGCGGTACTGGTTAGCGGTAACGGGCAGATCCAAGCGTTCACGGAAAGGAACGAGCGCTGATGCGCGAGATCCTCGGAAGGCGACGCAGGTGGTTCATGGGGTCCAGGCGGCAGAAGGGGTCGCAGCCGCTGGACACGGCGCTGCTGTGCGCCACGCGGTGGCAGTGGCCGGTACTGCCGGGGGTGGGGCTCGACCGGCGCGCGGAGGCCCTCGGCGCACGCGGCGCGGAGCGCGAGCGCACGGCCGCCTATCCGCCCGAGGAGGACGCGACGCCGGACGCGCCGGGCGACGGCCCGCCCGCGCACGTCTGCGCCTGCCCGCACCCTGACTGCGCGGTCCCCGGCGCGCACCCGCACGACCCGGGGCTGCTGGCGGCCACCACGGACGCCCGGATGGTCGAGTGGTGGTGGACCCGCCGGCCCGACGCGCCCGTACTGCTGGCCACCGGTGGGACGGTCTCCGCGGTCAGCCTGCCCGCCACCGCCGGGGTCCGCGCGCTGCGCGCCCTGGAGCGGATGGGGGTGCGGCTCGGCCCGGTCGTCGCCACGCCCACCCGCTGCGCGCTGCTCGTCGCGCCTTATGAGCTGGCGGAGTTGGGCGAGCTGCTCGACCGGCACGAGTGGGTGCCCTCCTCGCTGCGGTACCACGGACGCGGCGGCTACCTGGTGCTGCCGCCGTCGCGGATCGCCTCCGGCGGCGTCGGCTGGGAGCGCGCCCCGCAGCCGGGGCCGGGCGGCTCCGCGCCATGGCTGCCGAGGATCGAGGTCGTCGTCGACAGCCTGGTGGCGGCGGGCACCCGGGAGCCGGACGAGAACCGCCTCGCGTACTGACGATTCACTCGTACGAGTGTGAGAGCCGGTGCGGCGCGGGGCGGCGGCGTGATGATCGGCGGAACGGCGGGGTCGTGCCCGTTATGTTCTGATCACCAAGCTCCCCCTGAGGCCGGGCAGGTGGTCACCGTGGAACAGGCGCCGCATCTGCGCATGACCGCCCTGGCGAGCGTCGTGGCACTGGCCGCGATGCTCCCGCTCGGCGCCGCCGCGCACCACCGCCAGGCCCCGCACGGTCACCGCGCGCCCACCGGGGGCATGACCTGTGCCGATGCTGTGAACTCCGGTTCCGGGACCGGCGCGACCGCTGGTACGGTCCAACGCGCCCGGACATGGAAAGGCCCGGTCGCTGGCGACGGGGGATGCACCAGCGACCGGGCTCCAATCAACGGTAACAAGAGATGGGCCGTTCGCAAATTCGCCGACGACCCCAAAGACCGTATTCGACGGGGAAATTGACGCCCTGTGACGGGAATCACGTCGTGGTGGACGTGATGCGCCCCCGGCGGTCCGGCTCCGGGTCACCGGCTCGGCGTGATCGGCTCAGGGTCACCGGCTCAGCGTGATCGGCTCAAGGTGATCGGCTCAGGCCCAGCGTGATCGGCTCAAGGCGATCAGCTCAAGGTGATCTGCCGGTTCGCCAGGCCGCTGCGGGCCCGCCGCTCCTCGGCGGTCAGCGCGGTGGTCGAGCCCAGCGCCTCACCGAGCCGCTCGTGGAAGGCGGCGGCGGGCTTCTCGATCTCGTCCGCGCGAGTGCTCACCGGCAGGTCCCACACCGGCACCATGAGGCCGTGCGCCCGGAACGAGCCGACCAGGCGGGTGTCGTCGCCCAGCGAGGACGCGCCGGCCACGTGCAGCCGGGCCAGTGCGTCGAGCAGCTGCTCCTCGGGCTGCGGCATGACCCAGCGCAGGTGGTTCTTCTCCGGCGTCGCGCACCAGTACGCGGCGTCAACTCCGGTCAGCCGCACGGTCGGCAGCGCGGCCTCGTTCGCCCGCTCCAGGGAGGCGGCCACCTCGCCGGTCGCGTTCGCCGCCTCCTCGGGACCACCGAGCCAGAACTCGAACCCGGTGTGCACCTGCGGCGTGAACGGCACGGAGGTGTCCAGCAGATCCTGCAACCGGGGCGAGGCGGGGTCGGGCCGACCGGCCTCGACCGGATGGCCGGACTCGGCGGTCAGCGCGCGGCGCAGCGTGCCGCCGAGGTCGCGGCTGAGGTCACCGGAGGCGGTGTCGTTCTGCAGCCCGAGCAGCACCTCGCCGGTGTCGCGGCGCAACGCGGGCCACGCCATCGGCAGCACGGTCGCCAGCGTCACCGACGGCACGCCCTCGGGCAGCGCGTCCTTCAGCGTCAGCTCGACGGTGGCCGCTGGGACCAGTTCGCGCAGCGCCACCCAGTCGCACTCCCCCGGCAGCCCTTCGAAGGGGCGGCGGACCAGCTCGGTGACGGCGTGCGCGGCCTCGCGGCCGTGGCAGGCCTTGTAGCGGCGGCCGGAACCGCAGGGGCAGGGCTCGCGCGCCCCGACGACCGGAATCCGGCCGTCACCGCGCTGGGCTGCCGGACTGCGGTCCTTGGTGTGGGTGCGCTTCTTGGCCATGACTGGGTGTCTCCCGCGTGAGCGTTACGTGTCGGCGTGAGCCTAGTGCTCCGCGGGGCCCGTACGACGCAGACGCGGTCCGGTGGCCGGGAGGCGGGAGCGTGCCGCTCGCGGCCTCCGGGCGTGGCCCGGTCCTGAGTCGGGTCCGGGTCGGCCCAGGTCGTGGCCGGGTCAGCCCAGATCGTCGAGGAATCCGCCGAAGCGCGGCAGCGCGTCGGCGACCGCCGTGCCGAACAGCTCCGCGTCGGCGAATCCGTCCGCCTCCGGCAGCGCCTCCGCCGGGACCGCGCCCAGCAGCGACGACACCCCGCGCGGGGCGACGCCTTCACGCCGCGCGTGACGGCCGCGCACCGGGAGCACCGCCCAGACCGTCACCTCGCCCGGTGCGTCCTTGACGCCCCAGTCGAGTGACAGCGTGCCGACGATGCCGAGACCGCGGCCGCCGCGCGCGGTCAGGGAGGGGGAGGACGGCAGGGGACGGGTCGGACCGCCGCCGTCGGTCACCTCAAGGGTGAGCAGGCCGTCGCCGTCGAACCGCCACGCGGCCCGTATCCCCGGCTCCCGGTCGCCGTCGTCGATCGGTCTGCCGTGCCGGCACGCGTTGCTGAGCAGTTCGGAAATGATCAGAACCGCGTCGTCCACGACCGTGTCCGGCGCGCCACGACGGCACAGCTCCTCGCGCAGTCGTCGTCGCGCGTGCCCCACGCCCGCCGGGCCATGGGGCAGAGCCATGGCCGAGGACGTCGGCACCTCTTCGGCTACCACGAACGCCACCCCCGCTACCTCCTTCACCCCACGCCACGAGTTGGATGCCCCGGGGGACTCGACCGGAAACAGGCCATTCACATTCCGTTGGCGCACTTTCACCGGCCGAACACGACCGAACGCGCCGGAGTGCTCCCGCGGCACGAAGCGGAAGGAAAACGGAGTCGCCCTACGGAGGGAAAACGGACTCGCCCCACGGAAGGAAAAGGGAATCGGCGGGAGGCGGGTGATGAACGACGGGCGGCAGGCGGCAGGCGATGAACGGCGGACAGCGGGTGGCAGGCGATGAACGGCCGGCAGCAGGCACCGGCGGCGGGCAGCGGAGTCAAGCCGTGCGGCGCGGTCAAGCCGTGCGGCCGAGTTGGGTCAGCACCTGCTTCGGGCGGTTGGTGATGATCGCGTCGACGCCGAGCCGTACGCACAACTCCACGTCGCGCGGCTCGTCGACGGTCCACACGTGCACCCGGTGTCCCGCCCTGCGCAGTCGCGCCACGTAACCGGGGTTGGCGCGCAGCACGCGAACGCCGAGGCCCGCGATGCCGACGCCGACCGGAAGCCGTCCGTCCCGGTAACGCGGCAGTACGTAACTCATCAGATAGACGGTCCGCAGTGTGGGCGCCGCCATGCGGACGCGGCGCAGGGAGCGCGGCGAGAAGCTCATCACCCGCACCTCGGGCCGCGTTCCGGAGCGTTCGCCGAACCGTTCGCCGGACCGTTCGCCGCCGCCCGGGCGGTCGAGGCCGAAGCGCCGCAACGTCTCCAGCAGCCGTTCCTCGACCTGCCCCGCCCAGCGCGTCGGGTGCTTGGTCTCGATGGCGAGGTCGACCCGGCGGTCGGCGTCCACGACGAGTTCCAGGAGGCGTTCCAGGGTCAGGACGGAGCTGCGTTCCGCCGGGTCGGCCGTCCAGCGTTCCCAGTCCGGCGTCTCGCCGTCGTCGCCGTCGTCGTCGCCGCCGTCCGTCAGGTCGTCCGTCGTCCCGTCGGAGCCGCCCTTCCAGGAGCCGAAGTCGAGGGCGGCGAGTTCGGACAGTTCCAGCGCGGAGACCGCGCCGCGGCCGTTGGACGTGCGGTTGACGCGGCGGTCGTGGACGCACACCAGGTGGCCGTCCGCGGTGAGCCGTACGTCGCACTCCAGCGCGTCGGCGCCGTCCTCGATCGCCTTGCGGTAGGCGGCCAGGGTGTGTTCCGGCTCCTCCTGGGACGCGCCGCGGTGTGCGACGACCTGGATGGCGGCGGCGGGCAGGGCCTCCCCGGCGGCGTACGCATAGCTCACCGGGCTATGGTGCCACCGCCGGACGGACCCGGGCGCAGCCCGAACACGCGCGACTTGCCCGAGATATCTGGTATGCCCGAACTGCCTGATCTAAAAGAACCGGGCCGAGGGCGCGCGCCCTGCTTACGGTGGTCCGACACCCCGTGGGAAAAGCTGTCCACGGCTACCTTTCCCCCGGGACGGTGTGCCCCGCACGCCGTCCCGTACCGTCCCAACTCACCGACCGATCGCGCATCTTCGAGGAGACACAGCTGTGAGCACCGAGAACGAGGGCGGCCTCCCGGCCTCCGGTCAGGACGGCACGGCCCGTCCCGCGGAGGGCGAGCCGGGCGTCTCGGAGCAGCCTCGCGAGACCGCTCAGATGCCCACTGTCCCCGACGGGCAGCCGACGCCCCCCGCCGCGAACGCGCCCGGGACCGGCACCCCCGGGACCGGCACTCCCGAGGGCGGCCCGTACGCGAACGCCCCGCAGGACCCGGCCGGCGCGCCGACGGCGCAGACGCCGCCCGTGCGGCCGTCCGCCTTCTCCGCGCCCCCGGCCCCCGGCGTCGCCCCCGCGGGGCCGTACGACGGCGGTCCGCAGGGCCCCCAGGCCCCGTACGGCGCCTACGCGCTCAACCCCTCGCCCGAGCCGAAGCCCCGGCGCGGCGCGGCGGGTCTGGTGGCCGCGGTCATCGTGGCCGCGCTGGTCGCGGGCGGCGTCGGCGGCGGCATCGGCTACTGGGCGGCGAACCGCAACGGCGACACGACGGTGTCAGCCGGCGCCAACCCCAAGGACCTCAACCGCGCGCCCACCTCGGTCGCCGGCATAGCGAACCGCGCGCTGCCCAGCGTCGTCACGATCAACGCCAGCGGCAGCCAGGAGAGCGGCACGGGCACCGGGTTCGTCTACGACACCCAGGGCCACATCCTCACCAACAACCACGTGGTCGCCCCGGCGGCGAACGGCGGCAAGCTCACCGTCACGTTCTCCAACGGCAAGACGTACGACGCCGAGGTCGTCGGACGCGCCCAGGGCTACGACGTCGCCGTGGTCAAGCTGAAGAACGCGGGCGGCGTGAAGCTGACGCCGCTGCCGCTCGGCGACTCCGACAAGGTCGCGGTGGGCGACTCCGCGATCGCGATCGGCGCGCCCTTCGGCCTGTCCGGCACGGTCACCACGGGCATCGTCAGCGCCAAGAACCGCCCGGTCGCCTCCAGTGACGGCCAGGGTTCGCCCTCGTCGTACATGAGCGCGCTCCAGACGGACGCGTCGATCAACCCGGGCAACTCCGGCGGTCCGCTGCTGAACGCCAGCGGCGATGTGATCGGCATCAACTCCGCGATCCAGTCGACCAACAGCGGCAGCAGCGACCCGTTCGGCGGCGGCACGACGACCCAGTCCGGCAGCATCGGCCTGGGCTTCGCCATCCCGATCGACGAGGCCCGCTACGTGGCCGACACGCTGATCAAGACCGGCACGCCGGTGTACGCGATCATGGGCATGTCGGTGAACATGAACTACGACGGCCAGGGCGCGCAGATCTCCACCAGCGGTGCGAACGGCGGCTCCGCGATCACCGCGGGCGGTCCGGCGGACAAGGCGGGCCTGAAGCCGGGCGACGTCATCACGAAGTTCGGCGACACACTGATCGACAGCGGCCCGACCCTGATCGGCGCGATCTGGCAGCACCGCCCGGGCGACCAGGTCCAGGTCACGTACGAGCGCGGCGGCAAGACCAGCACGACCACGGTCACCCTCGGCGAGCGCAAAGGCGACAGCGACTGACCCCGCCCGAACCGGCTAGGCTGTCCCCGTTCCGGCACGTCCGGAACGGGGAGGGTTGCCCGAGCGGCCTAAGGGAACAGTCTTGAAAACTGTCGTGGCGGCAACGCCACCGTGGGTTCAAATCCCACACCCTCCGCGCAGGTAGACGTTTTGCCAGGTGGGCGGGGGTCCCGGAGCAATCCGGGACCCCCGCCCACCTGCTCATTGTCTCACCTCGTACCGCCCGTATCCCGCCGTGGATCAGCGTGTGCGGCCAACCTGCGGCCAAGCTTCCGAGCCTGGCCGACCTGCGACTACTCCCCTCCGTTCAACTCGCCCTCGATCAGTTCGTTCGAGCGCTCCTGCCAGCCGCGGAGGATCCTCGCGTAGAACTTGTAGAGCACGGCGAGGCTGTGACCCGCGCGGCGTGCGACCTCCACCGGATCCACCCCCGCTTTGATCCACAGGGAGATGCCGGCCTTCCGCGCGGCGTACGGAACGTCCGCCAGCGGAGTGGCCACCTCCTCCTCCGGCAGCGCGTGCACCCTGGCTTCCTGCCAGACCTCGGTGTACTCGGTCGACCGGACGCGGCCACCTTCAACGGCCGTGAAGAGGCGTCCGTCTGGCGCGGTCCCGTACGTCTTCAAGTGGTCGCGCAGCATGGCCACCAGGACAGGCGGGATCGGAACCGGGCGCGTCGACTTCCGGGCCCGGCGCTTGAGTCCGCGGATCTCGTAGGACGTGCCGTCGTCCGTCCAGGCCGCGCCCACCTCGGGACGGCTCTTGTGAAGGATGAGTTCGCCCCAGCCGGTCTCGGGGAGTTTGCAGTCCCGCTTCACGAGTTGGCAGACCTCGGACGGGCGCATGGCGGCGTAGTACATGCACCCGAAGAACGCGTACAGGTGCTCTCCGCGTGCTCCCTGTTCCCGGACCCCTTCCAGCAGGGCCTTCATCTGCCGTGGATTCGGCACGTAGCGGAAGTCCACTTCGTCATCCGTGGCGGGTGGCTCCCAGTCGATCCGGGCCAACGGATTGGCCTTCAGGAGGTCGCGTTCGACGGCATAGCGGAGGGCGTTGCTGAACACCGTGTGCTTTCGCCTCACGGTGTTCTCTGCGGCCTGGGTGCCGTCGAGCTTGAGTGACAAGGCGGTGAGTGCGCGGCGCAGCGCGTCCGAGTCATTGAGGTCGGCCACCTTGAGGGAGTTCCGGGCGATCCACGCGAGTGCTTCCGCGATTTCCAGTGGCGGCTCCTGGCGGTCCTTTCGCGGTACCGGAACTCCGTCGTCGTCACGGATCGGTTGGCCGTGCTCATCGCGAGCAGCCTGAAAGGCCCAGGACAGGAGAGCCTGGCGAAGGACCATCCGAGGCGGTGGGTTCGCCTTGGCGGGAGCCACGAGGGTCGGCGTGACGGTCGCGAGCGCCTCGGCGATGTTGGCGCGGTGCTTCGCGGCGACCTTCGGCCACTTCATCATGGCGTAAACGCAGGCGTGTTCGTACCAGGTCGGAGAGTTCCGCTCACGCAGCTCCGAGACCGGCAGGCCGGTCTCGGTGTCGAACTGCTCTCCCCTTCGCACCGCTTCCTTGAGTTCGGCGCGGCGGCCGTCAGCAAGGGCGCTCGTGGAAAAAGGCTGTTGGTGACGCTCGCCACCGACGAGCCAGCGGAGTTGGAACGGGGCGGACTTGCTATTGCGCTTCCGGATACCCCAGATACGCACGTCGTAGGTCAGCAACGTGGTTCCTTCGACAAGGACGGGCCCCGCAGGATGGTGCGGGGCCCGTGACGTGTGTGATCAGGCGATGAGTTCTTCGTGGGCGGTAAGCCACCGGTCCAGTTCCGACCGGCGTACGCGGATCTGGCCGTTCGGCAACTTCACGGTCCGCGGCCCCTTGCCGCGAGCGCGCATGCGGTAGAAGGCGGCTCGGGACATGTCGAGTTCGGCGAGGACTTCGGGAAGCTTCAGCATCTTGGGCTGTGCGGTGGGCACGGTGTCTCCTCGGGCGGAGGGGCGTGCCGGAAACCCTGGTTTGGCTGACAGAACTGACACAACCTCGCCGAAGGCGGGTTGACCTGCGGGTTTGGTGGTTTCGGGTGTCGTGACAAAACCTCAAAAAACTCTGACAGAACCTCCAGGCGGAGGTTGTGTCAACCGGTGGTGGTGACCGAGGGCCGGGGTTCTGTCAGAGTTTCCGGAGGTTTTGTCACAGTCGTGATCTTGGGTGTTTGTGCAGGTCAGCGGCCCGGGTGGGGGGTTGTGTCAGTTCTGTCAGCGGGTTGGGGGTTTCAGGCGGCGCGGGTGAGGCGGGGGGGGGGGGGGGGGGGCGGGGGGGGGGGGCGCGCGCCCG
>NZ_JAINVZ010000011.1 GCF_019890615.1 Streptantibioticus parmotrematis | reverse complement strand
GGGGGGGGGCGGGGGGGGGGGGGTGGTTTTTCCCATAAACCACCCCCCCGCCGCAGGCGTCAGAGCGTCAGGTCAGTGGTTGTGTGCGAGGCAGAGGACGAACGAGCTGCCGTTCTCTGTCTCGTAGAAGCCGGTGTCCGTCCCGGCCACGCCCGCGCAGGCGGTCTCGGGGTCGTCGCTTCCGGAGACCTTCTTGAGCACCTTGTACGTTGCGTTGCTGTCGGAGCAGGCGAGCTTGTCCAGCTTCGGGTTGCTGTCGCTGCCCGAGTTCTTGGCGCAGTCGCCGGCCTTCAGCGTCTGCGAGTCGTCGTGGTTGAAGTAGGCGATGCCGCCGCCGATGACCAGAAGGACGGCCACGATGATGAGCCGGATGCCGAGTCGGCCTATTCGCTTCTTGGGTGCCGGGGCCGGCGGCGGGAAGGCGCCCGGAGTCGTCGGGTAGCCGGGCGCGGGCTGCTGCGGGAAGCCGCCCTGCTGCGGGAACTGGCCCTGCGGCGGCGGGTACGCCCCGGGCTGCGGAGGCGGCGGATAGGCGCCCTGCTGCGGCGGCTGGGCGTATGGATTTGCTCCCTGCGGCGGCGGAGTGGTCACAGGGTTCCCCCTAGGTGTGGCAAGAGTTTTGGCGTGGCTGGATCCAGCCCGTCCGTACGGTAATGCTTCTCGAACGGGCAGCCGTAATCGATTGGCGGACTGTGGCCTTGATGTGACCGTCAACTACCGTTGAACCAGGCCATTCCGGCCGCAGTCGCCCCATAGATCACTGCGATCGTGATGATCAGCGCTGCTGAGCGGCCGTCATGAGGCAGCACACCAGCGGCTACCGCGGCCGAGCCGACGTACGCGACGTTGAACAGGACGTCGTAGAGCGAGAAGACCCGGCCACGGTAGGCGTCGTCGACGTGGGTCTGCACCACGGTGTCGGTGGCGATCTTCGCGCCCTGCGTGGTGATGCCCAGGACGAACGCGGCCGCCAGCATCGGCGCAGGGGAGAACGGCAGGCCGAGCGCGGGTTCCAGAACGGTGGACGCGGCCGCGCACACCACGATCCAGCCCGAGGTGCCGAAGCGGCCGGTCCCCCACGGTGTGACGACTGCGGCGACGAAGAACCCGGCCCCCGACAGCCCGACGGCCAGCCCCAGCAGCGCCAGCCCCCCGGAAGTGTCGTTCGGCGCGGCCCAGGAGTAGCGGCAGAGCGTGAGCAGCGTGACGGTCAGCGCCCCGTAACAGAAGCGCAGCGCGGTCATCCCGGCGAGGGCGCGGACCGCGGGCCGCCGTCCGGCCAGATGCCGCAGCCCGGCCCCCAAACCGCGCACCGTACTCGCCACCGCGGCCCATATTCGTGGCTGGAGCACTCCGGGGTCGGGCCCGAGGCGGTCGGGCCCCATGGTCCGGGCGGACAGCCCGGCGCACAGGTAGAGCACGGCGCCGAGCGCGACCACCACGGCGTCGGAGCCGGTCCCCGGGCTCATTCCCAGGTGCACGATGAACGCCGCACCGCCCCCGACCGTGGCCGCGATCGTTCCGGCCGTGGGGGACAGGGAGTTGGCGACGACCAGGCGTTCGCCGTCGACCACCCGGGGCAGCGCGGCCGACAGGCCGGACAGGACGAAGCGGTTGACAGCGGTGACGGACAGGGCGGAGAGGTAGAAGAGCCAGTCCGGCACCCGGGCCAGCACCAGCGCGGCGGTACCGGCCGCGAGCACCGCGCGCAGCAGGTTGCAGTAGAGCAGCACCTGCCTGCGTCGCCAGCGGTCGAGCAGGACACCGGTGAACGGGCCGAGCAGCGAGTAGGGCAGCAGCAGCACCGCGAGAGCGGCGGCGATGGAGCCGGCGGAGGCCTGCTTCTCCGGGGTGAAGACGACGTACGTGGCGAGAGCCACCTGGTAGACGCCGTCCGACAGTTGCGACAGCAGCCGGACGACGAGCAGCCGCCGGAAGTCGCGGAACCGCAGCAGTACGCGGAGATCCCCTACGACGGCCATGCGCACAGCCTCACACAAACACGAGGTCCCCGGGCGGATTGCCCGGGGACCTCGGCGATCAAACCACCGACGCGGTCGTCAGCGCTCGACCTCGCCCTTGATGAACTTCTCGACGTTGTTGCGGGCCTCGTCGTCGAAGTACTGGACCGGCGGCGACTTCATGAAGTACGAGGACGCCGACAGGATCGGGCCGCCGATGCCACGGTCCTTGGCGATCTTCGCGGCGCGCAGCGCGTCGATGATGACGCCGGCGGAGTTCGGGGAGTCCCAGACCTCCAGCTTGTACTCCAGGTTCAGCGGGACGTCGCCGAAGGCACGGCCCTCGAGGCGCACGTACGCCCACTTGCGGTCGTCCAGCCAGGCCACGTAGTCCGACGGACCGATGTGGACGTTCTTGGCGCCCAGATCGCGGTCGGGGATCTGCGAGGTGACGGCCTGCGTCTTGGAGATCTTCTTGGACTCCAGGCGCTCGCGCTCGAGCATGTTCTTGAAGTCCATGTTGCCGCCGACGTTCAGCTGCATGGTGCGCTCCAGGACCACGCCGCGGTCCTCGAAGAGCTTCGCCAGCACGCGGTGCGTGATGGTGGCGCCGACCTGGGACTTGATGTCGTCACCGACGATCGGCACACCGGCCTCGGTGAACTTGTCCGTCCACTCCTTGGTGCCGGCGATGAAGACCGGCAGGGCGTTGACGAACGCGACCTTGGCGTCGATGGCGCACTGCGCGTAGAACTTGGCGGCCTCCTCGGAGCCCACCGGCAGGTAGCAGACCAGGACGTCGACCTGCTGGTCCTTGAGGACCTTCACCACGTCGACCGGGGCCTCGGGGGACTCCTCGATGGTCTCGCGGTAGTACTTGCCCAGGCCGTCGAGGGTGTGGCCGCGTTGGACGGTGACACCGGTCTGCGGGACGTCGCAGATCTTGATGGTGTTGTTCTCGCTGGCGCCGATGGCGTCCGCGAGGTCCAGGCCGACCTTCTTCGCGTCGACGTCGAAGGCCGCCACGAACTCCACGTCACGCACGTGGTAGTCGCCGAACTGCACGTGCATCAGGCCCGGCACGCGGCTGTCCGGGTCGGCGTCCTTGTAGTACTCGACGCCCTGCACCAGCGACGTGGCGCAGTTGCCCACGCCGACAATGGCTACGCGAACCGAACCCATTCCGGTTGCTCCCTGTGTACTCGGTTGTTCGACGGGCCCTACGGGTGCGGGGCCCTCACTTGGTGGTGTCGGACGGATCCGTGTCGTCGCGACCTGTCTCGGCGGGGCGGCCCTTGGCACGGCCTCGGCCCGCCCGCTCCGTCTCGATCAGCTCGTTGAGCCAGCGGACCTCGCGCTCCACCGACTCCATGCCGTGCCGTTGCAGCTCGAGCGTGTAGTCGTCGAGCCGCTCGCGGGTGCGTGCCAGCGAGGCACGCATCCTCTCCAGCCGTTCCTCAAGACGGCTGCGGCGGCCTTCGAGGACCCGCATCCGCACGTCGCGCTCGGTGTGGCCGAAGAAGGCGAAGCGCACGCCGAACTGCTCGTCCTCCCAGGCGTCAGGGCCGGTCTGGGCGAGGAGGTCCTCGAAGTGCTCCTTGCCCTCCGGGGTCAGCCGGTAGACGATCTTCGCCCGGCGCCCGCCCAGCGGGGCGGTCGCGAGCGGATCCTCGGGCGCGGCCTCCTCGGTCAACCAGCCCTGGGCGACCAGCGTCTTCAGGCACGGGTAGAGGGTCCCGTAACTGAAGGCACGGAAGACGCCGAGTGAGGTGTTGAGCCGCTTGCGCAGCTCGTAGCCGTGCATCGGCGACTCACGCAGCAGGCCCAGGACCGCGAACTCGAGGACGCCGGAGCGCCTGCTCATGTTCGCCTCCTCGGCTCTCGTACGGTCCGCCCGCGGCCGGGCGGTTCGTTGTGCCGCGCTGTGCGCTCTCCCGCGGGGTGTCCCCCGGGCCGATCCCTGTGACGTTTCTTTATGTCGTTCTGATGTATCGAGTCGATACATCGTGACGATAGAACGGCCGTGTGGATCTCGCAAGGCGCCCCACGGTGAACGCCGTCACATCCGTGGATCATCGGACACCAACTGTCCGTTATGAGCTGATGGTTGAAGTAGTTCAGGTTTTGACGGTGCGTACTCTGTTCGCCATGCGGACCAGTGGGATTCCTGTGACGTCGCCATGTGCCGCGTCGTCGCCACGCGCCGGTACGTCACCCCGCGTGACGACGACGCCGTGTGCCGTTCTCCCGAGGTCCGCCATGCGGCCCGGCGGGGCCGCAGTCCGGGGGGACCGGAAGACAACTGCCGCCTACAGGCGGGAACGCCTGTCCGAGGAGTAGCCGCAAGCATGAGCGAGCACCGCCGAAAGCCGCCGCCGAACGGCGGCGGACGCGCCGCCGCCCGGCGCGGAGCCCAGCCGCCGTCCGAGTCCTCCCCCGCCCGGCACCCCGGGCCGCCGACCGGCCGCGGGTCGTACGGGACCGGTGACGCGTTCGGCACCCCGTCCAGGGCCGCGAACCGTGCGCAGCCACCGGCCACGAGCGACGCGTCGGAGCGGCCCTACGGGGGCCGGGCGGAGGCGCGACGGGCCGCCCAGCGCGGCGACCGCAGGCGCGCGGCGGCGGCCGGTGCGGCAGGAGCCGGTGCGGGTCGTCGCGGGGGGCCTGGCCGCACGGGCGGTGGTGGGGGCGGTGGCCGCGGGCGGGGCGGTTCCGGACCCCGGCGCTTCATCGACTACCCCCGCTGGGGCAGGACCGGCTGGCGCCGCTGGATGCCGTCGTGGCGTCAGAGCCTGGGCATCTGCGTCGCCTTCTGCGGCACCCTGGTCGCCCTGGTCGGCATCGCCTACGCGATGGTGGGCGTCCCCAACCCCAACCTCGCCGCGCAGACCCAGAAGAACGTCTACTACTGGGCGGACGGCACCCGGATGGTGGTCTCCGGCGGCGGCGACCTCAACCGTCAGACCGTCAAGCTGGACCAGATCCCCACCTCGATGCAGAACGCCGTGGTCTCCGCGGAGAACGCCTCGTTCTGGCACGACAACGGCGTCGACCCGCAGGGCATCGCCCGTGCCGTGCTGAGGATGGCGCAGGGCGGTGAGACCCAGAGCGGATCCACCATCACCCAGCAGTACGTCAAGAACACCTACCTGGACCAGAGCCAGACGGTCACCCGCAAGCTCAAGGAACTGCTGATCTCCATCAAGGTCGGCGCCAACGACTCCAAGCAGGACATCCTGGCGGGCTACCTCAACACCGGCTACTACGGGCGTGGCGCATACGGCATCCAGGCGGCGGCGCAGGCGTACTACGGGGTCAACTGCGAACAGCTCAGGCCCGACCAGTCTGCGTTCCTGGCCGCGCTGCTCAACGGCCCCAACCTCTACGACCCGGCCGGCGGTGTCGGCCCCGGCGCGACACCGGCCGAGAACCTCAAGCGGGCCGGCGACCGCTGGAGCTGGATCCTGGACCGCGAGGTGGACACCAAGAGCCTGACGCCCGCGGAACGGGCGCGGTACCGGACCTTCCCGGTGCCGAACAAGCCCAAGCCGTCCACCGACAAGGCGGGCCAGATCGGATACCTCACCGACCTCGCGGACAACAACCTCCTGGCGGACACCAAGATCACCAAGCAGCAGCTGGACAAGGGCGGCTACCAGATCTACACGACCTTCGACAAGAAGGATGTGGCCGCGATGGAGAAGGCCGTCGACGAGGTGCGCAGCGCGAACATCAAGCCGAAGCTGCGCCCGGGCACCGACACCTACGTGCAGTTCGGCGGCGCCTCCGTGGTGCCGGGCGACGGCGCGGTCAAGGCGATCTACGGCGGCGAGGACTACCTCAAGCACTTCACCGACAACGCCGACTACACCGGCGCCCAGGTCGGCTCGACGTTCAAACCGTTCGTGCTGGCGGCGGCCATGCGCGACGGGGTGCGCGACCCGCATGGCCCGGCCGACCAGTCGGGCTCCCAGCGCACCCCGGTCTCCCCGAGCAGCGTCTATCCCGGCGTCAACGACTGGAAGGTCCTCAACTACGACGGGTCCGTCTGGCAGGACAAGGACGGCCGGCAGTGGCTCCAGGAGAACGACGACCACGACTCGTTCAAGTCCATCACCCTGAAGAAGGCGATGGAGGAGTCGGTCAACTCCACCTACGTGCAGCTCGGCATGAACGTGGGCCTCGACAAGGTCAAGCAGGCCGCGCTCGACGCCGGCGTCACCAGTGACAGCCTGGCCAGCACCAACGGCCCGTCCTTCTCCATCGGCACCTCCTCGCCCAGCGCGATCCGGATGGCCGACGCCTACGCGACCTTCGCGGACGGCGGACTGCGCGCCGAACCGTACTCGGTGACCAAGGTGATCAAGGAGGGCAGCACCGTCTACCAGCACCGGACGACAACGGTGAAGGCCTTCACCCCCGCCGTCGCGGACAACGTGACCGGTGTGCTGCGCGGCGTCGTCGAGGAGGGTACCGGCACCGTGGCCAAGGCTCTGGGCCGCCCGGCGGCGGGCAAGACCGGCACCACGGACGACAACAAGTCCGCCTGGTTCACCGGCTACACCCCGCAACTGGCCACCTCCATCGGCATGTACCGGATGGACGACCAGGCCAAGGCGCAGAAGTTCCTGCCGATGTACGGCCTCGGCGGCAACGCCAAGATCTACGGCGCCTCCTTCCCGACGCAGATCTGGACCGCGTACATGAAGGCGGCGCTCGACGGACAGCAGGTCGAGCAGTTCAGCCCGCCAGAGAAGATCGGCACCGTCGTCTACGGCGACGGCACGGCCCCGTCGCCCTCGCCGTCGGCGCCCGTCCCCTCGGTGACGCCGTCCGTCACCCCCTCCCCCCGGCCCAGCCGGTCGCACCGTCCGTCCCCGTCGCCGTCCACTTCCTCCTGCGGCTTCTGGGGCTGCGAGGACGGTGGCACCGACACAGGCGGCACGGGTGGTGACACCACCGGAGGTCCCGGCGGCGCCGGTGGCACCACCGGCAACGGCGGGACGACCGCCGGGACCGACGGTGGTGCGGCGGGTGGTCCGGGCACGACCGACGGCGGTGCCGGCGGGACCGATGGCGGGGGTTTCATCGGAGGCAATTAGCGCGGTCCCGTCGAGGGACGCCATCGGCGGCGGCCGGTCCTGCACCGGCCGTCGCCGTCGCCACCGCGTCGCTCGGCGCCGGGTCCGGACCTGACGGCCCCGGCGCCGAGCCGCGTGAGGCAGGATGTGGCCCATGACGACCGTGCGCGAGAACGACGAGAGCGGCGCCCCCGACGCGCCCGCGACCGTGCCGCCGACCGCTGAGGACCCGGTGGCCGGCGCGGGCAGCGAAGTGATCGGCGGCAGGCTCGGTCGGCGCGCCAGCACCGAACGCGGCGGCTGGTGGAACCCGGTGCGGGTCATCGTGCTGGTCGCCATCGGGATGTTCGCCCTCGGCATGGTCCAGAAGGTGCCGTGCTACGACAGCGGCTGGTTCTTCGGCGCCAACGCCCAGTACTCGCACGCCTGTTACTCCGACATCCCGCACCTGTTCTACGCCCGCGGCTTCTCCAGCGACCTGGTCCCGTACTTCGACCACATCCCGGACGCCGTCTCCGGCGGCATGGGGTACCTGGAGTACCCGGTGCTGACCGGGCTGTTCATGGAGGTCGCCTCCTGGGTCACCCCGCACGGCTCCGACCTGGTGCAGCGCGAGCAGGTGTACTGGCTGGTCAACGCCGGGATGCTGCTGGTCTGCGCCGCCGTCACCGCGGTCGCCGTGGCCCGCACGCACCGCCGCCGCCCCTGGGACGCCCTGCTGGTCGCGCTCGCGCCCGCCGCGGCCCTGACCGCCACCATCAACTGGGACCTGCTCGCGGTCGCCCTGCTCGCGGTCGGCATGCTGATGTGGGCGCGCGAGCGGCCGGTCGCCGCCGGGGTGCTGATCGGGCTGGCGACGGCCGCCAAGTTCTACCCGGCGCTGGTGCTGGGCCCGCTGCTGTTGCTCTGTCTACGGGCCGGACGGATGCGGGAGTTCGGCAAGGCCCTGGCCGGCGCCGTGGTCGCCTGGCTGGTGGTCAACGTGCCGGTGATGGCCTTCGCCTGGAAGGGCTGGAAGCAGTTCTACGGCTACAGCCACACCCGCGGCATCGACTTCGGCTCGGTGTGGCTGATGATCTCCCAGCAGACCGGCAACCCGCTGAACGGCGCCAACACCTACGCGACGGCTCTGATGCTGCTGCTGTGCGTCGGGCTCGCCGCCGCGATCCTCTACGCGCCGGTGCGGCCCCGCTTCGTCCAGGTCGCCTTCCTGGTGATCGCCGCGTTCATCCTGACCAACAAGGTCTACTCACCGCAGTACGTGCTCTGGCTGGTGCCGCTCGCCGCGCTGGCCCGGCCGCGCTGGCGGGACTTCCTGATCTGGCAGGCCTGCGAGGTCGCCTACTTCCTCGGTATCTGGATGTACCTCGCGTACACCACCGGAGGCAACGAGAAGGGGCTGCCCGAGGGCGGCTACGACTTCGCCATCCTGGTCCACCTGCTCGGCACCGCCTACCTGTGCGCGATGGTGCTGCGCGACATGCTCAGGCCGGAGCACGACTCGGTCCGGCTGGACGGCTCCGACGACCCGTCCGGCGGCGTGCTGGACGGTGCTCCGGACGTCTTCGTGCTGGGCCACCGGGCGCGAGCGGCGAACGAGGAGAAGACCTCGGCCTTCCTGTCGAGCTGAACGACCCCGCACACGCCAAGAGGGGCCTGTTTCACGTGAAACGGTGTGTTTCACGTGAAACAGGCCCCTCTTCGCTCTGACTCCCGGTCCCGTTTCCGGTCCCGACGTTGCTCAGCGGTCGAGGACGCGGTCGAACTGCGTCGTGGTGTGCCGCAGGTGGGCCACCAGTTCGTCGCCGACCGCGGGCGGCGCCACGTCGCCCGGCAGGAACAGCAGAGAGACCTGCATGTGCGGCGGCTCGGCGAACCACCGCTGCTTGCCCGCCCACACGAACGGCGACAGATTGCGGTTCACCGTCGCCAGGCCCGCGCGCGCCACACCCTTGGCCCGCGGCATCACGCCGTGCACCGCCTTGGGCGCCTCCAGGCCCACGCCGTGCGACGTGCCGCCCGCCACGACCACCAGGTGACCGTCGCCCGCGGCACGCTGCTGGCGATAGCCGTAGCGCTCGCCCTTGGCGATTCGGGTGACGTCCAGCACGGAACCGCGGTACTCGGTCGCCTGGTGGTCGCCCAGCCACAGCCGGGTGCCGATGCGGGCGCGGAAGCGGGTCTGCGGGAACTGCTGGCGCAACTGCGCGAGTTCGTTCGGCTTCACGTGGCTGACCAGCATGGTGTGCAGCGGAAGCCGGGCCGCGCGCAGCCGCTCCATCCAGGTGAAGACCTCCTCCACCGCGTCGGAACCGTCGGTGCGGTCCAGCGGCAGGTGGATGGCGAAGCCCTCCAGCCGCACGTTGTCGATCGCGCTGTGCAGCTTGACCAGGTCGTCCTCCGACACGCCGTGGCGGCGCATGGTGCTCATCACCTCGATGACCACCCGGGCGCCCACCAGACCGCGCACCCCCTCGACGGAGGAGACCGAGCGCACCACGCGGTCCGGCAGCGGCACCGGCTCCTCGCCGACCCGGTACGGGGTCAGCACCAGCAGATCGCCGCTGAACCAGTCCTTGATCCGGGCGGCCTCGTAGGTGGTGCCGACCGCCAGCATGTCGCTGCCCAGCCGGGTCGCCTCCTCGGCGAGCCGCTCGTGGCCGAAGCCGTAGCCGTTGCCCTTGCAGACCGGGATCAGGTCGGGGAACTGGTCCACCACGGTCTTCTGGTGCGCACGCCAGCGCGCGGTGTCGACGTACAGGGTGAGCGCCATGGCCGGGTCAGGACCTTTCTGTATTCGGTCGAACAGGAGGGCGGGGTCAGGGGTACGTCAGCGCCGCGACATGTAGATGTCGAGCGCCTTGTGCAGCAGCTTGTTGAGCGGGAAGTCCCACTCGCCCAGGTACTCCGAGGCCTGGCCGCCCGTGCCCACCTTGAACTGGATCAGGCCGAAGAGGTGGTCGTTCTCGTCCAGCGAGTCGCTGATGCCGCGCAGGTCGTACACGGTCGCGCCGAGCGCGTACGCGTCGCGCAGCATCCGCCACTGCATGGCGTTGCTGGGGCGCACCTCGCGCTTGTGGTTGGCGGAGGCGCCGTAGGAGTACCAGACGTGGCCGCCGACGATCAGCATGGTGGCCGCCGCGACCGCCTCGCCCTCGTGTGTGGCGAAGTACAGCCGCATGCGGTTGGGGTCCTCGGAGTTGAGGGCGGTCCACATGCGCTGGAAGTACGACAGCGGCCGGGGGCGGAAGTGGTCGCGCTCGGCGGTGATCTCGTACAGCTGCTGCCAGATGGGCAGCTGCTCGTAGCCGCCCTGGACCACCTCGACGCCGGCCTTCTCTGCCTTCTTGATGTTGCGGCGCCACAGCTGGTTGAAGCCCTTGTGGACGTCCTCCAGGCTGCGGCCCTCCAGCGGGACCTGGAAGACGTAGCGCGGCTGGACGTCGCCGAAGCCCGCGCCGCCGTCCTCGCCCTGCTGCCAGCCCATGCGGCGCAGGCGGTCGGCGACCTCGAAGGCACGCGGCTCGATGAACGTCGCCTCGACGTCGCGCAGCCGCTTGACGTCGGGGTCGGCGATGCCGGTCTTGATGGCGTTGGCGTCCCAGCGGCGGATGACCACCGGCGGGCCCATCTTCACCGAGAACGCACCCTGCTGCTTCAGGTGCGCCAGCATCGGCTGGAGCCATTCCTCCAGGTTGGGCGCGTACCAGTTGATGACCGGACCCTCGGGGAGGTAGGCCAGGTATCGCTTGATCTTGGGCAGCTGGCGGTAGAGCACCAGACCGACGCCGACCAGCTCGCCGTTCCTGTCGAACCACCCGAGGCTCTCCGAACGCCACTCCGCCTTGACGTCGGCCCAGGCGGGAACCTGCATGTGGCTCGCCGCGGGCAGGCTCTGGATGTATGCCAGATGCTGCTCGCGGCTGATGGTCCTCAGGGTCAGGCTCATTCGGGGCGCTCCCCACGCTTGCGGGTTCTACCGGACTACCCGCCGAAGCCTATAGCGCGTGGGAAACGCCCCGTCTTCAAGCCCGCGGTCTCACAGCCCGCCCCACAGGCCGCCGTGCGCGACGCCGATGAAGAATCCGATCGCCGAGGCGCCGAGAGCGAGAACGAGGACGAAGCGTTCGCTGGTGGTGGCCGAGATGAACTGGCCGTAGCCCGCAGTGATGATCCCGAACAGCCCGGTCCAGGAGCTGAGCAGATGGAGGTTGTTGAAGATCGAGGAGATGATCGCGACCGCCCCGAGCACCGCCGAGACGGCGATCAGGGAGTTCTCCTTCGGATGAGACTTGCCGTCGGAGTTGAGGATCGCGATTACGTTCTGCGGCCGGAAGGTCGTTGCCATCGGGCACCTCCGTGAAGGGGAAGGCCGCCCGGCGTAGCGCCGAGCGAGCCCTTGTGTACAGATTGTCCCGGTTAACCTGCGGATTTCAAGCGGAAGGACGAGGCGGGTAGTCTGTACCGTCTGCAATGGTCTACGCGCGGCCATGAGCCGGTCTCCCAGCCGGCCGACGCGCACCGTCGATCCCCTGCCAGTTCTTGTCAGCGGCTCTCGCCGGGGCCCGCTCCGTTCAGCGCTTCGCCGCGTTGTCGGTGGCCCGCGTTACCGTTGCGACGCGATGCAAACCCTCCTGCCACGGAAACGCCGTGGCCGCTGAGTCCGAAGGAGGTGGGTTCCACCATGCGTCACTACGAGGTAATGGTCATCCTCGACCCCGATCTCGAGGAGCGTGCTGTCTCCCCGCTGATCGAGAGCTTCCTCGCCGTCGTCCGCAACGGCGGCGGCAAGGTTGAGAAGGTCGACACCTGGGGCCGTCGTCGTCTCTCCTACGAGATCAAGAAGAAGCCCGAGGGCATCTACTCGGTCATCGACCTCAACGCCACACCCGAGGTCGTCAAGGAGCTCGACCGTCAGCTCAACCTGAACGAGTCGGTCCTCCGGACCAAGGTCCTCCGTCCGGAAATGCACTGAGCGCGCTGAGCGCCCAGAGCTGAGTACGGCTTCCGAGCAGCCAGCAGCAGAGCAAACCCGCCGAGAGGTCACCCACCATGGCAGGCGAGACCGTCATCACGGTCGTCGGCAACCTTGTCGACGATCCCGAGCTGCGCTTCACCCCCTCCGGTGCGGCGGTCGCGAAGTTCCGTGTCGCGTCCACCCCCCGCACCTTCGACCGGCAGACCAATGAGTGGAAGGACGGCGAGAGCCTGTTCCTGACCTGCTCGGTCTGGCGTCAGGCGGCGGAGAACGTGGCCGAGTCGCTACAGCGCGGCATGCGTGTCATCGTCCAGGGCCGCTTGAAGCAGCGGTCCTACGAGGACCGCGAGGGCGTCAAGCGGACGGTCTACGAACTGGACGTCGACGAGGTCGGCGCCTCCCTGCGCAACGCGACGGCCAAGGTCACCAAGACCAGCGGCGGCGGTCGCAGCGGTCAGGGCGGCTACGGCGGCGGTGGCGGCCAGGGCGGCGGCAACTGGGGCGGCGGCCCCGGCGGCCAGTCCGGCGGCGGCGCTCCGGCCGACGACCCGTGGGCCAGCAGTGCCCCGGCAGGCGGCCAGGGCGGCAGCGGTGGCGGTGGCAACTGGGGCGGGAGCTCCGGCGGCGGCTACTCGGACGAACCGCCCTTCTAAGGGCGGAGCAACACACTTCTTGATCACAATGGAGAGAGACAATGGCTAAGCCGCCTCCGCGCAAGCCGAAGAAGAAGGTCTGCGCGTTCTGCAAGGACAAGGTCACCTACGTCGACTACAAGGACACCAACCTGCTGCGGAAGTTCATTTCCGACCGCGGCAAGATCCGTGCCCGTCGCGTGACCGGCAACTGCACGCAGCACCAGCGTGACGTCGCCACGGCCGTCAAGAACAGCCGTGAGATGGCGCTGCTGCCCTACACCTCGACTGCTCGCTGAGAGAGGGTGACCTAAGCATGAAGATCATCCTCACCAACGAGGTCAGCGGCCTCGGTGCCGCCGGCGACGTCGTCGAGGTCAAGGACGGCTACGCCCGCAACTACCTGGTCCCGCGTGGCTTCGCCATCCGCTGGACCAAGGGTGGCGAGAAGGACGTCGAGCAGATCCGCCGTGCGCGCCGGATCCGCGAGATCGCCACGCTGGAGCAGGCCAACGAGGTCAAGGGCCAGCTGGAGAACGTCAAGATCAAGCTGTCGACCCGCGCCGGTGACACCGGTCGGCTCTTCGGCTCGGTCACCCCGGCCGACATCGCCTCGGCGATCAAGGCCGCCGGCGGCCCGCAGGTGGACAAGCGCCGTGTCGCGCTGGTCTCGCCGATCAAGACCGTCGGTGCGCACCAGGTGACCGTCAACCTCCACCCGGAGGTCACGGTCAGGCTCGACCTGGAGGTCGTGGCCGCCTGACGCGTTCCACGCGAGGTCGGAGAAGGGCCGGCACCCTCGGGGGTGCCGGCCCTTCGCCTTGCCTGGCCGCCGGTCGGCAGCCGCCACCCGCCAGCGCCAGCCGCCGGTCGGCAGCCGTCAGCCGTCGGGTCGCCGTGGGCGGTCTGTTTCACGTGAAACGTGCGCAGGGGACTGCCGGGACCTGGGCCCAAGCCGAGCGCCCCGCCCGTGCCTCTCCCGGCGCTCAGGCGCGGACCGCTCCCGTGACCACCCAGCGGCCCGAGCGGGCGCGGCCCCACAGGAACGCCAGACGGGTCAGCATGAACAGCACCATCGCCCACCACAGCGCGGTCAGCGCCCCGCCCAGCGCCGGTACCGCGAACGCGGCGGGTGCGAAGACGGCGAGGGTGCCGAGCATGGCCCAGGCGAGGTAGGAGCCGTCACCGGCGCCCATCAGCACGCCGTCCAGGACGAAGACCGGCCCGCACACCGGCTGGCTGATCGCGACGACCAGCAGCGCGGGCAGCAACTGGTCGCGTACGGCGGGATCGCTGGTGAACAGCGGGATGAACAGCGGCCGGGAGACGGCCACCAGGACGCCCAGCAGCACGCCGGCCGCGATGCCCCACTGGACCATGCGACGGCACGCGGCCCGCGCTCCGGGCGCGTCCTCCGCTCCCAGATAGCGGCCGATGATCGCCTGTCCTGCGATGGCGATAGCGTCCAGCGCGAAGGCCAGCAGGCTCCACAGGGTCACCAGGATCTGGTGTGCGGCGACTTGGGCGGTGCCGAGCCGGGCGGCGACCGCGGTCGCGATCACCAGGACCGCGCGCAGACTCAGGGTGCGCACCAGCAGCGGGACGCCCGCGGTGGCGCAGGCCCTGATCCCGGCGACGTCCGGGCGCAACGAGGCGCCGTGGCGACGGGCGCCGCGTACGACGACGGTGAGGTAGGCCGCCGCCATGCCGCACTGGGCGATCACGGTGCCCCAGGCGGAGCCCGCGATGCCCAGACCCGCGACGTAGACGAGGGTGGCGTTGAGCGCGGCGTTGACGGCGAAGCCCACGACGGCGACGACCAGCGGGGTCCGGGTGTTCTGCAGCCCGCGCAGCACACCGGTGGCCACCAGGACGACGAGCATGGCCGGGATCCCGAGCGCGCTGATGCGCAGATAGGTGACCGCGTAACCAGTGGCACGGCCGGAGGCACCGAAGACGTCGGCCAGCGCAGGTGCGCCCGGGATCACCGCGGCGACGACCAGGGCGCCGAGCAGCAGGGCGAGCCAGATGCCGTCGATGCCCTGCCGGATGGCGGAGGGGAGGTCGGCGGCGCCCACCCTTCGGGCCACGGCGGCCGTGGTGGCGTAGGCGAGGAAGACGAAGACGTTGACGGCCGTGGTGAGCAGCGTCGCGGCGACCCCCAGTCCGGCCAGCTGCGGGGTGCCGAGGTGGCCGACGATGGCGCTGTCCGCCATGAGGAAGAGCGGCTCGGCGACCAGCGCTCCGAAGGCGGGCACGGCGAGTGCGATGATCTCGCGGTCGTGCCGTCGGCGGACCTCCCGGGGCAGCCGACCGGAACGCCGCTCGTCGGTGTCGGCGGGTCTGGCGGGCGCGGAAGTCATCGGCTTAGGATAATCTTCCACAGGTAATAGGCGCAAGTATCGGGTGATCATTACATGCGGTGGCGCTGAGTGATCACCTCCGCGCCGTTTGTCGTGATCTTGCGCCGTCCGGGAAACTTTTTCTCCTGCACAGCCGGTGGACGGTGAAATCGCAGGTCAGGCCCTGTGTGACGGAGGGCCTCGCGGGTTGTCCACAGGACTGTCCCCCGCCCTGTACACAGGTTTCGCGGGCTTCTCCACAGGCTGCGGCCGTTCATCCACATGGCCTGTGGATAACCATCTTGGCTGACGGAGGCTGCGGGCCTACCGTAGTCCGGCACCCGCCCTCGCCTCCGGCCTCGGAACCGCTCCCGTGCGGCTCCCGATCTCGACGCGCCGGAACCCGGGCCGGGTGCTCGTTGGTTGTCAGAGCCGTGCCGTAGAAAGAGGACACGGAACGGGGGTCCGAAGGACCGGGAGGGAGGTGGCGGGGGTGAGCCGACCCGAGACCGCGGAAGACCACTGGGACGAGGCGCCGCCCGCCGAGCCGCCGTACCCCGAGGGGCCCGACCTCGACGACCGGCGCCCGGTCACGCCCTTCCGCCGGGACGGCCGGGACGGTGGCGGTCGCGGAGGACGAAGCGGTGGCCGCGAGGGCCGCGACGGCGGTCGTGACGGCGACAGCCGCGGCGGCTGGGCCGAGGGCGGCTTCGAGCGCGTACCCCCGCAGGACCTGGACGCCGAGCAGTCCGTGCTGGGCGGCATGCTGCTGTCCAAGGACGCCATCGCCGACGTCGTGGAGGTCCTCAAGGGCCAGGACTTCTACCGGCCCGCGCACGAGACGATCTACACCGCGATCCTCGACCTGTACGCCCGGGGCGAGCCGGCTGACCCCATCACCGTCGCCGCCGAGCTCACCAAGCGCGGCGAGATCACCCGGGTCGGCGGGGCGCCGTACCTGCACACCCTGGTCAACGCGGTGCCCACGGCCGCCAACGCCGAGTACTACGCGGAGATCGTCCACGAGCGCGCCGTCCTGCGCCGCCTGGTGGAAGCCGGGACCCGCATCACCCAGATGGGTTACGCGGCCGACGGTGACGTGGACGAGATCGTCAACTCCGCGCAGGCCGAGATCTACGCGGTCACCGAGCAGCGCACCTCGGAGGACTACCTGCCGCTGAGCGACATCATGGAGGGCGCGCTCGACGAGATCGAGGCGATCGGCTCCCGCAGCGGCCAGATGACCGGCGTGCCCACCGGCTTCACCGACCTGGACGCGCTGACCAACGGCCTGCACCCCGGCCAGATGATCGTCGTCGCCGCCCGCCCCGCGATGGGCAAGTCCACGCTCGCCCTGGACTTCGCCCGCTCGGCGTCCATCACCCATGGTCTGCCCAGCGTCTTCTTCTCCCTGGAGATGGGCCGCAACGAGATCGCGATGCGCCTGCTGTCGGCGGAGGCCCGGGTCGCGCTGCACCACATGCGTTCCGGCAACATGACCGACGACGACTGGACGCGGCTGGCCCGCCGCATGCCGGAGGTCTCGGCCGGCCCCCTCTACATCGACGACTCGCCGAACCTGTCGATGATGGAGATCCGCGCCAAGTGCCGCCGCCTCAAGCAGCGCAACGACCTGCGGCTGGTCGTCATCGACTACCTCCAGCTGATGCAGACCGGCGGTTCGCGCCGTCCTGAGAGCCGCCAACAGGAGGTCTCCGAGATGTCCCGGAACCTCAAGCTGCTCGCCAAGGAACTGGAGGTGCCGGTCATCGCGCTCTCCCAGCTCAACCGAGGCCCCGAACAGCGCACCGACAAGAAGCCCATGGTCTCCGACCTGCGCGAGTCCGGCTCCATCGAGCAGGACGCCGACATGGTCATCCTGCTGCACCGCGAGGACGCCTACGAGAAGGAGTCCCCGCGCGCGGGCGAGGCCGACCTCATCGTCGCCAAGCACCGCAACGGCCCGACCGCCACGATCACCGTCGCCTTCCAGGGCCACTACTCACGCTTCGTCGACATGGCGGCGAACGTCTGACGCGCGGGTGGGATCTCCCGCGTCCCGGCCGAATCCCAGGGTCGGTGACCGCTCCGTCGTCGGTCGGCCACGGAGTCGGGGCCGGCTGGTCCGCCCTTCATCCGCCGAGGAACTCCACCGCGGGACGCTGCGGGGCGTAGGGAGCCCAGCCGGGGTCGCCGGTGCTGGCGAACGCGACCCAGGCGCCGTGCATCCGGGCTGCGAGTCCCGGTGGGGCGGGGTCAGGGCCGAGTAGGCAGGTGTCCCCGTGCAGCCAGGGTTCGTCGGCGATGTCGAACACGAAGGGCAGCTCGACGGTGTGGGCGGCGCCGAGGCGCCCGTCCAGGGCCGTCGAGCGGTATCCGAAGGAGTAGACGTGCGTGCGGCCGGCCGAGATCCGCGCGTGGGCCCGCGCCATGCGCGTCGTACCGGACTCGAACAGGGCCTGCCCCAGCACCGCGGAGCGCAGCTCGCCGGGTGTCGCGTCCGGCCGTGCCGCACGATGCGCGGCGAGGGCGGTCTCCGGGTCCGGGTGCGTCCGCGTGGCGACGGTGAGGACGTCGGCTTCCGTGGTGGACTCCAGGTCGCCCCGCGGTACGAGGTAGAGGCGCGCCTCTTCGGTGTTGGTGCCGATGAGCAGGTCGACGTCACCGGCCGGACCGTCGGCGAGACTCTCGGCGGGCTGGACCGGCAGGACCAGGCTGAACGGGCTGAGCCCGGCCAACGGGTCCGTGGCGGTGCCGGTGCGCAGGTCGAGGCCGGCCAGTGCGCGCAGGATCGTCAGGAAGCGCTCGTCCGGTATCGGGGCGAACGCCTCGGCGGTCGGCGCGACGCCCAGTGCGGCGGCCGCCGCGGCGGTGACTCTCCGCGCTTGTTCCGGGGTGAACGCGCCGGTGCCGTTGCCGCTCTGGATGATCGCTCGCCGGAACAGACCCGCTGCCTGCGGTGTCGCGAGCAGCGCGCCGATGAGCGTGGCACCCGCGGACTGACCGAAGACCGTGACGTTGCCGGGGTCGCCGCCGAACGCTTCGGCGGTCTCGTGCACCCATCCGAGCGCGGCGAGCACGTCCAGCAGTCCGCGGTTGGCCGGAGCACCCGCCAGATCGAGGAACCCGGGGATGCCGAGACGGTAGTTCACCGTCACGAGGACGATGCCGTCGCGGGCGAACGTGCTGCCGTCGTAGAGCGCGGCGCGGTTCGAGCCGGTGACGAACCCGCCGCCGTGCACGAAGACCATGACGGGCCGTCTGCCGCCGTCGGCGGCAGGCGTGTGGACATCGACGGTCAGGTACTCGCTGCCGGGCACCCAGCCGGGCCCGAAGTAGGGGACCATGTCGAGCCGGCCGAAGCCGCGGGTCGGCTGGGGAGCCGTGGGCGAGGACCGCGTGCCGTCGCGGACACCGGACCAGCCCGGGTGCGGTGCGGGTGGGGCGAAACGGCCGGCGCCGGTCGGGGCCGCCGCGTACGGCAGGGCGCGGTAGCGCTCCCCGGATCCGTCACGGAGGCCGCGCACGGTGCCCGCCGGGGTTTCGACGACCGGATCTGTCTGTCGGGGCAAGGGACACACTTCCTCTCTGGACATCAGCTCTCTGGAGGGGGACATCAGCTCGCTGAGGGGCCACAACAGCTCTGGAGGGGACATCAGGACATACGGGAGAAGCCCGCCCACCCCTTGATCGCGAACTTCGAGCCGCTGCGGGCGACCTCGAAGGCGCCTCGGCCGCCGAAGTGCGCCGGGAGGACGAGCGCGTTGCCCTCGGCGGCGCGGCCGAGCAGCTTGTGCCGGGTGGCTCGGGATTCCGCCGGGTCCTCGCAGAAGCAGGAGTTGGTGTCCGGCTCCGCGATCTGCAGCGCGGTGTGCACCAAGTCCCCGACGAACAAGGCCCGATCGCCGCCGGACTCAAGGGTGAGCACGGACGATCCGGGAGTGTGCCCGGGAGCGGGATCGAGACGCAGGTTCTTGTCGATCCGGTACGTCCCGTCCCACAAGTGGGTGAGTCCCGCCTGGTGGACCGGCGCGACGCTGTCCTCGAAGACGTTCTGGTTCCCGCGGCCCAGCACGGTCCTGTTCTCGTTGGCCGGGTCCCAGAACTCGAAGTCCCGCAGGGGCATCAGGTACGTGGCGTTCGGGAAGGTCGGCACCCAGGAACGGCCGTCGAGACGGGTGTTCCAGCCGACGTGGTCGATGTGCAGGTGGGTGTTGACCACGATGTCGACGTCCTCGGGACGCAGCCCGGCGGCGGCCAGGTGGTCGAGGTAGTCCGTGTCCAGGCGGCTCCACACCGGCGCGTAGGGCCGGTCCTTGTGGTTGCCCACGCCGGTGTCGACGAGGATCGTGCGCCCCTCGCTGCGCAACAGCCAGGTCTGGATCGCCGTGCGGCACTCGTTCGTCCGCGGGTTCCAGAAGTCGGGTGCCAGCCAGTCGCGGTGCTCCTCCCACGAGCTGTGGGGGCCGTCGGGGAAGAACTGGCCCGGCGACAGCTCCGACGAGCCGTAGAACTCCTTGACACGGCTGACGGTGACGTCGCCGAGGGTGATCTGCTCCGGGCTGTGATCCACGCGATCCATGCGATCCGTCCTCGGGTCTTGAGTACGTTGCCGAACGGGACCGAGCCTGGACACCCGGGCGGGCACGCACCACTCCCGGGTTGTCCCACCCCTCACAGGGTGTGGCTGGGACCGGGCCCCGCACCGAATACTGGGGTGATGAACGGACCCGGTACCGGGGTGATGAACGGACCCGGCCCGCTCGGCGCCTTCCTCCAAGCCCGCCGGGCGCGGCTGCGCCCCGCGGACGTCGGCCTGCGCGACCTCGGCCCCCGCAGGCGGGTGGCCGGGCTCCGGCGCGAGGAACTGGCCCAGTTGGCGGGCGTCAGCGTATCGTACTACACACGGCTGGAACAGGGCCGGTCCCGCGGGGCCTCGGCCGAGGTCCTCGACGCGATCGCCCGCGCTCTCCTGCTCGACGACCACGAGCGCGAGCACCTCGACCGGCTCGCCAGTGGCGCCCGCCGCGTGCCCCGGCCGCGCCGCCCGCGCCCCGAGAAGCTCGCCGACGAAACACGCGACCTCCTTCGTTCCGTGGACGGCGTCCCGGCGATGGTGCTCGGCCGCCGTACGGACGTGCTGGCCTGGAACACCCTCGGGCATGCCCTGCTGGCCGGGCACCTGGACTTCCTGGACCCGGAAGACCCGGCACGACGCCCGAACATGAGCCGGATGCTGTTCCTGGACCCGCACTGCCAGGAGCTGTACGCGGACTGGAAGCGCAAGGCGCGCGCCGTGGTGGGCAACCTGCGCGTCGCCGTCGGCAGGCATCCGGAGGACCCGCTGCTCGCGGAACTGATCGGCGAACTGACGATGAAGAGCCCGCAGTTCGTCGCGCTGTGGGGCGACCACCGTGTGGCGCCGTGCGATGCCGCGGCCTACGAGCTGCGCCATCCCCTCGTCGGCACGGTGACGGTGACACAGCAGACACTGTCGATCGCCCGTTCACCGGAGCAGGCGCTCATCGTGTGCACAACCCCCGCCGGCTCCTCGTCCGAGGAGGCCCTCGCGCTGCTCCGGCAGGCGAGCGACAGCAGGGCGCCGCACGCGCACAGTGTCGGCGCGCCCGAGAAGCCACACCGACCGGTGTAGGCAGCCGGGAAGGCTCCGAGCGGCCCCGCGCAGGTCAGACGGTCGCCGATCAGACAGCAGCACGTCAGCTAGCCGCCGGTCACCGGTCACCGGTCAGGCAGCAGCACGTCAGCCAGTCGCCGATCAGACAGTCGCCGGTCAGCCAGTCCTGGACTCCTGGAACTCCGCCACGCTAGCGCCGTGTTCGTGAGCCCACTCGGTCAGCACGGCGATCGGCTCCACCAGCGTCCGGCCCAGATCCGTCAGCGCGTAGTCGGTCCTCCCGGCCCCGGCGTGGCGGTCGACCAGGCCGTACCCCTGCAATCGGCGCAGCGTCTGGGTCAGCACCTTCCGTGAGACTCCGCCGATCAGGTCGACCAGTTCACCGTGTCTGCACGCTTCCCGGCTCAACGCGAACAGCACGACCACCGCCCACTTGTCGGCGATGATCTCGATCGCCAGCCGAGCCGGGCAGTCGGCGAGGAAGACGCTGCCGGAGTACTCACGCATGCCCCGACGGTAGCCCGCTGCCAGGAACCTGGAGGTACCCAACGCCTCACTAGCGTCCACGACGGAAGCCACCGAGCAGGGGGACGGCATGAGGGCAGGACCGGATGAGGGCGGAGACCGCATGAGGGCAGGGACCGGATGACGGCGGAGACCGAGTGGCCGGGTGGGCGGAAGGTCGTCGCGCTGGTCACTGTCGCGTTGGAGCTGTGGTCGCCAGGACACTGGCCCGCTTACGCGCCGATGGCCGCGGCGTGGCCGCTGCCCGGCGTCGACGACCCGCACAGCACCTCCTGGGTGGACTACGGCGTCACCACCGGCATCTGGCGGCTGCTCGACGTCCTCGGTGACCTTCCCGCGACCGTCGGCGTCAACGGGCTGGTGGCCGAGCGGTACCCCGAGACCGTTCTGGCCGTGCACGAGGCGGGTCACGAGATCGCCGCACACTCCTGGGCCCAGGACGTGGTGCCCGCGCTGCTCGACGTCGCTGCCGAGCGGGCCACCATCGGTCGTTGCACCGACGTCCTTCGCCGGGTCACCGGTGTCCGCCCGACGGGGTGGATGAGCCCGCGCGCCACCGGTTCGAGGCACACTGCCGGCTTGCTCGCCGAGGCCGGCTACCGCTGGACCGGCGACCACGCCGACCACGACCTCCCGCAGGTCCTGTCCACCGCCCACGGTCCTGTGGTCTCCCTCATGCACAGCGACCACTCCGACGTCCGCGACGCCGTGGCCGGCCCGTACGCCTACCGCGACCTGCACCGTGAGCTGCTGGACCAGTTGCTCGCCGCCCCCGGCCCAGGCGTCTTCCACCTGACCGTCCACGCCCACGTCGGAGGCCGACCGCTCCTGGCGGGCATGGTCGGCCAGATCCTCGACCACATCCGTGAGTCCGGAGACGTCTGGGTCGCCACCCACGCCCAGGCGGCCGAACACGTCCTGACACACCAGATCCGACACACCAGATCCGATACACGAGATCCGACACATGAGATCTGAGACACGAGATCCGACACACGAGGGAAGAACGCCATGACCCACGTCCTCGTCGTCGGCGGCACCGGAGCCATGGGCAGCCACGTGATCCACCACCTGCTGGCCACCACCGACGCCACCGTCACCGTCCCCACCCGCCATCCGGAGTCCGCCCACGCCACCGAACTCGCCGCCACCGCGCCCGACCGCGTGCGGCTGGTCCGCTCCGACCCGGCGGCGCTGGAGGCCCTGATGGGGAAGGCCGACCGCGTGTTCGCCAACACCGACTTCTTCGCGACGGGCAGCGCCGTGGGCGAGTACCGGCAAGGGCTGCACCTGCTGGCCGCCGCGGAGCGGGCCGGCGTGGAGCGCTTCGTCTGGTCCTCGTTGGACAGCGCGGTGTCCCTGACCGGCCACCCTGTCCCGCACTTCGACGGCAAGGCCGCCGTCGCCGCCCACATCGACCTGATGCGGTCGGAGGAAATGCTCCGCAAGGAGACCGGCGGCTGGTACACGGACCACGTCTCGGTACTGACCACCGCGCCGTACTTCGAGAACCTGCGGGACCGACTCACCCCGCGACCGGACGGCCGGGGCGGCCTGACCTTCAGGCTCCCTCTCGGCGCCGCCCGCTACCCGCTCGTCGCCCTCGACGACATCGCCTGGTTCGCCGGTCACATGTTCGGCAACTGGCAGTCCTGGGGCGCCCGCGACCTCGCGGTGATCGGCGACAGCCTCACCGGCGACGAGATCGCCGCCACCTTCGCGCGGGTCACCGGCACCCCCAGCACCTACCTCCCGATGCCGCACGACGACCTGCGCGCCGCCGTCCCCGACTTCGGCCACGACTACGCGGCGATGTTCCGGTTCTTCGCCGACCGTGATCTCTACGCCCGGGACCGGGACATCGGCCTCCTGCGCCGCCTGCACCCCGCCCTGATGACCTTCGAGGACTGGCTGCGCCGCACCGGATGGACGGGAGGCACCGGCCGGGCGGGAGGCACCGGGTGGACGGGAGGCGTCGTCAGGCGCCGGTCGTGATGCCCGCGTTGGCCAGGATCTCGCGTGCCGGCAGCGCCGTGCTCGCGGCGGCGGTCAGGCCGGTCGCGGCCAGGTGGGCGTCCACGACGCGCAGGCCGACCGGGTAGCCCGCGAAGTCCGGAAGGCCCACCGTCGGCTGCCCCATGCGGCGTGCGGTCGCGTCGCCCAGGACGTACGCGGTGAGGTTCCGCATGCCCGCCACGTCGATGTCGGCCGTGATCCTCTCGTAGGCGCGGTCGAGTCCGGCGCCGGTCAGGCTCCTCGACCACGGGCCCATGGCCTGCTCGCCCGCAAGCTCGCGCACGAACGCCTCGGCCAGGCCTTCGGCGACGACGTGTTCGCCGACCGTGACGTTCACCGGGTCCCATCGCACGTTGGCGTAGCGCACGTTGTGGTGCAGTTCGTGCGCGGCGGTGTGGCCGACGTGGCGCAGGCTCGTCCCGGTGGGCCACACGACCAGCAGGATCGCGCCGGGGATGCCGCCCAGGCCGAAGCAGCCCCCGCTGCGCTCCACCAGGTGTTCGTCGTCGGGATCGCCGAGCACCACGGCGACGTGCACGGTGTCGGCGTGCCCGACCCCCGGGACCGCGTCGGCGATCCGCTCCCACGCGGCGCCGAGGGAGGCCTCGACGTCGTCCCACACGCCTGCCTCCCGCATGCGGTCCAGCGCCGGCAGGTAGCGCGGGTCGTCGCGGTCGACGCGGAAGCCGCTGCCCGCGCCGCTGTGGGCGGCGACCAGGTCGATACCGGCGTTCGCGGGCATCACGTTCTGAAGCGGGGCGAGCATCTGGCGCAGGGCGTCGGGCCGCCGCGCGAGCGGCAGGCCCAGCAGGTCGGTCATGGCGGACGCGGTGTCGTGCACAACGATCTTCATGGGCCGCGACCGTAGGGCCTCCTGTCGCAGGAGGGTCAAGCCGATCGCAGGAGGGTCAAGCCGCGGGTGACGATCACCGGCCGGAGAGCCGTCACCGCCACTTCGCGGAGGCCGGGTCCACCCCGTGCGCCCGGGCGTTCGCGAAGATCGCGTCCCGCAGCCAGACGGCCAGCCCCGGTTCGACCCGGTCGTAGTGCGCGGCGTACCGGGGGTCGTCGACGAACATCCGCCCCAGGCATACCTGCATCGCGTGCGTGCAGTCGAAGTACGTGGACATCAGGGCGCGGTGTCGCTCCGCCAGCGCGTTCGCCGCGTCGGAGCCGGGAGCGGCACCCGAGCGTCGTGCGGAGGCCAGGTCGGCGTCCAACGCGTGGGTGGCGGCCGCGATCCGTCGCCAGTCCTGCGGCGACAGCTCCGCGGCCCGTTCGGCGTACTGCGCCCACTGCGCGGTGCCGCCCCAGCGCTCCTCGGCCTCCTCCACCCACGCGGGCTGCCAGTCGGCGCCGAAGATCTCGACCTGCTCCCGGGGCGACAACCGGATGCCGCCGCCTGTCGCCGCCAGCATCCGGTCGACTGCGTCGATCACCGCGTTCAGCCGTGAGACGCGCTCCACCAGCAGGGTGCGCTGCCGCCGCAGGTGCTCGCGCGCGTCGGCGCCCGGGTCGTCGAGGACACGGCCGATCTCGGCGAGCGGAAAGCCCAGTTCGCGGTAGACGAGGATCCGGTGGCACCGCGCGATGTCGTCACCGCAGTACACCCGGTATCCGGCGAGGGTCCGCTCGCTCGGAGACAGCAGCCCGATCGCGTCCCAGTGGTGCAGCGTCTTCACGCTGACCCCGACCAGCGCCGCCGCCCGGCCCACGGTCAGGCCCTCCGCACCGGGCGGCCCGGCGTCCTCCCCACCCGCGTCCGGCCTCCCGGCGTCGCCGTCGCCGTCGTCACTCGTCACCTCCTCAGTGTGGCCCACGCGCGGCGGGCGACGCCGGTCGGCGTCCGACGCTCCCGCGATCAGGGGGATTCGCCCCGTGGTCAGCGGGATTTGCCCCGTGGTCATGCGGTCGGCATCGTTGAACCGGTATCAGCCCTCCACCTGAACGTCCGAAGAGATCGCCGGCGCAGGCGGGTCGGACGCCACGGCGGCGCCGTACGCCGCCGTGGTCGCCGGGTCGTCCGGGCAGCGGGCCCGGCTCATCGTGGTGCCGTGGCGCGCGGGCGGTCGTGTCCGCGCGTTCGGCCGGTTCACCGATGCGGATGCTCATGTCCTCGACGGTAGACCGTGCCGCCGACGTCGAGGGCGGCCCTGTGGACAACCCGGACCAGAGGTGTGGATAAGGTGCGCCGACAAGCACGCGGACGCGGGGGCTACGCCCGGGCGGTTCCCCGGGGAGGGGCCGGACGGGCGGCGGGGAGGGGCACGATGGGAAGACTTCATCTGTTCGACATGGACGGGACGCTGCTGCACGGTTCGTCGGCCAACGTCGAACTGGCCAGGAAGCTGGGCCTGGTGGAGGAGTTCCGCGGCCTGGACGCCGCCTTCGCGGCCGGCCGGATCGATTCACCGCACTACGCACGGCGGGCGTACGAGCTGTGGCAGAACCTCACCGCGGAACTCGTCGCCGAGGCCTTCGCCGCCTCGCCCTGGCTGGCCGGCATCCGCGAGGTGTGGGCCGACATCCGCGCGCGCGGCGAGTACTGCGTGGTCATCTCGCTGTCGCCGGAGTTCTTCGTACGGCATCTGCTGCCATGGGGTGCGCACGCCACGTTCGGCGGGCGTTTTCCCGAACTTCCTTTCCGCGGAGTCCCGCTGGACGAGTCCGGGATTCTGCATCCGGAGTCGAAGGTACGTATCGCGGACCGGTTGTGCGCCGATTACGGCGTCACGCGCGCAGACTGCGTGGCCTACGGGGATTCGATGTCGGACGCCGCGCTCTTCCGGGTGGTCGCCACCTCGGTCGCGGTCAACGGCGACTACAACGTCAGCGATATCGCCACGTTGTCGTACGCGGGACGCGATCTGCGGGACGCGTACGAACTCGTGCTGGGGGCTTGAGACAGCGAGGCGACAGGAGGCGACCTGAGGCAGCGTGGCGTCGGTCCGCGCTTCCGCCCGCCCGTCCGCGCCGCCCGTCCGTCCGCGTCGGCCGCGCGCCCGTCCGTCCGTGCCGCCCGCTCTTCCGCGCCGTCGCCCGCGTCGCCCGCCCGTCCGGGTCGCCCGCTCCTCCGCTCCGACGCGCCGTCCGAGGGGCGCGCTGCCGTCCCGGACACCGCCGTCAGAGGGGCGTGCTGTCGTCCGAGAGCCGGTGCGGCCGGACGTCCGCTATTCCTGTGGAACGTCCGTCATAACCGGATTCCTGCGACTGAAGGTGATTGAGGGCGACTGAAGGGGGAATCCCGGAATATTGCCTGAGCGAATCGCGCGAATCGGCGGGAGTGCCTGCTCCGGGCGGGGAGAAGGGCTTGTGCATTCACAGCCGCCCGGTATGGTCGAGTGCGTTCGTCCGCGGCGCGTCCGTCGCGGAGCCGGAGGGGTCCGTCGGGTGGAGCGCATGCGTGTCGAGGGCCGCGGGGAGGGCCGAGCAGGTCCCTGAGCGAGCCACCCTAACGTGAACGGGCCACCCCTCACCCACAGTTCCGGCATTTCGCCCTGGCGCGCGACGCGCTGTGCCACGCTCCTGTCCTGCGCCGAACGGGCTCGCCCCGAGGACCGGTGGGCCCGAAGGGTTCACGGGGAACCGGGGACGAAGACCGGATTCGGCGGACGCGGATTCCGGGGCCCGCTCGGGGGAAGACGGTTGAATCACCGGCCCGTTCCGATAGCGGACGTATGGAAACCGACCGGGAGACGTTCGAGGCGAGGCAGACGATGGACGCTGCGACCACCAGTCCGGCCGACCGGGGGACCGGATTCGGCGACGGGGGTTCGGGCAACTGGGCTTCTGGTAATCGGGCTTTCGACCAGGGGATTGCGGAGGCGGGAGCGATGGCGGCGGGAACGGCCGCCGAGCGCGGCGGCGCGGGGGAGCGCGCTTACGGCGCGGAACGGGCTTACGGCGCGGAAGGTGCCGACCAGGGTGTCGCCTCCCCGGGCAACGGTGCCGGTGCCGGTGTCGGCTTCTCTGCCGGTGCGGGTGCCTCCTTCGGCGCCCCCGGCCACGGCGGCACGCCGTCGCCGGGGGCGGGTCACCGGGATCCCGCGGATCAGGCGGGGCCGGTGGAGCCGGCTGCCGCCGCGGAGGAATGGGACTGGTTCAGCTCGTCCGCGCCCGGCGAGGACGGTCCCGCGCCCGAGCACGCCGCCACGCCGGATGCCGCGATACCGGACGCCGTGCCCGCCCAGCCCGACCGCTTCGGTTCCGCCCAGCCGAGCCCCGTTTCCTCGAGTCCCGCCTCGTTGCCCGCTGACTCGTCGCCTGCCGCGTCGTCCGGCCCCGCCCCCTCCGCCGACGCGATCCTGATCCGCCGGACGCTGGCACTGGTGCAGCCGGTCGCAGACCGTACGACCTCGTACTTCTACGCCCTGCTCTTCCTCCGCCATCCCGAACTGCGCGACCTGTTCCCGGTGGCCATGAACGTGCAGCGCGACCGGCTCTTCCAGGCGCTGCTGGACGCCGCGCAGGCGGTCGACGACCCCGCCCGGCTCACCGACTACCTCTCCCGGCTCGGCCGGGGGCACCGCAAGTACGGCACGCGGCCCGAGCACTACCCGGCCGTCGGCGAGTGCCTGATCGGCGCGCTGACCAAGTACGCGGAGGAGATCTGGAACGACGAGGTCGAAGCCGCCTGGGTGCGCGCCTACACCGCCATCTCGCAGATCATGATCGACGCCGCGGCCGAGGACGAGGTGACGTCACCGCCCTGGTGGCAGGCCGAGATCGTCTCCCTCGAACGGCGCACGCCGGACGTCGCCGTCGTCACCGTGCGCCCCGACCAGCCGTACCCGTTCCTGGCCGGGCAGTACACCAGCATCGAGACGCCGTGGTGGCCGAGGGTCTGGCGGCACTATTCCTTCGCCTCCGCCCCGCGTCCGGACGGACTGCTCTCCTTCCACATCAAGGCCGTGCCGGCGGGCTGGGTCAGCACGGCCATGGTCAACAGGGCCTGCCCGGGGGACGTGATCCGGCTCGGTCCTCCGGCTGGTTCCATGATTGTGGACCACGGCACTGACAACGGGCTGCTCTGCCTGGGCGGCGGTACCGGCATCGCACCGATCAAGGCGCTCGTCGAGGACGTCGCCGACCGCGGGCGCAGACGCCCGGTGGAAGTCTTCTACGCGGCCCGCAACGGCCACGACCTCTACGACCTCGACACGATGCTGCGGATGGAACGCGAGCACGCCTGGCTCTCGGTCCGCCCGGTCGTCCCCGAGGGCTCCGCCGTGGCGGGTGGCCTGTTCGCGGGCGCGCTGCCGGAGATCGTGCGGCGGCACGGCCCGTGGGACGCGTACGACGCGTACCTGTCGGGTCCGCCCGGGATGATCCGCAGCAGCGTGGACGCCCTGATCGGCGTCGGCATGCCCACGCACCGGATACGCCACGACTCACTCGATGAACTCGCCTCGGCACGCGCCTGACCGTTCGGCCCAGACCCCCTTCCGTCATCCACGGCGTCGGGAGAAACGTTGAACCACCACGATCCGCGCACTTCGGGCACCCGCGGCGGCGCCGCTCCCGCCGACGGCCCGACCGAGCGGGCGTCCGCACCGGACCTGACGCGGCCGGGCGCCGCCGCCGAGCGCCGCGTCCAGCGCGAACTGGGCACCACGGCCCGGGCCGACCGCTTCTACCGCGACCAGATGAGCGAACGGCTCAACGACCGCATGCGGGAGTTCGTGGCGCGGCAGGAGATGTTCTTCCTCGCCACCGCGGACGGCGACGGGGTCTGCGACAACTCGTTCCGCGCCGGCCCGCCCGGCTTCGTGCAGGTACTGGACGACCGCACGATCGCGTACCCCGAGTACCGGGGCAACGGGGTGATGGCCTCGCTCGGCAACATCCGCGAGAACCCGCACATCGCCCTGCTGATGATCGACTTCTCCCGCGACCGCATCGGCCTGCACGTCAACGGCCAGGCCCGGCTGGTCTCCGACGAGGTGATGCGCGTCGTCCAGCCGGACCTGCCGGTCGATCCGGTGCCGGGACGGCGCCCGCAGACGTGGGTCGAGGTGACGGTGGACGAGGCGTACATCCACTGCTCCAAGCACATCCCCCGGCTGGTCCCGCCGCCGCGCGCCGTGGATGCCGCCGACGGCGAGCAGGCGTGGGGGACCGACGACGTCAAGCGCAAGGGCGGCGACTACTTCGGCGTCGCGGCCGAACGCACCGAGGCCGCGGCGCTCCCGGGGCTCGACGCCGCACCGCCCGACCGGGAGTCGTGGCGGCTCGAGGCCGAACGGGCGCTGGCGCGGGCGCGACGCGGTACGGCGGGGGTGGCGGGGAGCGCGGGGGGCGGCTCGACCGGCGGCTTCCGCGGCTGGTTCGCGTGACGGAACCAGCCCGCGTGACGGAACGGGTTCGCGTGGGGCGGCGGCCGGATCCCGCGGGGGACTCCCGCCGCGTCCAGCGCCTCAGCCGAGGTCGGTCGCCAGCAGCGCCGTGACACCTTCGATGTTCGCGTCCAGATAGGCGCGCAACGACGGCGGTACGACCCCCACGGACGCGACGCCCTCGCGGGTGAACGGCACGCGCACGAACTCGTACGTCCCGCACGGTTCGTCCACCTCGGGCCCGTGGCGCCGGGAGAGGTCCATCGAGTCGAGACGGCAGACGAAGAAGTGCTGCACCTTCACGCCGATCGCGCCGTCCTCCCGGACGTGCTCGACGGTGTCGACGAACGCCGGGACCACGTCGCCGACCTTGGCACCGAGCTCCTCGTCCAGCTCGCGGTGGAGCGCGTCGACCACGGTGGCGTCCTCGGGTTCGACACCGCCGCCGGGGGTGATCCAGTACGGCGGCTCGCCGGGCTTGGTGCGTTTGATCAGCAGCATCTGGTCCCCGTCCAGCAGGATCGCGCGGGCGGTGCGCTTGACCACCTGCCGGGGCGGGGTATCAGGAGGCTCCACTGGCATGCAGGGACAATGCCGCACCGGAGGCGCCGTGAAACGCCCCGGACGCGGCGAATCGGAGGTCCGGCATCGCGCAGGGGCGCGTCCGACGAGCCGGAACGGCACTACCAGCCCTCGGCGGCCCTCAGAAGCCGCGCGTGCGCCCGCGCCAGGTACGGCAGCGCGAGCGTTCCGGCGCGCACCACGAGGTAGTAGGTGCGCAGCGGCGGCACGAGGGGTTCGACCAGCGGGACCACATCGCCGGAGGTCAGCGCCCGCGCGCACAGGTACCGCGGGAGCACGGCCATTCCGGCGCCTGAACGCACACACTCCAGTACCGCCCTCATGTCGGGCACGACGATGGTGGCGGAAGCCCGGGGACCGCCGCCGAAGACCTCCGTCCAGAATCCGGTCAGCAACGTCAGGTCCTCCTCGTAGCCGACGATCGGCACCCCGGTCAGCGCTCCGGGGGCCACGGCCGGGGCGGCTGCGGCTCCGGGATCGGCACCGTCGCGTTCCGACGGGCCGGACAGCGCCCCGACCCGCTCAGCCCAGTGGGGGGCGGCGACCAGCACCTGCTCCTCGTCGCACAGCGGGGTGGCGTGCAGCAGCCGGGCCCGCGGCCGGGTGGTGCCGATGACCAGGTCGTGGCGTCCGTCGGCGAGACCGGCCAGCGCCTCGTCCGGCGCGCCCAGCGCCACCCGCAGCGCCATGGCGTCCCCGGCCAGCGGCGCGAGGGCGGGCAGGACGCGCAGCCCGGTGAACTCGGCGGGCCCGGCCAGATGAAGCGTGCGGCCGCCCGACTCGTCGTCCAGTTCGCCTTCGGCGATCTCCCGCAGGGCGTCGAGGTGCGGTGCGACCTTCCAGGCGAGCTCGTCGCCCGCGGTGGTGGCGGCGACCCCGCGCGGCAGCCTGCGGAACAACGGTCGGCCCAGCTGGCGTTCAAGGCTGCGTATCTGTCCCGTGACGGCGGGCTGGGAGAGGCCGAGGAGCTGGGCAGCCCTGGTGAACGAACCGGCCCGGTGCACCGCGACGAACGTGCGCAACAAGGCCAGGTCCATGCGTGCTCCTCAGCCGCCTGCTCCGGGCGGGGGCCGCATGGGTATGCGGTCAGCCTGTGCCCGGGGCATCGGCAACCATAAATATGTCGATACCTCCGCCCTCTAACTGTGATTGGACACTGACACAGAGTCAACTAGCCTTGTTCAGGCGCTTCTTGGCGTTCAGCGTCGAGCGAAGCGCCGGACAGGGCGGTCGGAGTCACGAGGGGGGAGACTCCGGCCGCCTCTCTCCCGGGAGCGTTTCGGCTCACGCCCCGCCCTGGAGCGCGGTGTCCAACGCGGCCAGGACGTCCGCCACGATGTCGTCCGGGTTCTCGATCCCCACCGAGAAGCGGATGAAGCCCTCCGGCACCGCGTCACCGCCCCAGCGGGCACGTCGCTCGGCGGTGCTCAGCACGGACCCGAAGCTCGTCGCCTCGCCGGTCAGCCGCAGCGCGGCGAGGAAGCGCTCCGCGTGCGCCTTGTCCGGCAGCACGAAGGAGACGACGGAGCCGAACCGGCGCATCTGGCGACGTGCGACCGGGTACGAGGCGTCGGCCGGCAACCCGGGATGCCGCAGCCCGGTGATCTCCGTGCGTCGCGCCAACGCGTCGGCCAGCGCGAGCGCGTTGGCCGCCTGGCGGTCGACGCGCAGTTCCAGCGTCGCCAGCGAACGATGGGCCAGCCAGGCTTCCATGGGCCCCGGGATCGCCCCGACCGTCTTGCGCCACAGCCGTACCGAGCCGGCCAGCCCGGGGTCGCGTGCCGTGACGTAGCCCAGCAGCAGATCACCGTGCCCGGTGAGCGCCTTGGTGCCACTGGCCACGCTGAAGTCGGCGCCGAGGTCGAGCGGGCGCTGCCCGAGCGGCGTGGCGAGCGTGTTGTCCACCGCGACCAGGGCGCCCGCATCATGAGCGGCGTCGACCAGCCTCCGGATGTCGCACACGTCGAGTTCCGGGTTGGAGGGCGTCTCGATCCACAGCAGTTTCGCCCCGTCGAGCGCGTCGAGTTGCCCGTCCCCACGGGTCGGCGCCAGGCGTACGCGGACGCCGTAGGACTCCAGACGCTGCTGAAGCGCTCGGGTGGTCTGGTAGCAGTCGGAGGGCAGCACCACGGTGTCCCCGCTGCGCGCCTGTGCCAGCAGTACCGAGGAGATCGCACCCATGCCGGAGGAGAACACCACGGTCTCGGCGGGCTCGGTGGGCGATTCCAGCTGGGTGATGGCCTCCTCCAGCTGCGTCCAGGTCGGGTTCTGGTCACGGCCGTACATGTAGGGGCCGGTGGCATCGCCGGGCAGGTGGTAGTGCGAGACGAAGACCGGGCCGGGCAGCGAGGGGGTGTGCGCGGTGGCCGGGGGCCGTCCCGCGTGCACACTTCGCGTGCCGTCTCCCAGACGCTCCGGCTGCTCGGGCATCGTGCCTCCTGTTGCTGCTGATGGGTGCGGACCGTGGGTTTCACGTGAAACCCACGGGCGGCTGTTTCACGTGAAACGCCGACTCGCCACGCGGCTGTTTCACGTGAAACGACGATCTCCCGGATCAGTCAACCTGATCGTCCAGGCATCCCGCCGCCGGGTGCCGAAGCGGCGGGTGCTTGGATGCCGGTGTGCCTTCTACGGACAGAGGTTGGCGCTCCTGGTTACCGGCTGCGGCTGTCTCGCTCGTGTGGTTCTACGAGGGGCTGTGGTGCAAGGTCTTCCCCGGCCGGGCCGACCAGCGCGCGATCATCGCGGACATCCCCTTCCTTCCGGGATGGGCCGTGGTCCCGCTCATGGTCTCGATCGGCCTCGCGGAGGCCGCGGTGGGGATCTGGGCCTTCAGCGGCAGGCGGCCCTACCTGGCGGCAGCGGTGCAGACCTGGCTCATCGTCTCCTTCAACGCCGGGGGCCTGCTCTTCGCCGCGGGGACGATCGACGAGCCCGGCAGACTGATCGTCACTGATCTCGCCCTCGTCGCACTGTTCTGGCTGGTGGCCGAGAGGCGGGCGATCCGACGATGAGCGCGGGCACTCCGTGGTCGCACGGCAGGATCCTGGCCGGCCGATCCGGCAGCCCCCGCCTGCTGTTCGGCCGCATGTACGAAGATCCCGGGATCGAGCTGGCGGTCTTCCCCGCCGCGCCCGCCCGCGTCCTGTGCGTCGCCTCGGCCGGTGACACCGCGGCGGCCCTGGCGCACGCCGGGTACGAGGTCACCGCTGTCGACGTCAATCCCCGCCAACTCGACTACGCCCGCGCACGCGTGGTGGACGGCGCGCCTGCCCGCACGGGCACCGCCGAGCGCCTCACGGCCGTCGGTCGGCACGTGACCGCCGGGCTGCTGCCCGCGTGGCAGCCGACCGCCTTGCGTGCCTTCCTGCGGCTCGACGACCCCGCCCGCCAACTGCGCTGGTGGCACGAACGCATCGACGGCGCCGGGCTGCGGCTGCTGACGGCGTCGGCGCTGCGGCCCGCCGGGCCGTTGACCGCCCTGCTGCGGCCGGGCTTCCGGGGGGTGGCCCCGCCGCGGTTCGACGCCGTCCTGCGGGCCCGGACCGCGCGAGTGGTCGCCTCGTGCCCCAACACCGCCAACCCACTGCTGCGGCTCCTGCTGCTCGGCGAGGCGCCCGACCCCGTCCCGGTGTCCGGCATCCGGTTCGTACGAGCTGATGTCGCCGAACACCTGGAGTCCGTCCCGGCCGGCTCCTACGACGCGGTGACGCTCTCCAACGTGCTCGACGGCCCCGGCCGTGCGTATGCCCGCAGGCTGAGGGCGGCGGTCGAACGGGCGGTGCGCCCGGGCGGTGTCGCCGTGCTGCGCAGCGTCCGAGAGGACCGCGTGGAGCAGGGCGATCCCACAAGCTGGCGCTCGGACCAGGACGGCCGACACCTCCGGGGCGCGTCGCCCTCACCTCAGGAGCGCTGCCCCCTGTGGGGCACGGTCCGCGTCCTGCACACCGGAGGCAACCCCTGATGACCGCCCGTTCGCGACCGACCTTGCCGATATCCTCGTCGGCCTTCCTGCGGCGCCATCCCCTGGGGTTGCGCACCCACTTCGCGCACTCCCTCGTGCTCACCTACGCGTTTCCCGTCGAGACCCTGCGACCGCTGCTCGATCCAGGGCTGGAACCGGACACTTACAGCGCGGGCGGCACCGAGTACGGATTCGTCGCCGTGGCCCTCGTCGACCAGCGGGGGCTGCGCCCGCCGTGGTTGCCCGCGGCCCTCGGAACGGACCAGGTGATGACGGGCTACCGGATCTTCACACGCTTCCGTACCCCTGGCGGCAGGGCCATGCGCGGACTGCGCATCCTGCGCAGCGACACCTCCAGCACCGTCCTCGCTCTCGGCGGCAACCTTCTGACCCGGTACCACTACCGCATGGCCCGGCTGGGCTGCCGGACCGTGGGGGACCGCGTCGAGTTCGCGGTCCGGTCCCGGGACGGGCGGGCCGACGTACGGGTGAGCGCCGATCTGTCGGGGCCCGCGGCACTCCCGCAGGGCAGCCCCTTCGCATCGTCGCGTGACGCGCGCCGCTACGCGGGCCCCCTGCCGTACACCTTCGAGTACGAGCCGCACGACGGCACGATGGTCGTCGTCAAGGCATACCGCACCGAGTGGGAGCCCCAGCCGGTCTCGGTGGACGTACGGAGACTGACCTTCTTCGACCACTTCCGGGACGGCCTGCTGGCCCGGGAACCGCGGATCCTCGCCAACGCCTTCCACGTGGGCGATCTCGACTACGGGTGGCACCGGGGCGTACGGCACCGCACCGACGGGAGCCTCGCGTGAGGGCGCGGCCACGCCCTGGGTCCGCGGTGCCCCACAAGGAGACGACGCCCGCGCCGTCCGGGGCCCGGCATGTCGTGGCCTACAACTGGCCGATGTACGTGGGGGGTTCGGCGGCCACCCTGGCAGGCGTGCTGCTCGGACGGCGTCGTCGTCGGCGTGCGGCGTGGGTCGGCGCGGTGGTGACGGGCTGGTGGCTCGGGGCGAGCCTGCTCGCCAGCCATCGCGTCTACGACCGGTCCCCGCTGCACGGCTGGGGCTGGCTGGACACCGTGCTGCCCGCGGGCCCGGGGCGTCACCTCGTGGTGTCGGCGGGCCTCGACGAGGCGAGCGTGCCCCTGCGGGCACGGAATCCGGGCGCGCCGCAGACGGTCGCCGATCTCTACGGCGCCCTGCCGGAGATCGAGTCGTCGCTGCGGCGTGCGCGGCGCAGGGTGCCCGCCCGGCCGGAATCGGTCCCGGCGCGGGCCGACCGGCTGCCGGGTGGCGACGGATCGTACGACACCGTCATCGCGCCGTTCGCCGTCCACGAACTACGCGCGGCCCCCGACCGGGAGGCGCTGTTCGCCGAATGCGCTCGCGTCCTGCGGCCCGACGGCGCCCTGGTGCTGGTCGAGCACTGCAGGAACGCGGCCAACACGGTCGCCTACGGCCCCGGGGCCTGGCACTTCATGCCGCGCGCCGAGTGGCTGCGGCTGGCGGCGCTCAGTGGCCTGGACATGGTGGACGAACGACGGATCGCGGGACTGGTGACGGTCTTCGTGTTCCGGGCGAGCGGCGGTGCCGGGTAGATGGCCGCGTTGTTCACGCTGGTCGGGCAGTTGCGGTTGGTCGGCCTCGCCCTGGTGGTCATGGGCGGCGTGCACGTCGTGCTGCCCCGGCTCATCGACTGGCCGCGTGACCTGGCGGGAACCAGCCTGCTGACCCGCCAGGTCTCCTACGCGCACCTGTTCTTCATCGGCCTGACCTGCGTCCTGCTCGGGCTCCTGCCGCTCGCCCTGGCGCCGGACCTGCTGGCCGGCACCCGGCTGGGCTCGGCGCTACTGCTGGGGCAGACGCTTTTCTGGGGGCTGCGCTGGGCGTTCCAGTTCACGGTCTTCCCCGCCCGGCTGTGGCGCGGGGACCGGCTGCGCACCGCCGCCCACATCGGGCTCGCGGTGCTGTGGACCTGGGTGACAGCGGTCTTCGGCTACGCCTTGGCGATCACCATGTGACCTGGTCGTCACCGTCTCGACCGTGTTTCACGTGAAACGGCTGTTTCACGTGAAACACGGAGGATCACTCGTCCTCGTCCGGAAGGATCAGGTGCATCGCCCAGGCCACGATGGAGACGATCAGGCCGCCGACCACGGCCGACCAGAAGCCCTGCACATGGAAGTCGACCTTGAGCTTGGAGGAGACGAACGACGTGAGCAGCAGCATCAGCGCGTTCACCACCAGCGTGAACAGGCCCAGGGTCACTATGTACAACGGTAGGGAGAGGAGCTTGACCACCGGCTTGACCAGCCAGTTCACCACGCCGAAGATCAGTGCGACGACGATCAGGGCGAGTGCCTTGCGCCCGGTGCTGCTTCCGGTGAGAGTGATGCCGCTCACCAGCCAGACCGCCACTCCCAGCGCCACGGCGTTGGCGAGTGTCTTGACTACGAATTTCTTCATGGTGGGATCGTCGCAGAGTTGATCCTCAGGACAAGGGAACAGATGTATGAAGGTGTTCCGGCTCGACGACCTGGACGCTGAGCGCGCCGCGCACGACGGCGCCTATCTCCAGTTCCTGCGCGAACGCACCATGTCAGCGGGGCTGTACGCGCTCCCGGCGGGCGGCACCGATCCGCAGGGCCCGCACCGGCAGGACGAGATCTACCTCGTGGTCAGCGGGCGGGCGTCGGTCACGGTCGGCGAGGAGACCACGCACGTGGCGCGCGGCAGCGTCGTCTACGTCCCCGCGGGGACGACGCACCGGTTCCACCACATCACCGAGGACCTGCGGGTCCTCGTGGTCTTCTCCCCGCCGGAGTCGTGAGCGGCCGGGGCGTCGCGGGCGTCCGCGCGCGGTGCGGCCGCCGCCCCTGAGCCTCCGGGACGACCTGGGGCATCAGGGTCGCCTAGGGGTTCGTTCAGGGCTGGATGGGGTGCCGGAACCCTCCGCCCGAGGGGGCGGCGCCCGTAAGCTCGTGAGCACAAGGTCTCAACGAACGGGTGGACGGAGTAGCGAAATGAACGGGCTCTTGAACGGTGTGCCGTGGTGGGTCAAGTGGATCGCCGTGCCGGTACTGGCGATCGTGGTCTTCGGCGGCTTGATCGCCAGCCTCATCGGCTTCGTGGTCGGTCTGCTGTTCAAGGTGGTGCTCTTCGCGGCGCTGGTCGGCGGTCTGGTCTTCGTGGTCAAGAAGTTCACCTCGTCGTCCTCCTCGTCGCGCGACGACTGGTAAACCCCTCCCGCGTCGGCGGTACCCGCTCGCGCGGGTCACCGCGGTGCGGTCCGGCCCGGGACGCGTGACCCACTCCCCGCGTCCCCACTCCCCGCGTCCCCACGCCCCCCTGGCGTCCGGCGAGGACGACCCGCTAGCTTGGTGGCTACCTTTGCAATCGCGGGAGCTCGGGGCACCGGGCTGAGAGGGCGCTGATCTTCGTACGCAGAGCCGTACGGGAACTGCCGCGTCGACCGCTGAACCTGTTACCGGGTAATGCCGGCGTAGGGAGAGTGGGTCTCATGACCATGCAGGATGCACGCACGCCCGGATCCGACGCGGTCGAGATCGGGTGGCACAAGGGTTACCTCGGAGGGTCCCGTCCGGACCTCAGGGTCCCGGTGCGCAGGGTGCACCTCACCAACGGCCGCGACGTGACGCTCTACGACACCTCCGGTCCGTACACCGACCCCACCATCGACACCGACGTGCGGCGCGGACTCGCGCCGCTGCGCGAGAACTGGATCGTCGCCCGCGGCGACACCGAGGAGTACCCCGGCCGGGAGTTGCGGCCCGAGGACGACGGCCTCAAGCACACCTCGCCGCGCGGTGGGCTGCGCAACCTCGACGCGGTCTTCCCCGGCCGCCCCCGGCTGCCGCGCCGGGGCCGCGACGGCAAGGCGGTCAGCCAGCTCGCCTACGCCAAGCGCGGCGAGGTCACCGCCGAGATGGAGTACGTGGCGGTGCGTGAGGGCGTCAGTGCCGAGGTGGTCCGCGAGGAGATCGCGGCCGGCCGGGCCGTGCTGCCCGCCAACGTCAACCACCCGGAGATCGAGCCGATGATCATCGGCAAGCGGTTCCTGGTGAAGGTCAACGCCAACATCGGCAACTCCGCGGTCACTTCCTCCATCGAGGAGGAGGTGGAGAAGATGACGTGGGCCACCCGGTGGGGCGCGGACACCGTGATGGACCTGTCCACCGGCCGCAACATCCACACCACGCGCGAGTGGGTGCTGCGCAACTCCCCCGTTCCGATCGGCACCGTGCCGCTCTACCAGGCGCTGGAGAAGGTCGACGGCAGGGCCGAGGAACTGACCTGGGAGATCTACAAGGACACCGTCATCGAGCAGGCCGAACAGGGCGTCGACTACATGACGGTCCACGCGGGCGTGCTGCTGCGGTACGTGCCGCTGACCGCGCGGCGCAAGACCGGCATCGTCTCGCGCGGCGGTTCGATCATGGCGGCGTGGTGCCTGGCACACCACCAGGAGAGCTTCCTCTACGAGAACTTCGAGGAGCTGTGCGACATCCTCAAGACGTACGACGTCACCTTCTCGCTGGGTGACGGGCTGCGTCCGGGATCGATCGCCGACGCCAACGACGAGGCGCAGTTCGCGGAGTTGCGCACGCTGGGCGAGCTGAACCGGATCGCCAAGTCGCACGACGTGCAGACGATGATCGAGGGCCCGGGACACGTCCCGATGCACAAGATCAAGGAGAACGTCGACCTTCAGCAGGAGATCTGCGACGAGGCGCCGTTCTACACCCTTGGCCCGCTGACCACGGACGTCGCGCCCGCGTACGACCACATCACCTCCGGCATCGGCGCGGCGATGATCGCCTGGTGGGGCACCGCGATGCTCTGCTACGTCACGCCCAAGGAGCACCTGGGCCTGCCGGACCGGGACGACGTGAAGACCGGCGTCATCACGTACAAGATCGCGGCGCACGCCGCGGACCTGGCGAAGGGCCACCCGGGCGCCCAGGAGTGGGACGACGCGCTGTCCGACGCGCGATTCGAGTTCCGCTGGGAGGACCAGTTCAACCTGGCCCTGGACCCGGACACGGCCCGTTCGTTCCACGACGCCACTCTCCCGGCGGAGCCGGCGAAGACCGCCCACTTCTGCTCGATGTGCGGGCCGAAGTTCTGCTCGATGAAGATCTCCCAGGACATCCGCCGCGAACACGGTGGCACGGCCGAGGAGATCGAGGCGGGGATGCAGGCCAAGTCCGACGAGTTCGCCGCCGCGGGCAACCGGGTGTACCTGCCGATCGCGGAGTAGTGGGCGTACGGCAAGGCCCCCGTGAGCCGGAGGGCTTGGGGGCCTTGTCGTCAGGGTGATGCGAGCGCTACGTCAGCACCAGCGCGGCGCCGGGCCGATGTTGACGATGTAGCGGGCGGCCGACCAGCCGTAGGTGCCGTCGGTCAGCTTGTACCAACGGGGGTTGCCGTTGACGTTCTGGCCGTTGACCTTGCACTTGATACCGACGACGGAGCCCTTGGCGTGCCAGCCGACGACGCGGCTGTTGGTGGTCGGACGCTCGCGAACGAACAGCCCGCCGTTGGCGATGACGCGACCCTTGTAGGGGCCCCAGGCGTTGTCGGCGGCGACGGCGGTGCCGGCGACGGTGCCGGCGATCATGGTGCCGGCGGCAGCGGCGAGAGCGACCTTGCTGAGCTTCGACTGCAGAACCATCTGCTCACTCCTGTGGAGGGAAGGCCCTGGAGGGCCCGGTGTGGAGTGCGGTGCGTGCCGGGCTTCGTCGCCCGGTGGCAGCGCTCGTTACGGTCCGTTGTGACGACCCGTTACAGGTCGTCCCCCGGTTCGCATCACTGACGCTAAGAGCGACACATAGGGTGCGCAACTTGTCGCTCTATGTGCTCGGCCGTTCGGGTTGTGAGCTCTTTCCGGCCCTTTTCGGTCAGTTCGGAGCGGTGTGTCGGCACGGGCCGGGCGGAACGGCTCAGGCGTCGCGGCCCTGCTCGGGACCGCCGAAGTCCGGGCTGGAGAAGTCGGGACTGGTGAAGTCCGGGCTGGAGAAGCGCGGCCGCCCGGAGTCGTCGTGCTCGCCGCCGGGGCTGGAGAAGCCGGGCCGGGAGTAGCCGAGGGCGCTCGGCGGCCGCGGCCCGCCCCGGCGCCGCCCGCCTTCCGGGTCCTCGTACGAGAACGGCTCGACAGAACCGGAACCGGAATCCGATCCCGCGCCGGACTCCATCGCCTCCCGCAGGAACGGCACCACACCCCGCTCCCTGAGCGCCGTCAGCCAGGCCTCGCGGGCGGCGGTGACCTCCGCGGGATCGTCCTCGTGCTCGGCGTGGATCGCGGAGGAACCGTCGCGCAGCGCGGTCAGCACCAGGCCGATCATGCCGAACAGGATCCCGGCCCCGGCGATCGCCAGGAAGAGCCAGCCCGCCGTGCGCAGCGGCGCCGCGATCGCGGGCTGCGGGCTCATCGCGGCCAGCACGTAGCCGACGATCAGGAAGATGATCGCGGCGGTCCCGGCCAGGATCGGCGTCAGCACGGCCACCACGGGGAAGAGCCCGGCGCCCGACATGGCGTCCCCGAAACCACCGCCCGCTACGCCCCGGATGCCACCCGCCGTCTCGTCCGTCCGGTCGCCGTCCGGCGCGTGGGCGGAGGCGGGGGCGGAGCCGGGAGAGGGGGCGCGCAGCCGTTCACGAGCGTGCTGGTAGGCGTCGTACTCCGGGGCGGCGCAGGCGGATATCGCGGCGGCGGCGCTGAGCGCCATGGTGCGCAACTGCTCGGCGTTGAGCCTGCTTCCCCGGGCCGCCGACTCCTCGGCCGCGGCCCGCAGCACCTGGTCGAGGACGCGCTCGAACTCCGGGCGGTCCTCGGTCAGCAGGTGCGGAGCGCTGTCCATGTACATCCCCCGATGCTCCGTTCCTCTCCGACCAGCCCGAGTCCGTCCTGTTCCCGGGGCGGCCGGTCGGAAGCGGAGGCGAGCCTGTGACGGATAACCCGATGGTAGAGCGCGGGACTGACACGGTGACAGAGTGTTTCCGGAAATTGACCGTGCCGGGGGCGGGGTGAGCGCCCGGTTCCGTCTTGAACCGAACGCCCGAGCGGCTGGCCGAACCGCACACCGGAGCGACGAACCGAACCGCACGCCGGAGCGACGGACCGGACCACACGCCCGATCGCCCGAACCGCGCCCCAGCCGATCGCCCGGACCGTTACCCCTGAAGCGGGAGTTGGGCCACCAGCAGCTTGCCGTCCATCGTGACGCCGCCGTCCATCGCGACGGCCAGGTCGTCGGCGTACACGTGCGGGCCCTCGACGACGTGCGCCAGCTCCTCGCCGTCGTCCTCCGCCCCCACCTCGCCCAGCAGGTAGGGGATCGGGCTGTGCCCGTGCACGACCCGCCCCCCGCCGTACGCGTCGAGCAGCTCGTGCACCGCGGCGGTGCCGGAGTCGCCGCGGAAGGCGAAGCGCTTGGTGAACTTGCGGAACAGCTCCCAGCACTCGTCCGCGTCACCCCGTTGCAGGATGCCGGTCACCGCGTCGTTGACGGCGTCGATGCTGGTGCCGTACTCCAGGTACGCGGTCGTGTCGGAGTGCAGCAGCAGGTGACCGTCCTCCAGGGCGACCGCGTCCAGGCGGGACATCCAGGCCACGTGGTGGTCCTGGAGGCGTTCCATGTCGCTGGGCTGGCCGCCGTTGAGCCGCCAGGCGGCGAGGAAGGAGGCGGTTCCGGCCACCGAGTTGACGGGAGTGTCGCCGAACCGCTTCGCACCGATCAGCAGCAGTTCGTGATTGCCCATCAGCGCCTTGGTGTAGCCGCCGGCCGCGGCGGCCTCCGCGGACAGCTGCATCACCAGGTCGATGACACCGATGCCGTCGGGGCCGCGGTCGGTGAAGTCGCCCAGGAACCACAACCGGGCCGTGCCCGCGGACCAGTGGCCCTCGGCGTCGACCAGGCCCTCGGCGTGCAGGGCGGCGCGCAGTTCGTCGAGGTAGCCGTGGACGTCGCCGACCACGTAGAGCGGCCCGTGCGGGCCGTCCTCCGGGTCGCCCATGGTGCCGAGGCGCACGGTCGGCTGGTCGACGGGGCGGCGCAGTACCGGGAGGTCGTGCTCGGTCGGGGTGTACTCCACGGCGGGCGGAGCCGCCGGGGGCACGACGGGTGGCGCGGGCTGCGTGGGCGGCTGCGCCGGCGGTGGCCCGACGGGGGGCGCGGGCGGGGCCGCGGCGCCCGCGTCGGTGTGCACGTCGGTGTGCGTGGTCGCGCCGTCCGGGTGCGGGACGGCGGCCTGCGGGGCCTGCGGCGCCTCGTGGGCTCCCGCCGCAAGCGCCTGTTCGGGAGCGCTGCGGTCGGGCGGCAGGACGGTGTGGTGGCCCGGCGACGTGGCCGTGTCGTGCTCGGGCGGCGTGGCCGCGTGGTGCTCGGGCGGCGTGATCGCGCGGTGGTCGACGAGCGTGTCGTCGTGGGACGGCTGCTGGTCGGGAAGTGGCTGGTCGCGCAGGGACCGCTCGGGGGGCCGCCAGCTCACGGACGCACCCGTCACCGGCGTTACGGGTCCCTGACCGGCCCCCTGAGTCATCGACCCCTCCACCATCGCGCCGCCGTCCACCGAGTCACGCCCGGCGCGGCCTGCGCCGACGCGTCCCGCGGTGTCATCCGCCCATCATAGGAATGACGCTCCCGCCTTGCGACGCACCTGCCGCCTGCCAATTGGGGCGCGACAGACAAATCTCCGTCAATCTCCGCGAAATTGTCGCCGTTTCATGGTCGCCCCCCACGATCCGTGAACCGCCGCCGCTCCCGCCACCGGATCCGGTGCCCCCGGCTCCCGCGCTCAGTCCTCCTCCGGCGTCCGTGGCGGGCTCACCGTCGTGCGAGGAGGGCGCCGTTGCGACGAAGCCCGCACGATCAGGTCGGTGGGCATCACCTGGGAGACCGGCTGACCCGGCCCGACCCCCTCGATCGCGTCGATCAGCAGCTGCACGACGGCTGTGCCGATCCTTCCCGGCTTCAGCGACAGTGTGCTGATGGGCGGTTCGGTCGTGGCGTACGCCGCACGTTCGCTGCAGCAGACCAGCAGCAGGTCGTCCGGGACGCGCAGCCCGTAGCGCCGGGCGGCGGCGAGCAGGTCGGTGCCGTTGGGGTCGAAGAGCCCGTAGACCGCGTCCGGGCGGTCCGGCCTGGCCAGCAGCCGGTCGGCGGCGACCGCGCCCGCGCACGGGTCGTGCGCCGGGTAGGCCTCGTACACCGGTTCCTGCCCGACGCGTTCGCACCAGGTGAGGTAGGCGCTGGTGGACAGCCGGGTGTACGTGTCGGTGCTGGTGCCGGTGAGCAGTCCGATGCGGCGGGCGCCGGCCGCGGCGAGGTGGTCGAGGATGCCGATGACGGCCTGCTCGTGGTCGTTGTCGACCCAGGCGTGCACCGGCAGGTTGCCCGCCGGGCGGCCGTCGCTGACCACCGGGATGCCCTGCCGCACCAGGTCGGCGACGACCGGGTCGTGGTCGGAGGGGTCGATGACCACGGTGCCGTCCAGCGCCACGTTGCTCCACACGTCGTGGCGGGACGAGGCGGGCAGGATGACGAGCGCGTAGCCGCGGGCCAGCGCCGCGGACGTGGCGGCCCTGGCCATCTCGGCGAAGTAGGCGAACTCCGTGAAGGTGAAAGGTTCTTCCCCGTACGTGGTCACCGTCAGGCCGATCAGCCCCGACCGGCCCGTGCGCAGAGTGCGGGCGGCCGCGGAGGGGCGGTAGCCCAGCCGGTTGGCGACCTCGCGGACATGCCGCCGGGTGGCGTCGGGAAGCCTTCCCTTGCCGTTGAGTGCGTCGGAGACAGTCGTGATCGAGACCCCGGCCGCGGCGGCCACGTCCCGGATCCCTGCCCGCTCCAGACGGCGTCCGGTGGACCGGCTCGCCTGGTGGTTACCTGCTGCTGTCATGGCAGGCCGATAGTAGGGCTCGGGTGGTCCGGTGACAGGTGTCTTCGTAAGGCCATGAGCTGTGACGTTTCTGCATGCCGGAAGGCGGGTGTTCCCCTTGCAAACCCAGGCGAACAGCGGGCTTCCGTATGCCTCGTGAGCCTCAGCATCCGGTCGAGTCGCCGTGTGGTCCAGATTGTGGACCTGCTGCACCTCACCTGTACGAGGGATGCGCGCCAGGGCGCACGCCACCGGCGCACACCGCGCGAAGTCACCCCTCCCGCTGGGTGTGCGCCCCCTCATAAGGTGTGACCAGGCGTACGCGTCCGAACGGTCGGGCGGCGTGTGCTCCGTCACGGCGGCCGCGCGGGGGTTCGCGGTATACGGGACGAGGTCGCCTCACGCGGGATCGCCTGCGTGATGCGTCGGCCCGGCACGCCCCGTACGGCGGCCGGGACGGGTGTCGCGAGCGTGCTCCGGCGGCGTGGGCGGGGACTCCCGCCCACCGTGCGGGGTGTGCTCCACTGAACGGGTCAAGGAGGACCTACGGTGACGGATTCGACGAAACGCCCGGGCGCCCCCCGGCTGCGCGCCGTGCTGGACGGCGTACCGCTGTACAAGCCGGGCAGGCCCGCGGTCTCCGCCACCGGCGAGCCCGCGTACAAGCTGTCCTCCAACGAGAACCCCTACCCGCCGCTGCCCGGTGTGCTGGAGGCGGCCGTGACCGCGGCCGGCACCTTCCACCGCTACCCGGACCTGGCCTGCTCGGGCCTGACCGCCGAGCTGGCCAAGCGCTTCGACGTGCCGGAGGCCCACGTGGCGACCGGCACCGGCTCGGTCGGCGTGGCGCAGCAGCTGCTCCAGGCGACCGCGGGCCCGGGCGACGAGGTGATCTACGCGTGGCGGTCCTTCGAGGCGTACCCGATCATCACGCAGATCTCCGGCGCGACCTCCGTACAGGTGCCGCTGAACGCCGACGAGACGCACGACCTGGACGCGATGGCCGCCGCGATCACCGACCGCACCCGGCTGATCTTCGTCTGCAACCCCAACAACCCCACCGGCACCGTGGTGCGCCGCGCCGAGCTGGAACGGTTCCTCGATCGCATGCCGTCCGACGTGCTGGTCGTGCTGGACGAGGCGTACCGCGAGTTCATCCGGGACGCCGAGGTGCCGGACGGCATCGAGCTGTACCGGGACCGGCCGAACGTCTGCGTGCTGCGCACCTTCTCCAAGGCGTACGGCCTGGCGGGTCTGCGGATCGGCTTCGCGGTGGCGCACGAGCCGGTGGCCGCCGCGCTGCGCAAGACGGCGGTGCCGTTCGGCGTGAGCCAGCTGGCGCAGGACGCGGCCGTCGCCTCGCTGCGTTCCGAGGAAGCGCTGCTGGAACGGGTGGAGGCGCTGGTGGCGGAGCGGGCCCGGGTGGTCGAGGGGCTGACGTCGCAGGGCTGGACGGTACCGAAGACGCAGGCGAACTTCGTCTGGCTGCGGCTGGGCGAGGCGACCACCGACTTCGCCGCGTTCTGCGAGAAGGCCGGGGTCGTGGTGCGGCCGTTCGCCGGTGAGGGCGTACGGGTGACGATCGGCGAGACCGAGGCGAACGACATCTTCCTGACCGCGGCGGCCGCGTACCGCGAGAAGTCGTGACGATGGCGTACCGCGAGAAATCGTGACGATTACGTACCGCGAACGGTCGTGACGACGGCGACCACGTAACGCGGGGACACCCGCGCGGCGGGAACGACGGCCGACCGGCTGGTCGGCCAGCGACGAAGTGTCGTATTCAGCACGTAGGGGCGCGCCATTCCGGCGCGCCCCTACGTCGTTCGTGCGCCCCTACGGTGACGGAGAGGGGCCCGGCGACCACATGTGAACGGGCTCACGTACCCCCGGCTGCACCCTGCGTCAAGCCCTGGGTAATAATGCTTGTGAATGTGAACGCTTTCACAAGCGCGCACAATGTCCTGTTGATCCTGCCGTGACATGCGGACGGATCGGCACGAAGCGGATCAGCGGGACGCCCGCACCAACCGCGCCGAGGTAAGGAGACGCGACGTGGACCTCGCACTGGCACCGGAGACTCTGGCGCGCTGGCAGTTCGGCATCACGACCGTCTACCACTTCCTGTTCGTCCCGCTCACCATCAGCCTTTCGGCCGTCACCGCCGGCCTGGAGACGGCCTGGGTGCGCACCGGCAAGGAGAAGTACTTCCACGCCACGAAGTTCTGGGGAAAGCTCTTCCTGATCAACATCGCGATGGGCGTGGTCACCGGCATCGTCCAGGAGTTCCAGTTCGGCATGAACTGGTCGTCGTACTCCCGCTTCGTCGGCGACGTCTTCGGCGCCCCGCTGGCGATGGAGGCGCTGCTGGCCTTCTTCTTCGAGTCGACCTTCATCGGGCTGTGGATCTTCGGCTGGGACCGGCTGCCGAAGAAGATCCACTGCGCCTGCATCTGGATCGTGGCGGTCGGCACCCTGCTGTCCGCGTACTTCATCCTGGCCGCCAACTCCTGGATGCAGCACCCCAACGGCTACACCATCGACCCGCACACCCACCGCGCCCGCCTGACCAGCATCTGGACCGTGCTGACCCAGAACACCACGCTGGTGCAGGCCTTCCACACCCTCACCGCCTCCTTCCTCACCGGCGCCGCCTTCGTCGTCGGCATCGCCTCGTACCACCTGTGGCGGGCCAAGCGGGCGCAGGCCGCCGGGCGCACCCCGGACACCCGGGAACGCAAGAAGATCGGCGCGATGCGCAGCTCGCTGCGGACCGGCCTGGTCATCGCCGTGATCGCCGGCATGGGCACCGCGATCAGCGGCGACACCCTCGGCAAGGTGATGTTCGAGCAGCAGCCCATGAAGATGGCGTCCGCCGAGGCACTGTGGGACACCCAGACCCCGGCGCCGTTCTCGGTCTTCGCGGTCGGCGACGTCGCCCAGGGCCACAACTCGGTGGAGCTGTCGGTACCCGGCCTGCTGTCCTTCCTCGCGCACGACGACTTCACCCAGTCCGTGCCCGGCATCAACAACGTGGCCAAGGCGGAGGCCGCCAAGTACGGCGGGCAGCCCAAGGACTACATCCCCAACATCTTCGTCACCTTCTGGGGATTCCGGCTGATGATCGGCTTCGGCATGACCTCCTTCGCCGCCGGGGCGATCGGGCTGTGGACCACCCGCCGCAAGCGCTGGCTCGCCCCTCAGATGCGCACCGGCGAGGACGAGGTGCCGCGGCTGATGCTCACGCCGCACCGCGAGATGTCGACGTTCTTCACCAAGTGGTCGTGGCGCATCGGCATCCTGACCATGGGTTTCCCGCTGCTGGCCAACTCCTTCGGCTGGATCTTCACCGAGATGGGCCGTCAGCCCTGGGTGGTCTACGGGCTGATGAAGACGCGCGACGCGGTCTCCCCCGGCGTCGGCCAGGCCGAGGTCATCACCTCCATCGCCGTCTTCACCGTGCTCTACGCGGTCCTGGCGCTCATCGAGGTGCGGCTGATGATCCAGTACGCCAAGGCCGGACCGGTGGTCGACGAGGAACCGCCGACCCGCGACCCCCGGCTGCGCGGCCCCTCCGGCGGTGACGGCGACGACACCGGTGCCGAGGCGGACAAGCCGCTCGCCTTCGCCTACTGACGCGACGGACCAGGACTCGGAAAGCCAGGGCCCGGAAGACTCGGAAAACGAGGTAACACCATGCATCTCCACGACGTCTGGTTCGTGCTGATCGCCGTCCTGTGGACCGGCTACTTCTTCCTGGAGGGCTTCGACTTCGGGATCGGCGTGCTCACCAAGCTGCTGGCCCGCGACGAGACCGAACGCCGGGTGCTGATCAACACGATCGGCCCGGTCTGGGACGGCAACGAGGTCTGGCTGCTCACCGCGGGCGGCGCCACCTTCGCCGCGTTCCCCGACTGGTACGCCACCCTCTTCAGCGGTTTCTACCTGCCGCTGCTGGTCATCCTGGTTTGCTTGATCGTGCGCGGCGTGGCCTTCGAGTACCGGGCCAAGCGCGACGACGAACGCTGGAAGCGCAACTGGGAGCACGCGATCTTCTACGCCTCCGTGCTGCCCGCCTTCCTGTGGGGCGTGGCCTTCGCCAACATCGTGCGGGGCGTGCCGATCGACGCCGCCAAGAACTTCACCGGCGGCGTGCTCGACCTGTTCAGCCCCTACGCGCTGCTGGGCGGCGCGGTCACCTTCACCCTGTTCACCTTCCACGGCGCGGTGTTCGCCGCCCTCAAGACGCTCGGCGACATCCGCGAGCGGGCCCGCAGGACGGCCGGCCGGCTCGGACTCCTCACGGCCGTGCTCGCCTCGGCCTTCCTGGCCTGGACGCAGGTGCACAGCGGCAACCCGCGCAGCCTCGGCGCCCTCGCGGTGGCCGTCGCCGCGCTCATCGTGGCGCTGCTGTGCAACCGCTCCGGGCGCGAGGGCTGGGCGTTCGCCCTGTCCGGGGTGACCATCGCGGCGGCCGTCGCGACGCTCTTCCTCGCGCTGTTCCCCGACGTGATGCCCTCCAGCACCAACCCGGCCTGGAGCCTGACGGTCTCCAACGCCTCGTCCAGCCCGTACACCCTGCGGATCATGACCTGGGTGGCCGGCATCGCCACCCCGATGGTCATCGCCTACCAGGCGTGGACCTACTGGGTCTTCCGCAAGCGCATCGGCACCCACCACATCCCCGGCCCCGCGCACCACTGAGAGCGCGACGCCGCCCACGGACAGGGCACAGCGCCCACGGACTGGGCTCAGCGCCCACGGACAGGTCTCAGCCCAAGGAGGTGACCGCAGCCGTGCGACCCGTCGACCCGCGACTGCTCCGGTACGCCAGGAGCACCCGCGTCTTCCTCGCCGCCACGGTGGCGCTCGGCCTGGCCGGGGCGGGACTGGTCGTCGCCCAGGCGACGCTGCTGGTCCACGTCGTCGTCGGCGCGTTCCAGCATCACCGGGACCTGCACGGGCTGCTCCCCGCGATCGGCCTGCTCGTGGCGGTCTCGGCCGGCCGGGCCGCGATCAGCTGGCTCACCGAACTCGCCGCGCACCGCACCAGCGCCGCGGTCAAGTCGCAGCTGCGGCGCGGGCTGCTGGAGCGCGCGACCCGGCTCGCCCCCACCCGGCCCGGCTCACGGCGCACCGGCGAGCTGACCACCCTCGCGCTGCGCGGCACCGACGCGCTCGACGACTACTTCGCGCGCTACCTGCCGCAGCTCGGGCTGGCCGTCGTGGTGCCCGCGGTCGTGCTGGCCAGGATCGTCACCGCCGACTGGGAGTCGGCACTGATCATCGTGCTGACGCTGCCGCTGATCCCGGTGTTCATGGCTCTGATCGGCTGGTACACCGACGCCCGTATGAAGCGCCAGTGGCGGCTCCTGTCCCGGCTGTCCGGCCACTTCCTCGACGTGGTGGCCGGGCTGCCGACGCTCAAGGTCTTCGGCCGGGCCAAGGCCCAGGCCGCCTCCATCCGCCGGATAACCGACGACTACCGCCGGGCCACCCTCAAGACCCTGCGGATCGCCTTCCTCTCCTCCTTCGCGCTGGAGCTGCTGTCCACCATCTCGGTCGCCCTTGTCGCTGTCGGCATCGGCTTCCGGCTGGTGGACGGCAGCCTGGACCTGTCCACCGGGCTGCTCGTGCTCGTGCTGGCGCCCGAGGCGTACCTGCCGCTGCGCCAGGTCGGCGCGCAGTATCACGCGGCGGCGGAGGGACTGGCCGCGGCCGACGAGATCTTCGCCGTCCTGGAGACCGAACCGCCCGCCGCGGGCACCCTGCCCGCACCCGACCCGCGCACCAGCCCGATCACCTTCGAACGGGTGACGGTGTGTCACGAAGGCCGTACGCGGCCGTCCCTGCCGGAGACCAGCCTCGACGTCCGGCCCGGCGAGACCGTCGCCCTCGTCGGCCCCTCCGGCGCGGGCAAGACCACACTGCTGGCCGCGTTGCTGGGCTTCGTCCGGCCCGCCTCCGGCCGTATTCGCATCGGCTCCACCGATCTCACCTCCCTCGACCCCGACAACTGGCGGACCCGGATCGCCTGGGTCCCCCAGCACCCCTACCTCTTCGCCGGCTCGGTCGCGGAGAACGTCCGCCTCGCCCGGCCCGGCGCGAGCGACGACGAGGTACGGCAGGCCCTGCGCGACGCCGACGCCCTCGCCTTCGTGAACAGCCTGCCACGGGGCACTGACACCCGGCTCGGCGAAGGCGGCGCGGGCCTGTCCGCGGGGCAGCGGCAACGCCTCGCGCTGGCCCGGGCGTTCCTCGCCGACCGGCCGTTGCTGCTGCTCGACGAGCCGACCGCGGGACTCGACGGGGAGACCGAGGCCTCGGTCGTCGAGGCGGTACGGCGGCTGGCGCGCGGCCGCACGGTGATCCTGGTCGTGCACCGGCCCGCGCTGCTGGCGGTGGCGGACCGGGTCGTGCGGATCGGGGAGGAGGGCTCGGCGGCTTCGGGGGGAGGCGAGGGGATCGCGGCCGGGCGAGTGGCCTCAGGTCCGGGTGCTCCTGGTGGGGCCGCCTCCGGCCTCCGTGAGCTGCCGCCGTCGGGCGGTCGCCCGGAGGGATCCGCCCAGGACGTCCAGCACCCCGCTCGCCGGGGCGCGTTGGCGCGCGTGCGGCGGATGGCACGCCCTCTGCGCCCCCAGTTCGCGCTCGCGCTGCTGATGGGCGCCCTCGCGCTCGGCAGCGCGATCGGGCTGATGGCGACCTCCGGCTGGCTGATCTCCCGCGCGTCCCAGCAGCCTCCGGTGCTCTACCTGTTGGTCGCCACGACGGCGACCCGCACCTTCGGCATCGGCCGGGCGGTCTTCCGCTACGCGGAGCGCCTGATCTCGCACGACGCCGTGTTCCGCGCGCTGGCCGACCTGCGCGCGGCCGTCTACCGCAGGCTGGAGCGCCTGGCGCCCGGCGGACTGTGCGACACCCGCCGTGGCGACCTGCTCTCCCGGCTGGTCGCCGATGTCGACTCGCTCCAGGACTACTTCCTGCGCTGGCTGCTGCCCGCCGCGACCGCGGTGCTGGTGAGCGCCGGCGCGGTCGGGTTCGACGCGTGGATGCTGCCGTCGGCGGGCGTGGTGCTGGCCGCGGGACTGCTGGCGGCGGGTGTCCTCGTACCGCTGCTGTCCTCGTCGCTCTCGCGTCGTACGGAGGCCGGACTCGCTCCTTCGCGCGGCGAGTTGTCCACCCAGGTGGTCGACGTGCTGTCCGGGACCGCGGAGTTGACGGTCGCCGGGGCCCTGCCGGAACGGCTGGCGCGGGCGGCCCGGGCCGACGGGGTGCTGACCCGGCTGGCGGCCCGTTCGTCCGCCGCGACCGCGCTCGGCGCCGGACTGGTCACCCTGGTCACCGGGCTCACGGTCGTGGGCAGCGCCTGCGTGGGCGTGGCCGCCGTCGCGGCCGGACGGCTGCACGGGGTCGACCTCGCGGTGGTCCTCCTGCTGCCGCTCGCCGCCTTCGAGGCGGTCACCGGCATCCCGCTCGCGGTGCAGCACCGGCAGCGCGCCAGGCGCGCTGCGGGGCGTGTGCAGGACGTGCTGGACGCCCCCGTGCCCGTACGCGAACCGGAGGCGCCGACCGCGCCGCCCGCGTCCCCGTACCCGCTGATCGTCCGCGACCTGACGGTGCGCCACCCGGGTGGTGCGGCCCCCGCGCTCGACGGGCTGTCGCTGACGCTGACCGCCGGGCGGCGGATCGCGGTGGTCGGGGCGTCCGGCGCAGGAAAGACGACGCTGGCGCAGACACTGCTGCGCTTCGTGGACCGCGAATCCGGCACGTATACGTTGGGCGGGGTGGACGCCTCCGCGCTGGACGGGGACGACGTGCGGCGGCTGGTGGGGCTGTGCGCCCAGGACGCGCACGTCTTCGACAGCTCGGTGCGCGAGAACCTGCGCCTGGCACGCGCCGACGCCACCGACGACGACCTGCGCGCCGCGCTCGCCTCCGCGCGCCTGCTCGACTGGGTGGATTCGCTCCCCGACGGCCTCGACACCCTCGTCGGTGAGCACGGCGCCCGGATGTCCGGCGGCCAGCGGCAACGCCTCGCGCTGGCCCGGGCCCTGCTCGCCGACTTCCCCGTCCTCGTCCTGGACGAGCCCGCGGAACACCTCGACCTGGCCACGGCGGACGCCCTCACCGCGGACCTGCTGCGGGCCACCGAGGGCCGGACGACAGTGCTGATCACGCATCGGCTGGCCGGGCTCGCGGCGCCGGACGCGGTGGACGAGATCGTGGTGCTCGACGGCGGGCGTGCCGTGCAGCGCGGTACGTACGACGAACTCGCCGACACTTCCGGCCCGTTCCGCCGTCTGCTGGACCGTGAGCGCGCGGCGGAACCGATGCCGGTGGGCTGAGCGTTACCCGTACGAGGCCGCCGACGGCCGACTACGCGCGGGGAGCGCTGACTACGCGCGGGCTGCGAGGACCGACTCGATGACGCGGGCCACGCCGTCGTCCTCGTTGGCCGCCGTGCGCAAGGTGGTGGCGGCCAGGACGTCGGGGTGGGCGTTGGCGACCGCGTAGGAGGTGCCCGCCCAGCCGAGCATCTCCAGGTCGTTCGGCATGTCGCCGACGGCGACGACCTCGGCGGCGGTGATGCCGCGCTCCGCGCAGCAACGGGCCAGCGTCGTCGCCTTGCTGACGCCGACGCCGCTGATCTCCAGCAGCGCGGACGGGCTGGAGCGGGTGAACTCCGCGTGCTCGCCCGCCGCCGCCCGCGCCGTCGCCAGGAACTCGTCCGGGTCGGCGGAGGGGTGCTTGGCCAGCAGCTTCAGCAGGGGCTGCGCGGGGTCCGCCACGAGCAGGTCCTCGACCGGGGCGACCATCGAGTCCGGCTCGGCCCAGGGCGCCGAATAACCCGGCTCGTAGTGGAACCCGTGGGTGCGCTCGACGGCGAAGGCCGTGCCGGGGACGGCCGCGCGCAGCGTGCCGACGACGGTGAGCGCGTCGGCCTCGGCGAGCGGGTAGGCGGCGAGCAGCTCGTTGCGGCGCAGGTCGTAGACGCCCGCGCCGTTTGCGCAGATGGCGGTGGCGTGACCGGCGACGTGCTCGGCGACGACGCTCATCCAGCGGGCCGGCCTGCCGGTGACGAAGAACACCTCGACGCCCGCCTCTTCGGCCGCGGCGAGCGCGGCGATGGTGCGGTCGGAGACCGTCTTGTCGTCGCGCAGCAGGGTGCCGTCCAGGTCGGTCGCGATCAGCCGGGGCGCGGGCCTCACGGCGTGCGGCTCGGGGGTGGCGGGGGTCCGATAGGTCGAGGTCACGGCTCCATAGTGGCGTACACCCGCGCGTGGATGTGGTGAAGGGGCGTGTGGGAGTGCGCTCGCGTTCGGCGCGCGCTTCGTGCTCCTACGGCACCCGGCGGTTCGGAAAACGATCCAATCCGCCGCACCGCCCGCACCGAATGCCCCACGAGATCCGCAGACCGCGACATCCACGCAAGGAGAAACTCATGACCTCCACCACGAGCCGGACCGGGCGCGCCGTCCTCGCCGTGGCCGCCACGGCGGCGCTCGCCGTCGGCGTCAGCGCGTGTTCCGGGAGCAGCAGCGCGAAGGGCGGCGCGTCCTCCAGCGCCACATCGAGCACCACGGCCGCCGCGCACAGCTCACCGACGATGGCCGACGCCCCCTTCGGCCCCGGCTGCTCGGCGGTGCCCAAGAGCGGCTCGGGCAGCTTCAACGGCATGGCCACCGACCCGGTCGCCACCGCCGCGTCCAACAACCCGGCGCTCTCCACCCTGGTCGCCGCCGTCAAGAAGGCGGGCCTGGTCGACACCCTCAACTCGGCCCAGAACATCACCGTCTTCGCACCGGACAACGCGGCCTTCGCCAAGATCCCGAAGGCGACGCTCGACAAGGTGCTCAACGACAAGGCGATGCTCACCAAGATCCTCACCTACCACGTCGTCGGCAAGCGGCTCACGCCGCAGGACCTGGCGCACGGCACGTACCCGACGCTGGAGAAGCAGACCCTGATGACGTCCGGCTCCGGCACGTCGTACACGGTCAACAACACGGCGCACGTGGTGTGTGGCAACGTGCGGACCGCCAACGCCAACGTCGAGATCATCGACACGGTGCTGATGCCGCCGTCCTCCTGAATCCGGGTGAATCTCCGATCCGGACCAATCCGTACCGGGCGCGGTGCCGAACCCTTCAGTGACGACGTCACTGCCCGGAGGTGTGCATGCGCGCGGTAGCCCGCGGCGACGACCAACCCTCGGCGCCGCGCCCCGGCGCCCTGGAGACCCTGCTGGACCGCGTGTCCCGCGGGGACCAGGACGCCTTCGACGGTGTCTACACCGCGGTCGCCGGATCGGTGCTGGGCCTGGTGCGCCGGGTCCTGCGCGATCCGGCGCAGTCGGAAGAGGTGGCACAGGAGGTACTGATCGAGGTGTGGCGGTCCGCCGCCCGCTTCGATCCCCGGCAGGGCAGCGCCATGGCCTGGATCATGACGGTCGCCCACCGGCGCGCGGTGGACCGGGTGCGCTCGGCGCAGGCGTCCACCGCGCGCGAGCACAAGGCGGCGGCACGGGACCACCGCCCCGCCTTCGACGAGGTCAGCGAGCAGGTCGAACGACGCCTGGAACGCGAGCAGGTACGCCGCTGCCTCGAACAGCTGACCGCTCTGCAACGGGAGTCGGTCACCCTCGCGTACTACCGCGGCTACACCTACCGGGAGACGGCCGACCTGCTGGACACCGCGCTCGGCACGGTCAAGACCCGGCTCAGGGACGGCCTGATCCGGCTCCGTGACTGCCTGGGGGTGACCTCGTGACCACCGTCGACCTGCACACCCTCACCGGTGCCTACGCACTCGACGCGCTGCCGGAGGCCGAGGAGCGTGAGTTCGCGGGCCATCTCGAAGCGTGCGAGGCGTGCGCCCGAGAGGTGGCCGAACTGCGGGAGACCGCGGCGCGGCTGGCGCTCGCGGTGGCCGAGGTGCCGCCGACCGCGCTGCGCTCCCGGGTCATGGCGGCGATCCCCGAGGTCAGGCAACTTCCGCCCCGCGCACGGCAGGACACCGTCCGCCCGTTGCGCGCCCGCGGCTGGCGGCAGCGCATGCCGTACCTGGCCGCGGCGGCGTGCCTGGTGGGCGCGGCGGTCGCCGGCGGTGTCGCGGTCAACGCCGAGCACGAGGCCGACCAGGCCCGGGCTCATACCGCCCGGGCGGAGCAGCAGGCAGCCCAGGTGCAGTCGGTCCTGGCCGCGCCGGACGCCACCGTGCGCACGGCCGCGCTCAAGGGTGGCGGCACCGGCACCGTGGTCGCCTCCAAGCAGCTCGGCAGGACCGCGTTCCTCTACAGCGACCTTCCCGCGCTGCCCGGCTCCCACGTCTACGAGCTGTGGTACAGCCGCAACGGCACCATGGTGCCCGCCGGGCTGGTCGCCTCCGGCAGCACCAGCGGATCGACCGTCCTGGCGGGTGCCCCGGCGGGTGCGGCGGGCGTGGGTGTCACCGTCGAGCCGCACGGCGGCTCGCCCCGCCCGACGACTGCACCGGTGCTGTTGGTCCCGCTGTCCTGAGAGTTGGTCCCGCTGTCCCGAGACAAGAGTGGGGCGCGCCTCCCTGTTTCACGGGTCCTGTTTCACGTGAAACAGGGAGGCGCGACGTGTTCCACGTGAAACGTTGGAGGGGCGACCCGATCGGGTCGCCCCTCCAACGTGCGTGCGCGGCGTGTGCGTTCACGACGGGTTCACGACGCCTGGACCACCACCGAGTGCCAGCCGGTGGCGCCGTTCGGGACCGTGCCCACCCGGTGTTCGGGCTGTGTCTGGCCGTCCTGGTCGGTGGCGCGGACCTCCAAGGTGTGCGAGCCGGAGGTGACGACCCACGGCCAGACCCACTGGCGCCAGGTGTCCTTGGTGTCCTGCGCGGCCAGCCTGGCCTGCTCCCACGGTCCGCCGTCCACCCGGACCTCCACGCGCGCGACCCCACGGTGCTGGGCCCACGCCACCCCCGCGACCGGCACGGTGGTGCCCGCCTTCAGCGAGGCGAGCGGCTTGGGAGTGTCGATGCGCGACTCCGTCTTGATGGGGGCTTCGCGCGACCAGGAGCGCTTCACCCAGTACGCGTCGTAGTCCGCGAACGTCGTCAGCTCCAGCTCCTGGAGCCACTTGCAGGCCGACACGTAGCCGTACAGGCCCGGCACCACCATGCGCACCGGGAAACCGTGGTCGAACGGCAGCGGCTGTCCGTTCATGCCGAGCGCCAGCATCGCGTCGCGTCCGTCCATCACGGTCTCCACGGGGCTGCCGATCGTCATGCCGTCCACCGAGCGGGCCACCAGTTGGTCCGCGCGACCACCCCGCGACGGCGGCCGTACCCCTGCCTCGCGCAGGATGTCGGCCAGCCGCACGCCGATCCAGCGGGCATTGCCCACGTAGGGCCCGCCGACCTCGTTGGAGACGCAGGTCAGGGTGATGTCGCGCTCGATGAGGTCGCGCCGCAGCAGATCGTCGTAGCTCAGGTCCAGCTCCCCGGCGATCCCCTTGCCGTGCACGCGCAGCCGCCAGGTCGTGGCGTCCACCCGGGGCACGACCAGGGCGGTGTCGACGCGGTAGAACGAGCCGTCGGGCGTCAGGAAGCGGCTGAGCCCTGGCAGCCGCAGGTCGGCCCCGGCGGGCACCGGCGCGGCCGGGGAGGCGGGCGCGGGCAGTCGCACGGCGGCGCGTGAGGCGGTCGCCTGGGCCCCGCTGTGGGCGTTCAGGGACCTGCCCAGCAGACCGGTCCCGGCGGAGGCCGCGGCCGCGGCTCCGGCGGCCAGCAGGAACCCCCTGCGGTCGAAGCCGCCGGTCGGGGCGGGCGCCGCGGCATCGTCGGCCGTGGCGGGAGCATCGTCGGCCGGGCCGGGGGTGCCGGCCCGGTCCCCTCGGCGTGGTCTCCGGACGCCCCACGCCAGGCGCCCCGCCAGCCCGTACAGCACGGCGGCGCCCGCCACGGCCCCCACCAGCGACGGCGCGACGTCAGCGGGGTGCGCGTAAGGCCGGGTCGCCGCGGCGAGCGCGCCCACCGCCCCGAACAGCAGCACGCCCAGCGCGCCGGTTCTGCGCAGGCGCAGCGCGATCAGGCCGAGGGCCACCGCGAACAGGGCCAGGACGACCACGATGCCCAGTTGCAGCACGGTCTTGTCGTTCGTCCCGAAGTGCTCGACGGCGTAGTTCTTCAGCGCGGGTGGGGTGAGGTCGATGGACGCGCCGCCCACCGCCGTCACCGGGCTCGCCTGTGGGCGCACCGCGGCCGCCGTCAGCTCGGCGACCGCCAGCGCCGCGAAGCCCGCGACCAGTCCGGCGAGTGCGCCCAGTGCGGTCCGTACGACTCGTGCTCCTCGCGAAGGGCGCACCGTGTCGTCGCTGTCCGTGCCGACGCGGTTCTCGTTCGTGTTCTCGTTGCCAGGGTCCACACAGAGCGATTCGAGGCGGTCGCGGCCCCGGCTTGGCCTGTGCCGACGCCCCACCGCGTGGGCTTGCGGCCCTCGCACGCCACGCCCGGAAATCTTGGACCAATCCGTTTGGCCCCCCGGCGACGAATCACCCGTGACAGGGGACCGGTGCCGCCCGGCGGCGCGGTTCCGGGGACGGCGGGACGCCGGAGGTGGACGGGCGTGGAACGGCGACGGATTGCCGTGGTGGGCGCCGGAGTGGCGGGACTGACCGCCGCGTACGTGCTGCGACGCGAGCACGAGGTGTCGCTGTACGAGGCCGACGACCGGCTCGGCGGTCACGCGCACACCCATGACGTCGCCTCGCGCGACGGCCGGGTGGTCCGCGTCGACACCGGGTTCATCGTGCACAACGAGCGCACGTACCCGAACCTGATCAGGCTCTTCCGCGAGCTGGGCGTGCGCACCCAGGAGTCGGAGATGAGCATGTCGGTGCGGTGCGACGGCTGCGGACTGGAGTACGCGGGCGCCCGCGGCCCGGCGGGGCTGTTCGCACGTCCTGCCAACGTGCTGAACGGCCGCTATCTGCGTCTGCTCGCCGAGGTCCCGGCGTTCCACCGCGGCGCCCGGCTGCTGCTGGAGCGTGACGCCGGCTCCTCGCTCACGCTCGGGAGGTTCCTGGCGGACGGCGGGTATTCCGCGTACTTCGTCACGCACTTCGTCACACCGCTGGTCTCCGCGGTCTGGTCGTGCGACCCGCTGACCGCGATGCGTTATCCGGCCGCCTACCTCTTCGAGTTCCTGGCACACCACGGGATGCTGACGATCAGTGGTTCGCCGACCTGGCGCACGGTGACCGGCGGTTCCGCGGAGTACGTGCGCAGGGCCGCCAAGCAGTTGCACGCCGTGCACACGGCGACCCCGGTGCGGGCGGTGGCCCGGTCGTCGGACAGGGCCCGCGTCGTCACGGAGGACGGGGCGTCGCAGGAGTACGACGCCGTGGTCGTCGCCGTCCACCCGGACCAGGCGCTGCGGATGCTGGCCGACCCGACCGACGCCGAGCGGGCCGTGCTCGGCGCGTTCCGCTACTCGCGCAACACCACCGTGCTGCACACCGACACCGCGGTCCTGCCCCGGGCGCGCGCGGCGCGGGCCTCGTGGAACTACCGGATGGCGTCCTGCCGCACGCCCGCCGACCGCGTGCAGGTCAGCTACCACATGAACCGGCTGCAACGGCTGGACACACCCGAGGACTACGTCGTCACGCTCAACGCCGCCGAACTCGCCGGATCCGACCGCGTGATCGCGCGGATGACCTACGAACACCCCGTCTACACCCCGGAGTCGGTGGCCGCGCAGCGCCGCCTGCCGGAGCTGAACACCTCCGTCACGGCGTACGCGGGGGCCTATCACGGCTGGGGGTTCCACGAGGACGGCTGCCGTTCCGGTGTCGAGGCGGCGGCCGCGCTGGGGGTGCGCTGGTGACGTTCCGCACCGCCTGGCCGGGCGCCGCGCTCTACGACTGCGTGATCTCGCACGCCCGTACCGCTCCGGTACGGCACGCCTTCCGGCACCGCACGTACATGTGGCTGGTGGACGTCGACCGGCTGCCGGAACCGCCGCGGGTACTGCGCCCGCTCGCCGGGTTCGACGCCCGCGACCACTTCGGCGGCCGGGAGCCGACGATCCGCGCCGGCCTAGACCGCTGGCTCGCCGCACGGGGCGTACCGGCACCGGACCAGGTGCGGATGCTGACACACGCCCGCGTCCTCGGGCACGTCTTCAACCCGCTCACGCTCTACTGGTGCCACGACCACGACGGGACCCTGTACTGCGTGGTCGCCGAAGTGCACAACACGTACGGCGAACGCCACTGCTACCTGCTGCGCACCGACGAGCACGGCCGGGCCGAGGTGGCGAAGGACTTCTACGTGTCGCCGTTCTTCCCCGTGGACGGCGCGTACCTGATGCGGCTTCCGGAACCCGGCGCCGCGCTCGACCTGACGGTGCGGCTGCGGCGGGAGGGCGGCACGCCGTTCGCCGTGACGGTGCGCGGCAGGCGCAGGCCGGCCACGGCGGGACGGCTGCTGGCGGAGGCGCTGCGCCACCCGTGGTCGACCGCCGCGGTCTCCGCCGCCATCCGATTGCACGGCCTGTGGCTCTACGCCCGGCGCCTGCCCGTCCAGCCCCGACCCCGGCATCGCGTCCAGGAAGGCATGCAATGACCTCGTACGTCTCCCCGCCCGCCGAACCGCGACCGCAGGTCCTCGCGGCCCGCCCGGCGGCTCCGGCGCCCCGTCAGGGGATCGACGCGGACCGCTGGCCGGACGTGGCGGGGCTGCCGCCCGGCTCCCGGGCCAGGAGTGCCGTCGCGGCCGCGCTGGTGCGCTCCGCGCTGCGCCGCCTGCCGTTGCGGGTGCGCTGGGGCGGCGGCTCCGTGACCGGTGGCGCCGGGCCGCTGCTCGACGTGCGGGATCCGGAGGCGTTCTTCCGCCGGATCGGCGCCGACGGACTGATCGGCTTCGGGGAGTCCTACCTCGCGCGCGAGTGGGACAGCGACGACCTGGTGGGCGTCCTGGAAGTGCTCGCGGCGCACGTCACCCGTCTTGTGCCGCCCGCGCTGCAACGGCTGCGTGGCGTGTGGGCGCACCGCCACCCCGGCGCGGAACGCAACACGCCGGACGGCGCACGCGGCAACATCCGCCGTCACTACGACCTGTCCAACGACCTGTTCGCGCTCTTCCTCGACGAGACGATGACGTACTCCTCGGCCGTCTTCACCGACCCGGCGGCCGACGGCTGGGACGAACTGGCCGACGCCCAGCGCCGCAAGGCCGACCGGCTGCTCGACCTCGCGGAGGTCAGGACCGGTACCAGGCTGCTGGAGATCGGCACCGGATGGGGTGACCTCGCCCTGCGCGCGGCCCGGCGCGGCGCGCGGGTGCGCACCGTCACGCTCTCGCACGAACAACGTGACCTGGCGCTGCGCCGGATCGCGCGAGCGGGCCTCGCCGATCGCGTCAGCGTCGAACTGCGCGACTACCGCGAGGTGGAGGGCGCCTACGACGCGGTGGTGAGCGTCGAGATGGTCGAGGCGGTCGGCGAGGAGTACTGGCCGGTCTACTTCGACGCGCTGGACCGGCTCACCGTGCCCGGCGGCCGTGTAGCGCTCCAGACGATCACCATGCCGCACGACCGCATGCTCGCCACCCGCGACACGTATACCTGGATCCACAAGTACGTCTTCCCCGGCGGCATGCTGCCGTCCCTGGAGGCGATCCGGCAGGCCACCGCGCACACCGGACTGCGCGTCACCTCGGACGACGGTTTCGGCACGCACTACGCGCGCACTCTGCGGCTGTGGCGGGAACGCTTCACGCGCCGCGCGGAGGCGGTCGAACGGCTCGGCTTCGACGCGACGTTCCGCCGCATGTGGGAGTTCTACCTCGCCTACTCGGAGGCCGGTTTCCGGGCCGGATACCTGGACGTACGGCAGATCGCGTTCACGGCGGACGGCGTGGCGCGTGGAGGTGCGCGATGAGCCTTTTCCGCACGCTTACGTCACGCGCGTCCACGTCACGTACGCCCGCGCCACGTACGTCCGGCGACCGGAACGCCGGAGCGGCGGAGCGACTGACCGGGCTGCTCGGCACCGTGCTCGGCGGGCCACCGCCCGTACGGCTGCGGGCCTGGGACGGCAGCGAGGCGGGCCCGGCGCACGCACCGGTGGTCGTCCTGCGCTCCCGCCGGGCACTGCGCCGCCTGCTGTGGCGGCCCGACGAGATCGGCCTGGCGCAGGCGTACATCGCGGGCGACCTGGACGTCGAGGGCGACCTCGGCGCGGCGCTGTCCGGTCTGTGGAAGGCCGCGCGGGAGACCGGCGTCCGCCCGCCAACGCTGTCCGTCGCCGGGCGGCTGCGCGCGGCGGCGACCGCGGTGCGCCTCGGTGCCCTGGGCCCGCGGCCCCCGGAACCGGGCGCGCCCCGGGCCCGGCTCAGCGGTGAGACGCACAGCACCGGTCGCGACCGCGCCGCCATCAGCCATCACTACGACCTGTCCAACGACTTCTACGCGCTGCTGCTGGACGAGTCGATGGCGTACTCCTGCGGCTACTGGACGCGGCCGTGCGACCCGGACTACGGGATCGCCGACGCGCAGCGCGACAAGCTGGAACTGATCTGCCGCAAACTGGCGCTGACTCCCGGTGCCCGGCTGCTGGACGTCGGTTGCGGCTGGGGCTCGCTGACGCTGCACGCGGCACGGGAGTTCGGGGCGCGGGTGACGGCGGTGACGCTCTCCAGGGAGCAGCGCGACGCGGTGGAGGCCCGGGTGCGTGAGGCGGGGCTGACGGATCTGGTCACCGTACGGCTGTGCCACTACCGCGAGCTGAAGGGTGATCCGGGCGGTTACGACGCCGTGTGCGCCGTCGAGATGGGCGAGCACGTGGGCGACGCGCACTACGGCGAATTCGCCTCCCTGCTGCACGCGATGCTGCGACCGCACGGCAGGCTGCTCGTGCAGCAGATGTCGCGCGGCGCGAACGCACCCGGTGGCGGACCGTTCATCGAGCAGTACATCGCGCCGGACATGCACATGAGGCCGCTCGGCGACACCGTCAACCTGCTGGAGGGAGCGGGACTCGAGGTGTGCGCGGTCGAGTCGTTGCGCGAGGACTACGCGCGCACGATCGCCGCATGGCACCGCACGCTCGAGGATCGATGGGAGGCGTTCACCGCGATGGTGGGCGACGCGACCGCGCGCGTGTGGCGGTTGTACCTGGTCGGCGGCGGACTGGCCTTCGCCGAACGCAGGATGGGTGTCGACCAGATCCTGGCGGTGCGCCCGTCACCGGACGGCACCGCCGCGCTGCCGGCGAGTCCGGCGGGCTGGTACGACCTGGGGGCGCGCCGGTGAACGGCTTCCCCTGGGGCGCGTTCGGCGTCAACCTCGCGGTGGCGGCGGGTGTCGCGCTCGCCGTCATGCTGATCACCTTCGTCGTCGCACTGGTCAAGGGCATGCACCGGGTGGTGGACGTCGCCTGGGGCGCAGGTTTCGCGGCGGTGGCCGTGGCCACGTACGGCGTCTCGGCGGGCCACGGCGACGAAGTCCGACGCCTGCTGATCGCGGCGCTGACCGTGGTGTGGGGAGTGCGGCTGGCCGTGCACATCGCGTGGCGCGGACGCGGCCACGGCGAGGATCCGCGGTACGAACGGCTGCTCGGCAAGGCGCCGGGCAGCCGTTCCGCGTACGCGTTCCGTGTCGTCTACCTGGCGCAGGGTGCGCTCGTCTGGCTGGTGTCGCTGCCGGTCCAGGCCGCCGCGTACGTGCGGGGACCGGTGGGCGCGGGGGCGTACGCCGGGTGCGCGCTGTGGGCGGTGGGATTGTTCTTCGAGGCGGTCGGCGACTTCCAGCTCGCCCGCTTCAAGGCCGATCCGGCGCACCGCGGCCAGGTGATGGACCGCGGCCTGTGGGGCTGGACCCGGCATCCCAACTACTTCGGCGACTTCCTGGTCTGGTGGGGGCTGTACGTCGTCGCCGCGTGCGACGCGTGGCAGGCGGCGGCGGTCGGCGCGCTCTCCCCGTTGGTGATGACGTTCCTGCTGACGCGCGGCAGCGGCCAGCGCCTGCTGGAGGCACATATGGCGGACCGGCCGGGCTACGCCGAGTACGTTGCCCGTACGAGCGGATTCGTGCCGCTGCCCAGGAGGAGGGACGCCGGTCGTGAGCGTGGGTGAACGGGACGCCGCGTTGGACGCCGAGACGCCCGGCGCGCTCGGCGGCCGCCCGCCGGGGCCGCACGCCCGCGCGGTCGTCCTGCTGCTGCACGGCGGCCGTTCCGAGGACGCGACGCCGCCGACGCGCTGGAACCTGCCGGGCCTGCGGATGATCCCGTTCGGCCGCGCTGTCGCACGTGCCACGGCGGGCCACGGCGTCGCGATCGCGACCGCGCGCTACCGCTTCCGCGGGTGGAACGGCGAACGGGCCGACGCCGCCGTGGACGCCCTGCGCGCACTCGACGAACTGCGGCGGCTGTCCGGAGGGCGGCCGGTGGTGCTCGTCGGGCACTCCATGGGCGGGCGGGCCGCGTTGCGCGCCGCCGGGCATCCGACCGTGCGGGGCGTCGTCGCGCTGGCCCCCTGGTGCCCGCTGGACGAACCGGTGACACAACTGCGCGGTACGCGCACCGTGTTGCTGCACTGCCCTGTCGACCGCGTCACGGACGCCCGCGGGTCGTGGGAGCTGGTGCGGCGCGCCCGGGCGGAGGGCGCGGAGGCCTGCGGGATCGCCATGCCGTACGGCGGGCACACGATGCTGCGGCGCGCGGGTGACTGGCACCGGCTGACCGCCGCGACCGTCGCGGGGCTGCTGGACGTGGCGCCGTTGCCGACGGCCGTGGAGACGCGGTGGACGACCGGGGGCGAGGACGGTTCCGGCGGGCGGCTGAGGTACGAGGAGCTGGCGCTCGGCGGGTAGGGGCGGGCGGGCTTGCGGCGTCGTGGTTCTGCGCGGAGGCCTGCCGGGTCGCGGCTCTGTGCCGGGGCCTGCCGTGTCGCGGGCCTGTGCGGGGGCCGGCTGCGGCGCGGGCCTGTGCCGAGGCCTGCCAGGTCGCGAGCCTGCGTCGAGGCCCGTCGCGTACGTGGTCGCGCCGCCTGCGGGATCGTCAGCCGCCCCCTCCGCAGGTCCCGCAGAGCGTCCCGGAGGGCGTCCGTATCAGCCCAGTTGGGCCGGGGCCTCGGTGGCGATGCGTTCGAAGACCGCGCGGTCGGCCGCGAAGACCGAGTCCGGGATGGGGGCGTGGACGGCGATCTCGGTGATGCCGAGTTCGGCGTGCCGGCCCGCGAAGTCGACGAACGCGTCGACGGAACGCATCGGCGCGTCCCCGTCCGGCGTGAACCCGGCCAGCATGATCTTGTCCATCTCCGCGACGTCCCTGCCGACCGCGGCGCACGCCTCCCCGAGGCGGTCGATCTGCCCGCGGATCGCCTTCAGGGACTCCTCCGGCGTGCCGGTGGACGCGATCTTCGGGTCGCCCGTGGTCACCCAGGCCTGCCCGTGCCGAGCGGCGATCGCGAGCCCGCGCGGACCCGTGGCGGCCACGGCGAACGGCAGCCGCGGGCGCTGGACGCACCCGGGAACGTCGCGGGCCTCGTCGGCGGAGTAGTACGTGCCGTGGTGGGTCACCGCGTCCTCGGTCAGCAGCCGGTCGAGCAGCGGCACGAACTCACCGAAGCGGTCGGCCCGTTCACGCGGCGACCAGGGGTCCTGACCGAGCGCGGTGGCGTCGAAACCGGTGCCGCCCGCGCCGATCCCCAGCGTCACCCGGCCGCCCGAGACGTCATCCAGCGAGATCAGTTCCTTGGCCAGGGTGACCGGGTGGCGGAAGTTGGGCGAGGTGACGAGGGTGCCCAGGCGCACGCGCTCGGTGGCAGCGGCGGCGGCGGTGAGCGTCGGGATCGCCCCGAACCATGCCTTGTCGCGGAAGCTGCGCCAGGACAGGTGGTCGTAGGTGTACGCGGCGTGGAACCCCAGGTCCTCGGCCGCCGTCCACTCGTCACGACCGCCCTCGTGCCAGCGGCGGACGGGAAGGATCACGGTGCTCAGGCGCATGGGGCGACTCTACTGGGGTCCGCGCGAGGGGCGGCGCCGGGCGCGGGGGCGGAGCTGGGCGCGGGGGCCGAGCTGGGCGCCGGGGCGGCGCCGATCGGATTCCGGCGGCGGGTCGGGTTCCGGCGGGGGTCGGAGCTGGGCTTGGTCCGGAGCCCGGAGTCCGGGGCCTGGGCTCGGGTCCTGGACGCGGCCCGGGGGTCGGCTGGAGTCGGGCGCGGTACGAGGGCGGGCCGGGGCTGGGCGCGGTCCGAGGGCAGGCCGGGGTTGGGCACCGTCTCGGGGTGGGCCGGGGCCGGCAAGGTCCCCGGGTGGGCCGGGGCGGGGCCCGGGACCGGGCTCGACCCCTCCTCAAAGGCGCCCCGCGGGCCGACCGCCACCCTCTCCACCCGGCGAGTAACACCCCTCACCGCGATCTCCACCCGAGGCTCCACCCGTGGGTGGAGGTGCCGGGCAGGGGACCGTTCCTACCATCGCGGTATGAATCAGGTAACGGGGATCGACGTGAGGACGGCCGGGCGCTCCGACGTGCGGGAGACCGCGGCGGTGCTGGCCCGCGCCTTCGACGACGACCCGGTGATGGCGTGGATGTTCCCCGACACCGAGGAACGCCCGCGCAGGCTGCCGGGTCTCTTCTCAGTGCTGCTGCGCCACCAGCACCTGCGCCACGGCGCCGTGCGGCTGGGCGTGGACGCCGGGCCCGCGGAGGACTCCTCGGCGGACCGTAGGAGAAAGAGGGACGAGCCGATACAAGGTGCCGCCCTGTGGGACCCGCCCGGGCAGTGGAGGAATCCGGCCTGGCGTGAGCTGCTCGCCCTGCCCGGGTACGCGAGGCTCTTCGGGCGGAGGCTGGCCGTGGCGGGCGAGACGGTGGCCACGCTGGCCGCCGCCCACCCCGAGGAGCCGCACTGGTACCTGGCGGTGCTGGGCACCGAGCCGACCGCGCAGGGCCGGGGCGTCGGCGCGGCCCTGCTGCGCTCCCGGCTGGACGTCTGCGACCGCGAGGGGACGCCCGCCTACCTGGAGTCCAGCAAGGACCGCAACGTCCCGTACTACGAGCGCTTCGGATTCCGCGTCACCGGTGAGATCACCATCCCGCACGGTGGTCCCACGACCTGGGCGATGTGGCGAATACCCCAGGGCTGACCGCGCCGCCCCCTACGGGCTGTCAGACCTGAGGAGTACGCACGGTGTCGACCACGGACTGACGACGGGTGCCGGTGAGGGCGCCTACCGTCGAAGCGTGACTGTGATCGTGACCGAGGGCCTGACCAAGCGGTATCCACGGGTTACCGCCCTGGACCGGCTGACCATGCGCATCGAGCCGGGCGTGACGGGGCTGGTGGGTGCCAACGGGGCCGGCAAGTCGACGCTGATCAAGATCCTGCTGGGGCTCGCACCCGCGACCGAGGGCGCGGCGGCGGTGCTCGGCCTGGACGTGGCCACCGAGGGCCCGCGCATCCGGGCCGACGTCGGCTACATGCCGGAGCACGACTGCCTGCCGCCCGACGTCTCGGCCACCGAGTTCGTCGTGCACATGGCCCGCATGTCGGGGCTGGCGCCGACCGCCGCCCGGGAGCGGACCGCCGACACGCTGCGCCACGTCGGGCTGTACGAGGAGCGGTACCGCGCGATCGGCGGCTACTCGACCGGCATGAAGCAGCGGGTCAAGCTCGCCCAGGCGCTGGTCCACGACCCGCGGCTGGTGCTGCTGGACGAGCCGACCAACGGCCTCGACCCGGTGGGGCGCGACGAGATGCTGGGCCTGATCCGGCGCGTCCACGCCGACTTCGGGATCTCGGTCCTGGTCACTTCGCACCTGCTGGGCGAGCTGGAGCGCACGAGCGACCACATCGTGGTCATCGACGGCGGAAGCCTGCTGCGTTCCTCCTCGACCCGGGACTTCACGCAGGCCACCGCCTCGCTCGCGGTGGAGGTCACCGACACCGACCGCCACCCGGACGGCACCCGTGCCGCGTTGACCGCGTTCGCCGAGGCAGGGCTGACCACGCGGGCGGACGGCCGGCTGCTCCTGGTGGACATCCGTGACGAGGACACCTACGACACGGTGCGGGACGCGGTGGCGGAGTTGGGTGTCGGCCTGGTGCGCATGGAGCAGCGCCGCCACCGCATAGCCGAGGTCTTCGACAACCGGCCGACCGGCCACGACGAGAAGTGAGAAAGGAGGCACACCGCATGTCCAGCGAACCCGCGCTGCGGGACGGTTCCCGCGACGACTCGCGCATCCACGACATCGGATACCGGCACTACGACGGCGAGCGCCTCGGCCGTGCCTCCATCCGCCGGGCCCTGTTCTCGCAGAGCCTGCGCGGCGCGTACGGCCTGGGACGGTCGGGGCGGTCCAAGGTGCTGCCGATGATCCTGTTCGCGGTGATGTGCCTGCCCGCGGCGATCATCGACGCGGTCACGGTGTACGTGCACCTGACCAAGTTGCCGGTGGAGTACACCCGTTACGCCATCTACCTCCAGGCCGTCATCGGCCTGTACCTGGCCGCGCAGGCCCCGCAGTCCGTCTCGCGCGACCTGCGTTTCAAGACCGTCCCGCTCTACTTCTCCCGGCCGATGGAACGTGTCGACTACGTCCTGGCGAAGTTCGGGGCGATGGCTGCCGCGCTGTTCGTCCTGACGGCCACGCCGCTCGTGGTGCTCTACGTGGGAGCGCTGCTGGCGAAGCTGTCGTTCGGCACGCAGACCGCGGGGTTCGGCAAGGGGCTGCTGGCGGCGGCGCTGCTGTCGCTGGTGCTGGCCGGTATAGGCCTGGTGCTGGCGGCGGCCACCCCGCGCCGCGGGTTCGGTGTCGCGGCGGTGATCGCGGTGCTGACCATCTCGTACGCGGCGGTCTCCAGCGTCGAGGCGATCGCCTACAGCAGGGGCAACACCGGGGCCATCGGGTGGCTCGGGCTCTTCTCGCCGATCACGCTGATCGACGGGGTGCAGAGCTGGTGGCTCGGTGCGCACTCGGCGGCCGTCGGAGGTTACGGACCGCCCGGTGTCGTCGCGGGCATCGTGTACCTGCTCGTCGCGCTCGGCCTGATCGGCGGCTCGTTCGCCCTGCTGATGCGCCGCTACCGGAAGGTGGGACTGGGATGACCACGCTCTCCATCGACGGCGTCTCGCGCTGGTTCGGCAACGTGGTGGCGGTCAACGACGTCACGATGACGATCGGGCCCGGTGTGACCGGCCTGCTCGGGCCCAACGGCGCGGGCAAGTCGACGCTAATCAACATGATGGCCGGGTTCCTCGCGCCCTCGACCGGCTCGGTGACCCTCGACGGCGCGGTGGTCTGGCGTAACGAGGAGGCCTACCGGCAGCTGGGGATCGTGCCGGAGCGGGAGGCGATGTACGACTTCCTCACGGGGGAGGAGTTCGTGCGGGCCAACGCCGAGTTGCACGGGCTGCCCGATCCGGTCGCGGCGACGCGGCGGGCGCTGGCCACGGTCGAGATGGAGCACGCCGCCGGGCGGCGCGTCGAGACCTACAGCAAGGGCATGCGGCAGCGGGTGAAGATGGCGTCGGCGCTGGTGCACGACCCGTCGGTGCTGCTGCTGGACGAGCCGTTCAACGGCATGGACCCCAGGCAGCGGCTCCAGTTGATGGAGTTGCTGCGGCGGATGGGCGCCGAGGGGCGCACGGTGCTGTTCTCCTCGCACATCCTGGAGGAAGTCGAGCAACTCGCCCGCCACATCGAGGTGATGGTGGCCGGGCGGCACGCGGCGTCGGGCGACTTCCGGAGGATCCGGCGGCTGATGACCGACCGGCCGCACCGCTACGTGGTGCGTTCCAGCGACGACCGGGTCCTGGCCGCGGCGCTGATAGCCGACGACTCGACCAGTGGCCTCGAACTGGACGTCAAGGACGGGGTGTTGCGGGTCGAGGCAGTCGACTTCGCACGGTTCACCGAACTGCTGCCCCGTGTCGCGCGGGAGCGCGGTGTGCGGCTCTACGAGGTCACGCCCTCCGACGAGTCGCTGGAAAGCGTCTTCTCCTATCTCGTAGCGGCCTGAAGGGAGCCCGTACATGTACAACGCGACGGTCGCCCGGCTCACTTACCGGGCGCTGCTGGGCAGGAAGCGGGCAGCGCTGTTGTTCGCGCTGCCGTTGCTGCTGCTGGTCATCTCGGTGGCGGTGCGGTTGCTGGCCGGGGCCGACGACGGCACGACCGGGGACCTCCTGGGCGGGTTCGCGCTGGCCACGATGGTGCCGTTGATCGGCGTCATCGCGGGGACCGGCGCGATAGCCCCGGAGATCGACGACGGCTCGATCGTCTACCTGCTGTCCAAGCCGGTGCGCAGGTCGGTGGTGATCCTCACCAAGTTGCTGGTGGCGATGGGGGTGTCGGTCTTCTTCTCGGCGATACCGACGTTCTTCGCCGGGCTGATACTCGACGGCAACAGCAGGCACCTCGCGGTCGCCTACGGGGTGGCCGCGGCGGTGGCCTCCCTCGCCTACAGCGCGATCTTCCTGCTGCTGGGGGTCGTCACCCGGCACGCGGTGGTCGCAGGGCTGGTGTACGCGCTGGTGTGGGAGTCGCTGATCGGCAGCCTCGTTCCCGGGGCCAGGACGCTCAGCGTCCAGCAGTGGGCGCTCGCGTCGGCGTCGCACATCGCGGACGGCGGCGCGATCAGCGCGCAGGTCGGCCTGCCGGTGGCGATCGTGCTGCTGGTCGTCGTGACGCTCGGAGCGACGTGGGGTGCGGCCGGCAAGCTGCGCAGGCTGACTCTCGCCGGGGAGGAGTGACCGACGGGTGAGCGTGGGCGCGGGGCGTGCGCACCCACGCCCACCTGCCCGTACCCCTCGGTGCGTCAGATCGTGCGGGTGCGGGCCGCCGCCCAGCCGACCGCGAGGGCGGCGGCGCAGACGCAGAGCATGGTCAGGATCGGGGCGGTCCAGCTGCCCGTCGACTGGTAGAGGGCGCCCGCCGCGAACGGGCCGACAGCGGCGAGCAGGTAGCCGACGGTCTGGGCCATGCCCGACAGCCTGGCCGCGATGTGCGCGTCGCCGGAGCGCAGCACGATCAGGGTGAGCGCGAGACCGATGCCGCCGCCCTGGCCCACGCCGAGGATCGCCGCCCACAGCCACGCGCCGGAGGCGGGGTCGACGAGCAGGCCCGCGTAGCCGATCGCGACCATGACGCTGACCAGGACGACCAGCGGGCGCTGTCCGCGCATCCGACCGGCCAGCAGCGGCACGACGAACGCGCCGACGACCTGGACGAGGTTGTTGAACGCGAAGACCACGCCGGCGGTCGAGCGGCTCATGCCGTGGTCGGTGAGCATCGTCGGCATCCACGCGATCAGCACGTACGTCCACAACGACTGCAGGCCCATGAACAGGGTGACCTGCCAGGCGAGTCCGCTGCGCCACACGCTGCGGGCGGACGACGGGACGGGCGCGGCCGCCTCGCGGCCGGTGCGGCCGCGGGCGATCAGCACCTGCGGCAGCCATGCCACCGCCGCCACCGCGGCCAGCAGCGACCACGCCGCCAGCGACCCCTGCCAGCTGCCGCCCAGCGCCTTCTCCAGCGGCACCGACGCCGCCGCGGCCACCGTCGCCCCCGCGATCATCGCGCCGGTGTAGACCGACGTCATCGCCGCCGCGCGGTCCGGGAAGTCCCGCTTGATCAGGCCCGGCATCAGCACGTTGAGCAGGGCTATCGCGGTGCCGACCAGCAGGCTTCCGCCGTACAGCGCGCCGACCGAGGGCAGCACGCGCACCAGGATGCCGACGCCCAGCAGCAACAGCGCGCAGAACAGCACCAGTTCGGCCCCGAAGCGGCGGGCGAGGCCCGGCGCGATCGCGGCGCCGAGGCCGAGGAAGAGCACGGGGACGGAGGTGACCAGGCTGCTCGCGGTCGAGGACAGCCCGAAGTGCGTGCTGACCTCGCTGACCAGGGGGGACATGCTGGCGAGTGCGGCGCGCATGTTGACCGAGGCCAGGACGACGCCGACCAGCAGCACGACGGGGTGCGCGAGCAGGGCCCGGCGGGCGGCGGTTCCGGCGCGGGTGGGCAGGCCGTCCTCGGCGTCGACGAGGACGCGGGGGTCGGTGGCGCGGTCGGACGGGGCGTGGTCGGGCAGCGGGCGGGACAAGCGGTGCGCCTTTCTTCGTGAGCCGGGGGTTCGGGGCCCGGGGTTCGGAGCCAAAGGTCGGGCCGGGGGAGGGTTACTGCTGCGGGAGTTGGGCCTCGACCGCGCGTAGTGGGGTCATCAGCAGCTCCCGGGCGGCCGTCTCCGCCGCCTGGGGGTCGCCGGACTCGATGGCGTCGACGACCGCGGTGTGCGCGGCGAGACCGATGGGCGGCATGCCCAGCCGGCCGAGGGAGGAGTGCAGGGCCTCGCGCACCGAGGAGCTGAAGTAGCCGTAGACCTCGGTCAGCGCGCCGTTGTGGGCGGCGGCCACGACCCGGGTGTGGAAGTCGATGTCGTCCTCCGCCTGCGCCGTGCGCGCCGCGTCCTCCCGCGGGGCCTCGCCGTGGGAGCGCAACGCGTCGAGGGCGGCCCGCAGCGCGCGCAGGTCCTCCGGGGTGCGGCGGGCGGCGGCGAGCCGGGCCGCCTCGGTCTCCAGCGCGATCCGCAGTTCCAGGACGTCGCGCACCCCGGCCTGCTTCATGCCGCGCAGGACGGCGGACGGGTCGGCGGTGGACCGTACGAAGGTGCCCTGGCCCTGGCGCGACTCCAGCAGTCCGGCGTGCACCAGGACCCGGACCGCCTCGCGGACGGTGTTGCGGCCGACGCCCAGCTGCTCGGCGAGGACGTGTTCGGTCGGGATGCGGTCGCCGACCTTCCAGGCGCGTTCGGTGAGCTGGGCGCGCAGGGCGTCGACCACGGTGTCGACGAGGCTGCGCCGGTCGGCCGCCCGCAGTGCGGTCATCTGATGGACGCCCTTTCGTCGGTCCGAGCGGCGGCGCGGAGGCGCGTGCGCCGCTCTGGATCAGCGGATTGCCCGGTCATCCTACAACTTTCGTGCAGGTTACAACAAAACCGCCGCCCGCCCCCGACCGCGCCCGCCCCCGACCGCGCCCGCCCGCGACCGCGCCCGCCCGCGACCGCGCCCGCCCGCGACCGCGCCCGCCCGGCGACTGCGCCCGCCCCCGTCCTACCCCCGGCCGCCCAGTCGTCGGGCCACCGTCACCAGGTCCGCCGCCGGGCCGATGAGGCGGCGGCCCGTGGGCCAGATGGCGCGGAGGCTGCGGCGCAGTTCCAGGCCCTCCACCTCGACCGCGCGCAGCCTGCCGTCGGCGATGTCGCCGCGTACCGCCAGGTCGCTGAGGACCGCGGGGCCGGTGCCCGCGATGACGGCGCCCCGGACGGCGGCTGTCGAGCCCAGCTCCAGCAGCGGTCGTACGAGGTCGAGTCCGGCCAGGCCGAGCGCCCGGTCGAGCGTCTGGCGGGTGCCGGAACCGCGTTCGCGCAGGACCAGCGGGGTGCGGGACAGTTCCTCGGCGGTGACCGGGCGCCGCCGCCGGGCCCAGGGATGGTCCGGCGCCACCACCGTCACCAGCCGGTCGGTCGCCACCTGGCGGGCGGACATCCCCTTCGGCACCTGCGGCGACTCGATGAACCCGATATCCGCCGACGAGGAGTCGACGAGCCCGCAGACGTGCTCGCTGTTGGTCACCTGGAGGCCCACGTACAGCTCGGGCTGCTGCCTGCGCAGTTCGGTGATCCAGTCGGGGATCAGGTACTCCGCCACCGTCAGGCTGGCCGCGACCCGCAGCTCCGCGTCGCGTTCGGTGCGCAGCGCCTCGGCGCCGGTGAGCAGGCCGTCGAGGTCCTCCAGCACGCGGTGCGCCCAGCCCGCGACGACCTGGCCGGAGGAGGTCAGGCGGGAGCCGCGCCGGGAGCGGTCGACCAGCACCAGGCCGAGGCCGCGTTCCAGGGTGGAGAGCCTGCGGCTGGCGGACGGCTGCGAGATGCCGAGCCGCGCGGCGGCCCGGCCGAGGCTGCCGAGGTCGGCGACGAGGACGAGCAGCCGCAGGGACTCCAGGTCCGGGGTGCGCGGCGGAACGCGGACGTCGGAGCGCGGCGTGGGGCCGGTGGGCGGAAGGCTGGTCACAGCCTCAGCGTATGACCGGGTCATAGCGTTCCGCTATGAGCTGCTGCGCGATCGGGGGCTACAGCGGGCCGGCCGCGCCGGTCAGAGTTGAAGCATGAACGACGATAGTGGCTGTACGGCCCACAAGGCCCCGGCGGAGCGCTCACCCGCGCACCCCGCGCACCCCGCGCCCACGGCACCCACCGCACCCACGGCACCCACGGTCCTCCCCCGCGACCCGGCGGCGGACCGTGCTCAGGCGGACCCCGCCCCGACGCGCCGGAACGGCGACCGCACCCCGATGCGCCCGAACGACAACCCCACCCCGACGCCCCCGAACCCCGCCTGCACCCCGCGTCCGGCCCCCCTCGCCCTCCTCGCCGGCCTCGCGCTCGCCCTCGGCATCGCGGTCGTGGCGAGCGTGCTGGGCGGGCTGGTGCCCGTGGTCGGCGGGCCGGTGACCGGGATCGTGCTGGGCGTGCTGATCGCGCTCGCCGTCCGGCCCGGGGCACGGCTGCGGCCGGGCATCCGGTTCGCGAGCCGTGGCGTGCTCCAACTGGCCGTCGTCGTCCTGGGCACGCAGCTGTCGCTGGGCCAGGTGCTGCGGGTCGGCGTGGGATCGCTGCCCGTCATGGTGGTCACCCTGGGGGTCTGCCTGGCCGCCGCGTACTGGCTCGGCCGGCGGCTGGGCATCGTGCGCGACCTGCGCACCCTGATCGGCGTCGGCACGGGCATCTGCGGCGCCTCCGCGATCGCCGCCGTCACCCCGGTCATCGGCGCCGCCGAGGCCGAGGTCGCCTACGCGGTCTCCACGATCTTCGTCTTCAACATCGCCGCCGTCCTGACCTTCCCCGCGCTCGGCCATCTGCTCGGGCTGAGCCAGCACGCCTTCGGGCTCTTCGCCGGGACCGCGGTCAACGACATGTCCTCCGTGGTCGCCGCGGCGGGCACGTACGGCTCGGCCGCCGCCAACCACGCGGTCGTCGTGAAGCTCACCCGTACGCTGCTGATCATCCCGGTCTGCCTCGGCCTCGCCGCCCTGACCCGCCGCCGCGCCGCCACCCCGGACGGACAGGCCACCCCGGACGGACAGGCCGCCGCGCTGACCCCCGAACGCGTGCGGGTCGGGCGGCTCGTGCCGTGGTTCCTCGTCGGATTCATCGTGCTGGCCGCCGCCAACACCGTCGGGCTCGTCCCGGCCGCCGCGCACCACCCGCTCAGCACCGCGTCCGTCTTCCTCATCACCGTCGCGCTGTCCGCGATCGGGCTCTCCACCGACCTGGCCGGGCTGCGCCGCACCGGACCCGCGCCGCTGCTGCTGGGCGGCAGCCTGTGGGTGGTGGTCTCGGCGACCAGCCTCGGCATGCAGTTCCTCACCGGAAGCGGCTGACGGCGGGGGCGGGGGCCGCGTACCGGTGGATAATGGCGTGCCCACCGTGAAGCACGCGGGAAAGGCCACCGGTTGACGTCCCCCGACCGTACGCGCGACCGCCTGGCCCGTGCGCGTGGCCGCACGCGCGACCGGCTGACCCGCGTGCTCGACCGCCCGCGCCGAGTGGTCGCCGACTGGGTCGTGCGCTCGCCCGGCACGCACGTGTGGCTGCTGGTGCTGGCCGTCACCAGCGGGGTGATCGCGGTCGTCTCGCCGGGGGTGCGCGCGTTCCTGCTGCACCACAACAGCACCAACCTCGTGCAGTTGCGGGAGCATCCGCTGCGCGTGCTGGTGGTCAGCGCGCTGTGGATCGAGACGCCGTCCGGCTTCCTGGTCTACTTCGTCTTCTTCGAACTCGTCCACGCCACCGCGGAACGATGGCTCGGCACCTGGCGCTGGCTGACCGTGGTGGCCGTGGCGCACGTGGGGGCGACGCTGGTCAGCCAGCAGGCGGTGCGGCTCGGCATCCGGTACGAGCGGCTGCCCCGGTCGATGGCGCACACCGTGGACATCGGGGTGAGCTACGGGCTCGCCGGGGTGGCCGGTGTGCTGACGTACCTGGTGCCGAGGCCGTGGCGCTGGGGGTACGCGGCCGGGGTGCTCGCGTTCTTCGGCTGGTCGGTGGTGACCGGCCGCACCTTCACCGACCTCGGCCACTTCACCGCGCTGCTGCTGGGGTTCGCCTGCTACGCGCTCACCCCGGCCGCCGGGCGCGGGCGCGGCGGGCGGCGGCCTCCGTCGGGGCGGACCGGCCGGGCGCTGGTCACGCCGGACGGTAGCGGCTCAGCCGGAACGATGCCGTGACCCGTACCGGCTCCTCGGGCAGTGCGCCCGCGCGGCGTTCGGCGTGGTGGGCGGACGGTCCCATGCCGACGGCGTCGGCGGCCTCGGCCGGGGTGAGCGTCATCGGGTACTCCAGCGGCACCCGTTCGGCCTGCCGGAAGTGGCCGGACAGCGCGCGGTCGAGCCGTTCGTCCTTGTCGGCGTCGACGTCCAGCATCCCGGCGCGCAGTTCGGCGAGGTGGTCGGGGCCCGGGGTGACGACGAGCAGCGTGCCGCCAGGGCGCAGGACGCGGTGGAACTCGGCGGCGTTGCGCGGCGCGAAGACGTTGAGCACGAGGTCCACCGCGCCGGTGCGCACCGGCAGCGGGCGCCACACGTCCCACACCGCGGCCCGTGCCCTGGGGTGCGCGCGGGCGGCCCTGCGCAGGGCGAACTTCGAGACGTCGAGACCGAGTCCGGTCGCGTCGGGCAGCGCGTCCAGGACCGCGGCCAGGTAGTGGCCGGTGCCGGTGCCCGCGTCCAGGACGGTGCCGGGGGCGTCCTGGGCGGCGGCGCGGGCGACGGCTTCGGCCAGCGGCGCGTAGTGGCCCGCGGTGAGGAACGCGGAGCGGGCGGCGACCATCTCGGGGGTGTCCGCGGTCCCGGAACGGGCGTTGCCGGTGAGCAGGTTGACGTAGCCCTGGCGGGCGAGGTCGAAGGAGTGGCCGGCCGGGCAGCCGAGCCCGCCGGTCCGCCGCGCGAGGCCGTCCCCGCACACGGGGCAGACCAGCAGGCCGAAGGCGTCGGGCACGTCGGGGGACATGGTCCGCCAGCGTACCGGCGACGTGCGCGCCCCCAGCACGTGGCAGTGCGTGCGCAGGCGGTCAGGCGCGCGCGAACGCGGTCAGGTGCGCGGCGGGCGTGGGCGCAGGCTTGTGAACCGGCCCCTGCCGTGCGTCTGGAGCAGCCCGGCGTACAGGTCGTCGTCGAGTTCCTGGTAGTCCTCGATGGGGTCGCCCGCGTGGATGAGGTCGGTGGCGCACCCCTCGCACCACACGAGGTCCGTCTCCAGGTCGCGGACGACGGCGGGGTGCAGTGAGCAGAACGAGCAGGTGCGCCGGTGACGACCCCGGCGAGGAGACGCGGGCATGGTGCCTTCCATCCTTCCCGGTGCCGCCCCCGGCAGGGGAGCGTCGTGCCTGGCGTCACCGGATCGACCGACCTGCCGAAGTCCCCTTCGTCAAGCTTGACTTGACGAACAGCATGTCACCGGCAACGGCGTGACAAACGTTTCCCGGAGGACGGCCCCGGGCGCCGAACGGCTCGACGCGGGTCCCGACGCCCGAAAGGCCCGACGCCGCCCCAGGAACTCCGGGGCGGCGCCGGGCCGTTGAGGGAGGGGAGGAGCCGAAACTCAGCTGGACTCCACCGTCTCCGCGACCGGCTCGGCGAACTGCGCCGCGTACAGCCTCGCGTACGCGCCGTCCGCCGCCAGCAGTTCGTCGTGGGTGCCCTTCTCGACGATGCTGCCGGACTCCATCACCAGGATCACGTCCGCGTCGCGGATCGTGGACAGGCGGTGCGCGATGACGAAGCTGGTCCGGCCGGAGCGCAGTTGGGCCATCGCCTGCTGGATGAGCACCTCGGTACGGGTGTCCACCGAGCTGGTCGCCTCGTCCAGCACCAGGATCGCGGGCTCGGCGAGGAATGCGCGGGCGATGGTGATGAGCTGCTTCTCACCGGTGCTGACGTTGCCGCCCTCGTCGTCGATCACCGTGTCGTAGCCGTCCGGCAGGGTGCGCACGAAGCGGTCGACGTGGGTGGCCTTCGCCGCCTCGACGATCTTCTCCTGCGTCGCGCCCTCGCTCCCGTACGCGATGTTGTCCGCGATGGTGCCGCCGAACAGCCAGGTGTCCTGGAGGACCATGCCGATGTTGCCGCGCAGTTCCTCCCGCGACATCGCGGCGATGTCCACGCCGTCCAGGGTGATCCGGCCGCCGGTCACCTCGTAGAACCGCATGAGCAGGTTGACCAGGGTGGTCTTGCCCGCGCCGGTCGGGCCGACGATGGCGACCGTCTGGCCCGGGCGCACCGACAGCGACAGGTCCTCGATGAGCGGCTTGTCGGGGGAGTAGGAGAACGACACGTCCTGGAACTCGACCTTGCCGGTCACCTTCTCCGGGCGGGCCGGGCTCGCCGGGTCCGCCTCCTGCTCGGGCGCGTCGAGGAGTTCGAAGACCCGCTCGGCCGAGGCGACACCGGACTGGATCAGGTTCGCCATGCTCGCCACCTGGGTGAGCGGCTGGCTGAACTGCCGCGAGTACTGCACGAACGCCTGCACGTCGCCGATGGACAGCGCGCCCGACGCCACCCGCAGGCCGCCGATGACGGCGACCAGCACGTAGTTGAGGTTGCCGACGAACATCATCGCGGGCTGCATGGTGCCGGAGATGAACTGCGCCTTGAAACCGGCCTCGTAGAGCTTGTCGTTGTGCTCGCGGAAGGTCTCGGCGGACTCCTTCTGGCGGCCGAAGACCTTCACCAGGGAGTGGCCGGTGTACATCTCCTCGATGTGCGCGTTGAGCTTGCCGGTCGAGGCCCACTGCGCGATGAACTGCGGCTGCGCCCGCTTGCCGACGCGCTGGGCGACCAGGACGGTCAGCGGCACGGTCAGCAGCGCGACCAGGGCCAGCAGCCAGGAGATCCAGAACATCATGACCAGCACGCCGACGATGGTCAGCAGCGACTGGGTAATCTGGCTGAGGGTCTGCTGGAGGGTCTGGGCGACGTTGTCGATGTCGTTGGTCGCGCGGGAGAGCACCTCGCCGCGCGGCTGGCCGTCGAAGTAGCTCAGCGGCAGCCGCCCGAGCTTCGCCTCGACCTGCTCGCGCATCCGGAAGACGGCCGCCTGCACGACCCGGGTGGCGATGCGGGCCTGCACGAAGCCGCATATCGCGGCGCCGACGTAGATCAGCAGCACCCACAGCAGGACGATGCCGACCGCGTTGAAGTCGATGCCGTGGCCGGGCCGCACGCCGTGCATCGACGCGACGATGTCGGCCACCTTGCCCTGGCCGTGCGCGCGCATCCCGGCGACCGCCTGGGACTGGCTGACGCCGTGCGGCAGTTGGCGGCCGATGACGCCGGCGAAGATCAGGTCGGTGGCGTGGCCGAGGATCTTGGGGCCGATGACGCTGAGCGCGACGCTGCCGACCGCCATGGCGACGGCCACGATGATGATGGTCCGCTCGGGCTTGAGCATGGCCAGCAGCCTGCGGCCCGAGCCCTTGAAGTCCATCGACCGTTCGGTGGGCTGGCCGCCCATGAACCGCGCGGGGCCGGCCGCGGGGGCGGGGCCCCTCCTCGGGGCGGGGGTGGTCACGCTGCCTCCTGCTCGGTGAGCTGGGAGAGCACGATCTCCCGGTACGTCTCGTTGTCCGCCATCAGTTCGTGGTGGGTGCCGATGCCGACGACCCGGCCCTCGTCCAGGACGACGATGCGGTCCGCTTCGCGGATGGTGCTGACCCGCTGGGCGACGATGACCACCGTGGCGTCCCGGGTCTCGCGGGCGAGCGCGGCACGCAGCCGGGCGTCGGTCGCGTAGTCCAGGGCCGAGAAGGAGTCGTCGAACAGGTAGATCTCCGGGCGCCGCACGAGCGCCCGGGCGATGGCCAGGCGCTGGCGCTGACCGCCGGAGACGTTGCCGCCGCCCTGCGCGATCGGGGATTCCAGGCCCTCGGGCATCCGCTCGACGAAGTCCTTGGCCTGCGCGATCTCCAGCGCGTGCCACAGCTCCTCGTCGGTCGCGTCGGGCCTGCCGTAGCGCAGGTTGGACGCCACGGTGCCGCTGAACAGGTACGGCTTCTGCGGAACGAGGCCGATCAGCTCGGCCAGCGTCTCCGCGGTCAGGTCGCGCACGTCGGCGCCGTCCACCAGGACCGCGCCGTCGGTGGCGTCGAACAGCCGCGGCACCAGGCCGATCAGGGTCGACTTGCCGCTGCCGGTGGAGCCGATGACGGCGGTCGTCTCGCCGGGGTGGGCGGTCAAGGAGATGTCCCGCAGCACGGGGGCCTCGGCACCTGGGTAGCGGAACTCCACGCCGCGCAGCTCCAGCTCACCGTGGCGGCTGAGCGAGGTGACCGGGGCGATCGGCGGCACGACGCTGCTGTCGGTGCCCAGCACCTCCTGGATCCGCTCGGCGCAGACCTCGGCGCGCGGGATCATCATGAACATGAACGTCGCCATCATGACGCTCATGAGGATCTGCATCAGGTAGCTGAGGAACGCGGTCAGCGCGCCGACCTGCATCCCGCCGGAGTCGATGCGGTGCCCGCCGAACCACAGCACGGCGACGCTGGAGACGTTCACGACCAGCATGACGATCGGGAACATCATCGACATCAGGCGGCCGGAGCGCACCGCGACGTCCATCAGGTCGGTGTTGGCGGCGCCGAAGCGCTGCCGTTCGTGGGTGTCGCGGACGAAGGCGCGGATGACCCGGATACCGGTGATCTGCTCGCGCAGGATGCGGTTCACGTTGTCGATGCGCGCCTGCATGCTGCGGAACAGCGGGCGCATCCGGCGGACGATCAGCGAGACCACGATGCCCAGCACGGGCACGATGATCAGCAGCAGGGAGGAGAGCGGCACGTCCTGGTTGAGCGCCATCACGATGCCGCCGACGCACATGATCGGCGCCGACACCATCAGGGTGAACGTCATCAGGGTCAGCATCTGGACCTGCTGGACGTCGTTGGTGGTCCGGGTGATCAGCGACGGGGCGCCGAACCGGCCGACCTCACGGGCCGAGAAGGACTGCACGCGGTCGAAGACCGCCGCCCGCACGTCCCGGCCGAGCGCCATCGAGGTGCGCGCGCCGAAGTACACCGCGCCGATGGCGCAGACGATCTGGACGAGGGTGACCGCGAGCATGAGGCCACCGGTGCCCACGATGTAACCGGTGTCCCCCTTCACGACCCCCTTGTCGATGATGTTGGCGTTGAGCGTGGGCAGATAGAGCGTCGCCAGCGTGGAGACCAGCTGGAGAAGCACGATGAGCGCTATGGATGTGGTGTAGGGCCTGAGATACGCCCGCAAAAGTCGGACCAGCACACCGCGCAGAGTACGTCAGCCGATGCTGCACGGCGCTCGCATTTCGCTTGAGCGGTGCCCGGCCCGAACGGCGGCACCCCGCGAGCCGCCCGTTCCCGGGCCCGCCCCCTCCTCCGCGCTCCGGCCGACTTTCCTGGATACTGCTGGGGAGCCCGCGGGATACGTACCAATAGGCAGGAGGCGCCGCAATGCTGCGCAACGGTCTCGAACCCTGGCATCTGATCATCGTCCTCGTCGTGGTGTTCCTGCTGTTCGGAGCCAAGCGCATGCCGGACACGGCACGGGCGCTCGGCAAGTCGCTGCGCATCCTCAAGAGCGAGACCAGGGCGCTCAAGGAGGACTTCAAGGAAGGCGCCTCGGGTGCCGACGAGGCGGCCCCGGCGGACACGCAGGCCCCGGCGCAGCGCACCATCAAGTCCGCCCCCGGCGACACGGCCAGCGCCCGGCAGGTCCCGGTCAACGGCCCGGACATGACCAAGCACTGACCAGGCACTGAACCGGGCATCGAGCCGGTCACCGACCAGGCGCTGAGCCCGGCAGTGACCGGCGCCCCGCCGGGCCACGCCGCCCGGCACCGGCGGCTCGTCGTGCGCTCCGGCGCGGCGCGACCCGGTGCCGGGCGGTTCCGTGCCGCACCATGGGACGACCGACCGCGCGGCGGCACCGCGCCGCGCGCGGGCGACCGTACGCACCACTTTCGAGACACCAGCTAGGAGACGCGCGGCCATGCGCCTCGGCTTCGTATCGCGGGCGGGCGGCAGGCCGGCCGGTCCGCTGCTCGCCGCCCTGTTCGGACTGTCCGCCCTGCTGCTCGCCCTCGGCGGGGCGTTCGCCCCGGCGGCGCGGGCCGCCTCCGGGATCGACGCGGTCGCCGACGCGCTGAAGAAGAACCCGGTCTACGTCGACCCGGCGATGAACGGGCAGGTCTCGCCGTCCGACGCGACCGCGCTCGCCGACAAGATCCGCTCCGACAACAAGCCGGTCTTCGTCGCCGTCCTGCCCGCGACCACCGCGTACCCCAAGCAGTACCTGCTCCAGGACCTGCGGGCCAAGGTCGGCATCACCGGCGTCTACGCGGTGCGGCTGGGGAACGGGTTCAACGCGGGCGCGGATCCGCAGGTCATGTCGCACACCGCGGTGCGCAACCTGGTCGGCGAGGTCCAGCGCTCCTACGCGGGCGACGCGAGCAAGCAGCTCGACCAGTTCGTCGACCAGGCCGACGCGCAGGCCCACGGCCACGCCCCCTCCTCGTGGGGCAGCCAGGGCGGCAGTGGCGCGGGCGTGGCGGGCGCCGTCGCGGTGGGCGCGCTGGTGGTCGTGGCCGGTGGCGGCGGCTCCCTGGTCTACCGCCGCAGCCGCAGGCGCCGGGCCGAACGCGACCGCGAGCAGCTCGACCAGCTGCGCCGGGTGGTCGACGAGGACATCACCGCGTTCGGCGAGGAACTGGACCGGCTCGACTTCAGCCCGAGTGACCCGCACGCCGACGACGCGATGCGCGAGGACTACACCCACGCGCTGGACGCGTACGACCGGGCGAAGACGCTGATGGAAGCGGCGCGGCGGCCGGACGACGTGCGGCCGGTCACCGAGGCGCTCCAGGACGGCCGGTTCGCGCTGGCGACGCTGGCCGCGCGCCGGGCGGGCGAGCCGCTGCCGGAGCGCAGGGTGCCGTGCTTCTTCGACCCGCGGCACGGGCCCTCGGTGGCCGACGTCGACTGGGCGCCGCCCGCCGGAGTGCACCGCACGGTGCCGGCCTGCGCGGCGGACGCGGCGCGGCTGGCGGACGGCCGTGAGCCGATGAGCCGCACGGTCGAGACCGCGCACGGCCCGCAGCCGTACTGGGACGCGGGATCGGCGTACGCGCCGTGGGCGGGCGGCTACTTCGGCGGCGGGATGCTGCCGGGCCTGCTGGCGGGCACGCTGCTGGGCAGCGCGTTCGGCGGCCCGGGGTACGGCTACGAGGGTTACGACGCGGGGTACGACGCCGGTTACGACGCGGGCCTGGGGAACGGCGGCGGGGGCGACGACGGCTCGCAGGGCGGCGACTACTCGGGCTCGAACTTCGACGCCACCGACTTCGGAGGGGACTTCGGGGGCGGGGGCTTCGGCGGCGGGGACGACTCGGGCGACGACGGCGGGGGCTTCGGCGGCGGCGACTGGTGAGGGCGGTCGGCGTCCCGGGCCGGGGCGGTCGGCGCTGGAGCCCTGGGAGCCGGGGCGGTCAGCGCTGGAACGCCAGCACCGTGTCCACCGTGTCGGCGTCGTCCGCCCGCTTGTCCTCGCGGTAGCGCACGACCCGGGCGAACCGCAGCGTCACCCCGGCCGGGTAGCGGGTCGAGCGTTGCAGGCCGTCGAAGGCGATCTCGACGACGAGTTCGGGCCTGACCCGCACCACGAGCCCGTCGTCGTGGATGGCGAGGCGCAGCAGTTCCGCCGTCTGCCACTCCAGCATGGCGTCGGTCAGGCCCTTGAACGTCTTGCCGAGCATCGCGAACGTCCCGTCCGGCCGCCGCGCCCCCAGGTGCAGGTTGGACAGCTTGCCGGTGCGCCGTCCGTGGCCCCACTCGGCGGCCATCACCACCAGGTCGAGGGTGTGCACCGGCTTCACCTTCAGCCAGGACGCCCCGCGCCGCCCGGCGACGTACGGCGCGTCGAGTCCCTTGGCCATCACGCCCTCGTGGCCGCGCTCCAGCACGTCGGCGGCGAACTCGCGGGCCCGCTCGCGCAGTCCGGGGTCGGCCGGGTCCTCGACGGTGACCCGGCGCACCCGGCGCGGTTCGGGCGTGATCGCGGCCAGCCGGGCGTTGCGTTCCCCCGTGGGCAGTTGGAGCAGGTCGTCGCCGTCGACCGCGAGCAGGTCGAAGAAGACCGGCGAGACGGGCAGCCGTGCCTGGCGTTCGTCGACCTCCAGGCGGGAGCCGACGCGCGAGGAGGTCTCCTGGAAGGGGCGCGGGCGGCCGTGGTCGTCCAGGGTGATGACCTCGCCGTCCAGGATCGCCCGGCCGACGTCCAACTCGCGTGCCGCGTCGACCACTTCGGGCAGGCGGTCGGTGATGTCCTCCAGGGTGCGGGTGAAGACCCGTACCGCGTCGCCGTCGCGGTGCACCTGGACGCGGATGCCGTCGAGCTTCTCCTCCAGGGCGCACGGGCCGAGGCGGTCGATCGCGTCGTCCACGTCCCGGGCGCTCTGCGCCAGCATCGGCAGCACCGGGCGGCCGACCTGGAGCCGGAAGTCCTCCAGCGCCTCGGTGCCGCGCGCCAGCAGGGCCTGGGCGACCGCGCCCAGCGAACCGCCCAGCATGACCGCCCTGCGCACGTCGTCGGGCGCGGCGCCGACCGCGGCGGCCAGGCCCTCCACCGCGAGGGCGTCCAGCGCGCCCTGGCGCAGTTCCCCGGCGATCAGGGCGCGCAGGAAGCGTTGCTCCTCCTCGGTCGCCGCGCGCATCAACTCGCCCAGTTGGCGCCTGCGTTCACCCTGCGCCCCGGCCCCGGAGACGGAGGCGAGGCGGTCGAGCGCCTCGTGCGTCCGCAGCACCGTCAGCGTCGGCGACCCGGCCGGCGGATGGGGTTCGCTCAGCGTGCTCCAGCCGACGCCGATGCGGCGCTGCGGGAGGCGTCCGGCGAGGTAGGTGATGACCACCGGTGCCTCGCTGGGCCCGGCGGAACCGAAGAGCCGGGCGAGGGCGGCCGTCTTGGCGGTGCGGGCCCGGGTGGCCGCCACCTCGCGGGACACCCGGGCTACGTCGGCCAGCAGCATGGCCTCATCGTCGCGGCTGCGGGTGGTACGTGCACAGGGCCCACAGCACGAAGACGTCGATCGCGAGGACGATCAGCGACCAGAAGGGGTAGTACGGCAGGAACATGAAGTTCGCGAGCAGGCTGACCGCGACGATGAGGATGCCCACCGCGCGGGCCCACGCCTGTCCGGCGATCACCCCGAAGCCGACGATCAGCACGAGCGCGCTGACGATGATGTGCACCCAGCCCCACGAGTAGAGGCTGAACCTGAAGGCGTAGTTCGGGGTGGACACGTAGACGTGCTGTTTGGCGACGGCGACGACGCCCTCGAAGATGCCGAGGATGCCGTTGGCCACCATCATCACGCCCGCGAAGAGCACGAGTCCGGCGGCCGCGCCCCCGCCGGACGAGCCGCGTGCGGTGGGTGGGGGCGGGGCGTGCGAGGTGGCTCCCGTTGTCTGCGCCATGGTGCCTCCCGGTGTCACGTGGTGCGCGCCGGTCACGTGGTGTGCCGTGCTGTGCGCATGAATCAGGCAAATGGCACATTTCACGTTAACAACGGACGCGATCACCCGCACGGCGGAGCGGGGACGGCCCCACGCGAGGCGGCGGGCGGGAGCCGTACGCGCAAGGGCGCCCGCAGCCCGCAGGTGGAAGGCGGGCCGGGTCCGTGCCCCCGCCCGCCTTCCTCGCGGCTACGTCATGCCGCCCGCCGGAGTCCCGTCAGCGGGCGCCCGGGGTACGGCGACGGCGACCGACGATGACCGCGCCCGCGCCCAGGAGCAGCAGCACCGCGCCGCCGCCCGCGAAGGCCGCGGTCTGGGTGCCGTTGCCGCCGGTCTCGGCGAGGCCGCCGCCGGTCGGCGTGGTCGAGCTGGGCGGCACCGAGGGGGTCCCGCTGGGCGCCGCGGTGGCAGTCGCCGGAGCGGAGGCGGAGGCCGAGGCGGACGGCGCGGAGCTCGGCGACCCGGCGCCGGAGGACGGACTCCCGGAAGCCACCGGGGTCGGCGTCCCGGATCCCCCGGGCGCCGGAGCCGTGGAACCGCCGGGCGACGACGGCGACGGGCTCGCCGAGGAGCACGGCGCCGCTCCGTTCCACGCCGTGATCAGATCGGTCGGCGTCGCCGAATCCGGGTAGTGCGGCAGCGGGTTGGCCACGCCGTCGTACTTGTCGCCGTTGCCGTACAGGTCGATCTGGCCGAAGCAGGACGGCAGGTGCGCGCTGACGTCCAGCGTGGCCTGGAGGTGGCCGTGCTTGAGGACGGTGGTGTCCCAGCCGAGGAAGCCCTGTTCGCCGGAGGACTGCCAGGTCGGGCCCTGCGCGCTGTACGACGCGAGCGAGACCGGGTACTGGCAGCCCTGCGCGACGTCGTGGGTGAGCCTGACCTCGATCGTGCCGGGCGCCGAGCCGTTGATGCGGCCCAAGGTCGTCCAACTGGAGCCGCCGTCCAGCGAGTAGGCGACGCCGACCTGGCCGCACTGCCCGTGGCCGGGGTGGTGGCGTTCCGCGGCCTGCGCGGAAGTGACCCCCGCGACCGATACCGCCGCCGCCATCGCGCCGACGCCGAGGGCGCCGACGATTCGTGAGCCGATGGTCCGTTGCACTGGTGCTCCCTGCTGAACGTGCCGGGCCGGCGGACGGGCGGGGACAGGGATGACGGGGTGCGTGGGCCACCTGTCAGGTGGGGCTGCCAGGGCACAGCTCGAACTCCGCCGCCTGCGAAGGGGGCCTCGTCGCCGAAGTCTGATGTCGCGGCCGGAGGTGGCCGGGCCGCGAGTATGCCGCGCCCGCTTCCGCGCTGTACAGGGGCGTGGTCAGCCGGTTGGCGTCAATCGGGTTGCTATGGGCGGTTGGTGACGCCGTATTCACAGCGAACCTTATGCATCCGTGATGTGAAAACGGCTCTGACCTGTGCGTTCGCTGTCAGTGGGCGGGAGGTGCGGTGGCTCGGGGCGGCGCCGTGCGGCGGCCGGGTTGCTCCGTCCGGGTGCTGTTCATCGGAAGATCCGCGAATCGCATGCTCAGATCCCACGTTCTTCGGGATGCGTCCACATCATGAGGAAGGTATGTAAAGCGGCTCTGCTGTACACAGACCGCCTATATCGCCTTGTTGCCCCTGTCACCCCTGTCGCCCCCGTCGTCATCTGATCGCCCGCACCGACCGAAAGCGAGGAGCCGTGGCCACCACCCGCGTCACGACCTTCTGGACCGCCTGCCTGACCGCCTTCCTCACCGTCTTCGCCCGCCTGCTGACCGCCCTCGGCGTCAAGCGCGAGAGCGGCGCCGGCACCCTCCCGGCCGTCGTCATCCCCGCCCAGCAGACCGCCGCCCGTCGGCGTACCGTCGCCGTCCCGGCGTTGTGCGTGCCGCCGCTGGAGATGGTGAGGGGGCCGCGCAAGCCGGGCTCGCTGCCGCCCACCATCAAGCAGCGCATCCACGCGGAGGCGCACGGCTCCTCCCCCGCGGTACGGCGTCTGGCCGCCGTCGAGGACCCGATGGCGATGCCGATCACGCTCCCGGCGCAGCGCGAGGCGACCGCGGCGGTGGAACACGCATCGGGAACGGGATCGCGAGCGCAGTCCTCCCCGGACCTGCCGCCCGCCGCGTCCGTGCCGTCGCCGCTCGAACCGCTCGGGGCACTCAGTCGCTGAGTCGCCTGAGTCGCTTGAGCCGCTGACGGTGGGCGTGCCCCGGCCGTCGCCTCAGGCCACCGGACGCTCCTGCATCAGCAGTTCCGTGCCGTCGATCTCGATGACGCAGGTCGGCGTGGCGAACCCCATGCGCGACTCTCTGACGCGCACGTGGAACGGATGAGTGGGTTCGTCGGGCAGGACCCCGGTCAGCCGGTAGGTCCCGGAGCCGTGCAACCGCTGCCGGGAGACTTCCTTGCCGTCGATCAGCAGCTCCAGCTCATGCGGCGCCGCCGAGCGCAGGTTGACGGTGATCGAGTGGCTGGCGTGGTCCATGTGGAAATGACGAGAACGACCCATGGCGCACCTCCGCGCTGACCCCCTCGCCCCACCAGCATAGGCTTCCCCGCCCGACCCGGAACCGTTCGTTCCGGCGGGCGCAGTCGTGCGTGCGGGCGCGGTTGCGCGTGCGGGCGGTCGTGCGTGCGCGCGGTCACCGGTGCGGGCGGGCGTGACATTTGTCCTGCGGGAGTGGTGACAGGCGGCTCTGCCGTGGGGACCCGCGCGGGCGGCAGGATGAGTGGTGTCATCAGGGCGGTGACACGAGCGGGGCCCGAGGGGGACGAGATGAACGGGATCATGACGCGGGGATCGCAGGAGCGGACGCAGGCTGTCGGTGGGGACGTGGCGGGCGGGACGAAGGGCGTGGACCTGTCGAAGGTCAAGCCGCTGCCGATCTGGTTCTTCGGGTTCGAGGGCGTCATCGGTGCCGCGTACGACCTGATGCACGTGTGGAAGGGCGCCTGGGTGGTGCTGGCCGCGCTGGCCGCCGTGAACGTCGTGGTGGGCCTGACCGTGATGGGCAAGCGGCGCAAGCTGGTCCGCGCGATGCTGAAGAACTCCCGTACCCGGATGATCGCCGTCGGGCTGATCGCCGCGCGCCTCGGCGCCCACCTGCTGCTGGGCGCGGCCGGGACGCAGGTGACGTCGGCGGCCGGGCACCTGGTCTTCGCCGTCGCGATGGCGGGCGCCACGGTGACGCTGCTGTGGGTGGACCAGCGGATCACCTTCCGCGCGCTCGGCCTGGGGACGCCGAAGCTGGTGTGAGGCCGTAGCCGGTGTGAGGACGTATGACACACGAGGGCCGTCCCGTCGGGGCGGCCCTCACGCGTCGGCGCTGGTTTGGCCGGTGGCGCGGGTGGGCGAGAACCAAGAACATGGCTGACGCGACACGCGCCGGGGGACCGGCGGACGACAGCGGCACCGCGCCCCGGCGGCCGGACGGCGACGAGGGTCTGGAACGCGCCGCGCTCGGCCCGTTGAACGTGCTGGCCATCGCCGTCGCCGCGATCTCGCCGACCACCTCCGTCTTCCTCGTCTACGGCTCGGGCCTGGGCACCGCCGGCACCGGTGTGGTGTGGGCGTTCGTGATCGGCGCGGTCATCGCGCTGTGCATGGCGCTGTGTTACGCGGAGGCCGGCGGGCGCTTCCCGTCGGCCGGGGGCTGCTACGCGATCGTGCGCGGTGCGCTCGGACCGGTGGCCGGTGGCGTCACGGCGGTGCTCTTCCTGCTGCTGGGACTCGTCTCGACCGCCTCGATCCTGGTCGCCTCGGCCACCTATCTGTCCTCGCTGGTGCCCGGCGGGCTGCCGACGGGGTGGGTGGCGCTGGGGATGATGGCGCTGGTGACCGCGCTGTCCATCGGCCGTGTGTCCCCGGCGAGTTGGGTGGCCGCCGTGATGCTGGCGCTCGAACTCGCCGTCATCCTGGTCTTCACCGGCTTCGCCTTCGCGCACGCCGCGCCGGGCGCGCACCCGTTCGGGCAGCCGAGGGCGGCGCGGGAGGCGGGCGCGCTGCCGCACGCGGTCGGCCTCGGCGCGCTGCTGACCGCCGTCGTCCCCGCGCTCTTCGCCTTCAACGGGTACGACTGGCCGCTGTACTTCGTGGAGGAGTCGAGGGGATCGCGCCGGGCGGGTCCGCGGGCCGTCGTGGTGGCCGCCGTCGTCGCCGTGGTCGTCGAACTGCTCGCCGTCGTCGCGGCCACCTCGGCCGTCGGGGACCTGGGCCGCACCGCCTCCGACGCCTCGCCGCTGTCGCTCGTCGCGCGGCAGGTGATGGGCGCGGACGGCGCGAAGGCGCTGATCGCGGGGGTCGTGGTGGCGATGTTCGACACCGGTCTGGCGGCCAACCTCGGCTACGCGCGCGTCTGTTACGCGACCGCGCGGGACGGGATGCTGCCCGGGCCGCTGAACGGGTTCTTCGGGCGGACGTCGGCGCGCTCACGGGTGCCGGTGCGGGCGTTCGCGTTCCTCTTCCTGGGCAACGGCCTGCTGTGCGTGTGCAGTTCGCTGAACGATCTGGTCACCTTCACCGGGGTCATGATCGTCGTGGTGTACCTGCTGGTGGCGGTCTCCGCGCTGGTCGGCCGGGTGCGCGGGCGGGGGCTGCGCGGGGTCTTCCGCATGCCGTGGTGGCCGCTGCCGCCGCTGGTGGCCGTGGTCGGGGTGGCGCTGGCGCTGTCCCGGCAGGACGGCCGCGACCTCGCGGTGGCGCTGGGCGTCGCCGCCCTCGCCCTGGCCGCCTACGCGGTGGCGGCGGCCCGGGGACGCCTGCCGGGGCGGCCCGCGCCGGAGCCCGCGCCGAGGCCCGGGCCGGAGGCCGCGCCGGAGCCCGCTCCGGGAGGCGGTGACGTCTGACCGGCGGCCCTCCGTGCCGGTGACATCCCCGCCCGCCCCGGCCGGTCGTACTGCCCCGCGCCCGCCGTCCCGCCTACCGTCGGCGCCATGCGCGCAGCCTTCGTCGAACGCCTGGGACCGCCCGAGGAGATCACCTACGGCGACCTCCCCACGCCCCGCCCCGGTCCCACCGACGTGCTGGTCGAGGTGGTCGCGACCACCGTCAACCCGGTGGACGCCTTCGTGCGTTCCGGGCTCTTCGCCACACCGGTGCCGTTCCCGTTCGTCGTCGGGCGGGACCTGGTCGGCCGGGTGCTGCGGGCCGGGCCCGGAGCGGCGGACTTCTCGCCCGGCGACGTGGTGTGGTGCGACAGCCTCGGCCACGAGGGCCGTCAGGGCGCAGCGGCCGAACGCGCCGTGGTCGCCGCCGACCGGCTCTACCACCTGCCGCCCGGCGTGGACCCGGCTGTCGCGGTCGCCCTGCTCCACCCCGCCGCCACCGCCCACCTCGCGCTGTTCACCCACGGCCGGGCCAGGCCGGGCGACACCGTGCTGGTCGAGGGCGCGGCGGGGAACGTCGGCACGGTGCTGGTGGCGCTCGCCGCCGAGGCGGGCGCGCGGGTCGTGGCCACCGCCGCCGCGCGCGACGCGGAGTACGTGCGCGGGCTGGGCGCCGCCGAGGTGCTGGACTATCGCGCCGAGGACCTCGGGGAGCGGCTGCGCGCGGCCTGTCCGGACGGCGTCGACCTCTACCTGGACACATCGGGACGCAACGAGCTGGCTACGTCGGTGGACCTGCTGGCGCGGGGCGGTCGCGTCGTGCTGTTCTCGGGTGCCAGGGCCCGCCCCGAACTCCCGGTCGGACCGCTGTACATGAAGGACTGCTCGATCACCGGATTCGTCATCTCCCATGCCACGACAGCCCAGTTGGCGCAGGCCGCGGAGGCCGTCAACCGGCTGCTGGCGGACGGCCGGGCGCGCCCCCGGTCCATCGAGACGCTGCCGCTGTCGGCCACCGCCGAGGCGCACCGCATGGTGGAACGCGGTGCGTTGCACGGCAGGCGGCTGGTGTTGCTGCCCGGCCTGGACGCGGTGGACGGGACGGCCGTGTCCGGGATGTGAAATCCCTTTCCGGCTTCTTGACCGCCCCGATTTCCGGCTGATTGGATCGACGGCATGAAGCGACCGGATCTCACGCGACGACGCCACGTCGATCTCGCGCGTGTCTCCAGCGCTTTCTGTCCGCCCTCCTCCCGGGCCTGACGGCCGAGGCGCCGCCCTCGCCACGTTCCGCCACCACGCCGCGCCCCTGCCCCCGTCTCGCTCCAAGAGGCCCCGGCAGGGCGTGAATTCAGCCTGCGCGCATTCCGTGTTCTTGTTCGCGCGGGTGAACCGTGACCGGTGATGCGTTATCCGTGATCCATGATGTGTGATCCGTGATGCGCAATTCGCCGGTCGCCCTTCGTCCCCGGTTCCCTTTTCCCTTTGGCCGATCACTCGGAACGGTCTTCCGTTCTCCTCAACCGTGCCGGAAAGGTCCCGTCATGGCCGTCGTCCTGTCCGTCTCCGGAAGTCCCTCCGCCACCTCCCGCACCGCGGGGCTGCTGCGTCACCTCGACGCCAGGATCGCGGCGCAGGGGCACGAGGTCGTGCCGCTGGACGTGCGCACGCTGCCCGCGCAGGCTTTGCTGGGCGCCGACTTCGGGCATCCGGCGATCGTGCGCGCGACCGAACTGTTCGCGCGGGCGGACGGCGTGGTGGTCGGCACGCCGGTCTACAAGGCGGCGTACTCGGGCCTGTTGAAGACGCTGCTCGACCTCTTGCCGCAGTACGCGCTGTCCGGCAAGACCGTGCTGCCGCTGGCGACCGGCGGCAGCACCGCGCACGTGCTGGCGATCGACTACGCGCTGCGGCCGGTGCTCAGTTCGATGGGCGCGGCGCACATCCTGCCGGGGTGGTTCACCCTCGACCAGGAGATCACCCTCGGCGAGTCCGGCGCGGTCACCGTCGCGCCTGCCACCGCGCGGATGCTGGGCGAACTCGTCGACCGCTTCTCCGCGGCGCTCGGCGGGCGCCCCGCGCTGCTGCCCGCCGCGTCATGACGGCGGCGGGCCGATGCGCAGGCCCTGCCGCCTGCGGTGGACGGTCAGGTAGGACAGGCCGCCGGGGCCCGCGGTGAGGGCGCGCGCCGCGCCGTGCGGCAGCCACAACAGGGCTCCCTCGGCGAGGCGTTGGCCGTCGTCCGCGGTGCCGAGGGTGCCGTCGCCGCCCACGACGAGCAGCAGGACGTCCAACTCCGGTTCGGTGTGCGGGTCCACGCGCTGCCGCGCGGGCAGGTGGACGACGTTGGCGTCGAGCTGACGGCCCGGTTCGGCCAGCCGCCACAGCGCCCCGGCGGACGCGTCCGCGACGGCGTCCGGCGCGGTGACCGCCCGCACGTCGCACAGCGTGCGCGGGACCGGCGGCCCCGCCCCTTCCTCCTGGGACGACTCGCGTGTCGGTGTCACACGCTCCCCTTCCTCGCTCCGGCGGCCCCCGTCCACGGCAACGGGCACCCCGGCGGTGTCGCGCCGATTATTACAGGTAGCATTCGTGAAAACGTCGGAAGTGCTCCGGCGTCACGGGTGCGCCGGAGCGCGACGCACGCCGTCACGCGACCCGGAGCGCGTTGCGGCGCACGAGGAAGGGGCGGCAGCCGTGGAGCGGACACCGCAGGGCCCGCGTCGTCGTGCCGTGCTGGACGCGCTGCGCGAGGCGGACGGCCCGCTCGGCGTCACCGAGATCGCCGGCCGGCTCGGCGTCCACCCCAACACCGCCCGTTTCCACCTGGACGCGCTGGTCGCCGAGGGCGCCGCGCACCGCACCGTGCAGGAGCCGTCGGGGCCCGGCCGCCCCCGTACCGTCTACGCCCCGCGCCCCGGCATGGATCGCGGTGGGGTGCGCGGGTACCGGCTGCTGGCGCGGATCCTGCTCGGGCGGCTGGCCGTCGAGGGCGAGGCGGCACCGGAGGAGGCCCGGCGGGCGGGGCTGGCGTGGGGCGGGTTCCTGGTCGAGCGTCCCCCGCCGGGCCGGCGGCTGACGGCCGGGCAGGCGACCGACCGGCTCACCGGGCTCCTGGCCGACCTGGGCTTCGAGCCGGAACGCGCGGGGCCGGACGTGGTGCGGCTGCGGCACTGCCCGTTCCTCGAACTCGCCGAGGAGTACGGGCAGATCGTCTGCTCGGTGCACCTCGGCATGATGCAGGGCGCGCTGGAAGAGCTGGGCGGCGAGGTGACGGCGACCGGCCTGGAACCGTTCGCCGAGCCGGACGCCTGCCTGGCCCGGCTCGCGGAGAGCTCGCGGAAAGGTAGTCGACGCGCATGAACCACACCGCCGCATCCGTCACCGCCGCGGTGGCCTTCGTCTGGCTGGGCATGGTCCTGGCCATCTCCTTCCTGGAGGCGCCGCTGAAGTTCCGGGCGCCGGAGGTGACGGTGCGCGTCGGCCTGGGCATCGGGCGGCTGGTCTTCCGTGCCCTGAACGCGGTCGAGGCGCTGTTCGCGCTCGTGGTGATCGTGACCGTGGCGACCGGCGCCCCGAGCACGGCGGTCGCCGCGCTCACCGCCGCCGCGGCCGTCGTGCTCGCCGTCCAGCTCGCCGCCGTGCGGCCCGCGCTGAACCGGCGCTCGGACCGCGTGCTGGCCGGCGAGGAACTGCCGCGCTCGCGCGGGCACTTGGCGTACATCGCGCTGGAGGCGGCCAAGGTCGTCGTCCTGGTCGCCCTGGGTGCCTGCGCGCTGGCCGCCTGAGAGGATGCGACCGTGGATACCGGGGACACCGTGGATACCGGGGACGAGGAGCGACGCGGGGACGACGAGCCGTGGCGCGAGGGCGGCGACCCGGCCTGCTGGCTGAACGCGGTCTGCCCCGCGTGCGGACGGGTACGGGAACGGCCGGGCACACCGGTCTGCGAGCACTGCGGCGCGGGCCCCGACGACCCCGACGACGACGCGGGGGCCGACCGCGACCGGGACCGGGACACGGAGGGGCGGGCGCGCAACGCCCGGCCGCGCGACGGCCTCGGCAGGCCGTTGCCGTACGGAGCCGAGGGCGTCGCCCGCCAGCCCGAAGGGGTGCGCCGCACGCCGGACGAGTCGCTGGCTCAGGCTCAGCGGCTGCTGGACGCGGGGATGCCGTTCCACGCGCACGAGGTCCTGGAGGACGCCTGGAAGACGGCGCCGCCGGGGGAGCGGGGACTGTGGCGGGCGCTCGCGCAGTTCGCCGTGGGACTGACCCACCTCGCGCGGGGCAACGCCAAGGGCGCGCGGACCCTGCTGTCGCGGGCGGCGGACGGCCTCGTGCCCTACGCCGGGCCGCCCGCGCCGTACGGGATCGACGTGCCGGGCCTGATCGCGTGGGCGCGTTCCGACGCGACGGCGGCGGCGGAGCGGGTCCCGCCCGCGCTGCGGGTGCGCGGACGGTGAAGACCCCGCCCGGTCACATCAGGTCGTAGACCAGCAGCCCGTCGGCGCGCAGGCGGGCGCCGCGGGTGGGCGGGTGCTCGGTGAGGCGTCCGTCGTGCGCGAGGTGCAGGACGCGCGCGCCGCGGGCCAGCACCGCGTAGTCGGCGATGATCCTGCGGTGGCAGCGCCACCAGACCGTCTCGCCGCACATCACGGCCGTGGTCGTGCCGGCCGCCTGGGCGAGCAGTTCGTCCATGGCGGCGAGGAAGTCGGGCTCGCGGGTGTGGCCCGCGTAGCCCCGGAACGAGTCGTTCTCCCAGAAGACGTCCGGCGAATCGGCGGTGGGCTTGCGGAAGCCGCCGAGGCGGGGCTCCCAGCGGTACGCGACGCCCTCGCGCGGCAGCCACTCCTCCAGGGCGGCGCGCAGGGTGTCCGGGTTGTGCCTGCTGCCCGGCGCGGTCCGCACGTCCACCACCGCCGCGACCCCGGCGCCGTGCAGCAGTTCCGTCATCCGCTCGCGCGGCAGTGTGCCGTGGCCGAAGGTCAGCAGCGTCGTGCCGGGCTCCCGCGCGTCGGCCGTCCGGAGCGGACCGCGCGCGGTCATCGGCGTCCGGGCCGGTCCGCGGGAAGCTTCCGCATACTCCGAGTCTGCCGACCTGCCCGCCGCCGCGCGATCGCTGGGCCCCGGGCGGTGTCCGCCTCACGCCCTCCACAGGTCCGGGCCGAAGACCTCGTAGCGCACCGCCTCGGCGGGCACACCGCGCCGCAGCAGGTCGCCCCGGACGGCACGCATGAACGGCAGCGGGCCGCACAGGTACGCGGTGAGCCCGTCCGGCAGCGCGACCGCGCCCAGATCGGCCCGCCCCCGGCGCACGACCGCTCGTCCGCCCTCGTGGTGACCGTCCACCGCGTCCGCCCCCGCCTCGTACCACAGGTGCAGCTCGGCCTGCGGCAACTCCTCGACCAGCCGCCGCAGTTCGGTCCGGTGCGCGTGGTGGCCGGGCTCGCGGTCGGCGTGCACCACGACGAGCCGGCGGGCCGGGCCGCCCGCCGCGCGGTCCGCCGCCAGCCGGTGCAGCATCGCCAGCATCGGCGTGCCGCCGATCCCGGCCGAGGCCAGCAGCAGCGGCCCGTCGCCCGCGGGCAGCACGAGGTCGCCGAAGGGCGCCGAGACCTCCAGCACGTCACCGGGCGTGGCGTGGGCGTGCAGCCAGGTGGAGACCTCGCCGTCCGGGCCCGCGCCGTCCGCGACCCGCTTGACGGTGATCCGCCACTCGGGCAGGCCGGGCGCGCCGGACAGGCTGTACTGGCGTATCTGGCGGGCGCCGTCCGCGAGCCGGACGCCGACGCTCACGTACTGCCCGGGCCGGAACGCGCCCGCCGGGCCGTCGCCGTCGCCGTCGGCGGGGCGCAGGGTGAGGGAGATCGCGTCGGGCGTCTCCTGGCGGCGCCCGGTGACGACCATGCGCCGCCACACCTCGCCCTCGGCGACCCCGGCGCGCTCGTACAGCCGTGCCTCGATGGCGATCAGGGCGTTCGCCATCAGCCAGTACACCTCGTCCCAGGCCGCGGCGACGGACGGGGTGACCGCGTCGCCCAGCACCTCGGCGATCGCCGCGAACAGGTGCCGGTGGACGACCTTGTACTGGTCGGAGGAGATGCCGAGCGACGCGTGCTTGTGGGCGATGCGCGTGAGCATCGCGTCCGGCCGGGTGTCGGGGCGCTCCAGCAGCATCCCGGCGAAGGCGGCGATCGACCCGGCCAGCGCCTGGCGCTGTTCGCCGTTGGCCTGGTTGCCCCGGTTGAACAGGTCGCGCAGCAACTCCGGATGGGCGTCGAACAGCTTCCGGTAGAACAGCTCGGCGATCTCGCCGATGGCGGCGCCGACCACCGGCAGGGTCGCGCGGACGACAGGGGTGGCCTCGTCGGACAGCATGGTTTTCTCCTTCGGTTCACGTGCCCGGCTTAAGTGGTAAGTGATCTTCATATTTTGAGTCGGACCGGTCGGCCGGGCGGTCGTTCGGTCGGTACGGGCCCCGTGAGGGGTGGTCGGGCGCGGGTCCTCAGTCCTGTGGCCGTGCCGTGAGGCCGACCAGGACCGGACCCGTCGGAGAGCCGACCAGGTCCCCGATGGTCAGCGTCTCCAGTGAGGCGTAGAACGCCTGCTGGGCCTCGCGCAGCGCGCGCCGCAGCAGGCAGGCGCCGCGCAGCGGGCAGGGCGGATCGCCGTCGCAGTCGACGACCTCCTCCTCCCCCTCCAGCGTGCGGACCAGCCAGCCCACCGAGGAGCGCAGGCCGAACGCGGTCAGCTCCAGGCCGCCGCCCCGGCCGCGGCGCGCCTCCACGACGCCCAGGTGCTGGAGTCTGGCGACCACCTTGACCATGTGCGCGTACGGCGCGGCCATGGCCTCGGCCACCTCCCGGGTGGTGAGACTCTCGTTCTGCTTCGTCACCGCCAGGCGCATCACCGCGCGCAGCGCCAGGTCGGTGGACTTCTTCAACCGCACGCCCTGACGCTAACAAATAGGTGGATGAGATGAATATTTGGGGGTGGGTCAACGGCCCGGAACGGGCCACCCGCCGCCGGGACCTTCACGGAGACCTTCACGGAATCCGACCCGTCCGCGTACCGCGCGACTCCTTGACACCTGTCGGGCGCACTCTGAAAATCCTCGTTGTCAGATTGGGCTCCGGACCCCCGAGTGCCCCGCACCCCCGCATGGCCGGGGCAACACCCCGCGCCCGGCGCTGCCAGCGCCCACCCTGCTCAGCGCCACGCCCTGCTCAGCTCCCCACGCACTTCAGCACCGCACCTCTGCTCAGCACGCACCCTGCTCAGCACCGCAGCCGCACCGCACCGCACCCGCACGCGCCGCGTCCCGTCCGCGTCGCGGGCGTGCCGATCGTGCCGAACGTGGCGATCACGCCCGCCCGCGGTGGTCCGACGCGTCGCCCACCTCGACGAGTTGAGGACTCCCCCACCATGGCTTCACGCATCACGACCCTGGCCGCGACCGCCGCCTGCTGCGCGCTCGTGCTCGCCGCCGCCGGGCCCGCCACCGCCGCCACCGCCACGACCGCCGCCACCGCCGACACCGCCACGACCGCCAAGGCCTCGGACGCCCCGAGTGCCGGGTCCGTCGCGCCGGGGCAGGACCCCTTCTACAGCGCCCCCGCGGACATCGGCTCGTACGCCCCCGGCCAGATCGTCGCGACCCGGCCGGTGTCGGTGACGCTGCTCGGGCTGCCCACCGGGACGGACGCCTGGCAGATCTCGTACCGCACCAACGACTCGCACGGGCAACCGGAGTTGACGGTCACCACGCTCATGGTGCCCGGCGGCGCGGCCTCCGGGAGCGACCGCCCGGTGGTCTCGCTCCAGGCGCCCGAGGACAGCACCGGGTCGCAGTGCGCGCCCTCCTACACCCTCGCGTCCGGCACCGACGTGGCCGACCTGGCGGACGCGGCGACGCTGCTGCTGAAGGGCTGGGCGGTGGCCGTGCCCGACTTCGAGGGGCCCAAGTCGGTGTTCATGGCGGGCCCGCAGGCCGGGCACGCGGTGCTCGACGGCATCCGCGCGGTGAAGAACTTCCAGGACACCCAGGACACCGGTATCGGTGCCAACAGCCCCTGGGCGCTGGACGGTTACTCGGGCGGCGCGGAGGCGACCGGCTGGGCGGCGCAGCTCCAGCCGTCCTACGCCCCGGACGTCCGGCTGGCCGGTGCCGCGATGGGCGGCGTGCCCGCCGACCCGACCGCGGTCGCGCGTTCGCTGGACGGCGGCGCGGCGGCCGGGTTCGAGATGGCGGCGGCGTGGAGCATCAGCACCGAGTTCCCCGAGGTGGGGATCCCGTCGCTGCTCAACGCGCAGGGGCAGCAGGACTTCACGAACACCGGCGGCAAGTGCATGACCCAGCTGCTGGCCGCCTACCCGTTCAAGAAGCTGTCCTCGGACACCACCGTGCCCGACCCGCTGAGCGTGCCGTCGGTCGCGGCCGTGCTGAACGAGAACAGGCTCGGCACCCAGGCCCCCGCCACGCCGGTCTACGACTACCACGCGGACACGGACGAGATCGTGCCGGTGGGCCAGGACGACACGCTGGTCAAGGACTGGTGCGCCAAGGGCGCGACCGTGGACGAGGTGCGCGACCCGATCGGCGAGCACGTCGAGGAGGCGGTCGCCCGCAGGCTGTCCGTCCTGGACTTCCTCTCCGACCGCTTCGCGGGCCGGAGCGCGGACAGCAGCTGCTGACCCCGGGACCGGGGCCCGAAGGCTTCGGCCGCATCCGCTGGTTCGACCGCTTCGGCCGCTCCCGCCGCTTCGGGAACGGCCTCAGGCCTCGAAGTACTCGTCCAGGATCGCGTCGAGCTCCGTCGCCCACCGCTTGGGCTGGGAACGGTTGGGCGCGTCCACGTACGCCTCGTACGTGTGGCGGCTCGTCGTGTAGACCGTGACGATCAGGGTGCGGCCGAAGCGCGGGGTGTCGACCTCGACGGCGCCGATCTCGTCCCAGGTGAAGTCCGCCTCCTCGCCGTCCAGCGTGAAGCGCACGCCCCGGCGGTCGGCGGTGACGCCGCCGCGGTGGTCGGACGCCTCGAACGAGGGGCCGCCCATGGCGTCCGCTTCGCCGGAAGTGTCCGCTTCATCTGGTTCGTCCGCTTCCGTGGCGTCGGTGGTCTCCGCGGTGCCGTCCCGCGTCCCGGCCTCGTCGGCGTCCGGCGCGGCCGGGGCCTGGTCAGCGGCCACCGCCTCGTCAGCGGGCGCCGCCTTCTCAGCGGCCACCGTCTCGTCGGCGGCCGGCGGCGTCGGGTCGTCCGGTGCCGATGGCTCGCGGGCCGCCTCCGCCTGGCGTGGCAGGGTCAGACCGGGGACGAACGCCGGGTCGAGCCCGGCGGCGTGCACGGGGGGAATCTTCGGGCCGTTGCGCTGCTCCACGGCGGGCAGTATCTCCGATCAGGCTGTGCGGGCAACAGTGCGGTGGGCGGCGATCGCCGCCCGGGCGGGCGCGGCGCGCCGGAGCCGCCCGGACGACGCGGGCGGTCCCCGGCGCGCCGCGGCTCACTTCGCCGCGTGTCCCGCGTCCTGCGACGCCTGCTGCACGTAGGCGTCCGTGTAGGTCTTCGACACGTCGATGGAGTGGCCCTTGACCACCGGGTCGATCGCGGACAGGACGCGCAGCACGGTCTGCGGCGCGTCGGTGGGCATCTGGCCGGTGGGGTCGTACATGCCCATCTCGTTGGCGAGCGCCTGGACGTAGTTCTGCTTGCCGGAACCCGCGTAGAAGTCCGCCGGGACCTCCTCGGTGACCTGGGTCGCGGAGTGCGTCTCGATCCACTGCAACGACGCGTAGAGCGCGTTGACCATCTTCTGCACGACGTCCTTGTGGCTCGCGGCCCAGGAGGACTGCACGGTCAGGCAGGTGCCGGGGTACGGGCCGCCGAGCGCGGCCTTGGTGCCGGCCAGCGTGCGCATGTCGGTGGTGATCTTCGCCAGGTGCTTCTGGAGCAGGGTGGAGATGGTCGGCTCGGTGGTCACGCCCGCGTCCACGCGGTGGTGCTGGAAGGCGGCGACGAAGGTCGGGCCCGCGGCGACCGCCACCAGGTGGGTCTGGTCCAGCGGGATGCCGTCGTGCAGCGACAGGTAGTCGCCCAGGTAGGAGGTCGAGGAGCCGAGGCCGGTCACGCCGACGGTCTTGCCGCGCAGGTCGGCGGGGGAGGCGATGGACTCGTCGGTGCGGGCCATCTCCACCATGCCGGGTGCCTGGAGCAGCTGGATGACCGACTCGGTCTGTTTGCCCTTGGCCTGGAGGTCGAGGTTGTGGTCGTAGAAGCCGATCATCCCCTGGACCTGGCCTGCCAGCAGGGCGTCGGTGACCTGGCTGGTGGACTGGAGGTTGTCGATCTTGACGTCCAGGCCCTGCTTCCGGAAGAAGCCCAGGCGCTGCGCGAGGATCAGCGGCAGGTAGCTCTGGTTCTGCTGGTTGGACAGGGCGATGGTCGCCGACGTCAGGCCGTTCGCGTCCTTGCCGTCCTTGCCGTCGCCGCCCGAGCCGGAACAGCCCGACACCGCGGTCGTGAGGGCGAGGGCGGCGGCCGCGACGGCGATCTTCTTGCGCCACATGGGATGCGTCTTCTCCTTTTGGTGGGGTTCGCTGGACTCGGGCCTTACGGATACGGCTCGTCGGACAGGGCCGTCGGATGCGTGCCGTCGGATGCGGGTCGTCGGCTGTCGGCGCCGCGAACTGCGGCTCGCCGTCTAGCGGTTGGAGCCGGGGCGCGGTCTCCAGCGCAGCAACCGGCGCTCCAGCAGCGTGATCAGGCCCTCGGCGGTCAGCGCGAGCAGCGCGGTGATGACCAGGCCCGCGTAGACGCCGTCGGGGTCGAAGTTGGCCTGCGCCTGCGAGATCAGCAGGCCCAATCCCTGCTGTGCGCCCAGCAGTTCGCCGACGATCGCGCCGGTGACGGCGAACCCGAAGGCGACGTGCAGGCTGGTGGTGATCCAGCTGAGCGCGGACGGCACGACCACCTGCCAGGTCACCTGCACCGGACCGGCCCCCAGCACCCGGGCGTTGGCGATCAGCGCCCGGTCGACCTCCCGGGCGCCCTGGAAGGCGTTGAAGAAGACGCCGAAGAAGACCAGCACCACCGCGAGCGCGACCTTGGAGCCGATGCCGAGGCCGAACCAGATCGCGAACACCGAGCCGAGGACGATGCGCGGGATGGAGTTGAGGGTCTTGATGTACGGCGCGAGGATGTCGGCCGCGAGCCGCATCCTGCCGAGCGCGATCCCGCAGACGACGCCCAGCGTGGTGCCGATGCCGAAGCCGAGCAGGGTCTCCTGGAGGGTGACCCAGACCTGGGTGAGCAGCGGGCCCTGGGAGGTGCCGTGCCGGATCCAGGTCTCCAGCCGGTCCCAGATGCCGGAGGGCCGGCCGAAGTAGAAGGTGTCGATGGTGTGGGTGGCGGCGAGCAGCTGCCACGTGCCGAGGAAGACCACGAGCACCGCGACGCGCCCGACCGCGACGACCAGGGCCCGTCCGCGTAACCGGGTGCGGCGAACGGTGGCCGCGCCGCCGGGCACGACCGCTCCGGCCTGCGCGGCCCCCGCGACGTCCGGCACCGTCCTCGCGCCCGCGCTCCGCGTGCTCCCGCCCGCGCTCTTCCCGTTCACGCCGCCCCCAGGCCGCGTTCGTAGGCCACCCGCACCTCGTCGCGCAGCGCCTTCCACACCAGCTCGTGCAGGCGGACGAAGTCGGGGTGGTGGCGGATCTCGCGGGCGTCGCGCGGCCGGGGCAGGTCGATGTCGAACTCCTCCTTGACCGTGGCCGGTCCCGCGGTCAGCACGACGACCTTGTCGGCGAGCGTGATCGCCTCCTCCAGGTCGTGGGTGACGAACACGACCGAGGGGCGGGTCAGTTCCCACAGGGACAGGAGCTCGTCCGACATGATCTGCCGGGTCTGCACGTCGAGGCCGGAGAACGGTTCGTCCATCAGCAGCACCCGCGGCCGGTTGACCAGTGTCTGGGCGAGGGCGACGCGCTTGCGCATGCCGCCGGAGAGCTGGTGCGGGTGGTAGCGCTCGAAACCGGCGAGCCCCACCCGTCGCACCCAGTCCGCCGCCAGCGCCTGGGCCCGGGCGCGCGGCACGCCCCGGAAGCGGGGGCCGGCGGCGACGTTGCCCAGCACCGTCTTCCAGGGGAAGACCGCGTCGGTCTGGAAGACGAAGCCGATGTCCTGCCCGATGCCGTCGACCGGGCGGCCGTCCACCGACACCGTTCCGCTTTCGGGGCGTTCGGTGCCGCAGATCAGCGACAGCAGCGTCGACTTGCCGCAGCCGGTGGGCCCGATGACGGCTGTGAACGAGCCGGGCTCCACGCGGAACGACACGTCGCGCACCGCCTCACGGTGCTCGCCGCGTGGGGAGGCGAAGCGCTTGGTGACGCCGTCCAGCACGATCGGGACGGGTGTCACCGGCTGCCGGGCGGCGTCCGGTTCCGGTTCGGGGTCCTGCCGTAATTCAGTCCTCACCCGCGTGAGGCTGCCAGATCCCGGGCGTGCGCAACAGCCTCCCTGTTCCCAGGGCGAACAGGCGTCCGGGTGGGCGCCGTTCGCATCACCGGGGTGATTCCGCCCTCTGGCGGCAGGCTAGTTGAATGAGAAATCACATCGGTCGTCGTATGCCCGCGTCACGAACGGGTGTCCTGTGACTCACCCGTCCGATATCCGACGTCAGGGCCGCATCCCGGCCGCGCGGTCCGGAACCGCGGCCCGCCCCCCGGCGGCGGTGGCGGCCGCGTGCGCCGGATTCCTTGCCGCGCGCACGCTTTACGGCGGCTCCGGGGTGTGTTGGAATGCGTCTCCGCGACGACACAGCGCACAGCACGTACCGATGTCGACACCGACGGACGTACCGCCGTGGCACACCGACCGCGGGCGTCGCACCGAAACCGAGGGCACCGAACCGAGGCCGGGTGCCAGGGCGACGACGTAGCGAGGGTCAGTGGACGGACGACCGGCGACCCCCCGGGGCCGGGCACCCCTTGACGACCACCGGCCCCAGCCGACGCCGCACGCCCGATTAACGCGACGGCGCGGCGGCTGGAAGCTGGGCGACTGGCGGCTGCGCAACCGCATGCTGCTGCTCGTCCTCGTCCCCCTGATCGCCATCATCCCGCTCGCCGGTGTCCGCGTCGTGACCGACCTGGGCACCCTGCGCGCCGTCGGCGACCTGCGCGACCAGGCGCTCCTGGCCCAGCGGATCTCCACGCTCGTCAACCAGGTCGGCGAGGAACGCGACCTGACCGAGGTCGCGCTCACCGGCAGCGGCGTCCACGGCGACGCCTCACTCGCCCGGGCGCAGCAGGCCACCGACACGGCCGCCGGGGCGCTCACCACCGCGCTGGACCGCTACCACCGCGGCGTCGCCGACCTGCCGCCCGCCACCCGGCAGTTGGGCGACCGCGCCGAGGCCAGGCTCGGGGACCTGGCGCCGCTGCGCGCCTCCGTGGTGCGGCTGGGCACGGTCGCGCCCGCCTTCACCGCGTACACCACGATCATCGACGACCTGATGGACTTCGGCGACCAGCTGTCCGTCAACACCACCGACCACACCCTCGGCAACCTGGTCGCCACGCTCGCGAACGTCGAGCAGGCCGAGGAACAGACCTCCGTCGAACGCGGCTACCTGGTCGGCGTGTTGCGCAGCGGCGGCTTCACCCTGGAGCAGAAGCAGGAACTGGAGCAGGCCCAGGCGCAGTTCACCAGCGCCTACGACGCCATCGCCAACGACGCGCCGGCCGGGATCGTCAACCTCTACCAGTCCACCGTCAGCGGCAACGAGATCGGCGCGGCGGACGGCACCCTTCAGGCGGTCACCGACGCGGCGCAGGAGGGCACCCCGCTCAGCAGCCTGGGCACCGGCGAACAGAGCGCGTACCAGGCGATGACCGTCAAGGTGAACGCGATCCGGAGCATCCAGGCCCGGGTCATCGCCGCGATGACGCAGCGCGCCTCGCACCTGCTGGACGCGGGCCGCAAGGAGCTGTACGAGAACGTCGCGATCATCGTGGCCGTGGTGCTCCTGTCGCTCCTCGGCGCCACCGTGCTGGCCCGCTCGGTGGTCCGCCCGCTGCGGGCGCTGCGCGGCTCGGCGCTGGAGATCGCCGACCAGCGGCTGCCGGACGTGGTGCGCAGGCTCGGCGACGCCAGGTTCGCCGATCCGGGCGAGGCCGAGGACCTGATGCGGGTGCGGCCGATCGGGGTGCGCTCGCGCGACGAGGTCGGGCAGGTGGCGCGGGCCTTCGACCGGGTGCACTCCGAGGCGGTGCGGCTCGCCGCCGAGCAGGCGATGATGCGCGGCAACGTCAACGCCATGTTCACCAACCTCTCGCGGCGCAGCGAGAGCCTCGTGCAGCGCCAACTGCGGCTCATCGACGAGCTGGAGGGCGGTGAGCAGAACCCGGGACGGCTGGAGAGCCTCTTCAAACTCGACCACCTCGCCACCCGCATGCGCCGCAACAACGAGAACCTGCTCGTCCTCGCGGGCGAGGAGCAGGGCCGCCGCTGGAACCGCCCGGTGCTGCTGCTGGACGTGGTCCGCGCCGCCACCGCCGAGGTCGAGCAGTACGAACGCGTCACCGTCACCGAGCTGCCGGACATCGCGCTGGCCGGGCACGCCGCGACCGACGTGGTGCACCTGATCGCCGAACTCATCGAGAACGCGGCCGAGTTCTCCGCTCCCGACACCGAGGTGGTCGTCGGCGCGACGACGCTGGGCTACGGCGCGGTGCTCGTGGAGATCACCGACGCGGGCCTGGGCATGTCGCCCGAGGAACTGGCCGAGGTCAACGAACGCCTCGCCGAGCCCCCGGTGGTCGACGTGTCGATCTCCCGGCGGATGGGCCTGTTCGTCGTCGGGCGGCTGGCGTCCAAGTACCGGGTGCGGGTGGGGCTGGAGCGCGCGGCGACCGGTGGCGTCAGCGCCTTGGTGACGCTGCCGATGTCGCTGCTGAAGGCGGCGAGCGAGGTGGACAGCGACGCGGGCACGGCGTTCGACCTGGCGATGCGCCCTGGCACGTACGACGCGCCGACCGGACTGAGCGGGATGCTCGGCGGCGAGCGGGCCCACCCGCAACAGGCGCTCGGCGAGCAGGCCTTCACAGAGCGGGCTTTCACGGAGGAAGCCTTCCCCGACGAGCCGGAGGACGACGCGGCGTTCGAGCGGCTGGTGCGCGAGCACCGCGGGGCCCCGGCGCGCGAGGGGTTCGGCTGGTTCCACGAGGAGGAGCCGGAGACGCCGGAACCCCAGAACGCCTACCCGGGCGCGGACTTCACGTGGTTCGAGGAGCAGCCGCAGGGCACCGAGCCGGACGGCGTCCACGCCTTCACCGATCCGCCGCCCCCGCCGTCGCAACCGCCTTCGGCGCCTCCGTCCGCCGGGCAGCCCGCCCCACGCCTGCCGATCTTCGAGGCGATCGAGTCGGAGTGGTACGGCCACGAGCAGCAGGGCGGGGCGCCGCTGCCACGACGGCGGCCGGGGCACGGCGTGCCGCCCGAGCACAGCAGGCCCGCCCAGCCCCCGGCGCAACCGCCGCAGGCCTTCGACGCCGGGCGACCGCAACTGCCGCGCCGGGTGCGGGGCATCCCGCCCGCCCAGCGCCAGCAGATGGCGCCCCCCGCGAGGGCCCCGCGGCCCCAGCCGCAGCCCCTGCGTTCGGCGGAGGCCGCCGAACGGCTCAAGCAGCGCCTGTCCAACTTCCGGCAGGGCGTACGGCACGGCCTCGACGAGACGGGCGGCGGCCGTGGGACGGGCGCGGGCCCGGGCGAATCGGACGCGCGGTGAGCCGGACCGGACGCACGGCGAGCCGGGCGGGCCCCGCGCGCCGCGCCGCGACCCCGGGCCGTCGACCGGCCGCCCGCACCCCCGCGTCGTCGGGCCCCCGGTGGGCCGAGGCGTGCAAGACGCTGACCACGTCGATCCCTAGGAGTCCCCATGGCCGAGCTGAGCGAGGCGGCGCAGAACCTGAACTGGCTGATCGCCAGGTTCGTGGACCGCGTCCCCGGAGTCGCGCACGCGGTGGTGGTCTCCTCGGACGGGGTCCAGCTGGCCGCGTCGCAGGCGCTGCCGAAGGAGCGCGGCGACCAGCTCGCGGCGGTGGCCTCGGGGCTGGCCGGGCTGACGACGGGGGCCGCGACCGTCTTCGACGCCGGGTCCGTGACCAGGACCGTCGTGGAGATGCAGCACGGGTACCTGTTCGTGGCGGCGATCAGCGACGGCTCGGTGCTGACGGTGCTCTCCTCGCCCAACTGCGACCTGAAGCTGGTCGGTTACGAGATGACGCTGATGGTGGAGCGCACCGGCGAGGTGCTGACGCCGAACGTGCGCGCCGAGTTGCAGGGCGCGTTGGCCGGATGAACGTGACGAACGTGTGGAGGGCCGATCGCCCCGGCCACGTGGGGAAGGATGGGCAGTCGTGAGTGGAGACCACAGGTCGTCACCGTTCGTGCGACCGTACGCCGTCACCGGCGGCCGGACGCAGGCGCGGTACCAGCTGGCGATCGAGGCTCTGGTCAGCACCAGCCCGCACGTGCCGTACGGCGGGGCGCGGCTCGCGCCGGAGAAGCGCGCGATCTGCCGGCTGTGCGTGGAGTTGAAGTCGGTCGCGGAGATCGCCGCCCTGCTGAAGATGCCGCTGGGCGTGGCCCGCGTCCTGGTGGGCGACATGGCGGAGAGCGGCCTGGTCCACGTGATGCAGCCCGGCCACGCGGAGGGCGTCCCGGACATCACACTGCTGGAACGGGTCTTGGTCGGATTACGCGGGCTGTAAGGCCTGGGGGGCCGAAGAGAACGAGGAGAACGAAGAGAACGAGGAGAACGAAGGCGACGCGGGATGAACGAGCACACCGGACTGGCCACGTCCTTCGGGGCGGCGGCCCGCACCTACGACCGCTACCGGCCGGGCCCGCCGCCCGAGGCGGTCGACTGGCTGCTGCCGCCGGGCTGCGGGTCGGTGCTGGACCTGGGCGCGGGCACCGGACTGCTGACCCGGGTGCTGGCGGGGCGCGTCGCGGACGTGGTGGCGGTCGACCCGGACTCGCGGATGCGCGAGGTGCTGGCTCAGGCCTGCCCGGGGGCGGTCGCGCTGGAGGGCACGGCGGAGGCGGTGCCGCTGCCGGACGCGCGGGTGGACGCCGTGCTGGTCTCGGCCGCCTGGCACTGGATGGACCCCGCCCGCGCCCTGCCGGAGATCGCCCGCGTCCTGCGTCCCGGCGGCACGCTCGGCATCCTGTGGACCCGGCGTGACCGGAGCGTGGCGTGGGTCGCCGAACTCGACGCCTACGTGGCCGGCTTCCTCGGTTCCGGCGACCGGGTGGGCCGTACGATCCAGCACATGACGGAACACCTCTGGCTGCCGGAGGGCGCGCCGTTCACCGACGTGGAGTCGCACGCGGTGCGGTGGGAGACGCGGGTGACGGCCGACGAACTGGTCGGCATGTTCACCACGTACAGCGGCTACCTGACCCAACCGCCCGACCGCCGCGAGGAGTTCGCCGCCGCGATCCGCTCCCGTTTCCGCGCCCTCACGGCCACCGACACCGGCACGCTCCCCCTCCCGATGGCCTGCCACTGCTGGCGGCTGCGCGCGGTCACCGGCTGACGGGCGCGCCGCCTCAGGCCTCGGCGCCGACCGGGCGGAAGGAGTGCTCGGGGGCCGGGAGCCGGGAGGCGAGGATCCCGGAGCGCACCCGGCCGGTCAGGACTCCGGCGAGGAACGCGGTGCAGGTCAGGTCGTGGTGCTCCCAGCGCGGGCCGCGCGACTCGTTGACCATCACGGTCCAGGCGTCCGGTGACGCACCGGGCCGCACCAGCCAGTACAGCACCTCGCCGCTGTAGGTGGATCCCCAGGCGACGAGGCGGCTGCCCTCCTCCTCCAGCTGCTCCGGCTTGTCCTCGCCCATCTCCCAGAAGTCCTCGAAGTCCTCCATCCGGCCGTCGTTGTCCGCGACGAGGTCGTGGGAGGCGTCAGGGCTGTCCGGCTCCAGCAGCCACACGTGCCCGTCGAACAGCCCCGCGCCGAACGCCCCGACCAGGTCCCGGTAGTCGGCGGGCAGCGCGGTGCCCAAGGCCTCCTGGGCGGCGCTCCAGTCGGGGGTCCGGCCGGGGGCGGTCGGCGCGTACAGGCGGATCAGTTCGGCGAGGGACGCGTCCACGGGGCGGCTCCTGGGGTCGTCGGTCGGCGTCGTCGGGGGCACGGCGGACGGCCCGCATGGTATCGCCCGCCCGCCGGGGTGGTCGCGGTCATGCCGGGGCGGTCGCGGTCATCCGGAGCAGTCCTTCGGGATGTTCATGATGGTCACGGAGTTGGTGCCCTCGCCCGCGCGCAGGGCCCGCCGGGTCTTGGTGTCCCGCGAGTAGCCCTTGAACGTGAAGCCGTCCGAGCTGCGCGCCTCCAGGGTCAGGCCGACCGGTATGACGTCCTTGTCGCTGGCGTACACCGGCGTGACCTTGTAGTGCACGACGTGGCCGTTCTTGACCGCCTGCTGGATCTGCAGCTCGTAGTGGCGCATCACGGGGGAGTTGGCGAACTCGTGCATGGTGGCGAAGTTGCGCGGGTCCTCGTTGGACCCGCCCAGCAGCGAGCCGAGCAGGTGACCGCGGTTGTACTTCTTGTCGGGGTCCCAGCCCGCGCCGGTGTCGCCCCAGCCCGCCGGGTCCGGCTGGGCGTCGGTGTGGCCGCCGAGCATGTCCTTGTGGATGACCGCCTCGACACCGGTGGCCCGGTTGCCCCGGCGGCTGTCGAGCGCCCCGTAGGCGACCCGGCCGCCCCAGGTGATGTCGGCCGGCTCCCAGCTGGCCTTGAGGCCGAACGGGTCGGCGGACGCGTACGGGTTGTCCACGTACGCGGAGGGGTTCGGCGCGGGGCCGAGTCCTAGCGGGTCCTGGCTCGTGTACTGCGCGGTGTGCGGGTCGTAGTGGCGGAAGTGGTTGTAGTTCCAGCCGGTCTCGTCGTCCGCGTACTGGCCGGGGAAGCGCAGCGGGCACTCGACGGTCTCGGAGGACGGGTCGGTGACCGGGACGCCCCACAAGGTGGTGCGCCGCTGCCAGGCGATCTCGCCGTCCGGGGTGACCAGTTCGGTGGGGGTGCCGACCAGGTCGGTGACGATGGCGTGGAAGCGCGCGTCGGTGTCCGCCTCGCCGGGGTGCCGGTCGAGCTGGGCGACGGGACGGTGGGTGCCGGGCTTGTACTCCCAGGTCGTCGTCGCTCCGTCGGCCCCCGTGCGTTCCGCGAGGACGCTGCCGGACCAGGCGAACTCGGTGCGCTCCAGCACCGTCCCGTCGGCGTCGAGGCGCTGCTTGGCGGTGCGCCGCCCCCACGGGTCGTAGGCGTACCGCCACCGCTCGCCCCGCTCCGTCACGGTCTCGACCAGCTGGTCCAGGGCGTTCCAGGTGTAGGTGCGGGTCCGGGTGCGGCCGTCGAGCAGCCGCTTGGCGGCGCGCACCACCCGGCCCCGCGCGTCGTAGGTGTACCGGGTGCGCCCGAAGCGCCGCGTGGTGGCGCCCTCCTGCGGCGCGTCCGGTGCCTCGCCCGCCGGCTCCAGCGGGGTGGTGGCGCCGGTGAGGTTGCCCAGCGCGTCGTACGCGTAGGACTCCGTCCAGCCGCGTGCCCGCACCGCCGTGACCCGGCCGGCCCGGTCGAGACCGAACTCCCGTGATGCGCCGGTCAGTTCACGGATCTCGGTCAGCAGGTCGTCCGCCCGGTAGGCGAACTCCCGCTGCTGCACGACGCGCCGGGCGTCGGCCCCGCCCGCGCTGAGCACCTGGCCGGTGAGCCGTCCGGTGCGGTCCCAGGTCTGCTCGACGGTGACCCCGGAGCCGAAGGAACGCGCCGTCTCCCGCCCGAGTCCGTCCAGGGTGAAGGCGGTGGCGTTCCCGGCGAGGTCCATCTCCCGCGGGAACCCCACGGCGTCGTACGACCAGGTGGACACCACACCGGAAGGGGTACGGCGTTCCACGGGACGGCCCAGCGCGTCGTAGGCGTACCGCATGGTGCGGCCGTTCACGGTCTCGGCGGTGACGCGGCCCAACGCGTCGAACTCGCGGGCCACTTCGGCGTGCGCGGTGGCCGACCGGCACAGGTTGCCCGCCGCGTCGTAGGCGTAGGTCGTCCACTCGTCCCCGTGCCGGTGCTCGACGAGGCGGCCGAGCGCGTCGCGGGAGAAGGTGATCGTCGCGCCCGCGGAGTCGGTGCGCGAGACGAGGTCGCCGACCGCGTCGTAGGCGTACTCCAGGACCCGCCCGGAGAAGTCGGACTCGCGCACGAGCAGCCCGCGGGCGTCGTAGGCGTAGCGCCACACCTGGCCGTCGGGGTTCGTGACGTCGGTCAGTCGCAGTTCGGTGTCGTGACCGAAGGCGTACGTGACCCCGTCCGGGCCGGTGGTCGAGGACGGCACGTCGAAGTGCGACGCGGCGTAGGCGGTGGTGTGGCCCGCGCTGTCGGTGTGGGCCACCACGTTGCCCTCGGCGTCGTGTTCCCAGGTCTCCCGGCGCCCGTCGGCCCGTTCGCACCACGTGACCTGTCCCTCGACGGTCCAGCCGAAGCGGACGACCTGGCCGAGGGCGTCGGTGGCCTCCACCACGCGGCCGAAGGCGTCGCGGCGGGCGGTGGTGCGGCGGCCGAGCGCGTCGGTGAGCGCCACCGGCAGCCCGGCGGCGTCGTGGGCCACCTCGTAGCGCGCCCCCAGCGGGTCGGTGGCGGCCACCAGGCAGCCGTGCGCGTCGCGGACGAACTCCGCCCGGGCGCCAGTGGGATCGACCGACGCCGTCCGGTTGCCGCGTTCGTCGTACTCGGTGCGCCACACCCCGCCGCCCGCGTCGGTGACCGCCACCGGCAGGTGCATCGCGTTGTACGCCACCTCGGCGCGGGAGCCGTCGGGGTGGGTGACGGCGGTGAGGTCGCCCGCGGCGTCGTGGGTGAAGCGCGTGGTGCGGCCGAGGGCGTCGGTGATCGCGGTGGTGGCCCGGTTCGCCTCGTCCCACTCCCGCACGGTGACGTTGCCGAGCGGGTCGGTCGTGCGCACCAGGCGGTGGGCGTCGTTGTACTCGTACGTGGTGGTGGCGCCCAGCGAGTCGGTGAACCGCGTGGTGCGGTCCTCGTACGCGAAGGTGCCCGCCATGCGGCCCTCGCTGCCCTCGGTCCGCACGACCCGGCCCGCCTCGTCGTAGGCGTAGGCGTAGCGCGTGCCGTTGCGGTCGGTCCACGCGGTGACGCGGTGCCGGTCGTCGTAGGCCAGACGCACGGGCAGGCCGGAGGAGTTGACGATCTCGGTGAGGTCGCCCGCGTCGTCGTGGCCGAAGCGGGCCAGCACGGTCTCGGTGCCGGGCCCGTCGGTGTCCAGCAGCCGGAAGCCGGTGACGCGCGGCAGCGTGGGATGGCGGTCCACGGCGATCCGGTAGCCGCCGTGGTGGGAGATCAGGGCCGGGGTGTCGTCCGGGGCCCAGGTGATGTCGATACGGCGGTCGTTGCGGTCCTCGACGCCGGTGAGCCTGAGGATCACGCCGCCGGGCACGCCGGGGGCCGGGCGGGGGTCGCCGAAGACCAGGGTGCGGCCGGTGCGCGGGTCGGTCACCCGCATCGGGTCGCCGGGCACCCCGCTCCAGGCCAGCGGCATCCGGGGCCCGCGCACCGGCAGGACCGGGCGGTCGGGGCCGGGCGGCGGGTACGCCAGGAGCATGCCGTCGGCGGAGGCGAACACCACGCCGTCGGCGTCGAGTTGGAGCCGCTGGTCGAGCGTGGAGGCCCAGGTGGGGCCGAACCAGGTGCCGTGCCGGTAGGAGGACAGGTGGGTGCGTTCCAGCACCAGTTCCAGCGCGCCGGGCAGCCGGACGTCCACCGCGGGCATCAGCATCTCGCCGGTGACCACGTCGACCGGGTCGGTCTCGCAGTGCTTCTCGTCGCCGGGGATGGCGCCCCTGCCGTCGGCCCCCGAGCGCAACCCGCCCGGCTCGCCGGGGTGTTCGCCGTCCGCGGTGTGCTCCGCGTCCCTGGCGGCGTCCGACGCGGACCGCTCGCCGCTCGCGGCCCGGGAGGCGGCCGACGAGCCGACCCCCGCGACGTCCTCGGGGTCCCGGTGGGCGCCGGGCTCGTGGCGGTCCAGCGACCCGGCCTTGCCCGCCAGGTCGTCCTCCGCCTTGTCGAAGTCGTCGGCGGCCTTGTGCACGTACTGGGAGATGCGGTGGTGGCCCTTGGCCAGCGCCTGCGGGACCTTGGCGGCGATGTGGTCGATGAACTCGACGGTGGGCTTGACCAGTTTGCTGACGAAGTCGCTCACGGCGGCGGTCAGCCTCCGGTGGTGAAGGACAGGGCGGACATCTTCGAGGAGAACGTCCGGCCGCCGCTGAGGTTGGCGTCCACCTGGTCGCCGATGGTCCCCGCGTGGACGCGCATCGCCCCGGTGTCGAGCTTCAGGCCCGGCGGCGGTCCGCCGACCGCCAGGTGGGCGACCTCCTCGAACAGCAGCTTCTCCACGGCCCGGTCGACCTGTTCCTTCAGCGGGCCGGTCATCTTGCCGACCAGCACGCCGACGACCTCCTGCTCGAAGCGCTGGAGTATGCCGTCGAGCAGCCGGTTCTGCAGCTCGATCTCGGCGGCGGCCGCCGCCTCGGACAGGCCGAGGGTGAAGACCGCGCCGATCTGGTCGCCGATCAGCTCACCGGCGGCCACGCCGAGCTGCACCAGGCACTCGTCCTTCATGCCCTCGACGCCGACCGCGGCCACCTCCAGCGCGTCGGCGAGCAGCCGGCACACCTCGATGAGGTCCTTCATGTGGTTCTGCGTCTTGCCGGCCCACAGCTCGGCCAGCGCGGTGTACGACTGCGCGGCGTAGACCTGCGGCAGGTCGCCGGTGACGACGCCGTGCGTGACGTTGTGCGAGGACTCGCAGTCCTGCGCGTACGAGCGCAGGTTCCTGGCCGCCTCGCGCAGCTGGTCCTCGTCGATCTCCGGCCAGTTGAAGCCGAGGATGTTCACGACCTCGGCGAGCCAGTGCGGCAAATTGATCGACATGCGTCCCGCCCCCGTTTCCCCCTACAGCGCGCATGACTTGCTGATTATCGCACTGAAGGGGGCCGGGTAACGTCCTGGCGGGGCGTCAGCCTCGTCGCAGAACCGTACGGTTGAGCCCCGACGCCGCTCACGACTCGTCCTCGCGACCGCTCCGGCTCACGACTCGTCCTCGCCGTCCCCCTCCAACTCGCCCTCCGTCTCCAGGAAGACCTGCCGCAACGCCTCCAGCGTCGCCGGGTCGGGCTTGGCCCACATGCCACGGGACTCCGCCTCCAGGAGGCGTTCCGCCATGCCGTGCAGGGCCCACGGGTTGGCGTCCTGGAGGAAGGCGCGGTTGTCGTCGTCCAGGACATAGGTCTGGGCGAGCTTGTCGTACATCCAGTCGGCCACCACGCCGGTCGTCGCGTCGTAGCCGAACAAGTAGTCCACGGTCGCGGCCAGTTCGAAGGCGCCCTTGTAGCCGTGGCGCTTCATCGCCTCGATCCAGCGGGGGTTGACCACCCGGGCCCGGAAGACCCGCGAGGTCTCCTCGACCAGCGTGCGGGTGCGCACCGTCTCCGGGCGGGTGCTGTCGCCGATGTACGCCTCCGGGGCGCGGCCGGACAGCGCGCGGACGGTGGCGACCATGCCGCCGTGGTACTGGAAGTAGTCGTCGGAGTCGGCGATGTCGTGCTCGCGGGTGTCGGTGTTCTTCGCGGCCACCGCGATGCGCTGGTACGCGGTCTCCATCTCCTCGCGCGCCGGGCGCCCGGCCAGGTCGCGGCCGTACGCGTAGCCGCCCCACGCCGTGTAGACCTCCGCGAGGTCGGCGTCGGTGCGCCAGTCGCGGCTGTCGATGAGCTGGAGCAGCCCCGCCCCGTACGTGCCGGGCCGGGAGCCGAAGATGCGGGTGGTCGCCCGGCGTTCGTCGCCGTGGGCGGCCAGGTCCGCGCGGGCGTGCGCGCGCAGGAAGTTGGCGTCGTCCGGCTCCTCCAGCGCCGCGACCAGCCGCACCGCGTCGTCCAGCAGCGCGACGACGTGCGGGAACGCGTCGCGGAAGAAGCCGGAGATGCGCAACGTGACGTCCACGCGCGGGCGGCCCAGCTCCTCGGCCGGGACCGCCTCCACGCCCGTCACGCGCCGGGACGCGTCGTCCCACACCGGCCGCACGCCCAGCAGCGCCAGCGCCTCGGCCACGTCGTCACCGGCCGTGCGCATCGCGCTCGTTCCCCACAGCGACAGGCCGACCGAGCGCGGCCAGTCGCCGTTGTCGGTGCGGTAGCGCTCCAGCAGGGAGTCGGCGAGCGCCTGGCCGGTGTCCCAGGCGAGGCGGCTGGGGATCGCCTTCGGGTCGACGGAGTAGAAGTTGCGGCCGGTCGGCAGCACGTTGACCAGCCCGCGCAGCGGCGAGCCGGACGGTCCGGCGGGCACGAAGCCGCCGTTCAGCGCGTGCACGGCCGCCTCGATCTCGTCGCCGGTGCGCTCCAGGCGCGGGACGACCTGCCGGGCGGCGAAGTCCAGCACGCGGCCGACCGCCTCGGGGTGCCCGGCGGCGACGCGTTCGACCGCGTCCGGCGACCAGCCCGCCGCCTCCATCGCCTCGACCAGCTCACGCGCGCGGGCCTCCGCGTCGTCGGCGTCGGTGCGCGTCGCGGCCGACTCGTCCAGGCCGAGCGCCTCGCGCAGGCCCGGCAGCGCGGCGCTGCCGCCCCAGATCTGGCGGGCGCGCAGGATCGCCAGCACGAGGTTGACGCGTTCCGGACCGGTCGGTGCCTGGCCCAGCACGTGCAGGCCGTCGCGGATCTGGGCGTCCTTGATCTCGCACAGCCAGCCGTCGACGTGCAGCAGGAAGTCGTCGAACTCCGCGTCGTGCGGCCGGTCGTCCAGCCCGAGGTCGTGGTCGAGCTTGGCGGCCTGGATCAGCGTCCAGATCTGCGAGCGGATCGCGGGCAGCTTGGCCGGGTCCATCGCGGCGATCGAGGCGTGCTCGTCCAGGAGTTGCTCCAGGCGCGCGATGTCGCCGTAGGAGTCGGCGCGGGCCATCGGCGGCACCAGGTGGTCCACGAGCGTGGCGTGCGCGCGGCGCTTGGCCTGCGTGCCCTCGCCGGGGTCGTTGACCAGGAACGGGTAGACCAGCGGCAGGTCGCCGAGCGCCGCGTCGGGGCCGCAGGCGGCGGACAGGCCCGCGTTCTTCCCCGGCAGCCACTCCAGGTTGCCGTGCTTGCCCAGGTGCACCATCGCGTCGGCGCCGAAGCCGCCCTCCTCGCGCCGCGCCGCGATCCAGCGGTAGGCGGCCAGGTAGTGGTGGGACGGCGGCAGGTCGGGGTCGTGGTAGATGGCGATGGGATTCTCGCCGAAGCCGCGCGGCGGCTGGATGAGGACGAGCAGGTTGCCGTACCGCAACGCGGCCAGCACGATGTCGCCCTCCGGGTTGCGGCTGCGGTCCACGAACATCTCGCCGGGCGCGGGACCCCAGTGCTCCTCCACCGACTCCCGCAGCTCGCGCGGCAGTCGGTCGAACCACCGGCGGTAGTCGGCGGCCGGGACGCGCACCGGGTTGCGGGCGAGCTGCTCCTCGGTCAGCCACTCCTGGTCGTGGCCGCCTGCCTCGATCAGCTCCCGGATCAGCTCGTCGCCGTCGCCGGAGACCAGGCCGGGGATGTCGGCGTCGCCGAAGTCCCAGCCGTCCGCGCGCAGCCTGCGCAGCAACGCGACCGCGCTCGCCGGGGTGTCGAGGCCGACCGCGTTGCCGATGCGCGAGTGCTTCGTGGGGTACGCGGACAGCACGAGGGCGAGGCGCTTGTCGGCCACCGGGATGTGGCGCAGGCGGGCGTGGCGCACCGCGATCCCGGCGACGCGGGCGGCGCGTTCGGGATCGGCGACGTAGGAGGGCAGGCCGTCGGCGTCGATCTCCTTGAAGGAGAACGGCACGGTGATCAGCCGCCCGTCGAACTCCGGCACCGCGACCTGCGTCGCCGCGTCCAGCGGGGACAGGCCCTCGTCGTTCTCCTCCCACGCGGTGCGCGGCCCGGTCAGGCACAGCGCCTGGAGCACGGGCACGTCGAGGGACGCGAGCGCGCCCGCGTCCCACGCCTCCTCGTCCCCTCCGGCGGAGGCGTCGGCGGGCCGGGTGCCGCCCGCCGCCAGCACGGTGGTGACGATCGCGTCGGCGGTGCCGAGCGCGGCGAGCAGTTCGGGCTCGGGCGCGCGCAACGAGGCGACGTACAGCGGCTTGGGCCGGCCGCCCGCGTCCTCGATCGCGGAGCACAGGGCGTCCACGAAGCCGGTGTTGCCGCTCATGTGGTGGGCGCGGTAGTAGAGGACGGCGATCTCGGGGCGGGTGCCGTCGGGGCCATCGGCGCCGTGCGCCTCGCGTGCCTCGCGTTCCAGCGCGCCCCAGCTCGGCGCGGGGCTCGGCGGCTCGAAGCCGTGGCCGGTCAGCAGCACGGTGTCGGACAGGAAGCGGGCGAGCTGCCCGAGGTTGTCCGGGCCGCCGTGCGCGAGGTAGGCGTGCGCTTCGGCGGCGATGCCCACGGGCACGGTGGACGCCGCCATCAGCTGGGCGTCGGGGGCCTGTTCACCGGTGAGCACGACGACCGGGCGCGGCCCGGCCAGCAGCAGGTCGAGCCCTTCCTGCCAGGCCCGCACCCCGCCCAGCAGGCGCACGACGACGAGGTCGGTGCCCTCCAGCAGCCCCGGCAGCGCGTCCAGGTCCAGCCGCGCCGGGTTGGCCCACCGGTAGGCGACCGGCCCCTCGGCGGCGCGGGCGCTCAGCAGGTCGGTGTCGGAGGTGGACAGCAGCAGGATCACGGCGGGCCTTCCTCGGGGTCCGCGCCCCGGGTGGGAGAGGGACGGCGGGAGTTCCTGGCTCCCCCGCGCGAACGGGGTGACAGTGGCGGGACCGCACCGGACTCGCACCGGTTTCCTCCCCCAGAGCCGTCCTGGGCACGAGCATCTTAACGACGGCCGGAAGGCGCGCGGCGGGGAGCCGGGGGCGGGCGGCGGACGGCGGGCGCCGGGTGCACCCGGCGGTCCGCTCACAGGTGCAGGATGGTCGCCACCAGTTCGCGGCGGCTGCGGACACCGGTCTTCGCGAAGACGCTCTTCAGGTGGTCCTGCACGGTGGCCGCGGTGATGTGCAGTTCCATGGCGATGGCCCGCGAGGGCAGGCCCGCGACGACCCGCGCCAGGACGTCCCGCTCGCGCGGCGTGAGCCCGTACGCGAGCAGCAGCAACTCGGCCACGTCCGCGCTCGGTGCCGGGTGCAGCGTCACGGCGAGGGGCGCCGCGTACGGGCCACCGCTCAGCGGCGAGGCGTGGACCGAGAGCCACCGGCCCGAGCGGCCGCGGATCCGCCCGTAGGCGGGCAGCGTCGCGCCTCTCCCCCGCGCGGCGACTTCCAGGACCGCGATGGGCAACTCCGCCCCGGACGAGGCCAGTTCGTCCCGCCAGAGCTTCGCGGCCGGGTTCTCCGAGAGCAGGCGCAGGTCCTGGTCGAGCAGGAGCACACCCGCCTCGTCCGGGCCCGCGGCGGCCTCGGCCGGTGGCCGGTGGACGGCCCGGCGCAGGGCCGCGGCCACCGGGGCGGACAGCCGTCGCAGAACGTCGACGTCGTCCGGGGTGAAGTCGGGCCGCCCACCGCCCGCGAACAGGGCGATGGCGCCCCAGCACCGGTGGTCCACCACGAAGCTCGCCCGCAACTCGTGCCGCGCGTCGATCATCGGGAGCACCGCCCGGTAGCGGTGGCTGGAACGGGGGTCACCGCCGGTGGCCGCACCGAGCGTGCCCGCGCGCACCTCGGAGCGGGCGAGCGCCGCGAACTTCAGTACGTCGTCCACCAGGTACTCGTTGTGCGCGGCGGCCACTGCCGCGTCCGGCGTGAGCCCGGCGCTCACGTCGTCGGTGATCAGCAACGTCGTGGGGTCGATCGTGCCGAAGCAGTAGGAGTCGGCCGGGACGAGCCGCGTCAGCCGCTCGGCGATCCGGCGTCGCAGCTCCCGGGAGTCGAGGTCGAGACGGCAGATCGCCTCGATGTCACGCACGGTCTCGCGCCGGGCCACCGGGGAACTCACCGGCCGAACGGTATCCCAGAAGTGTGGGATGGCCGGGTGGATGCCCGATGCCTACCGTCGGTCCGGAAGACGGAGCGAAGGCAATCCGGAAGACGGCAATCCGGAAGACGGAGCGAAGGCAACAAGCGAAGGCAACAGAAGCAACAGGAGGTGTCGCGGCATGTCCCCGTCCATGCTCACCGTCGGTCTCGATCCCGCGCTGGTGGACGACGCGGCCTCGTCGCGGGCGGCGTTCCCCGAGATCGACGCCGAAGCGGTCCGGGCCGGTGTGGCCGCCGAGCGGGCCCGGCTGGAGGAACGCGGCTTCACCGTGGACGTCTGCCTGCTCGACTACGGCCGCACGGCCGAGGCGGTCTACCGCGCCGCGCTGTCGGGGAAGGACTACGACATCGTGATGATCGGTGCCGGTGTCCGGCTGGACCCGGCGCTGACCCCGCTCTTCGAGGTCCTGGTCGACACCACCCGCGAACTGGCACCCGGCGCGAAGCTCTGTTTCAACGTGAGCCCGACGACGACCGCCGAGGCCGTCCGGCGGTGGTGGCCCGAACGCAAGCCACTGGTCTAGTACTTCGTCCGTGACGGCGTGGGCGCCGCGCGCGGAGGGCCGGCCGGCCGCGTACCCGCGTCGACTACCCGCTGTCGCCATGGGTAGGCGTCCGCGCGGTTCGTCGGAACGTCACGGTCGACGGAGTCCGGTGGCGACAGCAGGCGCGGCGGGCACGACAAGGGAGAGGCGCGAACGTATGGGTTCCAGAGGTGTCATCGACGAGATCGGGACGGCAGGGGCCGACCCGGCGGAGCCGTCGGTTCCCACGTCGGACGGGATCGAGAGCGGCATGTCGGGGGAGCGCCTGGTGCTCTTCACCGACGCGGTGACCGCGATCTCCATCACCCTGCTGATCCTGCCGCTGGTGGACCTCGTCCCGGAGACCGCGTCCGCCCACGAGCACGCCAGCGAGGTGATCACCGGTCACTTCGACCAGATCTGGAGCTTCCTGCTCAGCTTCGCGGTCATCGCGAACATCTGGCGGGAGCACCACCGGACCTTCTCGTCGGTCACGAAGCTCACCCGCGCCCTGACGATGTGGAACATGGGGTGGCTGCTCTCCGTCGTCGTCCTTCCGCTGCCGACGGAGATGCTCGGCACCTTCGGCCGCGACCGGTTCGTGGGGGCGTTCTACTACGCGACCCTCCTGGCCGGCATGGTCTGCCGGACCGCGATGCTGAGGATCCTGAAGACCACCCCGGCACTCCTGGAGGAGGACGGCGAGGCGGCCCGCGCGAGGACCGGCGACCTGTACGCCGAGAGCTGTCTCAACGTCCTCGCCCTGGCCATCGCCTTCGCCATCGCGCTGGCCGTACCCGTCCTGCAGTACTACAGCCTGCTGCTGCTCGCCGCCCCGCCGAGCCTGATGCGCCTGCGACACCGACGCGCCGCCCGCTGACCACGGGAACGGGCGGCGCGCTCCTCAGTCCAGGACGAAGGTGCCGCCCGCGGCCTTCGCCAGGTCCGTTCCGAGGGCGGCTGCCGGTGTCCAGGCCCCGGGCCTGCCGCCGCCACGGGCCAGCAGTTCGGTGACGGTGGCGGTGACGTCGGCCGTGAAGTCCATGCCCTCGTCGGCGCGGAGCCATCCCTCGCGCCGGGTGCCGTCCGCCCACTCGACGACGGCGTGCCCCCAGGAGTGCTCGCGCGGACGAGGTGCGGGCTTCACCGGGACCCGGCCGAGCCGGTCGACGGCGAGGCGTCGCAGCGCCGGAACGGACAACAGGCGGCCGAGCGACGGGAGCAGGGCACGTATCAGCGGAGCGGTCGGCACGAGGCCGGAAGTGGCGGTGACGAACGGTGCTCCGCTCACCGCGTGCGCCGCGACGAGCTCGCCGGACGCGACACCGGCCGACTTCGCCGACTCCCCGTCCGGAAAGGTGAGTTGCTGCGGGTCCGCCCCGAGGCGCGACGTCACCAGCCGCCCGTTCTCGTACCGCCGTCCGCCGGTGGTGAGCACGCCCACGATGCTGGCCGCCAAGGCGGCACCGAGCGCGCCTGCCTCGATGGCCACCGAGGCCACGGAGTCGACCCGCACCCGGTGCGGCGTGGCCCGGCCTTCGCACAGCTTCGCCACCACCGCCTCGGTCGCCAGCACGCCGAATCCGGCGCCGGTGACCAGGGTGCTGCCCGCCGCCACCGCTTCGTCGTGCAGGGCGAGCAGCCCCTCCACGGCGACCACGTCGTTGGCCTGGTCGACGTAGTGGCCGCCGGGCATGCAGGCGCGGGCGATCACCGGTGCCGTGGCGGCGAAGGCGCCCATCGTGTTCACCACCACCCGCGGGCGCTCCCGCGCGATCGCGTCCGCGATCCGCTCGGCCGAGTCGGCGACGACGACCTTCGCGTCCCCGGGCAGACCGGCTTCGGCCCCGGCGGCGGCCATCCGCTCCCGGCTGCGCCCGACCGGCACGACCGTCAGCCCCCGCGCGGCCAGTCGCGCGGTCACGCCGCGGCCCACCCGGCCGGTCGCCCCGACTATCCACACCTCGTCGTTCGTCCTGCTCTCGCCTGTCGTCCCGCCGGTCTCGCTGGTCTCGGTCATGCGAACGTCACCCTGCCTGCTCCGGACCGCACCGGGGACGGGCGTCCCCAGTGATGACACAGTGTGTCGTGAGTGCAGGCTAACACTGATGACACACTGGGACATCGCCTGTTACGGTTGACCTGTGGCGAGGTGGGATCCGGGTGCCGAGGAGCGCCTGAAGCGGGCGGCTCTGGAGCTGTACCTGGAGCGCGGCTACGACAACGTGACGGTGACTCATATCGCCGAGCGGGCCGGTCTCACCCGGCGCTCCTACTTCCGCTACTTCCCGGACAAGCGCGAGGTCCTGTTCGCCGGTTCGGAGCGCCTGCCCCCGGCACTGGCCGAGGCCGTCCTGACGGCAGACCCGGACGCGGCTCCGCTCGCTGCCACCCTCGACGCTCTGGCACGAGTCGGCGCCCAGCTCGTCGAGCACGTGGGCGGCGGCGCGGCGGAGCGCCGGGCGGTGATCGACGCCAGCCCGGAACTGCGGGAGCGTGAACGGACCAAGACGGCCGCGATCACCGAGGCGATCCGCGATGCCCTGATCCAGCGTCAGGTGAACGCCGGGACGGCCGAACTGGTCGCACAACTCGCCACGGTGGCCTGCGACAACGCCTTCCGGCGCTGGATCGGGGCCGAGGGGCACGCGAGTTTCGGCAGCTGCCTGGACGCGGTGACCAGTGAACTGCGAGCCGCCCTCGACGGGACGTGAGAGTCAAGCGCGGTTGCGGGGTCCCGAGATGGTCGGGGGCTCGTGAGGGAATTCCAGTAGCGCGCGGAAGCGGTTGTTGCTCGGTTCCGCGTCCTTTTCGCCTACGGTCGCGGACCACTGTCGGCACGTCGCGTTCACAAACGCTTCCACCGCTTTCGGGCTCGCCTGTCTCCAATGAGGAAACGGTGCCAGCCATTCCAGCGCGCTCGCCGGCTCATGCCCGCATTCCATCAACCGTACCGCCGTACACGCCGCGTCCACCCAGGCGGGACCGAGGGCCGGCATGGCCCAGTCGATCACGTACACCTCTCCGCCCGGCGTGGAGACCATGATGTTGTGCGGATTCGTGTCCGTGTGAAGAAGGGTCTCCCCTTGCAAGAATGCGACGTCACCCGCCGAAAGATAGTCCCGCAGTCGCTCGGAGAGCCGGGGAATACGGGCCCCCGAGCGGGCCAGCCATAAACTGTTTCCGCTCAGGGACCGCATCCGGTTCACGGTCGAGCGGACGGAATGCAGATCCGCTGATCCGGGGCCGAGATCCGCGTGCCGCCCCTGAATGTAGACGAAGGCCAAGCAGTACCAGCCGTCGACGTCGAAGGTGTGGCGGATCATCGGGCCGATACCGGCGACGGTCTGGTTGACGATCTCTTCGTTGCGCAGCCCCTCGAGGCCCGCCGTGTCGGACTTGTGCACCCCCTTGAGGAAGAGCGTCCCGTTTCTCGTGGTGGTCAAGGTCAGCGCGACCGCACAATTCAGCCCGGTGCCGACCGTCTCAGCGCCCAACACCTTTCCCGTGCGCGCCTCGACGGACGCGCGCAGGCCTGGCGGCAACTCGTCCCAGCCGACTCGCGTGATCACTCCACCCCACCCCTTCGCCGGGAGAAGGAGCCGGACCGCTCCAGCCCTTCCCCACCGCTTCTACCTGCCGACTACCGGGTCGCTTACCTGCCGACTACCGGGTCGCTCCGCACCTGCGACTGCGGACCTCGCCGCTCCACCCCACCCACTCGTGGTCACACTCTCCCAGAACCTACGGCTTCGTGGCCTTCCCCGGCCCGGCCCACTACCGCGAACCGCCATCGATTTCCGGCCGTCTCACGCGGGCGATTCCTTTCGACTCCGCCTGTTCGCGGCGGCCACGCGGGCGTTGAGGATTTCGCTTCTGCTCATCTGCTCGATGTCGTCGGGGCCCGTGGTCCATTCGCGACCGCCGCCGAGAGGACGCAGGAACACGCGGCCTTGCTCGAAGGCCCGGAACTCCCCCACTCGGTCATGAGCCGTGTCCTTCACCGGCTGCCCGACAACAGGGGCCCAGTCGTTCACCGTTGAATTTCCTTCGCGAGCCAGCAGGCCCGAATCGGATCAAGGCGTACCGTCACCACCGCCCGGTCGTTCTTGGTGACTTCGGGTTCGACCGACACATCGCCGTACCCCCGCCGCACGAAAGCGAGCTTCAGTCGTGCCGCTTCCCGGGCGGCCACGAGTCGACCGTCTATGCGGGGCCGACGAACCGACGGCGTGATGGTGTCGGGAAGCGTGCTCACGTGTGTACCTCGATCCGATGAGGATTACTGACTTCCCCTCAACGGTGGCGGGTTTGTGCCTACGCTGAACAGAGCCCGATCCATAACTGCCGGGAAGTTATGAACGGAGGTCACACACATGACAGTTGAGGCCAAAGATCTACAGACGGCGCCGTCGTTGCTGGCGTTCTTCGGCACCGAGTTACAACGCGTCCGCAACAAGGCGGGCTGGTCGCAGTCGAAGACGGCCAAGGCGGCGCACACCACGCAGGCCATGGTCAGCTACATCGAGTCCGGCGAGCGCGTTCCGTCGGCCGACCTGGCCAGGGACCTGGACCTCGCGTTCGACACGGACGGCCACTTCGGGAGGCTCCTCCCGCTGGTGATCCGCTACGCGTACCCGGGCTGGTTCCTGCCGTATGTGGAGCTTGAGCGGGCAGCCACGTCCATCCGGTCTTTTGAGGGCCAGGTCATTCCGGGTCTGCTCCAGACGGAGGGGTACGCGCGGGCCGTGCTCAGCGTCGTACGACCGGACAACCTGGACGATCTCGTCGCGGCCCGGATGACCCGGCAGGACATCCTCACGCGCGAGGACCGTCCGCGCACGTGGTTCGTGATCGACGAGTACGTTCTCGAACGCCGCATCGGAGGCCCGGCGGTCATGCGCGCGCAGCTTGAGAGGCTCCTCGAAGCAGGCCAACACCCTCGTACAGTCATCCAGTTGATCGAGAAAAAGCGTGCCGCGCATCCGGGACTGAACGGGCCGTTCAGCATGATGAGCTTCGCGGAAGGCGCGGACGTCCTGTGGGTGGACGGCTTCTCGCAGGGCCGGGCGGCGCTGGACGCGCAGGAAGTGGTCGAAGGCGCTCGAACCTATGATCTGTTGAGGGCCGTCGCCAAATCGCCTGAGGCGTCAGCCGACTTGATCCGCGAGCACCTGGAAGGACTCAGCCATGAGCAGAGCAAGTGATTTGCCCGTGACGTGGCACAAGAGCAGTCACAGTGGCCCGAACGGCGGTAACTGCGTCGAGATGGGGACGGGCCTGTCCGGTGTCGTTCCCGTTCGTGACAGCAAGGACCCGCACGGTCCGGCCCTGGCCTTCTCCCCGGCCGCTTGGGCGTCGTTCACGAACGCGGTGAAGCGCGGGGAACTCGGCGCCGTCTAGCCCGATCCGTGTCCGTCTGGAAGGACTCAGCCATGAGCAGAGCAAGTGATTTGCCCGTGACGTGGCGCAAGAGCAGTCACAGTGGCCCGAACGGCGGTGACTGTGTGGAGATGGGGATGGGCCTGTCGGGTGTCGTTCCCGTCCGTGACAGCAAGGACCCGCACGGTCCGGCCCTGGCCTTCTCCCCGGCCGCTTGGGCGTCGTTCACGGGCGCGGTGAAGCGCGGGGAGATAGGCGCCGCTTAGCGCCTGCTGAGCCGTACTGCGGCCCCGTCCGGCACGCCGGGCGGGGCCGTTCCCCAGCTCCCGGGCTTGAACGGGTGGGCCTGTAACCGTTCGCACCTGTTCGCCCGCTCGACCCCCCCCGCACGGTGGTCTGAAGCGCCACCAGGGAACTGCCGCCGCCGGACTGCTGTCGGCCCAGCACTCCGGTGCCGGCACACGCGAGGTCTTCACGCGGCTCGCCCCCCGCCGGGTCGCTCAGCTCGACCGCCCGCGCTCGCGAAAGCCCCCTGGAATCCGTCGGCAGAGCAGGGCGCTCGGTCTCCTGGCGCGTCGGTGCGCCGCGTCAGGCCCCCTCTCGCAGGCCCAGCGCGCGCCGCGCCGCGTTGATCACGTTGTGAGCATCGTTCCCGTAGACGGCGGACTCTTGCAGGGTCTTCCAGACACGCAGGTAGGTAGCGATGCTGTCCGCGTCATCGATCCACAGCTCTGCATGCCATGTCTCGACGGTGACCAGGCGCTCGTCATGAATCCAAAACCCACCGGTTGGAGGCAGTTTGAGTGAGGCGTCCGGCGGAATGACGCCCAACTGCACAGTGTCCGTGCCGATGAATCCGTCAAGCCGGTTCAGCTGGGCGCCCAGCACAGAGGGCGGGCAGATGAGCGCGCGCAGAGCGGCGTGACCGACGATGATGCGGAACCGCTTGTGCGATGTGTAGAGCATTTCCTGTCGCTGCATGCGGGCGCGCACGGCCTCTTCGGTGTCCTGCTTGGAGCGTTGCAGTTCTGCGTAACGCCGGAAGATCGACCGGGCGTAGTCCGGGTTCTGCAGGATGCCGGGGATCGTGGCACTCTCGAATCCGTGGATCACAGCGGACCGAGCGTACTCGGCGGCAATGGTCCGCTGTACCGGTTCGTGGCCGGCCGCGAGTTGGCGCCGCCACGATCGCACATGAGATTCGAACCCCCGTAACCTGGCGAGTAGTTCGTCATACGCCTCTGGCTGTCCGGTGGCTTCCGCCCACAGCTTCAAGTCTTCGGGCGTGGCCGTCTGCAGGCCGTTCTCCAGCTTGCTGACCTTGGTCTTGTGCCAGCCGCACCGGTCGGCGAGCTGCGTACCGGTGAGCCGTCCACCGGGTGCCCACAGCCGCAGCTCTCGGAGTCGAACGCCGAGGTCTTCGCGTGCCTTCCGGTAGTCCGTGCTCACCGGTACTTCACCTGCCTACTCCTTCTTCACGGGCAGCAGGGCCGCGAAGCGCTCGTGAGGGATGGCGTGATGCACTGCGGCGTCGCGCAGGACGGAGTATCGGACGACTTCGGCCGGCTCCGTGATGAGTTCGACGTTGACCAGGCTGTCGGCGTCGTCGAAGTTCAGCAGCGCGACGAGACGGGAGTCAAAGATCCAGAAGTCTTCGGTCCCGAGCGGCAGCTGTTCCGCGTCCTCGCGCCACAGGTTCCGCACGTCCTCGCCGAGTTCGGCGTTGCGCTGCGCGTTGGCCATGAGGTAGCGCTGGCCGACCGTCGGAGGGTTGTCGACGATGCGCACGCGGCCGACGGACTTGCCCGCCGCGACCTGGGTCCGGATCGTGCGGCAGTACCAAGAGTCCATGTCCCAAGCAACGGCACCCGATTCGGCGAACTGGGCGTAGGTGTCCGTGGCCTCGTCGGAGGCGTAGCGGCGCCGGGTTTCCAGTCGCCAAGCCGAATGATCGAACGTCTCGAAGAGGCTGTTGAACGCGTCCAGGTCAACGACCTTTGCTTTGCGCGTCAGGTCCTTCGGCCCCCAGTCGACGAGAAGTTCCCGCGGCACCACGATCGGTACCTCACCAGGGCCCAGGTGCTGAAGCCGCGCGAGGTCGTCGGGGTCGGTGAGCGGCGGACCGTGCACGATCACTTCGTGCGTGTCGAGGTCTTCGTGTACCGCGGGGCATCCGGTATCGCCGCTGCCAGTGCCGTTGAAGCGCAGCCTTCGTGGCATGACCAGTTCCTTCCTTAGGGGACTGATCTGCCAAGTCTCTGCGGGGCCGAGGCTCCGCGGAGAGAGCTTTGCAGACCTTCTTGAGGAACATCCCGCAACTTCGCTGAGCACTCAAGCAACTTCGAGGAACTTCCCTGGCGGTCTACCGTTCCTCGCTCCTAGCGTCCAGGTCATGGGCACCAGGAACACAGACAGCTGCCGGGCACCGGACATCGACCCCAACGTCGCGGTAGAGGCATTGAAGGTGGCACTCGATGATGCGGAGATCGTTCTGCCCTCGCTGAGGGCCGACATCGCGTCGCCGGACCTCGCCCTGGTGGAGTTGGGACGCGTCCGCGCGGACGTAGCCATGCGGCTGGCCACCGCACTGCGTGGAAGCCTCGCGGGGAGCGCCACATGCTGAACACGCGGCAGCCCCCTCTGGCGTTCGTCTACGACCGGCACGTCACTCAGGCCACCGGTATGTTGCAGGCCCGCATGGACGCCTGCACCGCGTACCTGGAGGCGAAAGGCTGGACAGACGGCGGCCGTTGGCTGGACGTCGGCGACGACGCCCTCAGCGATGACCGGCGTGCCGCGTTCGACGCGATGCTGCGCAACGTCCACGCCGCCGGGGCCGGAGTCCAGCGCGTCGTCCTCGTCCACGACTGGGACCGCCTCTCCCGCGACGGCCACGCCTGCGGCCTGCTGACCCGCCGCGTCCTGCTCCTGGGCGCCTGGGTGGAGACGACGCTCGGCGAGCGGCGCCGCGCTGACGGGTCCTGGATCGAGCGCGCCCGCCTCAACCACGCCCCCATCACGCCATGGGCGCCGCCGTGTGGGCGTCAGGCCGTTGCCGGCTCGGCCGCCGGCGCACCGGCCTGCCCGTCACCTGGGTCGGCCCCACACGGCACCTACCAACCGAAGGAGATCACGATGAGGATCGAACCGGTCGTGTACGGAGGCGACGACGACAAGCTGCCCGGCCGGCCGTGGCCACTGCCGCCGACGCCGCCCTCTCCTGACGGGCCGACCCCTGACGGCGACGGGAAGCACCGCAAGTGACCATCGGTACGGGCAAGGAGCGGCCCACCCGGAGGGAGCTGGGCCGCTCGCTCCGCGACAAGGGCGCCCTGACCCCCGACTGGGAAGCAGCGTTCGAGACCGTGGACCGTGCCGACTTCCTGCCCACCGTGATGTGGCCGCACCGCATGGCCGACGGGACCAGCGTCCGCGTGGACAAGACGACCGATCCAGATGCCTGGTACGAGCACGCCGACAGCGACGAACCGATCACCACCCAGTGGGACGACGGCCGCCACGACGACCAGCCGGGCACCGTGCCGACGTCATCGTGCTCCGCGCCATCCGTGGTGTTCCGCATGCTGGATGACCTCGACCTCGCTGACGGCATGCGCGTGTTGGAGATCGGCACCGGCACAGGCTGGAACGCCGCCCTGCTCGCTCACCGGGTGGGCGTGGCGAACGTGGTGACCGTGGAGATCGACCCGCGGGTCGCCGAAACCGCCAGGGGCGCCCTCGACCGCAACGGGCTTCGCGTCGGCGTGAGGGAAGGCGACGGGTGCGCGGGCCGGCCGGGGGCCGCACCTTTCGACCGGCTGATCGCCACGTTCGGTGTCCGCGACTTCCCGCGTGCCTGGGTGCGGCAGGTACGGCCCGGCGGCGTGATCGTGGCCCCGTGGGGCACGCACTTCACCCACCGCGACGTCGTGGTCGAGCTCCGCGTGGACGGCGACGGCCGGGCGGCGTCGGGCCGGTTCTTGCGGCTGGTCGAGTTCATGAAGGACCGCGGGCGGCGGGTGACGCGGCCAGGGCATGAGGAGTATCTGCCGGACGGCTGGCCCGGGGGCGCTGACGCCTCGGAGACGCGGTTGCCCGCGGATGCGTTCGAGCGGTTCGGGTCGTTCGAGTTCGCCGCGGGGTTGCGTGTGCCGGGTTGCGAGCTGATGACGGCCGTCCGTGACGGCGCCCGGAATGTGTGGCTGTACAGCCTCACGGACAGGTCGTGGGCAGCCGCGCTGTACGAGCCCGGCCAAGCGGTCACGAAGGCGTACCAGGCTGGTGGGCGCCGTCTCTGGGACGAGGTGGAGACCGCCTACGCGTGGTGGCGGGCCCAGGGCTCTCCGGACATCGACCGGTTCGGCCTCACCGTCACCGCAGGCGGTGCACTGGCGTGGCTCGACGGGCCGGGCGCCCACTGGTCGCTGTGAACGCCGTCAGCAGTCCCAGGGAAGCCCAGCGGTAGCTGAAGGCCCTGATCGGTATCCGTCCGGATCGGCTCCGCGCGCCCGTGGGCCGACGCGGCACTCCACGACGTCATGTTGCTCGATTCGGGACGACGGACGGCGGCGTGCGCGCCTGGCATGCTGATCGCATGCCCGACGCCGAACTCGACGGACGTCCCGTCGCTCCGGAGGAGCTTCAGGCTCTCGCGCTCACCAACTACGGGTCGTTCACCACGCTGCGGGTGGAGGACGGGATCGTGCGGGGGCTCGGGCTGCATCTGGAGCGGCTGCGGCGGGATGCCCAGGTGCTGTTCGGGGTGGACGTGGAGACCGCTCGCGTACGGGAGTTGGTGCGGCGGGCCGTGCCCGAGCGGGGGGCCGCCACGATTCGGGTGACCGTCTTCGACCCCGCCACGGATCTCGCCGCGCCTGATCGCGCGAGCGACCCCCGTGTGCTCGTCACCCGTCGCGACGCCGCCGCCGTGCCGTCGCCCCCCATGTCCGTCAAGACCGTCGCGTACGAGCGGGACCTGCCCGAGGTCAAGGGCGTCGGGCTGTTCGGCGCGCTCCGGCATCGCCGGGCCGCGCGGCTCGACGGGTACGACGACGCGCTCTTCGTGGACGCGAGCGGCGCCGTCGCCGAGGGCGGGACGTGGAACGTCGGCTTCTTCGACGGCCACGACGTGATCTGGCCGGACGCCCGCGTACTGCCGGGCGTGACCATGCTGCTGCTCCAGCGCGCTCACCCGCACCGGATCGCCCGCGTCACACCGGCCGACCTGCGCGGCATGCGTGCCGCCTTCGCCACGAACGCCGCCGTCGGCGTCCGCGCCCTCCGCCGCGTCGACGGCGTGGAACTGGACGCGGATCACCCGGTGCTCGACCGGCTGCGGAACGCCTACACCAGCGTCGCGGGCGAGGCCGTTTGAGGGCACCGATGTGGTGGCAGCCACAGAAACGCCAGGTCACGGCATCGTAGGGTTGCGCCGGGACGCGACGGTCGGCCAGGCTGGGACCGCGCCCCCACCCGATTCGTCCCCTCACGCCCCGGGAGCCACCGTGACCAGCGCCTGCGGCGTGCCCTCCGGCCGGGGGCGGCAACGCGACGACGCCTGCCCGGGCGCGTTGCGGCTGCACTCCGCCGACGACGGCGCGCTGGCGCGCGTACGGGTGCCCGGCGGGCTGCTCACCACCGCGCAGGCCGCTGAACTCGCCCTGATCGCCGACGAGTTGGGCGACGGGCACCTCGACCTGACCTCGCGCGGCAACGTGCAGCTGCGCGGGCTGCCGCACGACGCCGGGGACGTGCTCGCCGAACGGCTGGGCCGCGTCGGCCTGTTGCCGTCCCCCGCGCACGAACGCGTCCGCAACATCGTCGCCTCACCGCTCGGGCCCGACACCGTCCGCGTCCTCACCCGCGCACTCGACGCCGCGCTGTGCGCCGACGAGCGGGCCGCGCGGCTGTCGGGGCGGTTCCTGTTCGCCATCGACGACGGGAGCGGGGACGTCGCCGCGCTGCGCGCCGACATCACGCTGGTCGCCTCGCCACGCGACGTCACCCTCTACGTCGCCGACACCCCCGTACGCGCCGTTCCCGTCGCCGACGCGGCCGACCGCGCCCTGCGCGCCGCGCACGCCTTCCTCGACCTCGCCGACGCCGCCGGTGAGGGCGTCCGCGCGTGGCGGGTGCGCGATCTCGATCCCGACGGGACCCTGCTCGGCGGACGGGCACCGGGCCCGCCCCTGCCGCAGGGCACGCCCCCCGCCTTCGGGCTCACCGGCGGCGCGCTCAGCGTCGGGTTCCCGCTCGGGCGGGCGTCGACCGCGCAGTGGCGGGCGCTGGCCGGGGCCGCCTCCGGTGAGATCCGCCTCACGCCGTGGCGCGGTGCGGTGCTGCCCGGGATCGCGGACGACCGCGTGCTCGCCGGACTCGCCGCCGCCGGATTCGTCACCGCCGACGACTCCCCGTGGCACGGCGCCACCGCTTGCGCGGGACGGCCCGGCTGCGCCAAGTCCCTTGCCGACGTGCGCGACGACGCCCGTACCGCGCTCGCCGCCGCGACCGGCCCGCAGCCGCTGCCGGTGCACTGGTCGGGCTGCGAACGCCGCTGCGGGCACCCCGGCGGCACCCGGGTCGAGGTGACCGCGGTGCCGGACGGCTACCGGGTCACCGTGCACGGCGCCGAAGGAGCGCCCCGTACGATCACGGGGCTCACGGGTGACCGCACGTCCGCCGTCGTCGCGGCGGCTCGCGCAACCACACAGACGGGACTGACGTGATCGAGTACGAGAAGGACGGACCGGCGATCTACCGCCAGTCGTTCGCCACCATACGGGCCGAGGCGGACCTCGACGGCCTGCCCGCGGACGTGGCCCAGGTGGCCGTGCGCATGATCCACGCCTGCGGCATGACCGACCTCGTCTCCGACCTCGCGTTCAGCCCCGCCGTCGTCCGCGACGCGCGCGCCGCGCTGCGCTCCGGGGCGCCGATCCTGTGCGACGTGCGGATGGTCGCCTCCGGCGTCACCCGCAAGCGGCTGCCCGCGGACAACGAGGTGGTGTGCACGCTGTCCGACCCGTCCGTGCCCGCGCTCGCCGCCGAGTTGGGCACCACGCGGTCGGCCGCCGCGATGGAGCTGTGGCGCGACCGGCTCGACGGCGCGGTGGTCGCCGTGGGCAACGCGCCGACCTCGCTGTTCCGGCTGCTGGAGATGGTCGAGGCGGGCGCGCCCCGCCCGGCCGCGGTGATCGGCGTGCCGGTGGGCTTCGTCGGCGCGGCGGAGTCCAAGGACGCGCTGGCCGCGCACCCGTCGGGGCTGGAACACCTCGTGGTGCGCGGGCGCCGCGGCGGCAGCGCGATCGCCGCCGCCGCGATCAACGCGATCGCCAGCGAGGAGGAGTGAGCGCCTCGATGAACGCCATCCCGAACGCCACTCCCGATCCGGCGAACGCGGCATCCGATCCCACGAACGCGGCGCTCGACCCGGCGGACGGTTCCGTCGAAGCCGTCGCCCCCGGCAAGCTCTACGGTGTCGGACTCGGCCCCGGCGACCCCTCGTTGATGACCCTGCGCGCGGTCGAGGCCATCGCCGCCGCCGACGTCGTCGCGTACCACAGCGCCCGGCACGGCCGTTCCATCGCGCGTTCCATCGCCGAACGCCACCTGCGCGCCGACCACATCGAGGAGCCGCTGGTCTACCCGGTCACCACCGAGACCACCGACCACCCGGGCGGCTACGCGGGCGCGATGGAGGAGTTTTACGAGCAGGCGGCGGCCCGGCTCGCCGCGCACCTGGAGGCGGGGCGCAGCGTCGCGGTGCTCGCCGAGGGCGATCCGCTCTTCTACGGCAGCTACATGCACATGCACAAGCGGCTGGCCGGACGGTACGAGGCCGAGGTGATCCCCGGCGTGACCTCCGTGCAGGCCGCCTCCGCCCGCCTGGGCAGGCCGCTGGTGGAGGGCGAGGAGACGCTCACCGTGCTGCCCGGCACCCTCCCGCACGACGAACTCGCCGCGCGGCTGGCCTGCGCGGACTCGGCGGCCGTGATGAAGCTGGGCCGCACCTTCCCGGCGGTGCGCTCGGCGCTGGAGACGGCGGGACGGCTGGACGAGGCGCTGTACGTCGAGCGGGCCACGATGAGCGGCGAACGCGTCGGGCGGCTGGCGGACGTGGACCCGTCGACGGTGCCGTACTTCGCGGTCGCGATCCTGCCGAGCCGCGCCCCGGGCAACGCGTCGGTGGGCGTCGCGGCGGCGGCTGTTCAGAACGAGGTACGGGCCGGCACCCCCGGTGAGGTCGTCGTCGTCGGGCTCGGGCCCGCCGGCCCCATGTGGCTGACGCCGCAGGCGCGTTCCGCGCTGGCCGCCGCCGACGAACTCGTCGGCTACACCACGTACATGGACCGCGTCCCGGTCCGCCCGGGCCAGCGCCGGCACGCGTCCGACAACCGCGTAGAGGCCGAACGCGCCGAATTCGCGCTGGAGTTGGCGCGGCGCGGGCGGCGGGTCGCGGTGGTCTCCTCCGGCGACCCGGGCGTGTTCGCGATGGCGACCGCCGTACTGGAGGCCGCCTGCGCCGAGCCGTACAAGGACGTCGCGGTCCGCGTCGTGCCCGGCATCACCGCCGCTCAGTCCGCCGCCGCGCTCGCGGGCGCGCCGCTGGGCCACGACTTCGCCGTGGTCTCGCTCTCCGACCGCCTCAAGCCGTGGCGGGTCGTCGAGGCGCGCCTGCGGGCCACGTCCGAGGCCGACCTGGTGCTCGCCCTCTACAACCCGGCGTCCCACAGCCGCAGGACGCAACTGGAGACGGCGCTGAAGGTGCTGCTGGAGCGGCGCTCGCCGGACACCCCGGTCGTCGTGGCGCGCGACGTCGGCGGCCCGGAGCAGGCGGTGCGCATCACCACGCTGGCCGCGCTGGACCCGGCGACGGTGGACATGCGCTGCGTGCTGCTGGTCGGCTCGTCGCAGACCCACGTCGTGGAACGCGGCGACGGCACGACGGTCGCGTGGACCTCGCGGCGTTATCCGGACTGAGGCCCGGGGCGGCCCGTGCGACCGCGCAGCCCCGCCAGCCACGCCAGCGCTCCCGGCACGTCGGCGACGACCGGCACGTCCTGCGGCGGCGGTGGCCGTCGTACGACCACCACCGGGATCCCCGCCTCGCGGGCGGCCGTCAGTTTGGCGGCCGTGGCGTCGCCGCCGCTGTCCTTGGTGACCAGGACGTCGATCCGGTGCTCGCGCAGCAGCGCCCGTTCCCCCTCCAGGGTGAACGGGCCCCGGTCGAGGATGACGGTCATCCGCTCCGGGTGCGGCGGTTCGGGCGCGTCGACGGAGCGTACGAGGAACGACAGGCCGTGCAACGCGGGCCCGGCGAAGGCGGCCAGGCCCAGGCGGCCGGTGGTGAGGAAGACCCGGCGGCCCAGGCCGGGCAGCAGCGCCGCCGCGTCCTCCAGCGAGGCGGCGTCGTGCCAGCGGTCGCCCTGCGCGGCCACCCAGCCGGGACGGCGCAGGGCGAGCAGGGGAACATGGGTGGACGCGGCGGCCAGCGCCGCGTGGAAACTGATCTGCCGGGCGAAGGGATGGGTGGCGTCGATGACCGCGTCCGCCTCGTGCTCGCGCAGCCACCGCGCCAGGCCGTCCACCCCGCCGAAGCCGCCCACCCGGACCTCGCCCGGCGGCAGCGAGGGCCGCGCGACGCGCCCGGCGAGCGAACTGATGACCCGCAGCCCCGGCCACAGCCCGTCGTCCAGCGCGGCGGCGAGGCGGCGGGCCTCGGTGGTCCCGCCGAGGATCAGCAGGTGCCGTACGGTCATCGGACCTTCCCATGGCTGAGGCGGACGAGGGTGCCCGTGTGAGCACGGACGAGCGGGGCGGCCCCGTGGCAGACGGGACGCCGGGCGCCCACGCGGAGGCGGTCCAGGCGTCGGTCGGCCCCGGGGCCAACGGGACCCAGGGCGGCCACGCGGAGGCGGCGCAGGCGTCGGGCGGCCGGGCCGCGCAGCTGAAGCACACCGGCCTGCGCCCCGGCTGGACCACCGGTGCCTGCGCGACCGCGGCCACCACCGCCGCGTACACCGCGCTGCTGACCGGCGGCTTCCCCGACCCGGTGACGATCACGCTGCCGCGCGGCCAGCGTCCCGCGTTCGCGCTCGCCGTCGAGGAACTGGCGGACGGCCGGGCGACGGCGGGCGTGGTCAAGGACGCGGGCGACGACCCGGACGTCACGCACGGCGCGCTGGTCCGGGTGACCGTCCGCCACGGCGCGCCCGGCTCCGGGGTCGTCTTCCGCGCCGGTCCCGGCGTCGGCACGGTCACCAAGCCGGGCCTGCCGCTGGACGTCGGGGAGCCCGCGATCAACCCGGTGCCCCGGCGGCTGATGCGCGAGCACGTCGCCGAGGTCGCCGCGGCGCACGGCGGCACCGGCGACGTGGTGGTCGAGGTCGCGGTCGACGGCGGCGAGGAGATCGCGCGCTCCACCTGGAACCCGCGCCTGGGCATCCTGGGCGGCCTGTCGATCCTCGGCACCACCGGCGTGGTCGTGCCGTACTCCTGCTCGGCGTGGATCGACTCCATCCGGCGTGGGGTGGACGTGGCCCGCGCGGCCGGGCGCACCCACGTCGCGGGCTGCACCGGGTCCACCTCGGAGCGGGTCGCGGTCGAGGTGCACGGGCTGCCGCAGGACGCGCTGCTGGACATGGGCGACTTCGCCGGCGCGGTGCTGAAGTACCTGCGCAGGCACCCGGTGCCCCGGCTGACCGTCTCCGGCGGCTTCGCCAAGCTGTCCAAGCTGGCCGCGGGCCATCTCGACCTCCACTCCTCCCGTTCGCAGGTGGACAAGACGTTCCTGGCGGACCTGGCCCGCCTCGGCGGCGCGGACGACGCGCTGGCGGCCGCCGTCGCCGACGCCAACACGGCGCTGGAGGCGCTCCAGCTCGCCGCCGCGAAGGGCGTGCCGCTGGGCGACCTGGTGGCTCGGGCGGCCAGGACCGCCGCGCTGGACGTCCTGCGCGAGGCGCCGGTCGCGGTGGACGTCATCTGCGTCGACCGCGCGGGAACGGTCGTCGGCCGCGCCGCCCCCCTGGCGAACCGCTGACGGGCTCACCGCGGCCCCCCGCCGTCGAGCGTCCCGGCACCCCAGCCACCGCGGCCTCCGCCGTCCCGCCTCCCCGGCACCCCACCCCGCCATCAAGCCTCCGGCCCCACCCCGTCATCAAGCCTCCGGCCCGACCCCGCCATCAAGCCTCCGGCACCTCGCACCGGTCCCGTCCCGCCGAGTACAGATAGCTGTCGCCGAACTGCTCGGCGCCCAGCGTCGCCCCGACCATGATGACCGCGGTCCGGGTGATGCCCGCGTCCTTCAGCTGCCGCGCGATGCCCTCCAGCGGCCCGCGCAGCACGACCTCGTCCGGCCTGCTGGCGAACGCCACGACCGCCGCGGGGCAGTCGGGCCCGTAGTGCGGCAGCAGTTCGGCGACGACCCGGTCGGCGTGGCGGGCGGCCAGATGCACGACGAGCAGGGCGCGGCTGCGGCCCAGGGTCGCCAGGTCCTCGCCGTCCGGCATGGCGGTGGCCCGCTCGGCGACCCGGGTCAGGATGACGGTCTGGCCGACCGTCGGCACGGTCAGCTCGCGCTTGAGGGTGGCCGCGGCGGCGGCGAACGCGGGCACGCCCGGTACGACCTCGTACGGCACGTCCGCCGCGTCCAGCCGCCGCATCTGCTCGGCGACCGCGCTGTAGACCGAGGGGTCGCCGGAGTGCAGCCGCGCCACGTCGTGCCCGGCGCGGTGCGCGGCGACCAGCTCGGCGGTGATCTCCTCCAGCGTCATCCGCGCGGTGTCGACCAGGCGGGCGTCCGGCGGGCAGGCGTCGAGCAGTTCGCGCGGGACCAGGCTGCCCGCGTACAGGCACACCGGGCAGCTCTCCAACAGCCGCTGCCCGCGCACGGTGATCAGGTCGGCGGCGCCCGGCCCCGCCCCGATGAAGTGGACCGTCAACTCAATGCCTCCGTGTTGTCGCCGGTCCGCGACTCTACTGGCCCGACGGTTGACGTGCGACGACGGCCCGGCCGCGGGCCCTGGTGGGGCGGGTGCGGCCGGGCCGTGCGCAGGTGCCGGTGCCGGGGTCAGGCGGTGGCGGCGGCGGTGGCCGTGGCGAAGCGGTCGGCGACGTCCGTCCAGTTGACGAGGTCCCACAGCTTCGTCACGTAGTCGGGGCGCACGTTCTTGTACTGGAGGTAGTACGCGTGCTCCCAGGCGTCGAAGACCAGCAGCGGGGTGGCGTTCTGGCCGACGTTGCCGTGGTGGTCGTAGACCTGCTCGACGATGAGCCGCTTGCCCAGCGGTTCCCAGGCGAGGACGCCCCAGCCGGAGCCCTGCACGGAGGAGGTGGCGACGGTGAGCTGCTTCTTGAACGCCTCGAAGCCGCCGAGGTGTTCGTCGATGGCGTCGCGCAGGGCGCCGTCGGGGCGGTCGCCGCCGTCGGGGGAGAGGTTCTGCCAGAAGATCGAGTGCAGCACGTGGCCGGAGAGGTTGAAGGCGTAGGTCTTCTCCAAGCCGACCAGTCCGGTGGGTGTGATCTGGTCCTTGTCGCGGACCTCGGCGATCTGCTCCAGGGTGTCGTTCGCGCCCTTGACGTAGGCGGCGTGGTGTTTGGCGTGGTGCAGCTCCAGGATCTGCCCGGTGATCGCCGGCTCCAGCGCGGCGTAGTCGTACGGCAGGTCGGGAAGCGAGTACGTGCCCATGCGGGACACAGCCCCTTTCAACGTTCAACGTGCAACCGATGCGGTGGCGTTCGCGCGCCCGATGCTGTGGCGTTCGTACGCCCTCGCCACACTATTGCGCACTACTTGCAATTACTACTCGGCTGCTCCAGCATGTTGGGTGCGGGGTCCGGTCCGTCAACTTCTGCCGGGGAACGTCACCATTGGTGAGCCTCTGGCGAGCCACGGAGGCGCCCTTCCAGTCGCTGATCGTCTTTGCAGCCGGCGCCCGCCGGTCCGACCGGCCCCGCGCCCCTCGCCCCCCTCTCCGTGACGACGGCCGCCACACACCCGGTGTGTGGCGGCCGTCTCTTTTTCCCGTTCGGGCTGCTTTCCGGCGACAAGAGGGCGTTAAGACCGGCTCCGGTTTCACGTGAAACGTCCGATTCGGGGGTTCGGGCTGCGTTAAGAAAACTCCAACGGACCTGCTCAGCCGAAACGGAACCCTCCATGGCAACCGCGACGCCGACCCAGTCGGCCGACACCGCCGCCCAGCGCCCCGAGGCGCTGTCCCCTGCCGTCGATCTCCCCGAGAGCCTCGGCTACCGGCTGAAGAAGACCTTCCTGGGTCCGCCGCTGGTGACCTCCGAGCTGCACAACGAGAAGCTGTCCAAGCCCATCGCCCTCGGCGTGCTGGCCCCCGACTGCATCAGCTCCAGCGCGTACGGCACCGAGCAGATGCTCACCCAGCTGCTGCCGTACGTCGGAGTCGCCGGGTTCGCCCTGGTCATGCCGGTCACCGGCATCATCCTGGCGCTGCTGCTCCTGCTGACGCTGGCCTACCGCGACGTCGTGATGACGTACACCAAGGCCGGCGGCTCCTACATCGTGGCGCGGGAGAACTTCGGGCCCCGAATAGCCCAGATCGCCGCCGTCGCGCTGCTCATCGACTACATCGTCACCGTCGCCGTGCAGACCGCGGCCGGCACCGACGCGGTCGCCTCGATGCTCCAGCTGCTGCTGCACGTCGACATCGACCACGACAAGCTGTGGATCACCGTCGGCGTGGTGTGCCTGCTGTGCTACGGCAACCTGCGCGGCATCCGCGAGGCGGGCCGGGCGTTCTCGGTGCCGACCTACCTGTTCGTGCTGGCCACCGGGCTGACCGTGGTGGTCGGCCTGGTGCGGCTGGCGCTCGGCGACCTGCCCCGGCTCACCGACGCCCAGCTGCACGCGTCCGGCACCATCGGCCTGGGCCACCCCGGCGGCGGCCTGCTGATGGGCGCCTCGGTCTTCATCATGATGCGGGCGTTCGCCAACGGCGGCTCGTCGCTGACCGGCCTGGAGGCGATCTCCAACGGCGTCAGCGCGTTCAAGAGCCCGCAGGGCTCCAACGCCCGCCGCACGCTGGTCGTGATGAGCTGCATCCTCGGCGTGCTGGTGCTGGGCGTCTCCACGCTCGCCTGGCAGACCCACGCCATGCCGTACACCTCCGGCAGCCCGACCGTGCTCGCCCAGGAGGCCCATCTGGTCTTCGGCCAGAGCGGGTTCGGCAACGTGATGTTCGCGTTCGTGCAGATCGCGACCGCGCTGATCCTCTACACCGGCGGCAACACCTCGTTCAACGGCTTCCCGTTCCTGGCCAGTTTCGTCGCCGAGGACTCCTTCCTGCCCCGGCAGCTGACCATCCGCGGCCACCGGCTGGCGTTCTCCAACGGCATCATCGTGCTGACCGTGGTGTCGCTGGCGCTGCTCATCGCCACCGGCGGCAACCTCACCAAGCTCGTCTCGCTCTACGCGATCGGCGTCTTCACCGGCTTCGTGATGGCCGCCTCCGGCCTGTTCCGCTACCACTGGAACCGCCGCGAGCGGCACCGCACCGCGCGGCTGGTCATCAACGGCGCCGCGGCCATCGCGTCGGCCGCCGTCGTGCTGATCTTCGCGATCACCAAGTTCACCGAGGGCGCCTGGCTGGTCGTCGTCATCTTCCCCATCGGCGTCGTCGCGCTGATCCGCACCAACAGCCGCTACCGGACCGAGAGCGAGGTGCTGCGCGCCGCGCCCGCCGCCTCCTCGGTGCCCACCTGGACCCGCAGCGTCGTCTACGTGCTCGTCGACCGGCTCGACCTCGCCGTCATCAAGGCCCTGCGCTACGCCCACGCCCTGCGCCCCACCGAACTGCGCGCGGTCTACTTCATGGTCGACGACCACAACGCGGAGCGGCTGCGCGCCGAGTGGGAGGCCAGCCGGGCCGCCGATGTCTCCCTGGAGATCATCGAGTGCCCGGACCGCCGGGTGCGCCGGGCCGCCGCCGAACTCGCCGCCCGCACCGTCGCCGAGGGCGACACCGAGGTGACGCTGCTCATCCCGCGCCGCACCTACGGCCCCATCATCGGCCGTCTGCTGCACAGCCGCTTCGGCGACTCCATCGCCCAGGCGGTGAGCCGACTGCCGCACGTCGCGGCCACCATCGTGCCGTTCGACGTGGCCACCGCGATCGAGGAGGCCGAGGAGGTCGCGGGGGTGCGGCGCGGCCCGGACGAGCCGGGCGAGAGCGCGGTGCGCGCCGAGGGCAACCGGCACCCCGCCGTGCGCCGCGCCGCGTCCGCCCTGCTGACCCACGCCGAGCCGCCCGCCGAACCGCCGGCCGGCCGGGCCGACGGGACGACCGCCATCGGCGAGCTGGCCTGGCGGCACCGCGCCGTCGTACGCGGCCGGGTGCGGTCGGTGCAGGTGACGCCGGTGTCCGGTTCGCCCCGGCTGGAGTGCGAGCTGTACGACGAGAGCGGCGGCGTGGTCCTGGTCTTCTACGGCCGCCGCTCGGTCCCGGGCATCGAGGCGGGCACCGAGCTGCGCGCCGACGGCATGGTCGGCGCGACGGACGGCTACCTGTCGATGGCCAACCCCACCTACGCGCTGCTGCCCGCCGGTGCCGAGGAGGCCGCCGGGGCGGTGGACTGAGCCACGTGGCCGGTGTGCACGGTGGCCGCGGTCAGCCTCGGCACCGCGTGGGCCAGCGCGTGCCGCGCGGCCACCGCGATGCCGTGCGCGTCCGCCACGGTGAGGGCCGCGTCCACCACGATCTCGGTCTCCGCCCGCAGCGCGTGGCCGATCCAGCGCATCCGCACCCGGCCCACGTCCAGCACCCCCGGCACGCCGCGCAGCGCCGCCTCGGCCGCGTCCACCAGCGCCGGGTCGACGCAGTCCATCAGGCGCCGCCCGACCTCGCGGGCGGCGTCCCGGGCGACCAGCGCTATGGCGACGGTGATCAGCAGGCCCACGACCGGGTCGGCCCAGCGCAGCCCCAGCGCGGAACCGCCCGCGCCCAGCAGCACGGCCAGTGAGGTGAAGCCGTCGGTGCGGGCGTGCATCCCGTCGGCGACCAGCGCGGCGGAGCCGATCGCGCGGCCGGTGCGGATGCGGTGCCTGGCCACCCACTCGTTGCCCGCGAACCCGGCGAGCGCGGCCAGCGCGACCGCGCCCGGGTGGTCGAGCCCGCGCGGGTGCAGCAGCCGCGCCACCGCCTCGTACGCGGCGAAGGCGCAGGAGGCGGCGACGGTCAGCACGATGACGACGCCGGCCAGGTCCTCGGCGCGGCCGTAGCCGTAGGTGTAGCGGCGGGTGGCGGCGCGCCGACCCAGCAGGAACGCGATGCCGAGCGGGACGGCGGTCAGCGCGTCGGCCACGTTGTGCACGGCGTCCCCGAGCAGCGCGACCGACCCGGACAGCGCCACCACGGTGGCCTGCGCGACCGCGGTCACCGCGAGCACCGCGAACGACACCCACAGGGTGCGCAGCCCGGCCCGTGAGGTCTCCATCGCGGTGTCCACCCGGTCGGCGGAGTCGTGGCTGTGCGGGGCGAGCAGATGCCGCAGCCGGTGCGCGAGCCCGGAGCGGCCGTGCGCGTGCCCGTGATCGCCGTGGTCGTGGTGACCGTGCCCCTGTACGTGCCCGTGGTGACCGTCGTCGTCGTGGGGGTGTTGGTGCCGCTCACGCTGCATGACCTCACCGTGGCACACGAAACCCGTTGCGGCCATCACCGTCGTACCGGCCCTGACCAGGTGCGACGCGCTCGCAACTGCCGCCGGGGCGCAGCGCGTTCACCGTCGGCCGGGCGCACCGCGTCCACCACCGCCACGGGCGCGTCGCCTCAGCGCAGGCCGCCCGCCTCCAGCAGTTCCCGCGCGATCCGGTCGTCGATCTCGGTGCCGAGCCACCGCAGCGCCTCGCGGGTGCGTGGGTCGCCGTCGGTGAGCAGGCCCGCGGCGTGCGAGAGGCGGGCGCCGTGGTCGAGTTCGTGCCACAGCAGCGGGTTGGCGACGAGTACGGCCGGGTCGAGGCGGGCCGAGCCGCCGTCCGCGTCGACCAGCGTCAGCGTCCGTTCGACCACGCCGTCGACCCTGACCCGCACCAGCCGGTCCAGCCGCACCCGCCGTACGCGCCCCGGCCCGCGCACCGTGAGCACGCCGTGCGCGCAGCTGGTGAGGGCCGGGCACAGCACCGCGAACAGCGCGACCGCCAGCGCCGTCCACAGCGCGGCGCGTTCCGGGGTGAGGGTGCGCGCGGCGGCGTCCAGCGCGAACGCCGCGGTGAGTTCGGCCGCCGCCACGGCCAGTGCGGTGCGCAGCGCGCCGGCCCACTGCCCGTCGTGGACGACGACGGTACGGGCAGCGTGCCGGGGGAGGCCGCACGCGCATCGCATACCGCTGACGCTAGGTCCGGCGGCCGGGCGCGGACGGTCGCCTTGACGCGTCCCTGACGCGCGGGGCGCCCGTCTTGACGTGCCCCTCACCCACCCGCTCATCGGGTTCATCCGAACGTCATCCGACATGGACGCGCGGTCGCCTGCCGCGGTCCGGTTCCGCCTCGCGCAGCACCTCCCGGGTCACCGGCGCGACCTCGCCGTACCCGAAGAGGAAGAAGCGCAGGAAGTTGCGGAACGGGCCGCCCTCGGTCCACTCGAAGTAGATGTGCGGCACCCGCCCGGTCTCGTCCCGCACGTGCAGCAGCAGCGCGGCGAGCGAGTTGGCGATCGACGCGCTCTCCAGCGACAGCACCCGGTAGCGCCCGTGCAGCACCTGTCCGCGCACCACGAGCGCCGCCTCGAACTCCGACGGGTCGGTGACCGTCACCTCGACGAAGATCAGGTCGTCGGCGCCGGGCAGGTCGTTGTCGTGCCGGATCTGGCGCAGCTTGTCGCGGTACTCGGCGGCGTCCCGCGCGCCCGGCTCGTTGGCGATGAAACGCAGGCCGCGGCTGGCCGCGTCGCGCACGAAGCGCTGCGCCATGTCGTCCATGTCGACGCCGGTGACCCGCAGTTCGAAGGCGCGGGCCAGCCGGGACAGCAGCGAGACCAGGATGATCCCGGCGATGAAGCAGGCACCGATCTTCACGCCGTCCGGGCGCTCGGCGACGTTGACGACGGTGGTGTAGAGGAAGACCAGCGCGATCACCGCGAACCCGGCCGTCCACCGCCGCTGCCCCGCCTTGCGGGCGGCGATGGTGACCGCGATCGCCGCCGAGCTCATCAGCACCAGCACACCGGTGGCGTACGCGCCGCCCTGCTTGTCGACGCTGGCGTCGAACAGCCAGGTGACCAGGAACGCGACGAGCGTGAAGACCAGCACCATCGGCCGCACCGCCCGCGCCCACTGCGGTGCCATGCCGTAACGCGGCAGGTAGCGCGGCATCAGGTTGAGCAGCCCGGCCATCGCCGAGGCCCCGGCGAACCACAGGATGGCGATGGTGGAGAAGTCGTAGACCGTGCCGAAGGACGCGCCGAGGTACTGGTGCGCGAGGTAGGCCAGCGCGCGGCCGTTGGCGGGGCCGCCCGCCTTGAACTCGGACTGCGGGATCAGCACGGTGGTGATGAAGCTGGTGACGATCAGGAAGGCGCTCATGATCGCGGCGGCCGTGGTCAGCAGCTTGCGGGTGTCGCGGATGCGGCCGGTCGGGCGGTCCTCGGTGTCGCCCGGGTCGCCCTTGACGTGCGGCATCACCGCCACGCCGGTCTCGAAGCCGGACATGCCCAGCGCCAGCTTCGGGAAGATCACCAGGGACACGCCGATCATCGCGGCGACGTTGCCGTGCGCGGCGGTCAGGCCGTGCGTCCAGTCGGTGACCAGGTGGGCGGCGGTGACGACGTGCCACAGGCCGACGCCCACCACGACGACGTTGAGCGCGAGGTAGACGCCGACCAGGACGACGGCGACGCCGATGGCCTCCAGGAAGCCCTTGAGGAAGACCGCGCCGAGCAGCGCGATCAGCACGAGAGTGATGATCACCTGGTCGCCGTGCAGGGCGTTGGTGAAGTGCGGGTTCTCCACCAGGTGGGTGGCGGCGTCGGCGGCCGACAGGGTGATGGTGATCAGGAAGTCCGTCGCGGCGAACCCCAGCAGCGCCAGCACGAACAGCTTCCCCTGCCAGAACGACAGCAGGCGCTCCAGCATCGCGATCGAGCCCTCGCCGTGCGGGCTCTCCACGGCCACCCGGCGGTAGACGGGCAGCGCGCCCGCCAGCGTCACGACGACCAGCACGACCGTCGCCACCGGGGAGAGCAGCCCGGCCGCGAGCGCGGCGATGCCCGGCTGGTAGCCGAGGGTGGAGAAGTAGTCCACACCGGTCAGGCACATCACGCGCCACCACCGCTGGCCCTTGTGCGCGGGCTGCGGCACGGCGTGCGGGCCCTGCTGGTTCCTGGCCATGTCGGCCAGCCCTTCCAGCAGCCACGCCCGAAGGCGCCCGGCCCCGGCCCCGGGGGAGTCGGCCATCCCTGTCCCGCTCCCGTCGTCGCTCCAGCGGCCCCCTGGGCTCAGCGTAAGCGGCGGGTGGCCACCGTGCCCGCGGGCTCACCCGAGCGGTCGGATCGTCACCGGGTCCCGCGGGGTCGGGCCGTCACCGGGTCCCGCGGAGTCGGACCGTCACCGGGTCCCGCGCGGTCGGACCGTCACCGTGACCCGGGTCCCGTTCCGTACTCCGCGCAGCGTGATGAGCGCCCGGCCGTTCCCCGACCGCACGTCGGCGTGCGGCGCGCCGCTCACCGTGACCCGCGGGGTCGTGGGCCAGGCGGTCGTGGGCGTGCTGAGGACGGTCGGGGCGCGGCGGCTGACCGCGTTCGCCGTGAGGGTCAGGGTGTACGTGGCGGTGCCCGGGTCGTACGACTCCGCGACCGGCGTCCCGGCGACCGCCCGCGCGTACGGCGCGAACGCGGGGGCCTTGCCCGGCGCGGGCATGCCGTCCGGCGTGTAGGCGCAGTAGCCGCCGCCGTCCGGCGCCGCGCAGTCGTACCACATCGCCCATCCGGTGGCGAAGCCCGCCATGGAGGCGACCTGACGCCGCACCAGCTCGGCGTTGCCCGGCGTGACGGCCTGCGGCGGGCCCCACTCGCCGACCAGCACCGGCATGCGGTGCGCGGCCGGGTAGCCGCGGATGGCGTTCTCGTACGCGGTGACGAAGCCGTCGTCCGGGTTCCAGTCGGCGCCGTCCTCGACGGAGGTGTCGTAGGCGTGCGGCGCGTAGCCGATCCTGGGCGCGCCGGGGCGCGGATCGCGGAAGCCGGGCAGCTGGGTGGGCACGCCCTGGCCGACGAGGACGGTGGGCTCGACGAACAGCCAGGCGTCCGGGTCGGCGGTGCGCACGGCGCCGATCAGCCGCCGGTACATCGCGGCGAGCCGCCCGCGTTCCAGCGCGGCGGAGGCGGCCGGCAGGTCGGTGGGGTCGGGGACCGGGCCGAACGGCTCGTTGAACAGGTAGTAGCCGAGCAGCGAGCGGTGCCCGCGCAGGGTCTCGGCGACCCTCGTGTACGCGGCGGCCTGGGCGGCGCGCAGGTCGGCGTCGTCGTAGAGGTGGCGGAAGGCGGCCTGCACGGCGGGCTGGAAGTAGTCGTCGAACCAGTTCCCCGACGGGTCGGGCGCGAACGGCAGCCCGTCGGTCCTGGTCGCCCAGGCCGGGGCGCCGTCGAAGCCGAAGGCGGGCCCGAAGACGTCCTGGTGCCAGTCGACGAGGACGCGCAGCCGGTCGCGGTCGGCCCAGCCGAGGACGCGGTCGAGGTAGCGCAGGTAGCCGGTGTCGAAGTGCCCCGGCGCGGGCTCCACCTCGGACCACTGGATGTCCAGCCGTACGAGGTCGAACCCGGAGCGGGCGACCTGCGCGAGGCGGGCGGGGGTGACGGTGTCGTCCTTGCCGAGGTTGAGCCCGCGCAGCTGGAGCACGCGGCCGAGGGCGTCGGTGAGGCGAGGGGGCGAGGCGGGGGCGGCGTGCGTGGCGGGGGCCTGCGTGGCGGGGGCCTGCGCGGGGGAGGCCTGCGTGGCGGAGGCGGTCGGGAGCGGCATCGCGGTCGTGGCGAGGGCGGTGAGCAGCAGGGCGCACAGGGCACGCGGCCAACGCGCCCGGACAGGAACCGTGCATGACAGGGACATGGCAGCGGATGGTCCCGCCGGTCGCGCGAAGAGGCAAGGCCCGTGCGGCGATCACTTCGCGTGATGGCAGTCGTTCGCGGATGGGCGTTGGCCGGTGCGGGCGAGGCGAGTTGACTGGAGGTCGTCAGGGAAAGGGCGGGTCCGGAGCACGGAAACCGCCTTACGGGAACGTGGGCAGAGGGAGCGGACATGACCACGAGGACGGCAGCGGTGGAAGCGGACCACGGCACCACCGGCGACGACCCGAAGCAGGTGGTCCTGCGCTACTTCGCCGCGGTGCGGGACGGCGACCAGGAGGCGGTCGTCAACTCCTGGGCCGAGGACGGGACCTGCTGGTACGGCGGCGACCTGCCCATCTCCGGGCTGTGGCAGGGCCGCGACCAGGTCGTCGACGGCTTCCTCGCCACGGCCTTCGCCCACCTCGACGCGACCCGCGAGATCGGCCTGCGCGTCACGAACGTCTTCGGCGACGGCGACCAGGTGCTCGTCGAGTGGGACTCGTGGGCCACGGGGAAGACCGGCAGGGCGTACGACCAGAAGAACATCGGCGTCTTCGTGGTCCGCGACGGACGGATAGCGGCGATGCGCGAGTACGCCGACACCCAGCACTGGGAGCGCGCTTTGCTGAACCGGTAGGGCGAGCACCCGGCAGGGTGACGACCACGGGCCAGGAACCCTCCGGCGACGTCCAGAAGATCGTCGGCATCCGCCCCCTCGACGAGACCGCCCCGGCCGCCTGGGCCTCCGGCACCGGCCCCGCACCCTGGACGTGAAAAGGGCCCCTGCCACAGCCCTGACCAGGGCGCATGTCACGTTGCTCCCATCGCGGTACACGGAGAACCGTGGTAAACCCTAGATAAAGGGTTGAATCTGGACTGTCGAGGTCTGGAGGAGTGATGGCACAAGCGGCGGAAGTGAGCACTCCACGGCGTCGGGGTTATCGGGAGGGCCTCGGCGGGGAGCTGCTCGCGGAACTCCTGGGGACCTTCACCCTGATCGTCCTGGGTACCGGCTCGGTGGCCGTGGCGGTGGTGGGCCTTCCCGGCTCCGGTCGGCAGGTGACCGCCTTCGGACCGGGCAACTGGCTGATCATCGCCTTCGGTTGGGGCTTCGCGGTGGTGTTCGGTGTCTACGTGGCCGGCGGCATCAGCGGCGCCCACCTCAATCCGGCGGTGACCCTGGCGTTCGCCGCCCGGCGCGGGTTCCCATGGCGGAAGGTCGGCCCCTACTGGGCCGCGCAACTGGTGGGCGCGTTCCTCGGCGCGGCGGTGGTGTTCTCCGCGTACAGCTGGGCGATCAACGCGTTCAACCAGAAGGCGGGACTGCCCAGAGACAAGTCGCTCGGCACGTTCTCCATCTTCGCCACGTTCCCGGCGCAGTACTTCGGGCATTCGTGGTGGGGCCCGTTCCTCGACCAGGTCATCGGCACCGCTGTGCTGCTGATGCTGATCTGCGCGCTGATCGACACCCGCAACACCGCGCCCGCCGCGAACCTCGGCCCGTTCCTGACCGGCATGGTCGTCGTGGCGATCGGCCTGAGCATCGGCACCAACGCCGGGTACGCGATCAACCCGGCGCGTGACTTCGGCCCGAGGCTGTGGACGTACATCATGGGCTGGGGAAGCATCGCGTTGCCCGGCCATTATCAGTGGTTCGACCACTACTTCTGGATCCCGATCGTCGGGCCGCTGGTCGGCGGCCTGGTCGGCGCGGTGGCCTACGACCTGTTCGTCGGTCACGTGCTCAACGCGCGCTCGGTGACCGCCGAGCCCGGCCGCGCCGGCGCGGACGAGTCGGACCTGGAGGCCTGAGCGGCAGCGCGCCGTCCGCGCGAGCCGTCACCCGTCGCGTTCCCCGGAGCCGCCCCGCGGCTGCCCCGGGGAACGCGACGTGGCGCGCGCGGTCCCGCCGCGCGGGCACGACACGACCACGACCAGCGGCCACAGCGTCTGCGCCTCCGTCAGGACGCGTTCGGCCACGCCGGTCGGGCCGTGGTCCAGCAGCGTCAGCACGAACCACCCGGCCCCCGCGCACATCAACGCGCTCACCAGCAGCGTCGGCACGGGCCTGAGCCCCCACGGCACGCCCGCACCGCGGCCCGCCGCCAGCACCGGCCACAGGGCGAGCAGCGCGAACCCGATCACGACGACGGCACCGTGCCGCAGCGAGCCCCCGCTCACCGGCGCGGGCACCAGCGTGAGCGCGATCGCCGCCACCCCGCCCCCGGCCAGCGCCAGCCGCCCGGCCGGTGCGGCGGGACGCAGGCCGCGCGCGGTCAGCAGGTGGCAGACGCCGAGCGCGATGAGGGTCGAGGTCATCACCCAGTAGCCGGGAGCCCCCACCGCCGCCAGCACGCTGATCGTCTGCGTCACCGGGTCGTACGCGGGCCCCTGGAGCGCCTCGGCGACCCACCACCCGGCGACCAGCGCCACGGGCGCGAACCCGGACGAGACGAGGGCCCACCAGGGAACGAACAACACCGAACCACCGTAAACGCCCCCTCCCCACCTCGCCCGCCGCCACTCGAACGTTCACCTGACCGGAACACCCGGAACACCCGGAACGACTTGAACCAGCGGAACGACCGGAACGCGCCTGCCGGAAGCGCCCCCCCCGCGTCGGCCACGTGTGGTCCGCGACGCTCAGGACATCCCGGCCCGCCGTTCGAGGTCCGCCCGCGCCCCGCGTTCCGCGGGCAGTTCGCGCCCGCATGAGACGCCGATCAGGTAGACGGCCAGGTAGCCGAGGAGAAGCGGCCCGGAGACCGGAAGGCACACCAGGACGAGCGTGTTGACCACGGCCGGGGCGGTCAGGAACGGATGCCTGGCCCGACGCTCGGCGTTGCGCGCCCGCCACTCCTGCGGTGTAAGTCGCAGCCTGTAGGCCGTGAGGACGTCCCGGGCGGCGGCCAGCATCCCCACGACGACGATCAGACCAGTTGCGACGTCCAGCGCACCCCGCCACCCGGCCGCCCACGAGGCCCCGACCAGCGTCCGCCACCCCGCTCCAGCCAGGAGTGCGCTGCTCAGCACCATGATCAGACGGACGAGGAGAAGCCAGCTCCGGCGGACCCAGTAGGCCTTACCCCGCTCGACCCAGGTCGTCCCGAGACCCCGTACACGCTGTGGTTCGACGCCGAGTGCGCCCCGGGAGGGCCGTTCAGAAGACATTCGCGATGCCACTGCCCAGTCCCTTCATGGCGCCCCACACGGTTTTGCACGATCCCGAGGCGACGTCGGCCGTGCCGTGGGCGACGCCACCGAGGACGCCGTGGTCGTGGATGTCCTCGCTCCAGTGCTCGTGGAACGCCTTGTCGACGCCCACGGTCACCAGCATCACGCCCCCCGCCACGGCGGCACCGGTCGCCGCGGCGGCACCACCCACGAGTTCCTCAGGCGCCGCGGCCACGACCGCCGCACCCGCCGCCAGCCCGCCGAGGGCGGCGCCGCCGTCCACCACTACGGAATGCGTCCACGACCAGCCCTTCTCATGGTCCTCGTCGGCCTCGAACCCCGCCGCGGCGGTGGCCGCCGCGATGTCCAGGACCGGAACGTCCTTGAGGAAGTCGGGCAGCTTGTCCGCGCCTTCGACGATCCTGTAGTCGCGCACGGCGTCGGTGAGTTTGTAGTTGACGGCCTTGTCGAAGGTGGTGCGGCTGTGCTCGATGGAGTCGAGCTGCGTGTAGAGGGTCTTGACCTCGTGCATCGACTGCCGGTAGGCGGCGTCCTCGGGGAGGTCCGCGGGGATCCCCTTGCCGGCAGCCTTCAGCTTCCGCTGCTCGGCGCTCAACGCGTCGTACGCGCTGTCGGTCTGTGCCGACGCGCGCTTCAACTCGGCTTCGGCCTTCTCGGCCGCCGCCGACCGCATGTCGTCCTTGACCGCGTACAGGTCGCGCAGAAGGGCGGAGACGGTCGCCTGGTCCGCCTTCTTCATCGACCCGTCGGGGTTCACGTCGTCATACAGCTTCTTGAGGCGCTCGGCGGCGTCGAGCCGGGCCTGCTGGGCGGACTGCACGATCGTCCTGTAGACGATGTCGTACTCCTTGAGGCCAGCGATGGCCTTCTGATCGGCAATGCTGGGCGGGTCGCTCGTCATGAGCGGCTGCGGCTCGCCCTTCGGGCCGACTGCGACGCCCTGTCGCTGCGCCTCGTGTGCCGCGTTGTAGAGAGCGTTCTCCGCCGACGAGAGGTTGTCGGCCAGTTGCGTCAGTGTGGCACCGATCTCGCCCACGAAGGTGGACAGGGCGCCGGCCGTGAGCGCGTCGTCACTCCACTTGCGCCGGAATTCCTCCGCCGCCTCCCCTTTCCACCCCGCGTCGCCGACGAGGGCGTCCACCTTCCCGCTCAGGGGTTTGACCACACCTTCCAGGTCGTGCTGTGCCGAGGTCAGCGTCTGCCCCATGTGCTGGAGCCCCGCTATGTCCCCGCCGACCCAACTGTCACCCATCACGCCCCGTCTCCTCATTCATCGAGTTCGAGGTCTTCTCACTCATCGGGCATGAGGTCTTCGAAGACACCGTGCACATCGATGTCATGGCGCTGGAAGGAGTCGTGGGCGTAACCAAGCTTCTCTCCGTGCTCCTCGATCAGGTCGGACATCTTGGTGTGCAACCCGTCGATCGTCTCCATGACCATCCTGATCAACTGGTCGAGGCCGTCGTCACCGCTGTCCGCGATCGGTGGAGTGATTTTCGGCTTGACGTCCCGGTAGACCTTGGACTGCTGGGTGAAAGTGCCCGACATGCTCTTCAGGTCACTCAGGACCAGCTGGAGATCGGCGCTCACGACTTCTCCGTCCTGTACTGGTCGAGGTCCTTCTCCGTCCAGCGGCGGGCGTGCGGGGCGATGTCGGGATCGAGGTGGACCGGGCCCAGTCCCGCGCGACGCATCAGCGCGACGAACTCCGGTGCACGGGCAGCGGCCCACGGCTGCGCGCTGCCCAACCGTTCTGTCAGCAGGCCCAGTTCGGTGAACCCGACAGGGACCGGCCCTTCAGGACCTTCGAGGAGTTCGAAGACCACGTGGCCCGTGGCAACACTGCCGTCAGCCGACCGCTGCGGATGCGCGGGTACGAAGAGCAAGCCCTCACTGCTGTCGGCCGATTGTCCGGCGCTGGAGGCACCGGACTCGGCTGGTGTCTCGTAATCCCCGTACGCCCAGTAACTGAGTCCGCGTCTCGTCGATGGCATGCCTACCGCCCCTTCCCCTCCGACGGATCCGGTTCGCGATGCTACCGGGACGCGACGGATGGCCAACGGCCCCCGTCAGCACGCCAGATGGGCGATCGCACGGGGGCCGGGTCTCGGCGCAGCCGTCTCAGCTCAAGGACTTCAGGGACTCCGCGTCGTACGGGGCCAGGTCCGTGAAGCGGCCGGACAGGACCTTCGCGGCCCACTCGGGGTCCTGGAGGAGTGCGCGGCCCACCGCGACCAGGTCGAACTCGTCGCGCTCCAGGCGGTCGAGCAGGTCCTCGATGCCGCGGACGGACGAGCCCTTGCCCCGGAAGGAGGCGCTGAACTCCTCGTTCAGGCCGACCGATCCCACGGTGATGACCGGCTTGCCGGTGAGCTTCTTCGTCCAGCCCGCCAGGTTGAGGTCCGAGCCGTCGAAGGCCGGGTCCCAGTAGCGGCGGGTCGAGGCGTGGAAGGCGTCCACCCCGGCCTCGGACAGCGGGGTGAGGATCGCCTCCAGCTGCTCCGGGGTGTCCGCGAGGCGCTCGTCGTAGGCGTTCATCTTCCACAGCGAGTAGCGCAGGACCACCGGGAACGTCGGCGACACCGCCTCCCGCACGGCCGCCACCACCTCGGCCGCGAACCGCGTGCGGGCGACCGGGTCGCCGCCGTACGCGTCGGTGCGCCGGTTGGTGCGCGACCACAGGAACTGGTCGATGAGGTAGCCGTGCGCGCCGTGCAGTTCGACGCCGTGGAAGCCGATGCGCTCCGCGTCGGCCGCCGCACGGGCGAATGCGCCGATCACGTCGTCGAGGTCCTGACGGGTCATCGCCCGCCCCTCGCCCTCGGTGCCGTCCACGCGCAGGCCCGACGGCCCGACCGGGACCGCGTCCGCGAACGGCGGGCGGCCCGGCGCGCGGCGCATCCCGATGTGCCACAGCTGCGGAAGGATCGCGCCGCCCGCGGCCCGTACCGCCTCGGCGACCCTCGCCCAGCCCGCGAGCTGCTCCTCGCCGTGGAAGCGCGGGATGCGGTCGCTGTCGCCGGCCGAGGGGTGGTCGACGTAGGTGCCCTCGGTGACGATCAGCCCGACACCGGCGGCGGCCCGGCGCGCGTAGTACGACACGACGTCCTCGCCGGGCACGCCGCCCGGGGAGAACTGCCGCGTCATGGGGGCCATCGCGATGCGGTTGGCGACCTTGAGGCCGTTGATCGAGACCGGCCGGGACAGTATGTCCGCGGCACGGCCGGCGGAGGCGGTGAGGGTCACGGGTACTCCTCGCAAGAACGATCCGGTCCACGACGCACACCGCGCGCGCCGCACTGACAATCCCCAACCGGCCGGTGGGTCATGGCATTCCAGGGGGCGGTGTGATCCGCGATACGGGGGCGGGGCTACCGCGCGGCGACCGGTTCCGGGGCGGGCGGCGGCACGGTGCCGGGCGTGCGGGCCGCCGCCGTCGGCACCTCGCGGCCGGGCGGCCAGACCCGCCCGTCGAGCTCCCGGGCGAGATGGCTGACGAAGGCCGCCGCCATGGTGCGCGGGTCGGGCATGCGCGGGGTCAGCGCGATGAAGTCCGTGGTCACTGGTGTTCCCGGGGGTGCGAAGGGGCGACGGGGACGAACGCGGTCTGCACCAGCCGCGGGGACTCCCCGCGCCGCACCAGCGTGCCGCGCCCGGGAGGCCGCGGTCCGGCCGCGACGCCGGACAGCAACGGGCCCTCGGTGCGGTCGCCGGAGAGGATCAGCCCCGACGTGCCGCTCTCCCGCAGGGCCTGGAGGAACGGGTCGTACAGGCCGCGCGAGGCGCCCGCCACCCGGCGGGTGATCACGAAGTGCAGGCCGATGTCGGGCGCGGAGGGCACGAACGGCAGGAAGGGGGACAGTGGTTGCCGAGTCCGGCCGGCATGCGGCGGGGCTCGGCGGAGACCCCGGGGAGCGCGGCCTCGGGCAGTTCGGCGGGCAGCACCCGCACCGCCCGCACCCGCTCGGAAGTGCTGGGGAAGGTAGGGCGATTCGACCTCGATGGGAAACCCCGCGTCGTAGGCGAGATAGCCGATCGCCAGGAGGCCGAGGGCGAGGGACCCTTCGACCGACTCTTCGCGGTCCTCGTCCGCCGTCCAGTAGGACTTATGGGCTTCCAACGCCTCCAGGAGTGCTTGGTTGAAGCCCTCGTGATCGCGGCGGACGAAGCGGCGGTAGAGGTTGATGGGCGGGTAGAGCTGCTGGTCGAGCAGGTCGCGGGGGGCGACGCGGGCGACATCGGGGTGCGAGGTGTCGAAGGTGGTGGTCAACTCCTCGACGAGACAGGGACGTTCGGTCCGTAGGTCTGGAGGGTGTCGACCCAGTGGTACTGGAATTCGTCGATGGTGACCTCGGAGGCACGCAGTCGATCGAGGCTGAAGGAGCACAGCTGGTGCATGCGTTGCTGGTCCCGGCAGACGATGGCATGCCAGAAGGCGGTGAGCCAACTACCGGGGTGAGCGAAATACTGCGGACCGACCGCCGGAATGGTGCGCACCTTGTGGTCGATCCGGCATTCCACCGAGCCTTCGGTATTCCCCGCGGCAGCGAACATGGCGGAACCCACCTGCATCGCGGTGACCATTGCCTCCCACGATTCGATCAGCGCCCCGTCGGGATCCATCCCCAGCCTGATCCGCAGGTACAGGTCTGTTGGCCGCTCCGCGCCGAAGCCCACCGGTTGAGGAGGAGTCGTGGCTCCGGGACCGGCCAAGCGCGGCCCCCGGAGCCATGTCGATCAGAGCTTGTCCGACCGGTCGAGCCCCAGGCCGTCGATCAGTTCGTCCGGCTCGGTGCGGGCCAACCCGTAGCCTTCCGTCACGCCGAAGTACGTCGACTCCCCGGGATCCGCCGGAACTCCGAGCAGCGCGTCGAGGTCCCGTAGAGCGGCGGACAGGCGCGGTGCGTTGTGCCCGTAGACCTGTGGGTGGGGACGGCCGAAGAAGTCGTAATCCGCCCAAACGTCGTGGTAGACCTCCAGAACTGCTGACAGCCCGTCCTCCGCGGGATGCATGATGAGCCCGACCAGACCGTCTTCTGAATGCTCACGGCCGGACGCGTCGATGTAGGTACCCCTGCCGAGCACGAAGATGCCCAGGATCTCCGCCTCGGGGAATTCCTCCGGTCGGCAGCCCAGGATGCGGCGAGGGAGGTCCTTGTCATCGAGTGTCCTGTTGAGGAGCGAGAATTCAGTGGTAATTCCCAGCCCGCCGATTCCCTTGGTGAACCAGCCCCACCGCAGCCCCTCAGCCCTGTGCATCAGTCCATGCTCACGCAGGACTTCCACCATGCGGGCTGCCGTTGTGAGGGCGGATCCGAGGCCGGGCGCGAAGTGCTCTTCCAGGTCCCAGTTCCAGGCCCCCGTGTGCTGTGGCGCGCGCAACAAGATGGACATGTTTCTCCTGTATTGCTATGAACTCATGGAGTTGGCTCGACAGTAATGGACCCGTCTTCAAAGCGTAGCTCAACCGTGGCGTTCATTGCGTCCGCCTTCGACTGTATCCTGCGCAGGAGTTCGGGCGTGAGACTGCTCTTGGTGCCGTTCTTGATGTCGAGCACTGCTACCAGTAGTCCAGCGGCCTACGCGACTTCCGCACCACCATCGTCGATGGTGGTCGCCCGAAATTGCGTATCAATCGCATTGCGTGCCTCGGCGTATCGTGTGGCCAGTGGCGGTGGAAGCCGCCGGTGTGCGCCGGGTTGTTGTCGCCTCTTGGTTTTCCGGTCGAGCCTTCTCCACCACCGTGGGCCGAGTGGTGGGGCCTCCAGTGTCGTGCCCCTTGCCCGGCCCGGCGTGATCGTGAGACGCATTGTGCGGAGTCGTTGGCCGGCCCACCCCGTTGCTGCCCTGGGGCCCGTGGCTGGACGATCCCGTTGGCTCATCCGGATGTGGAGCGTGCGCTCGGGCCCGCGCCTTGCCGCCCGCGTGAACGTTGACGAGTTCGCGGGGCTGAAGTCAGGCGGGGGCGTCGTGCCGCTGGATCTCCGGATGCAGGCGGCCAGGAAAGCCGCACCCATCCCTGATGTCGTGGAAGAAGGCGACTTCCGTGGACAGGCCGATGGAATCAGGAGAGACCGTCAGCTCAACCATGCGCTGTTACTGGTGCTGCTTCCTTGCGCATCGATCCAGGTCCCGGGCCCGCGCCACGCGTGGGCCTGCCAATCTGTCGGGTCCCGGATGCCGGCCAGCGGGTCCCTTCCGTGGTCTTCGAGGTATTCCCGGCGTCGGTCTTCAATCTTGGCGGGGATGGCCTGACGGCAGTACTCCCAGAAGTCCAGTAGCACTCGAAGCGCTTGATCGAGAGTAAACTCACCGCGCACATGGTCGACGTACAGGTTTTCCACGACGAGGCCCTCAGGGCTGAACGTTACGGTGAAGGCGTTCCCGTCCATGCTCTCGGGTTCGAAAGCAGGGTTGGCCTGTGCGGTTCGCGCGAGGTCGATGGCTTCGAGAACAGCATACGGTGACAGCTGGATATCGCTCGTCACCCAGTGGCCGAGAATTTTGAGTTCGGCCGGGCCCGTGAAGCTCGGGAGCTCCCTGGCGTCTTCTGTGTAGTAAGTGGTGCGGATAGTCACTTGGGTTCCTATTTCTTGGGCATGAGCGGATGCTTAGTCAAGGCATGTTCGGTCTTCGGGTCGTAATAGCCCTCGAAGTCTACCCCTTTATAGCGACCTTCCACAGGCAAAGGTCCGGGTCTTTTACGGTTGCGTTCTCGAAAGCCTTCGTCAGGGCTCGTCGAACATCGCTTTCCGTCCAATTCGGCGGAAAGAAAGTCATCTTGGCCCGCTTCCAGCCGTGCCGGGGAACCTGGACGGTCATGTGAGGTCTTTTCCAATCCATCGTCGGTGCGTCGTCTTCCGGAAGTAGCTCGGACGGCGTCGCGGTGGGATCAGGAGGTATTGGCCCACCGTGCAGAGGCCCACAGGTTGGGGGCGCGGCGTCCGGCGCCGAGGGTACGTGCCTCCGGGATCGGACAGGTGCGGCACCCGGAGCCATGTCGGTCACAGGGCGCGCACCTTGCTGTTCTCACCAGGGCCAGTGGCCCGTATCAGGAAAGCGCGATCACAACCTGCCGGTGAGATCAGGGCTGCGACCGTCCAGCACATCGGGTGACACACCCAGCAGTGAATCATGCGTTCGCAAGGCTGAGGCCAAGCGGAGAGCGTTGGGCCGCTGGATTTCGTAATCACCCCAGGTGTCGTGGAAGACGGCCACCTTCCGCGGACAGGCCGATGGAAGCGGGAGAGACCGTCAACTCGACGAGGCGCTGTTCCTGGTGCTGCTCCCCTTGCGCGTCGACCCAGGTCCCCGTCCCGGTCACGAGGATGTCGGACATCTCGGCATCCGGCGAACCCACCGGCTTGGACCCAAGAGCGTGGGTCACCAAGTGCGCGTCATTGATCGACGTTCCCGCCAGGGAGAGTCTGGTTCGCACACCGAGTCCGCCCGCGCCGAAGACGAACCAGTCCATTCGAGGCCGTTTGGCTTCAGCAGGCCGTGATCGCTCAATACCGCAGATATTCGTGCCGCCGTCGCCAGGGCGGGCTTCAGGCTTGGAGTGGAGACTTCATCTAGTTCCCATACCCAGGAGGCACACTCCTCCGGGGCGCGCATCAGAATGGGCATGGAGGTTCCTCGCGGGTTTTGCAGTTCATTCAGTGAAACGGTGGCGGAGTCATCCTCGAAGCACGGTTCGAATACCTTCGGTTCGTGGATTTCCAGGATCGCGATCTTGTGTGCGGCCCTGGGGTCGACCAGCTGTCTGCCAGCATTCTTCTCGGCAGGGGATCGGTTCCTGACGACCCTTGCCCGTTCTCGTTCTTGTCAGAGGTGGTCGGTCAGATCCGGGCCCCGGCCGTTGTCGTCCAACTCGGGTTCGGCCAGCCCGTATCCGTCGGCGATTCCGAAGTAGGTCCCCTCGCCGGGCTCGGCCGGCACTCCCAACTCCGCCTCCACTGCCCGCAGGGCTGATTCCAGACGGGGTGCGTTGGCCGCGTACACGGCTGGATGGGGAACGCCCGCGAAGTCGACGGGCATCCAGATGTCGTGGTGGACGGAGACATCTGCCGCGACCCCGGTGCGATCGTGATGAACGATCAGTTCGACAAGGGTGTCCTCCTGTCGCTCGGTGCCGTCCGCGTCGATCCAGACGCCAGGTCCGCGCAAGCTGACGGTTCTGGCGTGCGCCTTCGGGATGCCCACGGGTCGATACCGCTGGATCTCCTCGGCCAGCGTCACGCTGTCGAGCTCGAGACCCATGAGGCTGATCTGCGCACTGCCACGAAGCTGTCCCTCCCCGAAGACGAACCACCCCCACGCGAGCCGGTTCGGACGGAGCAGACCGTGATCACGGAACACAGACGAGATGCGTGCCGCAGTGGCCAGCACCGAGCCAAGATCTTGGCCGGCCGACTCGAGCTCCCAGGTCCACGAGGCGCACTCCTGCGGTGAGCGCATCAAGTAGGGCATGACTCTTCCTTACGGACTCGGTTCGCGGGTGCGGAACAGCGGCCTTTTCATCATCCGCCTGAGCCGCCCAAGTGCAGGGCCGTCTCCAGGCTGCCAAGGACGTGGAAGGAGAGAAAGCCCGGGAGCTGTTCCGTTGCGGACTGCTCAGTACCTTTACGCCGGGCCGGTCGTGCTCGCTCGATCGGAGATGGTGCCCGACGACTCTCGCCTTCGCTCGGTCAGGGCGCCAGGACTTCGACGTGCGCGCCACGTTCGGCGAGGAATCGCTGGAGGGCGGGGCCGTCGATCTCGGAGCGTTCCCGGCCGTCGAGCACGGTGACGGGTCCGTACAGGGAGCCGGTGGCGCCGGTGAACAGGGTCGTACGGTCCAATGTGACGGACAGTGAGGCCCGTTCGGAGACGGCTCGCGTCAAGTCGGCGCCGCGCAGATCGGTGCCCAGCAGCGCCGTGCCGACGAATCGGGCTCCACGGAACCCGGTGCCCCGGGCGTTCGCCCAGCACAAGGACGCGCTGGTGAGGTCGGCGCCGCTCAGCACCGCATCGCGCACATCGGCATCGTCCAACTCCGCCTTCACCAAACAGCTGTGGGACAGATTTGCTCCGGTGAGGTCCGCGCGCGCCCACGACACCCGGTACATGTCCGCTCCGCACAGCGTTGTCCCCGCCGCACACGCGTCGGACAGCCCCGCCTCGGTGAGGTCGGCTCCGGTCAGATCCATCCCGCGCAGATCCAGGTCGGCGGCGAAGAGGGCACCGCTGTCCGCCGAGGCCCACGCGGACAGACGTGCCGCGGCTTCGGCGTCGAACGGCAACACGCGGACTCGCCGGACAACAGGGTCACAGGGCTTACGGGGTGTCATGTCCCACCTGGCTGCTCCTCACGAGACTCCCGCAGCCGTGAACTCTTCCGTCCGAAGCGCACCGTCCGGAGACAGACCGCCTCCGGGCATCGCCCCGACATGAATACGGTCGCGCAGGACGCCGGCCCCGGCAAGAACGCTGCCGACTCCCCCTCACGAGGCCGGTGGGCCGGAGCCGGAAAGGGACCCGTGCCTCAGCCCCGTTCTCCGTCCAGCGTGCTCATCGCCGTCTCCACGCTGTCGTGCATGCGGAAGATCCGTGCGGCGCCCGTGATCTCCAGCAGGCGGGCCACCTGGCGGGGGGCCGCCGCCACGTGTACGGGGATGCCCCGGCGCTCCGCCGCGAGGCGCAGCCTCAGCAGGATGTTCAGGCCCGTGGAGTCGCAGAAGTCGAGGCGGGACAGGTCGAAGACGAGCGCGGACGCCTCCGTGGCCGAGGCCTCGTCGAGGATCGTGGTGCTCGCCAGGTCGAGTTCACCCGCCAGGCGCAGTACGAGGACGGACCCGATGCGAGCGATGGTGAGGGTCGCGCGGGAGGACGGGTCGATGGGGGAGGGGCTGACCCGCGTCATCGGTCGATCCTTTCGCTCGCCGGGGCGGTCGTCGTGCGCTTCGTGCGCCGAGGCGGGCGCCGGGATGGTGCTCCGGCCGCCGATCGCCCGTTCCGCGGGCGTGGCCGCGGAGGCGGGGACGGACGCCGCGGGGGCGGCAGGCCTCGTGGGGGGCTTGGGCCGCGCGAGGGCCTTGGGCCTCGTGGGGGCTGCGAGCGTCGTGGGGGCCGTGGGGGCTGTGGGCGGCGTGGGGGCCGTGGGGGCTGTGGGCGGCGTGGGGGTGTGGGCCAGCAGGGCTGTGGCGCGTTCCAGGACCGCCCACAGTTCCTCCGCCTGCGCCCGGGAGCGCGCCAGGTGGGGATGGGCGGGCTCCTCGGTGGCCAGGTCGAGGTACGCCTCGACGCCACGGATGGCGTGGGCGACGGTGTGTCGCAACGAGTACCCGCCCGTGGTGGCCGGCACCACCCGGGGGTCGCCGATCCGCGCCGTGAGGACGGCGGTCAGCTGGTCGAGGCCATCCTTTGTGAGGCGTTCCACGGGGTGCTCTCCAGTCGGGTTTCCGCCACTGTCGGAAGCGGCGCCGGGTCTGGGCAGGGCGGTCGCCCCCGCTCAGGGGCAGTTTCATGATGCGCACACAGGGTCAACCTGTCAATAAATTCATGAATCCCAGTTCGTGTATTGCTCTTCGTGAGTCTCGTACCATCTGATGTCATGGAAGACAGGCGAGACACGCGAGGCACCTGGACGTTCCTGACGAACCACGCACGGGTGCTGGCCCATATCGCCCGCAACCCCGGCGCACGCATCCGCGACATCGCGGCGGGATGCCTGCTCACCGAGCGCGCGGTGCAGAAGATCATCGCCGACCTGGAGAGCGGCGGCTACCTGACGCACACCAGGCAGGGCCGCGCCAACCACTACCGCGTCATCCTCGGCGCCCCCCTGCGTCACCCCGCCGACCAGGGCACCGTCGACGACCTCCTGGTCCTCCTCGGCTCCGGCCTGGGCCGCGCGGAGGGCTGACCGGAGGCCCGGACGGCGCGTGGCCTCCGGGCGGCGTGGTCTTCAGGGGGCGCGTGGCCTCCGGGCGGCTTCTCCAGAGGGCGCGCGGTCACGTTCGCGCTGAGTACGACGGGCACGGGTGGAACCGGGCCAGGTACGCGAAGGGCGCGCCCTGACGCGTGCCGAGGTGCAGGCCCGCCTCGTCGGCGAGGCGGTGCAGTCTGCCGAACGGGATCCAGTGCCGGTCGAAGAACTCCCCCACCACCAGCCGCCCGCCAGGCGCCAGCACCCGCACCGCCTCCGCCAGCGCCCGCCCCGGCTCCGGGATCTCGCCCAGCGCGGTCACCAGGTACATGGCATCGAACGCCCCATCCGGGAACGGGAGTTCGCGGGCGTCCGCGCGGGTGGGCGTGATGTTGTCCAGCCCGTGGCGTTCCGCACGCCGCATCACGTGATCGAGCATCTCCGGCTGGACGTCCAGCACGTCGAGCCGCCCGCCCGGACCCAGCTGCGGGGCGACGTGCAACGACTGCAAGCCGGTGCCCGGGCCGACCTCCAGCACCCGTTCCCCCGGCCGCGGCCGGAGCACGTCGTCCAGCCGCCGCGCGGTGAGGAACGGCAACTGCACGTCCAGCAGCCTGCGTTGGGCGTACGGGTACGGCGCCTTGTCCCCGTACCACCAGGCGCCCCCGGCAACGGCGACGGCACCGGCGGCGAGTGCCCACCGGGCGCGGGGCCCGACGGTGGGGAGGGTGTGCGGCATGGGTGTCTCCTAGGAATGTGAACGGATGGTGGGATTCGACGGTGCCGTGTGGGTCCGGTACGGCCGTCAGGCGGGCCCGGGGCCGACCGGACCTCGTACCGCCAGCACGACGCAGGCCGCCGCGAGCGGCAGTTCCGCCAGAAGCGCCATCGCCACGGCGGAGACCAGGTCCGCGCCCGGCGCCGCCGTCGTGGTGTCGAACCACGCGTCGACCACCAGCAACGTCGCCGTGGCCGCCGCCGTCAGCGCGTGCAGACGGTGCCCGCGTACCGACAGCAACCCGGTGGCGATCAGCCCCACCGCCTCCAGGGCGTCCAGACCGACCCACGCCGTGCACCAGTGCGCCGCGGTGGCCGTGCCGGGCAGGCCGTCGGCCAGCACCACGAGCCACGGCAGGAGCGCGAGCCCGCAGGCGAACAACACGTGCCCCACGCGGAACCTGTTCCTTCGACGTCCCGGCTCCTTCGGCTCCTTCGGCTCCTTCGGCTTCCGGTCTCCCGACTCCCTTGCCATCGGCAGTACTTGACGACGCGTCAGAATGCTCATCGACACCGACCCCCGTGTTCCCGGCTCTGCTTCACGGCTTTCAGCCTCGGCCGTCGGGGACCGCACCGTCAGTAGCGCGGATGTCCGTCACGGGGGTGGCACCAGATACACCCCGGGGCGGGTGCTCTCGCCATGGTCCGCGCGTGACCTGGGCGTCTACCGTCTCCCCATGCACACGTCCGACCGCCTGCGACGCGCGTTCCTCGCACCCTTCCGGGGCGCGGGACGCTCCGCCGCGTTCCTCGCCACGGGTGTCCTGGTCCAGGTGGGCGTCCTGTTCGTCCTGGGCCTGCCGTGGATCCTCTTCGTACCGGTCGCGATGTGGGCGATCCTGCTCGCCGTGCTCGGTCCGCTTGTCGTCGTGGTCCTCGCCGGCCCGGTGCTGACCCGGGTGCAACGCGATCGTTTCCGCACCCGGCTCGGTGTGGACATTCCCCCGCCGCACACCGGACGACGGCCCGGGACGGCCGAGTGGCTGCGATCGCGGGCGGGACACCGGCAGCTGCGATACCACCTGCTGGACGGGCCGCTGCTCGCCCTCGCGGGAACCGTCGTCCTGGCGGGCTGGGCCGTGGCGTTCGCCGCCACGTCGGTGTACGTGTGGATCTGGCTGGTCCCGCTGGACTGGCGGGCCGGCCACCCCGGCTACTCGACCTGGGCGGCGTACGTCACCACGGCGGGCGTCGCGCTGCTGTACGCCATGGGATGGTCGTCCGGGGCGCTCGCGCGAGTCGACACCCGTACCGCCACCGTCCTGCTCGGCCCCAGCCGCGAGGAGCAACTGGTGCGCCGCGTAGAGGATCTGACGGAAAGCCGGGCCAACCTGGTCGACGCGGCGGACGCCGAGCGGCGCCGTATCGAGCGGGACCTGCACGACGGAGCCCAGCAGCGCCTGGTCTCGCTCGCGGTCAACCTCGGCCTCGCCAAGGCCACGCTCGGCGACCTTCCCGACGACGCCCGCCGTGTCATCGACGAGGCACACCGCGAGGCGAAGGAGGCGATCGAGGAACTGGGCCATCTGGTACGCGGGTTGCACCCCGCCGTCCTGGAGGACCGGGGCCTGGACGCCGCGCTGTCCGGGATCGCCGCGCGGGCACCCCTCCCGGTACGGGTCGCCGTGGACCTGCCCTCCCGGCCGTCGCCCACGATCGAGGCGGTCGCCTACTTCGTCGTCTCCGAGGCGCTGGCGAACGTGGTCAAGCACGCGGAGGCCTCGCGGGCCGAGGTCGTCGTGGAACGCTTCGGCGCGATCCTCCTCGTCGTCGTCAGCGACGACGGCGTGGGCGGCGCGCGACCGGACGACGGCACCGGACTCGCCGGACTGGCCAAGCGGGTGGCGTCGGTCGATGGCACGCTGTCGGTCAACAGCCCCGTCGGGGGGCCGACCGTCGTCACCGTGGAGCTGCCGTGCGCGCCGTGATCGCCGAGGATTCCGTTCTGCTGAGGATCGGCGTGGCGAAAGTCCTCCAGATGGCCGGGTTCGAGGTGGCCGCCGAGGTAGGCGACGGCGAGGCGCTGCTCGCGGCGGTGGAGGAGCACCGGCCGGACATCGCCGTGGTGGACGTGCGCATGCCGCCGGGCTTCACGGACGAAGGCGTGCGCGCCGCCCTCGTGATCAGACGGCAGTGGCCGGACACGGCGGTGCTGCTGCTGTCGCAGTACGTGGAGGAGCGCTACGCGGCCGACCTGCTGTCGGCGAACACCTCCGGCATCGGCTACCTCCTCAAGCAACGGGTCGCGGACGTCGAGGAGTTCGCGGACTCGCTGCGCCGGGTGGCCGCGGGCGGCACGGCGCTCGATCCGCAGGTCGTCTCCCAACTCCTGGTACGCCGCCACAGCGATCCGCTGGACCGCCTGACCCCACGCGAACGCGAGGTACTCGAACTGATGGCGGGCGGCCGCTCCAACGCCGGCATCGCCCAGCAACTCGTCGTCAGTGAGAGCGCGGTGGCCAAGCACATCAACAGCATCCTCACCAAGCTCGACCTCCCGCAGGCGGAGGGCGACCACCGCAGAGTCCTGGCGGTGCTGCGGTTCCTGGGGGTGGCGTGAGGGGATGACGGCGGGGCGTCGCCTCCTCACGCGGCGCCGGCCGGGCGTCGCCGCGTGCGGTGCGGTGCGGGGCCGGGCCGCCGGCGTCCGTGGTGATCGGCTCGGTGGCTAGTGGTCCGTGGGCGTGACCAGGCCGTATCGCCAGGCCCAGGCGATCAGCGCGCCCCGGTCCTCCAGGGCCAGCTTGGCCAGGATGTGGTTGAGGTGGGTCTTCACCGTGGCCTGACTGACCACCAACTCCCGGGCGACCTGGCGGTTGTTGAGGCCGCCCGCGACGAGTCGTACGACGTCGATCTCCCGCCGCGTCAGGCCCTCGGCCTCGGGCGGAGGCACGGGGGCGGAAGGGGCGGCGGCGTGGGTCGCGGGACGCGCTTCGGGCTCGCTGACGACCAGCTGGACCAGGCGGCGCTGGACCGCCGGGTCCAGGACGGTGCGGTCGGCGGCCACGTCGCGTACCGCGGCCAGCAGCGCCTCACCGGTGACGTCCTTGGTCAGGTAGCCCACCGCCCCGGCGCGCAGCGCGGGTATCACCGCGTCGTCGTCCGCGTACGTCGTCAGGATCAGCACCCGCGCGCCGAGGTCCGCGCCGAGCACCTCCGCCGTCACCTGCGCGCCGTCGAGCCCGGGCATGCGCAGGTCGATCAACGCGACGTCGGGCCGCTGCTCGACGGCGAGCCGCACGGCCTCGTGACCGTCACCGGCCTGGCCGACCACCTCGATGTCGTCGGCGGACGACAGCAGCAGCACGACACCGTCCCGTACCACCGCCTGGTCGTCGGCGACCAGCACCCTAATCGTCACGCGTCCGCCCTTCCGCAGGCCCTGGGCGCCCATCGGCGGGCCGATCCTCTCACGCCCCCGCCTCCTTGCCGCCGTGGTCCCGCGGGGTGGTGCTTCCGCCGGCCGACGCCGTGGTGCGGCCCGCGGCGGCTCCCCCCACGGCACCGGCACCCCGGTCCTCGGGCGCCTCCGCCACCGGCAGCTCCACCACGATCCGCCACCCCGGACCCGCGGGCGCGGGACCGGCGTCCAGCGAACCCCCGGCCGCCTCGATCCGCTCCGCCATGCTGCGCAGGCCCGTACCACTGCCCTGCACGCCCGAGGGACCGCGACCCGCGGGCAGTCCGTGGTCCCGCACGGTGACCCGCGCGGTGCGGCCCTCCCATGCCACGTCGACCTCGATGGGGCTGCCGGTGGCGTAGCGGGCCGCGTTCGTCATGGCCTCCTGCACCGCCCGGTACATCGCGTGGCCCGCCTCCGGCGCGAGCCGACCCGCCCGGCCGGTCACCCGCAGCCGTGCCTCACTGGGGAAGCCCCCGACCAGCCTGCCGAGATCGTCCACCCCGCGCAGCGGCGCGGCCCGCAGGGCGCCCACCGCCGCCCGTGCCTCCTGCACGCCGTCGCGGGCGAGCTCGGCGGCCCGGTCGAGCGGCTCGGTCAGCGCGGCCGGGGCGCCCTCCCGGGCGGCGATCACCCGCACCGCCTGCAACTGCACCGACAGCCCGGCGAGGCTGTGCGCCAGCACGTCGTGCATCTCCCGGGCGATCCGGCCGCGTTCCTCGACGGCCGCGGCCTCCTGCAACGCCTGCCGGGACGCCTCGACCTCGGCGAGCAGCGCGACGGCCCGGTCGCGTTCGGCCTGCAGGGCGGCGTGCTCTATGGAGCGGTCGGAGATGAACCAGGCGCCGACGCCCGCCAGCAGCCCGGCCGGGCTGCGGGAGATCACCGCGATCGTGGCCCCGAAGGCGACCGCGACCACGGCCACGCACGCGTTGCGCACCGGGCCGGCGGGGACGGCCATCGGCAGGACGGCGGCTCCGGCCAGCACGGGGACCTCGCCCAGCCCGTTCGGCGCCAGGAGGGTGATGGCGTAACCGGTGCAGATGGTCAGCGCCACGCCGAGGACGGCCACGCGGGGCGGCAGGAAGCGGCGGTTCAGCAACAGCCCGAGCTCGGCGAGGGCCCCGAGGACGCCGACGGTCACCTTGAGGGCGACCCCGTGGGCGGCGATCACCGACACCGCCACGCAGATCACCATGGCCGTCGCGCCGACGAGGTCACGGCGGTCGAACGTCCGCCGCCGCGCCGGGCCGGTCCCCAGCCATGTGCTCATGTCGTGCTCCGTTTCGCTGTCGGCGCCGGTGCGGATGCTCCGGCGCCGTGCCGGTGTCGCCATTCTCGCCGGGTGCGGGGCGGACGTGCGGCACACGCACACGCCGCCGCCGCACGGCCGACCGTCGCCCGCCTCACGATGGACCCCGTCGGTACCCGGCCGCGGGCGCCTGGCGAACGGCGCGAGGCCCGGGCGCCCCAGGGGGCCCGGACCTGCGGTGAGGCGTGTCCGGGTCCGTCGGGGACCGGCCCGCGCCGCGCCGTTCGTCAGACGTACGCGCCGGGGCGGGGCGCCGGGGCGGGGGCGGCGGTCTGCTCGCGGTCGGCCCGGGCGTGGAGGAGCTGACCGCGTACGACGATCGTGCCGAGGCGGACGACGACCTCGCCGAAGGCCATGAGTATCAGGGCCACCACCCACGCCTGGCTGCTGGTGATGTCGTGCGCGGCGGAGAAGTGGGCGACGTGGGCGCCGCCGGAGGGGTGCGAGGACCAGACGGCGAAGCCCAGCCGGAACCCCATGCTGATCACCCACAGGGCGGCCGCGCTGAGGGAGGCCTTGATCCGCACGTGCCCACCGGCGTACCGCACGTGGGTGAGCAGTCCGCCGAAGAGCCCGAAGGCGATGCCGATACCGGCGAACACGATGGCCAGCACGAGGTCGTTGCCCGCGGTCGGTATGTGGTGCAGGTAGTTAGTGGCAGCCCAGCCGATGATGCCGAGGGGCAGCAGGATCGTGCGGGCGGTGAGCCGCTCCTCGCGCATCTGCCGGAAGACGATGAGGAGGAGCGCGATGTCGATGATCCAGTCGGTGGTCGTCATGTGTAAGAGCATCCGCTCGAAGCGGCCTCAGCACTTCAACCCACGGGTGGAGCCAGGGTGGAACTCCGTCTCCACCCTGGGTGGGAGAGCCGCGCCTCCACCCGGTGGGGAAACCCTGGGGCCGACCGCCGTAGCCCACTCGTGGCCGATCCCGGGGCCCGCTCGTGGTCGTCCCCAGGGCCCTTTGTGGCCGCCTCCCAGGGCCCGGTCGCGGCCGGGCCCCGGGCCCGCTTGTGGCTGCGCGTCGGGAGGGCCGTGCGTCGCCCCCGCTCTCGCGCACCCAGCGATGGCGCCACGTGGTGAGCGGCAGCCGTACTACCGCTTCGCGCTCCGCTCGTCCTACCGCTTCGCGTTCCGCTCGTCGTACTCCTCGCGCGCGGCGAGGACGTCCTCGATGTGCCGCACCGACCATTCCGTGAGGGCCTTCAGGGGGCCGCGCAGCGTCTCGCCGAGCGGCGTCAACGCGTACTCCACGCGGATCGGCACCTCCGGGTACACCGTCCGCAGGACGAGGCCGTCGCGTTCGAGGGTGCGCAGCGTCTGCGTGAGCATCTTCTCGCTCACCCCGGCCAGCCGCTGCCGCAGTTGGGTGAACCGGCACGCCCCGTGCCTGCCGAGTTCGCCCAGCACGAGCACCGCCCACTTGCTGCCGATCTGGTCCAGCACGTCACGCGAGGGGCAGCCCCGCGCGTACGGGTCCCATGACGGTATGGGCTCGGTCACATCCTGGCCGGTCGCCACGAAGCTCACCTCGATGCTTTCGTCAGGGTGGCCACCTTACCCGGAAGTGGGTACTTACTGAAGGAGAGCGGCCAGGTCATCGTGGGTCTCGCGCCGCGGGAGGTCCGCGGCGGAAAGGGGCGGTTCCCATGTCGAATCCCATGTCGAATCCCACGTCGGCTTCCACGTCGATTCCCCCGTCAGTTCCCACTGCGGTTCCCACGTCGGCCTCCACATCAGTTCCCACATCAGTTCCCACGGGGGTTCCCGCGCCGATCGTCGTCACCGCGGCCTCGGGACAACTGGGCAGGCTCACCGTCGAAGCGCTGCTGGCCCGCGGAGTGCCGGCCTCCGGCATCGTCGCGACCAGCCGTGACGTCACCAGGATCGAGGACCTCGCCGATCGCGGCGTCGTGGTGCGCCGGGCGGACTTCGCGGAGCCGGACACTCTCCCCGCCGCATTCGAGGGTGCGGACAAGGTCCTGCTGATATCCACGACGACTGTCGACGAGCGCGTCGCCAACCACCGCCGTGCCATCGACGCCGCGGTGGCGGCGGGCGCGTCGCTCGTGGCGTACACGAGCATGCTGCGCGCGGACACGTCCAGCACGGCCCTCGCCGCCACCCACCGGGCAACGGAGGAGTACCTGCGCGAACGCGTCCCCGGCGTGATGCTGCGCAACGGCTGGTACGTGGAGAACTACACCGCCCAACTCCCGCACATACTCAGGAACGGAGCCCTCGTCGGGGCGGCCGGCCAGGGGAGGATCAGTGCCGCGACCCGCGCCGACTACGCCGACGCCGCGGCGGCCGTGCTGACCACCGGCGGCCACGCCGGCAACGTCTACGAACTGGGCGCGGACGAGGCGTTCACCCTGGCCGGGCTGGCCGCGGCGATCTCGGCCGCCACCGGGAAGCGGATCACGTACACCGACCTCCCGGCCGACGAGTTCGCCCGGACGCTGGCCGACGCGGGGGTGCCCGCCGAGCTGGCGGAGGTTCTTGTCGGCGCCGAACTCGCCATGAAGGAAGGTGAGTTGTTCACCGACTCCGGCGACTTGCGGCGCCTGATCGGACGGCCGACCACGACTCCCGCCGAGGCGATCGCCGCCGCACTCGCCTGACCGGACGGCGCCCGCACGACGGCGGTCCACGGCATGGTCAGGACGCGCCGATAGGGCATGGTCAGGACGCGCCGATGGGATCCCGGGAAAACCATTCGTCGGACCGTCGTTCCTCGGACATGATCGGCCGGTGCACATATACCTGGAGACCGAGCGCCTGACCCTGCGCCGTTTCACCACCGACGACGCGGACCTGCTGATCGAGCTGGACAGCGACCCGGCGGTGATGCGCTACCTGACCGGTGGCGTTGCCACGGCGCCGGAGACCGTTCGCGAGCGCTACCTGCCCAACATCCTCGCCGGCTACGAGAAGTGGGGCGGCGGCCTCGGGTTGTTCGCCGCGGAGGAGAAGGACGGCGGCGCGTTCATCGGCTGGTTCATCCTGCGCCCGGAGGACCGGCTGGACGAGGTCGAACTCGGCTACCGGTTGCGGCGGGCGGCCTGGGGCAAGGGCTATGCCACGGAAGGCTCGGAGGCGTTGCTGGCCAAGGCGTTCAGGGAGCTCGGGGTGCGCATGGTGTGGGCCGAGACGATGACCGTGAACCAGGGTTCGCGCAACGTCATGAAGAAGCTCGGCATGACGCACACGGAGACCATTCCCACGCCGCCCGACATGGAGAGGGTCGAGGGCTCCGAGCACGGGGGCGTCCGGTGCGAGATCACCAAGGAGCAGTGGGAGCAGCGGTAGCGGCGGTAGAGGCGGTAGCGCCCGGCGGCCGGATGCCGGATTGCTGCCGGACGCGTTGGGCGGCTGAGGGAAACAACTCCAGTGCCCGGCGCCCGAGTTCGTCGGCCTCGTCGCCGACCAGCACTCCCGAGTGCCGCAGGGCCTCGATGTCGGCCGCCATCGTCGCCTCCGTGCTGCAAGGGACTCCGCAGTCGGCGCCGTAGACGAGGTGGTCGCGCGGGACCATCGTGAGCGCGGGGGCGAGGGCGGAGTCCGCGCCGGAGGCCGCCGTGTCGAGGTAGAGGCGGCCCAGATGCCGCCGGATCTCCTCGCGGGTGATCCGCTGGGGGTTCGGCACCCAGGCCTCGGTACCCAGGAGTCCCAGTCGCCCCGACAGCGCGGGCAGAGCGCCACCGGCATGCGCGAGGATCAGCGTCACGTGGGGATGACGGCGGAACACACCCGCGTACAGCATGTCGACGACGCTGCGTGCGGTCTCGAACGCGACCTCCACCAGCGGGATGGGATGCCACGAGCGGGCCGGTGCGTAGGCATTGGGATGCGCGAAGACGACCGCTCGGCGCCGGTCCAGTTCGGCCCACACCGGCTCCAGGCGCTCGTCCCCGAGGGACACGCCGTTGTAGGCGGCGCTCACGGCGTACCCGTCGGCTCGCAGGTCCGTACCGGCCCGTTCGATCTCGGCGAGAGCCGCCTCGGGGTCGTCGGTGGGCAGGGCGGCGAGCAGTCCGAACCTGCTCGGGTGCTCCGCGACGACCTGTGCTCCGTAGTCGTTCGAGGCCCTCAACTCCTCCAGTTTCCGGGGGATGTTGCTCAGCATCTGCATCGCGATGCCGGTGCGGTCCATGTAGTCGAGCGTGGCCCGCGGGCTCCAGTGGTGGGGTCGCGGAGCCATGAAGTGCTGCGCGCGCATGGCTTCCCATCGCGCGGTGCGTTCCTGCTCGGTGATCGGGGGAGTGAAGTGGGCGTGTACGTTCACCCAGCCGTCAACAGTCATCGGGGCTCCGTTCGGTCGATTCGGTCGGCTCGGTCGATTCGGTCGGCTCGGTCGGGTAGGCGCCGGGTCGGTCGGGTAGGTCGGCTTGCTTCGTCCGGTCCGTTCGCTCTACTCGGTCTCGCCTCGTGCAGTCCGTCGGCCCGTCGGCCCGTCGGCCCGTCGGCCCGTTCACTCTGTCTGCTCTGTCCGCTCCCGAGTGGTGTCGCTGACCTCGACTGATGGCGCCCAGCGGGGGATCGGGCCGGCGCCCGAGGGAATGCGCAGGCTCTTGCTGTAGCCGAATTCGCGCAGCGTCTCGTGTGCGTGCTCGCGGCCGTAACCACTCGCGCCGATGCCACCGAAGGGGGTGCCGATGAACGCGCGGTGGTAGTGGTTGACGAACACCATTCCGCACTCGATGGCCCGGCTCACCCGCATCGCACGCTCGGCGTCAGCGGTGAACACGCCCGCAACCAGACCGAATTCGGTGTCGTTGGCGATCCGTACCGCCTCGTCCTCGTCGTCGAACGGGATCAGGGCGACCACCGGGCCGAAGATCTCCTCCTTCGCGACGCGCATGTCCGGGCGCACCCCGGTCAACAGCGTCGGACGCACGTAGTGGCCATCGGCCAGGCGCGGGTCGTCGGGCAGTTCGGCCTGCGCCGCGATCGTGGCGCCCTCGGCCACACCGACGTCGAGGTAGTCGAGTACCCGGCGCCGCTGCTGAGCGGTGACCAGCGGACCGACGTGCGTACCCGGGTCCGCGCCGTCCCCGACCCTCAGCCGCCGCACCGCGGCACCGACACGTTCGGCCACCCGCGGGTAGACGCCCGACTGCACCAGCACCCGGGAGGCCGCCGTGCACGCCTCGCCCTGGTTGAACCAGCCGCCCTCGACGATCCATGGGATCGCCGAGTCGAGGTCGGCGTCGTCGAAGACGACCAGCGGGTTCTTGCCGCCCAACTCCATCAGTGCCGGCGTGAGGTGGTCGGCGGCGGTCCGCAACACCGCGGTGCCGGTGGCCGGGGCACCGGTGAACGAGATCTTCCTGACCAGCGGATGCCCGGCCAGCAGCGCGCCGACCTGCCCGCGGCCCGGCAGCACGTGCACCACGTCGTCGGGCAGTACCGACTGCGCGATCTCGATCACCTTCAGCACCGAGAGCGGCGCCTGCTCCGGCGGCTTGAGCACGACGGCGTTGCCGACCGCGAGCGCGGGGGCGAGCTTGCCCGCCGTGTGGATCGGCGGCCAGTTGAACGGCACGATCGCGGCGATCACGCCGTACGGCTCCAGCGTCGTGACGTCCAGCAGCGGACCGCTGTCCCGTACCGCGCCGGGCATGGCCGCGGTCAGCCCGGCGAACAACTCGAAGATCGCGATCGCGGCTTCGACGTCGAACTGGCGGGCCTGGCTGAACGGTTTGCCGTTGTCGCTCGTCTCCAGCCGGGCGATCTCGTCGGCGTGCTCCCGGACGGCGTCGGCGATGGCGCGCAGGTACCTCCCGCGCTCGTGCGGTGTGCGCGCCTTCCACGCCAGGTGCCCCTGGTACGCGGCACGCACCGCGGCGTCGACTTCCTTCTCCCCTGCTCCCTGGAGGGTGGCGATCGGCGATCCGGTGGCTGGGTCGTCGACGGTGAAGCGGTCGGCCTCGTCGTCGGAGGACCAGCGGTAGCGGGTGATGGGGGGATCGGTGAACGCGGTCACAACGTGCCTCCTTAGGAGAAGAGTTGACGGGCCATCAGGAGTGGCTCAAGGCAGGCGACTTACGAGGCTCGAAGCCTGGCGGGCGCCAAGCCCAGCCGTACGGCGTTGCCTCCCGCGACGGCCGTGATCGTGGCGTCGTCCAGCCCGGCGGCGTACAGCCGGGCCAACGGGTCGGTGTCACCCATGTCGAACGGGTGGTCCGAGCCGAGCAGTACGTGTCCGGGCCCGGCCAGCCGGATCAACCGGGCGAGCGCCTCCGGGTCGTGGACCAGCGAGTCGAAGCACAGCCGTGGCACGTAGCTGCTGGGCCGGTGTTCGGTCGACCGGGCCTCGGGCCGGTGCGCCCAGGCGTGATCGGCCCGGCCCAGCATGCCCGGCAGGTAGCCTCCGCCGTGGGCGGCGACCAGCCGCAGACCGGGGAACCGGTCCAGGACGCCGCCGACGATGACATGGGACAGCGCCACCGCGTGCTCGACGGGCTGCCCAACGCTGTTGGACAGGTACCAGCGGGCCAGTCGCTCGTCGAGCGTGCATCCCCACGGGTGCAGGAACACCACCGCCCCCAGCTCCACGGCACGTTGCCACAGCGCGTCGTAGCGGCGGTCGGACAACTCCAGGGGGTCGCCGCCCCCGGGGCCGGGAGCGTGGGAGGAGATCGCTACACCGCGCAGGTCGTGGCGGAGCACCGCGTCCTCCAGTGCGGTGACGGCCAGTTCGGGGAACTGCTGCGGTACGACCCCGAACCCGGTCAGCCGGTCCGGGCGCGCCGCGCAGTGGGCGGCCACGGAGTCGTGGGTCAACCGGACCAGTTCGGCGGCCAGTTCGGGGTCGGCGATCCAGTGGTGGAACTGGGTCGGGGTGATCGAGACGACCTGGGCGCCGATGCCGGCGGTGTCCATCGCGGCGAGCCTGGCCTCGACGTCGACGAGCAGGGTGATCCGGTCGCGCAGACGCGCGGCCCCGACGGCGGCGGACTCGGATCCGGCGCGGTGGGCCTCCAGGGCCAGGTGCTCGGCGTGCCCCGGCCGTCCCGCGACCAGGGTGTCGATCTCGTTCGCCCACAGGTGCGCGTGGACGTCGACGGTGTGGACGTGCGCGTGGACGCCGACGGTGCCGATGTCGAGGTGTCCCATCGCTTCCTCCGTGGTGCCGCGCGGTGGTGGTGCTCGCGCGATCGCGTAGGTCCCGCAGGCGGGCAGGCGGGCAGCCGAGCGGCCGAGCAGTTGTGGTGCCGTGCTGCCGTGGCGTTCGGCGTCGCATTCAAGGATTGCCGCTGCCGACACCGCAAAGGAAGCCAATCTTCGGCATGACGTGCATAGACGACGTCAATGGCATGGCCCGGGGCGACGACGCCTCAGGGCGTGGAGATCTCCCGGAGGCGGGCGCGCAGCCAGCGGTGTCCGGGATCGTCGTCGTGCACGGGATGCCACCAGAACGCCTCGACCAGCGGGACGACGTCGAAGGGGCAGTCGAGGACCCGGAAGGCGGGGTCGGCGGCGACCAGGGCCGCCACCTTCTCCTGGAGCAGGGCCACCGCGCCGGAACCCCGCACGAGTTGCGGAACGACGAGGAAGGACTCGGCCACCGCGACCACTCGTGGGATCACCCCGAGCAACTCCATCTGCCGCCAGGCCGGGGCGCGCCCCAGCCGGTCAGCGAACGTCGCGATCCACGGCAGCACCCGCAGGTCCTCCATCGTGAGGCGTTCGCCCACCGCCGCGTTGTCCGCGGCGACCACGCAGACCCAGCGATCGGTGTGCAGGTCGATGGAGCGGGGCAGGTCCAGGTAGCCGTGCGGCATGAACACGCCGTCGACCGTGCGCAGGTACTCGTCGTCGTGACCGATCGAGCGCGTGGTGACGGGAACGAACCGCACGCAGGCGTTCGGCGCCTCGGCCGCCACCCTGGCCACCAGCCGGCCACCGACCGTACCGACTCCGTGGTCCGACGAGACGACGGTGAACGTCCGGCGGCTCGTCCCCGGGGTGAATTCCGCCTCGGCGGCGAACACCCGGTCCACCGCGACCACCGCGGTGGCCGCCAGCGGAAGCAACTGCTCGGCGAAGCGCGTCAGCCGGTAGGTGTTGCCGGAACGAGTCAGCAACTCGTCCCCGAACTGCCGGCGAAGCCGCGCCAACGCACTCGACAGTGTCGGCTGACTCCGCCCGAGCCGCCGAGCGGCCCCGGTAACGCTGCGCTCGGTCAACAGCGCGTGCAGGGCTTGTAGTTGAGTGGACTCCAGCCCCGCGCAGAGCAACGCGTCCCGCCCCGCCACCGCGCCCGTGACGCCGCCACCCCGACCGTCCCCGGGCCCCCGTGGCGGTCCACCACCCGTGGGGCTCATCCCGTCCTCGCTCATGTCCACCTCCAACGGACGGCCTATCACGGACGGTTGACGTATACGTCCGGGCGGCGCGCTCGCGAGACGGAGGGGGGCGACCGCGGGTCCGGAGCGCGGGTCGCGGAGCCTCGCCCCTGCGTGGTGTCCGCTCGTCAGTCGGTCAAGGGGAATCGTCGCGGCATCCAATCCGCGAGCTCCGCGTTGCCGAATCAGCTGTAGAGGCAGCCGGGTCGGCCGGCGTGCCGGGGCCGGGAGGCGACGTCGTGATCGTCCTTGTTCTGATCGGGCTGCTGGGCGGTCTGATCACGGCGGTGTCGCCGTGCGTTCTGCCCGTTCTGCCCGTGGTGTTCCTCGCGGGCGGTCCTGGCGCCGCGACCGGTGCGAAGGCGCAGGCGGACCCGGAAGGCGACTCCGGGCACGATGACCCGAGCGGTCGGCGCAACCGGCGCCCGTACGCCGTGGTCGCCGGGCTCGTCGTCAGCTTCAGTTTCTTCACGCTCGCCGGGACCACGATCATCAGCGCGCTCGGTCTGCCCGACGGCATCCTGCGCTACGTCGGCCTGGCGATGCTCGTCCTGCTCGGCCTCGGTCTGGTCTTCCCACCCCTGGAGCGGCTGCTGGAGAGGCCGTTCGCCCGGCTGCCGCAGCGCCGCGTGAACAAGGAAGGCTCCGCCTTCGCCCTGGGACTCGGGCTCGGGCTGCTCTACGTGCCGTGCGCGGGACCCGTGCTGGCCGCGATCACCGTGGCGGGTGCGCAAGGCCGGATCAGCACGCGCATCGTCGCCCTCACGGTCGCGTTCGCCGTGGGCACCGCCGTTCCGCTGCTCGTCTTCGCGCTGGCCGGCCGCGGTGTCGCCCGCCGCGTCGGGGCGTTCCGCCGCCGGGCACGCGTCTTCCGCGTCGCGGGCGGCGCGGTGATGATCGTGCTGGCCTGCGCGCTGGCGTTCAACCTGACCGATGTCCTCCAGCGGGCCCTGCCGGACTACACCGCGGCCGCCCAGAACAAGGTCGAGGACAGCCAGGCCGCCCGCCAGCAGCTCTCCGGCCTCACCGACAACTCCAACAAACTGCTCTCCCGGTGCGAGGACGGTGTCGACCAGCTGCGTGACTGCGGGCCCGCCCCGGCGTTCGCGGGCATCTCGCAGTGGCTCAACACGCCCGGCGGCCGGCCCCTGAGCATCAAGGAGTTGCACGGCAAGGTGGTCCTGGTCGACTTCTGGACCTACTCGTGCATCAACTGCCAGCGGGCCCTGCCGAACGTCGAGGCGTGGGACCGCGCCTACCGCGCGGACGGGCTCCAGGTCATCGGTGTGCACAGCCCGGAGTTCACGTTCGAGAAGAGCGCCTCCAACGTCGCCGACGCGGTGAGGAAGCTCGGCGTGCACTACCCGGTCGCCCTCGACAACCAGCTCACCACCTGGAACAACTACCGCAACCAGTACTGGCCCGCGCAGTACCTCATCGACTCCGACGGAACCGTGCGCTACCTCACCTTCGGCGAAGGCCGCTACAGCCAGACCGAGGACCTCATCCGCACCCTGCTCCAGCAGGCGCATCCGCACCTGTCGCTGCCGCCGAAGACCACCTCGCACTACACCCCCGTGCCCACGGACACCACACCGGAGACCTACCTCAGCACCCAGCGCATCGACCGCTACGTGGGCACACCCCTGGTCGAGGCCAGGCCCGAGCGGTACCACGCTCCCGCACGGCTCCCGTCAGGCGGAATCTCGCTCAACGGCACCTGGACCACCACCTACGAGGACTTCACCGCCGGTCCCGGCGCCCGCATCGACCTCAGCTTCCAGGCCGCCAAGGTCTACCTCGTCCTCGGCGGCCACGGCCCCGTGAAAGTCCTGCTCGACGGCCGCCTCCTGCGCACCGTCCAGGTCTCCGGCGCTCCCACCCTGTACACCCTCGCCGACCTCGGCGGTCCTCACCACGGCCTGCTCCAGGTCGAGCCGGCGCAGGGCGTCCAGGCGTACGACTTCACCTTCGGGTGACTCCACCCGGCCGGGGCCGCCGGGGCGACAGGGCCACCGGCTTCAGGGGCTGCTTCCCCGTGGCCCCGGTGGACGCTTCCCGCCCGGCCGCGTCGAGGCGGGCGAAGAGCACGATGTTGTCGAGGTAGGCGTGCCGCGCGGCCGACCAGCCGGTGCAGGTGATCAGACGGAGTTCGGGGTCGGGGGCGTCGTCGTAGACGGCGTGGGACGGGAAGCCGTCCTTGGGGTAGACCCCCTCGTCGTCGATCGTGAAACGCGCGGTGGTTCCGTCGGTCCTTCGTACCTCGACCCTCATGCCCACCCGGGCGGCGCCGAGGCCGTAGAAGGCGGCGGGGCCCGAGGCGGAGTCGACGTGGCCGGCGATGACGGAGGTGCCGCGTTCCCCCGGGGTGACGGTGGCCGTGGCCCAGCCCGCGCGGCGGGGGTCGGACGGCAGGGTCACCTGGCCGCTCGGGGAGAGGGCCAGGGCTGAGACAGCGGTGCGCAGGCCGATGGCGGGGATGGCGACGCTGACAGGCGCGGAGCGCGGCAGGCCTGCTCGCGGTACGGGGGCCTGAGGCCGTGGACGGGCGTGCGCGCCGCCCGGCGGTGTCGGTGGGGGTGGCGTCTGGAGTCCCCAGGCCGCGCCCAGGGTGACGAGTGCGACGAGGGCGCCGACGACGGCCCCCACGGTCCAGGGACCGCGGGGGCCGCCCCGTCGGTGACGCGCGCGGTTGCGCTTGATCACGTCGGGTCTCCTGTTCGCCGGGTCAGGCCCGGTGGCCCTTGCGGCGGCGGATGACCAGCGCACCCGCGGTGGCGGCGAGCACCAGGCCACCGGTCGCGAGCAACGCGGGGTGCTGGAGCGCCTGGGCGCCGCCCTCACCGGCTGCGACCGATCCGCTGACCTGGGCGGCGTGGCCCTGCGTCGTGCCGGGCAGGGTCTGGAACCACAGGAAGATGTTGGTGGGGATCGGTTTGGTCACGCCCGCCTCGGGGTCGGCGGCGAGCCTGTTGACCGTCGCCATGTCCTTGCCCTGCTCGATCTTGGCGAACGACGCCGGGCTGGTCACGCCGACGACGTAGACGGGCCACCACTCGGGGCGGTTGTCGTTGCGGTCGGTGATGATGTGGTCGTGACCGGGCAGCATCGCGTTCTTCAGCGCGGACGCGGGCTTGCCGAGAGCGGCCGCCAGCCGTGACAGGTCGGCCGTCATGGGGTGGTCGACGCACGGTTCGCCGCTCGGGCACTGGAGGTTCGCCGGGCCGGGCGCGAACAGCGGCACGGGGATGAACAGCGGGTCGGTGAACCGCTCCGAGGTGGTGCCCGGCGGGACGTGGTTGAACTTGGCTCCCGCCTCGCACTGGTTGGGGGCGCCGGAGGCGACCGACGGGTCGCAGTAGAAGTTCTGGGTGTACAGGAACTGGGTGGTCCGCCCGTCGTACCAGCCGTCCGTGACACCGATGTTGCGGCAGAGGTCCTGCGGTTCGCCGGTGGTGCACAGGTGCTTCAGCGGCTGGACGGTGTGCTCGCCGGTCGGGGCGGGCCCGAATCCGGAACCTGAGGAGCCGCCCATGCCGTCCGCCAGAGCCAGTCCTCCAATCGCGACGACTGCCAGCGTGGTGGCAGCGGTCGCGGCCGCGGCGCGAGAGAGGTGACTGCGTATGCCTGTACGCATCGTGAGGAGTCCTTCCGCCCGGGCACAGCGGCGCCGCCGCACCGTGCTTCCGGGGATAGCCGGTCACCCGACTGTGAGTTGCGCGGGTGATCTCGTCGTCACCTGTTTACGGGGAGTGCTCGCTCCCCGCCCCCGCTGGTGCGCGAGACGGGTGAACCGGCCTTCGCCGCCTGCTGATCGGCGACCGGCCCCGCCGTAGGCCGTCGGAGTGAATCTGTCGCTGGGCGGTGCCCGGGGCCAATCCTCCTGGCCGCCCGCGCCGAATGCGCGGTGACCGGCGGGCTTCCAGCCGGTCACCGCAGGGCCCGTGGCCCGCACCGGTGCCGCCGCGCCGGTTCGGGCCACGGCAGCGTGACGGTCCAGGGGACGCGGCGGTTCGGGCCACGGCAGCCTGACGGCCCGCGGGGCGCGGCGGTGGTGCCGGTCGGCGCGGGCGCGGAGGTAGCGGGGCGTAGGGCCGGACGCCGCTCGGGCCGGGTCGGCTGTCCGTATTTCCTCCGATTCGCCCCCATCCATGACACGTGACGGCATCGAATGCACGGTATGAGGCGGAGGGCCGCGCGTCCGCCCGGACCCACGAGCGGTGCGGGACGAGCGGACCGCCCGGCCCCCGAAATCGGCAGAAGGAGGTGCACGATCATGGCAACACGGGCCAAGCGCTCGGCAGCGGTCGCCGCTGCCGGTGTGATGCTGGCCGGTGGCGCCGCACTGACCACCGCGACGGAGGCGACAGCCGCCCCCGCCCCCACCAGCACGGTCAGCATGCAGCATCACCGCGTGTGGCATCCCGGCCACTGGACGAAGCTCTGGCACCCGGGCCACTGGACCTCCCAGTGGCACAGCGGCCACTGGGATCACCACCATCACTGGCGGCACGGCTACTGGCACCGGGTGTGGCACCCCGGCTACTGGCAGCACGAGTGGCACAAGGGCTACTGGTCCTGAGTCCTGAGCCGTAACCGGCGAAGCCGCTGGGCGGGCCGCTCGGCAGGAGCGGCCCGCCCAGCGATGTGGCGCTGCGGGACGCCCTCGGGTGCGGCGGCAATGCCGTTCCGACGCGGCCAACGGCCGCGGAGGTGACGCCACGTTCACCGGGGCGGGGCTGTCGGTGCCGTCACCCACCCACGTGCGCCGTGGCGCCGAATCCCATGGGAGACGTGTGAGGAGGTGAGAGCCATGGCGGTCGTCTCCCCGCGGCCCGGGCCGAGGCTCGGCCGCGGCGTCGTCCGTCGGTTGCCCGCGTCGGACCGGGCACCGGCCGCGGCGCGGCGTGTCGTCGCGGAACGGCTCCGCGTCTGGCGCCTGGAACGCCTCGTCGGCGACGTGGCCCTCATCGTCAGTGAGCTGGTGACCAACGCCCGGGTGCACGGCGTGGGATCGGTGACCCTGCGGATGGAGTTCACGGTCGGCACCCGCGGTCCCGCGTGTGTGCACGTGGAAGTGCACGACTTCGGCATGGGACCGCGAACGCGGGACGCGGCGGAGCCGGATGGGGGAGGGGCGGACCGGGACGTCGAACACGGCCGCGGGTTGCCGCTGGTCGCCGGGATCGCGGACCGCTGGGGTGTCAGGAACAGCGCGCGTGGGAAGGGCTGCACGGTGTGGGCGGACCGCTTCGTCGCATCCTGATTCCCGCCGTGGCAATGCGGATGACCACGGCCGCGGCGCGGGGCGGCGGGACGAAGGACCCGCGTCCCGGCGTCAGGTGGTGGCGAGTTTCCCCAACTCCCGAATGAGGGTGTCGACGGACTGGAAGGTGGCCCCGAGAAGCGCCACGTGCTTCCACCGCAGGCGACCGTCGGGGCCGGCGAGGAAGACGGCGCGGCGCAGGCCGATGCCCGGCGCGGCGACGCCGAACGCACGGGCGGCCTGGCGGTCGGGATCTGCCAGCAGAGGGATGCGCAGCCCGTACTTGCGGGCGAACGCCTCGTGGCTGTCGACGTCTTGAGGGCTGACGCCCCAGACCGTCGCGTCGAGTTCGGCGAACTGCTCCAGCCCCGAGGAGTAGGCACACATCTGCTTGGTGCAGACACTGGTGTCGTCCCCGGGGTAGAAGGCGAGCACGGTGGGCCGCCCCGCGGTCCGCGAAAGGGTGTAGTCGCGCCGTATGAACGTCGTTCCGTCCCAGACCCCACCGGCGAGGGTGATGTCGGGAAGCTGACTGCCGATCTGCGCTGCGCCGGGCATGGCCGTCCTCCGTCGTCGTAGGGTCACAACGGTCTCACGGGAGCTGGGTGGTGACAGAGGAGCGCCACATCCCCCTGGAACCGGCGGGACCACCTTCGCTCCGTCGGCCATTCGGAGCCGAGGGCGGGGCGGATGGGTCCGACGCTTGTCCTTGCGGCCTTTCCGGGCACCAACGTGGCTGTCCGCCTCCCGACGCCCGCGCCCGCCGCCACGAGCGGCACCGGAACAACAGGGAGACGCGGCAGCCGACCGCTCATAGCCCCCACGGGCGCTGGGAACGTCCATGGCCGGCGAGCGGAAGGCTGCGGGAGCCCTTGGCGGGCTCAGTCGTCGTACGCCTTGGTGACGACGAACCTGGTTCCGGCGAGTGGAGCACCGACACTCGTCTTGGCCCACTCGGTGAGTTGCTGCGGCTCCTGATCGAGCCGGTTCAACAGATCTGCGAGCTCATCAGCGTCTGGGGCCGTGGGTTGCTCGCAGCGAATCATGCTGCTCCCTGTCGCGGAGCTGTAGTCGTCAGCGTCTTCCTCGCTGGGATCATCGGGCTCCCAGCGGCCGATCTCGATCTCCCAGGTGTCGGCGCTGCTGTCTCCCGGCTGCGGCGCGTGAACTGACAGATAGTAGCGATCAGCGTCGAATGGCTCAGCGAAGATCTCAGGGTAGGTGTGATCCACGTGTCCTCTCACCCCGGAGCAGCGAGAGAAGGCGGTGGCCAGTACTCGCATGTCTGCGACTGCCTTCACGCGTTCCTTCGAGGTGACCCCCTTTTCGAGGCTGTCCAATTGCCTGCGAGCCCTATCGCTCAACACGCCCGTGCCACCGTCGTGCACCACAAACGGATGGTCGACGTCCCACAGACGCTGGCTCTCCGTGTCAGGGAGGAAGCCTCCCTCTGGGTCTTCGGCGACTGCTTCGAACAGCCCTCTTGCCTCCGCTTCCAATTCCGCGTTCACCGCGATTCGAACCGGCTCGGGCACCGCGAGCAAAGCGTCGTCCAAGTTGGCCAGCGCCTGGTGGAGTTCAAGACAGACGTACTCGTACCACAAACTGTGGGTGCCACTGAGGAGTTCGGCACGAGAACCCCGATCGGTCAGCGCGACAAGGTGCTTAGTCGGATAGTCCTCCACGCTGCCGTTGCGCCGGTCGTAGACGCTCAGAGGGACAGTGGCGAGGGCGGAGACCCGGTTGAACGCGTCGGTGATCGGCTTCGCGAGGGCGGAGTCACCGACGCTCGTCACAGTCGCGGAGACAACCCCCTCCGGCCCCTGGTAAGTCGCCAGGATCTGGGTCTTCCCGCGGTTCGCGTGCTGAGAGTAAATGGTCACAGGAGCACCTTTCGGCCAACGGCCTATGACGGCTGGATGGCCATGGAGGGTGTATGGAGGAGGCGGTGGCGAGGGTGTCTTCCGACGCTCCATGCCTTTGAAGTGACTGGCGGTGGCTCAGGTCCTGTCCCGAGCTCCGTGCCTATTCGCATCTTAGACGCCACCCGGATGCGTAACAACCTGATCCACCAACGTGGTCACTCCAGACACCTGGATAAGCTGTTGGTGGGATGGTCAGTGGCGAGACCGGCCCCGCAGAGGTCTGTGGGTCGGAGCGATGGGCTGCAAGGGGGTCTGGAGAGCTATCAGCCCGACGCAGAGCGAATTCGGAGTCGGACCACGCCGCGTCGGTGGCGGCCGTAGTGACAAGGACCGACAGTCCGTTCAACGATTAAGCGGGCGAGGACTTGAAACCGCGAGGACGCGCACTGAACTCGACATCGCAGCTCGACCATGACCGTCATACGGTTCTCGGCCTTGTATCTCGTGGACATCGAACAGCTCTGCTTGCCCTGGTCTTGGTGGAATCCCCTTGAGACCAGCCCATCAGCCCCCTCGACCGGCTGAGTCAACCATCGCCTCAGCTCCTCGAGGTGCGTGACGCGAGCAGGGGGATGGAGGCGATCTTCTGTGCGTCCAGGTGTTCCCATATCAGTCCGGACGGCCGATGTGGCGATGAGCAGTTGATGACCTCCTTTGGCGTCACGACCACGTCGACGCCGACGTCGTGCTCCGTCGCCGGGAGTTCCTCGTCAACGACCTGTAGCTCGTCCACGGTAGTGACGACGACAGTGTCCTCTCCGATGAGCCCGGCCTCAGTGAGGAACGCGAACTCCAGATCGGAGTACCCGGCCCCCTTACCGATGCGCACCCCGGCCCGGTTCACCGCGACGCTGCCGAGCACCACCATGTCCACCGGCCGGAGTGCGTCCACGCCCACCTTCGGGGCGATGTCGGCGGCCACTCGGCTGGAGGCGGCTTCGGCCGGAGGGACGGTGAGAACCGAAGGGTCGAGCAGGTAGAAGGGATGCGGGTCGGCGAGCTTGGGTACGGCCATGAACACCGTCTTGCCCTCGGACAGTGCGAGCGCGCGCACGGGAAGCTGAGCCTTGTCCGGCACCGCCTTGATGACCTGGGCGCCCCTCCAGGCGGACAGTTCACCGAGTCTGGCGGCGGCGGCCTCCGCGCCCCTGAAGTTCGGGATGCGGCCGTGCGCGGTGACGTCATGAACGGCGTCGGCAGCATCCAGGGCGTCCCATACCCGCTCACGAACTTGCTGCTTCTCACGGTCCACGTCCCTGAGCATCCGATCCCCCCTCATGCGGCCTCCATCAACGCCAGCAGGCGATCTTGGGCCTCCTGCACCGCGTTCTCACCTCGCCAGGGACGCAGTTCCCGAGCGGCGCGGAAGACGACGTTCATCCCACCACCTCCGCGGGTTCCTCGGAGTTCGTCAACGGCTTCGTTGAACACGGCGAGGGCGGCATCGAGGTCGCCTTGGCGGATCGCGGTCAGGGCGAGGTTACCCAGGACGATCGCGAGTGACTTGCGGCGGCCCTGCATCCGTGACGCGGTCTCTTCCAAGAATCGCTGCGCCTTGCCGTAGTCGCCGAGAGACAAGTAGCAGGAGCCGGCCAGGCGCCCAAAATGCGTCGGGGTGAACAGCTCGTGAGCCGCGTCGGCTCCATCAGACCGCTCGAGGTGCTTCTCGGCACCGAGCAGGGCGCGCTCGCACTCGCTGTGTTCGCCAAGGAAGGCATGCGCCTCGGCTGCGTGCAGCAGAGCGAGACCCGTCAGGGCGTGACTCGTCCCTCGGGTGGTCAGCGCGGCTTGGAGAGCGAGTTCGAGGCCCTGCCGGTGGTCGTTCGCTCCGTACAAGGCGACGTAGCAAGTACGCAGCAGCGCGTGTCCTTCGGTTGCGGGATCGCGCAGGTGGCGTGCTACTTCCAGACTCTGCGCGTAGTAGGCGCGCGCGGTCTCGTGGTCGCGACGATGAGACGCGTCCCACACCAACTGCCCCATGAGCGTTGCCGCATCGGCTTGAAGGGCACGCAGCTCGCGCTGCACTCGGCCGGCCGGAGCTTCATCGGCCAGGAGAGCTACCTGGTTGAGTTGCTGTCCCGCGTCTGCGAGGAGCGTGGCCGAGGGGACGGCGTCGTAGCGATCCGTCAGGTTGTCCATCTCGGAACGCAGCTCAGCGGCCACGACCAGGTCGGCCTGGGAAGGGTGCCGCAGCGCATGGCTGACGCGCTCTGTCTGGCCGGACGGAGTCTCGGGCGTCGCCCTCAGCAACTCTTCCAATTCCTCGGAACCCACTCGAAGGAGTCGGGCCAAGCGGGGCCGCAGGAACGGGAGAGGGCTCGACTCGCCCGACTCCCAGCGCCGAACCGTGGAGCGCTCAACGCCGAGAGCCTCAGCAAGGGATTCCTGCGTGAACCCCAGGGCACGGCGGTGTCGCACAAGTGCGTGCCTCTTCACCGCCATGGGTCAGCTCTCCCCGGTCGTCCGTAGCCTCCATGGAACACCGGCCTTCCAGGTCGCGACCTGGTGTGCCCCATTAGTGCCCCGTCCTTGCCCCAATTCTGCTCTGGTTCCGACTGCTGAGAAGCGGTTCTGTGAACTTCACCGGCAGACCACGCCGCTCGACGCGGCACTTCTGCCAACGAACTTAAGGAGAGCCGTTGCTGAGGTTCTACGCGGTGGATCCGGGCCCGAAGCCAGGCCGCCGAGCCTCGAAGCTGACATGTGCGCCCAGCGCCCCGTGGTTCGGCAGCGCCGCTCCGGCGGGGATGAGGGGAGGGCGCGTGGACGGCCAGAGTGAACGCCAGTTCAAACGTACGCCCGCCTCGGTCGGCAAAGCGCGCGCTTTCGTCCAGGCCGCGCTTCCCATCGAGCAGGCCCGTCATCGGATCGACGACATCGTGCTCTGCGTGTCCGAGCTGGCCACCAACGCGGTAGAGCACGGTACCCCTGCCGGGCACCTCTTCTTCGTACGAGTGATCTTCAACGAGACGCTGTTATGTGTCGAAGTGCACGACGCGGACAACGGCCGGCTCTGCCTGAAGTCGCCTTCGGACGAGGATCTGTCCGGGCGGGGTCTCTTCCTCGTTGACGCTCTTTCCGATGGCTGGGGCATCATGCCCCGCGATGGTCTCGGCAAAGTCGTCTGGGCTGAATTCAAGCTTCCCACCACACGGGCGCTCTCATGATGATGCCCGAATTACGACTGAGACGGCTGCCCGATGCGGAGGTCGTGTTCCGTCCGACTCGCCGGGATGTGGATCCCGTTACCGGTCAGCCAGATGCGCAAGCCGTCTGGAACCGCCATGATTGGGGGCTCGGTGAGTGCTGGCTCTGGTGTGGCCGAGCCCGGATCGGGGTGACATGGATCGGCCCCGTCCGGTCCAGCGGAATGCATGCCGACATGTACGCGTGCCGCACCTGCCTCTACCAGCTCGATCAGCGCGTACTGCTCACGAACCGCCGTCGTGACCGTACGATCCTGGGCCATCACCCGACGGACGAACAGGGGCAACCATGGCAACGCTGATCATCGATCACCCGGCATGGACCACGCACGACGACGGCACCACCACACGCGCGGTTCTGGCCAACGGTGCTGTCTGGCAAGCTCGTTGGTCCGGAGCCGATCTTGAGCTGCATGCACTCGAAGGGTCCGGACCCGAACCTCGAGTGGACCGGACGCCGGCCGACCAACTGCCTGCGAGCGCCCCCGCCGCGCTACGGACTGCCCTCAGCGGCCTGAAGCGCGTCGTGCGGCTGCCGAATCCGGACCTGTGGGACGCGATCACCACGGCCGTCCTGCGGCAGGTCGTACGGGCCGCGCAGGCCCGCGCCCTGTACCAACGCTGGTGCGCCGCCTACGGCACCCGCGACACCGCACTCGGCCCGGTCGCCCTCGCTCCGTCCCCGAAGACGGTGCTCGGTCTGTCCGACGACGCCTTCCGCGAGGTCGGTGCGGCGTTCCACCGCACTGCTCTGCAAGCCGCCGCTGCGGCTTACGAGCAGCACGCCGACGAGTGGCGGTCGCTCGACCCGGACGACCTCGTGAAGGCGCTGGACGACATCCCGCGTGTGGGCCCCTGGACGGCGTCGGCCGCCACCGCCGATTTCACCGGCGACTTCTCCGTCTACCCGCACGGCGACCTGGCCGTACGCACCTGGGCACACCGAGCGGCACCCGCCGCCGCTCTGCCCGACGCCGAGCGCCAGTTCGCCGTCACCTGGCAGCGCTACGCGCCCGACCGGTACCACCTGCACGCCCTCACTCTGTTCACTCTCGCCTGGGGGACACATGCCCGTACAGCCGAGCACAACGGAGCACCAGCCGACCGCACTTGATCTGATCTCCGGCGTCGACCGCAACCGCGCCCTCGACGCCCTGTTCGTCAACGCCCCGCTGCGCGACTACTCCCTGCGCCCACGCGTGAACGACTACACCCTCCCGGTTCTGGGCCTCGGATACATCGCCACGTACGCGGCTCACGCAGGATTCAACGTCGGCGTGCTCGATGCCGAAGCGCACGGCCTCGGCATCGACCAGACCGTCGCCGCCGTGAACGCCGCCAGGCCCCGGTGGGTCGGCATGAACCTCCTGGCATCCACGTACGAGTTGTCGGCCCGAATCGCGGTCGGCCTCGACCCCGGCATCTCCCTGATGGTCGGCGGTCACCACGCCAAGGCGATGCCGCAGCGCGTCCTCGAAGATCCCCGCATGGCCAACCTGACCGCGTTGGTCCTCGGCGAGGGCGAGACTCGCGTCACCGCCCTCCTCGACGACGCCGAGCGCCGCAAAGAGCTTCCCGGCGTGATGTGGCGCGACCGCCTGCTCGGCACGAACGGTGCCGGTATCGCGCGAGGCAAGGACACCGCGAAGTGGCTGGCACCCAACGTCAACGAGCTTCCGTTCGTCGACCGCGTATACCTGCCGCAAGACCCGTACCTCGCCGACGACGGCCGTACCGAGGCGAACATCGTCGGGTCGCGCGGATGCCCGTACGACTGCGGATTCTGCGGCGCCGCCGTATCCGCCAACCCCGACATCACGATCCGCACCCGGGAGCCCGCGAACATCATCGACGAACTCGACAGCGTGCACGACGAGTTCGGAACAACCGCCTTCCGCTTCGTCGACGACCTCTTCCTCGGCGCCGCCCGAATCATCCGCCCGGCCATGGAAGCCTTCACCGCCCACAGCATCGGCGACCACTACGCCTGGGACGCCACCGGTCGGATCAACGTCCTGTACCGCGCCGACGACGCCTTGCTCGACACCCTGGCCCGCAACGGCTTACGGGAAGTCGCTCTCGGCATCGAATCCGGCAGTGACCGCGTCCTCGTCGCGATGGACAAGCGCATCACCGCCGACATGACCGAGACCGTCACCCGCCGCCTCCTCGAACGCGGGATCAACGTCAAGGGGTACTTCATCCTCGGCTACCCAGGTGAGCGACCTGACGACCTCAAGGCCACCGTGCGCCACATCCACACCCTGTGGAAGCTCTCCGACACCCTGCCGGGCGCCTTCAGGGCCTCTGTCTTCGAGTTCCGCCCCTACCCCGGCACCCCGATATGGCAGCAGCTCATCGCCGCAGGCCACGCCCCCGACACGCTGCTCGCCTACGGCGACGTGGACCTGACCGACCACGGTGCCGACGAATCCCTGCGCGACCGCGATGAGTTCAACTTCTCCGTCGGCATCCAGTTCGGTGACGTCCCACTGCCCGGCATCCGTGCCGCACTGGCCGCCCTCGCTCGTGAACAGTTCGCCCGAACGCACCCTGGGGAGGCGACGGTATGACCTCCGGCTGCTTCGTCACCCTCGACGGACCCGGAGGCGTCGGGAAGTCGACCACGCTCAACGCCGTCTGCGAGTCATTGCGTCGCGCCGGCACTCCCGTTCGTGCCACCACCGAGCCCTCTACCAGTGCCCTCGGACAGTTCACCCGGGCGCACGCCGATCAGATCAAGGGGCACGCCCTCGCATGCCTCGTCGCGGCCGACCGGTACGAGCACATACGCGACGAAATCCGGCCCCAACTCGACCGCGGCAACACCGTCGTCTGCGACCGCTACCTGGCCTCGACCCTCGTCGTACAGCAACTCGACGGTGTACCTGAGCAGTTCTTGCTCGATCTGAACGCCGACATCCTGCTGCCCGACCTCGCGGTGATCCTCACCGCCGACGCGTCAGCCATCCGGCAGCGCCTGTCGCAACGCGGCGCGCATCACCGATTCGAGCGCGACCCCGACGTCCCCGCGCGCGAGGCCGCTCTCTACCGCCGGGCCGAGCGGACCGTGCTCGGACTTGGTGTACCCGTGCTCGTGATCGACACCACCAACACCACCCCATCGGCTACAGCCGAGCGGATCGCATCCGAGCTGCGTGCCCTCACGGGTAACGTCGCCTCCGGCCCGACCGACCCCGCAGCAGCACCTTGAGCCCGCCGCGCGCCCAACAGACCGGAGCACCACAGATGCAGCAAATGCAAGAGACCTGGGACACCGTCGAGCGGCTGGTCGAGTGGCTCGACACCGAAACAGAGCTCTCGCCCGACACGGCCCGCTTGCTGCGCGTACTGAAGATCACCGAAGAGGCGGGGGAAGTCGCCGAAGCGGTACACGGGGCCACCCTCGCCAACCCGCGCAAGGGCGCCAGCCACACCTGGGACGATGTCCAGACCGAACTGTGCGACGTCATCCTTACCAGCATGGTCGCTCTCCAGACCATCACCCCGGACGCGGCCAAGGTCTTCGAAGAGCGCCTCGCCCACGTGGCCGAGCGGTCCCTCAACCGCTGAACCGCCAGGTACCTCCTAAAAGGGCTCTTGGCCCGTTGGCGATTTTGGTCCGGTCATCACGCCGAGCGGCTCACTTGGGGCGCGCAGAGGGCACGGTGAACTCTGAGAGGTCTAGGTAGCAAAAAAGCCCCAAACCACTGGCTTGAGGCTTTCATTCGGAGCGGGTGACGGGAATCGAACCCGCGCTCTGAGCTTGGGAAGCTCATGTTCTACCATTAAACTACACCCGCGTAAGACAGGCTTTCGCTGTCCCAGCGTCGCTCACTGTACCCCATCGTCCGCCCCCGGTGTATTCGTCACGGGGTGCTTGCGGGGCGTGGGGTGGTTCATCCCCTAATGTGGCCTTCGTCCGTGCCGGGTCTCAGGGGAATCTCAGGGGAAGAGGGACGACGATGGAACGTACCGTCGTGCGGTGTGCCGAAGGTCATCTGTTCAGGACCAGCACCTTCCCCTTGCAGAATCTCGGCGCCGACCGCATCGGTCCCGGGCGGCTCATCCGGTGCCCGCAGTGCGGGCGGCTGCGTCACGCCGTGCCCGTCGAGGCGGTGCGGGAGGGCCGGGGGTAGTCCACGCCACCGGGAGCGGTCCGTGCCACGTATCCTCGTGGCGTGCTTCTCTCAGACAAGGACATCCGGGCCCAGATCGACGCCGGGCGGGTGCGTATCGACCCGTTCGACGAGTCGATGATCCAGCCGTCGAGCATCGACGTACGACTCGACCGGTTCTTCCGGGTGTTCGAGAACCACCGCTACCCGCACATCGACCCGGCCGTCGAGCAGCCCGACCTGACGCGGCTGGTCGAGCCGGAGGGGGACGACGCGTTCATCCTTCACCCGGGTGAATTCGTGCTCGCGTCCACGTACGAAGTGATCACGCTGCCCGACGACGTCGCCTCCCGGCTGGAGGGGAAGTCCTCGCTGGGGCGGCTCGGACTGCTCACGCACTCCACCGCGGGCTTCATCGACCCCGGGTTCTCCGGGCACGTCACCCTCGAACTGTCCAACGTCGCCACCCTGCCGATCAAGCTCTGGCCGGGCATGAAGATCGGGCAGCTGTGCCTCTTCCGGCTCACCTCCGCGGCCGAATTCCCTTACGGCAGCGGCAAGTACGGGTCGCGTTACCAGGGACAGCGCGGGCCCACGCCCTCGCGCTCCTTCCAGAACTTCCACCGGACGCGCGTGTGAGCACGCCCGCCGCCCCCGACGGCCAGGGTACGGAGGACACCGGCGCCGCGCCCGAACGCGAGACGCTGACCTACCCCCTCTTCGGCACCGCCGTCCGCGAACTGGCGCAGTCCATCGCCGACGACGGCTTCGAGCCCGACATCATCCTGTCCATCGCCCGCGGCGGCCTCTTCGTCGCCGGCGCGCTCGGCTACGCGCTCGACGTGAAGAACTTGCACGTCATGAATGTCGCCTTTTACACCGGGGTGGGGACCACACTGGACATGCCTGTTGTGCTTCCTCCAGTGCCCAACGCGATCGACCTGCGCGAGAAGAAGGTCCTCGTCGCCGACGACGTCGCCGACACCGGACGGACGCTCAAGCTCGTGCACGACTTCTGCGCCGGAAACGTCGCCGACGTGCGCTGCGCGGTGATCTACGAGAAGCCGCAGTCGCTCGTGCGGTGCGACTACGTCTGGAAGCACACCGACCGCTGGATCAACTTCCCCTGGAGCACGCTGCCTCCGGTCGTACGCCGCGGCGGTCAGGTCCTCGACGCCTGACCCCGCGACCGGTCCGGTCCTCGATGGCTGACCCCGCGACCGGTCCGGTTACAGCGTCGGTAGTTTGAACAGAACCAGCAGCGCTACCAGTTGGATCGACGCCGCGCCCAGTGCCTTCGGCCACGGCAGGTCGTGGGACTTGCTCACCATCGACGTCAGCAGCGCCGCGCACGCCAGCCAGGTCAGCCAGCCCAGCACCTGGACGAAGCCGTTGGCGCCGCCCAGGAAGACGGCGAACAGCAGGCGCGGGGCGTCGGTGAGCGACGTGATCAGCATCGACAGGCCGATCGTCGGTGCCCAGCCGCCGTCGCCGCCGAACTGACGGGCCAGGGTGTGCGTCACCGCGCCCATCATCAGGCCGCTGACGACCACCGCGACCGCCGTGCACAGCACCCACGGCACGCTCTGCGAGGTGCTGGAGCTGAGGATGTCCTGGCGGGCGGAGTCGAAGCCGAAGACCGCGATCAGCCCGTAGACGAACGTGACCAGCAGCGCGGGGCCCCACACCTGGTAGTCGCGCATCTGCCAGAACGTGCGGCCGGGGCGCATCACGATGCCGCTCAGCAGGTCGCGCCAGTGCAGACGCGGGCCCGAGGGCGGGCCGCTCGGCGTGCCCGCGCGGTACGTCGCCGGGTTGCCGCCCTCGCCGGGGGCGCCACCGTAAGGACCGCCCGCGTACGGGCCGTCCGCGTAACCGGTGTCGGCGTACGGTCCGTTGTCCGCGTACGTCTCGTCGCCGTAGGAGCCGTACTGGCCCCCGCCGTACGGCCCGTTGCCGTAACCGCCGTACGGGTCCTCGCCGTTGACCGCGAAGGACTGGGTGTGGCCCGGGGCGTCGTCGCGGGTACGGCCGTACGACGTGGGCTCGCCGAAGTACTCCGGGCGGCCCGTCGGGGGCTGCGCGGGGGGCTGCTGCCACTGCGGAGCGCCGCCCGGCTGGGGGCGGGGCGCCCGCTGCGGGGGCTGCTGGGCGGCTCGGCCGCGTCCGATCCTGAATCCTGCCACCCCACGAACGTACCCGTAACGGGCGGACGGCGATGCCGGGGGCCTGATCGGCGGGCGGGTTTGCTGCGAAGCTGTGACACGTGCCCGACGCCTTCGAAGCACCAGACGCCACCGAAGTCCCGGCCGCCCCGGCCCCCGCCGAAGACACCTCCGCCGACGGCTCCGCCACCGGATCACGGCATGTCCCGCAACCGGGTGACGCCGTCCCCCAGGAGGCGGTGGCCGCGCGGCGGTCGGTCTTCGTGGTCTTCCTGTGCTTCGGCGCGGTCTACGCGAACTGGGTGCCGCGCGTTCCGCAGATCAAGCACGCGCTCGGGCTGAGCGACAGCGGCCTGGGCGTGGCGCTGCTGGGGGCGCCGGTGGGGACGGTGTGCGCGGTGCGGCTGGCGTCCTGGGCGGTCGGACGCTGGGGGAGCCGCCGGGTCACGCGGTGCGGCGCGGTCGTGCTGAGCGCGGTGCTGCCGCTGGTCGCGGTCGCGTGGAACGCCGTGACGCTGACCACCGCACTGCTGCTCCTGGGCGCCGCACTCGGACTCACGGACGTGGCCATGAACGCCCAGGGCGTCGCCGTCGAACGCGCCCTGCGCCGCCCCGTGATGTCGGGCCTGCACGGCGCGTACAGCCTGGGCGGTCTGCTCGGCGCCCTGCTCGGTTCGACGGCGGCGCACCTGGACGTCGCCCCGCTCACGCACTTCACCGTGATCGCGGTCGTGAGCGCCGCGACGGTGTGGTGCGGATCCCGGCGGCTGCTCCCCGCGGACGAGCCGAGCCCGGCCTCCCCCGGCACTCCACCGACCGCCGCCGTGGCGAAGGCGAACGCGAAGGCGAGGGCGGACACGAAAGCGAACGCGAAGGCCCGCCCCGCCCGCTGGCCCCTGGCCGTCCTCCTCCTCGGCCTGATCGGCCTGTGCTCCTTCACCGGCGAAGGCGCGGTCGAGGACTGGAGCGCGGTCTACCTGCGCGACGGCCTGCACGCCGCCGCCGGCACGGCGGGCCTGGGCTTCGCGGGGTGCTCGGCGGCGATGACCGTCGTACGACTCGCCGGGGACCGCCTGGTCGCCCGCTTCGGCCCGGTCGCGGTGCTGCGCACGGGCGCGCTGGTCGCCGCGTCCGGTCTCGGCGCGGGCCTGGCGCTGCCGTCGCTGATCGCGTCCACGGGCGCCGCCCAGCCCGCCGCGATCGCGGGCTTCACGCTGTTCGGCGCGGGTGTGGCGCTCGTGGCCCCGGTGACGTTCAGCGCGGCGGGCAACCTTCCCGGGACCCCGTCCGCCTCCGCCATCTCCCGCGTCACCGGCATCGGCTACCTGGGCTTCCTGGCGGGCCCCCCGGTGATCGGCTTCACCGCCCAGGCGGCGGGCCTGCGCGGCGCCCTGGCGATCCCGGCGGCCCTGGCGGCCGCGATAGCCCTCCTGGCAGCAACGGTCCGCCCCCGGCGCGGGACGAGCGCGCGGGCGCCGGAGGCGTAGCCGCCTCGGGCGCCGAGGGCGCAGCGGCCGGCTCCCACCGCAGGCCCATCCCCCCCACCCACACACCGACGGCCGGTGCCCCCCCGACCCGGGGCACCGGCCGTCTGCCGGGGTGGGCGCGGGCGCCCTTCGCTACTTCGCCGGTTCCGGCTCGGGCTCCGGTGCGCTGGAGGGCTCCGGCTCGCCCGTGCCGTCCTTCGGGGTCTTGACCGAGTCCAGCAGGAGCTGGGCGACGTCCACGACCTGGATGGACTCCTTGGCCGCTCCGTCGTTCTTCTTGCCGTTGACCGAGTCGGTCAGCATGACCAGGCAGAACGGGCAGGCGGTGGAGACGATGTCCGGGTTCAGGGACAGCGCCTCGTCGACGCGCTCGTTGTTGATGCGCTTGCCGATGCGCTCCTCCATCCACATCCGCGCGCCGCCCGCGCCGCAGCAGAAGCCGCGCTCCTTGTGGCGGTGCATCTCCTCGTTGCGCAGTCCCGGCACCTTCGCGATGATCTCGCGCGGCGGCGTGTAGACCTTGTTGTGGCGGCCCAGGTAGCACGGGTCGTGGTAGGTGATGAGGCCCTCGACGGGGGTCACCGGCACCAGCTTGCCCTCGTCCACCAGGTGCTGGAGCAGCTGGGTGTGGTGGATGACCTCGTAGTGGCCGCCGAGCTGCGGGTACTCGTTGGCGATCGTGTTGAAGCAGTGCGGGCAGGTCGCGACGATCTTCTTCTTCGACGCGGGCTTCCTCGTCGACTCGTCCTCGTCGTCTTCGCCGAACGCCATGTTCAGCGTCGCGACGTTCTCCGCGCCCAGCTGCTGGAAGAGGAACTCGTTGCCCAGGCGGCGGGCGGAGTCACCGGTGCAGTTCTCCTCGCCGCCCATGATCGCGAACTTCACGCCCGCGATGTCCAGCAGCTCGGCGAAGGCCTTGGTGGTCTTCTTCGCCCGGTCCTCCAGCGCGCCCGCGCAGCCGACCCAGTACAGGTACTCGACCTCGGTCAGGTCCTCGATGTCCTCGCCGACGATCGGGACCTCGAAGTCGACCTCCTTGACCCACGCGAGGCGCTGCTTCTTCGGCAGGCCCCACGGGTTGCCCTTCTTCTCCAGGTTCTTGAGCATCGTGCCCGCCTCGGACGGGAACGCGGACTCGATCATCACCTGGTAGCGGCGCATGTCGACGATGTGGTCGACGTGCTCGATGTCCACCGGGCACTGCTCGACGCAGGCGCCGCACGTGGTGCACGACCACAGCACGTCGGGGTCGATGACGCCGTTCTCTTCCGCGGTGCCGATCAGCGGGCGCTCGGCCTCGGCCAGCGCGGCCGCCGGGACGCCGGCGAGCTGCTCCTCGGTGCCCTTCTCCTCGCCCTCCGCGTCCTTGCCGCCGCCGGCCAGCAGGTACGGGGCCTTGGCGTGCGCGTGGTCGCGCAGCGACATGATCAGCAGCTTCGGCGAGAGCGGCTTGCCGGTGTTCCAGGCCGGGCACTGCGACTGGCAGCGGCCGCACTCGGTGCAGGTGGAGAAGTCGAGGATGCCCTTCCAGGAGAAGTGCTCGATCTGGGAGACGCCGAACTGGTCGTCCTCGCCCGGGTCCTCGAAGTCGATCGGCTTTCCGCCGGAGACCATCGGCTGCAACGCGCCCAGCGCCACGTCGCCGTCCGCCTCGCGCTTGAACCAGATGTTGGGGAAGGCGAGGAAGCGGTGCCAGGCGACGCCCATGTCGGTCTTGAGCGAGACCGTGATCATCCAGATGAACGAGGTCGCGATCTTGACCGTGGCGAAGAGGTAGACGAGGTTCTGCAGCGTCGCGGTGGACAGCCCCCGGAAGGCGACCACCAGCGGGTACGACAGGAAGTACGTCGCCTCGTAGTGGGTCGCGCCGTGCAGCACGCCGTCGAGGCCGTGCAGCGAGTAGATGCAGATGCCGATGATCAGGATGACGTACTCGACGAAGTACGCCTGGCCGAAGTTGGAGCCCGCGAAGCGCGACTTGCGGCCCGGGCGGCGCGGGTGGCTCAGCTGGCGGATGACCATCAGCGTGAGGATGCCGAGGGTGGTCATCACGCCGACGAAGTCCACGAAGATGCCGTAGATCGTCCAGTCGCCGATGACCGGCAGCAGCCAGTCCGCCTTGAACAGCTGGCCGAAGGCGTTGACCAGGGTGAGCACCAGGGTGAAGAAGCCGACCGCGACGAACCAGTGGGCGACGCCCACCACGCCCCAGCGGTTCATCCGCGTGTGGCCGAGGAACTCCTTGGCGACGGTGACGGTACGCGCGACCGGCTCGTCGGTGCGGGTGCCGGCGGGGACGTCCTGGCCCAGCCGGGTGAACCGGTAGATCCGGGCGATGGCTCGGCCGAACAACGCCACGCCGACCGCGGCGAGTACCAGCGACACGATGATCGCGGCGAGTTGCATGGAGGGGCTCCTCGTACCTGCGCGGACGTTGTGCCAGCGGTAGCGCCCGTGCTGCTCGCTACGGCGGGGAACGACGTTCTTACTAAGCGGTAACTTACGTGGTCTTCCGAGACTACCCGCTAAACACCGCCCCATACAGCCGCCCGGCCGGTGATCTGCATCGCTGAGGCGACCCTGAGTGATCATGCCCGACGGGCTCGGAACCCGGCCGTCCGCGCGCCCGTGGCCCTCGCGCCCGCCCGCCGACAGGCTCCGGCGCCCCTCGCGCCCACCCCCGCCGACTGCTTATGCGTTGCTTACCCGCACAAGAGTTGAGTCGGCTCGACTCACGTCTGTTGACAGCGGGCGAGCCGTCCGGCACTCTTGAGTCAGTTCCACTCAAGTCGCTGGAGGAATCAACCATGGCACGTGCGGTCGGCATCGACCTGGGCACGACGAACTCCGTCGTCAGTGTTCTCGAAGGCGGTGAGCCCACCGTCATCACCAACGCCGAGGGCGCCAGGACCACGCCGTCCGTCGTCGCCTTCGCGAAGAACGGCGAGGTGCTGGTCGGCGAGGTCGCCAAGCGCCAGGCCGTCACCAACGTCGAGCGGACCATCCGGTCGGTCAAGCGCCACATGGGCACCGACTGGAAGATCGGCGTCGACGGCAAGGACTTCACGCCGCAGCAGATCTCGGCGTTCATCCTGCAGAAGCTCAAGCGGGACGCCGAGTCCTACCTGGGCGAGAAGGTCGCCGACGCGGTGATCACCGTCCCGGCGTACTTCAACGACTCCGAGCGCCAGGCCACCAAGGAGGCCGGTGAGATCGCGGGTCTGAACGTTCTGCGCATCGTCAACGAGCCGACGGCCGCCGCGCTGGCGTACGGGCTCGACAAGGACGACCAGACCATCCTCGTCTTCGACCTCGGCGGCGGCACCTTCGACGTCTCGCTGCTGGAGATCGGCGACGGCGTGGTCGAGGTGAAGGCCACCAACGGTGACAACCACCTCGGCGGCGACGACTGGGACCAGCGCATCGTCGACTACCTGGTCAAGCAGTTCCAGTCCGGTCACGGCGTGGACCTGGCCAAGGACAAGATGGCCCTCCAGCGCCTGCGCGAGGCGGCGGAGAAGGCCAAGATCGAGCTGTCCTCGTCCACCGAGACCTCGATCAACCTGCCCTACATCACGGCGTCCGCCGAGGGCCCGCTGCACCTGGACGAGAAGCTGATCCGGGCGCAGTTCCAGCAGCTCACCTCCGACCTGCTGGAGCGCTGCAAGACCCCGTTCCACAACGTCATCAAGGACGCTGGCATCCAGCTGTCCGAGATCGACCACGTGGTCCTGGTCGGTGGCTCGACCCGTATGCCGGCCGTCGCCGAGCTCGTGCGCGAGCTGACCGGCGGCAAGGAGGCCAACAAGGGCGTCAACCCGGACGAGGTCGTCGCCATCGGCGCCTCGCTCCAGGCCGGTGTCCTCAAGGGCGAGGTCAAGGACGTCCTCCTGCTGGACGTCACCCCGCTGTCCCTCGGCATCGAGACCAAGGGCGGCATCATGACCAAGCTGATCGAGCGCAACACCACGATCCCGACGAAGCGCTCCGAGATCTTCACGACGGCCGAGGACAACCAGCCGTCCGTGCAGATCCAGGTCTACCAGGGCGAGCGCGAGATCGCCGCGTACAACAAGAAGCTCGGGATGTTCGAGCTGACCGGTCTGCCGCCGGCCCCGCGCGGCGTGCCGCAGGTCGAGGTCACCTTCGACATCGACGCCAACGGCATCATGCACGTGGCCGCCAAGGATCTGGGCACCGGCAAGGAACAGCGCATGACGGTCACCGGCGGCTCCGCGCTGCCGAAGGACGACATCGACCGCATGATGCGCGAGGCCGAGCAGTACGCGGAGGAGGACCACAAGCGCCGCGAGGCCGCCGAGACCCGCAACCAGGCCGAGCAGCTCGTCTACCAGACCGAGAAGTTCCTCAAGGACAACGAGGACAAGGTCCCGGCCGAGGTCAAGACCGAGGTCGAGGGCGCGGTCGGTGAGCTGAAGGAGAAGCTCAAGGGCGAGGACGTCTCGGCGATCCGTGAGGCCACCGAGAAGGTCGCGGCCACCTCGCAGAAGCTGGGCCAGGCGATGTACGCCAACGCCCAGGCCGAGGGCGCGACCGCCGGTGCCGGCGCCGAGGGCGGCGAGAACGTCAACATGTCCAAGGACGAGGCCGCCGAGGACGTCGTGGACGCCGAGATCGTGGACGACGACAAGCGCGAGGGCGGTGCCGCGTGACGGAGGAGTCGCAGGGCTTCCCGAAGAAGCCCGCCGACGCCCCCGTCGACGCGGACGCCACCGCCGAGAACGCGGCGCAGGGCGCCGGGCCCGCTGAACAGGCGGGCCCGGGCGCCCCGGCCGGGGACGGCGGGCGCACGGCGGCTTCGGGAGCGGACAAGGAACTGGACTCGGTACGCGGCCAGTTGGCCGAGCGCACCGCGGACCTGCAACGCCTCCAGGCGGAGTACCAGAACTACCGCCGCCGGGTGGAGCGGGACCGCATCGCGGTCCGCGAGGTCGCCATCGCCAACCTGCTCACCGAACTGCTGCCGGTGCTCGACGACATCGGGCGCGCCCGGGAGCACGGCGAGCTGGTCGGCGGCTTCAAGTCGGTCGGCGAGTCGGTGGAGACGGTCGTCGCGAAGATGGGCCTTCAGCAGTTCGGCAAGGAGGGCGAGCCCTTCGACCCTCTGGTCCACGAGGCGTTGATGCACAGTTACTCGCCGGACGTCTCGGAGACCACGTGCGTGCAGATTCTCCAGCCGGGGTATCGGATCGGCGAACGGACGATCCGCCCGGCCCGGGTGGCGGTCGCTGAACCGCAGCCCGGCGCGCAGGGCAAGGCCGAGGACACGGCGGACGCACATGACGAGGAGAGCGGTGGCCCGGACGAGGGCTGACGCGCGGTACGGGGAAGCCGGACCGGAAGCCGGGAAGGAGGGACGCCGGGGATGAGCACCAAGGACTTCGTCGAGAAGGACTACTACAAGGTCCTCGGCGTCCCGAAGGACGCGACCGAGGCGGAGATCAAGAAGGCGTACCGGAAGCTCGCCCGCGAGTTCCACCCGGACGCCAACAAGGGCGACGCCAAGGCCGAGGAGCGCTTCAAGGAGATCTCCGAGGCCAACGACGTCCTGTCCGACCCCAAGCGCCGCAAGGAGTACGACGAGGCGCGCACGCTGTTCGGCGGCGGGGGCTTCCGCGCGCCGGGCGGCGCGGGCGGGGCCGGCGGTTTCGGCTTCGACCTGGGCGACCTGTTCGGCGGCGGCCAGGGCACCACCACCACCGGCGGCAACGCGGGCGGGTTCGGCGGCGGCCTGGGCGACGTGTTCGGCGGGCTGTTCAACCGCGGCGCGGGCACCCGTACCCAGCCGCGGCGCGGCCAGGACATCGAGTCCGAGGTCACCCTCAGCTTCACCGAGGCGGTCGACGGCGCCACCGTGCCGCTGCGCATGTCGTCGTCGGCGCCGTGCAAGGCGTGCGCCGGCACCGGCGACAAGAACGGCACCCCGCGGGTCTGCCCGACCTGCGTGGGCACCGGCCAGGTCTCCCGGGGCGCGGGCGGCGGCTTCTCGCTGACCGACCCCTGCATGGAGTGCAAGGGCCGCGGCATGATCGCCCAGGACCCGTGCGACATCTGCAAGGGCAGCGGGCGGGCCAAGAGCGCGCGGACCATGCAGGTGCGCATCCCGGCGGGCGTCAGCGACGGGCAGCGCATCCGGCTGCGCGGCAAGGGCGCCCCGGGCGAACGCGGCGGCCCCGCGGGCGACTTGTACGTGGTGGTCCACGTCGGCACCCACGCCGTCTTCGGGCGCAAGGGCGACAACCTCACCGTCACGGTGCCGGTCTCCTTCACGGAGGCCGCCCTCGGCGGCGAGATCAAGGTGCCGACGCTGCACGGCCCTGCCGTGACGCTGCGGCTCCCGCCGGGCACGCCCAACGGCCGTACCCTGCGGGCCCGTGGCAAGGGCGCCGCCCGCAAGGACGGCACCCGTGGCGATCTGCTGGTGACCGTCGAGGTCGCGGTGCCCGCGACGGTTGACGGCGAGGCCTTGCAAGCGCTGGAGTCGTACCGCGAGGCGACCGCGGGCGAGGATCCGCGGGCGGAGCTGTTCAAGGCCGCGAAGGGAGCATGAGATGGACGGCCGGAGCGTACGGCGCAACCCCTACGAGCTGACGGACGAGTCACCGGTGTACGTGATCTCGGTGGCGGCCCAGCTCTCCGGGCTGCACCCGCAGACCCTGCGGCAGTACGACCGGCTGGGCCTGGTCTCCCCCGACCGCACCGCGGGCCGTGGCCGCCGCTACTCCGCGCGCGACATCGAACTGCTGCGTCAGGTGCAGCAGTTGAGCCAGGACGAGGGCATCAACCTCGCCGGGATCAAGCGCATCATCGAGCTGGAGAACCAGGTCGCCGCGCTCAAGGCCCGGGTCGCCGAACTCCAGGCGGGCCTGGAGGGCGCGGCGGCGGCGATGCAGCAGCGCGAGGCCGCGGTGCACGCCTCCTACCGGCGCGACCTCGTGCCCTACGAGGACGTGCGGCAGGCGAGCGCGCTGGTGGTGTGGCGTCCCAAGCGGACACACGAGTAAGGGCGTTCGCGTTCACGCAGGTGCTTCCCGTAAGCAGGCGCTTCCCGTCAAGGGGGCGGACCGTCGAGCAGACGGTCCGCCCCCTTCGTCGTGTCCGCGGCCTCCCGCTTCTCGTGTCCGGCCGGGCCGCGCGAGCGGGACTCGAGAAGCCGGGTTGACAGTGACCGGGCTCACCCCCCGCACGCAGACACCCGAGCACGAGGACACCAGGAGGAAGCCATGGCCGCCGTCGTCATCGCCGGAGCCAGCGTCGCCGGACTCGCGAGCGCGCTGGCGCTGTCCGGGCAGGGTCACGACATCGTGGTCCTGGAGCGCGGGCCACGCCCACCCGAGGGGCCGTACGGGGAGGTGGTCGGCGACTGGCACCGCCCGCTGGTGCCGCAGGCCGCGCACTCCCACACGCTGGCCGCGCTCGGCGTGAAGGTGCTGCGGGAGCGGGCGCCGCGGGTGCTGGCCGCGCTGCGCGAGGCGGGCGCGGTCGCGCTGGACCTGACCGCCGCGCTGCCGCCGACCGTCAAGGACCGCGAACCGCGTTCGGACGACGCGGAGTTGACCGCGCTGGGCTGCCGCCGCGGCACGCTGGACCTGGTACTGGAACGCGCGGTGCGGGCGCTGCCCGACGTGCGGATCGCGTACGGCGACGGGGTGCGGGCGCTGCGCCTGGAGGCGGACGGCCGCCGGGTGACCGGGGTCGTCACCGCGGGCGGTCCGCTCGCCGCCGACATCGTGATCGACGCCACCGGACGGCGCGCCGAGTCCCGGCGCTGGCTGACGGCCGAGGGCGTGCCGGTCGCCGACGACGAGACCGCGCCCTCGGGCCTGAGCGTCTTCTCCCGCTTCCACCGCCTGCGCCCCGGCGCGCGTCCGGGACCGCTGGGCCGGGGCAATGCGGCGGGGATCGTCGGCCGCCACTACGCCGGGCTGCTGCATCCGGGGGAGGACGGCACGTTCGGCGTGCTGATCGGCGCGCTGCCCGGCGACCAGACGCTGGCGGCACTCGGCGACCCCGAGCGGTTCGCCGCGGTGGCCCGCCTGACGCCGGGCCTCGCGCCCTGGCTGGAGCAGGCCGACCCGGTCTCGCCGGTGCACACCATGACCGCGCCGCACAACGCGCTGCGCGGCCTGGCCACCACCCGGCAGCGGCCGGTCGCGGGACTGTTCGCGGTCGGCGACGCGGTGTGCGTCACCGATCCGCTGTACGCGCGCGGGGTGTCGCTGGCGCTGGCCGGCGCGTTCCGGCTGGCCGACCTGCTGGCCTCGGCCCCGGCCGTGGACATCGCGCTCAGCCGCCGTGTCGCCCGCTCCAACGAGGAGCTGTACGGGCCGTGGTTCCGGCAGTCCGCGGACGACGACCGGATCCGGATCGCCCAGTGGCGGGCCGCGATCGCCGGACGCCCTGCGCCCTCGGTGCCCACCGCGCTCGGCGGCCGCCCGCTGCTGTCGGAGGCGTGCGCGGCGGCGGCGAGCGACGGGGAGGTCTGGCGGGGGCTGACCCGGATGCTGACGGGACTGCGCACGCGCGAGGAGGTCTTCGACGACGCGGAGTTCCGCGCCCGGGTGCGCCGCGCGCCGGCCATCGGCACCTCGACGCACCTGCTGGCCCCCGGCCGCGCCGAACTGGCCCGGGCACTCGGCTCGTACGACGTGCGCGGGCGCTTCGACCGCGCGGCCTGAGGCGGGGGGCGGTGTCCGGGCCCGGGCGCGCTTCAGGCCCGCCGGGCCCGGTCCGCTTCAGGCCTGCCGGACCCTGCCCGCCTCAGGCCTGCCGCGCCGCGGCCGGCGCCGGGATGCGGCCCATGGCCCGGGTGAGGGCGATCTCGATGACGACGCGGTCCGGGTTCGGGACGACCTTCCTGCCGTAGCGCTCCTCGAAGCGGCGGACCGCCTCGTCGATCGCCTCCGGGGCCTCGCTGACCCGGGCCACGCCCTCCAGCGTGGCCCAGTGGCCGCCGTCGACCTGGCAGAGCGCGGCGCGCAGGCCCGGCGCGCCCGCCGCCAGGACGTTGCGCACCTTGACGCTGGTGCGGCGCGCGGTGACCCGGGCCAGCCGCGCCCCGGGGTCGTAGGTCGCGCCGACCGGGGCGACGTGCGGGGTGCCGTCGGGGCGCGGGGTGGTCAGGGCGCTGTAGAGCGGGGTGCGCCAGAAGGCCAGGAAGTCCGGTCCGGGACGGCCCAGGTCGATCGACATGGGCCAGACGCTACCTCCGGGCCGATGCGCTCGGGCGCACGGCGCGTGACGATGGCGGTATGACCACCTTCTTCAGCGACGCCGAGCGCGCCTACCTCGCGGGGCAGCGCATCGGCCGCATGGCGACCGTCGACCGGAACGGCCAGCCGCAGGCCAACCCGGTCGGCTACTTCCTCCAGGACGACGGCACGATCCTGATCGGCGGCCTGGCCATGGGCACCACCAAGAAGTGGCGCAACCTCACCCACAACCCGCGGATCGCCCTCGTCGTCGACGACGTGGTGAGCGTCGAGCCGTGGACCGTGCGTGGCGTGGACATCCGCGGGGAGGCCGAGCTGCTCACCGGCCCGCACGACCTCGGCCCGCACTTCAGCCCCGAGGTGATCCGGGTCCATCCCCGCTCGGTCCGCAGCTGGGGCCTGTGACGCCGGGCCGGAAGCGGGCACCCGTCGTCGTGGAACGGCCCGGCCCCGCCCGATCTCGTTCACAAAAGTTGAGCACACTCGACTCAACTTGCCTTACACTCGATAGGGCAGGAACGATGGGACACGCCAGGAGGAGGTCCACCCCCACGTGAACGCAGAGCTGACCAACAAGAGCCAGGAGGCGCTGAGCGGCGCCAACAGCCGGGCGGTGTCCGCGGGCCACGCGGACCTGACCCCCGCCCACCTGCTGGCCGCGCTGCTGGAGCAGCCCGAGAACGACAACGTCAAGGACCTGCTCGCCGCCGTCGGCGCCGACCCGGGAAGCCTGCTGACCGCCGCCGACGCCGCGCTCGCCGCCCAGCCGACCGTGCAGGGCGCCACCGTCGCCCCGCCGCAGGCCACCCGCGACCTGCTCGCGGTGATCGCCGACGCCCAGCAGCGCGCCAAGGAGCTGGGCGACGCCTACGTCTCCACCGAACACCTGCTGATCGGCCTGGCCGCCAAGGGCGGTACGGTCGCCGAGTCGATGGACCGCCAGGGCGCCACGGCCGCCGCGCTGCTGGACGCCTTCGAGACCGCCCGCGGAGGCACGCGCGTGACCACGCCCGACCCGGAGGCCACCTACAAGGCCCTGGAGAAGTACGGCACCGACTTCACCGCCATCGCCCGCGAGGGCAAGCTCGACCCGGTCATCGGCCGGGACAACGAGATCCGCCGCGTCGTACAGGTGCTCTCCCGGCGCACCAAGAACAACCCGGTGCTCATCGGCGAGCCCGGCGTCGGCAAGACCGCCGTCGTCGAGGGCCTGGCCCAGCGCATCGTCAAGGGCGACGTGCCCGGCTCGCTCAAGGACAAGCGGCTGGTCGCGCTCGACCTGGGCGCGATGGTCGCCGGCGCGAAGTACCGCGGCGAGTTCGAGGAGCGGCTGAAGGCGGTGCTGGCGGAGATCAAGGAGTCCGACGGCCGCATCATCACGTTCATCGACGAGCTGCACACCGTCGTCGGCGCGGGCGCCGGCGGCGACTCGTCCATGGACGCGGGCAACATGCTCAAGCCGATGCTGGCCCGCGGCGAGCTGCGCATGGTCGGCGCGACGACGCTGGACGAGTACCGCGAGCGGATCGAGAAGGACCCGGCACTGGAGCGCCGCTTCCAGCAGGTGCTGGTCGCCGAGCCCTCGGTCGAGGACACGGTGGCGATCCTGCGCGGGCTCAAGCCGCGCTACGAGGCCCACCACGAGGTGCGCATCGCCGACTCCGCGCTGGTGGCCGCCGCCAACCTCTCCAACCGCTACATCACCTCCCGCTTCCTGCCCGACAAGGCGATCGACCTGGTCGACGAGGCGGCCTCCCGGCTGCACATGGAGGTCGACTCCTCCCCGGTCGAGATCGACGAGCTCCAGCGCGCCGTGGACCGGCTGCGCATGGAGGAGGAGTCGCTGCTGGCCACCTCGGGCGTGAAGGAGAAGAAGCTCAGGAAGGCGGACGGCCGCGAGCAGGCCGAGGACGCCCTCGCCCCGGACGCCCGCGAGCGCCTGGAGGCGCTGCGCAGGGACCGCGCGGAGAAGGAGGAGGCCCTGCGCGGCCTGACCGCGCGGTGGAACAAGGAACGTGAGGTCCACAACCGCGTCGGTGAGCTGAAGAAGCGGCTGGACGAGCTGGAGAGCGAGTTCCAGCGCGCCGAGCTGCGCGCCCCCGAGACCGGCGACTGGGTCACCCCCGGCCGGATCCGCACCGAGCAGATCCCGGCCGCCGAGAAGGAGCTGGGCGAGGCGATCGAGGCGCAGCGCGAGCTGGAGGGCATGGTCGGCGAGGAGGTCACCCCGGACGACATCGCCCAGGTCGTCGCCGCCTGGACCGGCATCCCGGCCGGCCGCCTGCTGGAGGCCGAGACCCGCAAGCTGCTGCGCATGGAGGAGGAGCTGGGCCGCCGGCTGATCGGCCAGACCGAGGCGGTGCGGGCGGTCTCCGACGCGGTGCGGCGCTCCCGCAGCGGTGTCGCCGACCCCGACCGTCCCACCGGCTCGTTCCTCTTCCTCGGCCCGACCGGTGTCGGCAAGACCGAGCTGGCCAAGGCGCTCGCCGACTTCCTCTTCGACGACGAGCGGGCGATGGTCCGCATCGACATGAGCGAGTACGGCGAGAAGCACTCGGTGGCCCGGCTGGTCGGCGCCCCGCCCGGCTACGTCGGCTACGAGGAGGGCGGCCAGCTCACCGAGGCGGTGCGGCGGCGGCCGTACACCGTGGTGCTGCTGGACGAGGTGGAGAAGGCCCACCCGGAGGTCTTCGACGTGCTGCTCCAGGTGCTGGACGACGGCCGCCTGACCGACGGTCAGGGCCGCACGGTGGACTTCCGCAACACCATCCTGATCCTCACCTCCAACCTGGGCTCGCACTACCTGGTCAACGCCGTGCTGACCGACGAGCAGAAGCGCGAGAGCGTGATGCAGACGGTCCGCGAGTCCTTCAAGCCGGAGTTCCTCAACCGGCTGGACGACATCGTGGTCTTCTCGGCCCTCAGCGAGGAGGAGCTGAAGCGGATCGCCGGACTCCAGGTCGACCGGCTGCGCGGCCGGCTCAAGGACCGGCGCCTGGAGCTGGACGTCAGCGACGAGGCGCTGGGCTGGCTGGCCCGCGAGGGCAACGACCAGGCGTACGGCGCCCGGCCGCTGCGCAGGCTGGTGCAGACCGCCATCGGCGACCGGCTGGCCAAGGAGATCCTGAGTGGTCAGGTCCGCGACGGCGACACGGTGAAGGTGACCGTGGCCTCCGGCGACGGAGAGGGACACTTGGAGGTAGCGCCCGCACGGTGACCCCTCGCGGCGCCGCCCGGCCGGTGCCCCCGGGGCGTCGGCGACCCGCTGCCGGTGGGGGTTGCCACACCCCCGCCGGAGTGCGGGAGGATGGCGCAATCGGCGTACGAAGGGAAACCCGCGGTGAGCATTGACCCGTCCTCGATTCCGAACTTCGGCGGCCGGCCCGCCAACGAGCCGCCCGCCGGACCGCCCGGAGGCGGCGTGATCAGGCCGGACCAGGATCTGGTGAAGCAGCTGCTGGACCAGATGGAGCTGAAGTACGTCGTGGACGACGAGGGTGACCTCGCCGCTCCCTGGGAGGACTTCCGGACGTACTTCATGTTCCGGGGCGAGGGCGAGCAGGAGGTCTTCGCGGTCCGCACGTTCTACGACCGCCCCTACAGCCTGGACGACAAGGGCAGGCTGCTGGAGGTCATCGACGGCTGGAACCGCCAGACGCTGTGGCCGAAGGTCTACACGCACACCCATGACGACGGCACGGTGCGGCTGATCGGCGAGGCGCAGTTGCTGCTGGGCCTCGGCGTCGGCCTGGAGCACTTCGTCTCCTCCACCGTCAGCTGGGTGCGCGCCTCGATCGACTTCGACAAGTGGGTCGTGGAGCAGCTCGGCCTGGAGCAGGACGCCGAGGAGGGCGACGAGCCGGGGGAGTGACCCCGGCCGTTCCCGGCCCCCGCCCGGTGCAGTCCCGCCGCCGCTACAGCGCGAGCGGCGAGACCGTCAGCAGGTAGGTGCCGTAGCAGAACGAGAACCCGGCCAGCGAGACGACCGCCACCGCGGCCGTCCGCGGCCGGGCTCTCGCCAGCGCGAGGGCCGCCGGGATGAGCACCGGGAACGCGGGCATCAGGAACCGCGGCTTGCACTGGAAGAACCCGGCGCCGCCGATGCCGATCAGCAGCAGCACCGCGCTGTAGACCAGCAGCGCCACCGGGATGCGGTCGGTGACGCACAGCACGAAGAGGATCACGAACCCGGCGACGATGAAGGCCGCCACGTAGTACGTGAAGTAGCTCGGATGCGTCAGCAGGTGCTTGAAGTAGCGCAGCGCGCTCCACCCGAAGTCGTAGCGCGACCCCCAGCCCGCCTGCACGGTGAAGTACCCCTTGAGGTCACCGGTCTCCAGGCCCACCCACAGCACGTAGCCGAGCCACCCCAACGGCGCGATCAGCGCCCCTGCCCAGGCCCGTGGCTCGAACCAGCGTCTGCCGGCCTTCCGCTTGCGCCAGGCGTCGACCAGCACGCCCGCGATCACCGCCGCGGCCACCGCGCAGCCGTTGGGCCGCGCGCAGCCCGCGAGCGCCGCCAGCGTGCCCGCCGCGATCCAGCGCTTGGTCAGCACCGCGTACAGCGCCCAGGCCGACAGGGCGGTCAGCACCGGCTCGGTGTACGCCATCGTCTGGATGATCGCGTGCGGCAGCAGCCCGTACAGCAGGACCAGCGCCATGCCGACGCGGTGGCCGTAGAGCCGCTCGCCGATCAGGTAGACCGCCCAGGCGGTCAGCCCCGCGGCCGCCCAGGCGACCAGCAGCGCGACGTTGACCAGGCCGATCGGCAGCACGGCGTGCACCGCCCGCACCGTCATCGGGTACAGCGGGAAGAACGCCAGGTCGTTGTAGATCACGGCGTGCTGGGTGCCGGACGGGATGACCGTCCCGTAGCCGTACTGGGCGATCCGCAGGTACCAGCGGGCGTCCCAGGAGGTGCCCAGCAGGGTGCGCGGGTGGGCGCCGGAGTACCAGGCGTACGCCGTGAGGAAGAGCAGTCCCGCGGCGCGCACCGCCGCGTAGACACCGAGCGCGGGCGCCGATCTGCGCAGCGAGGATCTCGCCCGGGCGAGCCGAGAGCGGACCAGAGGGCGCAGGCCGGGCGGGTCCCCGGGACCGGGAGGGGACTGCGTCGAGACCGGCTCGGCCGTATACACCTTGTTCTCGCTCCTCCCGGCGCGGCCAGGTCGCGGCACCGTGCTGACGACAAGCCTGTGACAAGCCTGACGGACACCGGGCCCTGACGCATCACCGACCGGTTCGGGTCGGCGCGCCGGGATCCGCGTATCCACCACCAAAGGTGAAGGACGGTGGAAAACGGGAACGGGTTGCGTCAGGCCTGCCGTCGCCCCGGCCTGTCCACAGCTTCCTGCAAGTCATCCCCCAGGCCGCGAAACGCCGGGCGAACGCAGGGTGAACCGCTGGTGCCCGTCCGTAGCCGCCCGCGTCAGCGTCCGCGCAGCCGTGTCACGGCCTCCCGCAGCACCTCCTCGCGTTTGCAGAAGGCGAAGCGGACCTGGCTGCGGCCGGCGTCGGGGTCGTCGTAGAAGACCGCGTTGGGCACCGCGACCACGCCGCACCGCTCCGGCAGCTGCCGGCAGAAGGCGATGCCGTCCTTCTCGCCCAGCGGGGCGATGTCGGCCGTGACGAAGTACGTGCCCTGCGGGCGGTGAACGCCGAGACCCGCGTCGGCGAGTCCGGCGGTCAGCAGGTCGCGCTTGCCGCGCAACTGATCGCGGAAGCCCCCGAAGAAACCGTCCGGCAGCCGCAGCGCCTCAGCGATCGCGTACTGGAAGGGACCGGAGCTGACGAAGGTCAGGTACTGCTTGGCCGTGCGCACGGCGGTGACCAACTCGGCGCCGCCGGTGACCCAGCCGACCTTCCAGCCGGTGAACGAGAAGGTCTTGCCGGACGACGAGATCGACACCGTGCGCTCGCGCATCCCCGGCAGCGAGATCAGCGGAATGTGCTCACCGTCGTAGACCAGGTGTTCGTAGACCTCGTCGGTGACCACCAACAGGTCCCGCTCGACGGCGAGTTCGGCGATGGCGGTCAGCTCGTCGCGGGTGAGCACCATGCCGGTGGGGTTGTGCGGGGAGTTGAGCAGCAGCAGCCGGGTGCGCGGGGTGACCGCGTCACGCAGGGCGTCCAGGTCGGGCCGGAAGTCCGGCGCGCGCAGCGTCAGCGGCACCCGCACCGCGCCCGCCATCGCGATGCACGCGGCGTACGAGTCGTAGAAGGGTTCGAACGCGATCACCTCGTCGCCCGGCTCCAGCAGCGCCAGCAGCGCGGCGGCGATCGCCTCGGTGGCGCCCGCGGTGACCAGCACCTCGCGGTCGGGGTCGAACTCCAGCCCGTAGAAGCGGCGTTGGTGGTCGGCGATCGCGACACGCAGTTCGGGGACGCCGGGACCCGGAGGGTACTGGTTGCCGCGCCCCTCGCGCAGCGCCCGCACCGCCGCCTCGCGGATCTCCTCGGGACCGTCGGTGTCCGGGAAGCCCTGGCCCAGGTTGATCGCGCCGGTCGCCACCGCCAGCGCCGACATCTCCGCGAAGATCGTCGTTCCGTGCCCGTCCAGCCTGCGATTCAACACCGGCCTGCCCGCCATGCCCGCTCCCTGGTCCCTGGGGTCCTCGTGGATCCGGCGCCATCCTCCGGCAACCGGCGGCCCCCGGACAACCACGGCACACCGCGCCCGAACCGTTCGGAAACCTTCGGAAACCTCTGGAATCGCTCAACTCCGCTTTACGTCGCGACCGGTGGGGAATGTGGTCCGGCACACACCGCCCGCCCCGGGACCACGGGGACGCGGCGGGCAGCGAACGGAACGGGGGTGGCCCCATGGGCTTCGGACTCATCATCATCGGCTGCGTGGCGTGCGCGGTGATCCTGGCGGCGGTCTCGGCACGGCGGCCGGACCAGCGGCGGCGCGGCGGGCGCGGTTCTTCGGACTCGGGGCTCGACAGCGGCGCCTGGCTGCCCGGCGCCGACGGCGGCGCGCAGGGCGGCACGCACCACCACGGAAACCACCACGGGGGCGGGATCTTCGGCGGCGGCCACCACGGCGGCGGCTTCTCCGGCGGCCACCACGGGGGCGGCGGCTTCTCCGGCGGTCACGGCGGCGGAGGCGGCCACCACTGAGGATGGGGCGACGGGGGCCGCGGGGGTGGTCCGAGAGGGGCCCGAGGGGGGCTCGCGGAGGGTCTGAGGGGGGCCTGCGGGGGCACGAAGCGAGGGCCCGCGGGGGCACAAACCGCTTGCGCGGCAACGCCGTTGAATCGCCCCGCGCATATGCGTGCGCCGGGGCACGGCCTCTCGCGCCCGCCGCGCGGGTGAACACGTGAACTGGTACGTGCCCGTGCGGATGTAAAACCGGGCGTGAATGGGTAAAGAAGCTGTGAGCACGGCCGGTTTCGTGATTCCGTGTTCTCCAGACCCCCGTGGACCTCACCCCCCGTGGACACCGAGCCGGCGGACGTTCCTGGGTCCGTTCACACACCCCCTCGACAGCGAGGGAACAGGGGCGGGCCGGCCTACTCACCACTGCACTGCGTGCTTGCGGAGCCGACCCATGCTCACCACCCTCCAGACCGCCTACACCGATACCCGCGCCGGGGACCTGGCCTGGCGCCTGGGAAAGGAACCGCTGCCGGCGCTCGCCGTGGTCGATCTCGACCTCGACCTGGACCTCGGTGCCTCCCGCACCTCCCGGGTCCAGGTGCAGATGCGGCTGCTCGGCGCCTCCCACCAGGTGCTCGTCGACGCCTTGGGCGGCGGCTGTTCCGAGACCGTCGCCTGTATGCCGGGCAGCAGGACACCCCTGCCGCTCGGCGTGGCCGAACGCGTCGGCGACTGGGAGTACGAGTTCGCCGCCCGCGTCGAGACCCTGCCGCGCGGCACGTTCGCCGGGCGGGCCCAGGAACTGCTGGCGCTCGTCGCGGAACACCCCAACGGCCTGGCCGGGCGCTTCCCCGGCGACCCCAACGCGTTCACCGCGATGCTCGTGCAGCGCGGTCCCGAGGGCGGCGGCGAGGTGCAGTGGCGCACCTGGCACGCCTACCCGCAGGAAGGGCGGCTGGTCGCCACCAGGACCCGGGTGTCGGGGCTGGCCTGAACCGGGCCGGACGCCGCCGCGACCCCCGGCGGGCGGGCCGACGCGTCCTCAACTCCCTTGGGAATGCCGTCAATTGCCCATCCGTCGAGGGGGTTCCCCGGGCGTGGCGTGACCTAGCGTGACAGATGTGATCGACCAGCGTCCGACCACCGCCGTGCGGCTGCCCGTCCCCGCGGTGTTCGGGCGCGCGCTGGTGCTCGGCTCGGTGTTCCTGTGCGCCGCCTGCGGACTGGTGTACGAGCTGGAACTCGTCGCGCTCGGCTCGTACGTCTCGGGCGATCCGGTCACCGACGCCTCCGTCGTGCTGTCCGTGATGGTCTTCGCGATGGGCGTCGGCTCGCTGCTGGCCAAGCGGCTGCGCTGCCGTGCCGTGGTGGGCTTCGCCGCCGTGGAGTCCGCGCTCGCGCTGACCGGCGGGCTGTCGTCGATGGCGCTGTACGCGACCTTCGCCTGGCTGGGGCAGTCGTGGCCCGCGCTGGCCGCGTTCGCCTTCACCATCGGGCTGCTGACCGGCGCCGAGGTGCCGCTGCTGATGACGCTGATCCAGCGCATCCGCGGGCAGGACGCGGCCGGCGCGGTCGCCGAGGTGTTCGCCGCCGACTACGTGGGCGCGCTCGTCGGCGGCCTGGTCTTCCCGTTCGTCCTGCTGCCGTTCCTCGGCCAGCTCACCGGGGTGCTGCTGACCGGCGCGGTGAACGCGGGCGCGGGCGGCGCGATGGCCTGGGGGCTCTTCCGGGGCGACCTGTCCGGGCGGGCCCGGCGCGCGCTGCTGAGCGTCACCGCGGGCGTGCTGGCCGCGCTCGCGGTCGCCGCGGTGTGCGCCACACCGTTCCAGCGCGCGGCGCAACGCGCGGTCTACGGCGGCTCGGCCCGCCCGGCGCCCGGCGGCGAGGGACAGCGGGTCGTGCTGACCGGCTCGCACGGGGGCCGGGGGCTGCGGCTGTTCGTCGACGGGCGGCTCACGGTCAGCGGCGGCGACGAGTACCGCGACCACCAGGCGCTGGTGCACCCCGCGATGGCCGGGCCGCGCCGCGCGGTGCTGATCCTGGGCGGCGGGGACGGGCTGGCGCTGCGCGAGGTGCTGCGCTACCGCGACACCCTCCTGGTCACCGTGGTCGAGCCGGACGCCGCCCTGGTGCGCGCCGCCCGCACCGACCCCGGGCTGCGCGCCCTGGACCGGGACGCCTTCGCGGACCCCCGGGTCCACGTCGTGACGGCCGACCCCTTCGACTGGCTGCGGGCGTACCGTGCGGGCGGCTACCCGCCGTACGACGTCGTCATCGAGGACCTGCCCGCGCCCGGCGCCGCGCTCTCGGCGGAACGCGGCTACGCCGAGGAGTTCTACGGGCTCGCGGCGGGCGCGCTCGCCCCGGGCGGGCGGCTGGCGGTGGACGCCGGGTCGCCCGCGAACGCCCGCCGCTTCTGGACGCTGGACGCGACGGTGCGGGCGGCGGGCCTGCGCACGGCCGACTACTGGATCGGCGGGCGCTGGGGGTACGTGCTCGCGGCGCGCACCCCGGTCACGCCGCGACTCGCGCCGGACGCGCCCCCGCTGCGGTCGCTGACGGCGGCCGGGCTGCGGTCGGCGGTCGCGGCGGCCCGGCGCTCGGCGATGCGCGGGCTGCCGCCGTCGACGCTGATGCGGCCGCGGTATCCGTGAGTCCGTGGACGAGGACGGGGACGGGGATGTCGAGGGGGACGTTGACGGGGACGTTGACGGGGACGTTGAAGGGAACGGGGACGGGGGTCGGGCGTGGCGGCGGCGCGGGCGGTCGGACGGGGCGGTGGCGCGGCACGCCGGAACGCGGTGCGCGGACGCTGCCTGAGCCGTGAACCAGTGGGTAGGCTCAGCCGGTATGGAGCATGAGGCGTTCGTTCCGTTCCCGGTGGAGGTCGTCCGGCAGGCGCTGACCGAGCCGGACCGGGTGGCGCGCTGCGTGTCCGCGTTGCAACGCGACGACGCCTCGCCCACCGGCACGCTCGCGGGGCGGCTGCGGTTGCGGATAGGGGGTTCCACGATCACGTACCGCGGCTCGCTGCGCATCGCCGCCTGCGACGGCGGCTTCGAGATCGAGGGCGAGGGCACCGAGGCGCGCGGTACCGGCGCGATCAAGGTCGCCCTGGTCATCGGGCTCGACCCGGAGGAGGGCGGCACCCGGATGGACTTCTCCGGTGCCGTGCAGGCCGACGGGCGGCTGACGGAGTACGACGAGGCGACCACGGAGGCCTCCGGGCGGCGCCTGCTGGAGCGTTTCGTCAGCGATCTGACCACCGACCTCCAGGCCGAGCCGGTCACCCTGCCCGAGCCCGCCGAGCCGGCCGAGGACGCGTCCGACACCCCTGGTGAGGGGGACGAGGAGGACGAGGGGGACGACGACGGGGTCGCCGCGCTCGGGGTCGAGGTGCCGGAGACGGTGGCCGAGATCGAGGACGACCTGCGCGGGACCGGCCCCGACGGCGACGAGCCGCCCGCCGAGGCCGCGCACGCCCGCCGCACGATGATCGGCCGCAGCGCGGAGGAGGTCGACCACGCGCCGCCGCGCGGGCGGTACGCCCCCGTGCCCGCGCCGGAGACCGGTTCGGCGACCGACACCCTGCGCTGGGCCGCCCCGGCCGCGGCGGCACTGCTGGCGTCGGCGGTCGTGGTGGGCCGGGTGCTGCGGCGGCGCCGGTAGATTCGCGGTATGACCGAGACTCCCGGGGCGTCCGGCGCGCCCTCCGTCCGCCTCACCGCGGGCGACGCCGAGGTGACCATCCTGCCCGCCGCGGGCTGCCGCATCGCGAGCCTGCGGGTCGGCGGCCTGGAGCTGCTGCGCCAGGGCGACCACTACGGCTGCTTCCCCATGGTCCCGTGGTGCGGCCGCACCGCGCAGGGCCGCTTCCGCAACGGTGGCGTGACCCACCAGCTGCCGATCAACGCAGCCCCGCACGCCATCCACGGCACCGGCCGGGACGTCGCGTGGGACCGGCTGCCGTCCCTGGAGGAGAACGAGGCCGTCTTCTCGTACGAGCTCGCCGAACCGTGGCCGTACCCCGGCCGCGTCGTGCAGTCCTTCGAGCTGACGCCCGACAGCCTGCGGCTGACCATGGGCGTCGAGACCGCCGACGATTCCTTCCCCGCGCAGGCCGGCTGGCACCCGTGGTTCCGCCGCAACCTCGGCGGCGAGGACGTCGCCGTGGACTTCTCCCCGGTCTGGCAGGAGGAGCGCGGCGCCGACCACCTGCCCACCGGCGACCGCATCGAACCGCGCCCCGGCCCCTGGGACGACTGCTTCGGCATGCCGGACGGCGTCGACGTCGCGCTGACCTGGCCGGAGCAGCTGCGGCTGCGGGTCACCAGCCCCACGCCGTGGGTCGTGGTCTACGACGAGCAGCCCGAGGCGGTCTGCGTCGAGCCGCAGTCCGGCCCGCCCAACGGCCTGAACACCTGCCCCCGGCTGGTCACGAAGATCGACCCGCTGGAGATCACGGCCTCGTTCACCTGGGAGCGGCTGGGCTAGTAGGGCGGTCGGTCGCAGGGCGCCCGACGGCACTATGTGAACCACGTTTTGGATAACCTCGTGACCATGACTGAAGCCCGTGACGCCCTGCTGCGGCAGATCAAGGACAAGGCCGTGGTCCACGGCAAGGTGACGCTCTCCTCGGGGCTGGAATCCGACTACTACATCGACCTGCGCCGCATCACGCTCGACGGCGAGGCCGCTCCGCTGGTCGGTCAGGTCATGCTGGACGCGACCGCCCACCTGGAGTACGACGCGGTGGGCGGCCTCACCCTCGGCGCCGACCCGGTCGCCACGTCGATGCTGCACGCGGCCGCCGCCCGGGGCCGCGGGCTGGACGCCTTCGTGGTCCGCAAGGCGCAGAAGACGCACGGCATGCAGCGCCGCATCGAGGGCCCGGACATCAAGGGCCGCCGCGTGCTGGTGGTGGAGGACACCTCGACCACCGGCGGCTCGCCGCTCACCGCGGTCGAGGCGGCACGCGAGGCGGGCGCCGAGGTCGTGGCGGTCGCCGTCATCGTCGAGCGCGGCGCCGCCCCGGCGATCGAGAAGGCCGGTCTGCCGTACGTCACGGTGTACGACCTGACGGACCTCGATCTGGGCTGACCCCCGGCTCCCCGGGCCCGTCAACCTGGCGCTGACCTGCACCGACGAGGGTGCGGTCGTTGTTTCACGTGAAACGGCGATCGCACCCTCGTTTGTGTGCTAGAGGGTGGGTGGACCATCGTGGGGAGTCTGGGAAGATGTGGGCGACGACGACGTCACGTCTGCACTACGTACCCGCACACCTCAAGGAGCGGACACATGCCCATCGCAACCCCCGAGGTCTACAACGAGATGCTCGACCGGGCGAAGGCAGGCGGGTTCGCCTACCCGGCCATCAACGTGACGTCGTCCCAGACGCTGCACGCCGCGCTGCGCGGCTTCGCCGAGGCGGAGAGCGACGGCATCGTGCAGATCTCCACCGGTGGTGCGGAGTTCCTGGGCGGTCAGTACAAGAAGGACATGGTCACCGGCGCGGTCGCGCTGGCGGAGTTCGCGCACGTCGTCGCCGAGAAGTACCCGGTCAACATCGCGCTGCACACCGACCACTGCCCGAAGGACAAGCTCGACGGCTACGTACGTCCGCTGATCGCGGTGTCGCAGGAGCGGGTCGCCAAGGGCCGCAACCCGCTGTTCCAGTCGCACATGTGGGACGGCTCGGCGGAGAACCTCGCCGACAACCTCGCCATCGCGCAGGAGCTGCTGGCCGAGGCCGCCAAGGCGAAGATCGTCCTGGAGATGGAGATCACCCCGACCGGCGGCGAGGAGGACGGCGTCAGCCACGAGATCAACGACAAGCTGTACACCTCGGTCGACGACGCGTTCCGCACCGCCGAGGCGGTCGGCCTGGGCGAGAAGGGCCGCTACCTGCTGGCCGCCTCGTTCGGCAACGTCCACGGCGTCTACAAGCCGGGCAACGTCGTGCTGCGCCCCTCGATCCTCAAGGAGCTCCAGGACGCGGTGGGCGAGAAGTACGGCAAGCAGCGCCCGTTCGACTTCGTCTTCCACGGCGGCTCCGGCTCCACGATCGAGGAGATCAACGAGGCGCTGGAGAACGGTGTCGTCAAGATGAACCTCGACACCGACACCCAGTACGCCTTCACCCGCCCGGTGGCGGCGCACATGTTCACCCACTACGACGGTGTGCTGAAGATCGACGGCGAGGTCGGCGACAAGAAGACCTACGACCCGCGTACCTGGGGCAAGGCCGCGGAGGCCGGCATGGCCGCCCGCGTGGTCACCGCCACCCAGAACCTGCGCTCGGCCGGCCAGAGGATCGGCTGACGCCTGCCCGCACCCGCGGCGGTCCCGCCTCCGGCACGGCCGGGAGCGGGACCGTTCGCATGCGGGGGCCGGACCCCCGCTCGGCGCCCGGGCCCGGGGCCAGGTGACCGCTGGGTGACGCGCGACGGGCGGGACGCGGCAGACTGGAACGCATGTCGATTCACGAGAACCTGCTCGGGGGCCCGCCCCCGACCCACCTGCCCGACGACCCCGAGCCGCGCGAGCTGCTCGCCTCGGGGGCCGCGCCCTCCGAGGTCGCCGCGAAGTACCCGTCGTCCTCGCTCGCCTGGGCGCAGCTGGCCGACGACGCCTTCGAGGCGGGCCGCGTCGTCGAGTCCTACGCGTACGCCAGGACCGGCTACCACCGCGGCCTCGACGCGCTGCGGCGCAGCGGCTGGAAGGGCCACGGCCCGGTCCCGTTCGAGCACGAGCCGAACCGGGGCTTCCTGCGCGCCCTGCACGCGCTGGCCCGCGCCGCGCAGGCGATCGGGGAGGACGAGGAGTACGAGCGCTGCTCCGCCTTCCTGCGCGACTCCTCGCCCACCGCCGCGGACACGCTCACCTGAGCGTTCCTCATCGACCTGTCCGGTGACCGGCTCACCGGACAGGTCTTGCCGTGGCGCGGAGATCGAAGAATGATGCGGGTGGGCCCGGCGCAGCGTCCGGTACGCCGCTGTGGCCCGAGGGGACCGGGGCTCCGATGCCGACGACGGAAGGGGCGGACCGCTACCCGGTAGCACGATCGAGGAGACAGCGATGTCCCATCGTCCCTTGCCCGACGCCACCGCCCCGGAAGGCCCGCAGGGCGCTGCCGTGGACCCGAACCTGGACTTCCAGGGCACCACGCCGTACGAGGACTACGTGAAGGCCGACGTCCTCACCCATTTGCAGCACCCGCTCTCCGACGACCCCGGCGAGATGGTCTTCCTGGTGACCACGCAGGTCATGGAGTTGTGGTTCACCGTGCTCGTCCACGAGTGGGAGACCGCGTCCACCGCGCTCGCCGCCGACGACCTGCCCACCGCGATGGCCGCGCTGCGGCGCAGCGTCTACGAACTCCAGTCGCTCAACGCCTCCTGGCAGCCGCTGGCCCACCTGACCCCGGCGCAGTTCAACTCCTACCGCGCCGCGCTCGGCGAGGGCTCCGGTTTCCAGTCGGCGATGTACCGCAGGCTGGAGTTCCTGCTGGGCGAGAAGTCCGCGTCGATGCTGGTCCCGCACCGGGGCGCGCCGCGGGTGCACGCCGAGCTGGAGAAGGCGCTGCACCAGCCGAGCCTGTACGACGAGGTGCTGCGCTTCCTGGCCCGCCGCGGTCACGAGATATCCCTGCCCGCCGACCTCACCGCCCGCCACGAGCACGACCCGGCGGTCGAGCGCGCCTGGCAGGAGATCTACACCGGTGACCAGGACAGCGACCTGGTACGGCTCGGTGAGGTGCTGACCGAGGTCGCCGAGCTGGTCTGGCGCTGGCGCAACGACCACCTGGTGGCGACCCGGCGCGCGATGGGCGCCAAGACCGGCACCGGGGGCTCCGCGGGCGTGGCGTGGCTGGAGAAGCGCGCCTCGAAGAACGTCTTCCCCGAGCTGTGGACGGCGCGCAGCCATGTCTGAGCCCGCAGCCGCCCCCGAGTCCGAAGCCGCTTCTGAGCCCGCAGCCGCCTCCGAGCCCGCGGCCGTTCGCGGCGATGACGCCGCCCTGACCGCCCGCGCCGCGGACCTCGACGCCCGCGACCCGCTCGCGAAGGTCCGCGAGCGCTTCACCCTGGACGAGGTCACCTACCTGGACGGCAACTCGCTGGGCGCGCTGCCGTCCGGCGTCGGCCCCAGGCTGCTGGACGTCATCGAGCGCGAGTGGGGCTCGTTGCGCATCCGCTCCTGGGACGAGAGCGGCTGGTGGGACGCGCCGGAGCGGATCGGCGACCGCGTCGGCGCGCTGATCGGCGCCGCGAGCGGTCAGGTCGTGGTCGGCGACTCCACCAGCGTCAACGTCTTCAAGGCCGTGGTCGCCGCCGCCCGCCTCGCGGGTCCTGAGCGCGACGAGATCCTGGTGGACGAGGCGACCTTCCCGACCGACGGCTACATCGCGACCGCCGCCGCCCGCCTCACCGGCCACACCGTGCGTCCCGTCCCGGCCTCCGCGGTGGCGGACGCGGTCGGCCCGCGCACCGCCGTCGCGCTGGTCAACCACGTCGACTACCGCACCGGCAGGCTGCACGACCTGCCCGGCACCACCGCCGCCGCGCACGCCGCGGGCGCCGTCGTGGTGTGGGACCTGTGCCACAGCGCGGGCGCCCTGCCGGTCGGGCTGGACGCGCACGGCGTCGACCTCGCGGTGGGCTGCACCTACAAGTTCCTCAACGGCGGCCCGGGCGCGCCCGCGTACCTGTACGTGCGGCGCGACCTGCAACCGCGCTTCGACTCGCCGCTGCCGGGCTGGACCTCGCACGCCGACCCGTTCGGCATGGCCGCCGGGTACACGCCCGCCGACGGCGCGACGCGCGGCCGGGTCGGCACCCCGGACATCCTGTCGATGATGGCGCTGGACGCCGCGCTCGACGTCTGGGACGGCGTGGCGGTCGAGGAGGTGCGGGCCAAGAGCCTGGCCCTGACCGACTTCTTCCTCGACTGCGTGGCCGCGCTGGTGCCGGCCGGGCAGGTCGAGTCGGTCACGCCCGCGGCGCACGCCGAGCGCGGCAGCCAGATATCGCTGCGGCACCGGGACGCGGGCGCGGTCATGGCCGAGCTGATCCGGCGCGGCGTGGTCGGCGACCACCGCCGCCCCGACATACTGCGCTTCGGCTTCACGCCGCTGTACACGCGGTACGCGGACGCGCTGCGGGCGGCGCGGGTGCTGGGGGAGGTCGTGCGATGACCGAGAGGGCGCCGCTGTTCGCGCTGGAGCCGGTCGCGCCGCTGCGCTCGCTGCGCTACGGACCGCATCCGTCGCAGGTCGTCGACTACTACGGCGACTCCAACGGTTCCGAAGCCGACACCGGGCGGCGGCTGACCGTGCTGCACGGCGGCTACTGGCGTGAGCGGTACGACCGCTCGCACCTGACGCCGGTCGCCGCCGACCTGGCCCGGCGCGGGTACGTGGTCGCGCTCGCCGAGTACCGCAGGGCCGGCGGTGGCGGCGGTGTGCCGGGCACCTTCGACGACGTCGCCGAGGTCGTGCGGGTCGCCTGGGACGGCGCGCCGCAGACGCTGCTGGGGCACTCGGCGGGCGGCCACCTCGCCCTGTGGGTGGCCCAGCACGACCCGTCGCGGGTCGGCGGGGTCGTCGCGGTCGCCCCCGTCGCCGACCTCACGTACGCGCGGCGGGCACGGCTGAGCGACGGCGCGGCGGACGAGCTGCTGGGACCCGACGGCGACGCGGCCGCCTTCGACCCGGTGCTGCTCCCGCCGCCCTCCGCGCCGGTGGTGATCCTGCACGGCACGGAGGACGCCGACGTGCCGCTGGAGGTCTCGCGCCGCTACGCCGCCGCGCGCGGCGGCGTGCTGCGGGAGCTGCCGGGCGCCGAGCACTTCGGCCCGCTGACGCCGGGCTCGGCGACGTACCCGGAGCTGCTGACGGCGCTGGCGGAGCTCACGGAGGAGAGGGGCACGTAGATGACCGTACGCACGGACGAGGCCGGCGCGGACGCGGGGTTCGACCCGTGGTCCCCGGCGTTCGTCGCCGACCCCTACCCGGTCTACGCGCGGCTGCGCGAGCGCGGCCGGGCGCTGTACTACGAGCCCAGCCGCCAGTGGCTGGTCCCGCACCACGAGGACGTCCACGCGCTGCTGAGGGACCGGCGGCTCGGCCGGACGTATCTGCACCGCTTCACCCACGAGGAGTTCGGCCGCGAGGCGCCGCCCGCCGCCCACGAGCCGTTCCACGTGCTCAACGGCAACGGGCTGCTGGACCTGGAGGCGCCCGACCACACCCGCATCCGGCGGCTGGTCTCCAAGGCGTTCACCCCGCGCACGGTGCGGGAGCTGGGTCCCGTGGTGGAGCGGCTGGCGCGTGAGCTGGTCGACGGCCTCGTGGCGGACGGCGGCGGCGACCTGCTGGCCCGGGTCGCCGAGCCGCTGCCGGTCGCGGTGATCGCCGAGATGCTGGGCGTGCCCGAGTCCGACCGGCACCTCCTGCGGCCCTGGTCGGCGGCGATCTGCGGGATGTTCGAGCTGAACCCGGACGAGGCGACCGCGCGGGCCGCGGTCACCGCGAGCGTCGAGTTCTCCGCGTACCTGCGCGAGCTGATCGCCGCCCGCCGCCGCGACCCCGGCGAGGACCTGATCAGCGCGTTGATCGCCGCGTACGACGAAGGGGAGACGCTGTCCGAGCAGGAGATGATCTCCACCTGCGTGCTGCTGCTCAACGCCGGGCACGAGGCGACCGTCAACACCACGGCCAACGGCTGGTGGACGCTGCTGCGCCACCCGGAACAGCTGGCGGCGCTGCGCGCGGACCACGCGCTGCTGCCGACCGCGATCGAGGAACTGCTGCGGTACGACACCCCGTTGCAGATGTTCGAACGCTGGGTGCTGGACGACATCGAGATCGGCGGGACCCTCGTGCCGCGCGGCAGCGAGATCGCGCTGCTCTTCGGCTCCGCCAACCGCGATCCGGCGCGGTTCGCCGACCCGGACACGCTGGACCTCGCCCGGGCCGACAACCCGCACGTGACGTTCGGCGCGGGCATCCACTACTGCCTGGGCGCGCCGCTGGCCCGGGTCGAACTGGCGGCGTCGTTCGGCGAGTTGCTGCGGCGCGCGCCGGGCCTGCGGCTGGTGGGCGAGCCGGAGTGGAAGCCGGGGTACGTGATCAGGGGCGTGCGGGAGCTGCTGGTCGAGGTCTGAGGCCGCCGCGCGGGCGCCCGTCCACAGGATGCCGCGACCGTGCGGCCGCCCGAGGCAGCCGGGGCCGCCGGGGCTGTCCGCCCGGTGGCCGCCGTCGGGGACTATCCGGCGGCGGCCACCGGCAGGGTCAGGCGCCACGCGTTCTCCTGCACCGTCCAGGTCCGTCTGCGCACCGGGCCGCCCGCGGCTTCGTCGGCGCGGTAGCGGAAGTCGCGGCCGGAGACCGTGACCGCCTGCGCCCGCACCGGCAGCGGGCCCTCGTCGTCGGCGGAGGCCGGGTCCGTGCCGCGCACCACGACCTCGGCCATCCCGCCCGCGGGCGAGCGCACCGACACCTCGCGCACCGGCCGGTCCAGATCGGCCAGCACCACGCCGTCCGCCTCGACCCGCAGCCGGTGCCCGCCGACCGGTGTCCCCGGCAGCGGCGCGGTCAGGGCCCGCACCAGCGTGCGGGCGCCGCGCTCCAGCCACCCGGAGTGCTCCGGCGGCGCGACGGCGGGCGCCCCGGACACGCCCGGGATGCGCAGCGCGCCCACCACGATGCCGCCGCTGTCGTCCACCAGCGCGTCGAAGGTCCGCTCCGCGCCGTCCAGCGCCGCCCGGGCCGCCGCGACCGCGGACAGCGGCACACCCAGCGACCTGGCCAGCGACAGCGCCGCCCGCTGGCCGACCGGGACCAGCGACAGCGCCGCCTCGGCCAGCGCGCCCTCCCGGTGCAGCAGCCGCACGGTGCGCAGCAGCGCGGTGTCGTCGCCGATCACCACGGGCCTGCGACGGCCCCGGTGCTCGATGATTCTCGCCAGTTCTCCGGTGGAGTCGGGAAAGCAGAACTTCAGTGAAGGAGCCCCGGCGCGCAGGACGTCCTTCGCGATCCGTACCGATTCGCCGTCCATCGTGCGGGCCACCGGGTCGATGACCACGAGCAGGGGGCACCCGTGTGGCGCTGGCGGAGACTGCCCGGCCGAGGCTTGAGCCGACACCTTGGTCCTTCCTCAGGTAAAATCTCGGTGCAAGAGCCCCTTGCGCCTTTGCGCCAGGGGCTTCGTCTATTCCGGGGCACCGGTTCGACGGCTCTTACGCACGTTGGACATGCCCCGCCCGGAAGGGGTGTACGCCTGTGCCCGCACTTGTGCTGCTCGGTGCTCAGTGGGGTGACGAGGGCAAGGGGAAGGCCACCGACCTGCTCGGTGGTTCCGTCGACTACGTGGTGCGCTACCAGGGCGGCAACAACGCCGGCCACACGGTCGTGGTGGGCGACCAGAAGTACGCGCTCCACCTGCTCCCCTCCGGGATCCTCTCACCGGGATGCACCCCGGTGATCGGCAACGGAGTCGTCGTCGACCCGGCGGTCCTGCTCTCCGAGCTGAGCGGGCTCCAGGCTCGTGGCGTGGACACCTCCAAGTTGCTGATCAGTGGTAACGCCCATCTGATCACGCCGTACCACCAGACCATCGACAAGGTGACGGAACGCTTCCTCGGCAAGCGTCGCATCGGCACCACCGGCCGTGGCATCGGCCCGGCCTACGCCGACAAGATCAACCGGGTGGGCGTGCGGGTCCAGGACCTGTTCGACGAGTCGATCCTGCGCCAGAAGATCGAGGCCGCGCTCGACGACAAGAACCAGATCCTGGTCAAGATCTTCAACCGCCGGGCGATCACCGCCGACCAGGTGGTCGAGGAGTACCTCGGCTACGCGGAGCAGATCAAGGACTTCGTCGCCGACACCACGCTGGTGCTCAACAAGGCGCTGGACGAGGAGAAGGTCGTCCTGCTGGAGGGCGGCCAGGGCACGCTGCTCGACGTGGACCACGGCACGTATCCCTTCGTGACGTCCTCCAACCCGACCGCGGGCGGCGCCTGCACGGGCTCCGGCATCGGCCCGACCCGGATCACCCGCAGCATCGGCATCCTCAAGGCGTACACGACGCGCGTCGGGGCGGGCCCGTTCCCGACCGAGCTGTTCGACGAGGACGGCGAGGCGCTGCGGCGGATCGGCGGCGAGCGCGGCGTGACCACCGGCCGCGACCGGCGCTGCGGCTGGTTCGACGCGGTCATCGCCCGCTACGCGACCCGCGTCAACGGCCTGACGGACTTCTTCCTCACCAAGCTGGACGTCCTGACCGGCTGGGAGCGCATCCCGGTCTGCGTCGCGTACGAGATCGACGGCGAGCGCGTCGAGGAACTCCCGTACAGCCAGACCGACTTCCACCACGCGAAGCCGGTCTACGAGACGCTGCCCGGCTGGACGGAGGACATCACGAAGGCCAAGTCCTTCGACGACCTCCCGAAGAACGCGAAGGCGTACGTGAAGGCGCTGGAGGAGATGTCCGGAGCCCCCATCTCCGCCATCGGCGTCGGCCCGGGCCGCGACGAGACGATCGAGATCAACTCGTTCCTGTAGCCCACCCCGCTCACCCCTCGACGCCCGCCCGGCCCGCCCGGGCGGGCGTCGGCGTGAGCGGTACGAGAATCGGGCGACGCGATGTTCGGTCCCACGGCATCGAAACGCCCCCTGTAGCATCAGAGCGAAGGGGTTCGGTGCGTGCCTGTGACTGGCTCGGAATGCCGCCTGGGACCCGTACGGAATTGCCGCGGGGATCGCCAGATCCTTGAGGGGGAGTAATGGCGCTGTATGCCCGAGTGGAGAAGCTTTCTGAGGACGATGCCGAAGTCCGTTACAAGTTCACGGATATTCGGGACAACGAGCGGGTCCTGATCCTCGACAAGGCGGCCGAGCGGACTCGCCCCGAAGACGCTGACGAGGACGTTCTCTATCGGGCGGTGGCGATGAAGGTGGCGACCGCCTGGGTGCGTGACGGTGTGGCGCCCGACCGACTGCTCGTCCAGTCGTGACCTGAGGACCTGGATCCTGATGTGAAGACCCGGGCATCGACCCGAGCGGTCGCCGTACTCTCATTCTCCCGGGTCGCATCCGGCGTAGTCCGCGATCTGGCACCGTACGGTCGACTCGGCCACCACTCATATGGCTGGAATGCGACGGTCGTGCCGCCCACATCCACGGCGAGGACCTGACGCTGAGCCGTCCGGACGCACCCCGACGTCGTTCCCGCCCTCGTGCCGGGCCTGACCCGGGCGGAACGCGGGTCTCAGGGCGTTCCAGCACTTGCCTGGCCTCGTGGTGACCGGTGCGGCTGCCTGACTGCCTCGTGCGTCGGTCGAGTTGGCGTGTGGGCGACTCGTGATGGCGACGCATGGACGGATAGGCTTGTCCCTCCCGGATGGCTGCGACCATGTTGCAGTCACTGATGGCGAGTTGACACTGGCGATGAGCCAGGTGGGGGATGAACGTGAAGTTCGACATGGGCAGCACAACGTTGTCGACCCTGTTGAAGCGAACTCAGGGTTCCAGCGAGGACCTCGGTTCATTGATTAAGCAACTGATTGCCGCGGCACAGCCGTTGGAAGGGAAGTTCAACGGCGCGGGCAAGGTCGCCTTTGACGCGTTCAAGGCGAACTCCGACCAGATCACAGCGGATTTGAACGGTGCCCTGGGCTCCATCCTGGGTGGGCAGTCGGGGATGGACAAGTCCTTCGGCACGGGCGATGTGGAGATGCAGGACACCGCGCGCTCGTCGATGAGCGCCGCCAACTTCAACGCCGCCCGGTTCTCCGGGCGCTGACGAACCACGGGGGATCGTTCCATGGGAACCACGGATCGCCGCAGCTACGACACGGCCGCGTCCTCGGAGGCGCAGGCCAACCTGGCCGTTGTCATCGCGCGACTCGAGCACCTGATCAACGAGCGCGATGGCCAGGTGAAGGCCGCTATGGCCGACTTCCAGGCCGACGGCGTCTCGGATGAGTACCACGGCAAGGAACAGCGCTGGAACCGCGCGGCGAGCGAAGTGCGGGCCATTATCCACCTGGTGCGTTCCACACTGGAGAAGAACGACGGAACAGCACAGCAGACCCTCGCGAAGGCGAAGGCCGCGGTCGATGCCATCGGGTGACGGCTGATCAGTAAACCGCGCAAAAGCACGACTGGGAGGAACGGGGGCGGCGTGTCGCATCCGACGGGGAAGTGGGACATCGATCCGTACGGCGTGAACAGTGTGGTCGACAAGGCCGGTGACGCCGCGAAGGACCTGGCAGCCGAGGCGAAGTCGTATGCCGGAAACCTTGAGGACGCCGCGAAGTACGCGGGTACCCTCAGCGGCGAAGGCATGACCACCGGGCTGGTCGGGATCGCCTTGGGGCAGTTCGCCGAGGCGACCGAGGCGGCGGTGAAGTACCTGTTCACCCGGAGCGGCAAGTCCCTCAACGGCGCCATCGACGCGACGAAGCAGTACCTGAACGGTGACGTGCAGATGGCGGCCCACGTGCAGAGCGCCGCCTCGCAGGACCACGGGTCACCCGCCTACGTTCTGCCTGAGCAGGGCACGAAGTGAACCTCATAGACCCCGAGAAGATCCCGCAGTTCGTCGGCGACCTCGGTCAGCTGGAGACCGCCGCGTCCGGGCTGAAGTCCGATGGCGGGAACATCGCCAAGACCGGCGGTGAGATCCACTCCCGGTTCCAGGGACTGTCCGCGTTCTACCACGCTCCGGAGGCGGAGCAGCTGTTTGCCACCACCAAGCCGGTGGCCGAAGGGGCGAAGACGTTCGGCGGCGACCTGGGTACCGTCGCGGCGGCGTTGAGCGAGTACGCGCATGAGGTACGTCCCATCGCGCAGAAGTTGGTTCAGCTGAAGAAGCAGGCGGTCGCCTTCCGGGCCTACGTCCAGGACCATCCGCACTGGCGCTCGGACGGGCACAAGGTCAGCGAGCACAACAACCTCGTCGACGCGGTCGACGCGGCCGTGGCCGCCTTCTGGGCGGCCGAGCGGCGATGCGCCAACAAGATCGAGGCGATCTTCTGCGGGGTGGGTTTCCGGGCCGACGACGGTTCCCACAAGCCGGGCATGTACGGCTACACCGCGAAGGAACTCGATCACGCCAAGGGCATGCCGTGGGGCGAGGCGGTGGGCCAGACCCATCGCTGGAACACCGTCGGCGCGGTCTTCGGCAGTCTCGGCCACTACATCAAGGTCGGGGTGTGGGACGGCCTCGTCATCGACGGTGGCGGAAGTCTCCTCACGGGGCTGTACCACCTGGTCGATCCTTTCGACTGGCACACCTTCACGCAGTCCTGGGAAGGCCTCGGCGACGTCACCCTCGGCTTCCTGTCCAAGGCAGTCCCGAACCTGCCCGGTGCGGCCAACAGCCTGGCCAACGGAATGGCGCCGGGTACCGGAGCCGGCATCCCCACCGCGGCCACGCCGCAGTGGGTGAAGAACGACCAGGAGATGGCAAAGGAGTTCGCCAAGAGCTTCGTGGCCTGGGATGAGTGGAAGACCAACCCGGTCCGGGCCGCCGGCACCAGTGTCTTCAACGTCGGCACCCTGGCCTCGGGCTCCCTGATGAAACTCGGTGACGCCGCGGATGCGGGCCGCTTCGCCACCGCGGCGAAGGTGGCCGGTGCGATCGGCAAGGCGGGCCACTACATCGACCCGATGACCTATGTCGTCAAGGCTGTAGGCAAGCTGCCGAAGATATCCGACATCGCCGCGGCGCTCGACCACCTGCGCACCGGGGATCTGCACAGCCTTGACGACCTCACCCGGCTGCACGGCACCGAACTGCCCGACGGCGCGCTGAAATTCCCTGACGGCTCGGTCCTGCACACCGATGGTCAGTGGCACTTTCCGGACGGCACCGTCATCGAGGCCAAAGGGCCCGGCGAACTCACCGTCGCTCACGCGGGCCACGACGTGTCGCACGCAGTCGAGCGCGCCGGGTCCCACACCGGGGTTCACGTCGGGCACGACCTCCACGGCGCGGCGGACCACGCCGCCCACGCCCCGGTACCGGGTCCGGATTTCCACAACGGTCACGATCTGCCCGCTGCGGCGGGTCACGGCGACCTCGACGGACCCGTGCCCGTTCCCGGGCAGGCCGGCGGTCACGTCCGGCCGCCGGATGACGGCTCCGTTCGCAGTTGGACCAGGACGGAAGAGTGGGCCAACGGAGCCTACGACTCCATCCGAGCCACCGATGACGTCCATCAGATGGCTGCGGCCCTGCACGACGCCCCGCGACTCGACGGATCGCATGGCTTCTCGGCCGAGGAGATCGCGGCCGTCAAGCACCACGTCTTCGAGGAGGAGCATCCCCTCGAATCGGTGGACGGCGGGATCGTCCACGCTCGTTATGACGCCAACCCCGACATGGCCGAGGCATGGATCCGGCTGCGTTCCGGGAGGCAGACCCCCGCTGACCTGCTCCTGCTGGAGCACGAGCTTGCCGAGCACCAGTACTACGTGGACCACCCCGGATCCACCTACGCGGAAGCGCATGCCGCCGCCACGGAGGTAGCGGACTGGAGCACGCACCGGGAACCGCCGGGGCGGGAGGACTACTCCGCACCTTTCACGCCGGAGCACCTCGAGCGGGGTCTCGCAGGCCCCGGCGCGCACGACGCCAACGCGCCGCCGCACGTGGCGAGCGACGCGCCGGGAACCCAGCAGGACCACCACGATCTTCACCTCGGCCGCGCCGAAGGCCACCCCGATTCGGTCGGCCCCTCGCACGGAGATGGTGGAGACCCGCACGTTCTGCCCGCAGAGCCGCACGGCAACCTGCCCGACGGGTCCTGGCGGGGCCCCAACGGGCTGAGGCTGGGCCCGGAGGAGAACGCGACCACGGATCGATTCCTGGCGCGTGCGGTCACCACGGAACCGCACATCACGGGGGCCGTGGAGACGATCGCGCACGACATCGACCATGGCAGGCTCAACGGGCTCGAGTACCGGCTGAAGGGAGAGGACTCCCTCAAGCGCAAGATCGCGACGTCCATGCTCGAGAACCCGGAACTGACCCCGGAAGAAGGGCTCGCGCGCGTCAAGGACTCGCTGCGCTACACCCTCGAAATCCCGACGGACCGCTACACCGACGGTGTGCAGCAAGCCGTGGCCGACCTGCACGCGCGCGGCTTCGAGAACGTCACCTTCAAGAACACGTGGCGCAGTTCCGGCTATAAGGGAATCAATTCCACCTGGCGCGATCCGGCGACCGGCCAGGTGTTCGAGGTGCAGTTCCACACCCCGGAAAGCTTCGCCGCCAAGATGGACGGTCACGCCCTCTACGAAAGGGAGCGGCTTCCTGGTGTCTCTGCGGACGAGGTGTCGGCGATAAAGGAACAGCAGAAGGAGCTGTTCGGCCGACTCGCTGTTCCGTCGCACGCCGAAGAAATCCGTCTGGACTGGAGAGACCACCAAGGCGGCTTCCCTGCGCGCCACGCGGAACGCGACACGCCCTCGCCTCTGCACGGACAGGAGCCCGCCCCGCCCCACGCCGATCACGCTACTCCCGACGGTCGTGGCGACCACGTTCACGAAATGGGATCCGGTCACGGCGCCGAACCCCATCAGACGGATGGGACGGGTCCGGCCGATCCCGAACTGAGTGCCGCGGAGCAGGCGGGGAAGGCGATCGGCGATCGTCATGGCGTCGACGTCAACTACACGGCCCATCCCATGGCCGCCGAAAGCGCCAGGGACGTGAACCGGGCCATAGACAGGCTCTCGGCCGAGTATCCGAAGGTATTCGGGGACCTGGAAGTGATCCGCACAGTGCCCTCCGGTGACGACTCTGCGTTGGCCTACGCCATTCTGGATCACGGTGGCCCGGAGCCGCGTGGGATCTACCTGGATTCCGGTGACTTCTCGGACTACGGTGAACGAATGAGCCAAGGGGCGGACGAGGAGGCGACCAACTGGACAGTGCCCGGCGGGGGATCCGTGCAGGGGATCTTCTATCACGAGTTCGGACATCACTGTGCTCAGCGAATCTTCGACTCGCCTGAGGCCAACCAAGAGCTTGAGCACGTGGTCTCTGAAGCCATCGGTCGACCGTACGACTCCAGCAGCGAGCCTCACGACCCCATCACCGAGAGCGAGGTGGAACTCGTGGTGTCGGAGTACGGGGCCACCGATCCACACGAGATGGTTGCCGAACTGTTCGCCGAGTACAAACTCGCCCCGTCGCCGCGCCCGCTCGCTGCCAGCATAGGGCAGATAATCGACAGGTACCTCAGGCCCTAAAGGAATTACGTACTCATGCGCCGCAAGCCGACTATTTGTGATGCGTGCACGCATCTGCAGCGTCGCCTCAATCCGGACCATCGAACTACAGCGGATCGATACATCTTCACATGTGTCGCATTTCCTGAAGGAATTCCGGGAGATATTCATCCGGGTGGTTACGATCATCGCGTCCCTTACCCCGGAGACGGTGGTATCACCTTCGAGCTGGCTGCGGGTAAGGACCATGTTCTCGGGCTGTACGAGCGGCTGACACCTGAGGCACGTAGGCACCGAAGGCCAAACGGCGCGGCCGCGGAACGGGCGACGTACTACGCGCGCTTCAGTTCTGGATCCACACGGGACAAGCCGCTGGGCATCGTCCGGCGCCGGACGGTCGGTGGCGTGGAGTACGACGAAGCCTTCACTCGGAACCTGCGGTGGGAGGCGACGGAGTACCTCAGGCTTCACGAATTGGGACACAACGAAGAGGACGAGCACGAGGAGATCACAGAAGCGCAGGCCACGGCCTTCATCGACAGGGTGATCGCCAAGTCCAACGCCGCGGGCGGGGGGCGCGACGCAAAAGTCCCTTACATGACTCTTCCTGAGGTGGAGGCTCTTGCTCGGCGGGCTCATGGCGGGCAGGTGGACAAGGCCGGCAGGCCATACGCCGAGCACCTCGCCGCGGTCGCCAGGGGAGTCGCGGAGCGGGGTGGTACCAACGAACAGGTGGCCGCCGCGTGGCTGCATGACGCGGTCGAGGACGACGCCCTGTCACAGGAGTGGCTCGCGCAGGCCGCGTTGCCGCAGACCACGAAGGACATGATCCTCGCGGTCACGAAGCGGCCCGGAGAGGCGCTGGAGGAGTACGTGGCGCGCATCCTGCGTACGCCGGGTGCCTTGCTGATCAAGGAAGCGGATCTCGCGCACAACGCGGATCCGGACCGTCTCGCGGTTCTGGACCCCGCCACGCGGGACCGGCTGACGGCGAAGTACGACTACGTGCGGCGGCTTCTGGGAGTGAACTCGGACTGATGGCACGGGATTTCGACAGCCAACTGCTGGAGTCGGTCGCCGTCCGGCGGCGTCGTCTCAGGGACGCCCTGCTGTACGGGCCGTTGCGGACGCGGCGGGCGGTGGACGAGAACGTCGGGAAGGCGTTCGCCGGGGTCGTGCTCGCGGCGGTGCTGTGCGCCGGGTGTGTCGGCTGGTCGTTCGTCTCACACCGGTTGATGAACCAGTCGTCGCCGTCCGCGCCCGCCGTCTCCCCGGCCCCCTCGACGGCGTCGCCACGTTGATAGGTTGGGCGGAATGACGAGTGTGGGGGCGAAGCGGTCGACCCGGTTGAGCCGGATCACGTTGGTCGGTGAACGGCGGCGGGTGGACCTCGTACTGCCTTCGGACGAACCGGTCGGCCGGTTGCTCCCGGATGTGCTCCAACTCCTCGGCGACACTGTGGGTTCGCCGCCCACGCTGCGGCACCTGGTCACCGCGTCGGGAACCGTCCTGTCGCAGGACGAGACGTTGGCGACGGCGGGTGTGGCGGACGGCGCGGTCCTGCGCCTGGTACGTACGCAGTACGCGCCGGCGGCTCCGGTCGTTCACGACGTGACCGACGAGGTCACCGCCGACCTGGATCTTCGCGCATGGCGTTGGCGCCCCTCGGTGCGCCGATGGACCGCTGGCGGTGCCGTGCTCGTGCTGTCGCTGACGGCCGCGGCTCTGGCCTGGTGGAGCGCCGGGGCGGCCGCCACCGCCCCTGGGCTGCTGGCGATCGCAGGCCTGGCCGAGGTGAGCGGCGCGGCGACGACCCGGTTTGGCAACCGAGGACTGGGAACCGCGCTGATGGCCGTCGGTGGTGCGCTCGGTGGCATGGGAGTGGCCGCCCTGGCGCAGGCGCACGCCTGGCCCCCGGATGCGCTGTGGGGCACGCTGGCGGCCGTACTGGCGCTGACTCTCGCGGCGTTGGGGGCCTTCTCACCGGTGGGTCGCGGTGGCCTGGTCGGCGCCGGCTCGGTGGCTGCCCTCGCCTTCGGCTGGGAGGTCGTCGCCGCGCTGGTGCACGGCGCGCACGGCGCGGTGGACCAGTCCCGACTCGGCGCCGTTCTGGGTGTCGTCTCCGTCGTCGCACTGGGTGTGCTGCCGCGGTTCGCCCTGGTCACCGCGGGGCTGACCCGGCTGGACGACCGGCGGGCCGGTGGCGCGTCGGTGAGCCGCTACGAGGTCGGGACCGCCTTGGCGGCCGCTCATCGTGGGCTGTCGGTGGCGACTGTGGCGGCGGCTGTGTCGACCGCCTTGGCGGGTTGGTTTGTTGTGACGGCACCCAACTGGTGGGCGGTGCTGATCGGGATACTGCTCGTTGTCGTGTCGGCGTCCCGGTCGCGGGCCTTCCCCCTGGTCGCCGAAGTGGTGGCGCTGCTCGTCGCCGCGTCGGTCGTGCTCGTACGGCTGGCGATCCTCTGGCTCGACACCGAGCCGGGGGCCGGCGCGTGGCCCGTCGCAGTGGTGTGCGTGGCCGCGCTGCTGCCGTTGGCGGTGCTGGCGGTGGAGCCTCCGGAACATGTGCGGGTCCGGATGCGCCGTGTCGTGGACACGGTCGAGGCGGCCGCGGTGATCGCGCTGTTCCCACTGCTGCTGGGCGCGTTCGACGTATACACGCGGCTGCTGGCCACGTTCTGATCTGCCGCACGGCCGGAAGACCAGCGGGGATGCGAGGGGGCAAGGGTGATGGAGAAGGACTGGCAACGGGCTGTACTGGGCGATGTCGGCGTGTCGACGCACACGCCACAGCCGGACCCGGTCCGGCACGCGCGCCCGGCTGAGGCACCCCGGCCGCAAGTGGCTCCGGTACCCCAACCGTCGGCCGCCTCGTCCGCAGGTCCTTCCACACCTCCGCTCGAGCCGCCGTCGGCGGTGTCCGTCCTCCGCGCCGACGCCGCGGCCGTGTCGAGGAGCAGGCCCCGTAAGGGAGATCCGTTGGCGCGACGTGTCGGCAGAGCCCTTCGGCAGATGGTCGCCTCGTCGTCCGCGCGCGAGGTACGGCTTGCCGGGGAGGCGGCCGCACGGATGCAACAACCGATCACCACGGGTCGGCAGATCGTGGTCACGAGTGTGCGCGGAGGCGCCGGCAAGACGACCATCGCAGCCCTGCTGGGGGCAGCGTACGCGCACCATCGCGCCGATCCGGTGTTGACGATGGAGGCGGATCCGACGCTGGGCACGCTTCCGCTGCGGGCCGGGGCGACGTCGTTGCGCTGGACGATGAGTGACCTGGCGCGGGTGGTCGAGCCGTCGATGCGCTTCGATCAGGTCATCGGGTATCTGGTGGCGCTGCCGGAAGGGGGCTGGCTGCTGCCGGGCAGCCGGGGGCAGATCGGCGCCCAGGTAGGTCTGGAGGCTTACCAGACGGTCGCCATGGCGCTGCGGCGCTTCTTCGCGGTGACCGTGGTCGACTGCGCGACGTTGCCCGACGAGGTGGCCCGCAGCGCGATGGCGGGAGCGCAGGCCCGGGTGCTGGCGACTCCGGCCACGGTGGACGGCGTCGTGTCGACGCGTGCCGTACTGGACTGGATGGCGAGCCTGCCGCGTCCCATGCTGCGCGGCACCGTGGTCGCGTTGACCGCCACGTCCGCGAACCCCGGGGTCGACCTGGCCGCCGCGGAGCGGTACCTGCGGGTCGGTGACGCGCGCGTCGTCGTGCTGCCGCACGATCGGCATGTGGCTGCGGGCGGAGCGATCGAACTCGGCCTGCTGGGACAGGAGATACGGGTCGCCGTCGCCGAGCTGGCGGGCGAATTGCTGAGTCAGGCTGTGCGCGGCTGATGGTCGTGATGGCGTACCAGTGCGCGCAGTGCCCGGGGGATCCTGGCGCGCTTCCTCAGCCGGGTGAGTCCGATCGCACGCAGAGTGTCCCCGGCCCACCACAGCACCTGATCCGTGCAGGGGGTGTCGGTGGTCGCGTGGTCTTCGCGAGCGAGATCCGCGAAGCCGGTGGCGGTGGCGGGGAGCTCGTCCGGGCGGACCGGAAGCAGCAGCACCCTGCCGTAGTCGGGCATGGCCACCAGGGCACCGTACGGGCACGCGCCGGGCAGGAAGCGTTCGAGGTCGAGCAGCGCGCTGGTCACGTAGGGGCGGCGGTCGTGATGGACGACCCGGACGCGTCCCACGCCGGGCAGGTGCTGCTCGGTGACCTCGAACGCGGGCAGCTCGTCTCGCAGCGTGTTGGCGATCGCGCGGCGGCCGGGGTCGGGGAGCGCGAGCTGTTCCGCCCGATCGCGGGTGAGGCGACCGCCCTCGGGATGATCGATGGCGATGACGACGTCCAGCAGATCCCCGTACGGTACGCACATCAGCCGTTCTCGCTCGTCACGGGGCAGACGGGGGGTGATCTGGACACGCAACAACAGCTCCACGTCACCCAGTCGCCTGCGCTCGTCAAGCGCCGAGGCCACCTCGGACGTCTTCTGCGCCAGCCAGGCCCGCACCCGCTCCGGCCATGCGGCTGGTGGCAGCGACGCACAGTCGGCCACGATCGCGTGGAGGGAGACCTCGGCGTGGCAGGTTCCGCCGGGCAGGACGAGCAGGCCGCTGTCCGGGTCGAGCAACGCGTGCGGGACGAGAACCGGGAGCAGGTCGGCCACGAGCGCCCGCACGTCCGCCACCACACGGGGGTCGGGGTGCTCTGCACTCATGGGTCGTTCATACCAACGGGGAGGCGGCGATGACCATCCGCCTGGTGCACCGTCCAGCGCGCAGCACGCGGCATCTGGTCGGTGGCACGACGCGGACGATCGAGGCACCGCCCAACCTGCCGGAAGGCAGGACCGGCGGCGCCGCGCAGGTGTTGATGCCGATCGCGGGCGTGATGAGCTCGATGGTGATGATGACGGTGCTGCGCAGCGGGCAGTACGCCGCGATCGGCGTTGTCGTGCTCGCGGTCACCGTGATGGGCAGCGTCACCCTGCTCTTCTCGCAACGCGGCAAGGCGCACCGCACCCGGCGGCGCCAGCGCGAGCGGTACCTGGAGTACCTGGAACAGTTGCGGGAGGAACTGTCCGAGCAGGAGCGGGAGCGGCGGGGGGCGGCCGGGGGGGGCGGCCCCCCGCCGGGGGGTCTCTACGACGTCGTACGCGACCCCGCGCGACTGTGGGAGCGGCGCCGGCTGGACATGGATTTCCTGCTGGTGCGGATCGGCACTGGGGGAATGAGATCGGGAGAGGACAAC
>NZ_JAINVZ010000010.1 GCF_019890615.1 Streptantibioticus parmotrematis | reverse complement strand
ATAGCGGACCAGGGCCATGTTCGCCTCGATCAGGCAGTTGCGCACGTACTGGTACTCGTGCGTGCCCTCCTCCAGCGTGCCCATCCGGGCGAACATGGCTTTCGAGACCGCCCGCACGTCCTTCACCGACAACGCGTCGCCCAGCGCCACTTCGGCGCGGGACACGTCTTCGACATCCTGCGAGGTACGAACCACCGTCGATCCGGCCTGCGCTCCCATGACCCCTCCCTGACCAGCTGAAATGCTGAGAACTGATGCAACGGCTACCCCGAAAGCACTGTTTGATGCGTGACGTGCGCCACACGGGAGAGGTCTCAGCGGGCACCAGCACTCCTCCGCCCGGGGAAGGCCTCCGTCAGGGCGCGGGACGTCCTTGGCCTTCGCCTTCTGTTCGGCACTCGTCCCGCTGCTCCTCACGAGTTCGGTGATGCCTCGCGTCGTTCGTCGCCGGGACTCCGCGACCACCCATGCCGGGCAGGCTGGCAGGATGGACGGCTGTTACAGGTTCCGGACGCAATTGCGTGAACTCCCTTGCCACGAGGGGACGTCCTACCTCCTGTAAGACGCACTCGACACGGTGGGCGCCGCAGCAGGAAGCCGGCGCTGAGAAGGGGAACCATGACCGCCAAGCTGAACAAGGCCGTTCGTCGCACCGCCGCTGTGCTGGCCGTCGTCGCGCTCGGCGCCGGTGCCACGGCATGCGGATCGTCCGACGACTCGTCCTCCACGGCAGCGTCGTCCTCGACCCCGACCAGCAGTTCGTCGTCCCTGCCGTCCAGCGGGTCCTCGTCCGATGCGTCCGGCGGATCGTCCAACTCCTCCGGCGGGTCCTCGTCCGGGAACGGGGCGAGCGGCTCGAACGCCTCCTCCTCGTCGTCGTCGACGTGCCGCACCGCGAACCTGCGCATCACGGCGAAGAACCAGGGCCAGAACGCCCCCGGCGCCGCCCCCGGCCTGGGCGCGGTCCTCATCACGTTCACGAACAACGGCGCCGACTGCCGCATGGCCGGGTTCCCGGGCGTCGACCTGAAGACCAACTACGGCACGGAGTCGGTGGAACGCGACAAGCAGGAGGTCGGGATCCCGTTCACGCTCCGGGCGGGCAAGACGGCCACCGCGAACGTCGTCTACACGATCAACAACACCGGCGGCTCCGGCGTCGAGGTCACCGGGCTCGTGATCACCCCTCCGAACGAGACGCACTCCGTCACCGCCCCGGTCACCTTCAGCGAGCCGGTGAGCGACAAGAACACCGGGCGCCTGGAGGTCACCCCGGTCTTCAAGCCGGGCTCCTAGGAGCGCTGACGGAACGGCGGCGCCGGGCGTGGCGCCGCCGGGAACGGGTGCGATTCACGGAGTCACCCCCTGGCAGCGGCGGTAAGGCCGTCCACGCTCGCGTCGGCGAGTGGGAACACGGTCCCGGCGATCGCTCGACTGGTTCGAGGCGACGGACGCCGTCCCGTCTGATCAGCCCTGCGCACGACAGAGCACGCGGGGCGGCGCAGCGGGTGCGCCTGGTCACGTTCTTCACTTGGTCTTGCCGACGTCGGGTGAGCAGACGTCCAGGGCGCTCAGGCGGATACCCGACGGTCGCAGCCTCCGTCAGAGGACTTGGTGCATCGTCGCCCGGAAGTAGCTGGTCACCATTCCTCGGAACAGATCGTGGCCGGTCCGGCCCGCGTGCCTGAGGCACCAGAGCTGGGGAGGCTCCCAGTCATCCGCGCCTTCGGATGACTCCCCGCAGGCGACGCACTCAGCCGCATGGGCGGGCGGCCCGCCGCTCTTCTCGTTGGTCAGCACCCACTGCGCGTACCGCATCCGGGACCGAACCAGGCCCCTTCGAACCGTGGTGGTCACGTCCGCCCCTTCCATTGAACGGAGTCCGACTCGCATTGTTCGAGCGAGCGCGGCCCCTCGACCCTCAAGGGGCCGCGCTCGGCCGGGCGAGGTGGTCACTCCCGCCCAGCCATCGGCTTGCCACCCGCCTCCGATCGCGCAGGAGGACAGGAAGGACAACAAGCCGAGTTCATCCCGCAGGAGATGCCGCCGCTCCGGCCGGAAGGTCGAAGCGGCACACCACCGTCTTGCCCCCCGAAGCCTCGGGCGACCACCACAGCGCGTCGGCGAGACGCTGGATGATCAGCAGCCCGCGGCCGCTGTCGGGCAGCAGAGCTTCAGGGAGGTCCTCGGACAGGTCCGGGGAGAACGCCTCCGCGGCGGGCAAGGACGGCGGGGTGGAGTCCTCATCCACGACTTCGATGAACAGCCACTTCGGCCACTGGCGCAGCGCCACGTCGATACGGCGCGGTGCGCCGGGGCAGGACCGGCCATCGTCCGGTACGGCGTGATGGACGACGTTGCCCACGAGTTCCGAGACGACCAGGCGCGCGTCGTCAACGAGGAACGACAGACCCCACTCTTCGAGCGCATCGCCGGTCATGTTGCGCGCCGCCCGCACCGTGTCGGGGGACTCGGCGACGAGCGTCATGGCCCGGAACCTGTGGACCGGAAGACTCGGCACCCAGTTCCAGTCCCGCCGAGCGATCTCGGAAGCGCGGGGACCAACTCCACGCAGAGGGGTGTTCATCGCGTTCGCTCCTGTCAGCAAAGACCGTTGCGCGTGACGAACAGTCAACGATCCCGCCGAAGAATCCGGGAGCGTTCACCGGGGGGTTCACGTGAACACCGTTGCGGTCCAATGGGGTTCACGAATGAACCCCCTGTCAGTGAGCTGTGTCACCATGAAACCCGGCCGCGTACCTAGGGGTGGCAGGGAGCATGAGCCGAGAGCCGAACGAGCAGTTGATCTCGCTGATGGCGGAAGCCCGGGTCTCGAACAAGGGACTCGCCAAGCGTATGCGCGACCTCGCCGGACAGCGCGGAGTCGAGTTGGGCACGACGCACGTCTCCGTACAGAGGTGGCGGGACGGCGCCGGTATCCAGCCCAGGACTGCGGCCCTCATGGCGGACGCCCTCAGCACCAAGCTGAGGCGGAAGATCACGCCCACTGACCTCGGATTCTTCGGCGAGCAACGGCCGGCGGAAACACAACCCCTCGCGTACCCGGGCTCTTTGTCGGACGCTCTCACGACCCTCGACGGCCTCACCGACGAGCCGTTGGCGGCCTCGGCGACGAGCGGCCTACTCGTGGCGGAGGGCGATCTCAGCGCAGCCGTCCTGTCATGGATGGTTTCCCGACCCGATGGCCTGAGCGCTCCCCGCGAAGGCGTTCGTCGTGTCGGCCTGCGCGACGTCCTGGCCGTACGCACGGCGGCAGACATGTTCATGCGCCTGGACTTCCTGTACGGCGGCGGGCACGGCCACAAGGCGCTGCGTCACTACTTCCGCCACGAAGTCCTGCCGCTGCTCAGCGCCAGCTACAGCGAGAAGGTGGGCACGGCCCTCTTCAGCGCCGCAGCGGAGATCTCCCAACTTCTCGGTTGGACGGCCTACGACTCCGGCAACCACCGGTTGGCCCACCGCTACCTCATCTCCACGCTGCGGCTCACCCAGGTCATCGGCGACCGGGCGTTCGGCGCGCGTGTCCTGGCGAACCTCAGCCATCAGGCCAACTACCTGGGCGAGCACAACCAAGCCGTGCAACTCGCCCGCGCAGCGGCTGAGGGCGCACGTTCCCGTGCCACGCCCCGGGCCATGTCCATGTTCGTGGCCATGGAAGCCCGCGCCCTCTCCAACTCCGGGGACGCTCCGGGAGCCGGACGCGCCATGAACGAAGCGGAACGGCACTTCGAGCGAGCGGGCACCGCGGACGACCCCGAGTGGCTCAGCTACTTCGATTCCGCTGAGCTGATGGGCGAGTTCTGCCACTGCTTCCGGGACCTGAAGCACCGTCGAGAAGCCGTGGAGCACGCCCAACGAGCCGTTGACGACACCGATCCGCAGTACGCGCGGACCCTCGAGTTCTGCCGCATGGTCCTCGCGCAGAGCCAGTTACTCAACGGCGAGTTGGAGACGGCCGCGACGACGGCCATGCTCGCCGTCGACGGCGGAGACACGCTCCAGTCCGCCCGCTTCCAACGGTATGTGACCGACTTCCAGACCGAGATCAACACCTACGTCGGCAACCGCGTCGTCGTCGAGTTCAACGAGCATGTTCAGCAAGCCCTGGCCCGCCTCGACGACGAGTGACGACTACCAAGGCCGCCAGTCGCGCGGCGCGGCGTCATCCCGCAACGACCTGATCCTCCGCTGGTACTCAGCCGCCACACGTTCGCTCTCGGCAACGTTCTGCATGAGCCAGGTGGTCATCAGGTACTCCTGCACCTTGCGCAGCATCGGGAACCCGGGCCAGTCCCGCAGGTCACGCCCGTACGCGGCCACGAAGTCGGCGTACTGCTCCTTCGTCTGCCACCCGAGACTGTGGTGTTCAACCGAGGTGACCATGAGGTCCCACTCCGGGTGGTCGAAGCTGAAACGCTCGAAGTCGATCAGCACGACCTCGTTGCGAGCGTTGACCATGAGGTTCTGGACATGCGCGTCCCCGTGGACCGGCCCCTTCCCAGAGTCGAAGTGCAGCTCCCTCAGCTCCCGCCGCAGCACCTCACCACGCCCCCGCAGGAACTCCCGGTCGGCTTCCGGAATCCCGGCAGCCCGCTCTACCCGCAGGTCGGTACGCCCCAACACGTCGTAGGCGGGCAGTTCCAGGCCGGCGGGCAGTTCAAGCGCGTGCAGCTCCCGCAGTACACCGCCCAACTCCCCGTACGTAGGCTTGCGATGGCCCTCGTTGATCAGATGCCAGAAGGTGACCGGGCACCCCTCCACCACCACCGGCTGCTCAACGTCATCCACGACGCGAGCCGCAGGAACCCCCTCAGAGGCGAGCCAGCGGGAGACCGCCACCTCGCGTCGTGCTGAGGCGAGGTACTCCGGGCCCCGCGCCACACGCACCACCACGGACGGCGAGTCCAGGCGGAACAGCGCGTTCTCGCCGAAGCGCATCAACCGAGCCGTCTCGCCGTCGAGACCAACCTTCCTGCACGCGGCAGCAACCACCCGCGCAGCCCCCGCCGAACTGAACCCGTCCTCCGATGCCCGAGCCACCTCAGACGCCATGCCGGTACCAGCTCCCTAGTCGCGCGACCCTCCCCCACGCGCGTCAACGGCGACCAACCTCGCGCACGGCGGACACGACGTAGACCGTACCCACTAGGCTTGGGATGAACGAGTTCAGAGTTGACGGCCCCTGGCGAGACGCTCTCCACAGGCGTACGCCACAAGCTCACGAGCAGGCAGCGCGGTTCACTGCCGAGCGGTCGACCGCGTTCCCCAGTCGCGTCAGACGGATGATCCACCCGGACTTCGACATCCCAAAGCCCACGGAGCCCATCCGCCATATCCGTATCGGACTGGCCGCCTCAGAACTATTTTCCCTCACACGCTCGCAAGCGGCAGGGAGAGGGCGGGCGCCCATAAGGCGTCAGAGGCGCCAGAAGGCTTTGGCGGACGGCGATGAGCGCGCTATGTGTCACGACGCGCAAGAACAGCAGTACGAAGCCGCCTTTCCCAGCCACTACTGTGTACGATGCGTTCGAATCCACGCCCGGGTCCGGCCAACAGTTCCAGACGCGTGAGACGGCTCAACGCCTCCCACTGCTCGAACATGACATACAATGCATTGCCGTACTCAACATTTTCAAAAGCAACCAAATTGGGAGCAAAACGCGCTCCTACGTATCGCTGAAATCCACTCGTTCCGTAAATTAGTTCACTTGGGGAAAGGTCAAGGAGCACACCCATCCGCTCCTCCAGCATTGTTCGGCGCGAGTCACTATTAGCAATACCGATTCGCCGAGACAAATCAGAAAGCACCCCATCGCGCGCCCCAACAGGCAGGAACTCCCAGGCGACCGAAACGGAACTCAGCCACTCCGAGTTAGACACTTCGCTCTCTACGACGTCTACAGATCCGACGTTCTCCTGGAGGAGCGATAGGGCGAATACCAGTTCGCGTACTTCCTCTACAGATCGGTGAAATATTCGATTCACACGAAACACAATGGAAATTTCATCACTGAAATCTTGGGCAATAGCTACGGAGATGGTAATTTGCTGCCCGTGGAGCACCTCGACCGGGTAGACAAAGCGACTAAACGTCGTCGTGTGACTTCCTTTTCCCCAGTCCCCGAAATTGGGCGTCTCGACACTCCAGGTCCGTTCAACCTTGGGAAGGTCAGACCGCCGCACCATCTTTCCCACAAGGTTCCACCGCGAGAAACGACCGTTTTCAGCTGACGGCAGGACAGTCTCAAGTGAGTGGACTTCACCGTTCCGAAACTGGACCCCGAGACTTTCGACTGCCCCCTCATCGAGTGACTGAATTGAGTAGGCTTTGCGAACGCCGACCTGGTAGCTGTCCCCCCGCAGCGCATCGATCTTCGCCTGGATCCCGTCGGGAACCTTCCTGAAGCTCTTCTTACCCACTGACGCCTCCGGGTGACGAGAGGCAGACTCCCGTTCGGCAGCGTCTACCAAGGAGGTAAGGCTTACCGATGTAGGGTCTGCACGACACGACCAATGCGCAGGTCCATGTTCCGAGGCTTGACTGCAAGTCAAAGCTCCACTGGCCTGTTGGGCTCTTCTGGATCCAGTAGAGCACTCCTGACGTTTAACCAGCAACCATTCCGTGCAGTCGGATTGTGGTCAGTATCGAGGCCCGCAACAAGGCCCAGTGATGTGTGCGCACGCTAAGGGCTGGCTAGCGCCCGTACCAGGTGCTGAGCGGATGCTCGCGGGGTCGTGACAGCCTGCAGACATGACAGAGTTGCGTGTTCATGCGGGTCGCCGCACGCCATCCAGATTCACTACGCCTTGCCGGACGGCGCCTGGTGTGTGGAGCTGAGCGAGACCGTCCCGCCGCCCGACCACGGCAACGTCGGCGAAGTCCCGACACCAGGAACCGCCCAACGACCCCACCGTCCCAAGCGGCCGACCCAAGAAGCCGTCCAGCATCACCGACATCTCAGACCGGGAAACCGCGACGACCGTCCCATGACAGACGTCACCGACGCGGACCCCTGCCAGAAACCTCCGGGCACCCTGCCCAGCCGCCGCATCCCCCACGCCGCAGAGGGTCTCATGGAGGGTCCGCTAGACCCACTCCACCTCGGACCGAATGCCTTCGCCGCTCGCCGGCACCGGCACCGGCGTACGGGAGGAGGCCGAAGGCACCAACCGACGGGGACGCGGAGGACGCACCGCGGTCATCAGCGCGGCCACCTCCTCCTCGCTCGCCCCCGCAAGCGCCTCAATCACCCGATCGAGTGCCCCCCTCGCGTCAGTGGGCATGGCCGCTCGACGCGGGCTCCGAGCCGGCGTTCTTCACCGTCAGCGGCAGCAGCTTCTTGCCCGTCGGGCCGATCTGGATGGCGGTGTCCATCTGGGGGCACACGCCACAGTCGAAGCACGGGGTCCAGCGGCAGTCGTCGACCTCGGTCTCGTCGAGGGAGTCCTGCCAGTCCTCCCAGAGCCAGTCCTTGTCCAGGCCGGAGTCCAGGTGGTCCCAGGGCAGGACCTCCTCGTAGCCGCGCTCGCGGGTGGTGTACCAGTCGACGTCCAGCCCGAACCCGGGCAGCACCTTGCCCGCGCACTCCATCCAGCGGTCGTACGAGAAGAACTCGCGCCAGCCGTCGAAGCGGCCGCCGTCCTCGTACACCGCGCGGATCACCGCGCCGAGGCGGCGGTCGCCGCGCGACAGCAGGCCCTCGACGATGCCGGGCTTGCCGTCGTGGTACCGGAAGCCGATGGAACGGCCGTACTTCTTGTCCCCGCGGATCTTGTCCCGCAGCTTGGCCAGCCGCGCGTCGGTCTCCTCGGAACTGAGCTGCGGCGCCCACTGGAACGGCGTGTGCGGCTTGGGCACGAAGCCGCCGATGGAGACCGTGCAGCGGATGTCGTTGGAGCCGGAGACCTCGCGGCCCTTGGCGATCACCCGGGTCGCCATGTCGGCGATCTGCAGGACGTCCTCGTCGGTCTCGGTGGGCAGGCCGCACATGAAGTACAGCTTCACCTGCCGCCAGCCGTTGCCGTAGGCCGTGGCGACCGTGCGGATCAGGTCCTCCTCCGAGACCATCTTGTTGATGACCTTGCGGATGCGCTCGCTGCCGCCCTCGGGGGCGAAGGTCAGGCCGGAGCGGCGGCCGTTGCGGGTCAGTTCGTCGGCCAGGTCGATGTTGAACGCGTCGACCCGGGTGGACGGCAGCGACAGGCCGATCTTGTCGTCGGTGTAGCGGTCGGCCAGGCCCTTGGCGATGTCACCGATCTCGCTGTGGTCGGCCGACGACAGCGACAGCAGGCCGACCTCCTCGAATCCGGTCGCCTTCAGACCCTTGTCGACCATGTCGCCGATTCCGGTGATGCTGCGCTCGCGCACCGGGCGGGTGATCATGCCCGCCTGGCAGAAGCGGCAGCCGCGGGTGCAGCCGCGGAAGATCTCCACCGACATCCGCTCGTGCACCGTCTCGGCCAGCGGCACCAGCGGCTGCTTCGGGTACGGCCACTCGTCCAGGTCCATCACGGTGTGCTTGGAGACCCGCCACGGCACGCCCGACGCGTTCGGCACGACCCGCGCGATGCGGCCGTCCGGCAGGTACTCGACGTCGTAGAAGCGCGGCACGTAGACGCCACCGGTCTTCGCCAGCCGCAGCAGCAGTTCCTCGCGCCCGCCGGGGCGGCCCTCCGCCTTCCAGGCGCGCACGACGTCGGTGATCTCCAGGACCGCCTGCTCGCCGTCGCCGATGACGGCGGCGTCGATGAAGTCGGCGATCGGCTCCGGGTTGAACGCGGCGTGCCCGCCGGCGAGGACCACCGGGTCGTCGATGCCGCGGTCCTCGGCGTTCAGCGGGATGCCGGCCAGGTCGAGGGCGGTGAGCAGGTTGGTGTAGCCCAGCTCGGTGGAGAACGAGACGCCGAAGACGTCGAACGCCTTCAGCGGGCGGTGCGCGTCCACGGTGAACTGCGGGACGTCGTGCTCGCGCATCAGCGCCTCGAGGTCCGGCCAGACGCTGTAGGTGCGCTCGGCCAGCACGCCCTCGCGCTCGTTGAGCACCTCGTAGAGGATCATGACGCCCTGGTTGGGCAGGCCCACCTCGTACGCGTCCGGGTACATCAGGGCCCAGCGCACGTCGCAGGCGTCCCAGTCCTTGACGGTGGAGTTGAGCTCCCCTCCGACGTACTGGATCGGCTTCTGGACGTGCGGGAGGAGTGCTTCCAGGCGCGGGAAGACCGACTCGACAGGCATCAGAGTGTCTCGGTGTCTCTCGTGTGCTGGCAGGGGACCATCCAGCGTAACGCGTCGGGGCCCGGGGCCGCTCCTTCGCGGGCGGCCCCGGGCCCCGGGCACGGTTCGGTGAGTCCGCTACGCGGACATCGGGCGCTGTATGCGGACCGACTGCAACAGGCCCAGCCCGATCCAGATCGCGAACATCGACGACCCGCCGTAACTGACGAACGGCAGCGGGATGCCGGCGACCGGCATGATGCCGAGCGTCATCCCGATGTTCTCGAAGGACTGGAAGGAGAACCAGGCGACGACGCCGGCCGCGATGATCGTCCCGTACAGGTCGGTGGCCTGGCGGGCGACCCGGCAGGCGCGCCACAGGATGACCCCGATCAGCAGGATGATCGCGATCGAGCCGACGAAGCCGAGCTCCTCGCCCGCGACCGTGAAGACGAAGTCGGTCTGCTGCTCGGGCACGAACTGGCCGGTGGTCTGCGAACCGTGGAACAGCCCCTCGCCCAGCAGCCCGCCGGAGCCGATGGCGATGCGGGCCTGCGCGGTGTTGTAGCCGACGCCCGACGGGTCGAGGGCGGGGTTGGCGAAGGCGGCGAAGCGGTCGATCTGGTACTTGTTCAGCAGGTCGAGCTTCCAGATCGCCAGCGCGCCGGCCGTGCCCGCGCCGATCAGCCCGAAGACCCAGCGCTTGGAGGCGCCGGAGGACAGCAGCACGCCGAGCACGATGACGACCAGGACCATCGTCGAGCCCAGGTCGGGCATGAGCAGGATGACGCACATCGGCACCACCGCGAACCCCAGCGCCTGGAGCACGGTGCGGTGGTCGGGGTTGAGCTGGTCGCCCGCGTCCACCTTGGCCGACAGCACCATCGCCATGCTCAGCACGATGGCGATCTTGGCGAACTCGGACGGCTGGAGCGAGAATCCGCCGCCCAGCACGATCCAGGAGTGCGCGCCGTTGACCGTCGAGCCCAGCGGCGAGAGCACCGCCAGCAGCAGGACGATCACGATGCCGTAGAGGATGGGGATTATCCCGCGCATCCTGCGGTGGCCCAGCACGATGGTCCCGACGCACAGCCCTATCCCTATGGCCATGTTCATCAGGTGGCGGATCAGGAAGTACTGCGGGTCGCCGTGGTTGATGGAGGTACGGCCGCGGGTCGCCGACCACACCAGCAGCGAGCCGACGCCGGACAGCGCGAGCGCCGCGGCCAGCATCACCCAGTCCATCCGCCGCACCGCGGAGTCGCGGGCCAGCAGCTTGGACAGCGTGCCGCGCTCCGGGCTGAAGCGGCGGACGGTGAAGTCGCCGAAGCCGGTGCCGCTCGTCACGTCTGGTACCTCCGGCCGAACGGCAGCTTCTGGTGGCGGTCGGGTTCCAGGGCGGTCAGCGAACCGGCGTCCGCCCCGGACGAGCCGCCCTCCAGGGAGTTGGCGAAGGCGTCAGGGCCGGGGACGTCGTAGGCGGCCTGGGAGACGAGCCCGTCGGTGTCGATCTTCGGCAGGGCGACCTGCGGCGAGGGCATCATGGCCTTGCTCGCGTCGATCGAGCCGTTGGACTGCACGCCGTACAGGTGGTTGTAGATGTCGCGCACCGCGAGACCCGAACCACCGGAACCCGTACCACCCTGCGAGATCGTCATCACGATCGCGTAGTCCTTGGTGTACGTGGAGAACCACGAGGTGGTCTGCTTGCCGTAGACCTCCGCGGTACCGGTCTTGGCGTGCAGGGTGATCTTGTTCTGCGGCCAGCCGCCGAACTTCCACTCCGCCGTACCGTCGGTGATGACGCCGGCCAGCGCGTTGTCGATGTACTTCAGCGTGGCCTGGGAGTCCGGGAGCTTGCCGACCGCCTTCGGCTGGATCGGGGCGACGTTCTTGCCGTCGGCGCTGACCACGGCCTTCCCTATGGTCGGCTGGTAGAGCGTGCCGCCGTTGGCGATGGCCGAGTAGATCATCGCCTCCTGGATCGGGGTGACCAGGGTGTCGCCCTGTCCGATCGCGTAGTTGACGGAGTCACCGGCGCGCATCATGTAGCCGTCGGCGCAGTCCTCACGGGCGATGTCGGTGCTGTAGTCGTGCTTGCCCGTCTTGGCCTGGGCGCACCACGACTTCTTCATCGCCTGGTAGTAGTCCTTCTTCCACTGCCGGTCCGGGACGCGGCCGCCGACCTCGCCCGGCAGGTCGATGCCGGTCGTCTCACCGAGGTGGAACTCGTGGGCGGTCTTGTAGAACCAGTCCTTCGGGCTCTTCGGGTTGTTCCCGCCGTCCTTGAGCCACTGGTCGTAGGCGAGCCGGTAGAAGACGGTGTCGCAGGAGACCTCGAGCGCGCGGCCGATGCTGATGTCGCCGTAGGACTCGTTCTCGTCGTTGTGGAAGACCTGGTTGCCGATGGAGAAGCTGGAGGTGCAGGGGTAGTCGCTGGCGCCGAGGTCGTAACCGGCCTGCGCCGCCGCCGAGGTGGAGATGACCTTGAAGGTCGAACCGGGCGCCGACTGGCCCTGGATCGCCCGGTTGAGCAGCGGGTAGTCCGAGGAGGGGTCGGTGAGCGCCTGGTAGTCCTTCTCCGAGATGCCGCCGACCCATTCGTTGGGGTCGTACGTCGGCTCGCTGGCCATCGCGATGACCTGGCCGGTGTGCACGTCCATCACGACCGCGGCGCCGGAGTCCGCCTTGAAGTTCTCGTGGGTGACCGGGTCGTAGGTCGTGCGGGCCTCCTTCATCGCCTGGTTCAGGTCCTTCTCGGTGAGGGCCTGCACGCGCGAGTCGAGGCTGGTGACGAGGTCGTTGCCGGGCTGCGCCGGGGTGTCGCCGGCGTTGCCGATGACCCGGCCGCGGTTGTCGACCTGGTAGCGGGTCACGCCGTTCTTGCCGCGCAACTCGCTGTCGTAGGTGTGCTCAAGGCCCGAGCGGCCCACCTGGTCGGAGCGCTCCAGGGTCGGCTGCCCGTTCTTCATGGACGCCTGGATCTCCTGGTCGGTGACCGGCGAGAGGTAGCCGAGCACCTGGGCCGCGCTGGCACCGCTGGGGGATCCGTAGTGCCGTACGGCGGTGGGCTGGGCGGTGATGCCCGGGAAGTCCTCCCGGCGCTCCATGATCTCCAGCGCCTGCTGGCTGGTGGCCTTGTCGGTGATCGGGACCGGCTGGAAGGGCGAGCCGTTCCAGCACGGGCGGGGGGTGTGCGCGTCGCAGAGCCGGACCTGGTCGGCGATGTCCTGGTACGACATGCCGAGGACGCCGGCCAGCCGGGTCAGCACCGCCTTGCCGTCGTCCTTCATCTGCATCATGTCGGTGCGGTTGACGGTGACGACCAGCTTGGTCTGGTTGTCGGCCAGCGGCACGCCGTGGTCGTCGAGTATCGAGCCGCGCACGGCCGGGGCGACGACGTTCTGGATGTTGTTGCTGGCGGCTTCCGCGGTGTACTGCTGCCCGTCGCGGATCTGGAGGTACCACAGCCTGCCGCCGAGCGTCAGCAGCAGCGAGACGACGAGGATCTGGAGGATGACCAGCCGGATCGTCACCCGCTGGGTGCGGCCCGTTTCGGGGATATTAGACATGGCGCGTAGCGCTTCCGCTGGGGGTGGTGGCGGGCGACGGGTGGGAACTCACAGCTTGCGGCCTCCCTTGAGCAGGCTGTCGCGCTGGCCGCCGGGGCGCATGCGGGTGAGGCGGTTGCCGGAGCGGGCGTTGCCGGCGCTCATCCAGCGGTACGGGCTGGGCCCCCCGGCGCCGGTGTCCGAGGCCATCGGGTCGCGGTCCAGCCGTCGCGCCAGCGCCATGATCCACGGCACGGTGAACGGTGCCAGCAGCAGGTCGTAGACGAGCGCGGTGAACAGCAGGCTGACGATGCCGACATGGCGGGCGGCGGTGTCACCGACCAGGGCGCCCACACTCGCGTACAGCAGGGTGGACAGCACCGCGGCACCGGCGACGACCGTCATCGGCAGCGCGGCGGAGCGCAGTTGCCCGTTCTCCGGCTTGGTCAGGCCGGCCAGGTAGCCGATGACGCACAGCACGAGGGCGTAGCGGCCGGCGGCGTGGTCGGCGGGCGGGGCGAGGTCGGCGAGCAGTCCGGCGAAGAAGCCGATGAGGCAGCCCGCCACGTGTCCGTAGGTCATCGCGAGGCCCAGGACGACCAGCATCAGCAGGTCGGGGACCGCGCCCGGCAGGTGCAGCCGGGCCAGCACGCTGACCTGGATCACCAGGGCCAGGACGACGAGGACCGCGGGGAGCAGGATCCGGTTGACGCGCATCGGTCAGAATCCGTCCTGTGAGTCGGGGCTCTCGGACGGGGTGTCGCTGGGCGCTCCGGAGGGCGCGCCGGACGGCTTGCCCGAGGGCGCTCCGGAGGGGCCGACCGTGACGGTGACCGTCGGTGTCGGCTTCACCTGCGGCTTGGGCGGCAGGACGGTGTCGCGCGGGTCGGTCCTGGGCGGTACGACGACCACACCGACGATGTCCAGTTCGGAGAAGGAGACGAACGGCTGGACCTCGACGGTGCGGGTCAGCGCGCCCGCGCCCGGGTCTATCCTCACGACCTTCCCGATCGGCACCCCGGGCACGAAGGGCTTGTCGCCCTGCGAGCCGAAGGTCACCAGGCGGTCGCCGACGTGCACGTCGGCCCGGCCGTCGAGCAGTTGGTCCTTCATGGGCCGGTCGCCCTGGCCGGTGCCGAAGCCCAGCTCCATCGACTTCTCCATGCGGGTGCCGACGGTGAAGTCGGGGTCGCAGGCGAGCAGCACGGTGGAGGTGGTGGCACTGGCCGTGGTGACCCGGCCGACCAGTCCGTCGCCGTTGATGACGGTCATGTCGCGCTGGATGCCGTCGTTGGTACCCGCGTCGATGGTGATGGTCCAGGAGAAGCCCTGGGCCGCTCCTATGGCGATGACCTGGGCGCCCTTGATGCCGTACTGGCCGGCGCCCGCGGTCTTCAGCAGCTTGTCCAGTTCGTTCGCGCGGTTGCGGGTGAGCGCGCTGGAGCCGAGCTGCTGCTTGAGCTTCTCGTTCTGCAACTGCAGCTGGGCGATGCGGTCGTGGCGGGAGCCGGAGTCCCGGACCGCCGCTATGGCGTTGCCGACCGGGTTGACGGCGGAGGCGACCCCGTTCTCGACCGGGCCGAAGACGGCGGCGGCCGCGCTGCGCGCGCCGTTCAGGGGGGACTGGTCGCCGCCGCGGATGTCCGCGGTGATCAGGGCGAACGCGATGGCGACCAGCAGGACCAAGAGCAGCCGGCTCTCTTTCGTGTCCCTCACGTGCGGCGGCCGTGCCTTCCTCGTCGGACCGGTCGGCTACGGGACCAGGCCGGTCAGCGATGTCGTGTGCGGATCGGCGTCCCCGGGGCGGTGACCGCTCCGGGGACGCCGCGTGCTCATCGGCGGGGCTGGGCGTCCAGCACCTGCTGGAGCGCCTCGAACTCCTCGACGCACTTGCCGGACCCGAGAGCCACCGAGTCCAGCGGGTTCTCTGCGATGTGGATCGGCATGCCGGTCTCGCGGCGCAGCCGTTCGTCCAGGCCGCGCAGCATGGCGCCGCCGCCGGTCAGCACGATGCCGCGGTCCATGATGTCGCCGGACAGCTCGGGCGGGCACTTGTCGAGGGTGGTCTTGACCGCGTCGACGATCGCGTTGACCGGCTCCTCGATGGCCTTGCGGACCTCGCCCGCGGAGATGACCACGGTCTTGGGCAGGCCACTGACCAGGTCCCGGCCGCGGATCTCGGTGTGCTCGTCCTGGTCGACGTCGTACGCGGAACCGATGGTGATCTTGATCTGTTCGGCGGTGCGCTCGCCGAGCAGCAGGCTGTACTCCTTCTTGACGTGCTGGATGATGGCGTTGTCCAGCTCGTCACCGGCGACCCGGATGGACTGCGCGGTGACGATGCCGCCCAGCGAGATGACGGCGACCTCGGTGGTGCCGCCGCCGATGTCGACGACCATGTTGCCGGTGGCCTCGTGCACCGGCAGGCCCGCGCCGATCGCGGCGGCCATCGGCTCCTCGATGATGTGCACCTGGCGGGCGCCGGCCTGGCTGGAGGCCTCGATGACGGCGCGGCGCTCGACGCCGGTGATGCCCGAGGGCACGCACACGACGACCCGGGGGCGGGCGAGATAGCGGCGCTTGTGGATCTTCAGGATGAAGTACCTGAGCATCCGCTCGGTGATCTCGAAGTCGGCGATGACGCCGTCCTTGAGCGGACGGACCGCCACGATGTTGCCAGGGGTGCGGCCGATCATCTTCTTGGCTTCGGCGCCGACCGCCAGGATGCCGCCGGTGTTGGTGTTGATGGCGACGACAGACGGTTCGTTGAGGACGATCCCGCGACCCCTGACGTACACCAGCGTGTTGGCGGTGCCGAGGTCGACAGCCATGTCACGGCCGATGAACGACATGTTGTTCGCCATGAGGATACGTCTGGCCTTCCCGAGCTGGAGCGACTGGAGCGATGGGGGGTGTGAGGGCGCGACGGTGCTGCGTGCTGCGGGGTCCGTAGCGGAGGTTCCATCTTAGGTGTGCCCACCGGACCGGGGGTGAGGGCACCTCGGCCATTGTCAGCGGAACACAGCGTGCTTCCCCTGTAATGGTGACGTCGTGTCGGAGCGAATGGTTCCCTTGGATCCTCCGGCATATGCCACCCGGCGACCGGTGTCAACCCGGTCGCCGCATGACGACCCGTCAGGCGGACGCGCCGCCCCGTACGGGCTCCCCCGCACGGCCCGGCGCCGCCGGGAACCGCCCGATCGGCGCACCCCGCGTTCCCCCGTCGGGGTCGGCCGCGGGATCCGCCGCGCCGCACCCCGTCCGGCGCCGGTCAGCCCAGTTCGGGGAAGAAGATCTTGATCTCGCGGTCCGCGGACTCCGGCGAGTCGGAGGCGTGCACCAGGTTCTCCCGCACGATCGTGCCGAAGTCACCCCGGATGCTGCCGGGCGCGGCGGCGATCGGGTCGGTCGGGCCGGCCAGCGCGCGCAGGCCCTCGATCACCCGCTCCCCCTCGACGACCAGCGCGACCGACGGGCCGGAGGACATGAACTCGACCAGGGGCTCGTAGAAAGGCCTGCCGACGTGCTCCGCGTAGTGGCGCTCCAGCGTCTCCCGGTCCAGCGTCCGCAGCTCCATCGCGCTGACGGTCCATCCGGCCTTGCGCTCGACGCGGCCGATGATCTCGCCGATCAGGCCGCGCCGAACGGCGTCCGGCTTGAGGAGGACGAGGGTGCGCTGGCTCATGCTGCGGCTCCTTGACGTACTGCGACGTTGCTGCGTACTGCCTGGTGGGACCGGGCACGGCGTCGGCACCGCGGCCCGGACCGCCGACCCTACCGGGCGAAGCTGTCCGGGTGGGCGGCGGCTACGCGCTCGTCGCCGCGGCCTGATCGTTCAGGCGCTTGAACTCGTCGATCCTGCGCCCGAAGTGCACCGCCGCCCACCACAGACCGGCGAACGACGCCCCCAGGAAGAACATCATCGGGATCACCAGACCGGACGCCACCAGCGCGGCCTGGAGCACCCAGCCGACCGCCACCCCGCCCGGGCGGGTCACCAGGCCGCACAGCAGCACGCACAGCGCCATCGCGCTGCCGCACACCGCCCACACGGTGCCCGACGGGTAGCCGGAGAGGTTCATCGCGACCAGACCGGCCAGGCCGATGACGAAGGCCTCCCCGATCAGGGTGCTGGCACACAGGGTTCGCATGTCCGCCGTCTCACTTCCGGCCCAGCAGCAGCCGGGCCTCTCCCACGGTGATCACGGAACCGGTGACCAGGACACCGGCGCCCGCGTACTCACCCTCCTCCTCGGCGAGGGTGATCGCCGCCTCCAGCGCGTCGTCGAGCCGCGGCTCCACCTGGACCCGCTCGGTGCCGAAGACCTCCACGGCGAGGGCGGCCAGCTCGTCCACGTCCATCGAACGGAAGCTGGAGTTACGGGTCACCACGACCTCGGCGAAGATCGGCTCGAACGCCTCCAGCACCCCGCGCACGTCCTTGTCCGCGCTGGGCGCGACCACCCCGACGAGGTGGGTGAAGGCGAACGCCTCCCGCACGGCCTCGGCGGTCGCCTGCGCGCCGGCGGGGTTGTGCGCGGCGTCCAGCACGACGGTGGGGCTGCGGCGCACCACCTCCAGGCGGCCTGGCGAGGTGACCGCGGCGAACGCGCCGCGCACCGTCTCCAGGTCCAGCGGCCGGGCCGGGCCGTTCGCGCCGACCCCGAAGAACGCCTCGACGGCCGCCAGCGCCACTACCGCGTTGTGCGCCTGGTGGGCGCCGTGCAGCGGCAGGAAGACCTGCTCGTAGTCGCCGCCCAGGCCGCGCAGCGTCAGCATCTGCCCGCCGACCGCCACCTCGCGCGCCGTGATGCCGAACTCCATGCCCTCGCGCGCCACCGTGGCGTCCGCCTCGACGGCCCGCTTGAGCAGCACCTGCGCCGCGTCCACCGGCTGCTGGGCCAGCACCACGGTCGCCCCGGCCGCGCCCTCGGCGTCGCCCCTGGGCTTGATGATGCCCGCCTTCTCCTGGGCGATCTCGCCGGGCGTGCTGCCGAGCCGGTCGGTGTGGTCCAGCGAGATGGGGGTGACGACGGCGACCTGGCCGTCGACGACGTTGGTCGCGTCCCAGCTGCCGCCCATGCCGACCTCGACCACGGCCACGTCCACCGGCGCGTCGGCGAACGCCGCGTACGCCATGCCGGTCAGCACCTCGAAGAACGACAGCCGGTGCTCCTGGGCGTCGTCCACCATCTCCACGTACGGCTTGACGTCCTGGTACGTGGCGACGAAGCGGTCGACGGGGATGGGCGCGCCGTCCAGGCTGATGCGCTCGGTGACGGACTCGACGTGCGGGCTGGTGTAGCGGCCGGTGCGCAGTTCGAAGGCGCGCAGCAGCGTCTCGATCATGCGGGCGGTGCTGGTCTTGCCGTTGGTACCGGTGATGTGGATCGCCGGGTAGGCGCGCTGCGGCTCGCCGAGGATGTCCATCAGGCGGCGGATGCGCGTCAGCGACGGTTCGAGCTTGGTCTCGCCCCAGCGGCCGGCCAGCTCCGCCTCCACCTCGCGCAGCGCCTGGGCCTCCTCGGGGGTGCGCGGCCCGGCGGGGGCGTCGGCGGCCTGGCTGAGCGGCACACCGGCGCGCAGGGTACGGCTGCCGGCCTCGATCACCGCGAGGTCGGGATCCCGCCGGGTCTCGTCGTCCACCATCTCGTCGAAGGCGTCGAGGGCGGAGTCGTCGGGAACCGGCTCTTCGTCACGGGGGCGCTCGCTCACGCGGACCAGTCTACGGAAGCCGGACCCCCGGAACGGGCCGGACCCCCGCGCGCCCCGCGAGGGGCGGACGGGGGTCCGGCGGCGCGTGCGCGGGCCCGGGGACTACGCCTCGGGCAGCGAGGCCAGCTGGGCGGTGATCCGCTCGATGTCCGCCTCGGCGGTGGCCAGGCGGGCGCGGATGCCCTCGACCACCTTCTCCGGGGCCTTCGCGAGGAATCCGGAGTTGCCGAGCTTGGCGTTGGCCTGCTTCTGCTCCTTCTCCGCCACCGCGAGGTCCTTGGCCAGGCGCTTGCGTTCGGCGGCGAAGTCGATGGCGCCGGACAGGTCGAGTTCGACCCTGGCCCCGGCCACCGGCAGCGACGCGGTCGCGGTGAAGCCCTCCTCGACCGGCTGGAGACGCAGCAGTGAGCGGATCGCGTCCTCGTGCGGCGCGAGCGGCGTGCCGTCCAGCGTGAGGCGGGCCGGGACCCGCTGGCCGGGCTGCAGGCCCTGGTCCGCGCGGAAGCGGCGGACCTCGGTGATGACCTGCTGGAGGGTGGCGATCTCCGCCTCCGCGGCGGCGTCGCGGAAACCGCTGTCCTTCGGCCACTCGGCGATCACCACGGACTCGCGCCCGGTCAGCGTGGTCCACAACTGCTCGGTGACGAAGGGCACGATCGGGTGAAGCAGACGCAGCGTCACGTCGAGCACCTCGCCCAGAACGCGCCGCGAGGCGTTCGCCGCCTCGCCCCCGGCCGCGAACGTGGTCTTGGACAGCTCCACGTACCAGTCGAAGACCTCGTCCCACGCGAAGTGGAACAGCGCGTCCGACAGCTTCGCGAACTGGAAGTCGTCGTAGTACGCGTCGACTTCGGCGACGACCGAGTTCAGGCGGGACAGGATCCAGCGGTCGGCCGCCGACTGCCGCTCGGCGGGCGGCAGTTCGCCCTCGATCGTGGCGCCGTTCATCAGCGCGAAGCGCGTCGCGTTCCAGATCTTGTTGGCGAAGTTGCGCGAGCCCTGGACCCAGTCCTCACCGATGGGGACGTCCGCTCCGGGGTTGGCACCCCGTGCGAGGGTGAAGCGCACGGCGTCGGCGCCGTAGGCGTCCATCCAGTCCAGCGGGTCCACCGAGTTGGGGTTGGACTTGGACATCTTCTTGCCGTGCTCGTCGCGGACCAGGCCGGTCAGCGCGATCGTGCCGAAGGGGATCTGCCCGTCCATCGCGTACAGGCCGAACATCATCATCCGGGCGACCCAGAAGAAGATGATGTCGTGGCCGGTCAGCAGGACGTCGGTCGGGTAGAACTTCGCGAGGTCCGGGGTCTGCTCCGGCCAGCCCAGCGTGGAGAACGGCCACAGGCCGGAGGAGAACCAGGTGTCCAGGACGTCGGACTCCTGCGTCCAGCCCTCGCCGGACGGCGGCTCCTCGTCCGGTCCGACGCAGACGACCTCGTCGTTCGGCCCGTACCAGACGGGGATCCGGTGGCCCCACCACAGCTGACGCGAGATGCACCAGTCGTGCATGTTGTCGACCCAGTCGAAGTACCGCCTCGACATCTCGGCCGGGTGGATGGCGACACGGCCGTCGCGCACGGCGTCGCCCGCGGCCTTCGCGAGCGGGCCGACCTTGACCCACCACTGCATCGACAGGCGCGGCTCGACGGTGGTCTTGCACCGCGAGCAGTGGCCCACGGAGTGGACGTAGGGCCGCTTCTCGGCGACGATCCGGCCCTGCTCCCGCAGCGCGCCGACGATCGCGGAGCGGGCCTCGAAACGGTCCAGGCCCTGGAAGGGGCCGTGCACGGTGATGACACCGCGCTCGTCCATGACCGTCAGCGCTTCGAGGTCGTGGCGCTGGCCGATGGCGAAGTCGTTGGGGTCGTGGGCCGGGGTGACCTTGACCGCGCCGGTGCCGAACTCCGGGTCCACGTGGGCGTCGGCGACGACCGGGATGGTGCGGTCGGTGAGCGGCAGCTTGATGCGGGTGCCCACCAGGTGCCGGTAGCGCTCGTCGTCCGGGTGGACGGCGACGGCCGTGTCACCGAGCATCGTCTCGGCGCGGGTGGTCGCGACGACGAGGCTGTCGTCGCCCTCGCCGTAGCGGATCGAGACCAGCTCGCCGTCGTCGTCCTGGTACTCCACCTCGATGTCGGAGATGGCGGTCAGACAGCGCGGGCACCAGTTGATGATGCGCTCGGCGCGGTAGACGAGCCCGTCGTCGTAGAGCCGCTTGAAGATGGTCAGGACCGCGCGGGACAGGCCCTCGTCCATCGTGAAGCGCTCACGCGACCAGTCCACGCCGTCGCCGAGGCGCCGCATCTGGCCGAGGATCCGGCCTCCGTACTCGCTCTTCCACTGCCACACGCGCTCGACGAACGCCTCGCGGCCCAGGTCATGCCGGGACCTGCCCTCGTCGGCGAGCTGCTGCTCGACCTTGTTCTGGGTGGCGATGCCCGCGTGGTCCATGCCCGGCAGCCAGAGGGACTCGTAGCCCTGCATGCGCTTGCGGCGGGTCAGGGCGTCCATGAGCGTGTGCTGGAACGCGTGGCCCAGGTGCAGGCTGCCGGTGACGTTCGGCGGGGGGATGACGATGGTGTACGGAGGCTTGTCGCTCTTGGCGTCGGCCTCGAAGTAACCGCGCTCCACCCAGCGCTCGTACAGCGTCCCCTCTACCTCGGCCGGGACGTACTGGGTCGGCAGATCGTCGGGAGAGCTGGGGGCGGCGCCGCCCGGGCGCTGGTTCGTGTCGGTCACGCCGCAATTCTAGGGGCGGCACGGCGGTGTCTCCGAACGGCTTTGGGTGGGTAACGACGCGGGGCCCCGGGTTTCTGCGGAGGCCGGTCATCCGCAAGGATGTGCGCGCACGAAGTCAACGGGAGGAACCGGAAGTCCATGAGCTACAACCAGCCGCCGCCGAACCCCTACGGCGGTCAGCCCCCGCAGCCCGGTTACGGCGGTCAGCCTCCGCAGCCGGGCTACGGCGCCCAGCCCCCGCAGCCCGGATACGGCTACCCGCAGCAGCCCCCGCCGCCCCAGCAGCCCTACGGCTACCCGCAGCAGGGCGCGCCGCAGCCGGGGCCCTACGGCCAGCCGCCGCAGCCCAACCCGTACGGCCAGCAGCCCGGTTGGGGCGGCCCGCAGGTCCCGCCGCCCCCGGTGCCGCCGAAGAAGAACACCGGCAAGGTGGTCGCCATCATCGCGGCGGTGGTCGTGGTGGTCGGCGGCGGCATCGCGATCGCGGTGAACGCGAGCGGCGGCAGCAGCGGTGACACCGCCAAGGGCGGCAGCGGCGGCACCTCCGGGAGCAGCGGCGGAGGCGGCGGCACGTCGTCGGTGAAGTACAAGCTGGTCCTGCCGGACTCGCTGCCGGGCGGTTACGCGGCGGTGCCGAACCAGAGCAGCCAGTCGCAGTCCGATCAGCAGGCCAAGGCCGCCGTTCTGTTCTCGGGCGTCTCCGGCGGCACCGCGGTCTCCAAGAGCTACACGGCCGGGACCACGTCGATGAGCGTCGTGGGCTCGTACGGCAGCGTCAGCGACCCGGCGTCCGCGGTGGACGGGACCTTCACCGCCCTCAAGGCGAGCATGGCGGCCAGCAACAGCGGCAGCTCGGGCTTCACCATGACCGGGCAGGGCTCGCCGCAGCAGGAGAGCCCGGCCGGGTTGCCGTCCGGCAGCGTCATGAAGTGCCAGTCCTTCGCGATCACGGGCAGCGGCGCCGGTTCCGGCAGCACCATCCCGGTCTGCGTCTGGGCGGACTCCAGCGACGAGGGCGAGGTCGTGCCGATCCAGATGACGCCGGGCGGCGCGATGTCGCTGAGCGACTCCGCCTCGCTGGCGGCGAAGATCAAGCAGGCCGCCGAGGTCAAGGCGTCCTGACGCCCGGCACGAAACCCCTGGCATGAGGAAGGGGCGCCCGGATCGGTCCGGGCGCCCCTTCCTCATGCATGACGCGCGTGCGTTACGCGCTCTTCTCGTGGCGCTCCGTCTCGCCGCCGCGGTTGCGCGGGACCAGCGTCGGGTTCACGTTCGAGTGGACGACGTCCTGGGTGATGACGACGCGGGCGACGTCCTTGCGGGACGGCACCTCGTACATCACCGACATCAGGACCTCTTCCATGATGGCCCGCAGGCCGCGGGCGCCGGTGCCGCGCAGGATCGCCTGGTCGGCGATGGCCTCCAGCGCCGGGAGGTCGAACTCCAGCTCCACGCCGTCGAGTTCGAAGAGCCGCTGGTACTGCTTGACGAGCGCGTTGCGCGGCTCGACCAGGATCTTCAGCAGCGCCTCGCGGTCGAGGTTGTGCACGGAGGTGATGACCGGCAGGCGGCCGATGAACTCCGGGATCATCCCGAACTTCACCAGGTCCTCCGGCATGATCTCGGCGAACTGGTCGACCGAGTCCAGGTCCCGCTTGGAGCGGATCGTCGCACCGAAGCCGATGCCCTTGGCGCCGGCCCGGGACTCGATGATCTTCTCCAGGCCCGCGAAGGCGCCGCCCACGATGAACAGCACGTTCGTCGTGTCGATCTGGATGAACTCCTGGTGCGGGTGCTTGCGGCCGCCCTGCGGCGGGACGGAGGCCGTGGTGCCCTCCAGGATCTTCAGCAGCGCCTGCTGGACGCCCTCGCCGGAGACATCACGGGTGATCGACGGGTTCTCACTCTTGCGGGCGACCTTGTCGATCTCGTCGATGTAGATGATCCCGGTCTCGGCCTTCTTGACGTCGTAGTCGGCCGCCTGGATCAGCTTGAGCAGGATGTTCTCGACGTCCTCGCCGACGTAGCCCGCCTCGGTGAGCGCGGTGGCGTCCGCGATGGCGAACGGCACGTTCAGCATGCGGGCCAGGGTCTGCGCCAGCAGCGTCTTGCCGGAGCCGGTCGGGCCGAGCAGCAGGATGTTGGACTTCGCCAGCTCGATGCCGTCGTCGTGCCCGGGGCGGCCGTTCTCGCCCGCCTGGACGCGCTTGTAGTGGTTGTAGACCGCGACCGACAGGGCCTTCTTCGCCGGCTCCTGGCCGACGACGTAGCCCTCCAGGAACTCGTAGATCTCGCGGGGCTTGGGGAGGTCCTCCCACCGCACCTCGGAGGACTCGGCGAGCTCCTCCTCGATGATCTCGTTGCACAAGTCGATGCACTCGTCGCAGATGTACACACCCGGCCCTGCGATGAGCTTCTTCACCTGCTTCTGGCTCTTCCCGCAGAACGAGCACTTGAGCAGGTCGCCGCCGTCACCGATGCGTGCCACGAGGTGCTTCCCCTTCGCCTGGGTCCCGTCAGTTCGACAGGGCCTGGTGCCTAATATCCGACGGTACCTTGCCGAGGCCCTCGCGCGGGCCCCCCTTGAGCCGACTCGTCCGTGGGACATGCCACGGTTCGACGCCGGCTCAAGGGGTCACCGGCTTGAAGTCAGGCCGAGACCCCGGCCTTCCGGGAGGCCGTGATCTGGTCGACGAAACCGTAGGACAGGGCGTCCTCGGCCGTCAGGATGTTGTCGCGCTCGATGTCCTCACGGATCTGGTCGGCGGAGCGGTTGCTGTGCTTGGCCAGCATCTCCTCCATCTGGGCGCGGATGCGGGTGATCTCGTTGGCCTGGATCTCCAGGTCCGAGATCTGCGCCCGGCCGGTCTCCGTGTACGGCTGGTGGATCAGCACGCGGGCGTTGGGCAGCGCCATGCGCTTGCCGGGGGTGCCCGCGGCCAGCAGCACCGCCGCCGCCGAGGCCGCCTGGCCCAGGCAGACCGTCGCGACGTCCGGCTTGACGAACTGCATGGTGTCGTAGATCGCCGTCATGGCGGTGAAGGAGCCGCCGGGCGAGTTGATGTAGATCGAGATGTCGCGGTCCGGGTCCATCGACTCCAGGCACAGCAGCTGCGCCATCACGTCGTTGGCGGAGGCGTCGTCGATCTGGACGCCGAGGAAGATCACCCGCTCCTCGAAGAGCTTGGCGTACGGGTCGTACTCGCGCACGCCCTGCGAGGTGCGCTCCACGAAGCGCGGCACGATGTAGCGCGACTCCATGCCGTACGCGGCGCGGGGGGCCAGGCCCGGCTGGGCGAGCTGACTCGGGGTGACCATGGGGTTCACCGGGTTGATCATGGTGGGGTTCACCGTCCTGGAAGTGGGGCGTGGGCTGACTCGGGGTGTGCGGTCACTGCGGCGCGGTACGCGCGGGGGCCGGGCGCCGCGGGCCACGAGGGCCCGTCGGGCGCGGTCCCGCGGTGGTCACGCGCCGGTGCCGCCGCCACCGGGCACGTCGGCGGCGGTGTGCATCACCTGGTCGATCAGCCCGTACTCCTTGGCCTCTTCCGCGGTGAACCAGCGGTCGCGGTCGGCGTCACGGTTGATCGTCTCGACGGTCTGGCCGCTGTGCATGGCGGTCAGCTGCTCCATGCGCTTCTTGGTGCGCAGCAGCTGCTCGGCCTGGATCTTGATGTCGGACGCGGAGCCGCCGAGGCCCGCCGAGCCCTGGTGCATCAGGATGTCCGCGTTGGGCAGCGCGAAGCGCTTGCCCGGGGTGCCCGCGGTCAGCAGGAACTGGCCCATGGAGGCCGCCAGGCCCATCGCGATCGTCACCACGTCGTTCTTGATGTACTGCATGGTGTCGTAGATCGCGAAGCCGGCGGTGACCGAGCCGCCGGGCGAGTTGATGTAGAGGTAGATGTCCTTGTCCGGGTCCGCGGCGAGCAGCAGCATCTGCGCGCAGATCCGGTTCGCGATGTCATCGTCCACGGCCTGGCCGAGGAAGATGATGCGTTCGTCGAGCAGTCGGTTGTAGACCGCGTCGCCGAGGCCGGCTCCGGCCGGCGCGCCGTTCGCGGTGGGCATCAGATGTCCCGGCGTCTGGATCTGCGGAGTCGTCACGTATCCACCTGCTCGTTGTCGGACGGCGACACACCGTCTTCGCGTTCTGACCTGAGTGCCGGGGAGCGCCTCGCCGCTGCGTTCCCGCATCGTGCTCCGGCTTCGTTCAAGGGTCTCCCCTGCCCTCGTTACTACGGACCCTAACGCGCAGGTCGGGCCCAGCGATCCCGCACGCTGAACTGTTCGCTGTGAGCGCAGGCTGTGGTGACGGTGCCGACGACAGCTACGACAACGGACCCGGACACGCGCGCATGCGTGTTCGGGCCCGTTGTACGTGGTGCGGCAGGAGTACCGGTCGACGCTCGGCGGAACGGCTCGACCGGCACGGCCGGGTGCCCCGGGGCGGTCCGCCCCGGGGTCCGGCGGGCGGCTGTCAGGCCTCGGTGCCTTCGGCGTCCTCGGCCTCGTCGGTGGTGGCCTCGACCGTCTCAGCGGTCTCGTCCTCCTCCTCGTCGTCCAGGTCGACCTCGGCGCCGTTGGTGTCGACGACCTTGGCGCCCTCGACCACGGTGGCCAGGGCCTTGCCGCGGGCGACCTCGCCGACCAGCAGCGGCACCTGGCCGCCCTCGACGACGGCCTGGGCGAACTGGTCGGGGCTCATGCCGGAGGAGGCGGCGCGGCGCATGAGGTGCTCGGTGAGCTCCTCCTGGTTGACCGACAGCTCTTCCTTCTTCACGAGCTCGTCCAGGACGAACTGGGTCTTGATGCCCTTCTTCGCCTGCTCCTCGACCTCGGCGTCGTACTCCTCCTGGGTCTTGCCCTCGCGCTCCAGGAAGCTCTCCCAGTTCAGCCCCATCATCGGGAACTGGTGGTGCTCCAGGTTGTGCTTGCGGGTCTCGACCTCGTCCTTGAGGAGCTTCTCGGGGACCGGGATCTCGACGAGCTCCAGGAGGGCGTCGAGCACCTTCTCCTGGGCCTGGGTGGCCTGGTCGTACTTCTTCATCCGCTCCAGGCGCTTGACGCTGTCGGCGCGCAGCTCCTCGAGGGTGTCGAACTCGCTGGCCAGCTGGGCGAAGTCGTCGTCCAGCTCGGGCAGCTCGCGGGCCTGCACGGCGGTGACGTCGACCTTGACCTCGGCGTTCTTGCCGGCCGCCGAGCCGCCCTTGAGCTCGGAGGTGAAGGTGGCGGAGCCGCCGGCCTCCAGGCCGGTCACGGCCTCGTCGATGCCGTCGAGCAGCTGGCCGGAGCCGATGGTGTAGCTGACGCCCTTGGCGACGCCGTCCTCCAGCACCTCGCCGTCGACCGTGGCCTCCAGGTCGACCACGACCACGTCGCCGTCGGCGGCGGCGCGCTCGACCGGGGAGGTGGAGGCGAAGCGCTCACGCAGCTGCTCGATCGACTCCTCGATGTCCTCGTCGGAGACCTCGACCGCGTCGACGGTGACCTCGATGCCGGAGAAGTCCGGGATCTCGATCGCGGGGCGGACGTCCACCTCGGCGGTGAACTTCAGCTCCTCGTTGTCGTTGAACTCGGTGATGTCGATCTCGGGCTGTCCGAGGACGTTCAGCTCACCCTCGTTGACCGCCTCCGTGTAGAACTTCGGCAGCGCGTCGTTGATGGCCTCTTCGAGGACCGCACCGCGGCCGAACCGCTGGTCGATGACGCGCGCGGGGATCTTGCCCTTGCGGAACCCCGGCACCGTGACCTGCTGGTTGATCTTCTTGTACGCCGCGTCGAGGCTGGGCTTGAGCTCCTCGAAGGGCACCTCGACGGTGAGTCGAACCCGGGTGGGGTTCAGAGTCTCGACGGCGCTCTTCACGGTTGGGTCTCCTTGGGCTGACATTTGGGGGTATGCGTGGCCGACGAGACGTACTGCCTGGGGCGTCCCGGAGTCCCGCGCCCCTACGTCGCCCCGTATACAGGGCCAGCCTGCATAGTACCGGTAGCCACGGCGGACCTGTCCCGCCGCCCGGAAAGGACTCGAACAAATGGTCGGGGTGGCCGGATTCGAACCGACGGCCTTCCGCTCCCAAAGCGGACGCGCTACCAAGCTGCGCCACACCCCGTTTCAGTGCGACACGTAGAGTACATGCCTCCGCACGCGTCGGCCGCCACATTATGGCGACGGTGACGCGGGGGCGGGGTGGCGACGGGGGGCGGATCGACCGGCTACGATTCGGTGTGCCACAATGACTGGCCGTTGCGGGCGTAGCTCAATGGTAGAGCCCCAGTCTTCCAAACTGGCTACGCGGGTTCGATTCCCGTCGCCCGCTCTGCAACCCGAAGACCCCTGGTGACAGGGGGTCTTCGGCCTTTTGGCGGTCAGAAGTCCGCGGTGGAGAGCGCGAAGCCGAAAGGCTCCGGCAGGTCCACGTCCTTGCCGAACGGCAGCGTGAGGCGCCGGGTGTAGTCGCCCGCGTCGGGGTCGGAGAAGAGCACCGCCTCACGGCGCTCGCGGTCGGCCAGCAGATACAGCGGGATGCCGGCGCGGGCGTAGCAGTGGCGCTTGCCCTCCCGGTCGCCGTGGGCGTTGCCGCTGGTGGCCGCCAGGACGAGGACGACGCCGCCCGGCGGCATCCAGCCCGGGGCGTCCTTGAACACATCCGCGTCGACAGGCGCGACGGTCAGGTCGGGGATCACGTGGTCCCGCGGGCAGCCGCCTCCCACGGGCACCAGGAGCCCTTTGCGTCCCGCCGTGTCCATCTCCTCGGCGGACAAGCGGGTGATCTGCCGGTTGACGCGGGAGACGATCCGCTCGTGGTTGCCGTCGGGAGCGCCGCTGATGACGATCTCCCCTTCGATGAGTTCGAGCGTGAGGTCCTCGGGCGCCTCACGCTCCGCGAGGGCGAAGACCCGCTCGATCCAGGCACCGTCCTCGGCGTCTCCCGACAGCAAGCGCGTGGATGTGACGGTCATACGGCTCTCCTCGCTCGTCGTCCCACACGCTCCCCGTACGGGCCCTGGCCCGGCCCGTACGGGGCGGCACGCAAGAACGCGGGCGCGTGACGTGAACACGCGTCCGGCGGGGGTAGGCGGGACTCAGAACTTTATCTGCGCGATGGAGCTGGCCAGTGAGTTGAGGAAGCGTTGGATGCCGGGGGCCATGCCGGTCGAGGCCAGGAAGAAGCCGAAGAGGATCGCCACGATCGCCCCTCCGCCCTTGATGGACCCACTGCGGATCATCACCGCCAGCACGACCGCCAACAGCACCACTACGGACAGGGAGATGGCCACCAGGGATCACATCCTCGCTCGCTACGCCTCACACCGGACCGGGGGTGCGCCGCCACCGCGCTCCCCCGCGCCGTCCATCGTGCCACCAACGCGCCCTCCAGTGGACCCGACCACGCATTGACACGTGGTCAACTGGCCAATCGGTCACGCGAGATGATCAAAAGGGCACGGTCGTCGTTGACGTCCTTGGCGACCGCGTCGATCAGCGGCCAGGCCGCGCCGTGGAAGCCGCGGGCCACGAAGCGGTCGGCGGCGCCGATCAACCGGTCGATGCCCTCGGACAGTTCACGCCCGGGCGCCTCGACCAGACCATCGGTGAACAGCAGCAGCACGTCGCCCGGCCGCAACGTCCCCTTCACGCCGTCGAACTGGGCCTCGTCCATGACCCCGAGCATCAGTCCCTCGGCCGCCTTCTCCTCCCAGCGCCCGGTCCCCGCGTGCAGCTGGACGGCGGGGAGGTGACCGGCGGAGAGCAACTCGTAGTCCCCGCTGTCGAGATCGAGCACCAGGTGGATCGAGGTGGCGAACCCCTCGTCCCAGTCCTGCCGCAGCAGGTAGCCGTTGGCGGCCGGCAGGAAGCGGTGCGGCGGCAACGAGCCCAGCAGCCCGCCGAACGCGCCGGACAGCAGCAGCGCCCGCGATCCCGCGTCCATCCCCTTGCCGGAGACGTCGGTCAGGACGGCCTCCAGGATCTCGCCGCCGCCGGTGCGCCCGGCGACCACGAAGTCGCCGGAGAACGACTGCCCGCCGGCCGGGCGCAGCGCCATCTGCGCGTGCCAGCCGGGCGGCAGGTCGGGCAACTGGCTCTGGACGCGGATGCGTTCGCGCAGGTCGAACAGCATGGTGCCGCCGCGCCGCCAGGGCACGCCGACCCTGCTGCGGAACTGCGCGATCAGCAGCCCGGCGAACGCGACCGCGCTCACCACCAGCACCGTGCCCGGCGTCACCGCCCGCGCGGCGGCGTCCGGGTAGGGCCCGAGGACGGCGTCCTCGACGACCAGCGCGGTGGCGGCGGCGGTGTAGAGCAGCAGCAGGCTCGCCGGGCGCAGCAGCAGCCCGCCCAGCAGCATCGGGAAGACCAGCGCGGTCGGTGGGCACCAGGCGGGCAGCACGGTGGTGGACCAGGCGAGCGCGGGCACCGTGAGCAGCAGGGTGGTCAGCGGCAGCCACTCGGCGGCGTCACCGCGGAAGTAGTCGACGGCGGACTTGCGCAGGGCGGTCCTGGCCCGGTGCAGCGCCCCGCGCCACCGCGCCACGATCCCCTCCGCGGTCGCCCGCCTGTCAGTCATGTGCGGCGACCCTATCCACCCGTTCGGCGGCGCGTCGATTCGCGACCCGCCGGGTACCGGCCGGATCCGGACCGGGACCGGGACGGACGGTGCGTCCGGGGGTGGGGCGCCGGAAATTCGCTGGGCGGCGCGCGGGGGCGCTGGTAGGCAGGAGGCCATGACGAAAGAGGCGGCAGAGGCGGCAGAGGCGACGCGGGCAGCAGGAGCGACGGCGGGGACGCGCTTCGAGGTGCTGGAGCCGGAGCGGTGGGAGGAGTGGTACGGCGCCCTGGAGCGGGCCTTCGGCGGTCCGCCGGAGGCTCCCGAGGAGCGGGCGTTGTGGCACGGGCTGACCGAGTGCGACCGGTCGCTGGTGGCCCTGGACGGCGACGTGATCGCGGGCGGCGCCTCGGCGTTCTCGTTCCGGCTGTCGCTGCCGGGCGGCGCGGTGGTCCCGGCGGCCGGGGTGACGATGGTGGGGGTGACCCCGACGCACCGGCGGCGCGGGGTGCTGACCTCGTTGATGCGGCGGCAGCTGGACGACGTGCGCGAGCGCGGGGAGTCGCTGGCCGTGCTGACCGCCTCGGAGCCGGCGATCTACGGGCGGTTCGGGTACGGGGCGGCGATCCGGAAGCTGCGGATCGACGCGGAGACCCGGCGGGTGTCGCCGGTCGGGCCACAGGGCACGGACGACGTGCGGCTGCGGCTGGCCGACCCGCGTGAGGCGCTCGGGGCCTGCGAGGCGGTCTACGCGGCGCTGGTGCCGCGCAGGCCCGGGATGCTCGCGCGGCGGCCCGGCTGGGAGGAGCTGCCGCTGCTGGACCCGCAGCGCGATCGCGAGGGCTTCGGGGAGCGGCTGTGCGTGCTGGCCGAGCGGGACGGCCGGGTGACCGGCTACGCGCGGTACGCCACGCGGCTCACGCAGTCCCGCGGCGGGCAGGACGGCACGGTGAACGTGGCGGACGTCGAGGCGCTGGACGCGGCCTCGTACGCGGCGCTGTGGCGCTACCTGTTCGCGCTGGACCTGGTCTCGACGCTCACGTGCCACGACCGGCCGGTCGACGATCCGCTGCTGCACCTGGTCCCCGACATCCGACGGCTGCGCCTCGGCGTGGTGGACTCGCTGCACCTGCGGCTGGTGGACCTCGGCGCCGCCTTGTCGGCGCGGGCCTACGCGGCGCCGGTGGACGTGGTGCTGGAGGTGGCGGACCCGTTCTGCCCGTGGAACGCGGGGCGTTGGCGGCTGACCGGGGACGCGAAGGGCGCGGTCTGCGAGCGGACCACGGACGCGGCCGAACTGTCGCTGCCGACGGGCGCGTTGGCCACCGCCTACCTGGGCGGTCCCTCGCTGGCGTCGCTCGCCGGGGCGGGCCGGGTCGTCGAGGAGCGGGCGGGCGCGCTGGCGGCGGCGTCCCAGGCGTTCGGCGCGGGTGTCGCGCCATGGCTGCCGCACGGCTTCTGATCCGCCGCCGGACCGGGCCCGGGGCGCTTCTGGCCGAAAATCGCCGGGTGCGCCCCGAAACGGGTTTCGCCGCCCCGAACTCGGTTTCCGGGCAGGGGAGTTCAGCGGCTCTGGCAGCGCGGGCACCAGAAGAGGTTGCGGTTGCCGAGGTCGGCGGTGCGCACCTCGGTGCCGCAGACCAGGCAGGGCTGCCCGGCGCGCCGGTAGACGTAGACCTCGCCGCCGTGGTCGTCCACCCGGGGCGGCCGCCCCATCGCCTCGGGCGTGTGCTCGGGGCGGACGGTGTCGATGCGGTTCGCCCTGACGCCCTCGCGCATCAGCGCCACCAGGTCGTCCCAGACGGCGTCCCATTCGGCGCGCCGCAGTTCACGGCCGGTGCGGTACGGGTCGACGCCGTGCCGGAAGAGGACTTCGGCGCGGTAGACGTTGCCGACGCCCGCGACGATCTTCTGGTCCATCAGCAGCGCGGCGACCGTGGTGCGGCTGCGGGAGATCCGGGCCCAGGCCCGCTCGCCGTCGTCGTCCGCGCGCAGCGGGTCGGGGCCGAGGCGGTCGTGTATCGCGGACTTCTCGGCGTCGGTGATCAGCTCGCAGGCAGTCGGGCCGCGCAGGTCGGCCCAGCCGCCGGGGCCGGTCATCCGCAGCCGCACGGTGTCGCCGGCGGGTGGTGCGGTCCCGGGGCCGTGCGCGTACTTGCCGAACAGGCCGAGGTGGACGTGGATCCAGCCGGTGGCGCCGAAGTCGAGGAACAGGTGCTTGCCGTGCGCCTCGGCGCCGTCGAGCACCTGGCCGTCGACGAGGGCGGCGCCGTCCGCGAACTTGCCCTGCGGGCTGGAGGCCCGCACCGGGCGGCCGCCGAACCGGTCACGGTGGTCGGCGGCCAGCCGGTGGATGGTGTGCCCCTCCGGCATGCGCCGCTCAGTCCTGTTGCGGGTGGTGCGCCGGGATCTCGGGGAGCTTGCCGGTCAGCTCGTAGGAGCTGAGCATGTCGATGCGGCGGATGTGCCGCTCGCCCTCGGAGAACGCGGTGTCGAGGAAGACCTCCACGAAGCGCACCGCCTCCTCGGTGGTGTGCATGCGGGCGCCGATGCTGACCACGTTGGCGTTGTTGTGCTCGCGGCCGAGGGCGGCGGTCTGCTCGCTCCAGGCGAGGGCGGCGCGCACCCCCTTGACCTTGTTGGCGGCGATGGCCTCGCCGTTGCCGGAGCCGCCGATCACGATGCCGAGGGCGCCGTCGTCGTCCGCCGCGGTGCGCTCGGCGGCGCGCAGGCAGAACGGCGGGTAGTCGTCGTCGGCGTCGTAGACGTGCGGGCCGCAGTCGACCGGCTCGTGGCCGGCGTCCCTCAGCCATTCGACGAGGTGGTTCTTGAGTTCGTAACCGGCATGGTCGGAGCCGAGGTACACGCGCATGTGTGCAGTCTGTCATGCGCCCCAGGGGCCCCGCGCGGACCCCCACGACACCCTCCGCACATACCGGTGACGCAAACGGGTAGTGGACGCAACGATTCGGACACAGGTATTCCATTCGCGGTCGTGCCTGCGATTCCATGCCTGAACTCGTGACCCGAGAGAGAAGGAAACGGCGCATGGGCGCGCAGCCACCCGTAACAAAGGACGGCCTGGACTCCGGTCACCCCGGAACCGCCGCTTCCGCCCCCACCGGGCACGGCCTCCAGGCCGGACTGAAGAACCGCCACCTGTCCATGATCGCCATCGGCGGGGTGATCGGCGCCGGCCTGTTCGTGGGTTCGGGCGCGGGCATCGCGGCCGCGGGCCCGGCGATCCTGCTGTCCTACGCGCTGGTGGGCGCGTTGGTCGTCCTGGTGATGCGGATGCTGGGCGAGATGGCCGCGGCCCACCCGGTCTCCGGTTCGTTCTCCGCGTACGCCGACCGGGCGCTCGGCCGCTGGGCCGGGTTCACCATCGGCTGGCTGTACTGGTTCTTCTGGGTGGTGGTGCTGGCGGTCGAGGCGACCGCGGGTGCGGGCATCCTGCACGGCTGGGTGTCGGCGGTGCCGCAGTGGGCGTGGGCGCTGATCGTGATGTTCGTGCTGACCGCCACCAACCTCTTCTCGGTCGCCTCCTACGGCGAGTTCGAGTTCTGGTTCGCCGGTATCAAGGTCGTGGCGATCGCCGCGTTCGTGGTGCTGGGCGGTCTGGCCGCGTTCGGCGTGCTGCCGGGCGCGCACGACCACGCGGTCGGGATGACCAACCTCACCGGCCACCACGGCTTCTTCCCCAAGGGCCCGGGCGCGGTGCTCACCGGTGTGCTGCTGGTGGTCTTCTCCTTCATGGGCAGCGAGATCGTCACGCTCGCCGCGGGCGAGTCGCCCGACCCGCGCAAGGCGGTCAGCAAGGCCACCAACAGCGTGATCTGGCGGATCGCGGTGTTCTACCTGGGCTCGATCCTGATCATCGTCAGCGTGCTGCCGTGGGACAGCCCGGCGGTCGCCAAGAGCCCGTACGTGGCGGTGCTGGACCACATCGGGATCGCGCACGCCGGTCAGGCGATGAACGTGATCGTGCTGACCGCGGTGCTCTCCTGCCTCAACTCAGGGCTCTACACGGCCTCCCGGATGGCGTTCTCGCTCGGTGGGCGCGGAGACGCGCCGCGGGCGTTCACCAAGACCACCTCGCGCGGTGTGCCCGCGGTGGCGATCCTGTCGTCGGTGGTCTTCGGCTTCGTCGCGGTCTTCTTCGACTACGCCTATCCGGACTCGGTCTTCCAGTTCCTGCTGAACTCCTCCGGCGCGGTCGCGCTGTTCGTGTGGCTGGTCATCTGCTTCTCTCAGCTGCGGATGCGGCGGATCATCGAGCGGGAGTCGCCGGAGCGGCTGACCGTGCGGATGTGGGGCTACCCGTACCTGACCTGGGCGACGATCGCGCTGATCCTGTTCGTGATCGGCTACATGTTCACCGACTCCAGCGGCCGCGATCAGATGATCATGTCGCTGCTGGCCGCTGCGATCGTGCTCGTCGTGGCGCTGGTGCGGGACCGGATACGCAAGCGGGCGCCGCAGGACTGACCACCCCTGAACGACGGCGAAGGGCCCCGGAGGATCGTCTCCTCCGGGGCCCTTCCGCGTCGTGCGGCCTACCGCTCGCCGCCGTGGCTCACTGCCCGCGGCGCTCCAGCAGCTTCCAGACGGCCGGCAGCGCGCCCATGGCCAGCGCCGCCTTCACCGCGTCGCCCAGCAGGAACGGGGTCAGGCCCTCGGCGATCGCCTGGGTCGCCGACAGGTGGGCGGCGACCGCGAGGTACGGCACGCCGACCGCGTAGATGATCGCCTCGCCCAGCACCATCACGCCCGCGGTGCGCAGGACCGAGCGGTCGGCGCCGCGCCGGGCCAGCGCGCCGACCGCGGCGGAGGCCAGCACCATGCCGAGCACGTAGCCGAAGCTGACGCCCGCGGCGCCCGAGGCACCCCCGGCGAACCACGGCACGCCCGCGACGCCCGCGACCGCGTACAGCAGCAGCGAGAGCATGCCGCGCCGGGCCCCGAGCGCGGTGCCGACCAGCAGCGCGGCGAAGGTCTGGCCGGTCACCGGGACCGGGGAGCCGGGGACGTGCACGGACAACTGCGCGGCGAGCCCGGTGAGCGCGGCGCCACCGGCCACCAGCGCGGCGTCCCGCAGCCGGGCGCGGGCGTCGGTGGAGGCGGGGAGCAGGTCGGCGAGGACCGTTCCGGGGCGGGCGGCTGCGGTGGCGGTGGTCATCGGGTCTCCGGTCGGGCGAGGTACGGGTCGGACCAGGTGACCGTAACCCGGCGCGCTTGAGCGGGACACGGTCAGTCGGCCACAAGGCCGCTCGGGCGACTTGGTGACATCCGTACAAACATCCGGTCATCCCGGCAGGTCACGCCGCGTTCCGCCACCACTGCGAGTGGTGGTCAACGCCTGACGACGTTCCGGACACATTGCGTCAACGAAGTGTCCGGATAGCGAACCGGACGGCCTGCCGGGCGGTGCCGTCCCGCAGACTGTGGCGGTCCCGAACCGCCCCCGACCCCCTGGACGGATCGAGCTTTGAAGCGGATACCCGGGCCCACCGAGACGACCCCGGCGACCGGACCGGTTGCGGGCGAACGCCTCGGACACGGGCTCAAGCAGCGGCACCTGTCGATGATCGCGCTCGGCGGCGTGATCGGCGCCGGGCTGTTCGTCGGCTCCGGCGCGGGCATCGCCGCGGCCGGGCCGTCCATCGTCGTCGCCTACGCGATCTCCGGGCTGCTGGTCATGCTGGTGATGCGGATGCTGGGCGAGATGTCGGCGGCACGTCCGGCGTCCGGTTCGTTCTCGGTGCACGCCGAGCGCGCGATCGGGCCGTGGGCCGGGTTCGCGGTGGGCTGGCTGTTCTGGGTGCTGCTGTGCGTGGGCGTGGCGGTGGAGGCGATCGGCGCGGCCGGGATCATCAGCGGCTGGCTGCCGGGCACGCCGTCCTGGCTGTGGGTGGCGGTCCTGATGGCCGTCTTCTGCGGCTCCAACCTGGCGGCCGTCAGCAACTTCGGCGAGTTCGAGTTCTGGTTCGCCGCCCTGAAGATCGCGGCGATCTCGCTCTTCCTGATCGTGTGCGTGCTGGCGATCTGCGGCGTGCTGCCCGGCACCCACGCCCCCGGCGCCGCCGACCTCACCGGCGACGGCGGATTCCTGCCGAAGGGGGCGAACGGGCTGATCGTCGGACTGCTGGCGTCGGTCTTCGCGTACGGCGGGCTGGAGACGGTCACCATCGCGGCGGCGGAGTCGCGGGACCCGGTGGCCGGGGTGGGGCGCGCGGTGCGCACCGCGATGTGGCGGATCGCGGTGTTCTACGTGGGCTCGATGGCCGTCATCGTGACGCTGATCCCGTGGAACGACCCGGCGGTCGTCGGCCACGGCCCGTACGTCGCGGTGCTCGACCACCTCGGCATCCCGGGCGCGGGCCGGGTGATGGACGTGGTCATCCTCGTCGCGCTGATGTCCGCGATGAACGCCAACATCTACGGCGCCTCGCGGATGGCGTACTCGCTGGTCGACCGGGGGCAGGGACCGCGGGCGCTGCGGCGCACCTCCGGCGGGGTGCCGCGGCGCGCGGTGGTGGCCTCCTCCGCCTTCGGTTTCCTGGCGGTGCTGCTGAGCTACTGGTGGCCCACGACCGTCTTCAGCTGGCTGCTGAACATGGTGGGTGCGGCGGTGCTGGTGGTCTGGGCGTTCATCGCGGTGGCCCAACTGCGCACCCGGCGGCGGCTGGAGCGGGAGGAGCCGCACCGGTTGGTGGTGCGGATGTGGGCCTACCCGTACCTGACCTGGGCCGCGCTGGTGGGCATCGGCGTGGTGCTGGTGCTGATGGCGCGCCAGCCCGACACCCGTACCCAGCTGTACTTCACCGGTGGCGCGACGCTGGCGCTCGCCGCGGCCGGCTACCTGCGGCAGCGCGCGGGCCGCCGGGGCTGAGATCAGTCGAAGATCGGGCCTTCGGTCCTGGTCCGCTTGATCTCGTAGAAGCCCGGGATCGAGGCGACCATCAGCGTGCCGTCCCACAGCCGGGCGGCCTGCTCGCCCTTCGGGGCGGGGGTGACGACGGGGCCGAAGAACGCGATCTGCTCGCCGTCCGAGCCGGGCACCGCGATGACCGGGGTGCCGACCTCGGTGCCGACCAGGCTGATGCCCGCCTCGTGCGAGGCGCGCAGCTCGGTGTCGTAGGCGTCCGACTCGGCGGCGTCCGCCAGGTCGGCCGGCAGTCCGGCCTCCTCCAGGGCGGCGACCAGCGTCTCCCTGGTCTTGGGCTCCTGCCGGTTGTGGAAGCGGGTGCCGAGCGCCGTGTAGAGCGGGCCGAGGACGTCGGAGCCGTACTTCTGCTCGGCCGCGACGCACACCCGCACCGGGCCCCAGGCCTGCTTCATCCCCTCGCGGTACTTCTCCGGCAGTTCGTCGAGACGCGGCTCGTTGAGCACCGCCAGGCTCATCACGTGCCAGCGCACCTGCACCGGCCGGACCTTCTCCACCTCCAGCATCCAGCGCGAGGTCATCCAGGCCCAGGGGCACAGCGGGTCGAACCAGAAGTCGGCAGGGGTCTTCTCGGTCACGGTCTCTCCCAGTGAGTCGTCACGTCCGACGGGTGCAACGCGCGTGACCGGGCCCACATTCCCTGCATACCGCTGATCAGTGCCGCATGCGATGATGCGATTCCTTCAGAGCCCTGAAGGAACCACGGCGCACCCCGCCGTACGCACCACAGCGACCGCCAGCGAAGACGAAGGAGTCACCGTGCCCGGCGAGAACCTGACCCGCGACGAGGCCCACGAGCGGGCCGGGCTGATCCGCGTGGACGGCTACGAGGTGGAGCTCGACCTGCGCTCGGCCGTCCGGCTGGACGAGCCCGCCTTCCGGTCGGTGACCACCGTCAGGTTCGGCTGCGCGCGGCCCGGCGAGTCCACGTTCGTCGACCTGATCGCCCCTTCCGTGGAGACGGTGACGCTCAACGGGCGCGAGCTGGACCCGGCCGAGGTCTTCGACGGCGCGCGGATCACGCTGGACGACCTGGCCGCGACCAACGAGCTGACAGTGGAAGCCCGTTGCGCGTACAGCAGGACGGGCGAGGGGCTGCACCGGTTCGCCGACCCCGAGGACGGCGAGGTCTACCTCTACACGCAGTACGAGCCCGCCGACTCCCGCCGGGTCTTCGCGAACTTCGAACAGCCCGACCTCAAGGCGCCGTTCACCCTCACCGTGACCGCCCCGGCGACCTGGACGGTGCTGGGCAACGGCGAGCAGGAGGGCGCGGCCGAGCCGGTCGGCACCGACGCGGCGACCTGGCGGTTCGTCACCACCGAGCCGATGTCCACGTACATCACGGCGGTCGTCGCCGGTCCGTACCACGTCGAACGCGACGAGTACACGCGGGAGTTCGCCGACGGCACCCGCCTGCGGGTCCCGCTCGGCGCCCTGTGCCGCAGGTCGCTGGCGAAGCACTTCGACGCCGACGACATCTTCACCGTCACCAGGCAGGGCCTGGACTTCTTCCACGACCACTTCGACTACCCCTACCCGTGGGGCAAGTACGACCAGGCGTTCGTGCCGGAGTACAACATCGGCGCGATGGAGAACCCGGGCCTGGTCACCTTCCGCGAGGAGTTCGTCTTCCGCGGCAAGGTCACGCGGTCGTCGTACGAGAGCCGGGCCAACGTCATCCTGCACGAGATGGCGCACATGTGGTTCGGCGACCTGGTGACCCCGAAGTGGTGGGACGACCTGTGGCTCAAGGAGTCGTTCGCCGACTTCATGGGCGCCTTCTCGCAGGTCGAGGCGACCCGGTTCACCGGCGGCTGGATCACCTTCGCCAACCGCCGCAAGGCGTGGGCCTACCGCGCCGACCAGCTGCCGTCCACCCACCCGGTCACCGCCGACATCCACGACCTCCAGGACGCCAAGCTCAACTTCGACGGCATCACCTACGCCAAGGGCGCCTCCGTCCTCAAGCAACTGGTCGCCTACGTCGGGCGGGACGCGTTCCTGGAGGGCAGCCGCCGGTACTTCAAGCGGCACGCCTTCGGCAACACCCGGCTGGAGGACCTGCTGTCGGTGCTGGCGGAGACCTCCGGACGTGACATGGCCGCCTGGTCGCGGGCCTGGTTGCAGACGGCGGGCGTCAACTCGCTCACGCCTGAGGCGGTCTACGACGACGCGCACGGCCGGATCGCCGAACTCGCCGTGCTCCAGGGCGCGTCGGAAGACCACCCGACGCTGCGCCCGCACCGGGTCGCGATCGGCCTGTACCGGCGCGGGGCGAGCGGCGCGCTGGAGCGCTACGCCCGCGCCGAGGCGGACGTTGCGGGCGAGCGCACCGTGATCACCGAACTGGCCGGTGCCGAGCGGCCGGAGCTGATCCTCCTCAACGACGAGGACCTGACGTACTGCAAGGTGCGCTTCGACGAGACCTCGCTCGACACCCTCCGCGACCACCTGGGCGACCTGGCCGACCCGATGGCCCGGGCGCTGGTGTGGTCGGCGCTGTGGAACCTCACCCGGGACGGGCTGCTGCCCGCGCGGGAGTACCTGGGCATGCTGCTGCGCTTCGCGGGACGCGAGTCGGACATCGGGGTGCTCCAGATGCTGCACTCCTGGGCGCACGTCGCCCTCGACCACTACGCGGCGCCCGACTGGCGGGCCGAGGGCGCCCGGCTGGTCGCCGAGGGCGCGCTGCGCGAGCTGCGGGCGGCCGAGCCGGGCAGCGGCCACCAGCTGGCGTGGGCCCGCTTCTTCGCGTCGGTGGCCGGCTCCGCGCAGGACCTGCGGCTGCTGTCCGGGCTGCTGGACGGCGGCTCGGTCGTCGACGGGCTCGACGTGGACCAGGAGCTGCGCTGGGCGTTCCTGGAGCCGCTGGTCGCCGAGGGGGTCGCCGGGGAGGCCGAGGTGGCCGCAGAACTGGCCCGCGACGACACCGCCTCCGGCAAGCGCCACCAGGTGCGCTGCCTGGCCGCGCGGCCGTCCGCCGAGGTGAAGGCGGCGGCGTGGCACGACGTGGTGGAGACCGACACGTTGTCCAACGCGCTGGTGGAGGCCACCATCGCGGGCTTCGCCCAGCCGGGGCAGCGGGAGCTGCTGGCGCCGTACGCGCCGCGCTACTTCGAGGCGATCGCGGACGTGTGGGCGAGCCGGTCGATCGAGATCGGGATGGCCGTCGTGCGCGGCCTGTTCCCCGAGTTCCAGGCGCACCCCGGCACGCTGGACGCGGCCGACGCGTGGCTGGCCGGGCACGCGGACGCCCCGGCGGCGTTGCGCCGGCTGGTGGCGGAGGGCCGCGACGACCTGGCCCGGGCGCTGCGGGCGCAGGAGTGCGACGCGCAGGCGGGGGCGTAGCGAGGGGCCGGAGGGCGGGCGGCGAGGCGGCCCGCCCTCGCTACCGCGAACGGGTGGATCGGCGACCGGAGTTGACGGTGCGCATTGTCGGCCATCGAACGCGCGTACTTTAGCCCTGAACCGTCCCGGTTTGTCGACGGGATCGTAACGGCGGTTAAAGCCCGGGGAGTTGGCGGGAATCGCGAGGGCATGAGCCACGACGCCACACCACTCGGTCCCCGTCCCCTCGTTCACCTGGAGCGCACCCGCCGCAGGGTGATGACCGCCCGCGAACTGCGCGCCCACGGCGTCCCCGCGGCGGTCCTCCAGGAGCGCTGCCGCCCCGGCGGGCCCTGGCAGCAGGTCCTGCCGGACGTCTTCCTGCTGCACGCGGGCCCCGCCTCCGGCGAGGAGCGCGTGCACGCCGCGCTGCTGTACGCGGGCCTGCCGCCGAAGGGGCAGGAGGGCGGCGGCGACGCGATGGTCACCGGTCTCGCCGCGCTGGCCCTGCACGGCTTCACCGGGGTGCCGCCGCTGGAGGCGCTGAACCAGGTGGACGTGCTGGTGAGCCGGGGGCGGAAGGTCAAGGACACCGGGGAGGTCCGGGTCCGCAGGGCGCACACCCTGCCCCGTGCGCGGCACGTCGCGGGGCTGCCGTGCGCCCCGGTGGCCCGGGCGGTGGCCGACGCCGTCGCGGTGCTGGACGACGCGCGGGCGGTACGGGCCCTGCTCACCGAGGCGGTGCGCACCGGCGACTGCGAACCGGCCGCCGTGGTACGGGAGTTGAACACCGCACGGCTGCTGGACCGCCCGCACGTGGTGAACGCGGTCGACGCGCTGCTCGCCGAAGGCCGCGCGATCGCGGAGAGCAGGCTGTACGAGATGGTGCGCCGCTACGGCCTGCCCGACCCGGTGTGGAACGTCGACCTCAGGCTGCCCGGCGGCCCGTACCTGGGCAGCGTCGACGCCTACTGGCCGGACCACGCGGTCGCCCTGGAGCTGGACGCCCGCGCGCCCCGGCACGACGACCCGCAGCTGTGGACGCAGGCCCGGCGCGCCCGGGAGCACCTGGACCGGCTCGGCATCGAGGTGGTCCGCACCACCCCGAAGAAGCTGCGGACCTCGCTGGAGACGCAGGCGGCGGTGGTGCGCACCGCGCTGCTGTCGGCGGCCGACCGCCGACCGCACGGGTACGTGGCGGTGCTGCCCCGGTGAGGCCCGGCGGGGAGTGACGGCGCCCGAGGGCGCGCAGGTCGGCCCGGCCGGGGCGCGTGGCAGGATGGCGCCACAGTCCACCGATCGGACGATCACAGCACACTCCCAGAAGGAGCTCACACGTGCCGGGTACCAACCTCACCCGTGACGAGGCGCGCCGCAGGGCGCACCTGCTGACCGTCGACTCCTACGCGGTCGATCTGGATCTGAGCGGGGCCAAGGAGGGCGGCACGTTCCGCTCGGTCACCGTGGTGCGCTTCGACAGTTCCGAGGCGGGCGCGGAGACCTTCATCGACCTGGTCGCGCCGGGCGTCGCCGAGGTCACGCTCAACGGCGCGTCCCTCGACCCGGCCGAGGTGTTCGCCGACAGCCGCATCGCCCTGCCGTCGCTGCGCGAGGGCCGCAACGAGCTGACGGTCGTCGCCGACTGCGCGTACACCAACAGCGGCGAGGGCCTGCACCGGTTCGTGGACCCGGTGGACAAGGAGACCTACCTCTACACGCAGTTCGAGGTGCCGGACGCCCGCCGGGTGTTCGCCTCCTTCGAGCAGCCGGACCTCAAGGCGTCCTTCCAGTTCACCGTGAAGGCCCCGGCGGGCTGGACGGTGGTGTCCAACTCCCCGACGCCCGAGCCGGTGGACGGGGTGTGGACGTTCGAGGCGACGCCGCGCATCTCCTCGTACATCACCGCGCTGATCGCCGGTCCCTACCACGCCGTGCACAGCACCTGGGAGGGCGAGGGCCGCAGCGTGCCGCTGGGGCTGTACTGCCGCCCCTCGCTCGCGGAACACCTGGACGCCGACGCGATCTTCGAGGTCACCCGGCAGGGCTTCGACTGGTTCCAGGAGAAGTTCGACCACGACTACCCGTTCGCCAAGTACGACCAGCTGTTCGTGCCGGAGTTCAACGCGGGCGCGATGGAGAACGCGGGCGCGGTGACCATCCGCGACCAGTACGTCTTCCGGTCCAAGGTGACCGACGCGTCGTACGAGCTGCGCGCCGAGACCATCCTGCACGAGCTGGCCCACATGTGGTTCGGCGATCTGGTCACCATGGAGTGGTGGAACGACCTGTGGCTGAACGAGTCGTTCGCCACCTACACCTCCATCGCCTGCCAGGCCGCCGCGCCCGGCAGCCGCTGGCCGCACTCGTGGACGACGTTCGCCAACTCCATGAAGACCTGGGCGTACCGGCAGGACCAGCTGCCGTCCACCCACCCGATCATGGCCGAGATCCGCGACCTGGACGACGTGCTCGTCAACTTCGACGGCATCACGTACGCCAAGGGCGCCTCCGTCCTCAAGCAGCTGGTGGCCTACGTCGGCGAGGACGCGTTCTTCCGCGGCGTGCAGACCTACTTCAAGCGGCACGCCTGGAGCAACACCCGGCTGACCGACCTGCTGGGCGCGCTGGAGGAGACCTCGGGCCGCGACCTGAAGGCGTGGTCGCAGGCGTGGCTGGAGACCGCGGGCATCAACGTGCTGCGGCCCGAGATCACCCTTGCCGACGACGGCACGATCGCCTCGCTCGCGGTGCGGCAGGAGGCGCCCGCGCTGCCGGAGGGCGCGCAGGGCGAGCCGGTGCTGCGCCCGCACCGCATCGCGATCGGCGCGTACGACCTGCGGGACGGCCGTCTGGTGCGCACCGATCGCGTCGAGCTGGACGTGGACGGTGAGCTGACCGAGGTGCCGCAGTTCGCGGGCAAGGCCCGTCCGGCGGTCGTCCTGCTCAACGACGACGACCTGTCGTACGCCAAGGTCCGCCTGGACCCGGAGTCGCTCGCGGTGGTCACCGAGCACATCGCGGACTTCACCGAGTCGCTGCCGCGCGCCCTGAGCTGGGCGTCGGCGTGGGACATGACCCGCGACGGCGAACTGCCCGCCCGCGACTACCTGGACCTGGTGCTGTCCGGCATCGGCAGGGAGACCGACATCGGCGTGGTGCAGTCGCTGCACCGGCAGGCGAAGCTGGCGCTCGACCTGTACGCGGATCCCGCGTGGCGTCCGGCCGGGCTCGCCCGGTGGAGCGAGGCGACGGTCGAGGGGCTGCGCGCGGCCACCCCGGGCGGCGACCACCAGCTGGCCTGGGCCCGCGCGCTGGCCGCCACCGCCCGCACCGACGAGCAGCTGGACCTGCTGGCGGGCCTGCTGGACGGCTCGGCGAGCGTGGACGGCCTCGTGGTCGACGACGAGCTGCGCTGGGCGCTGCTGGAGCGGCTCGCGGCGACCGGCAGGGCCGACGGGGCCGCGATCGACGCGGAACTGGCCCGGGACGCCACCGCCGCCGGTGAGCGGCACGCGGCGACCTGCCGTGCGGCGATCCCCACCGAGCAGGCGAAGGCCGCGGCGTGGGCGGCGGTCGTGGAGGCCGCGGAGCCGCTGCCGAACGCGGTGCAGGAGGCCGTGATCGACGGCTTCGTCCAGGCCGACCAGCGCGACCTGATCGCGCCGTACGCGGACCGCTACTTCGCCGCGCTCAAGGGCGTGTGGGAGTCGCGTTCGCACGAGCTGGCCCAGCAGATCGCCGTCCGGCTCTACCCGACGCTCCAGGTGGCGCCGGGGACGCTGGAGGCGACCGACGCCTGGCTGGCCTCCGCCGGGCCCGGCGCGGCACTGCGGCGGCTGGTGACCGAGGAGCGCGCGGGCGTCGAGCGCGCCCTGCGGGCCGCCGCCGCCGACCGGGCGGCGGGCGAGCGGGCCTGACCACCGGGTCGCGGACACGCGTGAAGGCGCCCGGGAGCCGACCCCCCACTGAGGGGGCCGGTCCCGGGCGCCTTCGTCGTTCGCGAGGGCGCCCGAGCGCGTCGGGCGAGCCCGGGGACCACTCAGTCCCGCGGGCTCAGTCCTGCGGCTTCTTGCGCGACTTGTCGGTCACGATGACCAGACCGGCGATGATCACGAAGAGGGCGACGGGAATGCCCACGTAGAGCCCGAGGGTCTGGCCGATGCTCAGACCGGGGCCGGGGTCGTCGCCGCCCGTCGCGAAGGCGGGGGACGACAGCAGCATCATCAGTGCCGTACCGGCCGCGAGGGTGCCGGCGCGCAGAGCGTTCTTGTTGACCACGGTCCAAACGTAGCGAAGGCTCGTCGGGCCCGCGCGCCCGGGGTCCTCGTTAGCGGAGCTAACGGCCCGCCGCGGGCTGTTCGAGACCCCGGCGCACCTCGTCCACCAGGGCGTACAGCCGCTCGCAGGACACCAGCCGCTCCAGCGTGACCGGGTGGCCGCGGCCGTCCGCGACCGGCAGCCGCCAGTTGGGGTAGGCGTCGGAGGTGCCGGGGACGTTCTGCGGGCGCCGGTCGCCGACCGCGTCGGGCAGCCAGACGCCGACCATCCGGGCGGGGGTGCGCACCAGGAAGCGGTGCACCGCCTTGATGGCGCCCTCCTCGTCGTCCGGTCCCTCCGGCAGCAGCCCCTCGGCGCGCAGCAGTTCCAGCCACTCGGTGACGTCGGCCGCGTCGGCGGCGCGTTCCTGCTCCAGCGGGCGGGTCAGCAGGCCCAGCCGGTGGCGCAGCCCCACGTGGTCGCCGGTCAGGCGGGACGCGGTGCTGGGCAGGTCGTGCGTGGTGACGGTGGCCAGGCAGTCGGCGCGCCAGCGCTCCGGCGGCAGCGGCGGCCCGGAGCCCTCCCCGCCGCGTTCGAACCACAGCACGGAGGTGCCCAGCACGCCACGTTCCGCGAGGCGTTCGCGGACACCGGGCTCGACGGTGCCCAGGTCCTCGCCGATGACCACCGCGCCGGCCCGGTGCGCCTCCAGCGCCAGCACGCCCAGCATCGCCTCGGCGTCGTAGCGCACGTAGACGCCCTCGGAGGGCGGGCGGCCCGCAGGCACCCACCACAGCCGGAACAGCCCCATCACGTGGTCCACCCGCAGGCCCCGGGCCCGGCGCAGCACCGACCGCAGCAGCTGCCGGTAGGGCGCGTACCCGGCGGCGGCCAGCGCGTCGGGGCGCCACGGCGGCAGGGCCCAGTCCTGGCCGAGCGGGTTGAAGGCGTCCGGCGGGGCGCCGACCGACATGCCGGGGGCGAGCACGTCCTGCCCGGCCCACGCGTCGGAGCCGTCGGGGTGCACGCCCACCGCGAGGTCGTGGACGATGCCGACGGCCATCCCGGCGTCCTCGGCGGCGCGCGAGGCGCGGGCGAGCTGTTCGTCGGTGAGCCAGGCCAGCCAGGAGTGGAAGTCCACCCGGTCCAGCACCCGGGCGCGGGCCCATTCGGTGCCGGCCGAGCGCGGGTCGCGCAGGTCCCCGGGCCAGGAGCGCCAGTCGGGGCCGTGGAGTTCGGCGAACGCGCTCCAGGTGGCGTGGTCCTCCAGCTCCCGGCCGCGCGCCGCCAGGAAGTCGCAGTACGCGGCGCGGCGGCCGGGCGGCAGCGGCACCTCGCGCACGGCGTCCAGCGCCTCGCGCTTGAGCCGCCACACCGCGTCCCGGTCGATGAGCGCGTCGTCCTCCAGCACCGCGCGCCGCAACTCGCCCGCCCGCTCCAGCAGTTCGTCCACCCGGGCGCGGGCGGCGGCGGGCAGGTAGGCGTACTCGGGCACGTCCCGCACGCGCAAGTAGACCGGGTCGGGGAAGTGCCGGGTGGAGGGGCGGTACGGGGACGGGTCGGTGGCCGCGCCGTCGGCGGCGGGGACGGCGCTGTGCAGCGGGTTGACGGTGAGGAAGTCGGCACCGAGCGTGCGTCCGGCCCACCCGGCGAGTTCCGCCAGGTCGCCGAGGTCGCCCATGCCCCACGAGCGGTCCGACAGCAGCGAGTACAGCTGGACCATGAACCCGAAGCCGCGCCGGGGCGGCCCCGGCAGTCGTTCGGGCACCACGATCAGGGCGGCGTCGGCCTCCCGGCCGTCCGTGGCGCGGGCCCGCAGCCGGTGGTAGCCGAGCGGCAGCGGCCCCGGGGCGGTCGCGGTGGCGCCGTCCTCCAGCTCGACGGTGAGCGCGGTGCCCTCGGGCACGTCCGGCTTGAGCGGCGCGCCCTCGCGCAGGACGACGCAGGGCGGCAGGAGCCTCGCCGCGAGCAGTTCCTCGTGGCGGGCCAGCGCCCGGGCGACCGCGTCGGGACCGGACGCGTCGACGCCCAGGGCCCGCAACGCGGCGACGACGCCCGCTTCGGGGGCGTCGACGGTGATGCCGGGGGTGGTCTCGTACCGGGTCTGTACTCCGTGCGCGGCGGCCAGTCGCCGCAGAGCGTCACCAGCCACCGGGCCGGACGCCCGGTCCGGCCGCTCGGGTCCGCCCATCGCGGTCCGCTCAGCCTTCGGCGCCGACGCCGACCACGGCGGTGGGCTCGCTGGTCAGCGCCGGTTCGACGGCGAGCGGGGGTTCGCTGGTGAGCGGGACGTCCTCCGCCATCGCCGGCTCCGAGGTCAGCGGCTCCTCGAAGCCGCAGTCGCACTCGGAGAAGGCGGACAGCAGAAGATCGGCTGGGACGGGCACGGAGTTCCTCCGGTGGGGGATCGGTCGGGACAGCCGGACATCTGAGCCCTACCCACTGTCCGCGAGCGCATCCCATACTCACCGCACGCGACCGCCCGCACACGGAAGGTCATATCAACGCCAGTTGAGCGTACGGTCGGGCGCCATCCCACCGGCCGGGCGCCGCCTCGTGCGACCCGGGTCCGGCCGCTACGCGAACCCCTCCGGCACCGCGCGGTCCGCCCACGGCGCCGCCTCCTCCAGCTGCGCGGCCAGTGCCAGCAGCGGGCCCTCCTCGTCGTGCCGGGCGCCCAGCATCACGCCGATCGGCAGGCCGTCGCGCGACCAGCCCAGCGGCAGCGACACGGCGGGCAGTCCGGCGATGTTCCACGGCGCGGTGAAGGGCGTGAACGCGGTCTGCGCCGCGAAGTCCGCCTCCGGGTCCGCGTCGTTCCGCAACGCGCCCACGGGCTGCGGGAGTTGGGCGAGCGTCGGGGTGAGCACGGCGTCGTAGCCGTCGATCGCGGTGGCGAACTTCCGCCCGATCGCCTGCATCGCGCCCAGCGCCCGCGCGTACTCGACGCCGGTCACCGCCTCACCGCGCTCGCGCAGCCAGCGGGTCATCGGCATCAGCAGCGCCTCGTCCCGCTTCGGCACCGGGGTGAGGGCGGCGAGCACCGACCACACCGGCGTGAACGCGTCGCGGTCGCCGGGGGCGAGCGGCTGCGGGATCTCGCGGACCTCGTGGCCCAGGTCTTCGAGGAGCGCGGCCGCGCGGTCGCAGGCCGCGAGCACCTCGGGGTCCACCGCGACCCCGGCCGGGTCGGGGTCCGACCAGCGGCCGATCGTCAGGCGGCGCGGGCGCGTGCCGCACCAGTCGAGGAAGAGCCGGTCCTGCCTGCCCGCGGGCCACGGGTCGCCCGGCACCCGCGCCGCGACGACGTCCAGCAGCGCGGCGGCGTCCCGGACGGTGCGGGCCAGCGGGCCGTCCGTGGCGAGGCCGCTGACGTCGCCGCGCGGGGCGGGGCTGACCCGGCCCCGGCTGGGCTTGAGCCCGACCAGGCCGCAGCAGCTCGCCGGGATGCGGATCGAGCCGCCGCCGTCGCTGCCGACCGCCGCCGGGGCGAGCCGGGCCGCCACCGCCGCCGCGGCGCCCCCGCTGGAACCTCCGGCGCCGCGGCTCGTGTCGTACGGCGTGCGCGCGGGCGGCCCGACGCGGCTCTCGGTGTACGCGGGAAGTCCGAACTCGGGGGTGTTGGTCTTGCCGACCATCACCGTGCCCGCCTCGCGCAGCAGCTCGGGGACCCGGGCGCTCGCGTGCGTCACGCGGTCCGCGAAGGCGGCGGACCCGGAGGTGAAACGGACCCCGGCGACCGGCGTCAGGTCCTTGACCGGCACCGGCACGCCCAGCAGCGGCGGGAGCGGTCCGCCCGCCGCGCGCAGCCGGTCGGCCCCCGCGGCCTGCTCCAGCGCCAGGTCGGCGGTGACGGTGAGGTACGCGCCCACGGCGGCGTCGAAGCGCTCGATCCGGGCGAGGTAGTGCTCGGTCAGCGCGACCGCGGAGATCTCGCCGTGCCGTACGGCGGCGGCCTGTTCCAGCAGGGTCAGCTCGTGGGGTTCCGCCATGAGCCGACCCTACGCCGCTGACGGCCCTCAGGGGTGGCCGGTGATCCCCCGCGGCCCTCAGTAGTCCTTGAGCCGCAGGTTGTGGACGACGTCCTCCAGGCGGGGCAGGTCGAGGGCGGCGTCCGCCGTGCCGTCCACCCGGGCCGCCATCCGCTCCCGGCTGGTCAGCGCGATCGCCTGGTTGTCGGCGACGTACTCGCGCAACTCCCTTTCGTACGCGGCGAACGCGGCCCGGTGGTCGCCCGCCGCCGCCTTCAGTTCGCCCGCCAGGACGTACGCGCCGACCATGGCCATGCTGGTGCCCTGGCCCGACATCGGCGAGCCGCAGTAGCCCGCGTCGCCTAGCAGCACCACCCGGCCGCGCGACCAATGGTCCAGGTGGATCTGGCTCATGGAGTCGAAGTGGAAGTCCGCCGCGTCCCACAGGTACTTCACAGCGCGGTCGAACTCCCAGCCCGCCCCGGTCACCCGCTCGGCGACCAGCCGCCGCTGCGCGGTGACGTCCCGCACGTCGTACTCCAGCGGCTGCGCGCTCTCGAAGCCGAGGTAGACCCGCGACTCGGCGTTGCCCCGGGCGCTCATGACGCCGCCGAACACCTCGGCGCCGGGGGCCCCGGCCCGGCAGAAGACCTGCCAGCGGTCCAGGTCCAGGAAGTTGGGAGCGGTGAAGACGGCCAGGTAGCTGCCGAGGTGGCGGATGACGTCACGCTCCGGCCCGAACGCGGCCGCGCGCACCGCCGAGTGCAGCCCGTCGGCGCCGACGACCAGGTCGTAGGTCTCCGGCGGCGCCTCGCGGAACTCGACGCGCACCCCGTCCTCGCCCCGGTCGTCGAGGGCGGTCACGGAGTCGCCGTACCGGTAGGCGACGCCGTCCGGGCGGGCCCGCTGGATGATCTCGTTCAGGTCGTCGCGCATGATCTCGACGTCGGGGCTCGCCAACTCGCCGCCGGTGAGCGTGTGTTCGGTGCTGCGATAGATCTCGCGGCCGGAGCCGTCGACCATCGACATCCCGCGCATGTCGGTGGCGTGCTCCCGCAACCGCGGCAGTATTCCCATCCGTTCGGCGACTTCCAGGGCGGGCCCGCGTACGTCGATGGCCTGGCCGCCGGGCCGGAAGGCGGGGGCGCGCTCGACGACGGTCACCTCGAAGCCGCCGTGGCGGGAGAGCCAGTGGGCGAGGGAGGATCCGGCGATGCCGGATCCCGAGATCAGGACGCGGGTGCTGACGGCCATGGGACTGCTCCGTTTCAGTTCGTCCGGGCGGTACGCGTCCAACCTCCCCCGGGCCGCTGACAGCGGGCTGACCGCGGGCTGACGGACGCCGGCCCGGGGACGCCCGCGGTGTCAGCGCGCTGTCAGGCCCGCGGGCCCTCAGGCATCCGGTCCGCGCTCGCGCCGTTCCTCGCGTTCGCGGTCCCGCTTCTCGATCGCTGCGGCCCTGCGCGCCTCCTCCTGCTCCCACAGCGCCTTCAACTCCAGGGTGCGGGCGTCCAGTTCGAGGGGCTCGTCCTCGTCCTTCCACTCCCCCGCCGCCTTCAGCTGCCGGACGTGGACCTCGATGGGCGGTTCCGGGTCGAAGTCCGAGGGGCGCGGTCCCTCGGGGCCGTCCGGGCCGATGCGGACCATCCGCTCGACCCGGGTGACCCGGAAGCGGCGGCCCGCGACGGTGGCGACGTTGGCGCGCTTGTCGTCCAGCCGGTCGGCGGCGGCCGCGTAGACGGCCCGTTCCTCGTCGTCCAGGCGCATGCTGAACGGCGCCATCACCCGCAGCCAGGACGCCAGGCCGTCCCGCGCGCCCTGCGGGGTGGCGTACGTGACACCGGGGTGGTGACTGCGCCACTCGCCGTCGACCCGCTCGGACAGCGCGAAGACGGCGGGCAGCAGCACCCCGCCCGGATACTCCTCGGCCGCACGCCTGGCGTCCCGGGACACCTCGGGCGGCGCGCCGCGCACGACGCCGACGAAGCGCATCAGGTCCAGCTTGAGCAGCCCGTCCGACAGGCCGGTGCCGGTGAACGGGTCCACGACGAAGCCCTGCGTGCCGCGGTGCGCCCGGTCGCCGTCGCCGACCTCGCCCGGGTCGGGGTCGGACGGGCGCGGCGGCTCGGGACCGCTCGGACCCATGCGCACGAAGTGCGAGGCCCGCACGATCCTGAACCGCTCGCCGCGCACCTCCAGTTCGTCGACCACCTCGCGGTCCATGCGCAGCGCGGCGGCCATCCACTGCCGGGCGGCCCCGGCGTCGTCCTCCTGCTCCGCGGCCTGCGACCGCATGCGGAAGTGCGAGCCCAGCGAGTCGCGGGCCTGCTGCGGGGCGTCGGCGCCGAACTCCGACAGCTCCCACCCGCCGGCGTCGTGCTCGCGGGCCCAGAAGAACTCCGGCGCGCCGACGCCCATCACCCGCGGATAGCGCTCCCTGGCCTGCCATGCCTCCTGCTCCGCGAAGGCCGCGATCGGGCCGTTCAGCGGGGTGACCCGGATCGTCAGGTAGGCGGGCACGCTGTCCTCGAAACCGCCGGGCCCACCGCTGCTGTAGCCGCTCATGTACCGACTGTGCCCGAAGCCCACCGCCGGGCGCCCGTGGATTGGGGGAACTCGGCACTCGGGAGGGGGATTTCGGGCCGGATGTGGTTGGCTTCCGGCGTGATCCCCGACCTTCGTACCGGCCCACCGCACCTCGGCGGCGAACGCGAGACGCTGCGCGCGTTCCTCGACTTCCACCGGGCGACGCTGGAGATGAAGTGCGCGGCGCTGGACGACGAGGCGCTGCGCACCCGTTCGTGCCCGCCGTCCACGCTGACCCTGCTGGGGCTGGTGCGGCACATGGCCGAGGTCGAGCGGGCCTGGTTCCGCCGGGTCTTCGAGGACGACGACGCACCGATGGTGTGGTCGAAGGAGGTGGACTTCCAGGCGGCGTACGACGCGAGCGCGTCGACCCGTGACGAGGCGTTCGCCGCCTGGCGGGCCGAGGTGGAGGTCTCCCGCCGTGTCGAGCGCGCGGCGGCGACGCTGGACGCGCGCGGGCTCCAGCCGCGCTGGGGCGAGGAGGTCTCGTTGCGCCTGGCGATGGTCCACGTGCTGCTGGAGTACGCGCGGCACAACGGGCACGCCGACTTCCTGCGCGAGGCGATCGACGGCGAGGTGGGCGCGTAGGCGCGGGCGCACGCGGTGGGGAGCCGGGCCGTGCGGCCCGGCTCCCCACCGCGGGTGTGCCTCCGGAAGGCGTGCTGCGCGTACCTACACGAAGGCCCGGATGTCAGGCGGAGATGCCGTCGATCCGGGCCATGGCGTCCTCGGCGCCATACGCTTGCAGGTATGGCAGCCATCGCGGGTCCCTATGGCCGGTGCCGATGATGCGCCAGGCCAGGCCGGAGGGCGGGGCGGGCTGATGGCGCAGGCGCCAGCCGAGTTCCGCGACGTGCCGGTCGGCCTTGACGTGGTTGCAGCGGCGGCAGGCCGCCACCACGTTCTCCCAGGAGTGCTGGCCGCCCCGGCTGCGCGGGATGACGTGGTCGACGCTGGTTGCGGCGCTGCCACAGTAGGCGCACCTCCCGCCGTCCCGGGCGAACAGCGCGCGCCGGGTGAGCGGGACGGGCCCGCGGAACGGGACACGCACGAATTTCGTGAGTTTTACGACACTGGGCGCAGGAAGTACGCGGGTCGCGCTGTGCATGAGGGCGCCGGACTCCTCAAGGCAGACGGCCTTGTTGTTGAGGACGAGAACGAGCGCGCGGCGGAGCGGTACGACGCCGAGCGGCTCGTACGACGCGTTGAGGACAAGGACATGCGGCACGGATGCCTCCCTTAATACGCCGGCGGCGCGTGGCTCGCGCCGGGACGATCTCCCCTCAGTGTCGCCGCACTCCTGGTCGTGGCGCCACCATGACCGGGTAACGACCTCAGGGTGTTTTCCCGCACACCTCTTTATATCCACGCATTACGGCCCCGGTAACCGGAGAGGCGTTCGGTCGTCGTCCGGGGGCCCGGCGATTGCCCCGTTAGGGTGGTTGACCGGCCGTCCGCAGGCCGGGGCCCGTTCCGGGCCCGTCCGGACGGCGCGCCCGAAGCCCCCGTCCCGAGGGAAGGTCCCCCACCGTGTCCTGGTCCTGGTCCATGATCGCCGCCGCCTCGCCGGACCCCGGCGACCCCGGTCAGGTCACCCTCGACCACGCCCAGCAGTCCGCCAACAACGCGGCCAACTACGTGCAGGTCCACTGGGCGAACTGGGTCGAGGCGGCCCTGCGGATCATCCTCATCCTGGCGATCGCGATCGTCCTGCGGGCCATGGTCCGCCGCATGATCACCCAGCTGATCTCGCGGATGAACCGCACCGCGGAGTCCCGTGCCAGCGCCGCCCTCGGCGGGCTGCTGGTCAACGCGGAGCGGCGCAGGCAGCGCAGTGAGGCCATCGGCTCGGTGCTGCGCAGCGTGGCCTCGTTCCTGATCCTGGGCACGGCGGCGCTGACCGTGCTGTCGGTGCTCCAGATCAACCTGGCCCCGCTGCTGGCCAGCGCCGGGGTGGCGGGCGTCGCGGTCGGCTTCGGCGCCCGCAACCTGGTCACCGACTTCCTCTCCGGCGTCTTCATGATCCTGGAGGACCAGTACGGCGTCGGCGACACCATCGACGCGGGCGTCGCCTCCGGCACCGTGATCGAGGTGGGCCTGCGGGTGACGAAGCTGCGCGGCGACAACGGCGAGATCTGGTACGTGCGCAACGGCGAGGTCAAGCGGATCGGCAACCTCAGCCAGGGCTGGGCCACCGCGATGGTCGACATCCAGGTCGGCTACGGCGAGGACCTGGACCGGGCCAGGGAGGTCATCACCTCCGCCGCCGAGCAGATGGCCAAGGAGGAGCCCTGGGACGAGGCGCTGTGGGAGCCGGTGCAGGTCCTGGGTCTGGAGACGGTGAGCGCGGACTCGGTGGTGATACGGGCGCAGGCGAAGACCATGCCGGGCAAGGCGACGGGTGTGGCGCGCGAGCTGCGCTGGCGGATCAAGCGGGCGTTCGACGCGGAGGGCATCACGATCGCCGGCGGCAGCGCGACGGCCTCCGACGCCACCAGCACGGACCCGGCCCAGGCGCCGCTGGTCGAGACCTCCCCCGCCTCCGCCGCGGCGGTGTCCGCCCCGGTCGCCCCGGCGGCCCCCGCGTCGGAGACCACCGGCAGCACGGCGATACCGCACCCGTCGACCCCGCCGGACGCCTCGCGGCCGCCGCAGGCCTCGCAGGCGCCGGACGCCTCCAGCACCTCCGGTGCTTCCAGTGCCTCCAGCTCTTCCGGCGCTTCCGGCAAGCAGGCCGAGGACTCCGAGGGCGCGGAGGGCGACGAGAAGCGCCCCGGCCGCCACTCGCTGTTCCGGCGACGTTGAGACGCTGAACGGCGGCGGCCCGGCCGCCGCCCGCCCGCCACGCCGCCCGACGGCCCCCGCGACACCCGTCGCGGGGGCCGTCGGCGTTTCCCCGGGTAACGCTTCGGTCGAGGCGCCCGGAGTACTCGCGGGTAGCCCCTTGACGGGCCTGATGCGGGGGCTTAACTTTCCAGTCACCGATAGGAAAGTTTCCTAATAAAGCGGCGCGGGCACCCCGCCGCGCCGCACCCCGGACCATTACCGTTAGCCGTCGACGCCGTACGAGGGAGGGATCAGGACCGTGGCCGGGACACCGGGAACGCCGCGCGTACTGCGCGCCATGAACGACCGCGCCGCGCTCGACCTTCTGCTGGAACACGGCCCGCTGTCCCGTACCCGGATCGGCGAGCTGACCGGACTGTCCAAGCCCACCGCCTCCCAGTTGCTCGGCCGCCTGGAGGCCGCCGGGCTGGTCGTCGCCACCGGCACGACGGCCGGCCGGCCCGGCCCGAGCGCCCAGCTGTACCGGGTGAACCCCGACGCGGGCCACGTCGCGGCGCTGGACGTGACCCCCGACCGCATCACCGCGGCCGTCGCCGACATCGCGGGCGACGTGCGCGGCGAGCACACCGTGACGACCAGGGGCCGGGGCACCACCCGGACCGTCGGCCACGTCACCGAGGCGATCGACACGGCGGCCACGGCGGCCGGGGTGGAGCGCGCGCGGCTCAACCGGGTCGTCATCGGCTTCCCCGGCGCGTTCGACCCGGTGACCAACGTGCTGCGCTACGCGGGGCACGTGCCGGGCTGGCACTCCCCCGACCTCCTCGGTGAACTCGCCGCCGCCCTCGGCGTCCCGGTCGCCGTGGAGAACGACGTCAACCTGGCGGCCGTCGCCGAGCAGCGCCTCGGCGCGGCGGTCGGCTGCGAGGACTTCGTGCTCTTCTGGGCCGAGGAGGGCATCGGCGCGGCCGTCGTGCTGGGCGGCCGGCTGCACCGCGGTGCCACCGGCGGCGCGGGCGAGGTCGGCTACATGCCGCTGCCGGGGGCTCCGGTGCTGCACAACGTCAGCCGCGCCAACACCGGCGGCTTCCAGGAACTGGCGGGCGGCGAGGCGGTGTTGAAGCTCGCCCGGCAGAGCGGCATCAAGGCCCGCACCCCGCAGGAGGCGATCGCGAAGGCGGTCGCGGACGGCGAGGACGGCGCCGCGGTGCTGGACGAGCTGGCCGTCCGGATGGCCACCGGACTCGCCTCCGTCGTCGCCGTGCTGGACCCGCAGCTCGTCGTGCTGTCCGGCGGCGTGGTGGCCGCGGGCGGCGAGGAGCTGCGTTCCCGGGTCGAGCAGCGCCTTCGTGAACTGGCCATCCCACAGCCCGCGTTGCGGCTCAGCGAGCTGACCGGCAACCCGGTGCTGGTCGGCGCGGTCCAGCGGGCCCTGTCCGCCGCCCGCGACGAGATCTTCGACACCACGGCCGAATAGGCCGGACAGCACGCCCCCGAGCCCCCTCCCCGGACCTCGACTCGACACCCGCGTCCTCGGACGCGACACCCGCACACCTCACCCCGACCCCCGCGCACCGACGCCTGCTTCCGCATGCCCTCCTGGAGGTTCCGCATGTCCACATCCCACAGATTCGCCCGCATATGTACCGCTCTCGCCACCGGCGCCGCGATGACGCTGCTGGCCAGTGCCTGTACCGGGCAGAGCACCGACCAGGCGGGCGACAACCCGAACAAGGACGTCACGATCAACTTCTGGCACGGCTGGAGCGCGCCGAGCGAGCTGAAGGCGATCAACGACGACATCGCCGCGTTCGAGAAGGTCCACCCCAACATCCACGTCCACGCGGTGCCCAACGTCAACGACGACAAGATCAACCAGGCGCTGCGCGCGGGCGGTCCCGACGCGCCGGACGTGGTCTCGTCGTTCACCACCGACAACGTCGGCAAGTTCTGCTCGTCGGGCGCGATGGCGGACCTCGGGCCGTTCCTGAAGAAGTCCGGCATCGACCCGCAGGCCACGTTCCCCAAGCCGATGCTGGACTACACCCAGTACGACGGGACGCGCTGCACGCTGCCGCTGCTCGGCGACGCCTACGGGCTGTACTACAACAAGGACGCGTTCAAGGCCGCCGGGATCACCTCGCCGCCGCACACCTGGTCGCAGTTCCAGACCGACGCCGTCAAGCTGACCAAGCCGAGCGGGAACTCCTACTCCCAACTGGGCTTCATGCCGGACTTCCACGGCTACGAGTCGACGCCCGCGCACTACGCCGCCCAGTGGAGCCCGACCTACTTCGACGCCAAGGGCGACTCCGAGGTCGCCAAGGACCCGGCGTTCGCCCAGATGTTCACCTACCAGAAGGGGCTGGTGAACGCGCTCGGCGGGTTCACTGAGCTGGAGAAGTACCGCAGCACCTTCGGCGACGAGTTCGGTGCCAAGAACCCGTTCCAGACCGGGCAGGTCGCGATGGCCATGGACGGTGAGTGGCGGCTGGGGATGGCGCAGCAGGCGGGCGTGAAGTTCCCGATCGGGGTGGCGCCGCTGCCGGTGCCGGACGACCAGGCCGACACCTACGGCAAGGGCTACATCACCGGCACCGTCGTCGGCATCGCCGCGCACAGCCAGAAGCAGAACGCCGCCTGGGAGTTCGTCAAGTTCATCACCACCGACACCGACGCGGTGGTGGACTTCTCCAACGAGATCCACAACGTGCCCTCCACCCTGGCCGCCCTCAAGTCGCCGAAGCTGAACCAGGACCCGGGCTTCCAGACCTTCGTGGACATCGCGGAGAACCCGAACAGCAACACCACGCCCGCGAGCCCCAACGGCGGCCAGTACCAGGTCACGTTGCAGGACTTCGCCTACAGCTACGAGGCGGGCAAGGTCTCCGACCTCACGGCGGGCCTGAAGGGCGTGGACAAGCAGGTCGACGAAGACACCGCGCAGGCGAAGTAGCGATGGCCGCCTCCCTCACCTCCCCTCCGGCGACGGCTACCGGGCGCACGGTCACGCTGAGGGCGAAGCGCCGCCGCTCGGCGCTGGTCACGCTGGCGTTCCTCGCGCCCTGGCTGATCGGGTTCGCGTTCTTCTTCGCCTACCCGCTGCTGTCGACCGTCTACTTCTCCTTCATGCACTACGACGGCTTCCGGCCGCCGACCTGGACGGGGACGCGCAACTGGTCGTACGTCTTCACCGAATACCCGCTGTTCTGGCCCGCGTTGCGCAACACGCTGTGGCTGGTGGTGGTGATGGTGACCACCCGGGTCGTCTTCGGACTGGGCGTCGGACTGCTGATCACCAGGATCAAGCTGGGCACCGGAGTGTTCCGCACCGCGTTCTACCTGCCCTACCTCGCCCCGCCGGTCGCCGCCACCATGGCGTTCGCCTTCCTGCTCAACCCCGGCACCGGTCCGGTCGACCACCTGCTCGGCGACGTCGGACTGCCGCAGCCCGGCTGGTTCAACGACCCCGCCTGGTCCAAGCCGGCGCTGACCATGCTGGCGCTGTGGGGCGTCGGCGACCTGATGGTGATCTTCATGGCCGCGCTGCTCGACGTGCCGAGGGAGCAGTACGAGGCCGCCGAGCTGGACGGCGCGGGCGCCTGGCAGCGCTTCCGCTTCGTCACGCTGCCGAACATCTCGCCCATCGTGATGTTCGCCGTCGTCACCGGGGTCATCCAGACCATGCAGTACTACACCCAGCCGATGATCGCCGGTCAGGTCGCCAGCGGCGTGATCGGCAACTCCGGGCAGCAGTTCGAGCCCGGCTATCCCGACAAGTCGACGCTGACGCTGCCCCAACTGGTCTACAACCTCGGCTTCCAGCACTTCGACACCGGCTCCGCCTGTGTCATCGCGCTCGTCCTGTTCGCCCTCGCCATGGCCTTCACCGCGCTGCTGATGCGCCGCCGTGGCGGACTGATCCAGGCGGGAGACTGATCCGCCATGACCGACGTCCTCAAGGCCCCGGCCCCGGCGTCCGCACCGGCCTCCCGGCGCGGCACCGACGCCAGGACGGCCCGGCGCAGAGCCGCGCTGGAGTGGGTCGCGATCCACTCCCTCGGGGTGGCCGCCGCGCTGTTCTTCGTGCTGCCCTTCGTCTTCGTGCTGCTGACCTCGCTGATGAGCGACAACCAGGCGCTGACCCGCTCGCTGTGGCCGCATCCGTTCGAGTGGCACAACTACGTGACCGTCTTCCACACCGCGGGCTTCCTGACGTGGTGGAAGAACAGCCTGGTCTACGCGGTCAGCGGCACGGTGCTGACCGTGGTCTCCAGCGTGCCGGTGGCCTACGCGCTCGCCAAGTTCCGCTTCCGGGGCCGCAACACCGCGCTGATGCTGGTGGTCGCGACGATGATGCTGCCGCCGCAGGTCGTCATCGTGCCGATGTACCTGTTCTGGGCCAACCAGATGCACCTGACCGGCACGCTGTGGCCGCTGATCATCCCGATGGCGTTCGGCGACGCGTTCACCGTCTTCCTGCTGCGGCAGTTCCTGGTGACCATCCCCAACGAGTACGTGGACGCCGCCCGCGTGGACGGCTGCGGTGAACTGCGTACCCTGCTGCGGGTGATCCTGCCGATGGCCAGACCGGCGATCGCGGCCGTGGCGCTCTTCCAGTTCTTCTCCTGCTGGAACGACTACTTCGGCCCGCAGATCTACGCGAGCGAGAACCCCGCGGCCTGGACGCTCAGTTACGGCCTGGAGACGTTCAAGGGCGCCCACCAGACCAGCTGGAACCTCACCATGGCGGCCACGATGCTCGTGATGGCGCCGGTGATCATCGTCTTCTTCTTCGCCCAGAAGGCGTTCGTCGAAGGCGTCACACTGACAGGAGTGAAGGGCTGATGAAGCTCGCCGTAGTAGGGGGCGGTTCCACCTACACCCCCGAACTCATCGACGGTTTCGCCCGGTTGCGCGAGACGCTGCCCGTCGAGGAGCTGACGCTGATCGACCCGGCCGCCGACCGGCTGGAGCTGATCGGGGCGCTGGCCCGGCGGATCTTCGCCCGCCAGGGCCACCCCGGCCGCGTCGTCACCACCGGCGACCTGGACGCGGGCGTCGCGGACGCCGACGCGGTGCTGCTGCAACTGCGCGTCGGCGGCCAGGCGGCCCGGCAGCAGGACGAGACGTGGCCGCTGGAGTGCGGCTGCGTCGGCCAGGAGACCACCGGCGCGGGCGGCCTGGCCAAGGCGCTGCGCACGGTGCCGGTGGTCCTGGACATCGCCGAACGGGTGCGCGGGGCCGCGCCTCACGCGTGGATCATCGACTTCACCAACCCGGTCGGCATCGTCACCCGCGCCCTGCTGAAGGCCGGGCACCGTGCGGTCGGGCTGTGCAACGTGGCGATCGGCTTCCAGCGCAAGTTCGCCGCGCTGCTGGACGTCGCGCCCGCCGACGTGCACCTGGACCACGTGGGCCTCAACCACCTCACCTGGGAGCTGGGCGTGCGCCTCGGCGGCCCGCACGGCGAGGACGTGCTGCCCAAGCTGCTCGCCGAGCACGGCGACGCGGTCGCCACCGACCTGAAGCTGCCGCGCCCCCTGCTGGAGCGGCTCGGCGTGGTGCCCTCGTACTACCTGCGCTACTACTACGCGCACGACGAGGTGGTGCGCGAACTGCGCGAGAAGCCGTCACGGGCCGCCGAGGTCGCCGCGATGGAACGCGAGCTGCTCGCCCTGTACGCCGATCCGGCGCTGGACACCAAGCCGGAGCTGCTGGCCAAGCGCGGCGGCGCGTTCTACTCCGAGGCGGCCGTCGCCCTCGCCTCGTCCCTGCTGCGCGGCACCGGCGACGTCCAGGTGGTCAACGCGTTCAACAACGGCACCCTGCCCTTCCTGCCCGACGACGCGGTCATCGAGACGCAGGCGACGGTGGGCGCCGACGGCGTGACCCCGCTGCCGGTACCCGCGCTCGACCCGCTGTACGCGGGACTGGTCGCCGACGTCACGGCGTACGAGGACCTGGCGCTGGACGCGGCGCTGCGCGGCGGGCGCGAGCGGGTCTTCCGGGCCCTGCTCGCCCACCCGTTGATCGGCCAGTACGCGTACGCCGAGACGCTCACCGACCAGTTGATCGCGCACAACCGGGAGCACCTCGCGTGGGCCTGATCCCTTCCCCTCCGCCGTCGCGGCCGGCACGACCGTCCGGGCGGCCGGCCGTGCCGGGCGGCGTGCTGGCGATCGACGCGGGCAACAGCAAGACCGACGTGGCCATCGTCGCCGCGGACGGCACCGTGCTCGGCGACGCCCGCGGCGGCGGCTTCCAGCCCCCGGTGGTCGGCGTGGCCGAGGCGGTCGCCGGGCTCGCCCCGCTGGTGGCGCTCGCCGCGCACGAGGCCGGGATCGCGGTGGACGCGCCGCCGCTGGTCGAGCAGGTCTCCGCGTGCCTGGCCAACGCCGACTTCCCCGTCGAGGAGCAGCAGCTCGAACTCGCCCTGCGCGCCTACGGCTGGGGACGGCACACGCACGTCGCCAACGACACCTTCGCGATCCTGCGCGCCGGGGTGGCCGAGCCGCGCGGCGTGGCCGTGGTGTGCGGGGCGGGCATCAACTGCGTGGGCATGCTCCCCGACGGCCGCACTGCCCGGTTCCCCGCCATCGGCCGGATATCCGGCGACTGGGGAGGCGGCGGCTACCTGTCGGAGGAGGCCCTGTGGTGGGCGGCGCGGGCCGAGGACGGACGCGGCGAGCCGACCGCGCTGGCCACCGCGCTGCCCGCGCACTTCGGCCTGTCCTCGATGTACGCGCTGATCGAGGCGCTGCACCTGGAGGTGGTCCCGGCGGCCGCCCGGCACGAACTCGTGCCGGTGCTCTTCCGCGTCGCGGACGGCGGCGATCCGGTCGCCCGGCGCATCGTGGAACGGCAGGCGCAGGAGATCACCGCGCTGGCCCAGGTGGCGTTGCGCAGGCTGGACCTGCTGGAGTCCGACGCGGTGGTGGTGCTCGGCGGCGGTGTGCTGGCAGCCCGGCACCCGCTGCTGCTGGACGGCGTCACGGCCCGGCTCGCGGCGGTGGCGCCGCGGGCGGTGGCCCGGGTGGTCGGCGCGCCGCCGGTGCTGGGGGCGGCGCTGCTGGGGATGGACCGGGTGGGCGCGGACCCGGCGGCCGTGGCGCGGCTGCGTCAGCATTTCGGTGCCGGCGAGACGTCCGCTGACGTGCCCGCCGACACACCCGCCAACGCGGCCGATCCGGCGGGGCGTTGAGGCTGCCGGTGTCATGAGACCGCCGGACGCCGTCGCCCCGTGGGGGGAGCGGCGGCGTCCGGCACCCTTCAGTCCTCGGTCGTGGCGTCTCAGTCCTCGGTCGTGGCGTCGATCCCGAACAGCCGCGCCGCGTTGTCGTGGCAGACCGCGCGCAGCCACGCGTCGCCCAGGTCGAGCCGGGTCAGGGTTTCCAGCGCGTGGGCGTACGGATAGGGGATGTTGGGGAAGTCGCTGCCGAACAGCACGCGGTCGCCCAGGGCCGCGAGCCTCGGCAGCGCGTCGCGCGGGAACGGCGCCGACCGCTCGGCGAAGTCGGTGAACGCCATCGTGGTGTCCAGCCGGACGTGCTCGTACCGTTCGGCCAGCGCGAGGAAGTCCGCGTACTCCGGCATGCCGAGGTGGGCCACGATCACCGGCAGCCGCGGATACCGGGCCAGCAGTGCGCGCATCGGCCCCGGCCCGGTGAACGCGCCCGGCGCGGGCCCCGAGCCGCAGTGCGTGACGACCGGCGTGCCGCTGTCCTCCAGCAGCCCCCACGCGCCGTCCAGCAGCGGGTCGGCGGGGTCGTAGTCGCCGACCTGGAGGTGCGCCTTGAACACCCGCGCCCCCGACTCCAGCGCCTCGCGCACGTATCCGGTGACACCCGGCTCCGGGTAGAGCGTCGCGGTGTGCAGGCAGTCCGGGACGCGGTCGGCGAACCCCGCGGCCCAGGCGTTGAGCCAGGCGGCCATGCCGGGCTTGTGCGGGTAGATCATCGAGGTGAACGCCCGCACGCCGAAGCCGCGCAGGATCGCCTTCCGCGTCTCTTCGTCCTCGCGGTAGGCGATCGGCCACTCCCGCCCGATCAGCGGCCCCGCGGCGTCGAAGTACGCCCGGACCTTGGCCATGACACGTTCGGGCATGAAGTGGGTGTGCACGTCGATCAGCGCGGTCAGGCCGGCCGCGCGCGTGAACGCGTGCACGCGTTCGCGCTCGGCGTCGTCCTCGCCCGGGTCCCGCACCGCCATCGGCCGTCTCCGTCCTGCTCGCGTGATTCTGCTCGCATGGTTCTGCTCCGGTGGTCCCGCTCGCGTGATCCTGTTCACGTGGTCCTGCCCGGGGTCCTGTTCACGTGGTCCTGCCCGGGGGTCGCGCCGGGGCGCGAGCCGGGGCACGTGCCGGGGCGTTCCAGGCAAGATCGCGGGAAAGCCTAGGAGGATGTCAGTGGGGGTGGCCATACTGCTGGGTGAGAAGTGACGGTACGGTACGCCGTTCGCCCGGCGGGGCGGGCGGCGAGGGGCGACGCCCAGGGGGGAGGGTCACGGTGGCAGGCATGCCGACGCGCGCCGGGGACGACGGCCCGGCGGCGTCCCCGGGCGACGAGCCGACGGCGGCCCCGGGCAACGGCCGCGCGGCGCACCCCGGTTCGGGCGGCGGCGCGGTGCCCGTGGGTCCGACCGCGCTGTCCGGGCTGCCCGCGCCGCGCCGTCCCGTGTGGGCCGAACGCGCCGAGCGACTGCGGTCCGCCGCGACCACGGAACCGGGACGGCTGCGGCTGATCGCCGCGTTGCTGACCGCGCTGCTGCTGGCGTTCGGCACGGTCGCCGCCTGGCAGACCGCGCAACGCGGCGACGCGGCCCGGGCCGTGGCCACCAGTAGTCAGCCGCTGTCCGCCGACGCGGCCGAGATCTACCGCAGCCTCGCCGACGCCGACACCACGGCCGCGACCGGTTTCCTGGTCGGCGGCGCGGCCCCCGCCGACGTGACGAACCGCTACGGCACGGACGTGCGCACCGCCGCGCAGCTGATAGCCAAGGCGGCGGCGCACAACGCCGGTTCGCCGCTCGGGCAGGCCCAGGTCACGCTGCTGAGCGAGCAACTGCCGGTCTACACCGGCCTGGTGGAGACCGCGCGGGCCGACAACCGGCAGGGCCTGCCGCTGGGCGGCGCCTATCTGCGGTACGCCAACGAGCAGATGGCCGGGACGCTGCTGCCTGCCGCGCAGAAGCTGTACCGGGCCGAGACCGGCAGCCTCGGCGTGGACTACGCGCACGCCGAGGCGGTGCCCTGGGCCGCGCTGGCCCTGGGCGCGGTCACCCTCGCCGTGCTCGCCTGGGCGCAGCGGCGGCTGTACCGGCGCACCCGCAGGGTGTTCAACCCGGGTCTGCTGGCGGGCTTCACGGCCACCGCCGCGGCGCTGCTGTGGCTGGCCGGGGGCCAACTGGTCGCCCGCGCCGACCTGCACGACTCCTGGGCGCACGGCGCGCGCTCCCTCGAAGTGCTCAACGCGGCGAGGATCGACGCCCTCCAGGCGCGCGGCGACGAGAACCTGACGCTGGTCGCCCGGGGCGGCGACACCCAGTACGAGACGCTCTACGAACGGGAGACGACCGATCTGGCCGGGCCGGGCCCGGGCGGCGACGGCGGGCTGCTGGGGCAGGCGCTCGCGCTGGCCGACGAGGACGGCGGCCGTGCGCCGGTGCGCGCGGTGGCCGCCGACGTGGTGACGTGGCGCGCCCGCCACCAGGTGGTGCGGGCCGACGACACCAAGGGCGACTACGACTCGGCGGTGGCCGGTGCCATCGGCGGCACGGACTCGGCCGGTCACCTGGTATCGGCGACGACGGGCCAGTCGTTCGACGCGGTCGACGCGGGACTGCGGCAGGCGCTGGACCACGAGACCGGTGAGTTCCAGCGGTCGGCCGGCGCCGCGCGGGACGCGCTGGACGGAGTGCCTCAGGGCGCCGCGGCGCTCGCGGCACTGGCCGTCGCCGGTGCGCTGGTGGGCGTCTCCCGGCGGCTTTCGGAGTACCGGTGAGCTTTGGGAGCACCGGTGGGGTGGGTACGAGGACTTCGGCACCGAAGACGCGGGCCGACGGGACCGACGGCGGGAACGGGACGGCAGGGCACACGGGAGCGACGGGGAGGCCGGGGTGACGCGACGATGAGCGGTGCGGCCGGGAGGCTGACGCGCGGGCTGCGGGGGTGGGGCGGGGTCGGCGCGATGGCGGGCGCCTGCGCGCTCGCGCTGACCGCGGCGCTGGTGCTCGTACCGTGCGAGCCCACCATGGACGCGTCGCCCGGGTCGCCGCCCGGCACCGCGACCGTCGCGGACGGACCCGGCGCGCCGGACCTGGCGCGGGCGCGTCCGGCGTCCGACGAGACGTGCGCGCACCCGGAGGCGAGCCTGCGCCCGTCGACCGCGGCGGGCCCGGCGGTCCGGCGCATCCAGGAGCGCGGCTACCTCGTCGTCGGCGTGGACCAGGACAGTTACCTGTGGGGGTACCGCGACCCGAACACCAACCAGCTCGCGGGCTTCGACATCGACCTGGTCAAGGCCATAGCGCGCGACATCCTGGGCCCCGACCCGAGGATCGTCTACCGCACCGTCCCCACCGACCAGCGCATTCCCGCGGTGCGCTCGCACGAGGTGGACATGGTGGTGCGCACGATGTCGATCACCTGCGACCGGATCCAGCAGGTCGCGTTCTCCACCGCGTACTTCGAGGCGGGCCAGCAGCTGCTGGTGCCCAGGACCGGCACCACGGTGACCGGCTTCGACGACAGCCTGCGCGGGAAGCGGGTGTGCACCGCGTCCGGTTCGACGGGCGAGGCGCTGCTGGACGCCGAACCGCACGGCGCCCGGATCGTGCTGGTCGCCAATCAGATCGACTGCCTGGTACGGCTCCAACTCGGCCAGGTGGACGCCGTGTTGACGGACAACGCGCTCGCCGCAGGTCAGGCCGCCCAGGATCCGGCCGTCCATCTGATCGGACAACCGCTCACCCATGAGCCGTACGGCGTGGCGATGAACCTCGGTGACACGGACCTGATACGCCGGGTCGACGCCGTCCTCGACGCCTACCGCGCCGGCGGCGCGCACAGCCCGTGGACGCGGGCCTACGACAAGTGGCTCGCGCACGACCTGCCGGGGATCAGCGGTCCCCCGGCGCCGCTCTACAAGGACTGACCGCGCCCCGCGACGGACGCCGCCGGGGCGAGGGACGAGGCCGAGGAGGGAGTGCGATGGCGGTGGCGGGATCCACCGGGCCGGTGATGAGCCGGGAGGAGGTCGACCGTGCCCTGGCGCGGCTGGCCAGCGAGCACGAGGCGATCGAGGTCTCGCTGCTGGCCCTCCAGGACCACGCGGGCCGCAGGCTGCTGGAGGGCACCGCGCTCAGCGGGCTCACCAAGGAGCGCTGGGCGTCGGTCGAGCCCGTGATCCCCGCGCTGTGGGACCACTTCGAGGTCTACGGCGCCGCCCTGCGCGCCGCCCGTGAGCTGCGCGGCGACCGGCGCTGGCCGCCGTCGGGCGATCTGGCGGGGCTGACCGAGACGTTGCGCGGCGCGGGCGTGACGGTGCCCGGTGGTGTCCTGCCGGACGTCGGGCACGACGCGCCGGGCGATCCGGTGCTGCTGGCCGAGCCGACCGGCCTGGAGCGGCTGGCCGAGCGGATGAACGACTGGTACGCCGAGGTCATCGCGGTGGTGACGGCGGCGGACGCGGTCTGGTCGGCGCTGCCCGCCCGCGTCGACCTGCTGTCCGCGGAGGCCCGCAGGGTCGAGTCGCTGGCGCGGTCGGTCGGCGTGCGGCCCTCGGAGCACCCGGCCGGGGACGACCTGGAGGAGCTGACCGCCGAACTCGCCGCGCTGCGCGCCGAGGTGGTCGCCGACCCGCTGGCGTTCTGGCTGCCCGCCAAGGGCCGCAGGGCGGGCGGCGGCCGTCCCGACACCCGGCGCTACGAGCGGGCGGAACGCGAACTGGAGGACATCAGACGCGAGGTGGAGGCGGTGCTGCACGTCCGGGAGGACGCCGAGCACCGGCTGATGCGGCTGCGCGACGTGCTGTCGCGGGCCGACCGCACGCTGACCGAGGCGCGGTCCGCGCGCGGCGAGGTGCTGGCGAGGATCGCCGGATCGGTCGTCCCGGCGGTCAGCGGTCCGTCCGCCGCGCTGCACGAACGGCTGGCCGTCGCGGTCGGCTACCACCGGGCGGGCCACTGGCACCGGCTCTCCCCGCTCCTGGACGACCTGGAGGAGCACGCCGACGACGAGCTCCAGCGCGCGCGGGCCTCGTTGACGGCGGTGACCGCTCCGCTGGCGGTCCGCGCGGAACTGCGCGGCAGGCTCGACGCCTACAAGGCGCGGGCCGCGCGGCACGGCACGGCGGACGATCCGCTGCTGGTGGAACGCTATGACCAGGCACGGCGTCTGTTGTGGAGCGCGCCCTGCGACCTGCGGGCGGCGGAAGGCGCGGTGCTGCGCTTCCAGCAGGCGGTCGCCGAGGCGCTGGCGCCGGCCGCCGAGGGGGCGGCGGACGGGGGAGGGAGCGGGGGATGAGGTGCGGCAGACCGGGCTGCGACGGCCGCCTCGAGGACGTCGGCGGCGCCACGCCGTACTGCGACGTGTGCGGCCTGGCACCGGACCCGGTGACGACCCGGGACGGCGACCTGGGCGAGATGGACGAGGGGGAGCCCACCGTCCGCGGTGACAGCGCCTCGTCCGGCGGCTCGTGGCCGTCGCGTTCGTCGTCCTCGCGCCGGTCGGTCTCCGGGCGGCTGTCGCGCTCCTGCGGTGCGAGCGGCGGGCGTTCGGTGTCGGTGCGCGGATCGGGTTCGCACTCGCGCGGCGGCTCGTCGGGCCGTGGCGAGCTGGGCGTGGGCCTGGTGACCGTGCCGCCGGTGCCCAGGAGCGATCCGCGCGCGGCCGTGCTCGCCGATCCCCAGGTCGCCGAGCGCAAGCGGTGGTGCGGCAACAGCGCGTGCGGCGCGCCGGTCGGCCGCTCGCGCGGGGAGCGCGCCGGGCGCACCGAGGGCTACTGCACGCGCTGCGGTCACCCCTACTCGTTCACGCCCAAGTTGCGCCCGGGCGACGTGGTGCACGGGCAGTACGAGGTCGCGGGGTGCGTCGCGCACGGCGGCCTCGGCTGGATCTACCTCGCCCTCGACCACGCGGTCGGCGACCGCTGGGTGGTGCTCAAGGGGCTGCTGGACACCGGCGACAAGGACGCGCTGGCGGCGGCGGTCTCGGAACGGCGCTTCCTCGCCGAGATCGAGCACGCCACCATCGTGCGCATCTACAACTTCGTCGAGCACCTCGACCCGCGCACCGGCACCCTCGACGGGTACATCGTCATGGAGTACGTCGGCGGCCGGTCGCTGAAGGAGATCGCCGCCGCGAGCCGGGACGCCGACGGACGCCGTGAGCCGCTGCCGGTCGAGCAGGCCGTCGCGTACGGGATCGAGGCGCTGGACGCGATCGGCCACCTGCACGAACGCGGCCTGCTGTACTGCGACTTCAAGGTCGACAACGCGATCCAGCAGGGCAGCACGCTCAAGCTGATCGACCTCGGCGCGGTGCGCAGGATGGACGACACGGCCGGGCCGGTCTACGGCACCATCGGCTACCAGGCCCCCGAGGTCGCGAGTGTCGGCCCCTCGGTCGCCTCCGACCTGTACACCGTGGCGCGCACGCTCGCGGTGCTGAGCTTCGACTTCCAGGGCTACTCCAGCGTCTTCGCCGACAGCCTGCCGCCGCCGGACGAGATCGAGGTCTTCTCCCGCTACGAGTCGTTCTACCGGCTGCTGGTGCGCGCCACCGACCCCGATCCGCAGCGGCGTTTCGATTCGGCGCGGGAGATGGCCGAGCAGCTGACCGGGGTGCTGCGGGAGGTCGTCGCGCTGAACACCGGCCGGCCGCGGCCCGCGTTGTCGGTGCTGTTCGGCCCCGAGATCCGCGTTCCCGACACCGAGTTGGTGGCCCCGCTGACCGGCGACCACTCGGCGCTCGGCGCCAACGGCCCGCGCCGCCGCGGTCGTCGGCGCGACGCCCGCCCGGCCGTACCGGCACCGCGCACCGGGGACGGCGACGCGCGCGCTGCCGTACCGCGGACCGTGGCCCCCGGTGCCATGCCCTCCTTCGGCGCGGCCCCCGCCACCGTGCCGCCCGGGACCGTCGCCGATCTCGACCCGCGCGCCTGCGCGCTCGCGCTGCCGCGCCCCTACCCGGACCCGGACGACCCCGAGGCGGGCCTGCTGGCCGGGCTGTCCGGCACCGGCCCCGCCGAGACGCTCACCGCGCTGGCCGCCTCCCCCGCCACCTCGCCGGAGAAGCGGCTGCGTCAACTGCGCGCCCTGCTGGAGCTGGACGACCGCACGGGCACCGCGGCGACGCTGGCCGCGCTGGAGGCCGAACGGCCCGACGACTGGCGGGTGGTGTGGTACCGCGGCCTGGTGTCGCTGGCGACCCGCGACCACGCGAGCGCCGCGAGCGCCTTCGACGCGGTGTACGACGCGTTCCCCGGCGAGACCGCGCCCAAGCTGGCGCTGGCGGTCTGCGCGGAGGCGCTGGGCCAGGCGGACAACGCGGCCGAGTACTACGCGTCGGTGTGGACGACCGACCGGACCTACGTCAGCGCGGCGTTCGGGCTCGCCCGGGTGCGGCTGGCGGCGGGCGACCGGCCGGGCGCGGTGGCCGCGCTGGAGTCGGTGCCGGAGTCCTCCGTCCACCACGCCGCCGCGTGCGCCGCCTCCGTCCGGGCCCGGCTGCGCGCCCGCTCGCCCCGGGAGCCACTGCTGCCGGATCTGCTGAGCGCGGCGGAACGTATCGAGCAACTCGGACGTTTGGGAATCGACGCGGTACGGCGGGAGACGTTGCGGGCGGAGTTGCTGGGCAGCGCCCTGGACTGGGTGCTGGCCGGACGCGACGGCGCGCCGCCCGGTACCGTTCCGCGGACCGCCCTGCTGGGGGACGCCGTGGAGGAACGCGATCTGCGCTTCGGCCTGGAGCGCTCGTATCGCACGCTCGCCCGGCTCGCTCAGCGGGGTGAGGACAGGATCAACCTGGTGGAGGCGGCCAACCGCTTCCGCCCCCGGACGTGGGTGTAACCGATGCCGCAAATGACCGTCTGCCCCTCCTGCGCGGAACACCTCGAACCCGAGGACAGATTCTGCGGCAACTGCGGTACGGCGCTCGTCGCCTCCCCCGAAAGGGAGCGGCCCGTGGCCGGACAGGAGATCCCGCGCCAGCAGCAGGCGCCCGCCGCGACGACCTCCGACGACGCGCGGTCCGACGACGGCGCGGCCGATGACAGGGCTTCCGATGACGGGGCTTCCGACGGCGGAATCTCCGACAGCGGTCCGGCCTCGGACACCGAGGTCTGCGACGAGGACGACGCGCACTCCGGTGACTACGGCCTCGCGCCCCCGGCGCAGAATGTCGACGCGCGCGGGCCGCGACCGCCCGCCGAGCCCCCGGTGCCGCCCGTCGCGGCGGCCGCGCAGCCGCGACCACCCGCGTCCGCCGTGTCGCAGCCGCGTCCCGGAGTCGCCGACCCGCGACAGGAGTTGCTGATGACGGAGACCGGCACGCCGGACGCCTGCGTGGCGTGCGGCGCGGACGGTTCCGGCGACGGCCCGGGCGTGGGCGAGGACGGCGTCTGCCGCCGCTGCGGCCATGTCCAGCCCAAGGAACGCGACCACGTGGAGCGGGAGTTGCCCGAGGTCGCCGCGGTGACCGACCGGGGCCTGCGGCACCACCGCAACGAGGACGCCTTCGCCGTCTCGCGCGCCGACCTGCCGGACGGCGGCCCGGCCGTGATCGCGGTCGTCTGCGACGGCGTGTCCTCGGCGACCCGGCCCGACGAGGCGTCCGCCGCGGCCTGCGAGGCGGCCGACGCGTCGCTGCGGATCACGCTGGCGGCGGGCGGCGACCCGGGCACCGCGATGCGCGACGCGCTGCTGAGCGCGGCGGAGGCGGTCAACGCGCTGGCCGATCCGGAGACCCGCGACGACCCCCACCGCAACGCCCCGGCCTGCACCTGCGTCAGCGCCGTCGTCACCGGCGACCTGCTGACGGTGGGCTGGATCGGCGACAGCCGCGCGTACTGGATCCCGGACGACCGCTCCGGCGAACGCCCGGCGCGGCTCACCGAGGACGACTCGTGGGCGGCCAGGATGGTCGAGGCGGGACTGATGTCGCAGGACGAGGCGTACGCGGACCCCCGGGCGCACGCCATCACCGGCTGGCTCGGCGCCGACGCGGTCGAACTCGACCCGCACACCGCCTCGTTCCAGCCGGACCTGCCGGGTGTGGTCGTGGTGTGCAGCGACGGGCTGTGGAACTACGCGGAATCCGCCGCCGAGTTGGCGGCCGTCGTCCCCGCGGACGCCCGCGCCCATCCGCTGCGGGCCGCCCAGTCCCTCATCGGCGTCGCACTCGACGGCGGCGGGCACGACAACATAACGGTCGCGGTAGTGCCCTTCCCCGTGCGGGCATAGAGGACTCGGGCGGGGAGACAGGGGCCCAGGGGCGTGCACAGGAGGACGGGCGGGGCCGCCCGTCCTCCCCGGGGGGAGTGCTTGACGGATGAACGGCCTTTTCGACGCGGGGACTCCGCGGTTCACCGCGGAGGTCCAGCGGTACGCGTACGTGCCGGAGGGCGGCGGCGACGTCCACGCGGTCGTGACGGTGACGTCACGCGACGACGAAGGCGGCACGGGTGTCCCGGGTGGCGGGGCCGGACTCGCTGGACTCATGCTGCGGTTGTGGACGCCGCGTGGGGCACGGGTGCGGTGGCTGCGGCAGGTGGCGCCCGTGGCCGAGGACCTGACCGGCCGCCGCGAGGAGACCGGGCCGCGCACCGGCGACTACCCGGTCGGCCGCTGGGACCGGCGGGCCCGGGCCTACGACCTCCAGGTGCGGGTGCCGCCCGTCGGCGCGGGACAGGAGATGCTGGCGGCCCGCCTCTCGCTGCTGCGGCCGTCACCCGACCGGGACGAGCCGCCGCAGGTCCTGTGCCAGGCGCTGGTGCGGGCGGTGTGGGCCGGGACCCGGCCGGAGGCGGACCGTACCGCGAAGCTGCTGGCCACGGTGGACGGCAGGGGTGACGAGGGCCGAGCGGCGGACGGTACTGTGCGACTGAGGCGCGAGGTCGCGGACACCGGCCGGCCTGCCCCGCAGACGCGGTCGGTCGTGACGGTGCGCGTCAGGAAGTAGTGCGCGGCGGGCGCCCGCCCGTGGGAGGGGATACATCGACATGGCGACTTGTCCTGGCGGTCACGCGTCACGGAACGCCCAGTGGTGCGAGGTGTGCGGCCGGCCCATACCCGGCGCGGCCGCCCCGGCGCCGCTGCCTCCCACGGAGCCGCTGCCCGTCCTCGACCCGGCGCCCTCCGGCGCCCCCACCGCCGCCGTCGAACGCTGCCCGCGCTGCGGCACCCCGCGCGAGGAGCGGGCGGCGTTCTGCGAAGAGTGCAGCCACCACTTCCCCGGAGCGGGCGCGGCGGGCGCGGGCACGACGGACCCGGCCGGTGCCACGGCGCCCCCTCCCCCGTTCCCGAGCGGCACCTTCCCCGGCGGCGGCTTCCCTCCCCCCTACGAGCGGACCACCTCGCGGCCGTCGCAGACGAACCGCACGGCGGAACCGCTCCCGGAGGACGCCACGATCACCGGCGAGAGCCTGGCACGGGCGGCCGCGGCGACCGCCGACACCACCGGCCAGGCCGGTCAGACTGATCAAGCCGGTCAAGCCGGTCAAGCTGATGACGACGGGGACTTCCTGCTGCCGCCGCCCACCGGTGGCCGCAGGCCCGCCGCCCCCGCCGCCGAGCCCCCGGGGCCGGGGACCTGGACGGCGGTCGTGGCCCCCGACCGCGCGTACTTCACGGCGATGATGGCCCGCAGCGGCCCGGAGAGCGAGGGCCTGTACTTCCCGTCGTACTCCCCCGAGCTGCGCGTCGCGCTCACCGGGCCGCAGGTGGCGATCGGGCGGCGCCGCAACAGCACCGGCGAGGCCCCCGAGATCGACCTGTCGCGTCCGCCGGAGGACCCGGGCGTCTCGCACCGGCACGCGGTGCTGGTGCGCAGGCCGGACGGCGGCTGGGCGGTGGTGGACCAGAGTTCGACCAACGGCACGACGGTGAACGGCGCCGCCGACCCCATCGCGCCCTACCAGCCGGTCGACCTGGCCGACGGCGACCGCGTGCACGTGGGCGCCTGGACGACGATCACACTGCACCGCGACTGAGCGGCGGCCGACGCCCACCGGCTCAACCGCGCCCGGTCAGGTCCCAGGTGCACGGGCCCTCCGGGTCGTCCAGCCACGCCCACTGCCGGTCGCCGTCCACCGTCACCCCGAACCGCTCGCGCCCCGGCATCCCGGCGTCCCGCCACAGCGCGTGGCAGCGTTCCACCTCGGTCCACAGGTCGTACGGTCCGGCGAGGTGCACGGTGCCGTCCCGGTCGGCGCGCGCGGTCGCCCCGTCACCGGCGGTCAGCGCGACGCCCCGGCCCCCGTAGGCCCAGTTGACGTCCAGCTCGCCGACGGCCAGCGTCAGCAGGAAGCGGAAGGAGTCGTCGTCCAGCACCGCGGGCGGCGTCCCGGTCCGCCGCACCCGCTCGCCGTCGCCGACCACGACCGGCGGCGGCACGTACCCACCGGGCCCGCGCAGCGCCACGAAGTACGCGGGCGTGTCCAGGAAGCGGCCCCCCGCCCGGCCGCGTCCGGCCACCCGCAGCGCGATCAGCCCGCCCGCCAGCGGCGCGAGCACCACGCCGCCCGGCACGCACTGCCGGGTCCACGGCGCCGGGACCGCGGCGAGTTCGCAGGTGGCCACGATGCGGTCGTAGGGGCCGCGTTCGGGACAGCCGAGGGCGCCGTCGCCGGTCACCACGGCCACCGTGCCCAGGCCGTCGGGACGCGGGGAGAAGCCCGCCGCGTCCAGGTGCTCGCGCGCGGCGTCGGTGATCTCCGCGTCCAGGTCCACGGTGGTGACCGCCTCGGGCCCGAGCCGGTGCGCGAGCAGCGCGGCGTTGTAGCCGGTGCCCGCGCCGATCTCCAGCACCCGGTGTCCCTCCCGCACCTGGAGTGCCTCCAGCATCATGGCCATCAGTGACGGCTGGCTGCTGGAGGAGACCAGCCTGCCTCCGCTCACCCGCGTCACCAGCGGCGCGTCCTCGTACGCCCCGGTCAGCCAGCGCGTCCTGCGCCGCGCGTCGGGGTCGTCGGCCGCGAGCCGGTCGTACCCGGCGCCGCCGGGCAGCGGCCGGAAGTAGTACGGCACGAACAGATGGCGCGGGACCGCCTCGAACGCCGCTCGCCAGGCCGGGTCGGCCAGCCGACCCGAGTCGGTGATCCGGCGCACCAGCCGGGTCCGCAGCGCGTCGGCGGTGTGCGCCCAGCGATCGGTCCTCACCCTTCCATCGTGCGGCCTGATCCCACGACGGCCCAAGCCGCCGGACGTCATCGTCTGCCACCATGGACGGGTGAATGAGATCCCGCGCGGCACGGTGCAGCAGCAGACGTTCTTCGAGGCGGTCGGCGGCGAGCCGACCTTCCGGCGGCTCGTGCACCGCTTCTACGAGGGGGTCGCGCAGGACCCGCTGCTGCGCCCGATGTACCCGGAGGAGGACCTCGGCCCCGCCGAGGAGCGCCTCACGCTCTTCCTGATGCAGTACTGGGGCGGCCCGCGCACCTACAGCGACAACCGCGGCCACCCCCGGCTGCGCATGCGCCACGTCCCGTTCCGGGTGGACCGCGCGGCGCACGACGCCTGGCTGCGCCACATGCGGGACGCGGTCGACGAACTCGGCCTCGCACCCGAGTACGAGCGGCAGTTGTGGGACTACCTGGTGTACGCGGCCAACTCGATGATCAACACCGCGGACTGAGGGCGCGCGGGCGCCCCGCCGCAGGACCGGGCCGACGCCGCTAGACCGGGCTGACGGTGAGGCCGACGCCTGGTCCGCCCGTGCGCACCACGACCGAGCCGTACGCGGTGCGCAGCCGCAGCCACGGACCCGAGGCGAACAGCGCGACCTCGTCATCGCCTTCCGTGGCCACCTCCGGCGCCCCGGCGGCCACCGTGGCGCGCACCGGGCGCAACAGGCCCAGCGCGTACGCCGCGTGCACCGCCCGCGACGGCAGCGGCGTGCCCTCGTACCCGCGCGACCAGATCTCCTCGGCCAGCGCGTCCAGCCCGGCGCGTGTCCGTTCCTGCGGCGCCAGCGCCTCGGTACGCGTCCTGAACTCCGCGACGATCTCCAGGGCCCGCAGGCGCAACGCCTCGGGCCCGAGGTCGGCGACCTTCCGCCAGCCGCCGCGCGGCGGCAGCAGCCCGGCCCAGGACGGACCGGTCACCCCGGCCGGAACGGCCACCGCGCCCGCCGACTCCTCGACGCCGTCCAGGAGTTGACCGGCGGACACGGTCGCGTCGACCGCGCCGGGCTCGGCGAGCGCGTAGGCCCGCACGGCCAGCACCTCGCCGAACGGCGGCCGTCCGAAGACCGCCAGCGTCGATTCCGGTCCCTGGAGGCGGACCACCGCGGCCTTGTCCCAGCGGACCAGCCTGCCGAGGAAGGCGGCGAGATCCGCCGCCTCCCCGGTGTCGGCCAGCCGGAGCACGGTCATACCGCCACGGCCTCCTCCGGCGCGCGCTCACCGCTGTCCGGCCCCTCGGCCCCGTCGTCCCGGTAGCCCTCCAGGAACTCCCGCTCCTCGGGCGTGAGGCGGCGCGGACGGCCCTCGGTCAGGTCGTAGGGCACGACAACCGTCCGCGCCCGCACGTACACCTGCTCGGCGTCCTTGATCTCGTAGGCGTAGGTCACCGACGCGGCGGTCATCCGCGTCACCCACGTCTCGACGGTCACCGGCTCGTAGGAATGCACCAGCGGGCGCAGGTAGTCGATCTCGTGCCGCGCGACCACCGAGCCGCCCGAGAACGACCCGCGGCCCTCGCCCGGCGCCCGCCGGAACGTCAGGTCGATGCGCGCCTCCTCCAGGTACCGCAGGAAGACGGCGTTGTTGACGTGGCCGAAGGCGTCCATGTCCGACCACCGCAGCGGGCAGCGGTAGATGTGGCGTGCCATCGCGTCCTCAGCCCCGGGTGAGCTTCTTGTAGGTGGCCCGGTGCGGACGCGCGGCGTCGGCGCCGAGACGCTCGACCTTGTTCTTCTCGTACGACTCGAAGTTGCCCTCGAACCAGAACCACTTGGAGTCGCCCTCGTAGGCGAGGATGTGGGTGGCGACCCGGTCGAGGAACCAGCGGTCGTGGGAGACGACCACGGCGCAGCCGGGGAAGTCCAGCAGCGCGTTCTCCAGCGACGAGAGGGTCTCGACGTCGAGGTCGTTGGTCGGCTCGTCGAGGAGCAGCAGGTTGCCGCCCTGCTTGAGGGTGAGCGCGAGGTTGAGGCGGTTGCGCTCACCGCCGGACAGGACGCCGGCCGGCTTCTGCTGGTCCGGGCCCTTGAAGCCGAACGCCGAGACGTAGGCACGCGACGGCATCTCGACCTGGCCGACGTTGATGTAGTCCAGCTCGTCGGAGACGACGGCCCACAGCGTCTTCTTCGGGTCGATGTTGGCGCGGCCCTGGTCGACGTAGGAGATCTTGACGGTGTCGCCGACCTTGATCCCGCCGGAGTCCGGGGTCTCCAGTCCCTGGATCATCTTGAACAGCGTGGTCTTGCCCGCGCCGTTGGGGCCGATCACGCCCACGATGCCGTTGCGCGGGAGGGTGAAGGACAGGTCGTCGATGAGGACCTTCTCGCCGAACGCCTTGGACAGGTTGTTGACCTCGACCACCACGTTGCCCAGCCGCGGGCCCGGCGGGATCTGGATCTCCTCGAAGTCCAGCTTGCGCATCTTGTCCGCCTCGGCGGCCATCTCCTCGTAACGCGCCAGACGCGACTTGGACTTGGCCTGCCGCCCCTTGGCGTTGGAGCGCACCCACTCCAGCTCTTCCTTGAGGCGCTTGGCCCGCTTGGCGTCCTTCTGGCCCTCGACCTTCAGGCGGGAGGCCTTGTTCTCCAGGTAGGTGGAGTAGTTGCCCTCGTACGGCAGCGCCCGGCCGCGGTCCAGCTCCAGGATCCACTGGGCGACGTTGTCCAGGAAGTACCGGTCGTGGGTGACGGCGACGACGGTGCCGGCGTACTTGGCGAGGTGCTGCTCCAGCCACTGCACGGACTCGGCGTCCAGGTGGTTGGTGGGCTCGTCCAGCAGCAGCAGGTCGGGCGCCTCCAGCAGCAGCTTGCACAGCGCGACGCGGCGGCGCTCACCACCGGAGAGGTTGGTGACCTGCCAGTCGCCGGGCGGGCAGCCCAGCGCGTCCATCGCCTGCTCCAGTTGCGCGTCCAGGTCCCAGCCGTTGACGTGGTCGAGCTGTTCCTGGAGCTTGCCCATCTCCTCCAGCAGCGCGTCGCTGTAGTCGGTGGCCATCTGCTCGGCGATCTCGTTGAACCGCTTCAGCTTGGCCATCGTGTCGGCGGCGCCGTCCTGCACGTTCTCCAGCACGGTCTTGGAGTCGTCCAGCGGCGGCTCCTGCAGCAGCATGCCGACCGAGTAGCCGGGGGCGAGGAACGCGTCACCGTTGGACGGGTGCTCCAGACCAGCCATGATCTTCAGGACGGTCGACTTTCCGGCGCCGTTGGGGCCGACGACGCCGATCTTCGCTCCGGGCAGGAAGCTCAACGTGACATCATCGAGGATCACCTTGTCGCCGTGGGCCTTGCGGGCCTTGCGCATGGTGTAGATGTACTCAGCCAAGAGAAACCGTCCGGACCAATCTGGGGATGGGCAGATACACCCATCTTGCCGTACGCCCGGCACCGCACGGAAACCCGCGCCCGAGCCACCCGCACCGGGCCCCCCGCCCCATGCCGAAGCGGTCACCCAGCGTCATCCTCCGGCCGCGCGGTACCGCGAAGGCCCCGGTACGCCCTGGAAGGGGCGGCCCGGGGCCTTCGTCCGGGCCGGATCAGGCCGCGCCGCCGCCCTTGCGCTTGCGCAGGAAGAAGACGGTGCCGCCGCCCACCACGACCAGCACGACCGCCATGCCGCCGATGATCGGGGTGGCGCTGCTGCTACCGGTCTCGGCCAGACCGCCACTGCTGCCGCCGGTGCTCCCGCCGGTGGTCGACGAGGTGGTGCTCGACGAGGGGACCGGGCTCGGGGTGCTGCCGCCACCGGTGTTCTTGCAGTCCAGCACACCGGAGAACGTCTTCTTGAAGCCGTTCGGACCGCTGATGGTGATGGAGTAGGCCTGGCCCTCCTTCACCGGGACCGTGATGGTCTGCGACTTGCCCGGCTGGATCGTGTAGGTCTTGCCGGCCAGCGAGAAGGTGAACGCGTCGTCGCCCTGGTCGGTGGCCGTGACGTCCACGCCGCTCTTGGCGCAGTCGACCATCGCGGAGACCGCCGGTATCGCGCCCTGCTTCGCCCAGCTCGCGGTGGCCTGCGCGGCGACCGTCGAGGCGGACGAGCCCGCGAGGATCTGGGTCTGCTTGCCCACCGACCGGCCGACGCCGATGAACGCCCGTCCGATCGGCACCGTCGTGGTGGCCTGCACCGACAGCCCGGCGCTGCCCGGCGCGGTACCGGCCGGAACGTCGAAGTAGACCTGCGTGCCGTTGGCCGCGTCGGTGATCGCGTGACCGCTCTTGTCGACCAGCTTCACACCGGCGGGCGCACCGGCGCCCAGACTCAGCTGGGCGGAGGTGGCGTTGGTGTGGACGGTGACCGGGCCGATCTCGGTGCCGGCCTTGCCGGAGACCGAGGGCGGGCTGACGGTCAGCGACGCGGAGGGCTCGGCGAGGTCCTGCTTCTGCTGCGACAGCCACTCCGAGAGCTTCTCGGCGTTGGCGTCGTCGGCCGTGACCTTCACGTGGTCGGAGTAGCGCCAGATCGCGACCTGGGTGCCGGCGGCGGCCTCGTCCTTGGTCAGGTGGGGGACGCCGGCCTCGGAGGCGAGCTTGGAGAGGTCGTCGACCTGGGGGTAGGAGTTCTGGAGGATCCAGCGGATCTTGCCGGCGTCGGGGTTGGTCGCCAGCGAGGTGCCGCTCCAGGGGCTCTCCTGGTACGTCTCGCCCGGGCTGGTCGGGTGGTGGATGTCTATGCAGTAGGTGGTGAGGTCGCCGCCGCCGTCGATCGTCATGTCGAAGAGACCGGCCTCGACCTGGCCCTCGCCCTGGACGTGCGCCGTTCCCTTGGCCACCAGGCCGCCGAGGGTGCCCGCCGCGCCGCCGGCCTGCGGGGTCTGATCGGCGAACGCGGTCCCGGCACCGGTGATCGCGCCGACCGCGACGAGGCCGGAGGCCAGGGCGGCCGCGGCAAGACGGGTGGCGGCCCGCCTCCGTACAGTGAACATGGATTTCCCCTCCGGGCGAGACGGGACTTCAGGGGCGTCTCGCCTCCAGATCCGACCCCCGTGCTACCCGACGGATCCTAGAAAGCCGCCGCACCATGACCATCGGTAATCACAGCCGGGATCCGATTCGAATCTGAATCGTTATTTGAATCACGCATGATTCCGGGATTATCGATAAATCCGCTGGGCGACTTCCGCTCCGGCAAAGAGGATGAATTGGCGAGAGTTCACCGCAAATTCACCTCCAGGGCGCTTTCCCGGCTAATCGCTGGCGAAGAACGGCATTCTCCGCCAGCAGCCCGATCCCGGAGCATGCCCCGCGTTCCGGGCGTTCAGGACGGCACCAACTCCCGCTCCTCGGAGGGCCGTTGAGACTCGGCGTCGCCGGTCTTCATGGACTTGGCCTGCACCTTCGCGGGCGGTGACGGGTCGGGGAGCGGATCCACCAGCTCCGCACGCGCTTTGAGTACCCGTCGGAAGGCGGAGGTGCCCCTCGACATGTCGTGACCGACGGCCACGGCGTCGATACTGGCCGACACGAACCCCTGCCCCTTGTCCTCCCGTTCATGCACGCGCAGTCGCCCCTGGACGACGAGTGGTTCGCCGATGCCGACGGATCCCGCGACGTTCTCGCCGAGCGTGCGCCACGCCCAGACGGTGTAGAACGACGTGTGGCCGTCGTTCCAGCGCTCTTCGGTGCGGTCGTAACGGCGTTCCGTGGTCGCCAGTCTGAACCGGGTGACGGGCACTCCGGTCGAGGTCTGCTTCAGTTCGGGTTGCGTCGCGACGTTTCCGACGATGGTCACCAAGGTCTCGCTCATGACGGTGATCCCCCTCAGGTCCGGCCCCTCCATGGCGCTCTCCGGCACATCGGCTGCGCCGCGCTCGCCACTTCGGGTGCGTTCTGTGTTCTGTGTCCTGCGTTCCGTGCTCTGTTTTTCGTGCTCTGTGTTCCGCGTTTGCGCTTGCGCTTGCGTTGGCGCTTCTGCTTTCGCGTTGGGACCAGGTTGCGCTGATTTGGCAAGGAGTGGGAGAAGTAGTCGTTTTCTGGGGATGGGCGAGCGTCTGTGGAAAACTTCGCCACCCGGGAGGGGGAACGGGGGCCGAGTGCGGCGGGTCCAAGGGCCGGGCGGCGGCAGGATGTGCGCCCTCGCGCTCGACGGCATGGGCACGGGGGCCGCGCGGGGGCTCATGTCCCGCGCATTCACGGCGGGGCTGCGGGGCGCCGGGGTTGCCGGGCTCCGGGCCCACGTCCAGCGCGATCGGCCTCGCGGCTGTCGGGAGCTGCGCCCGGCCCTGCGAAACGGCACAACGCCTGCCGGGGCCACAACCGCACGTCCCGCGTGATCCGTCTCGCGTTCGTCTGAGAGCTGCGCCCAGGCCCACGCGGTCGGAGCCACAACTACCGGGTACCGAGCCGACCCCTCCCCCGAAGACGGCCGCGGGCTCAAGCCCCCGCGGTCGAAAGTCCCACCGCGTCAGGTCGGCGGGCTGCGGACACGCGAGCCGTAGCCCCTCAGGCCTCAGCAGCCCCCAGACCTCCGCAGCCCCTCAGACCTCCGCAGCCCCTCAGGCCTCAGCAGCCCTCGGCTCAAGCCTCCGCAGCCCCCGGCTCAGCCCTCCGCCGCGCCCAGCTCACCCCTCCGGCACCCCGCCTCACCCCTCCGCCGCGCCCAGCGCAGCGACCCCGTACTGGTCCCGTACCTCCTCGTACCGCAGCAACTCCGCCGCCACCGGCTCCAGTACCCGCGCCCTGCCGCAGTCCGCCGCGGCGTCGCGCAGCGCGCGTTCCGCCTGCTGGCCGAGGCGGCGGGCCGGGGCGCGGTTGACGGAACGGCAGACCCAGGACAGGACGGGACCCCCCGCCAGGCCCACGCCGCACAGCGCCGCCGGCACCCACAGCGGCACCGACGACGTGCCGGCCGCGGTCACCACGAAGGCCACCGCCGCTACCGCCGCCAGCAGGGCCAGGCACCACTGGGTCAGGGCCACCGCGGACCACCAGCGCGGAGCGGCCACGGTGCCGGAGTCCGCCTTCTCCATCGCCGCGTCCAGGGCTTCCGGGAGCCCGCGTTCGCCGCGCCGCGCCGCCTCGTGGACGGCGTTGGCCCACGGCTGCGGCAGCCCCTCGGCGGCCGCCTCCGCCAGCGAACGGGTCGCCTCGGCCACGACCGGGCGGGCGGCGCTCAGGCGTCCCCCCTCGCCCCACCCGCCCGGGCCCGTCGGAGTCTCCGCACCCCCTGAAACCCCTCCCCCGGTGAACGGCCGCCGCACGCGCCCCCATCGGACCCCGCACGCCTTGCGGCCCGCGTCCGTCCAGTCGCGTTCCGTCGTGCGGCCGACCGCCTCGGCGCCCACCGCGTCGGCGAGCCGGGCGACGAACCCTTCCCGTGCCGCGTCCGTCAGCCCCGCCGCCCCGTGTCCGACGTACACCGGCCGCAGCCGTTCCGTCACGTCGTCCAGGTCGGCGGTCAGGCGCCGGTCGGCGGCGTCCCTGGCGGCGACCACCTCGCCCAGCGCGGCCCGCAGTTCGGCGACGCCCTCACCGGTGAGCACGGACGTCGCCAGCACGACCGCGCCCGCCTCGCCGTGCTCGCCCAGCGCGAGGCCGTCCTCGTCCAGCAGTCCTCGCAGGTCGTCCAGCACCGCTTCGGCCGCTTCCGTGGGCAGCCGGTCCACCTGGTTGAGCACGACGAGCGACACGTCGGCGAGTCCGGCCAGCGGCCGCAGGTAGCGTTCGTGCAGCGCGGCGTCCGCGTACTTCTCCGGGTCGACCACCCACACCACCGCGTCGACGAGTTCGAGTACGCGGTCCACCTGCCGCCGGTGCTCGTCGGTCGCCGAGTCGTGGTCGGGCAGGTCGAGCAGGACGAGACCGGTGAGTCCGGCGTCCGACCCGCCCGGCCGCGTGTGCACGCCGTCCAGCAGGCTGCGGCGGGCGAACCGCGCGTGCGGCGCGATGCCCAGCCGGTCCAGCAGCGGCGCGGCGCCCCGCGGGTCCCAGGCGCAGGCGAACGGCTCGCCGGTGGTCGGCCGCCGCACCCCCACCTCGGAGAGTTCCAGCCCCGTCAGCGCGTTGAAGAGCGAGGACTTGCCGCTTCCGGTCGCGCCCGCGAGCGCCACGACGGTGTGGTCGAGCGAGAGCCTGCGGCGCTCGGCGACCCGGTCGAGCAGCGCGCCGGCCGCCACGAGCGCGTCGGGTTCGACCCGGGTGCGCGAGAGCCCGAGCAGTTCGCCGAGCGCGTCGACACGCCGTTGCAGGGGGTCGCGCCGAGTGGTTCCGAAGCCTCCTCCTGCCCGGGCCCCGGTCTCCGCGCCCGGCCCGGCTCCTGTTCCGGACGCCGTTCCGGATGGCCCCCGTCGCGCGGGTTCGACTGTCGTGGTCACCAGGCACACACCTCACGCATCTCGCTCATCGCCCAACCCGCCACATACCGCGGCCGTTTGCGGCCGTTTTCAGTACAACCCATCAGAAAATCCGCTCATCACCTCCGCGCTCTCCCGCCGCTCCCGCGATCGCGTCCAGCACTTGCGCAGCACCGAGTGCTGGCTGACCAGTGCCGCCTGCTGGCCGGGCGCGACGTCGAGCGCGTCCAACGGCACGAGCCGCGCGATGCGTTCGCCGTCCATCAGCTCCTCCAGCAGGCAGTCGAGTTCGTGCCGCGCCCGGTCCCGCATGCGTACGGCGGCCTGCCCGCCCAGCAGTCGCGCCAGCCGTTCCCCGGCGCCGTCCGCGCGCCCGGCGCCCAGCAGCGCGGTGCCGAGCAGAGCGGCGACGTCCTCCGGGTCGGCCGGAACGCGCATCCCGTCGCGGGCGAAGCGCACCTCCTCGTACGCGAGATCGGTGAGCGCGGTGCGCCAGCGTTCCACCGCGCGGCCGATGCGGACCGCGACCTGACGCGGTTCGGCGTCGTACGACGGCGCGGCCGAGCCCGCCCGGTCCCGGCGCCAGCTCGCGGCCGCCGTCTCGTCCGCCGCCGCCACCGCGGTCCGCAGCAGCGTCGCGAGCCCTTCGGCGAGCGCGCCCTGCAACGCCTCGGGACCGCAGGCCGGGTACCCCCGCCACAGCGCCTGCGCCTGCCCGGACAGCACCTCGCCGTCGCGCACGGCGTCGGCGACGAGGTCGGCGGCGCCGGTGTACGCGGCGGCGACGTGGCCCGACAGGCGGACGACGGCGGCGTGTTGGGCGGCGGAGGCTCCGGCCAGCGCGGGCATCCGGGTGCGCAGGGAGTCCAGCACGCCGTCCGCGGTCCGGTGCGCGGCGACGTGCCGTGCGGCCGGGTCCTGCGCGCAGTGCCGCAGCCAGTCGGCGAGTTGGGCGACCGCGGTACGCGGCAGCAGCCCGCCGCCGTCCGCCGACTCGGGCAACTCCGGCACGGTGAACCGGGGGACGTCGCCCAGCCCGGCCCGCGTCAGGAGCGCCGCGTAGTGGTGCGAGACCTCGGCGGCGATCTGGTGCGGCACCCGGTCGAGCACGGTGCCGAGGGTGACGTCGTACTCCTTGGCGGAGCGCAGCAGGTGCCACGGGAGCGCGTCGGCGTAGCGGGAGGCGGTGGTCACCAGGATCCAGATGTCGGCGGCGCACAGGAGCTCGGCGGCGAGTTCGCGGTTGGCGCCGACGAGCGAGTCGATGTCGGGCGCGTCCAGCAGCGCGATGCCGGGCGGCAGCGAATCGGCGACTTCCAGCCACAGGGCGGGCCGTTCGCGGCGCGCGGGGGTGTCGTCACCGCGGGCGTCGGCGGTGTCCGCGTCGACGCGCGTCAGCCCGGGCAGCACCCGTGTGTCCGCGAACCACTCACGGTCGTGCGGGTGACAGACCAGCACCGGTGTGCGGGTCGTCGGCCGCAGCACCCCCGCCTCGCTGACGCGGCGTCCGACCAGCGAGTTGACCAAGGTGGACTTGCCCGCGCCGGTCGACCCGCCGACGACGGCGAGCAGCGGCGCCCCGGGCGAACGCAGCCGGGGCATCAGGTAGTCGTCGAGCTGATCGAGCAACTCGCACCGTGTCCGGCGGGCTCGCGCCGCGCCCGGCAGCGCCAGCGGAAAGCGCGCGGCGTCGACTCGTTCGCGCAACACCGTCAGCGCGTCAATCAACTCGGGCCGTACGTCGAGGATCGCCACATGCGAAGAATGACCGAATTTGAGATTGTTTTGAAGCACACCCGCCGCCCACGAGCCGACCAGGACCCATGCGGCTGAGCGCTGTGAGCCAGCTGTGACCGGAGGGTCGCTTGCGCCCCGGGCATAACGAGTGCACAACACCCGGCCCAGGAGGCGTGAAAAGCGGTGCGGGATTCGGACTCCCCTGCGATTATCAGATCGCTTCACCGAACCTACACATCGTGGTACGGAGGTGAAGCAACCGGTATGGCGTCCGCAGCGCTCTATCCTTGTCCCCGGCAAGGTCAAGGACCCGCCGAGCCCACAGGCCCGGTCGGCCCCCAGCCCCAGGGTCAAGGACCAGCCCGCGCCGCGGCCGCGTCCCGGCCCCCGTAGCTCAGTGGATAGAGCAGGCGCCTTCTAAGCGCTTGGCCGCAGGTTCGAGTCCTGCCGGGGGCACACACCGCTCTCCCACCAGGGGTTTCACCTCGGCGCCCCCTTCATCTGGCGCACGCATAGCGCCAATTGACCAAGCGCACCGTCGCGCCTCTGGCCTCGTACGGCGTCACGGTCGCCCCGGTCGGCCACCCCGCCCGCACGTCGACATCTGCCCGCGCCGACTCACCTTGATTCTGTACCTACCAGTATGTACGGTCGCCTCATGGACACCGCCGACCGGCTGATCGAGAGCACCCGCGAACTTCTGTGGGAGCGCGGCTACGTGGGCACCAGCCCCAAGGCGATCCTCCAGCGCTCGGGAGCCGGACAGGGCAGCATGTACCACCACTTCACCGGCAAGCCGGACCTCGCGCTGGCAGCGGAGCGCCGGACCGTGGACGAGATGCGCGCGACCGTCGACGCGCTGCTGTCCGGGCCGGGGACCGCGCGGGAGCGGATCGCCGTCTACCTGCGCAGGGAGCGCGACGTGCTGCGCGGCTGCCCGGTCGGCCGGCTCACCATGGACCCCGACGTCGTGGCGAGCCCCGAACTGCGCGCCCCTGTCGAGGAGTTGTTCACCTGGCTGCGGGGACGGCTGACCGCCCTGGTCGCCGAGGGGCAGGCGTCCGGCGAGTTCGCGCCGGGCCTCGACCCGGCCGACACCGCGGCGGCGATCGCGGCCACGTTGCAGGGCGGCTACGTGCTGGCCCGCGCCTCGGACTCGGTCGAGCCGTTCGACCGCGCGGTCTCCGGCATCCTCGCCCTGCTCGGGCCCACTCCGTGACGGACCGGCCGCGCCGCCACCACTCCACCTCCTCAGGGGGACCCGTGTACGCCATGCAGTACGAACTCACCCTGCCCGCCGACTACGACATGGGGATCATCCGGCGCCGGATGGCGACCAGGGGCCCGGCGCTCGACGACTTCCCCGGGCTCGGCTTCAAGGCCTACCTCGTCCGCGACCGCGCCGACGGCTCGCCGGTGAACGCGTACGCACCCTTCTACCTCTGGCACGACACCGCCGGCATGAACCGCTTCCTGTGGGGCGGCGGCGGATTCCAGGGCATCGTCCGGGACTTCGGCCGCCCGGCGGTGCGGCACTGGACGGGCGTCGGCCACGAACCGGGGCCGGACCGGGCGGCGACGCCGACGACCGCCGTACGCCACACCGAGCCGGTGCCAGAGGGCGCGGACCTCGCCGAGCTGGCGGAACGCGAACTCGCCACGCTCCGGCGACGGGCGGCCGAACCGGGCACCCACTCGGTCACCCTGGCCATCGACCCGTACCGCTGGGAACTGGTCCGCCTCACCCTGCGGACGGGCGACCCGGCGGCGGCCGTCGTCACGGTCACGAAGGAGGCCACACAGGAGGCGGGGGCCGGGGCGACCGCGTACGAGGTGCTGCACCTGAGCAGGCCGGGGCTCGACGACCTGCCGACGGGACGGCACTGGTAGGCGCTCCCCCGTTCCCCCCGGCGGCTCGTACCCGGCGCGGAATGTCACCGTTACGCCGGGTCTCCGTCACAGGTGATCAACAGCGGCGGGTGGTGACGATGCGTTCCACCCGGAAGGCGGAGGGTGACTGATCGACAGCCGCTGCCCTTCTGGGAGGTGCGAGAGATGGCCGACCGGACCCTGTGGTCCTACGCGCAGATCGCCGCTCACATCCGTGTGCGGATCGACACCGTGCGCTCCTATCGCAAGCATGGCCTGCTACCCGAACCGGACGTCGTGGAGGGCGGAAAACCCATGTGGTACGCGGACACCATCAGGACGTGGAGCGCGCGCAGGCCGGGCAACCGGTCCCGGCGCGATTCGTGACGACAACCCCCTGAGCGCGCGCCCGGCGCGCTCCGGCTCACGGTCCCGTCTGCCCCGCGCGATCCGCGACGGGCCAGGCGGGACCGGCCTCCGGAGCCCCCACGGCACCCGGCGCCGGGACACCGGCCGCCGAACGGGTCACGGTGCGGGACGGCGTACGGGCCGCGGTACGGGCCTTGCGGCGGGCGACGGCCTGCACGAGACCGCCCACCGTGGCGACCGCCGCAGACACGCCGAGGCCGAGGCCGAGCGCGTAGAGCGAGTTGGCGGTGGCCCGGCCGCCGAGGTAGCCGATGCCGACCGAGTAGGCGGCCCAGATCGCCTCGGCGATCGAGGCGCCGACGAGGTAGCGGCGGGCCGGGTAGCCGACGACGCCCGCGGCGAGCCCGCCGACCAGCCGCCCGCTGGGCAGGAAGCGGCAGCCCGCGACGAACGGGACGCCGTACCGCTGTATCCGGTCGGCCGCCCAGTCGAAGAGCTGACGGCGGCGGCCGCCCCGGTAGACCCTGCCGAGCACCGGCCCGCTCAGGGCGCGCCCGGCGCGATGGATGAGCAGGTCACCGGCGAGCGCGGACCCCGCGACCACCAGCAGCACGAACACGATGTCCAGCCTCCCGCGCGCGGCCAGCACGCCACCGGTCACCAGCAGCGCGGCGTTCGGCACGAGGGGCGGAGCCGTAGTGACGGCCAACGCGAGGTAGGCCCACAGCGTGTCGTCCGCCATGTGCCGGGCAAGGGTGGACGTGAAGTCCAGCGAGTCCAGTACCGACACAGTTGATGAAACGCCCATACCACCGCCCTTCATTCCGGCACCCGGCGGGATTCCGGCACCGGACGAGCCGCACCCCGACACCGAGCCGCGTCCCGACACGCCGCGGTCGTGGCGCCGATCACCGCGATGGATACCCCCAGGGGGTATGGTGAAGGAGTTACGACCCGCACTTCCCTAAGGACGTTCCATGACCGCCAACGAGTCCAGCGCCCCGGCCGTCGACACCGTCACCGTCGCCTACAGCGTCTCCGGCATGAGCTGCGGCCACTGCGAGAAGGCGGTGAGCGAGGAGCTGTCCGCGCTGCCCGGCGTGGTCTCCGTCGCCGCCGACGCCAAGGCCGGCCGGGTCTCGGTGACCGCGACCGCCGTGCTGTCCGACGACGCCGTGCGCGCCGCGATCGACGAGGCGGGCTACGAGCTCACCGGCCGCGCCTGACTCCTTCCGGTCGCGGAGCCCGGTCAGCGGCCGAGGAGTTCGCCTCCGTTGCACTGGAGGATCTCGCCGGTGACGAACCCCGCCTCCGGTGACGCCAGGAAGACCACGGCGGCGGCGACGTCCGCCGGGCGGCCCACCCGGCCGACCAGCGTGCGTCCCGCCCGCCGGGTCAGCTCGGCCTCGTTGAGCCGGGAACCGAAGAACTCCGTTCCCGCGACCGTGCCCGGCGCGACGATGTTGCAGGTCACGCCCTGCGGGCCAAGCTGCGCCGCCAGCGAGTGGTTCCAGGCGTGCAACGCGGCCTTCGACGCGCCGTACGACCCGCCGCCGCGCAGCGCGGCCAACGACGTGACGGTGATGACCCGGCCGCGCTCCGGGGTGAGGCGGTCGCGTACCGACTCGGTGAGCAGCACGGCGGTCAGCACGTTGCGTTCGAAGTCGCCGCGCCAGCGGGCCAGCACGGCGTGCGGACCCGGGCCCGCGGCGGCCTCGCGGCTGCCCGCGTTGTTGACCAGGACGTCGATGCGGTGCGGCAGCCTGCCGAGCACGGTCTCGACGTCGTCGGGGTCGGCCAGGTCGCAGACGACCGGCGCGACAGCCCGGCCGTGCGCCGCCGTCAACTCCGCCGCCGCGGACGCCAGCACCTCGCGGCGCCGCCCCACGATCACCACGTCGTCCCCCGCCGCCGCGAACCGCCCGGCGATCGCACGGCCGATGCCTGTGCCGCCTCCGGTGACCACGACGGTGCGCGGGCCGTCCGGGGCCCGGTCGTGCGACGGGGACACGGCTTCGGCGGCCGTGGAGGACTCGCCGTCCACCTCGACCACCGCACCCGCCATGCCGACCGTCTCGTTCTGCGCCATACGTTCCGCCCGCCCCAACACCCGCTCCCGACTGGGCGTTTAACGCTACGCGATGGCCTTCGCGGGCCCGGCGCAGGGTGCCGTCCCACCGAACGGCATCGACGGGGGTCGTACATCTGGCGTATGCCGTGGGGATTTGGCAGCGTCCGGCGCCCGATCAAGGGAGACCTAGATCACACTCTTGGCAACGTAACCATGGAGGGGGGTCGTTGGTCTAACCGAACGATCACCGGGCTCCCGGCGGACCCGGTGACGACGAGGACGTGCCGTCTTGGGGGATGGCGTGTCCGCGTGGCCGGGGCGAAGTGCCCGGAGAGCTTGAGCGGCCCTCCCGGACTGTTTCGTCCCGGCATGGCGCGAGCGGCCGTGGGCCGCGCGCACTGAGACGCCCGGTACGGACCCGTGGGGGGATCCGCTTCCGGGACCCAGAGCGCCCCGCGCCGGACCCGTGGGGGGATCCGGCCCGGGGCGCTCGTTTCATCTCTCGCGGGCCGCGACTCTTGCGGGCCGCGGACAGCGGCTCATTCCGGGCCGCGGCCGGTGTCGGCGGACCGCCCTCGGCCCGCCTGCCCGCTTCGGCGTATTCGGGTCAGCGGGACTCGACCGGCACGTAGTCGCGCAGGTCCACGCCCGTGTAGATCTGGCGCGGGCGGCCGATGCGGGAGCCCGGCTCCTTGATCATCTCGTGCCACTGGGCGATCCAGCCGGGCAGCCGGCCGAGCGCGAACAGCACGGTGAACATCTCCGTCGGGAAGCCCATCGCCCGGTAGATCAGACCGGTGTAGAAGTCCACGTTCGGGTAGAGCTTGCGGCTGACGAAGTAGTCGTCGCTGAGCGCGTGCTCCTCCAGCTTGAGCGCGATGTCCAGCAGCTCGTCGGACTTGCCGAGCGCGGAGAGGACGTCGTGCGCCGCCGCCTTGATGATCTTCGCCCGGGGGTCGAAGTTCTTGTAGACCCGGTGGCCGAAGCCCATGAGCTTGACGCCGTCTTCCTTGTCCTTCACCTTGCGGATGAAGGTGTCGACGTCGCCGCCGGTGGCCTTGATGCTCTCCAGCATCTCCAGCACGGCCTGGTTGGCGCCGCCGTGCAGCGGGCCCCACAGCGCGTTGATACCGGCCGAGATCGAGGCGAACATGTTCGCCTGCGACGAGCCCACCAGGCGCACGGTGGAGGTCGAGCAGTTCTGCTCGTGGTCCGCGTGCAGGATCAGCAGCTTGTCGAGCGCGGCGACCACGACCGGGTCGAGATCGTAGTCCTGCGCCGGGACCGAGAAGGTCATCCGCAGGAAGTTCTCGACGTAGCCCAGGTCGTTACGCGGGTAGACGAACGGGTGACCGACCGACTTCTTGTACGCGTACGCGGCGATCGTCGGCAGCTTGGCCAGCAGCCGGATCGTCGAGAGGTTGCGCTGCTTCTCGTCGAACGGGTTGTGGCTGTCCTGGTAGAACGTCGACAGCGCGCTGACCACCGAGGACAGCATCGCCATCGGGTGCGCGTCGCGCGGGAAGCCGTCGTAGAACCGCTTGACGTCCTCGTGCAGCAGCGTGTGCTGCGTGATGTCGCTCTTGAACGAGCTGAGCTCGTCGACGGTGGGCAGCTCACCGTTGATGAGCAGGTAGGCGGTCTCGAGGAACGACCCGCGCTCGGCGATCTGCTCGATGGGGTAGCCGCGGTAGCGCAGGATCCCCTGCTCGCCGTCGAGGAACGTAATCGCGGACTTGTAGGCCGCGGTGTTCCCGTAACCGCTGTCCAGGGTGACCAGCCCGGTCTGGGCCCGCAGCTTGCCGATGTCGAAGCCCTTGTCACCAACGGTGCTCTCGACCACCGGGTAGCTGTATTCGCCGTCCCCGTACCGCAGTACTACAGAGTTGTCGCTCACGTCATCCCTCACCGACGTTGTGCCTCTTCTTCGAGGTGCCCTGACTGCTTCTACCTTCCCCCATTTGCCGCACAAACGTGCACCCGGGGTCAGCCAGACGGTCGCTCGGTGGCACGCAGTGCCTATCCTCCCCCTTCCCGGGCCGGTTCCACACCTCGGAGCGCGCCGCGCAACCGGTGGTCCAAGGCCGTGAAGCGGCGACCCGCCGACACCGTGCGCACCGCCTGGCCCAGCGCCCGCCGCGAGCCCACCAGCACCACGAGCCGTTTCGCCCGGGTCACGGCGGTGTAGAGCAGATTGCGCTGCAACATCATCCACGCCCCGGTCGTGACGGGTATCACCACCGCCGGGTACTCACTGCCCTGCGAACGGTGGATGGTCACCGCGTAGGCGTGCGCCAGTTCGTCCAGCTCGTCGAAGTCGTAGTCGACCTCCTCGTCCTCGTCGGTGCGCACGGTCAGGCGCTGCTCCTCGACGCTCAGCGCGGTGACCACGCCGACCGTGCCGTTGAAGACCCCGTTCGCGCCCTTGTCGTAGTTGTTGCGGATCTGGGTGACCTTGTCGCCGACCCGGAAGACCCGGCCGCCGAAGCGGCGCTCCGGCAGGTCGGGGCGGGCCGGGGTGACGGCCTGCTGGAGCAGTCCGTTCAGCGTGCCCGCGCCGGCCGGGCCTCGGTGCATCGGCGCCAGCACCTGTACGTCCCGCCGCGGGTCGAGGCCGAAGCGGGCCGGGATGCGCCGGGCGACGACGTCCACCGTGAGCCGGCCCGCCGCCTCCGTGTCCTCCTCGGCGAAGAGGAAGAAGTCGGGCAGGCCCTGGGTGATCGGCGGCACGCCGGAGTTGATCCGGTGCGCGTTGGTCACCACGCCGGACTGCTGCGCCTGCCGGAAGATGCGGGTCAGGCGCACCGCGGGCACCGGCGAGCCGTCCGCCAGCAGGTCGCGCAACACCTCGCCCGCACCCACGCTCGGCAGCTGGTCCACGTCGCCCACGAAGAGCAGGTGAGCGCCCGGCGGCACGGCCTTGACCAGCTTGTTCGCCAATATCAGGTCCAGCATGGAGGCCTCGTCGACCACCACCAGGTCGGCGTCGAGCGGCCGGTCGCGGTTGTAGGCGGCGTCGCCTCCGGGCTTGAGCTCCAGCAGCCGGTGCACGGTGGACGCCTCGGCGCCGGTCAGCTCTGCCAGCCGCTTGGCGGCCCGGCCGGTCGGCGCGGCCAGCACCACCTTGGCGCCCTTCGCCTTCGCCAGCGTCACGACCGACTTCACCGTGAACGACTTGCCGCAGCCCGGCCCTCCGGTCAGCACGGCGACCTTCTCGGTGAGCGCCAGCCGCACCGCCTGCTCCTGCTCGGGCGCGAGGTCGGCACCGGTGCGGTCCGCGAGCCAGGCCAGCGCCTTGTCCCAGGCCACGTCCCGGAAGGCGGGCATCCGGTCCTCCGGGCCGCGCAGCAGCCGCAGCACCTGCGCGGACAGCGAGATCTCCGCGCGGTGGAACGGCACCAGGTAGACCGCCTGCACCGGCTCCCCGCCCTCGGGATCCGGCACCCGCTCGCGGACCACGCCCTCCTCCTCGACCAGCTCGGCGAGGCAGTCGATGACCAGGCCCGAGTCCACCTGGAGCAGCTTGACGGCGTCGGCGATCAGCCGCTCCTGGGGCAGGAAGCAGTTGCCGCCGTCGGTCGCCTGGGACAGCGCGTACTGGAGCCCCGCCTTGGCGCGGTCGGGGCTGTCGTGGGGTATGCCGACGGCCTGCGCGATCCGGTCCGCGGTCAGGAAGCCGATGCCCCAGACGTCGGCGGCCAGGCGGTAGGGCTGGTTCCTGACGACGGAGATCGAGGCGTCCCCGTACTCCTTGTAGATCCGCACGGCGATCGAGGTGGACACCCCGACGCCCTGGAGGAAGACCATCACCTCCTTGATCGCCTTCTGCTCCTCCCAGGCCAGGGCGATCTTCTTGGTGCGTTTCGGCCCCAGGCCCGGGACCTCGATCAGCCTCTTCGGGTCCTGCTCGATCACGTCCAGGGTGTCGGTGCCGAAGTGCTCGACGATGCGGTCGGCGATCCGCGGGCCGACGCCTTTGATCAGGCCGGAGCCGAGATAGCGGCGGATGCCCTGGATCGTGGCGGGCAGGACCGTCGTGTAGTTCTCCACCGTGAACTGCTTGCCGTACTGCGGGTGGGAGCCCCAGCGGCCCTCCATCCGCAGCGACTCGCCGGGCTGCGCGCCCAGCAACGCGCCGACCACGGTGAGGAGTTCGCCGGCGCCCCGGCCGGTGTCGACGCGGGCGACGGTGTAGCCGTTGTCCTCGTTGGCGTACGTGATCCGTTCCAGGACGCCCTCGAGGACGGCCATGCGGAACTCGCCCATCGCGAGCCTCCTTTCGCGGTCGACGACCGTCCGGGTGGACGATCGCGGTCGGTGTGGGTCTGCCGGTCGGGACCGCATCCCGGGGGGCTGATGCGGGCCCGGTTCCGCGGTGCGGGCCCGGTTCCGCGGTGCGGCTCCGATGAAGTGATCCGACCGTACCGCCGCCGACCGACATCGCGGGGGCCCTGTGGATAACCTCGTAACGGGACATGACAGGCGTGGATCGGTCGGAGGGCACGGCCCCGCGAGCGAGTGGTCGGGGCAGGGCTCCTGCGGGGCCACGGTTGGGCCCGCGGGGGCAAGGCTGGGCCTGCGCGAGGCGAGGCCGGGCCCGCTTGAACAAGGAACGGCCCCCGCGGCCAAGAATCGGACCGGACACGTCGGAACCGGACACGTCGCCATCGGACCCCGACAGGCAGGAGGTACCCGTGCCCGCTGACGGCTTCGACCTGCTCGTCGTCGGATCGGCCAACGCGGATCTGGTGGTCGGCGTGGAGCGCAGGCCCGCCGCGGGCGAGACCGTGCTCGGTTCCGACCTGGCGACCCATCCCGGCGGCAAGGGCGCCAACCAGGCAGTCGCGGCGGCGCGTCTGGGCGCCCGCACGGCCCTGCTGGCCAGGGTCGGCGACGACGCCCACGGCCGACTGCTGCTCGAAACGCAGTGCTCCAGCGGCGTCGACGTGTCGGGCGTGCTGGTCGGCGGAGCGCCGACCGGGGTCGCGCTGATCACCGTGGACCCGGCCGGCGACAACAGCATCGTCGTCTCCCCCGGCGCCAACGCCCGTCTGACCCCCGAGGACGTCCGGGCCGCCGGGAGGTCGTTCGACGCCGCGCGCGTGGTGTCGCTCCAGCTGGAGATCCCGCTCGACACGGTCGCGGAGGCGGTGAGGGCGGCGGTACGGGCCGGGGCGCGCGTCGTCCTCAACCCCTCACCGCCCGCCGCACTGCCCGCCCAAGTGCTGGCGGCGTGTGACCCGTTGGTACTCAACGAGCACGAGGCCCGGCTGCTGCTCCGGGACGATCCCGCGTCGGCACAGGACACGCCGGAAGCGTGGGCGGAGGCGCTGGCCCGGCTCGGACCGCGGTCCGTCGTCGTCACACTGGGCGGCTCCGGCGCGCTCGCGGCGCGTTCCGGCGGGGCGGCCGTCCGCATCCCCGCGCCGCACGTCCGCGCCGTCGACACCACGGGAGTGGGGGACGCCTTCACGGGCGCGCTGGCCTGGCGTCTGGCGCGCGGGGCGGAGTTGGAGGAAGCCGTGGAGTACGCGGTACGGGTCGGCGCGGCGGCGGTGACCCGGGCGGGGGCGCAGGAGGCGTTTCCTACAGAGGGCGAAATCGCGGGGGCCTAGCGGTGCCCGCCGCGCGGCTCACGTTGGGGGAACGCGCGGTGCGTCGGGGAACACTCCGCGCGCCGAGGCGAGAACGGCTCGTGGTCGGGGCGAGAACGGCCCTGAAGGCGGAAGGGGTCCGGCAGTGGCCGGACCCCTTCGCGTTTCCCCCCATCGGTTCCCCGAGCCCCCCTCGGGAACCTCATGACCAGTACGACACCGCACGTAGCCGGATGGTTGCACCCAGCTTCCAAGATTTTTTCGCGAGGTTCGTCTCCTCGGTACCCGGCACCCCGTCCCCGACCCCTGAGCGCCTGAGCTCCGACCGCCTAAGCGTCCGACCGCCCGACCGCCTGAGCGCCCGACCGTCCAAGCGCCCGCGCGCCTGCAAGGGCGAACTCAGAGGACGAAGTCCCGGAAGCGTCGTGCCGTTTCGGCCACCACCTCGCCCCCCGGCCGTTCCCACAGCGCGGGATTGAAGACCTCGACCTCGATCGGGCCGTCGTAGCCCGCGCGGTCGACCAGTTCGCGCAGGCCCCGCAGGTCGACGCAGCCGTCGCCCAGCTGGCCCCGGCCGAGCAGGGCACCCTCCGGCAACGGCGTCACCCAGTCCGCGAGCTGGAACGCGGCGATCCGGCCGTCGGCGCCGGCGCGGGCGATCTGCTGCGGGGTCCGGTCGTCCCACCACACGTGGTACGAGTCGACGACCACCCCGACGCGTTCGGAGGGGAAACGTTCCGCGAGGTCGAGCGCCTGGGCGAGGGTCGAGACGACGCAGCGGTCGGACGCGAACATGGGGTGCAGGGGCTCGATCGCCAGCCGGATCCCCATGTCGGTGGCGTACGGGACGAGTTCGGCGACGGCGTCGGCGACGCGTTCCCGGGCGGCGGTCAGGTCGCGCTCCCCCGGCGGCAGGCCACCGGAGACGAGGACGAGGGTCGAGGTGCCGAGGCCCGCTGCCTCGTCGACGGCGGCGTGGTTCGAGGCGAGGGCGGCTGCCCGCTCGGCGGGGTCGACGGCGGTGAAGAAGCCGCCCCGGCACAGCGAGGTGACGGTCAGACCGGCCTCCCGCACCGCCCTGGCCGCCCGCGCGACCCCGAACTCCCGGACCGGGTCCCGCCACAGGCCGACCCCCTGGATGCCGAGCACCGCGCAGGCCTGGACGAGCTCGGGGACGGAGAGCTGCCGCACGGTCTCCTGATTGACACTGAGTCGAGTGAACCCCTGATCACTTGGTTGACCAGGGCCTTCCGCAGGCCCCCGATTGTCAGTGGTCACTGATTGACTCCATGGAGAGAGAGGAGGGATGCCATGCGGGAACGAGCCAGCCCCGGATCGGGGAAGAGGCCCAGCCCGTCCGCGAGCTGGTAGGCGCGGGCCAGGTGCGGGAGTGATCGGGCGGAGTGCAGGCCGCCGACCATGGTGAAGTGCGACTGGTGCCCGGCGAGCCAGGCGAGGAGCACCACTCCCGTCTTGTAGTGACGGGTCGGGGCCCGGAAGAGATGGCGGGACAACTCAACAGTGGAGTCGAGCAGAGCCCGGAAGCCCTTCCGGTCGCCCGCGCCGAGGAGGCGCAGCGCCTCGGCGGCGGCCGGTGCGAGTGGGTCGAAGGCCCCGAGCAGGGCATGGCTGAACCCCTGGTCGTCACCGTCGATCAGCTCGGGGTAGTGCAGGTCGTCCCCCGTGTAGCAGCGGACGCCGTCCGGCAGGCGCCGACGCAGGGCGATCTCGCGGTGCGCGTCGAGGAGCGAGACCTTGACGCCGTCCACCTTCCCCGGATGCGCGGCGATGACAGCGAGGAACGCCTCGGTCGCCGCGTCGAGTTCGGTGCTGCCCCAGTAGCCGGTCAGCGCCGGGTCGAACATCGGGCCCAGCCAGTGCAGGACGACCGGTCCCGAGCACTGGCGCAGCATCTCCCCGTAGACCTCGGCGTAGTCGTCGGGCCCGGCGGCCAGGGCGGCGAGGGCGCGGGATGCCATGAGGACCGGCTGCGCGCCGCAGTCCTCCACGACGGCGAGCTGTTCCTCGTACGCGGTGACGACCTCGGACAACGTGCGGGCCGGGGCGGCGAGTTGGTCGGTGCCGACGCCGCAGGCGATGTGTCCGCCGACCGCCTTCGCCTCGGCGGCGGAGCGGCGGACCAACTCGCGGGCGGCGGCCCAGTCCAGGCCCATGCCGCGTTGCGCGGTGTCCATCGCGTCGGCGACACCGAGCCCGAGGGCCCACAGATGACGGCGGAAAGCGAGCGTCGCGTCCCAGTCGACGGCGGCGGGGGCATCCGGATCCCCCACCGTGCGGAAGGGGTCGGCGACGACATGCGCGGCGGCCAGCAGCACGCGGGGAAGGGGCGGTTGGGCTGCGGGGCCCTCGTCCCCCGGCGACGCGGTGTCCTGCGCCGACACCCGTCCTCCCGACACCCGTCCTCCCGGCGCCGCGACGTCCTGCGCCGCCCCCTGCGGCCGCCCTCCTCCCGACGCCGCCGTACCGCCCTCCGCCGCATCGTCCGAGCCCGCACCCTCCGGCCACGCACCCGCCGCCGCGCCCTCCGCCCCACCACCCCGCGCCGCCGCCCTCCGCCGCACGTACGGCGCCGGATCATCGCGCGGGACGTACACCCGCAGGCGTCCCCGCTCGTCGGGCAGAGCGATCCCCGGGGTCACCGGGTCAGCTCGGGGACGTCGAGGCGGCGGCCCTCCGCCGAGGAGCGCCGGCCGAGTTCGGCGAGCTGGACGCCGCGGGCCCCGGCCAGCAGGTCCCAGGACCAGGGGCCGTCGGCGGCGACGTGGCGCAGGAAGTGTTCCCACTGCTCCCTGAAGGCGTTGCCGAAACCGCCGGGTTCGTTGTCGGGGACCTGCTGCCACTGCGCGCGGAAGCGGTCGGCGGGCGGGCCGTCCGGGTCCCAGGCCGGCCTCGGGGTGGCCGAGCGGTGCTGGACGCGGCAGTCGCGCAGGCCGGCGACGGCGGAGCCGTGGGTGCCGTCCACCTGGAGTTCGAGGAGCTCGTCGCGGTGGACCCGCACCGCCCAGGAGGAGTTGAACTGGGCGACGGCGCCCGAGGCGAGCTGGAAGATCCCGTAGGCGGCGTCGTCGGCCGTCGCCTCGTAGGGCTCGCCGTCCTCGTCCCAGCGGCGCGGGACGTGGGTGGTGCTGAGCGCCTGGACGGAGGTCACGCGGCCGAACAGTTCGTGCAGCACGTAGTCCCAGTGCGGGAACATGTCGACGGTGATGCCGCCGCCGTCGCGGACGCGGTAGTTCCAGGAGGGGCGTTGAGCGGGCTGCCAGTCGCCCTCGAAGACCCAGTAGCCGAACTCGCCCCGCACCGACAGCACGCGCCCGAAGAATCCGCCGTCCACCAGGCGGCGCAGTTTGCGCAGGCCGGGCAGGAAGAGCTTGTCCTGCACCACGCCGTTGCGCACCCCCGCCTCGCGGGCCAGGCGGGCGAGTTCGAGGGCCTCCTCGAACGACGTGGCGGTGGGCTTCTCGCAGTAGACGTGCTTGCCGGCGGCGATGGCGCGGCGCACGGCGGGCACCCGGGCGGAGGTCACCTGGGCGTCGAAGTAGACCTCGACGGCGGGGTCGGACAGCACGGTGTCCAGGTCGGTGGACCAGTGGTCGAGACCGTGGCGGTCGGCGAGTTCCCTCAGGGCGGTTTCGCGGCGGCCGACGAGCAACGGCTCGGGCCACAGGACGGTGCCGTCGCCGAGCCGGAGTCCGCCCTGCTCGCGGATGGCCAGGACGGAACGGATCAGGTGCTGGCGGTAGCCCATGCGGCCGGTGACGCCGTTCATCGCGATGCGGACGGTCCTGCGGGTCACGTCGGGTCCTCTCCGTCGTCGCTGCCGCCTGCCCGCAATGCCCCGTAGCAAGCGCTTTCCGTCCGGCTACGCTAGCGATCCCCGAAAGGACACTTCAAGAGGTCGTGCCAATGGCGGAAACCGGCGCGCCCCCGCTGAGTCCTTCCGGCCGTACGGCACGTATGACGTGCGGTGGAGAGAACGAGTACGGAGGAAGTACGACGATGACCACGACCCTGGCCGATGTGGCGGCGCGCGCGGGGGTGTCCTCCGCGACGGTCTCCCGTGTGCTGAACGGCAATTACCCGGTCGCCGACCACACCCGCGAACGGGTGCTGCGGGCCGTGGAGGACCTGGAGTACGTGGTCAACGGGAACGCCAGGGCGCTGGCGGCGGCGACGTCGGACCTGGTCGGGGTGCTCGTCAACGATGTCGCGGATCCGTTCTTCGGCATCCTGGCCAGCGCCGCGCAGGCGGAGATAGCCCGCGGCGGTGACGCCGATGAGCAGGGGCGGGCGGGCGCGCCGGGTGGCGGCAAGCTGGCCGTGGTCTGCAACACGGGCGGTTCGCCGGAGGCGGAGTTGACCTATCTGACCCTGTTGCACAGGCAGCGGGCGGCGGGCGTCATCCTCACCGGCAGCGCGGTGGAGGGCTCCGACACCGACGCGATCGCCGACCGGCTGGCCCGGCTGGCGGCATCGGGGACGCGGGTCGTGCTGTGCGGGCGGCCACCCTTGCCGGCCGGGCCCTTCGAGGAAGGGGCGGGCGAGCCGGAGGGCGGCAACCCGGTGATGACGCTGGGGTTCGACAACCGCGGCGGCGCCGAGCAGTTGACCCGGCATCTGATACGCCTCGGGCACCGCCGCATCGGGTGTGTGGCGGGACCGGTCGACCGCACCACCACCCGGCACCGCCTGGAGGGCCACCGCAACGCGCTGGCGGCGTACGGGCTGGCGCGCGAGTGCGGCGGGCTGACCGCGTACGGGTACTACGACCGGTCCAGCGGCCACCGCGCCGCGCGCGAACTCCTCGACCGCTGCCCCGGCCTGACCGCGATCGTGGCCGCCAACGACACGGTGGCGCTCGGCGTGATCGCGGCGCTGCGCGAGCGGGGGTTGCAGGTGCCGCGGGACGTGTCGGTCACCGGTTTCGACGATCTGCCGTTCAGCGTGGACGCGACGCCGGCGCTCACCACGGTGCGGCTGCCGTTGCACGAGGCGGGGGCGCGGGCGGGGCGGCTGGTCATGGGGCGCGAGACGACGCCGGGCGGTGGAGTGGCACTGGTGGAGGGCGAGTTGGTGATACGGGAGTCCACCGCGCCCCCGCGCGAAAGCTGACCACCCAGTGCCCCCTGCGCGCCCCCGGGAGCGCGCCCCTCACTTCCGCGTAAGCCCTGTCGGGCGGACCCACCCCCGACATACCCTTGTCGGAGACAACGGTGTGACAACCGATTTCCGAAGGGTGGGCTCTCCCATGACCGCGAAGGACGCCCCCTGGCTCGGCCCCACGGTCGACGCGATCCGCTCGTTCAACCGCTTCTACACCAGCCTGATCGGCGCGCTCGACTACGCCGGCCGCCTCGGCACCCCGTACTCGCTCACCGAGGCCCGGGTGCTGTACGAGCTGAACCAGCAGGAGCGCACGGCGGTGCCGCGGCTGCGCGAGACCATCCGCGCCGAGGCCGCGCACCTGAGCCGGGTGCTGGCACGGCTGGAGAAGGCGGGGCTGGTGGTGCGCGAGGAGCATCCCACCGACCGCCGGGTGCACCTGGTGCGGCCGACCGCGGCCGGGCGGGAGGCGGCGGCGCTGCTGGACGAACGTTCCTGGGAGGCGGTCGGCGACCTGGTGGCGCGGCTCGGCGAGGGCCAGCGCCGGAGACTGACCGAGGCGCTGCGGACCGCGCAGGAGGTGCTGTCGCGCCCCAGGGTGGGCACGGTGGTGCTGCGCGGCCCGCGCCCCGGGGACCTGGGCTGGGTGATCCGGGCCAACGGGGCGCTGTACGCCGAGCAGTTCGGGTGGAACGAGGAGTACGAGGCGCTGGTCACCCGGATCGTGGGGGACTTCGCGAGTGGGCACGATCCGGCTCGCGAGGCGCTGTGGATCGCCGAGTTCGACGGCGAGCCGGTCGGGTGTGTGATGTGCGTGCGGGAGAGCGACGAGACGGCGCGGCTGAGGCTGCTGCTGGTGGCGCCCACGGCGCGGGGGAACGGCGTCGGCGACCGGTTGGTGAGCCAGTGCGTGTGTTTCGCGCGGCAGGCGGGGTACCGGGAGATCGTGTTGTGGACCAATGACGTGCTGGCGGCGGCCCGGAAGATCTATGAGCGGCACGGGTTCGAGCTGGTGGCGGAGAAACCCCACCACAGCTTCGGCAAGGACCTGATGGGACAGGACTGGGTGATGACACTGTGAGGCTCGCGTTCTCCACTCTCGGCGTGCCCGGACTGCCGGTGGAGCAGGTGGTCGGGCTGGCGCGCGAACACGGCTTCCACGGCGTGGAGTTGCGCGCCGACCGGGACGAGGAGCCGGTGCACGCCGGGCTGGACGGGGACGCGCGGGCCCGGGTGCGGGAGGTGTTCGGGGCCGCGGGGGTGGAGATCCTCTGCGTGGCCGCGTACACGCGGGTGGCGGCGCCCGGGGCGGACGATCCGGTGGTGGAGGACCTGCGGCGGCAGGTCGGGCTGGCGGGCGATCTGGGCGCGCCGTTCGTGAGGGTCTTCCCCGGCGGGAGTGGGCCGCAGGACGACGCGGTGGCGGCGCGGCGGCTGGCGGCGGCCGCGCCGTACGCCGCGGAGCGCGGAGTGCGGGTGCTGGTCGAGACGCATGACTCGCATCGCACGGCCGCCGATCTGGCGCGCGTGCTGGGGCCGGTCGGGCACCGGGCGGTGGGCGCGCTGTGGGACGTGCTGCACACCTGGCGCGGCGGCGAGGAGCCCGCCGCGTCGTATCCGGCGCTGGCGCCGTATCTGGGGTACGTCCAGGTCAAGGACGTCGCGTCGGCGGAGGAGTTGACGCCGTTGCCGTTGGGGCGCGGGGTGGTGCCGCTCGACGGGTGCGTGGAGGTGCTCAGCCGCGAGGGGTGGGACGGCTGGCTGTGCTGGGAGTACGAGAAGCGGTGGTATCCGCAGGCGGCCGGGTTGCCGGGGCTGCTGGACGCGGGGCGGGAGCATCTGATGCGGCTGCTGGGCGAGTTCGCGTAGGACGTCGGGGCGGGTCGGGCGGTCAGGCGGCGGTGTCGGCCGGTTCGCCCGCGAAGGTGCGCCACAGTTCGGCGTAGCGACCGTCGGCGGCGAGGAGTTCGGCGTGCGTGCCGTCCTCGACGACCCGGCCGTGGTCCATGACGACGACGCGGTCGGCGCGGGCGGCCGTGGTCAGGCGGTGGGCGACGACCAGGGTGGTCCTGCGCACCGCGAGGCGGTCGGCGGCGGCGTTGACCACGGCCTCGGTCGCCAGGTCGAGCGCGGCGGTCGCCTCGTCGAGCAGCAGCACGTCGGGGTCGACCAGTTCGGCGCGGGCCAGGGCGATGAGCTGGCGCTGTCCGGCGGACAGGTTGCGGCCGCGTTCGCCGACGCGGTGCAGGTAGCCGTCGGCGAGCGTGGCGATCATCTCGTGGGCGCCGACCGCGCGGGCGGCGGTTTCGACCTCGGCGTCGGTGGCGTCGGGACGGCCGTAGGCGATGGCGTCGCGGATGGTGCCGGGGAAGAGGTACGGCTCCTGGGGGACGACGCCGAGCCTGCGGCGGTAACCGGTCAGGTCGAGGTCGCGCAGGTCGAGGCCGTCGACGCGCACGGCGCCGCCGGTCGGGTCGTAGAACCGGGCGACGAGCTTGACCAGGGTGGACTTGCCGGCGCCGGTCTCGCCGACGAAGGCGACGGTCTGCCCGGCGGGGACGCGCAGGTCGATGCCGGCCAGTGCCTCCTCGCCGTCGCCGTAGGCGAAGTGGACGTCGTCGAAGGAGATCTCGCCGCGCAGGCCGGACGACGGTACCGGCACGGGGCGTTGGGGCAGCGGGGTCGTGGTGGGCAGGCGCAGGAGTTCGGCGATGCGGCCGAGCGAGACGGACGCCTGCTGGTAGCCGTCGAAGACCTGGGAGAGCTGCTGGACGGGTGAGAAGAACAGGTCGATGTAGAGCAGGTAGGCGACGAGGGCGCCGGCGGTCAGGGTGCCGTCACCGACCCGGCCGGCGCCGACGATCAGCACGAGGGCGGCGGCGACGCTGGAGAGGAACTGCACGAAGGGGAAGTAGACGGATATGTACCATTGGCCGCGCACCCGGGCCTGGCGGTAGGCGTCGGAGCGTTCCGCGAAGCGGCGGGCGCCGGCGCGTTCGCCACGGAACGCCTGGACGACGCGCAGGCCCGCCACGTGTTCCTGGAGGTCGGCGTTGACGACGCTCACCCGGTCACGGGCCAGGCCGTACGCGCGTACCGACTTGCGGCGGAAGACGATGGTGGCGGCGATCAGGGGCGGGAGGGTGGCGAAGACGACGAGGGCGAGTTCCACGTCGAGGGCGAGCAGGGCGACGAGGATGCCGAAGAAGGTCAGCAGGCTGACGACGGCGGTGACCAGGCCGGTCTGGAGGAACGAGCTGAGGGCGTCGACGTCGGTGGTCATGCGGGTCATGACGCGGCCGGTCAACTCGCGTTCGTAGTAGTCGAGTCCGAGGCGCTGGAGCTGGGCGAAGATCTTCAGGCGCAGGGAGTACAGGACGCGTTCGCCGGTGCGGCCGGTCATCTGGTTCTCGCCGACCTCGGCGGCCCACTGGACGAGGACGACCAGGAGGGCGAGGCCGGAGGCGGACCAGACGGCGCCGAGGGCGAGGCGGTCGACGCCCTGGTCGATGCCGTGCCGGATGAGGATCGGCAGCAGCAGGCCGCCCAGCGCGTCGGCCGCGACCAGGGCGAGGCTGATCAGGAGCGGGGCGGTGAAGCCGCGGAGCATGGCGCGCAGCCCGAAGTGCGGTTCGGCGGCGCGGACGGCGGTGTCGTCGATGTCGGGGGTGTCGGTCGCCGGGGGCAACGCGGCGACGCGGGCGAGCAGTTCGGGGGTGGCCGGCATCCCGGCGAGGGCACCCGCCATGCCGGGCCCGGCGGCAGCCGAGGCGGTCGCCACGCCGACCTGGCTCTCCCCTCGAGCGCCGCGATCGGACCTGGGCCACAGCTCGGGCGTGATCCCGTCGGCAGCCCGTCCCTCCGGCTCGGCCCCGCCCTCCCCCACGACCCGCACGCGCCCCGCCGGATCCGGCGACCACGCGTCGTCCCCAGCGAGTTCGTCCGGGTCGGTCAGCAGGCGGCGGTAGAGGGCGCAGCGCTCCTGGAGTTCGTCGTGGGTGCCGACGTCCACCAGGCGTCCGTGGTCGAGTACGGCGACGCGGTCGGCGAGGGCGAGGGTGGAGCGGCGGTGGGCTATCAGGAGGGTGGTGCGGCCGCGCATGACCTCGCGCAGGGCGTCGTGGATCTCCGCCTCGACGCGGGCGTCCACCGCGGAGGTGGCGTCGTCGAGCAGCAGGAGGCGGGGGTCGGTGAGGACGGCGCGGGCGAGGGCGACGCGCTGGCGCTGGCCGCCGGAGAGGGTGAGGCCCTGTTCGCCGACGACCGTGTCGTAGCCCTTGGGCAGGGCGGAGATGAAGCCGTGGGCCTGGGCGGCGCGGGCGGCGGCCTCGATCTCGGCGTCGGTGGCGTCGGGGCGGCCGTAGGCGATGTTGGCGCGGACCGAGTCGGAGAACAGGAAGCTGTCCTCGGGGACGAGGCCGATGGCGGCGCGCAGCGAGTCCAGGGTGAGGTCGCGCACGTCGGTGCCGCCGACCCGTACCGCGCCGCCGGAGACGTCGTAGAAGCGGGGCAGCAGCAGGGAGACGGTGGACTTGCCGGAGCCGGAGGCGCCGACGACGGCGAGCGTCTCGCCGGGTTCGACGCGCAGGCTGAGGTGCTCCAGTACCGGGCGGTCCGGGTCGTAGCCGAAGGTCACGTCGTCGAACTCGATGTCGGCGTCCGCGTCGCGCGGCAGTGCGCGGGCGTGAGGGGACTCGGTGATCCCCGGTTCGGTGTCGATCAGTTCGTAGACCCGCTCGACGCCCGCGCGGGCCTGCTGGCCGACGGTGAGCATCATGGTCAGCATCCGCACCGGGCCGGTGAGCTGGGCGAGGTAGGTGGAGAAGGCGACGAAGGTGCCCAGGGTGATCTGGTGGTGGACGGCCATCCAGCCGCCGAGGGCGAGCATGGCGACCTGCCCGAGCGCGGGGACCGCCTGGAGGGCCGGGTTGTAGCGGGCGTTGAGGCGTACGGTGCGCAGCCGGGCGGCGAACAGGCGCAGGCTGACGCGGCGCAGCTTCTCCTCTTCCTGCGTCTCCTGGCCGAAGCCCTTGACGACGCGGACGCCGGTGACCGCGCCGTCCACGACTCCGGCGACGGCGGCGGCCTCGCCCTGCGCGTACCAGGTGGCGGGGAAGAGCCGGGTGCGGCTGCGGTTGGCCAGGAACCACAGGGCGGGGGCGACGGCGAGCGCGATCAGGGTGAGCAGCGGGGAGAGCACCGCCATCACGACCAGGGACATCACGAACAGCAGCAGGTTGCCGAGCATGACGGGGATCATGAACAGCAGGCCCTGGATCAGCTGGAGGTCGCTGGTGGCGCGGCCGACCACCTGCCCGGTGTCGAGCGCGTCCTGCCGGGCGCCGTCGAGCCGCGAGATGGTGCGGAACATCGCGGTGCGCAGGTCGTACTGGACGTCGAGGGCGAGGCGTCCGCCGTAGTAGCGGCGCACGTAGGTGGAGGCGTAGACGGCGAGCGCGGCCACCACCATCAGCGAGGCCCACAGGCCGACGGAGCCGGTGTGCCCGGCGACGACGTCGTCGATGATCAGACGGGGCAGCAGCGGGACGAGCGCGGTGACGGCCATGCCGACGAGGGAGGCGCCGAGCGCGAGCAGGACCGCGTGGCGGTAGTGCCAGCTGTCGGCGGTGATGCGCCGCAGCCAGCCCTGGCCGGGGCGTCCGCCCGCGCTCCTCGCGCGGCCGTCGCCGGGCCCGTCCGGGCCCCCGGCGGGCCGTTCCGTCGTGCTCGCGGTCCGCGTCGTCGCCGCCACTCAGTGCCTCCCGTCGCGTCGGCCGCCACCCGGCCGCGCCCGGAAGGCTGCAACGCCGGGGGAAGCGGATTTCATCCGTCCGCAACAAAAAGCGGGTCCCAGGTCCGAGCCCGGTAGGGCGAAGGACCTAGGACCCGTGGGGGCGTGCGCGGGGTCAGCCCTCGCGGGACGCCGCGATCTGCCGGGACATGATCGTGGTCAGCTCGTACGCGGTGTGGGAGGCCGCGACCGAGGTGATCTCGGCGTGGTCGTAGGCCGGGGCGACCTCGACCAGGTCGGCGGAGACCAGGTGGCAGGAGGCCAGGCCGCGCAGGATCTCCAGCAGTTCGCGGGAGGTCAGGCCGCCCGCCTCGGGGGTGCCGGTGCCGGGCGCGTGGGCCGGGTCGAGCACGTCGATGTCGATGGAGATGTACAGCGGGCGGTCGCCGATGCGCTCGCGCAGCTGCTGGGCCACCTCGTCCACGCCGCGCCGCATGACGTCGGCGGAGGTGACGATGCCGAAGCCCATCTTCTCGTCGTCGGCGAGGTCCTGCTTGCCGTAGAGCGGGCCGCGGGTGCCGACGTGGGAGAGGGCGGAGGTGTCGAGGATGCCCTCCTCGACGGCCCGGCGGAACGGCGTGCCGTGGGTGTACTCGGCACCGAAGTAGGTGTCCCAGGTGTCGAGGTGGGCGTCGAAGTGCAGCAGGGCGACGGGGCCGTGCTTGCGGGCGACGGAGCGCAGCAGCGGCAGCGCGATGGTGTGGTCGCCGCCCAGCGTCATCAGCCGGGCGCCGCCGTCCAGCAGGTCGTCGGCGGCGGCCTGGACGGTCTCGACGGCCTCGTTGATGTTGAACGGGTTGACCGCGATGTCACCGGCGTCGGCGACCTGGGCGAGGGCGAACGGGGAGGCGTCCTGCGCCGGGTTGTAGGGGCGCAGCAGGCGGGACGCCTCACGGATGGCGTTGCCGCCGAAGCGGGCGCCGGGCCGGTAGGAGACGCCGCTGTCGAAGGGGACGCCGACGACCGCCACGTCGGCGGCGCCGACCTCGTCGATACGCGGCAGCCGCGCGAAGGTGGCGGGCCCGGCGTAACGCGGGACGCGGGAGGAGTCGACGGGGCCGCGCGGCCCGGTGCTGCTGGTCATGGTGGGTGTCCCCTTGGTCAACGTTGATCAATATTGATCAACGTGGGTCGGCGAGGTACGGGTGGACGTCGGGCGCCGGTGCGGGGCGAGGGCGGTCGGCGGCCGTCTCGATAGGAAACCCTAGGTCGCCGTGGGGCGACGCTGAAGTGTACGTTTCCTCCATATCGGAAGCCTTCGCTGAACGGTTCGTCCATGCCCGAGTTGACCCCGCCCACGCCCGCGGTGCCGTTGGCGGCGCTGCTGGACCACGCCGACCTGGGCCTGCGCAGGCTCGCCGGGCCTGATCCCGGGGGTGTCGCGGTGCGGTGGGTGCACGCGAGCGAGATGGCCGATCCGGTGCCGTACCTGCTCGGCGGCGAGCTGTTGCTGACGGCGGGCGTGCACTTTCCCCCGGAGGACGCGACGGGGGCGGCGGACGTGCTGGACGGATACGTGGCACGGCTGGCGCGCGGCGGGGTGGCGGCGCTGGGCTTCGGGGTGACGCCGGTGCTGGAGGAGACCCCGCGGGCGCTGCCGCGGGCCTGCGAGCGGTACGGGGTGCCGCTGGTCGAGGTGCCACCGGGGACGCCGTTCGCGGGGGTGGCGCGGGCGGTGTGGCAGTTGATGGCGCAGGCCAGGCACCGGGAGCTGCGGCGGGTGGCGCAGGCGCAGCAGGGGCTGGCGGCGGCCGCGGCGGCGCCGGACCCGGTGCCCGCGGTGCTGCGGCAGCTGGCCCGGCGGCTGGGCGCGCGGGCCTGCGTGCTGGGGTCGCGGAGGGAGGAGCTGTACGCGGCGGGGCCGGTGCCGCCGGACGACGTGGCGGAGGCGATGCGGGAGCTGGCCGGGGTCGTGCGGAGCGGGCGGGCCGGGGCGCCCACGACGGCGGCGGAGGCGGCGGGCGGACGGCGGCTGCTGGCGCACGCGCTGGGCGAGGGCGGGACGGCGGCACTGGTGCTGGCGATGCCGGAGGGCGGTGAGGCGGGCGGAGCGGCGATCGCGGGGGTGGCCGCCGTCCTGCTGTCGCTGCTGACCGCCCGCGACCTGGGCGCCGCCTCGGCCGATCGCACGTCCGCCCTGGTCAGGCTGTTGCTGGGAGCGGACTCCGAGACGGTCGCACCGCTGCTGTCCGGGGCGCCGGAGCCGTGGTGGACGGTGGTGCACGGCCACCGCCGCGACCCCGCCGACCCGTCGCCGCGCGCGTCCGCCGCCGCGCTGGCCGCCGCCCTCGGCAGCCCGCTGGCGGACGCGGAGGAGGGCGGGCCGGTGCGCGTGCTGGTGCCGGAGGAGACGGGGGCGCCTGGGCGTGAGCAGGTCGCGGTGCCGGGCTGGACGCTGGGGGTGAGCGCGCCGGCCAGGACCGCGGAGCTGCCCGGTGCGGACGCCCAGGCCGGGGCCGCGCTGCGCAGGGCGGTCGCCTCGCACACGGCGGTGGTACGGCACCGGGCGGCGGACGACGGTATCGGGGCGCTGCTGCCGCCGGAGGACGCGCGGGCGTACGCGGCGGCGCGGCTGGCGCCGGTGGCCGGTTCACCGGCGTTGCTGGAGACGTTGCGGACGTGGCTCGCGCTGCACGGCGGCTGGGACCGTACGGCGGCGGCCCTGCGGGTGCACCGCAACACCGTCAGGCAGCGCGTGGCGAGGGCCGCGGACCTGCTGGACGCGGACCTGAACGACCCCGACGTCCGAGCCGACCTGTGGCTGGCCCTGCGCCACCTGTAGGCGGTCGTGGCGAGGCAGGCTCACGCGGTCGTGGCGAAGGCACGAGCCGGTCACGCCTTCGTCTCGATCGCCCACCCCCCGTACACCCGTTCCCCGGCACGCGACAATGAAGGCATGCCCACAGTTCACGCACCGTCCCGCACCGCCCTGACCGAGCACCTGATACGCACCCGTATCGCCGGAGCCGTCGCCACCAGCCGCGAGAACAACCTCGACCACTACCGCGAGCTGGCCGCGGGCAACCGGTACTACTGGCTGGGTCTCGACCTCGGCGACCGGTGGCAGGACGAGGACGCGGTGCTGGAGCTGATGGCGGAGCGCTGCGGGGTGATCGCCGACCCGGCGTACCGCTCGGGCCAGGACACCATCGACCCGGAGCTGACGGTGGCCGCGCTGGACCGGGCGGCGGCGACGCTGCGCAAGGCGGCCGAGGGCGGGCGGCGGGTGCTGCTGGCCACCGGCCACCCCGGCGGGCTGCTCGGGGTGCACCAGGCGACGGGGGCGGCGCTGCGCGCGGCGGGCTGCGAGGTCGTGACGATCCCGGAGGGGCTGTTCGCGGACGAGGGGCGGGTGCTGCAGATCGGCGGCGTCGCGATGCTGCTGCGCGGCGCGGCGCTGGTGCACACCCACTCCCCCGACCCGATGTCGGCGATCCTGGACGCGTTGGAACGCGAGGGGCGGCCGCTGCCCGACCTGGTGGTCGCCGACCACGGCTGGGCGGGGTGCGCAGGCCGGCGCGGGATCGACGCGGTCGGGTACGCGGACTGCAACGACCCCGCGCTGTTCGTCGGCGAGACGGAGGGCATGCTGGAGGTCACCGTGCCGCTCGACGACCACGTGGCGCCGCACTACTACGACCCGATGACCGCGTACCTGCTGAACGCGGCCGGGCTCGCCGGATAGCCGCTCAGGCGCGCGGGACGCGCACCACGCCCTCCTGGATGACGGAGACGGCGAGCCGTCCGTCGCGGGTGTAGATGCGCGCCGTGCCGAGGCCCCGCCCGCCGGACGCGGACGGCGACTGCTGGTCGTACAGCAGCCACTCGTCGGCGCGGAACGGCCGGTGGAACCACATGGCGTGGTCCAGGCTGGCGCCCACCACGTCGCCGACCGCCCAGCCGCCGCGCCCGTGCGCGAGCAGCACGGAGTCCAGCAGCGTCATGTCGGAGACGTAGGTGGCCAGGCAGACGTGGAGCAGGGGGTCGTCGGCGAGTTCGCCGCGGGTGCGGAACCACACCTGCGAGCGCGGCTCGCGCGGCCGCCCGACGCTCAGGTAGGGCGGGTCCTGGGCGTACCTGAGGTCGACGGCGGCCCTGGCCTCCAGCAGCCGGTCCACCACCGAGGGGTCGGGGAAGTACCCGGCGTGCTTCGGCAGCACCTCCTCCGCGGGCGGCAGCGTCTCGGGGTCGGGCGCGTCCGGCATGGGCTCCTGGTGCTCCAGCCCCTCCTCGTACGTCTGGAACGACGCGGACAGGTGGAAGATCGGCTGCCCGTGCTGGACGGCCACCACCCGGCGGGTGGTGAAGGAGCGGCCGTCGCGGATGCGGTCGACCTCGTAGACGATCGGCGCGCCGGGGTCGCCGGGGCGCAGGAAGTAGGCGTGCAGGGAGTGGGCGTGCCGGTCCTGCGGCACGCTGCGGCCCGCGGCGACCAGGGCCTGGGCGGCGACCTGGCCGCCGAAGACCCGGGGGACGACGGCGGGGCGGCTGCGGCCGCGGAAGATGTTCGCCTCGATCCGCTCCAGGTCGAGCAGGTCGAGCAGGTCCTTGAGCGGGGCGTCCATCGTCGGCTCCGGTCTTCCGCTCACAGGCCCATGGACTTGGCGATGATGGACCGCATGACCTCGCTGGTGCCGCCGTAGATGCGGGTGACGCGGGTGTCCGCGTACAGGCGGGCGATGGGGTACTCCATCATGTAGCCGTAACCGCCGTGCAGTTGCAGGCACTTGTCGATGACGCGGGCCGCGACGTCGGTGCAGAACAGTTTGGCGGAGGCGGCGTCGGCCGGGGTCAGCTCGCCCGCGTCGAGGGCGTCGAGCGCGCGGTCGACCACCGCCTGGGCGGCGTCCACCTCGGCCTTGCAGTCGGCGAGCACGAACTTGGTGTTCTGGAAGCCCGCGACCGGCTTGCCGAAGACGGTGCGCTCGCGCACGTAGTCGGTGGCGAAGCGGATCGCGGCGGCGGCCTGGGAGTAGGCGCCCAGCGCGATGCCGAGACGTTCCTGCGGGAGGTTGTGCGTGAGGTACTCGAACGCCTTGCCCTCCTCGCCGAGCAGGTCCTCGACGGGGACGTGGACGTCGGTGAACGACAACTCGGCGGTGTCGGAGGACTTCAGGCCCAGCTTCTCCAGCTTGCGGCCGACCGCGTAGCCCTCGCTCTTGGTGTCGACGACGAGGATGGAGATCCCGCCACGCCGGTCCTCGGGGGTCGGCGCGGAGGTGCGGCAGCAGACCAGGACGCGGTCGGCGAGGACGCCGCCGGTGATGAAGGTCTTGGCGCCGTTGAGCACGTAGTGCGTGCCGTCCTGCGACAGCCGGGCGGTGGTCTTCATGCCCGCGAGGTCCGAGCCGGTGCCGGGCTCGGTCATGGCGATCGCGGTCATCATCTCGCCGGTGACGAACTTCGGCAGCCAGCGCTTCTTCTGCTCGTCGTCGGCGTACTTGAGCAGGTACGGCAGGCACAGCGCGGTGTGCACGCCGCTGCCGCCGAAGCTGACGCCCGCGCGGGCGCACTCCTCGGAGATGACCGCGTTGAACTTGAAGCTGGTCTCACCCGCGCCGCCGTACTCCTCCGGCACCTCGATGCCGAAGACGCCCAGCTCGCCGAGCTTGTAGTAGAAGTCGCGCGGGGCGTGTCCGGCCTGCTCCCACTCGGGGTAGACGGGGGTGACCTCGGTGGCGATGAAGTCGCGGATCGTGGACCGGAACGCCTCGTGGTCCTCGTTGAACACCGTGCGGCGCACGCTGGCCTCCTCAAGCGCGTGGGCGGGACCGGCCGGCGGGATCCGGCCCGGCGGCCGATGGAAACCGGCCTAAGCAAGCGCTTGGCAAGTTACTTCTCGGTTGGCGGATCTGTCCAGCGCCTCTCTCCACCGGGCCCCGGCCCGCTCCTGCGGCGGCTCGCCCTGCCCGCCCAGGGCTCAGCCCGGCTCCCCCTTGCCGTCCAGCGCCGTGAACGCGCCCAGCGCGAGCCTGCGCAGCAGTGCGGCGGCGGCCTGGCGGCCGGACAGGTCGCCACGGGTGCCCAGGTGCGGGGTGGAGTTGAGCAGGCCGAAGACCGCGTGCACGGCGGCTCGCGCCTGCGACTCGCCGGCGTCCGGGTGCACCTCCCGTACGACCTCCACCCACAGCTCGACGTACTGCCGCTGCAACTGCCGCACCAGCTTGCGGTCCGACTCGCGCAGCCGGTCCAGCTCGCGGTCGTGCAGCACGATCAGCGGGCGGTCGTCGAGCGCGAAGTCGACATGGCCGCGCACCAGGGCGTCCAGCGCCTCGCCTGCCGAGTCCGCGCGGGCGATGCGGTGCTTGCCCGCGGCCAGCAGCCTGCCGCTGATGCCGACCAGCAGCTCGGCGAGCATCGCGTCCTTGCCGGCGAAGTGGCGGTACAGGCCGGGGCCGCTGATGCCGACGGCGGCGCCGATCTCGTCGACGCCGACGCCGTGGAACCCGCGCTCGGCGAACAGCTGCGCGGCCTCCTTGAGGATCTGCTCGCGCCGGGTCGCCCCGGCCTTCGTCGGCTGCATGCAGAAGATTCTAGACATTCCGCGTTAGCGAGCGTTAACCTTGGCCTCAAAGACGTTAACGGTCACTAACATCGGTGGCGGACGGCGGCCCCGCGCGGTCGTCAGCCATCACCCAGGGATCGCTCCGGCGACCACCCATCGCGTACGTGTGCAAGGGAGCCCACGACATGCGTGACACGGCACCACCCGCGCTGCGCAGCGCGGCCGATCCGGCCTCCGACGCCTTCGCGGCCAACGCGGCGGCGCACGCCGAGCTGTCGGCCCGGCTGCGCGAGAAGCTCGCCGCCGCGCGGCTGGGCGGCGGGGAGAAGTCCCGCGCCCGGCACACCGCGCGCGGCAAGCTGCTCCCCCGCGACCGGGTGGACGGGCTGCTCGACCCCGGCTCGCCCTTCCTGGAGCTGGCGCCGCTGGCCGCGGACGGGATGTACGAGGGCCAGGCCCCGGCCGCCGGTGTGATCGCCGGGATCGGGCGGGTCTCGGGCCGCGAGGTGGTGGTCGTCGCCAACGACGCCACCGTCAAGGGCGGCACGTACTACCCGATGACCGTCAAGAAGCACCTGCGCGCCCAGGAAGTCGCCCTGGAGAACCGCCTGCCGTGCGTCTACCTGGTGGACTCCGGCGGCGCCTTCCTCCCCCGGCAGGACGAGGTCTTCCCCGACCGCGAGCACTTCGGCCGGATCTTCTACAACCAGGCCACCATGTCCGCCCGCGGCATCCCGCAGATCGCCGCCGTCATGGGCTCGTGCACCGCGGGCGGCGCCTACGTGCCCGCGATGAGCGACGAGGCGGTCATCGTGCGCGACCAGGGCACGATCTTCCTCGGCGGCCCGCCGCTGGTGAAGGCGGCCACCGGCGAGGTGGTGACCGCCGAGGAACTGGGCGGCGGCGAGGTGCACTCCAAGGTCTCCGGCGTCACCGACCACCTCGCGCAGGACGACGCCCACGCGCTGCGCATCGTCCGCGACATCGTCGGCACGCTGCCCGTCCGCGGCGCGCTGCCGTGGTCCGTGGAGCCCGTCGAGGAGCCCGCGGTCGACCCGGCCGGGCTCTACGGCGCCGTCCCGGTCGACTCGCGTACGCCGTACGACGTGCGCGAGGTCATCGCGCGACTGGTGGACGGCAGCAGGTTCGCCGAGTTCAAGGCGGAGTACGGCACGACGCTGGTCACCGGCTTCGCCCGGCTGCACGGCCACCCGGTCGGCATCGTCGCCAACAACGGCATCCTGTTCGGCGAGTCCGCCCTCAAGGGCGCGCACTTCATCGAGTTGTGCGACCAGCGCGGCATCCCGCTGCTCTTCCTGCAGAACATCTCCGGTTTCATGGTCGGCCGCCAGTACGAGGCGGGCGGCATCGCCAAGCACGGCGCCAAGATGGTCACCGCGGTCGCCTGCACCCGGGTGCCGAAGCTGACCGTGGTCATCGGCGGCTCCTACGGCGCGGGAAACTACTCGATGTGCGGTCGCGCCTACTCTCCGCGATTCTTGTGGATGTGGCCCAACGCGAAGATCTCCGTGATGGGTGGTGAGCAGGCCGCCTCGGTGCTCGCCACCGTCAAGCGCGACCAGCTGGAGGCGGCGGGCGAGCAGTGGCCCGCCGAGGACGAGGAGCGCTTCAAGGACCCGATCCGCGCCCAGTACGAGACGCAGGGCAACGCGTACTACGCCACCGCGCGGCTGTGGGACGACGGCGTGATCGACCCGCTCCAGACCCGCACGGTGCTGGGCCTGGCCCTGACCGCCTGCGCCAACGCGCCCATCCCGGACCGGGGCCCGCTCGCCCCCGGCTACGGCGTCTTCCGGATGTAGGGGGGAGCACTCTCATGGACCTGACACACCAGACCCCGCTGGACCCGACTCGGCGGACCCACCGCACGCGGCCGATGTTCGACACCGTGCTGGTCGCCAACCGCGGCGAGATCGCGGTCCGGGTGATCCGCACCCTGCGCCGCCTGGGCGTGCGATCCGTCGCCGTCTTCAGCGACGCCGACGCCGACGCCCGCCACGTCGCCGAGGCCGACACCGCGGTGCGCATCGGCCCGCCGTCCGCCGCCGACAGCTACCTGCGGATCGACCGGCTGCTGGAGGCCGCCGCCCGCACCGGCGCGCAGGCGGTCCACCCCGGCTACGGCTTCCTCGCCGAGAACGCGGCGTTCGCCCGCGCCTGCGAGGACGCCGGGCTGGTCTTCATCGGCCCGCCCGCCGGCGCCATCGAGCTGATGGGCGACAAGATCCGCGCCAAGGAGACGGTGAAGGTCGCCGGTGTCCCGGTCGTCCCCGGATCCAGCGGCAGCGGCCTGAGCGACGAGCAACTGATCGCGGCGGCACGGGAGATCGGCACCCCGGTGCTGCTCAAGCCGTCCGCGGGCGGCGGCGGCAAGGGCATGCGGCTGGTGCGCGACGAGGCGCTGCTCGCCGACGAGATCGCCGCGGCCCGGCGCGAGGCGCGCGGTTCGTTCGGTGACGACACGCTGCTGGTCGAGCGCTGGATCGACCGCCCCCGGCACATCGAGATCCAGGTGCTGGCGGACGCCCACGGCACGGTCGTGCACCTCGGCGAGCGCGAGTGCTCGCTGCAACGGCGCCACCAGAAGGTCATCGAGGAGGCCCCGTCAGTCCTGCTGGACGAGGTCACCCGGGCCGCGATGGGCGAGGCCGCCGTGCAGGCCGCCCGCTCCTGCGGCTACGTGGGCGCGGGCACCGTGGAGTTCATCGTGCCGGGCGCCGACCCGTCGGCGTACTGCTTCATGGAGATGAACACCCGGCTCCAGGTCGAGCACCCGGTGACCGAGCTGGTGACCGGGCTCGACCTGGTGGAGTGGCAGGTACGGGTGGCCTGCGGCGAGCCGCTCGCCTTCGGCCAGGACGACGTCACGCTCACCGGCCACGCGATCGAGGCCCGCGTCTGCGCCGAGGACCCGGCCCGCGGCTTCCTGCCCTCCGGCGGCACGGTGCTGGCGCTCGACGAACCGAACGGCGACGGGGTGCGCACCGACTCGGGGCTCAGCGAGGGCACCGAGATCGGCAGCCTCTACGACCCGATGCTCTCGAAGGTCATCGCCTACGGCCCGGACCGCCCGACCGCGCTGCGCAAGCTGCGGGCGGCGCTCGCGGACACGGTGATCCTCGGCGTGCAGACCAACGCGGGCTTCCTGCGGGAGCTGTTGGGCCACCCCGATGTGGTCGCGGGGGCGCTGGACACCGGGCTGGTGGAGCGGGACGTGGACACGCTCGTCGACGACGCCGTGCCCGACGAGGTGTACGCGGCGGCGGCGCTGTTGCGGCAGGCGGCCCGCGTGCCGGTGCCGGACGCGGGCGGCTGGGTGGACCCGTTCGGCTCGGTGAGCGGCTGGCGGCTCGGCGGCGATGCGGCGTGGACGCCGGTCGACCTGCGGGTGCCGGGCCACGAGCCGGTGCGGGTGCTGGTGCGCGAGGGCGAGGTCAGGGTCGGCGACGGCGAACCGGTGGCGGCGTGGGTGCGCGGCGACGGTACGCGGGTCGTGCTGCACCACGACGGCGTCACCCACGTCTTTCACCGCGCCGGTGACTGGCTCGGCCGCGACGCCCACACCTGGCATGTCGCCGGGTACGACCCGGTGGAGGCGGCGCTGCGCGGCGGCGCCGGGGCGGCCGGGACCGACACGCTGACCGCGCCGATGCCGGGCACCGTCACGGTGGTCAAGGCGTCGGCCGGGGACGAGGTGACCGCGGGCCAGAGCCTGCTGGTGGTCGAGGCGATGAAGATGGAGCACGTCATCGCCGCCCCGCACGACGGCACGGTCGCCGAGATCAACGTCACCCCCGGCAGCACGGTCGCGATGGACCAGGTCCTCGCGGTCGTGATCCCGCACGACAGCGACGTCGTCCCGCACGGCAGCGACAGCGAGAGCGAGGCGGACCGGTGACAGCCATCGACGAACCGGGCGCCAAGCCCTCCGGGCTGCCCATGGTCCTGCCGGAGCCGGGCCTCCCCGCCCGGGTGCGGATCCACGAGGTCGGCGCGCGCGACGGGTTGCAGAACGAGAAGGCCACCGTGCCGACCGAGGTGAAGGCCGAGTTCGTGCACCGCCTCGCCGACGCGGGGCTGACCACGATCGAGGCGACCAGCTTCGTGCACCCCAAGTGGGTGCCCCAACTCGCCGACGCGGAGGCCCTGATGCCACTGCTCGGCGATCTGGACGGCGTACGGCTGCCGGTCCTGGTGCCCAACGAACGCGGGCTGGACCGGGCGCTGGCGCTCGGGGTGCGCGAGATCGCGGTGTTCGGCAGCGCCACCGAGTCGTTCGCCAAGGCCAACCTCAACCGCACCGTCGACGAGTCGCTGGCCATGTTCGAGCCCGTGGTGGCCAAGGCCAGGGACGCCGGGGCGAGCGTGCGCGGCTACCTGTCGATGTGCTTCGGCGACCCCTGGGAGGGCGCCGTGCCGGTGGACCAGGTGGCCGGGGTGGCGAAGCGGCTGGCGGACCTCGGCTGCGACGAGCTGAGCCTCGGCGACACCATCGGCGTGGCCACCCCGGGCCACGTCACCGCCCTGCTGACCACGCTGGGCGAGGCGGGGCTGCCCGCCGCGCGCCTCGCGGTGCACTTCCACGACACCTACGGCCAGGCACTCGCCAACACCCTGGCCGCCCTCCGCTTCGGCGTCACCACCGTGGACGCCTCGGCCGGAGGACTCGGCGGCTGCCCCTACGCCAAGAGCGCCACGGGCAACCTCGCCACCGAGGACCTCGTGTGGATGCTGACCGGTCTCGGCATCGACACCGGGGTCGACCTCGCCCGCCTCACCGCCACCAGCGTGTGGATGGCCGGGCACCTGGGCCGACCCAGCCCGTCCCGCACCGTCCGCGCCCTCTCCCACGAGGAGTAGTCACCATGTCGATCGACCACCGGCTCCCCGCCGAATACGAGGAACTGCGGCGCACCGTCGAGCAGTTCGCCCACGACGTCGTCGCGCCGAAGATCGGCGACTTCTACGAGCGGCACGAGTTCCCGTACGAGATCGTGCGCGAGATGGGCCGCATGGGCCTGTTCGGCCTGCCGTTCCCGGAGAGCTACGGCGGCATGGGCGGCGACTACTTCGCGCTCTGCCTGGCGCTGGAGGAGCTGGCCCGGGTCGACTCCTCGGTCGCCATCACCCTGGAGGCCGGGGTGTCGCTGGGCGCGATGCCGATCTTCCGCTTCGGCACCGAGGAGCAGAAGCGCGAGTGGCTGCCCCGGCTGTGCGCGGGCGAGCTCCTGGGCGCGTTCGGGCTGACCGAGCCGGAGTGCGGCTCCGACGCGGGCGGCACGCGGACCACCGCGCGGCTGGACGAGGCCACGAACGAGTGGGTGATCAACGGCACCAAGTGCTTCATCACCAACTCCGGCACCGACATCACGGGCCTGGTCACGGTCACCGCCGTCACCGGCCGCAAGGAGGACGGCCGTCCGGAGATCTCCGCGATCATCGTGCCGTCCGGCACCCCGGGCTTCACGGTCGCGGCGCCGTACTCCAAGGTCGGGTGGAACGCGTCGGACACCCGCGAGCTGTCCTTCGCCGACGTCCGCGTGCCGGCCGCCAACCTGGTCGGCGAGCGCGGCCGGGGGTACGCGCAGTTCCTGCGGATCCTGGACGAGGGCCGGATCGCCATCGCGGCGCTGGGCACCGGGCTGGCGCAGGGCTGCGTGGACGAGTCGGTGGAGTACGCGAAGACCAGGCAGGCGTTCGGCAAGCCGATCGGCGCCAACCAGGCGATCCAGTTCAAGCTGGCCGACATGGAGATGCGCGCCCACACCTCGCGGCTGGCGTGGCGGGACGCGGCGGCGCGGCTGATCAGCGGCGAGCCGTTCAAGAAGGAGGCGGCGCTGGCCAAGCTGTACTCCTCGGAGTCCGCGGTCACCAACGCGCGCGAGGCCACCCAGATCCACGGCGGCTACGGCTTCATGAACGAGTACCCGGTGGCGCGGTTCTGGCGGGACTCGAAGATCCTGGAGATCGGCGAGGGCACCAGCGAGGTGCAGCGCATGCTGATCGCCCGCGAGCTGGGCGTGACGGCGTAGTCGTTCGCGCTCCCCGTAACGGTCGCCCTCCCCGTGACCGTTCGCCCTCCCCCGCACCGCCGACTCAGGCCGTGGCCCCGCTCCGGGCCGCGGCCCGAGCGCGTTCCCGGGACGCGTCACCCCGTACGCACGCCATCCGAGTGCCGTTTCCCACGACGCCTGCCCGATATCGGGCAGGATTGTTGCGGTGCGCGGGCCGGATCGCGCAGGATCGTCCGGTGCTCGAACGCCGGGTGTCCCACGACGACCTCATCGACCACCTGGTGCGGACCACACCGCTGCGACGCGGCGAGGCCGCCCGGGTGGTGCTGGACGTCCTGGCGTACTTCGACGAGTCGGCGGAGGACTTCGTCCGCCGCCGGCATCGGGAACTCCAGGCCAGGGGCCTGGCGAACGCCGAGATCTTCGAGCGGATCGCCGAGGAGCTGCCGCATCGCGCGGTGTCCCCGCCGGAGTTCTCGCTGCGGCAGCTGCGCCGCATCGTCTACGGCTGAGAAGAGCCGAGGACAGCCGGAGACGGCTGAAGGCGGCCGGAGGGCACGGCCGAGCACGACGGCAAACGACCGACCCAGGGAGGGCCCAGTCATGTGCGGGATCGTCGGATACATCGGGAAGCGGGATGCCGCTCCGCTGCTGCTCGAAGGGCTTCAGCGGCTTGAGTACCGCGGCTACGACTCCGCCGGTGTCGCGGTGGCCGGCAAGTCCGGCGCGCTCAGGACGGTCAAGGCCAAGGGCCGGGTGCGCGAGCTGGACGACCGGCTGCCCAAGCGCTTCACCGGCACCACCGGCATCGCCCACACCCGCTGGGCCACCCACGGCGCGCCCAGCGACGAGAACGCCCACCCGCACCTGGACGCCGAGGGCCAGGTCGCCCTGGTGCACAACGGAATCATCGACAACGCCGCGGACCTGCGGGCCAAACTCGTGGCGGACGGCGTGGAGTTCGCCTCCGAGACCGACTCCGAGGTGGTCGCCCACCTGATCGGGCGCTCCTCCGCGGACACCCTGGAGGCCAAGGTCCGCGAGGCGCTGGCCGTGGTCGAGGGCACGTACGGCATCGCCGTGCTGCACGCCGCGTTCCCCGACCGGATCGTCGTCGCGCGCAACGGCTCGCCGGTGGTGCTGGGCATCGGGGAGAACGAGATGTTCGTCGCCTCCGACGTCGCCGCGCTGGTCCGCCACACCAACCAGGTCGTCACGCTGGACGACGGCGAGATGGCGACCCTGAAGGCGGGCGAGTACCGCACGTACACCACCGAGGGCAGCCGCACCTCCGCCGCGCCGACCACGATCGAGTGGGCGGCCGAGTCGTACGACATGGCCGGGCACGACACGTACATGCACAAGGAGATCTGCGAGCAGCCGGACGCGGTCGACCGGGTGCTGCGCGGGCGGATCGACGACCGCTTCGCCACCGTGCACCTGGGCGGCCTGGGCATCGACGCCCGCGAGGCGCGCGGGGTGCGCCGGGTGAAGATCCTCGGCTGCGGTTCGGCGTACCACGCGGGGCAGATCGGCGCCCAGATGATCGAGGAGCTGGCCCGCATCCCGGCCGACGCCGAGCCCGCCAGCGAGTTCCGCTACCGCAACCCGGTGGTCGACCCCGACACCCTCTACATCGCGGTCAGCCAGTCCGGCGAGACCTACGACACGCTGGCGGCGGTGCAGGAGCTCAAGCGCAAGGGCGCGCGGGTGCTCGGCGTGGTCAACGTGGTGGGTTCCGCGATCGCCCGGGAGACGGACGGCGGGGTGTACGTGCACGCGGGTCCCGAGGTGTGCGTGGTCTCCACCAAGTGCTTCACCAACACCGCGGTCGCCTTCGCGCTGCTCGCCCTGCACCTGGGCCGGGTGCGGGACCTGTCGGTCGCCGACGGGCGCCGGATCATCGAGGGCCTGCGCAGGCTCCCGGAGCAGATCGCGGAGATCCTGAACGGCGAGGACGAGATCAAGCGGCTCGCGGCGCGCTACGCGGACGCGAAGAGCATGATGTTCGTGGGCCGGGTGCGGGGCTATCCGGTGGCCCGCGAGGCGTCGCTGAAGCTCAAGGAGGTCTCGTACGTGCACGCCGAGGCGTACCCCGCCTCCGAGCTGAAGCACGGGCCGCTCGCGCTGATCGAGCCCGAGGTGCCGTCGGTGGCGATCATCCCCGACGACGAGCTGCTGGAGAAGAACCGGGCGACGCTGGAGGAGATCAAGGCACGCAGTGGCCGGATCCTTGCGGTGGGCCACCGGGTGCACGAGATCGCCGACGACACGGTCGTCGTCCCCCGCAACGAGCCCGAGCTGGACCCGATCCTGCTCGGCGTCCCGCTTCAACTCCTCGCGTACCACGCGGCGTTGGCGCTCGGCCGGGACATCGACAAGCCGCGGAACCTGGCGAAGTCCGTGACGGTGGAATAGCGGTCACCACGAAGGGGCGCGGGGAACTGCGCGCTCAGCCAGTACGGACTGGTGGTCGAAGAACTACCGCAGGCACCGCGGCGGGTGGCCATCCGCAGATACGTCGTGGCTGGTCGCGCAGTTCCCCGCGCCCCTGACGGGGCTTACGGGATCACAATCACCGGGCGCTGCGCGCGCCGCGCGAGGCGGCCCGCCACCGAGCCGAAGATCTTGCCGATGATCCCGTGCGTGCCGCCCACGACGATCGCGTCGGCGCTGTACTCGCGGCCGACCTCCTCCAGTTCGTGGCAGATGTCGCCCCCGCGCTCGACCAGGATCCAGGAGACGTCGCCCAGGTGGTCCGCGCAGGCCAGCTCCAGGCCGAGGACCTCCGTGCGGTGGTCGGGGACGTCCACGAAGACGGGCGGCTCGCAGCCGGCCCAGACCGTCGCGGGCAGCCGGTTGGCGACGTGGACGATGATCAGCCCGGAGCCGGCCCTGCGGGCCATGCCGATCGCGTAGGCGAGCGCCCGCTCGCTGGAGACCGATCCGTCGAAGCCGACCACCACCCCGTGCTGGAACGCCGGATCGCAGTGGTGGTGGGTCTCGGCGGCCGTCTCGGGCTGGGCCGTGCCGAAGTCGGCGATCGGCTTGCCGTCGGCGGGGTCGGGGAACTCGTAACCGGCCATGATGGGGTTTTCGGGGGAGGCGGCGCCTGCGGCGTCGCTGGAGCGGACAGGTCTGGCGTGCACACCGGTGACCGCGGGACCGGCCGACAAATGGCCGGTATGGGCATTGCCCTCCCACTGCCTCCAGGGTACGGCGACGGCATGCTGCTGCACAGACAGGCCAGGCATTCCGCCGCGATGTCGGTAACCCGAAGTTCCCGAGAGAATGCCGGAGCCGGGCGTGAAGCGCAACGCCCATGGCCGCCGGACGCGGGTATTGCGTACCCCGTTTCACCCCTTCGGTAACCCTCCCCGCGTCAACCGCCGGAGGCCGGATTCACCGTACGAGGGAAGGCCGCGAACCGTCCGTCCGGCTTGGGCCCTCGGTCGTCAGGACCGGCCGCCCGGCCCGTGTTCCCGGCGATGACCTGCCCGTTCAACGACCGGGCGGCCGGTACCCGGCCGAACCGGACGACCGGCTTCCGGGGCGCGCTCCGGCGCACACCTCAACGCAAGTCGCACAACGGCGCGTTGGCGGGTGGTGCGGGCTTGTTCGACGTCTCTTTTCGGCCAACTTCCCACGGTGACCGCGGGGTCGGGAACAAGAGTTCCCCACCCCCTCTCGACCTGCGCGAACATGACGGCGCAGAATGCCCAAAGCCAGCCACACCAGGGAGTTACCGGCAGACGGGCCCGAGGCGCACTTCCCACCGGGCCCGGTCAGTGGAACGCTTCGTGATCGAATGCTTCGCGCCAAGTTGTCATGTCGACTTAGTACCGGATGGTGAACTTGTCACCTCATCCGCAGCGAACGCAGTAGATTCGATCTTGGGTAACACGGCGGGGGAAACGTGCAGTACCGAAAGGACGTTGCTTCTACCGAGGGGGGCTCATCCGCCATGACCCAGGACTCCAGGACCGGAGCGGCGACGGAGGTCATCACCCCGTCAGTCCGTGTCGCGTCCCAGGCGGGCAGCGGCACCACCACGGCGGTGCCGGGACGCAAACTCTCCGCACGGCGCCGTAAGGAGGTCGTCGCCGTACTGATGTTCAGCGGCGGCCCGATCTTCGAGAGCTCGATCCCGCTGTCGGTCTTCGGGGTGGACCGGCAGGACGCCGGGGTGCCGCGCTACCGGCTGCTGGTCTGCGCGGGCGAGGACGGCCCGCTGCGCACCACCGGCGGCCTGGAGCTGTCCGCGCCGTACGGGCTCGACGCGCTCGGCCGGGCCGGCACCATCGTGGTGCCCGCCTGGCGTTCCATCTCCCAGCCGCCGCCCGCCTCCGCGCTGGCCGCGTTGCGAAGGGCGCACGAGGAGGGGGCACGGATCATAGGCCTGTGCACCGGCGCCTTCGTGCTCGCGGCCGCGGGCCTGCTGGACGGCCGCCCGGCCACCACCCACTGGATGTACGCGCCGACGCTCGCCAAGCGCTACCCGTCGGTCCACGTCGACCCGCGCGAGCTGTTCGTGGACGACGGGGACATCCTCACCTCCGCGGGCACCGCCGCCGGGATCGACCTGTGCCTGCACGTGGTGCGCACCGACCACGGCTCCGACGCGGCCAACGCGCTGGCCAGGCGGCTGGTCGTGCCACCGCGCCGCAGCGGCGGCCAGGAGCGCTACCTGGACCGGTCCTTACCCGAGGAGATCGGCGGGGATCCGCTGGCCGAGGTCGTCGCGTGGGCGCTGGAGCACCTCCACGAGCAGTTCGACGTGGAGACGCTGGCCGCCCGCGCGTACATGAGCCGTCGCACTTTCGACCGCCGTTTCCGTTCGCTCACCGGCAGCGCGCCGTTGCAGTGGCTGATCACCCAGCGGGTGCTCCAGGCGCAGCGGCTGCTGGAGACGTCGGACTACTCGGTGGACGAGGTGGCGGGCCGCTGCGGCTTCCGGTCGCCGGTGGCGCTGCGCGGGCACTTCCGCAGGCAGCTCGGCTCCTCCCCGGCCTCGTACCGGACGGCGTTCCGCGCGCGCCGTCCGCAGGATCCCGCGGACCGGGCGGACCGGGGTGCCGACGGGCGCCCCGACCGCCCGGAACGCCTGGAGCGCGGCGAGGGGCCACGCGGTGAGACGCTGCCGCACCAGCGCAGGGGACCCGGTGCCGAGAGCGGCGGGGTGGACCCCGGCCGTACGGAGCCCGACCCGCACGCGATACGCCTGACCGAGCAGCACGGGCGGGCGGACGCCGCGGAGCTGGCCGGGCTGGTCAGGGCCGCGGGGCTGACCAGGCTGCGCCCGGAGCGTGCCGGGGGCCGTCCGGCTCCCGGGCAGGTCCTGGGCCAGCAGGCCGCTCGCAGCACGGCGATGCCGGGTCAACGCGATCGCCCCGTAGGGTGAGACGCATGAACGACCGCATGGTGTGGATCGACTGCGAAATGACCGGGCTCTCGCTGCGCCATGACGCGCTGATCGAGGTCGCCGCCCTCGTCACGGACTCCGAGCTGAACGTCCTGGGCGAGGGGGTGGACATCGTGATCAAGCCGCCGGCCGAGGCGCTGGAGACGATGCCGGAGGTGGTGCGTGACATGCACACCGCCTCCGGCCTGCTGGAGGAGCTGTCCGGCGGCACCACGCTCGCCGAGGCGGAGCGGCAGGTGCTCGACTACGTCAGGTCCTGGGTGAAGGAGCCGCGCAAGGCGCCGCTGTGCGGCAACTCGGTCGGCACCGACCGCGGCTTCCTCGCCCGGGACATGCCGGAGCTGGAGCAGCACCTGCACTACCGCATCGTGGACGTCTCCTCGGTCAAGGAGCTGTCCCGGCGCTGGTACCCGAGGGCGTACTTCAACAGCCCGCCCAAGAACGGCAACCACCGGGCACTCGCCGACATCCGCGAGAGCATCGCCGAGCTGCGGTACTACCGCGAGGCGGTCTTCGTTCCGCAGCCGGGCCCCGACACCGACACGGCCCGCGCGATCGCCGCGAAGCACGTCCTGCCCGGGCGCGAGGGCTAGCCGCCTTTCCGCGCCGCGGGGCCGTCCCGGCCGACGCCCCGCCGCGCGGAAAGGTGGCAGCGAGCACCCTGGAAGACCCTGTATGCTTCTTCTCGGCCGGTGCGAGAAGCGCCGGTGATGGTGGGTGTAGCTCAGCTGGTAGAGCACCTGGTTGTGGTCCAGGATGTCGCGGGTTCAAGTCCCGTCACTCACCCTGATGACCTGGGGCCCGATCCGCACGGCGGATCGGGCCCCAGGTCTTTTCGTGTCTCTGCTCACGTCGCGACGCCCGGCGACTCCTCCACGCCCGCGCAGGGCCCGCGCGGCGCCCGCGTCCCGGGCCGCGAGACGGTCCGGCGGGGTGGGGGGCGCATCGGCTAGGGTCGGCGCGAAATGGTGGGAGTGTCCCTGACGCGCGTCCGGACCGGGGACCCGCGCACGCGGGGGCACGTGCGTACGGAGGGGTACGAGCTATGAGCGAGCGGGACGGCGGCGGAGGCCGGGAGCAGGCGGACCTGCGCGACCTCGGCCAGGCGGCCAGCGTGGACGACTCCGCGCGGGCCGAGCTGCTGCGGCTGCGCTCCAGCATCGACAACCTCGACGCGGCCCTGGTGCACCTGCTCGCGGAGCGCTTCAAGTGCACCCAGCAGGTCGGGCGGCTCAAGGCGGCGCACGACCTGCCGCCCGCCGACCCGGCCCGCGAGGTCGCCCAGATCGCCCGGCTGCGGCGGCTGGCGGAGGAGGCGCACCTCGATCCGGCGTTCGCCGAGAAGTTCCTGAACTTCATCATCGAGGAGGTCGTCCGCCACCACCGCGCGATCGCCGACGAGACCGGCAACGGCAGCGGCGGCTCCCCCACCCCGTAGCCCCCGCAGGACATGGTCGTACCGCCCCGGCCGTCGGTGGGGTGCCGGCCGGGGCGGTACGGGCTCAGGGAAGAACCGGGAGCTGACGCCCCGTCACTTCGTGTACGTGGAGAACGCCTTGGCGAACGCGTTCGGCGCCTGGGTGATCGACGAGCAGGTCGGGGACGCGTAGGACTGGGCGCCGCCGTCGCACTGCTTGTCGCGGGTGGCGGACCACATCGACAGCCAGGCCAGGCCCTTGGACTTGGCGAACGCCACCAGCTTGCTCGCGTCGTCGAGGGTGAAGATCTCGGAGCTGGTGTCGTTGACGCCGATCATCGGGGTGACCGCGATCTTGTTCCAGGCCGCGCTGTCGGAGATCCCCAGCACGCTCTTGACCTGCGCCTCGGTGGCGGTCGCCGCGTCGATGGCGTTCTGGCCCATGTCGCTGGGGAAGCTGGCGCCGTAGTCCATCGCCATGACGTTGACCGCGTCGATGTCCACGCCGTTGGTCTTGGCGTCGGTCAGCAGGTTGACGCCGTCCTGGGTGAGGCCGGAGGGCAGCACCGGGAGGGTGAAGGAGACCTTCAGGCCCGGGTGGCTCTTCTGGAGCTGGGCGATCGCCTGGTCGCGGCGGGTGTTGGCGGCGGTGTTGCCGAGCGCGGCGCCCTCGACGTCGAAGTCCACCTTGGTGAGCTTGTACGCGTCGACGACCTGCCCGTACGCGGTCGCCAGGGCGGAGGCGGAGGAGCAGGTGGTGGCCAGCTCGTTGCCGTTGGCGCCGCCGAAGGAGACCCGCACGTCGCCGCCGTCCGCGCGCAGCGCGTCGATCTGGCCGGCCGTGCTGTCGTCGCCGACCGCGGTCACGCCGCCCCACTTCGGGGTGCAGGAGCCGCCGTCGGTGATGAAGGCGAGGTTGTACTGCTTGACGCCGGTGGCCTTCTCGGCCGCCGTCAGGTCGAACGGCGGGTAGAGCGAGGTGTCGACGTACGGTGCGAAGCCCGCGTCGGAGGAGCTGCCGCCGCTGGTGGGGGTGGCGGTGGGCGTCCCGGTGGGCGTCGTGGTGGGAGTGGAGGTGGGCGTCGGCGTCGCGGTGGGCGTCGGCGTCGGGGTGGAGGTCGGCCGCCCGGTCGGGGTGGGCGTCGGGCCGTCGTCCACCGAGCACTTGGCGCCGTCGATCAGGCAGCCGGTGGGGGCCGCCGCGCTGCCGCCGGAGGAGGTGGCGACGAAGCCCACGGTGACCGACTTGCCCGCCGGGATGGAGCTGTCCCAGTCCTCACCGGTGACGGTGACCTTGCCGCCGCTCGCGGTGTACTTGCCGTTCCACAGCGAGCTGATCGACGTGCCGGAGGGCAGGTCGAAGGTGAGCGTCCAGTGGTCGAGCGCCTGGTCCGAGGGGTTGGTGACGACGTACTGGCCGGTGTAGCCGCCGTCCCAGGTGCTGGTCGCGGTGTACGCGGCGCCCAGCGTCGCGGCCTGCGCCGAACCGGCCAGGGCGAAGGCGGTGCCGGCCATCGCCGCTGCCACGACGACGGCGCCGATGGCCTTGACCTTGCGGCTGGGACGGCGGCGGTGCGAAGAACTCATAGGGGGTTGACCTGCCTCACGGGGGTGCGTCGATGTGGGGGCGGCAGCACGCTAGCGGCAGGGAATCGGACAAAAGCCCAGTTCAGGGCGGGGGTTGGGGTTCTTATGGCGGGCTTAAGGCAGTGATCGGCGACGATTATGGTTCAGACCTTCGACGGCCGTTCGCCCGTGCGGAACGCCTTCCCGGGGACGCCGTGCGTGCGGCGCCGCGCCACCTCGTCGTCCATCCCGCGCCGCGTCGGCTCACCCGGTGACCGCGTCCGCCGCGGCCGTCGCGCGGACGCAGTCCGAGCCGCAGCCGCACCTCGGTGCCGCCCAGCACCGAGCGGCCCAACGCGACGTCGCCCCCGGTGGATTCGGCGACCCGGCGCACGATGTCCAGGCCGAGCCCCGTGGAGCCGGGACCGCCGTCGCCCTGGCCCCGGCGCAGCGCGGTCGCCGGGTCGCCGATGCCACCGCCCGCGTCGGAGACCAGCACGATGACCGTGTCGTCGCCGGTGTGCACGTCCACCGCGAAGGCGGTGCCCTCGGCGGTGTGGCGGAAGACGTTGCCGAGCAAGGCGTCGAGGGCGGCGGCCAGTTCGGCACGCGGTACCGGCACCCGCACCGGGCGGTCGACGCCCGCGGTGCGGGACGTGCGCCCCTGGTCCTCGGCGAGCGCCGACCAGAACGCCATCCGCTCGCGTATCACCTCGGCCGCGTCGCACCCGGCGGCGGTGGGCGCGGCGGTGCGCTGGGCGCGGGCGGTGCGGATGATCTGGTCGACCTCGCGCTCCAGTTGGGCGACCGCCTCCCGGGTCTGCTCGGCGGCGGGGCCCTGGCCGAGGGAGGCGGCGTTCAGGCGCAGCACGGTGAGCGGGGTGCGCAGCCGGTGCGAGAGGTCGGCCGCCAACTCGCGTTCGTTGGCCAGTAGTTGGCTGACCTGGTCGGCCATCGAGTTGAACGCGGCGGCGGCCGAGCGCAGTTCGCTGGGCCCGCCCTCCTGGACCCGTACGCCCAGGTCGCCGCGGCCCAGGTCGCGGGCGGCGGTGGCGAGCCTGCGGGCCGGGCGCACCAGCCGGGTGCCGAGCCGGTCGGCGACCGCCACCGAGCCGACCACCAGCCCGGCGCCGACCAGCGCGAGCACCAGCCATGCGGTGGTCACGCCCCGGGTGACGTCCGTCTCCGGCACGTAGACCTCGACGACGGCGAACCCCGAGTCCACGGCGGTCGGTTGCAGCAGCGCGTAGCCGCCGGGGACGGTGAGGGTGAAGGCCTTGCCGAGGCGGGCGGCGGCGGCCACGTCGGCGCCGGTGGCGTGGCCGCGGCCGATCTCGACGCCCGCGCTCGCGCCCGTTCCCGCACCGGCCGCGGTGCCGCCGTCGCCGGGCACGTGCACCGCGATGCGGCCGTCCGCGCCCGCCTGGGTGGAGGCGACCGCGCGTTCCAGCTGGGTACGGTCGGTGGTGATGGCGAGCGCCGGGTCGATGGCGGCGGCTTGGCGTTCGGCGTTGGTCAGGGCGCGGTCGCGGGCCATCTCCCGGACCACCAGGCCCAGCGGCACCGCGAAGGCCAGCACGACCATGACGGTGACCGCGACCACCACCTTGACCAGCGCCCATCTCATCGCGACGGCTCCGGGGCACGCGGCGACGGCGCCTCGATCTTGACGCCGACGCCGCGCAGCGTGTGCAGGTAGCGCGGGCTGGCCGCGGTCTCGCCGAGCTTGCGGCGCAGCCAGGACAGGTGGACGTCGATGGTCTGGTCGTCGCCGTAGGACTGCCGCCACACCTCGGTCAGCAGTTCGCGGCGCGGCACGACGACGCCGGGGCGGGCGGCGAGGAACGCCAGCAGGTCGAACTCCCGCCGGGTCAGGTCGAGCCGTACGCCGTCCAGCTCGGCCTCACGGCGCTGGGTGTCGATGCTCAACTGCCCGACCCGCAGCACCTGCGACGCCTGCGTGCCGCGGGTGCGGCGCAGCACGGCGGCCATCCGCGCCGACAGGTGCTCCACGGAGAACGGCTTGACCAGGTAGTCGTCGGCGCCGTCGTTCAGCAGCCTGACGATCTCGGTCTCGTCGTCGCGCGCGGTGGCGATGATCACGGGCACGTCGGTGATGCCGCGCAGCATCTTCAGCGCCTCGGCGCCGTCGAGGTCGGGCAGACCGAGGTCGAGCACGACGACGTCGAACCCGACCTGGGCGACCTCGCGCAGGGCCTCCAGCGCGGTGCCGACGCTGCGCACCGTGTGGCCCGCCTCGGTGAGATGCCGGATCAGCGCGGAGCGCACGAACTGGTCGTCCTCGACGACGAGCACACTTGCCATGCCCGGCACCGTACGCCATGCGGTGGCCCTCGGTCCCCGGCGCCGAACCGGCGGTGAGCGCCCGTGCGGGCGGCGCACTGTACCGCGAACGCGCATGTCGCGGGCGGAATCGGACCGGCGTACGCCGGGTGGGGCGGGCGGCGCTTGACGGACGGGCGCGGTGCGGCAGGATGGGCCGCCATGCGACGAGGATTGGTGCACGCCGGGGCGTGGACGCTGGCGACCGGGGCGGCGATCGCGCTGTCGTGGTTCGGCGTCCACACGGTGCTGGCCGGCACCGTCTACGATCCGCCGCGCGCGCTGCCGATCTCCGGCGGCCTGCCCTCGGTCGGTGTGTACGGGTCTCTCGCGCCGGCGCCGCCCACGACCGGGCCGCGGGGGTCGGCGTCGGCCGGCCCGTCGTCTTCCGCACCCCCTTCGCCTTCGGCGTCCATCACGCCCGAGCGCCCGCCCGGCCGGGCCGGTTCCACCGCGTCCGGCGGCGCGACCACGGGCGACGTGCACAGCTACGAGGTGACCGGCGGCCGGGTCGCGCTGGTCCTGGGGTCGTCCTCGGCGACGCTGGTGTCGGCGACGCCGGACAGCGGCTGGTCGACGAAGGTGTGGAAGGAACCGGGCTGGATCCGGGTGGACTTCACCTCGGGGGTGCACACCTCGTCGATCTTCTGCACGTGGAACGGCCATCCGCCCACGGTCCAGACCTACGCGAGCTGACCGCGTCCGCCGACCACCCGTCCGACCGCCCAAGCGCCGGGAAATCACCCGAAGGCGTGACGTGCGTCCACGTTTACCGGAAGACGGACTCCGGAGGGGCGGGTGACGCCTGCGCGGTCGCGTCGGTGACCGGGACCGCGCCGCCGGTGAAGTCCCGCAGGGGGCGGCCGTGTTCGACCCGGCCGGGGTGCGGGTCGGTGGCGGTGCGGCGGGTGAGGTCGGCGACCGGCAGTTCCCGGTTGGCGGCGAGCAGCAGCGCGTTGCCGAAGCGGCGCCCGCGCAGCACCGCGGGGTCGGCGGCGAGCACGATCTCCTCGAAGCGGCTGTGCGCGGTGGCGACCTGGCCGCGCAGGAAGGTGAGCGGACCGCCGTCGGTGAGGTTCGCCGCGTACCAGCCGCCGGGCCGCAGCACCCGGGTGACCTCGTCCAGGAACTCGACGGTGGTGAGGTGTGCCGGGGTGCGGGCGCCGTGGAAGACGTCGGCGATCACCAGGTCCGCCCAGCCCTCCGGCAGCTTCGCCAGTCCCTCGCGGGCGTCGCCGCCGCGCACCCTGATCCGCCAGGAGCGGTCCAGCGGCAGTTCCCGGCGCACCAGGTCGACCAGGGCGGCGTCCACCTCGACCACCTGCTGGGTGGAGCGGGGCCGGGTGGCGGCGACGTAGCGCGGCAGGGTCAGCGCGCCGCCGCCGAGGTGGACGACGTGCACCGGCCTGCCCGGCGGGGCGACCAGGTCGGCCACGTGACCGATGCGGCGCTGGTAGGCGAAGTCGAGGCGGGCCGGGTCGTCGAGGTCGACGTGCGACTGCGGGGCGCCGTCGATCAGCAGCGAGAAGGCGCGGGGCCGGTCGCGGTCCGGGACCAGCTCGGCGGTCCCGCCGTCCACCGTCTCCCGCAGCACCTCGGGGTCCCGTGCTCTGCCGCGTCGCTTCGTGCCTGCCACTCCCCCAGTATCGGCCCCCGGCGCGTCAGGCGGCGGGTCGGGCCGGACGCCGGGCTACAGGCCGTCCGCCGCTTCGAGGGTGCGGGCCGCCTCGCCGAGCGCCATGCGCAGCAGCACGGGGTCGGTCACCGGGTGGCTGCCGCGCGGCGGGACCAGCCATCCGGCGCCCGCGACCGGCGGCTCGTCGGTGAACCGCGTGCCCCGGCCGTCGGTGCGGGTACAGGCGCTGCCGGGCAGGTCCCAGCCGCCCGCGGTGCCGGCCGGCACCAGGAACCCGAGGGTGTCGCCGCTGGTGTCGTGCAGCACCGGGCCCACCCCGGTGCGCAGCCGCAGGATGTCGACCGCCTCCAGGCCCTGCCGGGACGGGACCGTCACCAGGTCCCAGTCCGGCGCGGGGGGCATCGGACGCGCGAGCGGTTCCTGCCGGGCCGTCGCGGCCGGCCCGTGCGCCTCACCGGTGTCCAACAAGGGAAACCCTCCTCGCCTCGCTGTCGGGGCTGCCGCACACGACACTGCCCGCACACCGTGCACAACGCGCGAGTGGCGTCAACGCTACGTGTGCGGACCGCCGCAAAGGATGGCAGTTCATGGCGAATCCGGGGTGAGATATCCCGTTTGTAGCCAATCTTGTGCTGAACAGCCCGTACCGGTGTGGTCACAGCCGGTACCGTCGTCCCGCCGATCCAGCCCTCAGCACGACCAAGGGGAGGCCTCCCGTGGCACCCTCACCGTCATCCCCCAGGCCGGGACCCGTTCCCAACGCGGCCTTCCGCAGCCTGCGCGGCGACCTGTCGCCGGGCGAGTTCTCGGCCGCGGTGCGCCGCGCCGCGCGCGAGATCGGCGAACGCGTCAGCTGCGACGCGCGGTACGTCGGGCGGGTGGAGTCCGGCGAGATCCGATGTCCCAACTACGCGTACGAGCGGGTCTTCAAGCACATGTTCCCCGGCCGCACGCTGGAGGAACTGGGGTTCGCGCCGCGCGAGGCGGTCCGCGGACGCCGGGCCGGGCCGCAGCGCGGCGCCGACCGGGAACCACCGAGGAACGACGAGGAGAGCGACGTGCTGCGTCGCGCATTCATCACCGGCGGCCCCGCCGTCGCGCTCGGCGCGACCCTGCCGCTGAGCCAGGGCGCCATCCCGACGCCGCGCAGGGTCGGCGACGGCGAGGTGCGGGCCGTCGAGGAGGCGGTGCGGCGGATCAGGCTGCTGGACGACCGGCACGGCGCCGACTCCCTCTACCAGCGGGCCGGGCAGTCGCTGCGCAACGCCTACGCCCTCCTCGACCAGGGCGCCCACCACCAGGCGGTGGCCGACCGGCTGCACGCGGGCTCCGGCGAACTGGCCATCTCGGTGGGCTGGTTGGCGCACGACTCAGGACGGCACGCCGACGCCCGCTCGTACTACGCGGAGGCGCTGGCCACCGCGCGGATGGCCGGGGACCCGGCGCTGGAGGCGCACGCCTTCTGCAACACCTCGTTCCTGGCCCGCGACGACGAGCGGCCGCGCGAGGCCGTGCGCGCCGCGCAGGCCGCCCAGCAGGCCGCGAGCCGCCTGGGCTCGGCCCGGCTGCTGTCGCTGCTCGCGCTGCGCGAGGCGGGCGGCTGGGCCGGGCTCGGCGACCGGCCGGCCTGCGAACGCGCGCTGTCGCGGGCCCAACGGCTGTACGGCAAGGGGCCGTGCGACGCGGACCCGGAGTGGATGACGTTCTACGGCGAGGCGGAACTGGAGGGGCTTCAGGCGCAGTGCTGGTCCCGGCTGGGCGACTACCGCCGCGCCGCCGCCCACGCGCGGCGCGGGGTGGCGCTCCAGGATCCGCACTTCACCCGCAACATCGCCCTGTACAGCGCCGAGTTGGCGTCCGACCTGGCCGCGCTGGGCGAGCCGGACGAAGCGGCGCAGGCCGGGCACCGGGCGCTGACCCTGCTGGGCGGGCGGGTCCGCTCCTCGCGCATCCAGGGCATGCTGGACGGCGCGGCCGCGAGCCTGCGGCCGTACCGGCGGCGCACCGCGGTCGCGGACTTCCTGGCCCGGCACGACGGCCTGGAGGCGTCACCGGCGTAGCGGCGGGCCCGGGCGCGGGGCCGTCATCTCGTCGCGTGCACCCGGGAGTTCAGCTGCCGTCGAGGTGACCGGTGTCGTTCCAGCGCTCGATCGCCGGGGCGCCGTAGGCCCAGCCGAGGACGGACAGCGAGACCGGGTCGAGGCGCAGCGCGGCGCCGAAGGACAGGTCGTGGCCGAGCCAGCGGGCGCCGAGGGCGCGCAGGAAGTGGCCGTGCGCGAAGACCAGCGCGTCGCGGTCGGCGCCGCGCACCCACTCGACCACCTCGTCGGCGCGGGCGGTCATCTGCGCCACCGACTCACCCTGCGGGGCGCCGTCCCGCCACACCAGCCAGCCGGGCCGGACGGCGCGTATCTGCTCAGGGGTGAGTCCCTCGTGGGCGCCGTAGTCCCATTCCATCAGGGTGTCCCACTCCTTGGCCCGGTCGCCGAAGCCGGTCAGCTCGCAGGTCTCGGCGGCGCGGGCCAGCGGGCTGGTACGGACCTCGGCGTCGGGCAGCGCGTTCCACGGCGTGCCGTGCAGCCTGGCCCCCAGCAGCCGCGCGGTGCGGCGGCCCTCCTCGGTGAGCGGGACGTCGGTGCGGCCGGTGTGCCGGCCGGTGCGCGACCAGTCGGTCTGGCCGTGCCGGACCAGGAACAGGCGCGGGGCCGGGGACATGCGCGGGGGCCTTTCGACGGACGGGCGTCACTGTCTGACGGGACACGGTCCCGTCACAGTCCGACGGGACACGGTCCTCACCGGATCCGGACCGGGGACTTCCGTTCCATCATCCCCTACCGTCCGGATCGCCGAGCAGCCCCGTCAGCAGGGCGTCCAGTCCGTGCTCGTACTGCGGCATGCCGTCCTGCGCCGCCGCGAGCTGGGGGGCGAGGCCGGTCAGGCAGGGGTAGCGGTCGGGCGGCAGGCCCGCGAAGCGCGAACGCAGTCGTTCCGCCGGGTCGTCGCAGCCCTGCGCGGCGCGCACCTTGCGTCCCCGCGCGGTCCACAGCGCGGCGCCCACCGTGTACTGCATCACCGCGGTGTACGCGCGGGCCGCGGCCGGACCGTCGAGCCCGGCGCGCCGCAGCAGCCCGAGGGCGCGCTCGGCGAACAGCGTGCCTTCGTCGCCCTGGACGGGGCGAGTGGCGAGCAGATGCAGCACGGAAGGGTGCTCGGACAGCAACCGGTAGACCGCCCGGCACAGTTCGCGCAGTTCGGCGTGCGGGGGGCGACGGGCGTCCGCGGGCGGCAGTTCGACCTCGGCGAACAGCAGGTCGCGCACCGCGTCGATGATCTCGTCCTTGCCCTGGAAGTGGCTGTAGACGGCCATCGTGCCGACCCCGAGCCGCTGGGCGAGCGCGCGCATGGTGAAGGCGTCCGGGCCGGCGTGGTCGAGCAGGTCGACGGCGGCGGCCAGGACGCGGTCGCGGTTGAGGGTGCCCCGCGGGGCACGGGGACGGCGTGACGAGCGGTCGGTCATGGGCGGCACGGTCCGGGGAGACGGGTGAACGAGGACGTGGGGAGACGGTGGGACGGAGGTACGGAAGCGCGGTCGGGTCGGCCGGGGGGACGGGACGGGTGGGGCCGCGGTGGACTTCCGTTGCCGCCGTGAAGCATGCCACTGATGAGGCAACCACCGCCCACCGCCCGGCGTCCTACCGCGTACCCGGCCACCCGTCGCCCTAACGTACGGCGTACGGTAGAGCGCTCGCGCGAAACCGGCGCGCGAGGGCTCGGCCCGCGGGGCCGACGGAAGAGGGAGACGCCGACGGATGTCCAGCACCGCAGCCCGCGCCCGGGGCGCGTCGAGGAGCAGGCCCCGCTGGTGGGCGGAGCTGCCGCTGATCGCCGTCGTCTACGCCGCCTACTCGGCCGGCCGGCTGCTGGTCGCCGGTGACACCTCGTCCGCCGTCCGGCACGCGCGCGCGATCCTGCACGCCGAACGCCTGCTGCACATCGACCCCGAGCACCTGCTCAACTCGGTCTTCACGCACACCGCGTGGCTGGGCGTCCCGGCCTGCTTCGCGTACGCGACGCTGCACTACGTCATCACCCCCGGTGTGCTCATATGGCTGTGGCGTCGGCACAGCGGCCACTACCTGTTCATGCGCACCTGGCTGATGATCTCCACCCTGATCGGGCTGATCGGCTTCACCCTCTTCCCCACCGCGCCGCCGCGACTGCTGCCCGCCGGGTCCGGGTTCCACGACACGCTGGCGCAGTACGCGTCGTTCGGCTGGTGGGGCGCCGACGCCAGCGCGCCGCAGGGCATGGGCGGGCTGACCAACCAGTACGCGGCGATGCCGAGTCTGCACGTCGGGTGGGCACTGTGGTGCGGGATCATGCTGTGGCGCTACGCGCGCAACCCGCTGGTCCGGGCGCTGGGCGTGGCGTATCCGGTCGTCATCACGCTGGTGGTGCTCGGCACCGCCAACCACTATCTGCTCGACACGCTCGCCGGGGTGCTGGTGATGGGGATCGGGCTGCTGCTGACACGGCCCGTCCGGTGGCTGGTGGCCCGGGTCCTGGCCGCCCTCGCGGGGGCCGCCACGGGAGCCACCGCCGCTGGAAGCGCCGCGACGGGCGCCGGAGCGGTGGAGACCGCGGGCGCCGCCGGGGCGTCGGAGACCGCGGGTGCCGGCGCGGTGGAGACCGCGGGCGGCCGCCGGGCGGTCGAGGTGGCCGGGTCGGGGGCCGCCGCGCGGACCGGGCTTCCGCTGCCCGCGCAACGGCACTCCACCGAAACGATTCGTCCCGTACGCCGCTAGGCCCTCCGTCCGCCGTGTCGGGCTCCGTTCGCCCGCCGCGGACGGCGCGTTGCCGGTCGCGGGAGGCGCGCTGTCAGTGGCGGATGCCAGACTGCCGGGCGTGAACGACTTCAGCGACAGCCGGTCCGCGGCCGTGGACCAGCGCGCCCGGTGGGCCGGGCTGCGCGGGCCCGGGGTGCCGCCGCGCCCGCTGGACGCCCGGGCGCTGGCGGCGCTCGCGGCCAATCCGGGGTGCGGGCGGCGTGCCGTGCTGGACGCGGCCGGGGTCGACAAGGGCGCGGTGGCGCGGGCGCTGGGCTCGCCGGAGCGGTTCGGCCAGTCGCAGTTCGCGTTCGCCCGGGGCAACGCGTTCGAGGCCCGCGTCAAGGCGGACGGCTGCGCCGAGTTGCTGCGGCTGCTGGGCGCGGCGGAGGGCGAGACCGCCGACCTGCCGGACCTGGCGGCGGCGGGCCCCGAGGGCCGCGTGGCCCGCACCCGGCTGGCGCTTCAGGAGGCGACGGCGGCCAGGCGCTGGACGCTGCTGGACCATCCGCTGCTGGTGCTGGAGGTGGCGGGCGCCCCGGTCCACCTGGAGCCGGACGCGGTGGCGGTGCGCCCGGACGGCGGCTGGACGGTGGTCGAGGTCAAGTCCTTCCCCGTTCTGGACGGCGTCGCCGACCCGGTGAAGGTCGGCGCGGCGGCGCGGCAGGCCGCGGTGTACGTGCTGGCCCTGGAGCGGCTCGACGCGAGCGCGCCCCGGCCGGACGTGCTGCTGGTGTGCCCGAAGGACTTCTCCAACGTGCCGACTGCCGAGCTGGTCGACGTCCGCAGGCAACTGGCGGTCACCAGGCGGCAGTTGGCGCGGATGACGAAGGTGGAGCGGATCGCGGCGACCCTGCCGGAGGGCACGACGTTCGACGTCACGCGGGAGCGTCCGCCGGGCGAACTGGCCGAGGCGGTCGAGGCGGTGCCCGCCGCGTACGCGCCGGAGTGCCTGGACAGCTGCGAACTCGCCTACCACTGCCGGGACCGGGCGAGGGAACGCGGCGCGGTCGAGGCGCTGGGCCGCTCCGTGCGGGGCGAGCTGGGCACGTTGACCACGGTGGAACGGCTGCTGGCGGCGGCGTACGGCGACCGGGACGGCCGGGACAGCCGGGACGGGGCCGAAGACGAGCGGGATGGAGACGGCCGCGACGTCGATCCGGCGGCGGTGGCCCTGCGCCGGGCGGCGGCGCTGCGGGCCGAGGCGCTGGGGCGGGAGGCGTCATGTCGGTGATGACGACGCTGGCGCGGGCCGAGGCGGTGGCCGCCGGGCGGGCCCGTCCGCTGGCGACCGTGCGACACCGGTGGCTGTCCGAACGGCCGCTGGTCATCGTGCCGTTGACCACCGCGGGCGAGGTCGGGGCACCGCTGGGCGCGCTGGTCGGCACCGACCGCGACCAGCCCGGACTGCTGGTCGTACCGCAGCCGCGCGACCGCGACCTGAGGTCGGCGTTCCTGGCCGAACTGGCCGACGCGGTCCTGCCGTACGTCACCGTGTACGAGGACGCCGTCGAGCTGGAGCCCGGCAAGGAGACCGATCCCGAGACCGGCAAGAAGGTGGCCGTCGAGCGCGAACTGTGCGCCGAGGCACCGCAGTTGATCGTTCCGAACGCCGCCGGGATCGACTACGTGCGGCTGCTCGGCCGGGCCACCCGCTTCCGCCGCACCGCCGAGGAGAACCCGGACGAGCCCTACCCGGCGCCCTCCCGCGTCCCGCTGCTGGGCCGCTGGCTGACGCACTTCGGCGAGCGGGCCCGGGTGCCGGGCAGCGCGCTGCTGGTGGCGATGACCGATCTGCTGACCCGGCACTGGGCGACCGGCCAGAGCGGTCTTGAGGACCAGCACCTGGGCGCGCTGCTGGGCTGGATCGACCCGCCGCCCGGCCTGACGGGACTGGAGGCGGCTACGCGCGCGCAGGTGGCGCGGGACGAGCGCGGCCTGCTGGTCAGCCCGCCCGCCGGGCCCGCGACCGACCCGGTCTTCGACAACAAGGCGCTGGCGCCCGCGATGGCGCGCTACGACGCGGCCCGTACCCGGGGCGCCGATCCCTCCGCCGCGGTGGCGGAGATCGCGGCGCTGCTGGAGAGCCAGGCGCGGCCCGCTTGGGACGACGTGTGGCGCGGCGTCGACCTGCTGCGCGAACTGCCGCCGGGCGGCCACGTGGAGGAACGCTGGAAGCGGGACCGCTGGTCGTTCACCGGCCACCGGGACCGGGTGCGCGCCGGGGAGCCGCCGCAGCCCCGGCGGGACGACGCGATCGCGGCGGCGCAGAAGCTCGCCGGACGCGAGACCGCGCAGGCGCGGCTGGACGCGGGCGAGGCGCTGGACGATCCGCTGGTGATGGCGGGGCGGCGGCTGGCCGGTGAGGCGCTGGCGGGCGAGGTGACCGCGGTGGAGATGGCCTACTCGGCGGCGAAGGTGCCCAGGCCCCGCCCGCTGGTGACGCTCGCCACCGACGACCTGCCGCACCTGGACGAGGGCGGCAGGCTGTACCGCGCGCTGCCGGACGGACGCGTGCAGGAGGCGGAGTTCACCGGATGGGTGGACCAACGGGCGCTCACCGTGAGGCTGTTGAACGGCATGGGGCGCGGCAAGGAGCCGGACGCGGGCACGGTTCCCGCGGTCGGCGACGCGGTGTGCTGGACGCTGTTCGAGCACACCGCGCGCGGCGGCCCCGATCTGCCCGACGCGGACTCCACCCCGTGGACGCATGGCGGCCCGCCGTCCGCCGCGCCGGTGGCCGGGCCGCCCGATCCGGTGACCGGGGAGGACCTGTTGTGAGCGAGACCGTGACCGCCCCCGTGTCCGGCGACGACCGTCCGGGCGACGACCCGGCGTCCGCCGCCGCCCGGGCCACCGAGGCGATCCTGCGCGACGCCCGGCACGGCACCCGGCGCGGTGTCGTGGTGGACTCCCCGCCCGGTGCGGGCAAGTCGACGCTCGTGGTGCGCGCGGCCCGCGAACTGGCCGCGTCCGGCGAGCGGTTGATGATCGTCGCGCAGACCAACGCCCAGGTGGACGACCTCGCCGACCGGCTCGCGACGGCCGACCCCGAGCTGGCGGTGGGCCGCTTGCACGGCTCCGACTCGCCGCCCGACCCCGTGCTGGACCGGCACCCGTCGATCCTGAAGTCGGCGAAGGTCGCGGACCTGCTGGAGCGGCAGGTGGTGATCGCGACCGCGGCCAAGTGGGGCTACGTCAAGGACGTCGAGCCGTGGCGGCACGCGATCGTGGACGAGGCGTACCAGATGCGCTCCGACGCGTTGCTGCGGGTGGCCGGGCTCTTCGAACGGGCGCTGTTCGTGGGCGATCCCGGGCAGCTCGACCCGTTCAGCGTGGTGGGCGCCGAGCAGTGGGCGGGACTGTCCTACGACCCGTCGGCCAGCGCGGTCGTCACGCTGCTCGCCCACAACCCCGATCTGCCGCAGCACCGGCTGCCGGTGTCCTGGCGGCTGCCCGCGTCGGCGGCGCCGCTGATCTCCGGCGCGTTCTACCCGTACACGCCGTTCCGCAGCGGGACGGACCACGGGGACCGGCGGATGGCGTTCGGCGTGGCCTCGGACGGCGGGGCGGCCGACCGGGTGCTGGACGAGGCGGCGGTCAGCGGCTGGGGCCTGCTGGAGCTGCCCGCCCGGCACACCCCGCGCACCGATCCGGAGGCGGTCGCGGCGGTGGCGCTCGTGGTGCGCCGGATGCTGGAACGCGGCGGGGTGACGGTCAGCGAGCGGTCCGACGAGCCCGCGCCGCTGACCGCCGACCGGATCGCGGTCGGCACCGCGCACCGCGACCAGGCGGCGGCGGTCCGCTCGGCGCTGGCCGGGCTCGGCGTGACCGGCGTCGCGGTGGACACCGCGAACCGGTTGCAGGGGCGGGAGTTCGACGTGACGGTCGTGCTCCATCCGCTGTCCGGGCGGCCGGACGCGACCGCGTTCCACCTGGAGACCGGCCGCCTGTGCGTGCTGGCCTCCCGGCACCGGCACGCCTGTGTGGTGGTCTGCCGCGCGGGCGTCGAACGGCTGCTGGACGACCACCCCTCCACCGAGCCGGTGCAGCTCGGTGTGACGGTGAAGTTCCCGGACGGCTGGGAGGCCAACCACGCGGTACTGGCCCGGCTGGCGGAGCACCGGGTGCGGTGGGAGGCGTAGGTCGGGACCCGGGGCCGCGAGCCTCCGGGGGCTTGCGCGGGTGCGGGAGAATGGATGGCGGTCCACAACCTGGAGGTAGGGAGATGTCCGAGCCGAACTCGGCTCAGCAGACGCCGGACGCCGCCGCGGGCCGGCCCAGGATGCGGCCCGCGCCGCTGCTCTTCGAGCCCGAGGCCGCCGCGGACGATCCGGAGCACTTCTTCGACCTGGAGTCGATGGACGACCCGGGCGAGCTGCTGGAGCGTTCCACCGAACTGGCGCTGGCCTTCCGGGCGGCGGCCGACCGGGCCACCGAGTTCCAGGCGATGGCTGCCGCGCAGCTCGCCGACCCCAAGCGCTTCGACCGCGCGACGGTGGAGTCGATCGCCCGGCGGGCCGACTGGTCGGAGGACTACGCCCAGCGGATGATCGAGTTCGGCACGGATCTCCTCCGGCAGCGGCCGACGGTCGACTGACCACCGAGGCGGCCGTGCGGATCCGCCGTCCACCGCCCGTTTCACGCCTGATGCACGTGCAGCGGCACAAGCCGCCGCACCGGCGGATGCACGCGTGAATGCACGGGCATCATGGGCCGGTGGCATATGCGGGCAGGGTACCGCCGAGGGTCCCGGGCTGTCCCGAATTCCGGCGATCCGGGCAACCGGAACCGCGTCCGCCGGTAGATGTATCTGCCATGACCGACATGACCTGGGACATCCGGAACGGTGACGTACGGCCCACCGACCCCCGCCGCACCGGCGTACCGGGGCTCGACCTGTGGCAGGCCGACACAGCACTGCACTCCGAGTACGTCACGGTCGACGGCGCCGAGTGGCTCGCCTCCGCCAGCGCCTTCCCGCGCAGCGTCAAGGCGCTGTGGTCGGCCCGGCCCTCGGCGCCGAGCGTGCTGCCGTGCGGCACGGTGTTCGACGTGGTCAACCTGCCCGCGCTGTTCGGCCGCCGGATGCTGGAGCGACTGTGGACGGCGGGGCCCGGGTGCGGTCCGGTCGCCCTCCAGAACAACCGCGTCCTGGTCTTCGCCGAGCCCGGCACCGCCGACCGGCTGCCGTCGCTGCTGTCGTGGGAGGAGTGGGGCGAGCGGGTGCCCCGGCCGCTGTGCCACGGCGCGGGCGACGCGGTGACGGTGCCGCCGCTGGTGCCCGATCCGCCGCAGGTCTCCGGCGACGCCTCCGGCACCGGCACCGGCGACACTTTCGACCCGGCCGAGGGTGGCGGTGAGGGCGGCGCGGCGCGATGTACGTCGCGCTGGCTGGTGGCGCCCGGCGTACGCGATCCGTGGCTGCCGGGGGCCGCGGTCCTGCTGTGGGCCTGCCTGCGCGCCGCCAGAGCGGAAGGGACCGCTCCGGCCTGAGCCACGCCCGCCCGGGCCTGCGCACTTACCGATTTTTCCTGGGCCGGAACGGGATGCTAAGGTCTTCGACGTTGGCCGGGCGCCGCTAGCTCAACTGGCAGAGCAGCTGACTCTTAATCAGCGGGTTCGGGGTTCAAGTCCCTGGCGGCGCACCATCACGGCAAGTCCGTTGACCTGGGCGTCTCACCTTTTCGGGTGAGGCGCCTCCGTCATTTCCGGGCTCCAGCCGTTTCCGGGCCTCAGCCGCGTCCTGGCGCCTTCGCGCCGAGCGGCATCATCTTCACCGGGCGCGCCTCGCGGTCCTCGCCCAGGAAGTCCAGCAGCAGCCGGGTGACCAGGGCGGGCTTCTCCAGCGGCAACGCGTGCGACGTGCCGGGGACCACCGCGAGCTGCGCGTCCGGCAGCGCGGCCACCATCTCGGCGCTGTGCTCGACCCGCACCCCGTCGTCGTCCCCCTGCATGACCAGCACCGGAACGGTGATCCGGGCGAGGTCGGCGAGCTCGATGCCGGTGCCCGCCCGCCACATCCGCAGCAGCTTGGCGAAGACCACCGGGAAGTGGCCGGGGCCGTCCGGCGACAGCGGTTCGTACTGCGGGGCGAACATCCCGGCCAGCAGCTCACGCGAGGCGTCGTCGTGGATCAGCGCGTCAGCCGCGGGCGTGGCGCCCTCCCGGGTCACTCCGCCGCCGATCACCACCAGGCGTTCGACCAGCTCCGGGTGGCGCAGCGCGAGGTGGAGCGCCACGGTCGCGCCGTCGCTCCAGCCGACGACGCGGGCGGCCCGCAGGCCCGCGGCCGCCATGAACGCGGCGGTGTCGTCGGCCATCGCCTCGTACGACATCGGCCCGTCGACGTCCGGCGTGCGGGCGTGGCCCCGCCGCTCCGGCACGTGGACGTCGTACCGCTCGGCGAGCGCGGGCGCCTGGCCCCACCAGCTGAACGCGCCGGTCCCGCCGCCGTGCAGGAGCAGCACGGGAGGCCGCTCGCCGTCGCCGCCGCTGCCCCAGCGTTCGTAGTACGTGGGGAGCGCGCCGGCGAGCAGCCGGTGGGCGGTGCCGGGCGGCGGGGGCTGCCAGGCGGCGGCGTCGGGCAGCGGCGGGAAGGCGGATCCGCTCTTGCGGCTGTCCTCTTGGCCTGCGGATTCCTGGGTCGGTGCTGTCGCTCGCATGTGGTCTCCCCGTTTCCGGCCGGTCCGGCTTGCCGCGCGGAACCGACTTGAACACTGCTCAATTGAACACTGCTCAAGCTAGGTCGGTACGCTGAGTCCCGTCAAGGCGGTCAGGCGGGAAGGGAGCGCGCGGCCATGCCACTGCGGCGCGAGACGGTGATCGAGGCGGGGCTCGGCCTGCTCGACGAGGTCGGGCTCGACAAGCTCACCACCCGGGCGCTGACCACCCGGCTCGGCGTCCAGCCCGGCGCGCTCTACTGGCACGTCAAGGACAAGCGGGAACTGCTGGGCGCGATGGCCGAACGCGTGATGGACGAGGCGTTCGCCGCGCCCTCCCCGGCATCCGGCGACTGGGCCGAGGACGTGACCGCGTTCGCGCACGGGATGCGGCGGGCGCTGCTCGCGCACCGGGACGGCGCGCGGCTGGTCGCCACGTACACCCCTCTCGGGCGGTCCGCGCTGCGGGCGGCGGAGGACGGACTGGCGCTGCTCACGGCGGCGGGCGTGCCGCTGGCGCTCGCGGCGCACTTCGGGGACACGCTCACCGGTTACGTCACGGGCTTCGTGATGCAGGAGCAGGCGGTCGGCGGGGTCGGGGACGCCGGGGCCGACCTGGCGGCGTACCCGCTGCTCAGCCGCTGGGCGCGGGAGGGGACGCCGCCGGACCGGGACGCGGCGTTCGCCTCCGGGGTCGGGCTGATCGTGGACGGACTGCGGGGGCGGATCGGGTAGGATCTACGACGTCGGTGAGCGCCGCTAGCTCAACTGGCAGAGCAGCTGACTCTTAATCAGCGGGTTCGGGGTTCAAGTCCCTGGCGGCGCACGGTTCGGCCACCCCCTGCGCGGGGGTGGCCTTCTTGCGTTCCGATCGATGTGGCTGGGGTTTCGCCGCCCACCCACCCGCCCACAGGTCCTGCCGGTGGCCTCGCGGGGCTCCGCCCCTCCCCCCGGACGCGGGGGCTCCGCCCCCCTGCACCCCCGGGCCTGCGACACCTCCGCCGTCGCCCCTTTCCGGCACGCTCGCTCGCCGGGGGCTCCGCCCCCTGCACCCCTTCCCCTGCACGTCCCGCTCCCCCGAGCCCCACCCCCGCAAAAACCACCCTCACCCCCTCCCCACCCTCACCGTCCAACCCCCCTCCGCGTTCCGCCCCAGCACCCTCACCGTCAAACCCCTCGTCCTGAACGTCGAACCCACCCCGTACGGCGCGTCGTTCAACGAATTGAACGCACTGCTGCTGTACGTGCACGCCGCCGTCCTCGGGTGGGCGTCCATGATCTGGACGGGGCCCTGGCCCGACGGGACATCCGTGCGGACCCGGTAGATCAGGACGCCCTCCGTGCAGGCCTGGCCGTCGTTGCCGAGCGCCCTGCGGGCCTCCACCACGTACGCCGTCGTCCTGCCGAACGGCACGATCACCGCCTTGCGTCCGCCGGGCACTTCCAGCGGGGACAGGGCCACCTCCCGGGTGCCGGGACGGCTGACGCAGGCCACCTGCGCGTCGGTCAGCCAGCCCAGGCGCCATTTGTGCCAGGCCAGCGGCTCGCCTTGGAGGCCCCAGTCGAGCGACATCGTGTCCCACTGGCCGGCCAGCGTGTCCGTGCGGGCGAAGTCGTCGACCGCGTAGAGGTCGGGCAGGCCCAGGATGTGGCCGTTCTCGTGGGCCAGGACCCGGGGGCCCGCCTGGTCGTGACCGTAGATCACCGAGACGCGGTCCAGGTGGGTGCCGCTCTCCGTGGTGGCCGCGTTGCCGCCGGTCCAGGTGACCGACAGGACCGTGCGGTCGGCGGGCGGGCCCGCGTTGGGGGCCGCTATGACGTTGACCAGGTCGTAGCCCCGGAAGTCCACCGTCCGCCCCACGACCGCCGCCAGGTCCCGCATCATCGCGCGGTGGACCGGCCAGCCGTAGCCGCGCGTTATCCCGTACGCGGAGAACGGGTGCGGCATCCTGAACCACCGCAGCACCGGCACCGGTTCGTAGCGCAGCCTGCCGTACGAGGCGCGGTCGTACCACTGCTGCACGAACGGGAAGAACTCGTCGTAGCGCGCCTTCGCCGACTCCTTCGCGGGCGCGTCGGGGAAGTCGATGAACAGCGTCAGCGCCCGCAGCACGCCCGTCGAGCGCGCGTACTCACCGCTGCGGGTGGCCGGGAAGCCCTCGGACATCTCCACGCCCGGCGCCGCCCGCAACGCGCAGGGGCGGCCGGGCGGCGCGGCCGCCGGGGCTCCGGACGCGACCGTCTCCACCCCCACCGCGCAGGCCGCCACCACCCCGAGCACGCCGACCAGCAGCGCCACCCTCGTGCGTATGCGGCGCCAAACGCCGCTCCCGCCACCGGATATCACGGCTCCACCACCGTGACCCGCCAGTCACCGGCCGCGGTGCGCGCGTCCACCCGCACGTCCACCGTCTCGTGCGCCGACGGGCCGAAGCGGTACGCGTACGACTCCCCCGCGCCCAGCGGCGCGTCCGCCAGTTGGGGGCGCACCGAGGCGCCGTAGCACGCGCCGGTGCGCGGATGGCCGTCCAGGACGCGGATCGGGCCCTCGCCGGTGTCGACGTCGCTGCGCACCTCGTACAGCAGGACGCCCTCGCGGCAGGCGGTGACGTCGTTGCCGCGCTGCGCCCTGGCCTCGACGGCGAGCGCGGAGGTGGCGCTGGTGCGCACCACGACCAGCTTCGTGCCGCCCGCCGTCTCGACCGGGGTGAGCGTGCGGGTGGTCCTGGTGCCGGGGTGGTCCACGCAGGCGACCTGGGAGCGGTCGATCCAGCCGTACTTCCAGCGGTGCCAGGCGAACAGGTCGGGTGCCAGGCCGAACTGGCTGCCCATGAGGTCCCAGTCGCCGACCTGCGCGTCCCAGGAGTCGGCCGCCGCGTCGCCCGCGCTGCCGCCGCCGGGTGCGGTGGGCGGCTGGCGGTAGAGGTCGGGCAGGTCGAAGACGTGGTTGGTCTCGTGGGCGAGGACGTTGGGGTCGGGCGGGTGGTGCTCGAAGACGGTGACGACGCTCTTGAGCGACGTGCCGCCGGCCCGCAGCGGCTGGTCGAAGCTGACGACCTTGGTCGCGTCCGAGTCCACGCCCGGCGCGTCGGGGTCGGCGACCAGGTAGACCACCGGCACGCCGCGCAGGTCGTCACCCCGGCCCACCAGCGCCAGCGCGTCGCGGATGTAGCGGGTGCGGTCGGCCGGGCTCCAGGCGCGGGCGATGCCGTACGCGGTGGAGGGGCGCGGCATGCGGTACCAGCGGCGTGTGATCCGCGGGCGCAGCCGGAAGCGGCCGTACGAGGCGCGGTCGAAGAACTCGGTGGTGGCGGGGAAGTGGTCGGCGGCGAGGACGCCGGTGCCGACGTCGGGGGTGTGGTCGGGGAAGGACAGGAAGAACATCGCCGCGTTCACCTCGCCCAGCGGGCGCGGGTAGGCGGCGTCCCAGGCGGACAGGCCCTCGGAGTGCCGGGCCCCGGTCGTCGCCAGGGCGCACGGGCCGTTGGCGGAGGCGGCCTGCGCGGGCCCGGCGGCCAGCGCCCAGGCGACCAGCGCGAGGAACCCCACGGCCAGCGCCGCCGCCCTGCGCAGGGGGTACGGCTCGGGCCCCTCGAAGGCATCGCCGTCCATGCCCCCGAAGTCGTCGCCACCGCCTTCGAAGGCGCCGTCTCCGGCCCCGAAGTCGTCGCCATCGCAGGCGTCATCGCCTTCGCACGCGCCGCCTCGCACACGACCTCCCCGGACGGGATCGGGCCACTCCGCTGACCTGATCCACCCTGGGGCTGTTCATCCTCTTATGTCCTTTTCTGATAGTCCGCTCGTGTCATCGACACAACACCGGCCCAGGCATCACGTACGGTGATCACCGATCGGGAACGATCACATCGGATCAACGGGGCGCCAAGGCGTGCGCGATCGGCGCAAGATCGGTCAACGCGCCCCGTGGGCGCTCCCGCGTGCCGAGAATCACCACGATGACGGTGGCTCAGAGCCGTCGCGAACCACTATGATCGCCACATTTCCGCGCGGGAAACCGCTCTCATGGTTTCCCGGGACCTCCGTACGACCGACTGTGTGAGACGACTGCTATGCGGGAGCAAGCTGACGGCGGACCCTTGGTCGGCCGATCCGGCGAGCCCGCCGCACCTCCCCCGCCGGTGACCGACGGTGACGACAGGTCTCCCGGTCGCGGCGGTCCACCCGGCCCGCGACTGCGCGACTACCACGCCGCGTTCAACGCCGCGCGCACCGCGATGGCCCTGGTCGACCGGGACGGGCGGCTGCTGGCCGCCAACCCCGCGCTGGGCTCGCTGCTCGGCGCCGACCCCGACCGGCTGGCCGACCGCCGCGCCGCCGACCTGGTGGGGCTCGGCGGGGACGAACGCGTCCGGGACGCCTACCACGACGTGTTGCGCGGCGGCCGGGACCGGCTGCGCTGCACCTGCCGACTGAAGCACCCCGGTGGTCAGGCCCTGTGGGCCGAGGTGACGCTCGACGCGCTGCGGCAGGAGGGCACCGGCGAGGCGGCGGCGGCCGCCGGGGCCGCGCTGCTGTCCGTCGAGGACGTCAGCGAGCAGCGCGAACTCGCCGCCCGGCTGCGGCACTTGCAGATGCACGACCCGGTGACCCGGCTGCCCAACCGCGCCCTGTTCTTCGAACGGCTCGGCGCCGCCCTGCGTCCCCCCGGCCACGCCCGGGTGGGCATCTGCTACCTGGACTTGGACGGCTTCAAGGCGGTCAACGACACCCTGGGCCACGCGATCGGCGACCGCCTGCTGTTCGCGGTGGCCGGACGGCTGCTGGCCTGCGTGGCGGAGGGCGGTCATCTGGTGGCCCGGCTGGGCGGCGACGAGTTCGCGCTGCTGGTCGAGGAGTCGGACGGCACCGAGCAGACGACCGCGCTGGCCGACGCCGTACTGGCCGCGCTGCAACGGCCGTTCGACCTCGAAGGCCACCGGCTCGCGGTCTCCGCCAGCATCGGCGTGGTCGAGCGCCCGGCCGCGGGCACCTCGCCGACCGGCCTGATGCAGGCCGCGGACACCACGCTGTACTGGGCGAAGGCGGACGGCAAGGCCCGCTGGGCGCTGTTCGACCCCGAGCGCAACGCGCACCGGATGACCCGTCAGGCGCTGTCCAGCACCCTGCGACAGGCCGTGGAACGCGGGGAGTTCAGGTTGGAGTACCAGCCGCTGGTGGCGCTGGACGGCGGGGCGCTGCGGGGGGTCGAGGCGCTGGTGCGCTGGGACCACCCGCAGTTCGGGATGCTGGCGCCGAACCGGTTCATCGGGCTGGCCGAGGAGAACGGTGCCATCGTGCAGCTGGGCCGCTGGGTGCTGGCGGAGTCGTGCCGCCGGGCCCGGGTCTGGCAGAAGGACCACCCGGACGAGCCGATCTCGGTCAGCGTGAACGTGGCGGTGCGTCAGGTGTGGGACTCCGACCTGGTCGCGGACGTGGCCGGAATCCTGGACGACACCGGACTGCCCCCGGAACTCCTCCAGTTGGAGCTGACGGAGTCGGCGGTGATGGGATCGGCGGGCCGTCCGTTGCAGGCCCTGCACGCGCTGCACGAGATGGGCGTGCGCATCGCCATCGACGACTTCGGCACCGGCTACTCCAATCTCGCCTACCTCAGCCGTCTTCCGGTGGCCGCGCTGAAGCTGGACGGATCGTTCGTGCGCGGCTTCCGCGACCCCGAGCACCCCAACCCCGCCGACGAGACGATCGTGGTCGCGCTGGTCGAACTCGCCCACCGGCTGGGCCTGACGGTGACCGCGGAGTGCGTGGAGAGCGCGGAGCAGGCGGAACGGCTGCGGCGCATCGGGTGCGACACGGGTCAGGGCTGGTTCTACTCGCGGCCGGTGGCGCCGGAGCGCATCGCGGAGATGCTGGGCACCCCGGCCCACAGCGGCTGACGTGGCGCGGGGCGATGCCCGGCGAGCGGTGAGGGGCGGCTTTCTCACTCGCCGGGCATCGCGGGAAGGCGGACTCCGCCGGGCGCGTCAGGCGACGCCGATGTCGTCCGCGTAGTACGTGCCCTGGCCGTACCACCCGTGGACGTAGATCGTCACGCTGGTGGTGTTCGCACCGGTGGTGAAGGAGGTCGACAGCTTCTGCCAACTCCCGCTGGTGCTGGTCCAGGTGGAGGTGTCCGTGGTGCCGGTCCCGGAGTCACCGAGGTAGACGTAGGAGCCGTCCACGTAACCGCTCAGCGTGTACTGGGTGTCGGGCTTCACGCTGATGGTCTGCTGGCACTGCGCGTCGTCACTGCTGGACGCGGCGCCGGCGAGGGCGTACGTGCCGCCGTGCACGGTGGTCTTCTGCACGCTGCCCGTACTGCCGGAGCAGGTCCACGGGGACAGCGCGCCGCTCTCGAAGTTCCCGTTGACGACACCGCCGGAGCCGGGGTTCCCGCCGGTCGAACCGCCGGTGGTCGTACCGCCGGTGGTGGACCCGCCGGTGGTCGAGCCGCCGGTCGTGCTGCCGCCGGTGGTCGTACCGCCGGTGGTGGAGCCCCCGGTCGTCGAGCCACCCGTGGTCGAACCCCCGGTCGTGGAACCGCCCGTCGTGGAACCGCCCGTGGTCGAACCGCCCGTCGTGGAACCGCCGGTGGTCGAGCCCCCGGTGGTGCCGCCGCCCGGCGTGCACGTCCCCGCGCTGCCGTTGACGTCGTTCACGGTGTCGTTGAAGAGCGTCGCCGCCTGGTCGAGGTCGTACAGCGAGAACATGAACTCGCCGCCGAGGCCGTTGCAGTGCAGGTAGTCCGCCTTGGCCTGCAACGACTGCGCGTCCTCACCGGTCCAGAAGTTGGTGCCATCGTAGAAGTAGGCGGCCTGCGCCGAGGGATCCCAGAAGGTGTCGCTGGGGTTGTCCACGACGCCCGTCAGTTCCTTGTACATCCGCACGCCCGGCACGTTGCCGGAGTCGGCCGAGCCCGCGGCCGGTCCTGTCGCGGTCTGGAACAGGCCGTGGTCGCTGCCCGCCGGCACGCCCGTCCAGCCCCGGTAGTAGAACGGCACCCCGAAGTTGAGTTTGCTCGCGGGGAAGCCGCCCGGGATGCCGTACTGCGAGTCGCCGACCGTGTACGCCTTGATCGCCTCGTCGTCCGAGTACTTCTCGTTTCCGGGCGCGATGGGCGAGCTGGGGTCGTTGGGGTTGTCGTAGATCGGCGAGGCGTGGTTGGTCGGGCCGGTCGGCTCGAACCCGCCGTGCATGTCGTACGTCATCGGGTCACCGAAGGTGAGGTACTGGCCGATCTTGTCGGTCTCGATGTCGGCGATCTTGTCCTGGCCGGCCGGCAGGGCCGCGGACAGGGCGTAGGTCTTGCCGTCCGCCTTGCCCTGGGCGTCGAGTTCGGAGCGGAACTCGGCCAGCAGCGCGGTGAAGTTCTGCTTGTCGCTGGGGCTGGAGTGGTTGCCGAGGTGGCCGCCGCCGCCCGGGTACTCCCAGTCGATGTCGAAGCCGTCGAAGATGCCCGCGGCGCTGCCGGCGCCGCCGTAGCCGCCCTGCGAGGGCAGGTTGCCCTTGATGAACATGTCGATGCAGGACGAGACGAACTTCTTGCGCGAGGCGTCGGTGGCCGCCACGTCCGAGAAGTACTTGGAGTACGTCCAGCCGCCGATCGACAGCAGCACCTTGAGGTTGGGGTTCTTCGCCTTCAGCTCCTGGAGCTGGTGGAAGTTGCCCGCGATCGGCTGGTTGTAGACGTCGGCGGTGCCGTCGACGCTGATGTCGCTGCCGAACGACTTCTGGTAGTCGGCGAACGCGTCCTCGGCGCCGTCACCGGCGTTGGGGTCGGACTCGCCGCCCGGGTCGGGGTCCGACGCCTTGGTGCCCTCGAAGCAGGTCAGGTTGGTCGGGTCGATGTTCTCGAAGTCGTAGATGAGGTAGTTGAGCTTGCCGGCCATGCCTTCGTCCTGGACGTTCTTGAGGTAGAAGGCGTTCTGGTAGACCGACCACTGGTCGTAGTAGGCGACTTTCAGGCCGCCGCTGGTCGTGGACGCGCCCGTGGTGTTGTCCGCGGAGACGGCCGAGGTCCTCGGGGCTGACGAGGCGTCGGCGGTTCCCGCGGCGAGCAGCGCGCCGAACGCGCCGATGCCGAGTGCCGCGGCGGCCAGGGCCGCGGTCCAGGGTCTGACGGCCTTCCGGCCTTTGCGAGGTGTGCGCACAGGGACGACCTCCTGGTGGGGGTGATTGTCTCTGGGATACCGACACGTCAAGTACACGTCAATGGTCTGGACTAATCGTGGACTAGACCAATATGCCCACTGGAGCGCGACGCGGCTGATGGGGCCGGGAGTGCCCGCGGGAACCGCCTCGACGGCCGGAACCGGCGGAATCCCGAACCCCGTTCCGCCCGGCCGCGCCGACCCGGTATGTTGAGGCCCGTACTTTCATGGGGGGTTCTTGTGCACACCAACGACGTCCTCGTCCGCCCGTCGCCGCGTCGCGGGACCGTCGGCGGACGCCCGGCGGCCGGCCCCACGCAGGCCTGACACCGCGTACGGGATCTCCCGCACGTCACCACCGGCGAGCACCGTCGCTCGCCCCCGTGGGCGACACCGGGCGGAACTCCCGCCCTCCTCCCACGCCTTCCGTCTCCGCGGATCCTCCGGGCAGTTCGGCATGCCCGGAACGCGCCGGCCCACGTCCGGCTCCGCGGCCCGCGACGGATCGACGAGAAGCCGATGACCTGAACAGGAATGAGCTGTGAGACGCACTTCGCGAGGCAAGGGCAGCAGGAGAAGAGCGAAGAGAACCGGCACCATAGCCGGGCTGGCGGCCCTGCTGGGCGCCGCCGCCTTCGCCGCCAGCACCTTCCTCACCACGCCCGGCGCCCAGGCCGCGGCCGTCACGCACCCGGTGATCTGGGGCCTGGAGTCGGGCTCGATCAGCGCCGACGTCGGCGGCAACGGGATCGTCGGCGGCAGTGCCACCGCCGACACCATGAGCGGCAAGGCGTCCGGCCTCGCCCCCGGCATCGACTCCTGGTTCGTCTCGCAGGCCGCCACGGCCGCCAACGTCAACCAGATGAACGTCTCCCGGGCGGCCGGCGCCGTGCCGATGATCGCGTGGTCCCCGCAGGGCACGCTGAGCCAGATCGCCTCGGGCGCGCAGGACGCGCAGCTGACGTCGATGGCGCAGTCGCTGGCCGCCTACGGGCACCCCTTCTACATCCGGCCGTTCGCCGAGTTCAACACGCCGTGGGAGACCTACAGCCTCGGCAAGTCGGGCAACACCCCGCAGGCGATGAGCGCGGCGTGGAAGCGGATGTTCGGCATCTTCCGCAAGTACGACGGCTCCAACGCGCTGTTCGTGTGGACGGTCGGCTACTCGGGCACCACGAACACCGTCAAGCCGTCCTGGCCCGGCAGCGGCTACGTCAACTACGTGGGCATCGACGCGTACGACTGGTGCACCTCGGCGTCGTGGTGCCCGGGTGACCAGTACCGCTACAAGAGCATGCTCGCCCTGCTGCGGTCCTTCGACGCGGGCCGCCCCACGATGCTGGCGGAGACGGCGACGGGCCTGAACACCGCGGGCAAGGGCGCCTGGCTGTCCAACGCGCTCTCCGCGTCCAAGGCCGACGGCCTGTACGCGGTCATCTGGTTCGACGAGGCGCTCCAGGGCCAGCCGGACTGGAGGCTCGCGGTGCCGCCCGCCGCGGCGCCCAGCGAACACTCCGCGCTCCTGCAGACGATGGTCGCCTCGCCGCGCTGGGACTCGATCACCACGCTGGAGAAGTACGCGGTCAGCGCCCGCTGGAACTGATCCGCTCCCGGCTCTTCCGCTCCCGGCCTCCGGCTCCCGGTCAGGCCGTCCCCGGTGCGGGCATCGACGCGATGACCGCGCTCAGGTCCTCGGGCGACAGGGCCGGGCCCTCGGTGGCCAGCGACCACTGCCACACGCCGTCGGACCAGGTGTGCACGAAGACCTTCGGGTCGGCGAAGATGCCGCCCAGGTACGGGGGTTCACCACGGCGACGGCGGGCCAGACGGGCGGCGACCGGGCCCCGCGCGCGGCCGGGGCCGAGGGTGACCGCGTCGAGGCCGAGGTCCAGCACGAGCAGCCCGCTCGCCAGGTCTCCGTCGATCACCCGGGGGGCGGGGCGCGGGCCGGGCCAGTGGCCCGGCAACGGCAACGGCCGCTGCCGCCAGGCGGACCTGGCGGCGGCCAGCCGTTCCGCCCAGGCGGCCCGCGCCGCCTGCGCGTGACCGGGGTCGAACAGCTCGTCCGGCAGTGATCCGGGGAACGCCAGGTCCGTCAGCTCCTCGCGGTACTCACCGTCCGGCGTCTCGGCCAGCAGGACGAGCGGATGCTCGGCGTCCAGCACGACGCGCAGCCGCCCGGCGTGCGGCACCTCCAACAGCCACTCCGCGGCCTCCCGTCCGGCCCGCGCGTGCGGGCGCGGCCCGCTTCGGGGCACGGCTCCGGCGAACGGCCCGGCGCCCCCGGCCGCCACCAGCCGCCGCGGCGACCCGGCGAAGTCCCAGGAGAACCCGCGTGCGGGAGAGCCGCCCTCGGCCGGGGCGGCGACCCACAGCGCCTCCCCCGCCGCGCCCAGCGCGTCCCGGCGGACGCCGCGCCACCAGCCGGGCGGGCGGTACGCGAAGGTCTCGACGACGCCGACCCGGCCGGGCGTCATCCCGTTGCCGGGGTCGCGGCGCTGCCTGCGCACCCGGTACGTCCCGGTCATCGCGGGAAGCGGCCGGGTGGCCGCCGTCCGCCACCACGCCTCCCAGGACGGCACCACCACGCCGGCCCCCTTCATAGCGCCCTGCCCTCTCCAACGACCGCGCGGCGCCGCCGGTTCCGGGGGCGGTCCTCGGGGTCGGGGCCGACGTCATCCGGCCGGGAGGCCGTCAGCCCTTCGGCAACTCGTAGGCGTCGGCGATCAGTTCGTACGAGCGCAGGCGTTCCTCCGTGCCGTGGGCGTTGGAGGTGATCATCAGCTCGTCGGCCCCGGTGCGCTTGGCGAGCGCGTTCAGGCCCTCGCGGACCGCGTCGGGGGTGCCGTACTCGACGTTGGCCAGCCAGGAGTCCACGAAGTCCCGCTCGATCTCGCCGAACGGGTGCGCCTCGGCCTCCTCGGGCGTCGGCACCAGACCCGGGCGCCCGGTCCGCAGCCGCAGCATGGCGAGGGCGCCGGTGAGCACCTGGCGGCGTGCCGCGCGGTCGTCGTCGGCGGCGAAGGCCTGCACGCCGATCAGGGCGTACGGGCGGTCCAGCACGGCGGACGGCCGGAACGCCTCGCGGTACAGCTCCAGCGCCGGGACGGTGTTGTGCGCGGAGAAGTGGTGGGCGAAGGCGAACGGCAGCCCCAGCTCACCGGCGAGCCGGGCGCTGAACCCGCTGGACCCCAGCAGCCACACCGGCGGACGGCCGGGCGACTGGACGCCGCCGGGCACGCTGCTCTGCACGGGCCCGGGCACCGCGTGGATGCGGGCGTACGGGTGGCCCTGCGGGAAGTCGTCGTCGAGGAACCGGATCAGTTCGGCGAGCTGCCGGGGGAACTCGTCGGCGCCCTCGTGCGCCTGGTCGCCGCGGCGCAGCGCGGCGGCGGTGGCGCCGTCCGTCCCCGGCGCGCGGCCCAGACCCAGGTCGACCCGGCCGGGGGCGAGCGCTTCGAGCGTGCCGAACTGCTCGGCTATCACCAGCGGCGCGTGGTTGGGCAGCATCACGCCGCCGGAGCCCAGCCGGATGGTGCCGGTGTGGGCGGCGAGGTGGGCGAGGATGACCGCGGGCGAGGAGCTGGCGACGCCGGGCATGGAGTGGTGTTCGGCCACCCAGAAGCGGTGGAAGCCGCGGGCCTCGGCACGCCGGGCCAGCTCGGCGGAGGTGCGCAGCGCCTCGGTCGCCGTCCGGCCGCTGCCCACGGTGGCCAGGTCGAGCACGGACAACGGCACGGGAGCGGTGCCCCGCGCGGGGCCCCTGATCTCGTCGGCGGCGATGGTCTCGTCGGCCACCTGCTCTCGCCTCCTGCGGTACGGGAACGTGTCACCCACAGCCAGCCGGTCCCGGCCCCGGCTTATTCCCACCGCCGCCGGGTGCTTCCACCGATTGTTGACAACGTTCGCCGGGCGTCCCTAGCGTGGCCAGTCCACAGCCGAACCACAGCTCCCACGCCCGTCCGCGCAGCTCTCACCCCCGTCCGCCCAGCCGGAGCCCGTCCGCGAGCGCATCGTCCAGCGTCACCAGGCTCACGTTCCGGAAGCGGTTTCACGTCATGACTGGTCCCGAGACGGCTCCCCGGGCCGCTCCCGACTTCCCCACCGTGCTCGTCGTCGGCGACGACCCGCCGCGCCAGCTGGCCCGGCTGAACCGCAGGGCCCGGGTGCTGCGGGCCGGGTCCGCGGACCATCGCGCGCTGTGCGCGCGGCTGCCGCTCGCCGACGCGCTGCTGGTGTGGGACTTCGCCTCCGACGCGGTGCGCGACGCGTGGCCCGCGGCGGGGGCGCGGGTGCCGGCCTGGGTGCACACCGCGAGCGCGGGCGTCGACCGGCTGGTCTTCCCCGAGCTGGTGGCCGCGCCGACCGTGCTCACCAACGCCCGCGGGATCTTCGAGCAGCCGGTGGCGGAGTACGTCGCCGGGCTGGTGGTGGCGATGGCCAAAGACTTCCGGGGGACCTGGGAGCTGCAACGGCAGCGCCGCTGGCGGCACCGTGAGACGATGCGGGTGGCCGGAACGCGTGCGGTGGTGGTCGGGGCGGGCCCGATCGGCCGGGCGATCGCGAGGACGCTGGCCGCGCTGGGGGTACGGATCGAACTCGTCGGCCGCACCCGGCGCGACGCCGACCCGGAGTTCGGGACGGTCCACCAGGCGGGGGCGCTGGCGCGGCTGCTGCCCGCCGCGGACTGGGTGGTGTGCGCGGCGCCGCTGACCCCCGCGTCCCGGGGCATGTTCGACGCGGCGGCGTTCGCCCGGATGCGGCCCTCGGCACGCTTCGTCAACGTCGGCCGCGGCCCGCTGGTGGTCGCCGACGACCTGGCCGAGGCACTGCTGACCGGGCGCATCGCGGGCGCGGCGCTGGACGTCTTCGAAGACGAACCCCTCGACCAGGACCACCAGTTGTGGGACATCCCCGGCCTGTTCGTCTCCCCGCACATGAGCGCCGACACCTTCGGCTGGCAGGACGAGCTGGCCGAACAGTTCCTCGCCAACTACACCCGCTGGACCACCGGGGCCCCTCTCTTCAACATCGTCGACAAACGCCTGGGTTACGTGCCGGTCGACCCCCGCCCCGCGCCGTAGCCCTCCCGAAGGCCCAGGTCACCCCTGCCGAGCGGGCCGATGGCGGTCAAGTCCCCTACGAAGAAGGCTCGTTGACACGCTGGACGCCGCATAACGGATCGGTATCGGTTGCCCATGGGATCGCCGGTTCCGGGTAGCGGCGCGCCAGCACCGCACTGCCTGTCGTGTTCCGGACAGGCGGATCGGATCAACGGCGCCTGGAGGGTCATGAGTCACCCGGTACGAGGCACAGGGACGACGACGGACAGACGCTCCGCGAGAACGGCGGGCCCCGCGGGAGGCGGGCGGGCGGGGCCGGGGAGACGGCGAGTGCTGGCCGCGGCGGCCGGGGCCGGTGCGGGGATGCTGGGGCTCGGCGCCTGCGCCAGGGTGGACACCGCGCAGGCCACCGACGGCGGCAATCTGCTGCAACGGCTGCGCAAGCAGGGCACCGTACGGCTCGGCATCGCCGGGGAGATCCCGTACGCGTACATCGACAGGAACGGCCATCTCACCGGCGAGGCCCCCACGGTCGCCGGCGAGATCTTCAAGCGGCTCGGCGTGCCGCGCGTGCAGCCGGTGCCGATCGACTTCGGGTCGCTCATCCCCGGTCTGCGCTCCGACCAGTTCGACGTGATCGCGGCGGGGATGTTCATCAACCCCACGCGCTGTCAGCAGGTGCTCTTCTCCGACCCCGACTACCAGGTGCAGGAAGCGCTGCTGGTCCCGCAGGGCAATCCGAAGAAGCTGCGCACCTTCGACGACATCGCGCGGACGAAGGCCACGATGGGCGTGGCCACCGGCGGCGTCGAGATCGGTTACGCGAAGGCGTCGGGCGTTCCCACCGCCCGCATCGACATCTTCAACGACCCGCTCAGCGGCCTGGAAGGCCTCCAGGCGGGCCGCATGGACTGCTTCACCGGCACCAGCCTGACGCTGCGTCAACTCCTCGCCACCGGCCACCATCACGGCATCGAGCTGACCGAGCCCTTCGTGCCCGTCGTCGGCGGCAAGAAGCAGTACGGCGCGGGCGGTTACGGCTTCCGGCCCGGCGAGACGAGGCTGCGCGACGCGTTCGACGGGCAGCTGCACGCGTTGCGCTCCAGCGGTGAACTGCTGCGACTGATACGGCCGTTCGGCTTCACCACGACGGAGACGACGACGCTCACCGCGAAGGAGTTGTGCCGCGGATGACGACCGGACTGTACGAACTGCTGCTGCGCGGGCTGTGGCTCACCGTCCAGCTCACCGTCTTCAGCGCCGTCCTCGCCGCCGCCGTCGCCTTCCTCGCCGGGCTCGCGAGGCTCTCGCGCCGGTGGATCGTGCGCTTCGTCGCGGGCGTCTACGTGGAGTTCTTCCGTGGCACGTCCGCGCTGGTGCTGATGTTCTGGCTGTTCTTCGCGCTGCCGCTGCTGGGCTGGCAGCTCGCCGCGCTGTGGGCGGGCACGCTGGCGCTGGGCCTGTCCTACGGCGCGTACGGGTCGGAGATCGTGCGCGGCGCGCTGCGCGCGGTGCCCCCGGCGCAGCGTGAGGCGGCGATCGCGCTGAGCTTCACGCCCGCGCAGCGGATGCTGCGGGTACTGCTGCCGCAGGCGCTGCCGGAGATGGTCCCGCCGTTCGCCAACCTGCTGGTCGAACTGCTCAAGGGCACCGCGCTCGCCTCGGTCCTGGGCATCGGCGAACTCGCCTTCAGCGCCCAGCTGGTACGGCTGGCGACCGGCGACAGCGCCCAGGTCTACGCGATCATCCTGGTGATGTACTTCGTCGTCGCCTTCGTGATCACCCGGGCGATGCGGCTGCTGGAGCGGCGGGCGAAGGCGTCGGTGGGCAGGGCGCCGGGACGCTCGCGCGGCAGGCCGACGCGGGTGCCGCCGGGCGCGATCGACCCGGCCGTGGGCGCCACCGCGACGGTGGGCGGCGGCACGGCGGGCGGCGGCACGGCGGGCGGCGCTTCCCCGGGGACGGCGGCGGCCGGAGGCACGGCGACCGGAGGTGATGTCGCGTGAGGACGTGGGACTGGTCGTACACCGGGCACGTCATGCCCGACCTGCTGCGCGGGCTGCTGGTCACCGTCGAGGCGACCGCGCTCGGTTCGCTGCTGGCGTTCGCGCTGGGGCTGGTGTGGGCGCTGGCGTTCCGCGCGCCCACCCGGTGGGTGCGCTGGCCGGTGCGGGCGGTGGTGGAGTTCGTGCGCAACACCCCGTTGCTGGTGCAGTTGTTCTTCCTCTTCTACGTGCTGCCCTCGGCGGGCCTGACGTTCTCGCCGCTGGCCACCGGCGTGTTCGGGCTGGGGCTGCACTACTCGACGTACACCGCCGAGGTCTACCGCGCCGGCATCGACGGCGTGCCGCCCGGGCAGTGGGAGGCGGCGACCGCGCTGAGCCTGCCGCGGCGGCGGGTGTGGATCGCGGTGATCCTGCCGCAGGCGATCCGCCGGGTCGTCCCGGCACTCGGCAACTACGTGATCGCGATGTTCAAGGACACCCCGATGCTGGCCGCGATCACCGTGCTGGACATGCTCAAGCAGGCCGAGGAGGCGGGCGCGGAATCGTTCCGCTACACCGAACCGATCACCGTGGTCGGCCTGCTCTTCGTGCTCATCGCGTATCCGACGTCCCTGCTGATGCGAGCCCTGGAGCGCCGCCTTGGTACCTGAGACCCCCGACCCCGCAGCCGAGCGCCCCGACGACGCGTCGCCGAAGGCCGACCCGGCGCCCGAACGCCCCGACTCCCCCGAGCCGTCAGGTGATTCCGTCGGCACACCGCTGGTCCGCTTCGAGAAGGTCTGCAAGCGGTTCGGCGACACCGTCGTGCTGGACCGGCTGGACCTGGACGTCGAGGCCGGCCGGCACGTCACCCTGATCGGGCCGTCCGGCTCCGGCAAGACCACCATCCTGCGCCTGCTGATGACGCTGACGCAGCCGGACGAGGGCCGCATCCTCATCGACGGCGCCCCGCTGGACGCCCGCGCCCGCAAGACGATCGGCATGGTCTTCCAGCAGTTCAACCTCTTCCCCCACATGCGGGTCCTGCGCAACGTCACCGAGGCGCCGGTGCACGTCCTGGGCATGGACAAGGACGAGGCGGCCGAACGCGCCAAGGGCCTGCTGGAGATGGTGGGTCTGGGCGACAAACTGGACGCGCGGCCCTCGCAGTTGTCCGGCGGCCAGCAGCAGCGGGTGGCGATCGCCCGGGCGCTGGCGATGCGGCCGCGGGTGCTGCTGCTGGACGAGGTGACCTCCGCGCTCGACCCGGAACTGGTCGCCGGAGTGCTGGACGTGCTGCGCGACATCGCGCGCGGCACCGACATCACGATGGTGTGCGTGACCCACGAGATGAACTTCGCGCGCGACATCTCCGACTTGGTGGTGATGTTCGACGGCGGACGGGTGGTGGAATCCGGGCCGCCGGAGGCATTGTTCCATTCACCCCGCCATGAACGGACCCGGGAATTCCTGAGCGCGGTGCGCTGAATCGCCGGTGCTCGCCCGGAAGGGGCCGTGTGCCGCGTCGAGTATCCGTGCGGCGCACGGCGGTTCCCTTTTCCCGTGGTCCATGACCATGGCATATGCCGAAGTGGCCCGCCCCTGCTCGCGCCCGGGGCGGGGAGCCGTGAAGTGGTCAATCGGGGTCCATAACCGGCCCGTTGGGGCTATCGTGGATTCCGGTTCAGGTGTCGGTCGCGGCTTCGTCGAGCCGACGGGTCGTGGCCGGAGGTCACCTTGACGAGGCGAACGGTTTGACGAGGCGAACGGTCACACCTGCGAGGGGGACCCCGTGGCACTGGAGCACCGGCAGATGACGCCTGTCTACGCCATCCAGTACGCGATCCGGGTGCTGGAGACCGTGGACCGCCACGGCCGCGACGTGACGGCCGCGCAGCTGGCCCGGGAGATCGACGTGCCCGCGGGCCAGTTGTCCCAGCTGCTCGCCATGCTCCAGCACGAGGGCTATCTGCACGCCTCCGCCGACGGCGCCTACGTGCTGGGCGACTCCGCCATACTCCTCGGCAGCGGCACCCGGCAGCAGGCGCTGACCGACAAGATCAGGACGGTCCTCACCCGGCTGCGCGACGAGGTGGGCGCCGCCGTCTACTTCAGCCGCTACGACGAGGGCGAGGTCCGCATCGTCGACTACGCGGACGGCCCGGCCGCTCCCAAGGTCAACGAGTGGGTCGACTTCCGTTACGCGGCGCACGCCAGCGCGGTCGGCAAGTGCCTGCTGACCCAGCTCGACGCGGACGGACGGCGCGAGCACGTCTCGCGTCACAAGGTGGCCCGGCTGACGTCGAAGACGATCACCAACGAGGACGTCCTGCTCAACACCCTCGACAGCCAGCCGCCCACGGTCCCCACGCTGGACCTCCAGGAGTACGCGGTGGGCACGGTGTGCGCAGCGGTCCCGGTGACGGTGGGCAGCACGGTCGGCTGCCTCGCGGTCTCCATGCCCCTGGACAGAGCCCACCGCCTGAAGAAGGCAGCCGACACCCTCAACAAACGCTCGGCCCCGGTGCTGCTGTCACTGGCGATCTGACCACGCGCACGCGGAAGTCCGGACTGCAGAAGTGAAGGGCCGGTCCCGGACGGGACCGGCCCTTCACTTCTGCAGTCCGGGGTGCCTCAGCAGGGTCCCTCGTCCTGCCAGACGCCCGAGCCGCCCGTCGAGGGGGCCTCGCCCTGGGTCCACCACTTGGCCTTCCAGGTGTGGCCCTGGTAGGAGACCTCGTCGCCGCCGGTGTAGACCGCGGTGGCGCTGTAGGCCGCGGCGGTGCAGGTGCCGGAGGTGGGCGGGGGGCTGGTGGGCGGCGTGGTGGGCGGGGTCGCGCCGGCGAACTCCACCGAGTACTTGGTGAAGTCGTACGCGCCCTGCGGCACGCTGCTGCACGAGCCGGAGGTCTGGCCGTTGTTGTCCGGCGGGCTGCACTGCCGGTCGCGGTTGACCGACCAGAAGGTGAACCGCGCCATGTGGTTGCTCTCGGCGTAGTTCAGCACCGTCTGGAAGTCCGACTGGTAGAAGTACTCGCCGCTGTCGCTGCGGCCGTTCATGCCGGAGTAGCCCTCGTGCGCGTACGCGGTCGCCTGGTCCCAGCCGAACGTGGACTGGAGCATCTGGTTGAACGCGGTCAGCGCGGCGGTCTGCGAGGCGGCGCCGTTGAAGCCGCCGTCGAACGGCATGATGGAGAACGCGTTGGGCGTGAAGCCGTCCGACTTCGCCTGGTCCAGCATCTGCTGGCCGAACCATCCGGTGCCGGCCGAGGTGCCGGGGGTGGTGACCGAGAGGTAGATGCCGGGGTTGTCCTGCTGGAGGATCTTGGCGGCGCCGATCTCGTTGGCGACGGCCGCGGTGTTCTCGTACTCCGGCTCTTCGAGGTCGAAGTCCATCGCCTTGAGCTGGTACTTGTCGATCACCTGCTGGTAGGCGGCGGCGGTCGCGGCGGGTGTGCCGCAGGCCTGGCCGAGCTTGGTGCCCGCGTAGCCGCCGACCGAGGCGGACACGTCGCCGCCCTTGGCGCGGATCTCGGAGATCACGCTCGCGACCGAGGTGTCGGAGGAGACCGGGTCGGTGCCGTCCCAGGTGGGCGTACAGCCGCCGCCGCTGGGCGCGAGGATGAACGCGAGCTGGAAGGCCTTCAGTCCGGTGGCGTCCATCACCGCGCCGGGGTCCGGCGGGTCGTTGTCCAGCGGCATCAAGTACGGTGCCGCCGCGTACCAGTTGCTGCCCAGCGCGGTGGCGGTGGACGTGGTGGCGTCGGTGGTGGCCGCGTGGCTGGTGGCGGCCATCGTGGTGAGTCCGGCTACGGCGAGGGCACCGGCGGTGGCGGCGCCCAGCAGGGTTCTGAGGCTGCGGCCTCTGCGCGTACGTGACACGGGTTCCGTTCCTCCAGGGGTGGGGGCGGAGGTTGGTACAGACCAATACCGGACAGCGTGGGGGCGCTGATGGGTGCACGTCAATACTTTGGTCTGGACCAGTTGGCGAGGAAACGACGCCGGAACGGCACGGGAACGGCACGGGAACGGCGCCCGGAACAACGAGAAAGGGCGCCCTCCTGAGGAGGACGCCCTTTCCCACGATGTGCGCCGCCAGGGACTTGAACCCCGAACCCGCTGATTAAGAGTCAGCTGCTCTGCCAGTTGAGCTAGCGGCGCGAGCCGGCGCCTCGGGCGCCTGCTTGTGAGGAAGACTCTACCTGATGAGAGCGGGTGGTCAGGACCACGCAAGCCTGGCGGCGGCGGGTCACACGAGCGCGGGGCCGAACCACCTCTCCAGCGCGTCGGCCAGCGCGGGCCCGCCCGCCCAGGCGACCACGCCGTCCGGCCTGACCAGCAGACCCTTCAGCCCGGGCCGCGCCTCGCAGGTCGTCGTGACCAGGCTCACACGGTCCGCGTAGGGAGCGGCGGCCTCGCGCAGCGCGGCGTCGTCGGCGAGGTCGAACAGCAGGGCCCGGCCGTCGTGGCAGTGGTCGGCGAGCCGGGTGCCGTCCGCGAGCACGAGGTCGGGCGCGCTGCGGCCGAGCAACGTGCCGGGCTCGGCGGGGACGGCGGGACCGCCCGGCGCGGTGAGCGCGTCGGGGCCCGCGAGCACGTCCGGGCCCGAGGCGTCCGGGGCGGCCTCCTCCCGCTCGCGCGGGGCGACGTCGTAGTGCTGCCAGACGCCGGAGATCCGCTTGACGAAGTACGTGGTCCCCGACGGCGTCGCCATTAGGTCGGCGACCACCGAGCGCAGGGCCCGGGAGTGCGCGTCCGGCCGCATCAGCAGCACCTGGGAGCGGGTCCAGTCCAGCACCCAGGCGCCGATGGGGTGCCGTTCGGCGGTGTAGGTGTCGAGCAGTCCCTTGGGCGCCCGGCCGCGTACCGTCGCGGCGAGCTTCCAGCCCAGGTTGACCGCGTCGCCGATGCCGAGGTTGAGGCCCTGGGCGCCGAACGGCGAGTGGACGTGGGCCGCGTCGCCCGCGAGCAGGACCCGGCCGAGCCGGTAGGTGGACGCCTGGCGGGCGTTGTCGGTGAAGCGGGTGGCGCTGCGCACCGCGGTGACCTTCACCGGCACGCCGGACACCCTGCGCAGGCTGGTCTGCAACTCCTGCGCGGTGACCGGCGCCTCGCGGTCGGCGGGCGGCCCGTCGAACTCGACGGTGAGGATGCGTCCGGGCAGCGGGCCGTTGACGTAGACGCCGGTGTCGGTGCGGTTCCAGCCGGGGCGCAGTTCCTCGTCGCCGGTCATCTCGACCAGCGCCTGGTGGCCGGTGATCTGCCCCTCGGTGCCGGGGAACGGGAACGCGGCGAGCTTGCGCACGGTGCTGCGTCCGCCGTCGCAGCCGACCAGCCATCCGGCGCGCAGCGAGGCGGCCCCGTCCGGGCCCTCCACCGCGACGGTGACGCCCTCCTCGTCGTAGTCGAGGTTGGCGACCGCGACGCCGCGCCGCACGTCCACGCCGAGGCGCCCGGCCCACTCCCCCAGGATCCGTTCCACGTCCTGCTGCGGGACCATGCCGATGCCCTCGATGGGGCCGCGGTCGGTGAAGTCGGGGTCGGCGTCGTCGACCAGCGAGCCGTCGAGCATGATGCCCGCGTAGTGGCCGAGCGGCCGGGCCGGCAGCCCGCCCGGCGCACCGGCCGGCCGCTGCCGCATGAACCGTTCGAACCGCTCGCGCTGCGTCGCCTGCGCCGCGCGCAGCGCGGGCAGCAGGCCGCGGCGGTAGAACGCCTCGATGGTCGGGGCGTTGATGGCGCCCGCCTTGATGGTCGTATCGGGCTCGGTGAGGCGCTCGACGACGATGACGTCCACCCCGGCCAGCGTCAGCTCGCACGCGAGCATCAGCCCCACCGGCCCGCCCCCGGCCACGATCACATCGGCATCCATGAGGCCGACTGTACGAGGGCGAGCCTGTCAAATCGACGGTTTCCGGCCAACCCCCGCCGCAAGGAGTGGAGTTCGCGGCGGGGGCGGGGCACGGCGGTCGGGCGTCAGGCGGCGTGGCGCCAGTGCGGGGCCGGGGTGGTGAGCCAGGTGCCCGCGGGCCGGTGGGCGCGGTCGGCGCCGGGCCAGCGCAGGATGGTGGCGCCCGCGGCCTCCTCGGGCGCGGGGGCGGCGGCACGGGTCCTGGCCGCGGCGAGCAGGACCGCGGTCACCACGGCCAGTTCCTCCGCGCTCGCGTTGCCTCGAACGATGCGGATGTCAGCGTCCATCGATGAATTCCTCACTCACTGCGGCTGGTTGCCGTGCTTGCGGCTGGGCAGGGGGGCGTGCTTGGCGCGCAGCACCGCGAGCGCGCCGATCAGACGGGAGCGGGTCTCGGCCGGGTCGATGACGTCGTCCACCAGGCCGCGTTCCGCCGCGTAGTAGGGGTGCATCAGCTCGCGTCGGTACTCCTCGATGCGGGCCGCCCGGGTCGCCTCGGGGTCGTCGGAGGCGGCGATCTCGCGGCGGAAGACCACGTTGGCCGCGCCCTCCGCGCCCATCACCGCGATCTCGTTGGTCGGCCAGGCCAGCGACAGGTCGGTGCCGATGGAGCGCGAGTCCATGACGATGTACGCGCCGCCGTAGGCCTTGCGCAGGATGAGCTGGATGCGCGGGACGGTGGCGTTGCAGTACGCGTACAGCAGCTTGGCGCCGTGCCGGATCACGCCGCCGTGCTCCTGGGAGACGCCGGGCAGGAAGCCGGGCACGTCGACCAGGGTCACCAGCGGGATGTTGAACGCGTCGCACATCTGGACGAAGCGGGCGCCCTTCTCGGACGACTCGATGTCCAGCACGCCGGCGAGCGAGCTGGGCTGGTTGGCGACGATGCCGACGACCTTGCCGTCGAGCCGGGCGAGCGCGCAGACCAGGTTGGGCGCCCAGCGCTCGTGGATCTCGAAGAAGTCGCCGTTGTCGACGACCTCCTCGATGACCTTCTTGACGTCGTAGGAGCGGTTGCCGTCCGCCGGGACGAGGTCGAGCAGCGCGTCGTTGCGGCGGTCGGCCGGGTCGTCGGTGGCGACGGCCGGGGCGAGTTCGCGGTTGTTGGACGGCAGCAGCGACAGCAGGAAGCGCACCTCGGCGAAGCAGGTCTCCTCGTCGTCGTACGCGAACGTGGCCACGCCCGTGGTCTCGGCGTGCACGTCGGCGCCGCCCAGCGCGTCCTGGCTGATCTGCTCGCCGGTGACCGCCTGCACCACGTCGGGGCCGGTGATGAACATCTGCGAGGTGCCGCGGACCATGAAGACGAAGTCGGTCAGCGCCGGGGAGTAGGCCGCGCCGCCCGCGCAGGGCCCGAGCATCACGCTGATCTGCGGGATGACGCCGGAGTTGCGCACGTTGCGCTGGAAGATGCCGCCGTAGCCGGCGAGCGCGGTGACGCCTTCCTGGATACGGGCGCCCGCGCCGTCGCACAGGCCCACCACGGGCGCGCCGGCCGCCTCGGCCATGTCCATGATCTTGTGGATCTTCTGGGCGTGCGCCTCGCCGAGCGCGCCGCCGAAGATGCGGAAGTCGTGCGCGTAGGCGAAGACCGGGCGGCCGTCGACCTGGCCCCAGCCGATGACGACGCCGTCGGTGTACGGCTTCTTCGCCTCCAGGCCGAAACCGGTGGCCCGGTGCCTGCGCAGCGGTTCGACCTCGGTGAAGGTGCCCTCGTCGAACAGCAGGGCGAGGCGTTCGCGGGCGGTGAGCTTGCCCTTGGCGTGCTGGGCCTCGGTCGCGCGGTCGCTGGGGCCGCGCTCGACGTCGCGCCGGATCAGCTCCAGCTCGGCGGCCCGGGAGCGGGCGTCGGCGGGGGCGGCCGGGGCGGGTGCCGGGGCTGCGGTCTGACCGCTCGTACGGGGGCGGTCGTCGGTGATGCTCATGTGCTTCCTTCCCTCCGGGCGGTCGTGGGTTGCCGCGCGGCCGGGCCAGGTTGGGCGCGGCCCCTCGCGGACCGCTTGAGCGGGGGTGGGCGCGTCAACGCGGGCGGACGGGGGCGACGGGGCACACGCGTGAGGGCGCCCGCCCGGTGGTGGACCTCCGGGTGGCGCCCTCGGATCGTCAGCGGCGCGCCGCTGCCTCGTGCGGGGTCCGCGCCGCGTACGCCTGGATCGCGGCGAGCAGTTCGGCCTGTTCGGCGCAGGCGGCCGCGTCCGGCGAGCCGTGCTCCGGGTCGCGCACGGCCCGGGTGAACGCGGTGACCGTGGCGACCGCCTGGTCGTCAGGTTCGAGCACGACCGGGGTGGTGCCGCTGGGCCGCTCGACCAGCAGCACGGGGTGGTGGTCGGCGGGCGGGGTGAAGGCGCGCTCGACACGGATGCGGCCCTCGCTGCCCCACAGTTCGTACGCCGACCGGTACGCGTAGCCGATCCCGAAGGAGAGCTGGGCCATCACGTCGCCGCCCGGCGTCGTCAGCAGCGCGGCGCCGGAGGTCTCCACCTCGCGGCCGGGTTCCGCGTACAGTCCGGCGCCCAGCAGCCGCAGGCCGGGACCGAGCAGGTGCAGCGCGGCGCGCACCGGGTACAGACCGACGTCGAGCAGCGCGCCGCCGCCCAGGTCGCGCCGGTAGCGGATGTCGCCGGGCGGCAGTTCGGGGATGGCGAAGGAGGCCGAGAACGAGCGCAGCGCGCCGATCTCGCCGTCGGCCACCATCTTGCGCACCGCCGCGTGCTGGGCGTGGTGGACGAACATCACGTTCTCCGCCAGCACCAGTCCGCGTTCCGCGGCGAGTCGCAGCAGCTTGCGGGTGACCGCGGGGTCACCGGTGAGCGGCTTCTCGGCCAGCACGTGCTTGCCCGCGCGCAGCGCCGCCTCGACCCACTCGGCGTGCAGGGCGACGGGCAGCGGCACGTAGACCGCCTCGACGTCGTCGCGTTCCAGCAGCGCCGGATAGCCGGTGACCGCCGCGCAGCCGTAGCGGGACGCCGTCTCCCGCGACTTGGCGCCGTCGCGGCTGGCGACCGCCGCCAGCTCGGCGCCGGACGCCGCCGCGAAGGCGGGCAGCATCCGGCGCCGGGCGATGTCCGCACACCCCAGCACGCCGATCCGGACGGGCCGGGGAGTCCCGTTCCCCGGTCCGTCGTCGATCAGCTCAGGCATTCCTGCCCCCTCCCATCGCGTTGAGGCAGGCAAGCAGCGTACGGGCTTGGACGTTGACGTAGTGGCCGTGACGCACCAAAGACGCCAGTTGGCCGGGGGTGACCCAGCGGAAGCCCTCCGGCGGGTCGAGTTCGGCGCCGGGCTCGCCGTCGAGGACCTCCACGACCAGGTAGCGGGCCTCGGCGTTGAGGAAGCGGCCGCCCTCCTCGGAGTGCACCGCCTCGTAACGCACCCGGGCGGGCTCGGCGTTCAGCACCAGGTCCAGGAAGGGCGGGCGGTCCTCGTCCGGCAGGTCCTCGTGGTTGCCCGGGGTGCACTGCACGGTGGGGCTCAGCTCGATGGTGTCCAGGAAGCCGCCCTCGACGCGGGCGTTGACCAGCACGTGCAGCACGCCCTCGATGGAGCGGGCGAGGAACGCGCACACCCCGGGGCCGACCGGCTCGATCAACGGCTGGGTCCAGCGCGCGACTTCGCGGCTGCCCGCCTCGACCTTGACGGCGACCACGTCGAAGAAGCGGCCCTGGTCGTGGCTGATCCGGGTCTCGTCGCGGGTCCAGTCCGGCAGGCCGGTCAGCGGTACGCGTTCGGCGTGCACGTCCGGGGCGGAGCGCTGGGCGGTGAACCACGACAGCAGTTCGGTGTCGGAGTGCAGCGCGCCCGCGTCCGGGGTGCGGGCCCGGTCCAGCGCGGCGGCGAACGAGCCGTCGACCGCCCAGTCGAAGGTGCCGTCGGCGGCGAAGTGCCGCGGGCCCTCGGGTCCCATGGGAACGGTGGACAGCACGGTGCGCGAGTCCATGTTCACCACGTTGTCCTGGTGCAGCAGTTCGCTGATCTGGCCGAAGGTGAGCCAGCAGAAGTCGTCGTGCAGCGGCACGTCGCCGTGCGCCTCGACGATCATGTTGCGGTTGGACTTGTGGAAGAACCACGAGCCGTGCTCGGACTGGAGCACGTCGGTCAGGACCCGGCCGAGTTCGGGACGCAGGAAGTACTCGATGTACTTCACGTCGGCGCCCTGGTGGACCTTGGTGTAGTTGGAGCGGGTGGCCTGCACGGTGGGCGACAGCTGGAGCAGGTTGCGGTTGCCCGGCTCCATCTTGGCCTGCATCAGGCAGTGCAGCACCCCGTCGAACTCCTTGACCAGGATGCCCAGGATGCCGACCTCGGGCTGCTTGATGATCGGCTGGTGCCACTCGCGGTACGGCCCGGTGTCGCTGGTGACGCGCATGCCCTCGACGGTGAAGAACCGTCCGCTGCGGTGCACCAGGTTGCCGGTGCCGTCCTCGAAGGACCAGCCGTCCAGCTCGTCGAACGGGATCTTCTCCACCTTGAAGACGTTGGCCCGGCCGCGGGCGGCGAGCCACGCGGGGAAGTCCTCGGTCTTCAGGTGCACCCCGCGGGTGGTCTGCGCCGAGCGGGCGAAGCGGGCGGGCAGCCCGGCGTCGTCGCGGGCGGTCAGCAGCGGGGAAGCCGGCGGTGCGGCGAAAGTGGTCATGGTCGTCCCTCCCTGGTGGGTCGGCGGCCCGCCGCGCGCCGGGCCGGTGCCCCGGTGACGCGCGGCGCGGTCCGCCGCGATGTCATCTGCCGCCCGCAACCGTCAGCGCTTCGCCGGTGATGTTGCCGTTGGCCGCCGAGCCCAGGAACACCACCGAGCGGGCGACTTCGTCGGGGGTGCTCAGCCGGGTCGTGGGGGTCGCCCCGGACTCGCGGTCGCGCACGGCCGCGGGCAGCCGGGTCAGCACCGCCGGTGTCGCGGTCAGCCCGGGGCAGACCACGTTGACCAGGACGCCGCTGTCGCCCAGGTCCCACATCAGGCTGCGGGCCAGCCCGTGCAGTCCGGCCTTCGCGGCGCCGTAGAACTCCTGCCCGAGGTTGCCGTCGAGCGCGTTGTGCGAGGACATCAGCACGATCCGTCCCCAGCCGCGCCGCCGCATCCCCGGCACCGCGCACTGCACGGTGCGGATCGCCGGGGCGAGGTTGTCGTCCAGCACCGGGCGCCACTCGGACTCCGGCACGTCCTCGAAGCGGGTGCCGCGCTCGCGCCTTTTGCCGTAGCGCACGGCGCCCACGACGAGGACGTCCAGGCCGCCCCAGCGTTCCTCGACCGCCGCGACCGCCCGTTCCGGCGAGCCGGCCTCGTCCAGTGCGTACGGCACCGGGAAGGCGCGGTCGTCGGCCGCACCGAGTTCGGTCGCGAGTTTCTCGGCGGCCTCGGTGTCGCTGCGGTAGGCGACGGCGACCTTCGCGCCCTCGGCCCAGAAGGCGCGGGCGATCTCGCGGCCGATGCCTCCGGTGGCGCCGGTGACCAGGACGACGCGTCCGGTCAGGCCGAGATCCATGGACGGCGTCCTTCCGTGCGGGGGTGGTCGGGCGTGCGGTGCGAGGGCGTGCGGCGGGCGCTCACGCGCGGCCCGGTCACGCGGTGCGGGCCAGACCCGCGGAGGCGACGAACTCCCGGACGGAGGAGGCGATGTAGTCGATCATCTCCTCGGTCAGGCCGGGGTAGATGCCCACCCAGAAGGTCTGGTCGGTGATGATGTCGCTGTTGGTCAGGTCGCCGACGATGCGGTGCGGCTGGTCGACGTAGGCGGGGTGGCGGGTGAGGTTGCCGGCGAACAGGCGGCGGGTGCCGATCTTGCGGTCCTCCAGGAAGTCGACCAGCTCGGCGCGGGAGAACGGCGCGTTCGGGTCGACGGTGAGCACGAAACCGAACCAGCTCGGGTCGCTCTTGGGCGTCGCCTCGGGCAGCAGCAGGTACGGGGTGCCCTCCAGGCCGTCGCGCAGGCGCTTGAAGTTGGCCTTGCGGGCGTCGATGAACGAGTCGAGCTTGGCCAGCTGGGTCAGGCCCAGGGCGGCCTGAAGGTCGGTGGCCTTCAGGTTGTAGCCGACGTGGCTGAAGATGTACTTGTGGTCGTAGCCCTGCGGGAGCGTGCCCATCTGGTAGTTGAAGCGCTTGAGGCACTTGTTGCTCTCGCCCGGCTCGCACCAGCAGTCCCGGCCCCAGTCGCGCAGGCTCTCCACGATGCGGGCCAGCGCCAGGTTCGAGGTGAGCACGCAGCCGCCCTCGCCCATCGTCAGGTGGTGCGCGGGGTAGAAGCTGACCGTGGTCATGTCGCCGAAGGTGCCGGTGAGCTGCCCGTCGTAGAGCGAGCCGACCGCGTCGCAGTTGTCCTCGATGAGGAACAGCTCGTGCTCGACGGCGAGTTCGGCGATCTCCGCGACCGGGAACGGGTTGCCGAGCGCGTGGGCGATCATGATGGCCCGGGTCTTCGGCCCGATCGCCGCCTGCACCCGCTCGACGGTGGTGTTGTACGTGCCCAGCTCGACGTCGACGAAGACCGGGACCAGGCCGTTCTGCAGGATCGGGTTGACGGTGGTGGGGAAGCCCGCCGCGACGGTGATCACCTCGTCGCCGGGGCGCAGCCGGCGGTCCTCCAGCTGGTGCGAGGTGAGCGCGGACATCGCCAGCAGGTTGGCGGACGAGCCGGAGTTGGTCAGATGGGCCTTGCGGCGCTTGAGGCGGCGGGCGAACTGCGACTCGAACCGACGGGAGCTCTTGCCCGCCGCGATCCGCATGTCGAGCGCGGCCTCCACGAGCGCGACCCGGTCCTCCTCCTCGAGCACCGCGCCGGACGGCCAGATCTCCGTGACACCGGGCTCGAACGGCCGGGTGTCGCGCTGCTCCTGGTGGTACTTGCGCACCTCGTCGAGCACAAGCGCCCTTTGGTCGCTCATCTGAACTACCTCCGTGATCGGTTCGGCACGGTGCCCGCGCCCGTCACGCCAGACCCTGCACCCCGGGGCTCGAACGGCCCTCGATACCCGATCGCGCTCACCGGGCCACCGGCTGGCGCAGCATGTCGCGCAGGGTGACGTCCAGCGGGCGGCGTGGACGCCAGCCGAGCGCGCGGTGCGCCGCGGTGATGTCGTAGCGCTGGCCGCTGATGGTGCCGCGCACGCTGTCGCAGGCGCGTTCCTCGACGACCTCGACCGGGATGCCGGACAGCTCCACCATCCGGTGCACCAGCATCCGCACGGCGACCGCCTCGCCCCGCGCCACGTTGAGCACGGTGCCGGGGCCGCCGTCCGGCACGCCCCTGGCCGACTCCAGTACCGCGTCGCACACGTCGCGCACGTCCACGAAGTCGCGGAACGACATCAGCGGCGACAGCCGCAGGGCGGGCGCGGGACGGCCCGCGGCGACCTCGGCCTGGGCGGCGGCCAGGTGGTGGGCGACCATGCCGGGCAGGCTGTCCGGCGGGGCGCCGCGGCCCAGGATGTTGGAGACCCGCAGCACGACCACCTCCAGCAGGCCGGCACCGGCGACGGCCAACAGGGCCTGGGTGCCGGCGAGTTTGGCGCGGCCGTAGCCGCTGTCGGGTCGCGGCGCGAGCTGCTCGGAGGCGGTCACGCCGGGCGACACCGGCCCGTACTCGTGCACCGAGCCGAGGTGCACCACCCGGGGCGGGCGCGGCAGCGAGGCCGCCGCCTCGGCCAGCTTGGCGGGCAACTCGGCGTTCAGCAGCGCCATCTGATCTTCCGTCACCCCCCAGACGGCGCCCGCCGAGTTGACCAGGGCGTCCGGCTCCGCGGCGGCCAGCAGCCCGGCGATCTCGCCGGGCGAGGCGGCCGCGAGGTCCAGCGCGATCCCGTCGGGGCCGGACTCGCGGCGGGCGACCCGCACGACCCGGTGGCCGGTGGCCTCGAAGGCCGCACACAGGTGGCGCCCGGCGAAGCCGGTACTCCCGAACACCACCACCGTTCTCGCTGTCGTTTCAGTCACGGCCACACGTACCTCTCTCGTCTCGTCCGCAGACGTGAGCGCCGGCCGGGACCGCAGTGGGGGTGCGGCACCGGCCGGCGATCCGTCCTCGTGATCAGGCCGCCGCGCCGTCCTGGTGGCGGGACGGCCGGGGCAGCACCGGGTGGGCGTGGACGCCGGGGCCGCCGTCCCGTCCCGGCCCGGCGTCGCGGCGCGCGTTCTCCTCGACGTGGGCGAGCAGCAGGCGTTCGGCACGGTCGGAGACCTTGCCGGTGCCGACCATCAGCACCAGCACCGCGCCGACCAGGATCACCGTGGACATCCACACCATGGTGTCCACCGGCAGGGTGTAGGCGCCGATCACCCGCAGCACGCAGTCGCCGAGCAGCCCGAGCCCCCACAGCAGGCTGACGTTGGAGATGCCGCGGCGGAACGCCGGGGAGGTGGCGCGCAGATGCTCCCAGGCGGCTTCCTTCTCGGCCTCCCCCTTGGTCATCATCGGCCGCATCGCGTTGGTCATCAGCGGCTGGCGGGTGAACGCCGACCAGGCGATGGACAGGCCGATCACGCCGGTGCCCAGCGACTCCTTGGCCAGCATCAGCCGCGCGCTGCCCGTCATCGCGCTGATGCCTGCGCCCGCGACGGTCACCACGAGCATCAGCAGCGCCAGGCCGTTGACCTTGCGCTCCCTGGTCAGGCCGAAGACGGTGCGGATCATGGGGACGACGCCGCTGAGGATCAGGGAGTCGACCGAGCTGAGCTTCGCGGCGTCGTGCAGGACGTAGTAGAGGGCGGTGGGGACGGCCACGTCGATGACCAACGGGCGCAGTGCGGTGACCAGTTGACTCGACGACGACGGATCCGGGCGCGCCGGACCGCCTGCCGTCGCGGGGTTCGTCATGGGGGAATCTCCTTGTCTCGGGCGCGCGGCACGAGCCTCGCGCGCCTCAGGCTGACAGCCGGGACTCGAGCGGCGCCTGAGCCGTGCTCGGGTCCGCGTCCAGCGGGAAGGCGTCGATGGCCCGCAGGTGGTAGTCGGGGCCGAAGCCCAGGCCGGCCACTTCCGGCACGAGGGTGCGCAGCTTGTGGATGGAGATGGTGTGCCGGGCGCCCGCGTCCCGGTACTCGCGCCGCGCCCGCGTGCCGAGGCGGCGCTCCAGCCGGTCCACGACGCGTTCGACCGGGACCGCGTTGCCGGAGGCGACGTTGACGACCTCGCCGTTCGGAGCCCGGGCGAGCAGGTGGTCGATGACGGTCACGGTGTCGTCGACCGCGATCAGGTCGCGGGCGGCGCCGCGGTGGATCTCCACCCGGCCGGCCCGGATCTGGCTGACCAGCATCGGCAGCAGCTGGTGCGGCGGCTGGCCGGGGCCGACCAGGTGGCCGAGCCGCAGCACCAGGTGATCGGCTCCGGAGGCGGCCAACTGCCGCTCCATCGCCAGCTTGTGGTGCCCGTACGGGGTGCAGGGCACGACCGGGGTGTCCTCCTCGGCGGGGCCGGTCACCCGGCCGTACATGCCACTGGAGGAGGTGGAGAAGAACAGCAGGCGGCGGCCGCCCGCCTTGCAGCGGGCGGCCACCTCGGCCAGCAGGTCCGACTCCCGCCGGAAGTCGGCGGCCGAGGTGCCGCTCGCCCAGGACACTCCCGCCGCGAGGACGACGGTGTCGTGGTGCCGGTCGGATAGGGGCGCGAGACTCCGGGCGAGGAAGCCGTTTCCCACGATGTCCATGCGGTGTCCTGATCTCGGGGGACTGATCTCGGAACTGATCTCGGGACTTGTCTCGGGGACCGTTCCCGGAGGGCGGGAGACGGTCAGCGGGCGGCGGCGGCCACCGGCCGGTCACCGCGGTCCGCCGCCTCGGGCCGCGCGGCGGAAGGGCGGCGCAGCCCCAGCTTCTCCAGCGCGGGTCGCGGTCCGCCGGTCGCCAGGTCCGCGCCGGACGCCGCGACGTAGCCGTCGGGCCGGATCAGCAGCCAGTTGCCCGGTACGAGCCCCAGTTCCTCGCGCAGTCGCCCTTCCGGGTCGGCGAGCGCGCCGGGCACCTGCTCGTCGCCCACCACGCGCACCCGCACCACGCCCTCGTACCCCTCGGCGATCTCGCGCAGCGCCACCCGGTCCCGCTCGCGGCCGCAGGCCAGCAGCGTCCAGCCGCTCTCGCGCAGCTCGGCGAGCAACTCCCGCCAGCCGCTGGAGCGCACGGCCCCGGCGGTGGTGACCCGGCTGGCGCGCGAGCCCGGCGGCAGCACCGCGTCCTCGGGCACGCCGTCGCCCAGCGACAGCGGGCTCGCGTCGTAGCGCAGGTCGAGCGCCGACATGCCGCCCATGATCTTGCGCTCGATCTTCGACTTCAGCGGCGGCACCGAGCGCACGAAGGTGAACAGCGCCCGCAGCGCGGCGGCCGCCCAGCGGTTCTTCAACTGCACCAGGATCGTGGCGAACCGGGTGGACGCCAGCAGGCTCGCGCCGACGGGCACGCGCTCCGCGCTGTAGGTGTCCAGGATCGTGCCGTCGGCCTGCCCGTGGATGACCGAGGCCAGCTTCCAGGAGAGGTTGTACGCGTCCTGCACACCGGTGTTCATGCCCTGCCCGGAGGCGGGGCTGTGCACGTGGGCGGCGTCGCCCGCGACGAAACAGCGGCCGGAGCGCATGGTCGGGATCATGCGCTGCTGAATGGTGAAGACCGACACCCAGGTGGGCGCCTCGACCGTGACCTCCGCGCCGGTACCCGCCTTGATCTTGCGGGCGAAGCGCGCCGCGATCGCCTCGTCGTCGCCGTCGTAGCTCGCGTCGCGGGTGTCCAGCAGCCGCCACTTGCCCGGGTCGGGGAACGGCACCAGCATCACGGTGCCCTCGGGGGTGCGCATCCAGTGGATGGAGTCGCGCGGCAGTTCGCACTCCACGACCGCGTCGGCGATCAGCCAGGTCTCGCTGCTGTCGCCGTGCAGCGGCAGCCCGAGGGTCTTGCGGACGGTGGAGTGGCCGCCGTCGGTGCCGACCAGCCAGTCGGCGGTGACGGTCTCCACCGTGCCGTCGGCGTGGGTGAGTTCGGCGGTCACACCGTCACCGGTGTCGCGGAAGGAGGTCAGCTTCGTCTTCCACTCGACCTCCACGCCGCGCCGCGCGGTCGCGGTGCGCAGCACCTCCTCGGTGACGACCTGGTCGACCATGAGGGTGTAGGGGAAGCGGGTGGGAAGCCTGCTGTAGTCGGTGTCGAAGCGGATCAGGCGGCGGCCGTTCTGGTGCAGCGTGAAGTGCTCGACGCGCTGCCCGCGCGGCAGCAGCTCGTCGACGACGCCCATCTGGTCGTAGGTCTCCAGGGTGCGGGCGTGGGTGGCCAGCGCCCGGCTGGTGACCGCGGGGCCGTCGGCGGCGTCGACCAGCCTGACCCGCACACCGTGCCGGGTCAGTTCGTGGGCGGCGGTCAGCCCGACCGGTCCCGCGCCGACCACCAGCACCTGCGGCCGCTCCTCGTGCGCGGCGGTCATCCCTGCTCCCCTTCGTTCTTGATCGGCTTCCACCAGCCGGGGTTGTCCTGGTACCAGGCGACGGTCTCGGCGAGGCCCTGCTCGAAGGTGACCTCGGGCGCGTAGCCCAGTTCCTCGCGGATCTTGGTCTCGTCCAGCGAGTAACGCAGGTCGTGGCCCTTGCGGTCGGCGACCCGCACGACGGACGACCAGTCGTTGCCGGTCAGTTCCAGCAGCTTCTCGGTGATCTGGCGGTTGGTCTGCTCGTTGCCGCCGCCGACGTTGTAGACCTCGCCGGAGCGGCCCTTGGTGAGGACCAGGTGGATCGCCCGGCAGTGGTCGGCCACGTGCAGCCACTCGCGGATGTTGGCGCCCTCGCCGTACAGCGGCACCTTGCTGCCCTGGAGCAGGTTGGTGACGAAGCGCGGGATGAGCTTCTCCGGGTGCTGGTACGGGCCGTAGTTGTTGGAGCAGCGGGTGATCGACACGTCCAGCTTGTGGGTGCGCCAGTAGGCGCGGGCGATCAGGTCGGAGCCCGCCTTGGACGCCGCGTACGGGGAGTTGGGCAGCAGCGGCCACTCCTCGGTCCACGCGCCCTCGTCGATGGAGCCGTAGACCTCGTCGGTGGACACGTGCAGGAAGCGGCTGACCCCGGTCTTCAGGCAGCCGTCCAGCAGCGTCTGGGTGCCGCCGACGTTGGTGCGCACGAACTCGGCGGCCGACTCGACGGAGCGGTCGACGTGGGACTCGGCGGCGAAGTGCACCACCGCGTCGTGCCCGGGCAGCAGTTCGTCCACCAGGTCGGCGTCGCAGATGTCGCCCTGGACGAACTCCAGTCTCGGGTGCGAGGCCGGCAGATTCTCCCGGTTGCCCGCGTAGGTGAGCTTGTCCAGCACGGTGACGTGGGTGCCCTCGGAGCCGGCGTAGCCGTCCTGGAGCAGGGTGCGCACGTAGTGCGAACCGATGAATCCGGCGGCGCCGGTGACGAGAAGCCTCATGCCGCGACCTCGATCCGGGTGTGGTCACCGACGACCAGCCGGTGCTTGCGGGTGGAGTTGTCGCCGCTGCTGACGGCGGCCGAGCGGCCGATGACGGAACCGTGCACCGCGTGCACGCCGCTGACCGAGGCGCCGTCCAGGGCGATGGAGTAGTCGATGTGGGTGCCGACGAGGGAGACCTGCGCGCCGATGGAGGTGTGCGGGCCGATCCGGGAGTCCTCGACCAGGCTGTCGGGGCCGATGATCGCCGGGCCCTCGATGAACGAGCGCACGATGCGGGCGCCGGGGGCGACGACGACCGGGCCGATCAGCACGCTCTCGTCGTCCACCTGGCCCTCGACGTCGCGCACGAGGTGGTCGAGGAGTTCCCGGTTGCACTCCAGGACGTCGTCGACCTTGCCGGTGTCCTTCCAGTACCCGGTGTACTCCTGGGCGCGCACGTCGGCGCCGGAGGACACCAGCCACTGCACGGCGTCGGTGATCTCCAGCTCGCCGCGGGCACTGGGCTCGATGGCGTCGGTGGCCTCGTGGATGGCGGCGGTGAAGAAGTAGACGCCGATCAGCGCCAGGTCGCTCTTGGGCTGCTGGGGCTTCTCGACGAGTCGCTCCACGACGCCCTCGGCCCCGACCTCGGCGACACCGAACGCCCGGGGGTCCTCGACCCGCTGCACCACGACCTGGGCGGCCGGGCCGACCTCGCGGAAGCGCTCCGCGGCGCCGGTGATGCCGTCCGGGAGCATGTTGTCGCCCAGGTACATCACGAAGTCGTCGTCGCCCAGGAAGTCCTTGGCGATCTGCACGCAGTGCGCGAGGCCGCGCGGGGCGTCCTGGCGCAGGTAGGTCAGGCGCAGGCCCAGCTCCTCGCCGTCACCGAGGACGGCCGCGATCTCGGGCTCCCGGTCGCCGACGATGATGCCGATGTCGGTGACGCCGATGTCGCGGATGTTCTCCAGCACGTGTTCCAGCACGGGCTTGTTGGCTATCGGGATGAGCTGCTTGGGCATCGAATAGCTGAACGGCCGCAGCCGGGTACCCGTGCCGCCGGACAGCACCAGAGCCTTCATCGGAAACTCCTCTCTCACCATGTCTCATCATGTTCAGTACGGTTCGTGGATGACACGGGCCGGATGTCCCGGTCCGTGCCGGTGGCGGTCGGACCATGAGGGCAGGCGGTGGAGAAACCCTCGAACCGCCGTGCCGGGCGCGGCCGTTCAGGCGGCGGCGCGGGGTGCGGCCGGCTCGGCGTGCCGTTCGGCCGGGGCCACCGCGGTCAGCAGTTCCTCGAACCGGTCGGTCACGTCGTCCAGCCGGGCGCGGGTCAGGGGGTCGGGTTCGCGCCGCCCGTCGGGGCCGCGCACGGCCGCGTCGGAGGGCACGAAGACGGCGTCGGTGATGGCGACCGGCCGCATCGACGCCAGCACCGGGCGCAGCCCGTAGTCCACGGCGAGGGCGTGCGCCATCGAGCCGCCGGAGGCCAGCGGCATGACGACCTTGCCCTCCAGGGCGTACTGCGGCAGCAGGTCGAGGAAGGCCTTGAGCAGCCCGGAGTAGGCGGCCTTGTAGACGGGGGTGGCGAGCAGCACCGCGTCGGCGGCGATCAGCCGGTCGACGGCGTCGCGCACCGCGGGGTCCTCGGTGTCGGCGGCCAGCAGCGCCGCCGGGGGCAGTTCACGTACCGGCAGGGTGTCCACCGGGTGCCCGCGGCCCCGCAGCCGCCGCGCGGCCAGGCCCAGCACCTCCTGGGTGAACGAGGACGGGGACGGGCTGCCGGAGACGGCCAGGATCGTCGGCATGGGTGGGTCCTTGTCGTCGGTCGGTGTCTTTCGTGACGTCTTCTACGGAATGGAGTCGTCGGGGATCAGGCCGCGGCGGGCGCGGCGTCGGAGTCCGTGACGGCGTTCGCGGCGCCGGTGAAGCGCTGCCGCAGTTCGCCGACCAGGTCGAGGGAGGACAGGACCTGCGCCGAGTCGCCCACGAAGTCGACCAGGCAGGCGATCTCGTCGGCGCCGGCCGCGCGCACCCGCTCGGCGGTGGCGGTCACCTCGTCCAGCGAGCCGATCAGCGAGTTGCCGGACAGGTAGCGGTTGACGCCGAGTTCGGCGAGCTTGCGCTGCGCGGCCTGGGCGGCCAGCACGTCGCGGCCCTGCTTGCCGCCGCTCATCCGGCCGCCCGCGGTGACCGCCTTGGACTCCAGGTCGATGGCGGTCAGCAGGTAGTCGCGCAGCCAGCCGCCGCCGGTCGCCCGCGCCTGCGCGGAGTCCTCGGCGAGGAAGGTGTGCATCATCACGGTGATCTTCCCCGGACCCTCCCAGCCGTGCTCGGCGCGCGCCGCGCGGTAGATCGCGGCCTTGTCCGCCAGCGACTCGGGGTCCTGGTTCTCCAGGTGGGTGAGGATGTTGCAGCCCAGGCGGCCCGCCTCGCGGAAGGTGCCCTCGCTGCGCGAGGCGGTCACCCAGATCTCCAGCTCGCGCTGGACGGGACGCGGGAAGACGCTGAGGGTGACCTCCTTGCCGAGCGGGTCGGGCCCGGTCCAGCTGCCGGTGCGCCATGCCTCGCGGATCGCGTCCACGTCGGCGACCATGCGCGCGCGGCGGCCCTCGTAGGCCTCGGGGGCGAGCACGAAGTCGTTGACGTTCCAGCCCGATCCGACCGAGATCGCGGTGCGCCCGCCGGAGATGCCGTCGACCATCGCGAAGTCCTCGACCACGCGGGCGGTCGGGTGCAGCGGGGTGACGACGCTGCCGGCCCGGATCTGCACGCGGCTGGTGACGGCGGCGATCGCGGCCGAGGAGACCGCGGGGTTGGGGAAGGCGCCACCGAAGCGGTGGAAGTGGCGCTCCGGGGTGGAGACGAAGGCGAGGTCCAACTCGTCGGCGCGGCGCGCGCAGTCGAGCATGAGCCGGTAGGTCTCCCCCGCCTGGTCGCCGACCGCGGCGAAGAAGAAGACGCCGAAGTCGAGCGGTCCGCCGCCCTGTCGCCGCTGGCTCGCGTTCATCTGACTCCTCCTGGACACCGGATCTCGCGTGTGGTCGGCACATCTCCCGGCTGCTTCCCGGGGGCCTCCCGCGTGTGGTCGGCACACCTTGGGGTGCCTGGCTCGACGCCCGCTGGACCGGTGGTCAGGCGGGCGCGGCCCGGGCTGTAGCCGGGCTCCAGGACCGCTCCAGGTGCGGCCGTCACGATCGGCTCACCGGCCCACGGGCCCTAACGGGAGGAGAGTCATGCGCTGGGACGACATCCACGTCGCCGCGGTGGGCACCTGGCTGCCGGAGCCGGTCTCCGCTGCCGATGCCGTGCGCGAGGGCAAGTACACGGCCGAGCGGTACGAGACCTTCGGTTACCAGTCGGTGCTCCAGGCGGAAGATGTCGCGCCGCCGGACATGGCCGTGTACGCCGCCGAGTCGGCGCTCAAGCGCTCCGGCGTGGCACCCGAGGAGTTCAGTCTGCTGATCCACGGCAGCCTGTGGTTCCAGGGCCTCGACATCTACCCGACCGCCTCCTACGTGGCCGCCCGCACGGTGGGCCGCTCGGTGGCCGCGCTCGACGTCCAGCAGCGCTGCAACGTCGGCGTCAGCGGCGTCGAACTGGCCGCCGCCCACCTGAAGTCGGGCCTGCGCGGCGGCAGCGCGGTCATGCTGACCACGGCCGACCGCTGGGCCGCTCCGGGCGTCAACCGCTGGGAGCTGCACGACATCAGCACCTACGGGGACGGCGGCACCGCCGTGGTGGTCTCCAGCCAGGGCGGCTTCGCCCGGCTGCTGTCCACCGCGACCGTCGCCGACAACTCCCTTGAGGGGCTGGCCCGTGGCGACCAGCCGTTCCTGTCCGCTTCGCCGGCCGCCGCCGAGGGTATCGACCTGACGAGGCGCAGCCACGAGTACATGGAGGCGGGCGACGAGAAGGAGATCGTGCTGCGCATCGCCCGGGTCATGCTCCAGGCGAAGAAGGAGGCGCTGGCCGACGCCGGGATCGGGACCGCGGACCTGGCCCGCGTCGTCACGCCCAACACCGGCCGCCGCAAGGGCGACCACCAGGTGCACCATCTGATCGGTGTCACCGAGGAGCAGACCACCTGGGACTACGGCCGCACCACCGGCCACATCGGGGCAGGCGACTGGGCGGCGGGCCTGGCCCACTTGATCGACACCCGCGCCGTCGAGCCGGGCGACAAGGTGATGCTCTTCGGCGGTGGCGCCGGGTACACCTGCACCGTCGCCGTTCTGGAGATCAACGAGGTGCCCCAATGGTGACCGCGATCGAGACCCCGACCCCCTCCGGCAGCGACGCCGCCGACGTCACGGTCGGCGACCTGCTCGCCGCCGCCGTCGCCGCCCGCCCGGACTCCCCCGCCGTCAGCGACCGCGCCGGCACCTGGACGTACGCCGAACTCGACGCGTACTCCCGGGCGTTCGCCGCCTGGCTGGACGCGCGCGGCGTGCGGCGCGGGGAACGCGTGCTGGCCCGGGTCGGCAACACCCGGCAGTTCGTGGCGATGCTCTTCGGCACGCTGCGGCACGGCGCCGTCTTCGTGCCGGTCAACCCGGCCATGAAGTCCTTCCACCTGAAGTCGGTGACCGCCGACAGCGACCCGGTGCTCGTCATCGGCCAGGGCGAGGACACCGCGCTGCTCGCCGGGCTCACCGACCGCCCGGTGCGTGAACTGGGCGCGCTGTGGGCGGAGGTCGAGGCGCTGCTCGGCACCGGGCGGGACGCGGCCGGGCCCGTCGTCAGCCCCGACGACCTCGGTCTGCTGATCTACACCTCCGGCTCCACCTCGGCGCCGAAGGCCGTGGTCAGCCCGCACCGCCCGATCGTCTTCGCGGCCCGCGCCATCCAGGCGGTGCTGGGCTACCGCCCGGACGACGTGGTGCTGGTCGCCATCCCGCTCTCCTTCGACTACGGGCTCTACCAGGTCTTCCTGTCGGTGATCGCCGGCGCCCAGGTGGTGCTGACCGAGCCGGACCGCCACCTGCGGCTGCTGAGCACCCTGCACGACCACGGTGTGACGATCGTGCCGGTGGTGCCGTCGCTCGCCGAGATGCTGCTGCGGCTCGCGGGCCGCGACAAGCGCACGGCCGCGGTAAGGCTGTTCACCAACACCGGTGCCGCGCTGACCGCGCCGGTCATCGAGGCGCTGCGGCGCACCTTCCCGGCGGCCCAGGTCTCCCCGATGTTCGGCACCACCGAGTGCAAGCGCATCACCGTGCTGACCCCGGACGGCGACCTGGCCAAGCCCGGCTCGGTCGGCCCGGCGCTGCCCGGCACCGAGGTGATGATCCTGGACGAGGACGGGCGCGCCCTGCCGCCCGGCGAGATCGGCGAGATCGCGGTGCGCGGACCGCACGTCATGGCGGGCTACTGGCGGGCGCCGGAGATCACCGCGCAGCGCTTCCGGCCCGACCCGGTCACCGGCGAGGTGACCCTGCACACCGGTGACTACGGGCACATGGACACCGACGGCCACGTGTACTTCCAGGGCCGGCGCGACGACCTGTTCAAGCGGCGCGGGGTGCGGATGAGCTCCCTGGAGATCGAGAGCGCCGCGCTGGACATCGAGGGCGTCGAGGCGGCCGCCGCGATACCGCCGGGCGACGGGTTCGACCTGACGCTCTTCGCGGTGACCTCGCTGGATCCGAACGAGGTGGTCGAACGCCTCAAGGACCGCCTGGAGGACGCGAAGGTGCCGGCCGAGTGCCGGGTGCTGGACGCCCTCCCGCTGACCCCCAACGGCAAGACCGACCGGCGGGCCCTGCGCGGCCGGCTGACCGACGAGGCCGCCTGACCAGGGCGTCCGTGACCCCATTCGCCACCATCGCTAGGAGAAACCCCATGGCACACGAGTGGGACGAGCGGTTCGCGAGCCTGCTGACCGCGGTCCTTCCGCCGTCCGCCCGCGACGCCGGGCTCACCCCCGACCTGGACCTGAAGAAGGCGGGACTCGACTCCCTCGCCACCATCGAGCTGCTGGTCTCGCTGGAGGACGAGTACGGGGTGGAGTTCCCCGAGGAGGTGCTGACCGGCGCGACCTTCGCGACGCCCGCCGCCCTGTGGCGGGTGCTGAGCGCGCAGGGCGCCGGCCGGGCCGAGGCCGGCCCGCTGGCCGCCTGACCTCCTCGCAGCTCCGTCAACTTCCTTACCAAAAGCAGCAGTTGGCCGACCACCACCGCACCGACAGGAGTCATCCCATGAACGTCACCCACATCATCATCGCCCTCGTGGCCGTCGCGATCATCGCCGGCGTGCTGAAGGTCGTGAAGCGCGGCAAGGGCTGATCCGGCCCGCCCCTCGGCCGGACACCACGGGCGGGGTCCACGCGAAAGGCGTGGGCCCCGCCTTCCGCGTGCGGGGCCTCGCGAGGGCGTACGGGGACGGCCTGTCGGCCTACGGGCGTGCGCGGGCGCGCTCCAGGCAGGTGCGAGGCGCGCTCTACGAGGACCCGTCACCCTCATGGTCCGAGACCCACGACCCCGGGGCCGGCCCGACTGCCGTTCCCGTCCCCGACAGTCTCGAGGAGCATCGGATGCGCGTACTGATGACGACGACGCCGGTGGCGACCCACATGGTCCCCATGGTGCCGCTGGCCTGGGCGCTGCGGGCCGCCGGGCACGAGGTGCTGGTGGTCGGGCAGCCGGACGTGGAGGCGACGGCACGCGCCGCCGGCCTCGGCACCGCGATCGTCGGCCCCTGGTTCCACACCAACGACCACCTGCTGCCCTATCTGCCGCCCGGCAGACGCCCGTTGGAGCTGCTCGGCCGTCCCAAGGAGCAGGACCTCGCGATGGGCTGCAAGGTCTTCGCCGGGCACGCCCGCTACATGGTCCCGCGCTACCTGGAGATCGCCCGGCAGTGGCGGCCCGACCTGGTGATCGGCGAGGAGCTGGAGTTCGCCGGGCTGGTCGTCGCGGGCGCGCTGGGCGTTCCCGCGGTACGGCACCGGTGGGGCGTCGACCCGTTGTCGCACACCGTGCGTACCGCGGCCGAGTTCATGCTCGGCGGCCTCGCGCGACGCAACGGCATGGACGGCGTGCCGCGGCCCGACCTGATCCTCGACCCGTGCCCGCCGTCCGTCCAGCACGAGGCCGCCGAGCCCGGCTCGCCGATCCGCTTCGTGCCGTTCAACGGGGGCGGCACCCGGCCGGAGTGGGCGGCGCGCAAGGAGACCGCGCGCCGGGTGTGCGTGACGCTGGGCGGCCAGACGCTGGTGCTCGGCGGCATGACGCTGGTGCGGCACCTGCTGGAGGCGGTGGACGGTATCGAGGACACCGAGGTCGTCTTCACCGTGGACGCCGCGCACCAGGGCGAGTTGGGGGCGGTGCCGCGCAACGTCCGCGTCGTCGAGCCGACTCCGCTCACCCTCTTCCTCGACTCCTGTGACGCGGTGGTCCACCACGGCGGCTGCGGCACGGCGATGACGGCGACCGCGTTCGGGCTGCCGCAGCTCGTACTGCCGCAGATCATGGACCAGTTCGCGTTCGCCGACGGGATGTCCGCGGTGGGCGCCGGGCTCGGCCTGGACACCGCGGCCGCGCAGGACGACCCCGCGGTCGTGCGGGCGGCCGTCGAACGCCTGCTGGGCGAGCCCGGCTTCGCCGCCTCGGCCCGCGAACTGGGCGACACCATGGCCGCCATGCCGACCCCCGCCGAGGTGGTCGCCGACCTGGAGCGGCTGGTGGGCGCGCGTGCCGCCCTCACCGACGTCGCCGCCTGACGGGACGCCGGCGCCGCCACGCCGGTCCCGTCCCCCGCACCCGGCCACGTCCCCGGCCGCGTTGCGCACCACGCACCGACCCCACCCACGGAGGACCGCCAGCATGAGCGACGGCAGCAAGCAGGTCGCCGCGGCAGACGATGCCGCACCCGCCCATGGGATGACCGAATCACAGATCCAGATCTTCTCGCTCGGGGCGCTCGCGGCCATGCTGCTGTCGCTCCTGGACGAGAACATCGTCTCCACCGCCGCCTGGCCGATCGCCAAGGACCTCGACCCGGCGCACGGCCTGAGCAGGCTGCCGTGGCTGATCGCCGCGTACGTGCTGTCGGCGACCGCCACCCAGCCGTTGTACGGCAAGCTCAGCGACATGTTCGGGCCGAAGAAGGTCTACCTGTTCGCCATCACCGCCTTCCTCGGCGGCAGCGCCCTGTGCGGATTCGCCCAGAACATGGGCGAGTTGATCGCCTTCCGCGCGGTGCAGGGCCTCGGCGGCGGCGGGCTGATGAGCCTGACGCTGATCATCCTGGCCACGCTGATGCCGCCGCGCGAACGGGCCGGCGGCTCCGGCATGGGCGGCGGGGTGGTCGCCCTCGGCATCGTGGTGGGCCCGCTGCTCGGCGGGTTCCTGTGCCAGCACCTGTCGTGGCGCTGGATCTTCTACGTCAACCTGCCGCTGGGCATCCTGACCATCGCCATCACCCTCGCCACCCTGCACATCCCGGCCCGCCGCACCGAGCACCGCGTCGACCTGCTGGGCGCGGCGCTGGTCACCGCGGGCGCCACCGGGCTGCTGCTGGTGGCCCGTTGGGGCGGCACCACGTACGGCTGGTCCTCACCGCAGCTGATCGGCTACGCGGCGGCGAGCGTCGCCCTGCTGGTCGTCTTCGGCTGGTGGGAGACCCGGGTCGCCGAGCCGATCCTGCCGCTGTCGCTGTTCCGCCAGCCGGTCTTCCGGATCGGCGCGCCGCTCCAGTTCATCGGCGGTTTCGCGGTGCTGGCGGTGCCGGTCTACGTGGTCACCTACCTCCAGATCACCCGCGGCGTCACCGCGGAGGGCGCGGGCGTGCGGCTGGTGCCGATGGCGGCCGGTGTCATCGCGGTGATGTTCACCTCCGGCAAGATCATCACGCGGCTCGAACGCTTCAAGCCGGTGCTGCTGGTCAACAGCGTGGTGGCGGTCGTCGCCCTGGCGCTGTTCGGCACGATCAACGCGCACACCTCGACGCTGGAGGTGAGCGGGCTGCTGGTGCTGCTGGGCTTCGGGCTCGGCGGCGTGGTGCAGGTGGTGCTCCAGACCGTGCAGGCGGCGGCGGAGCCGGAGCGGCTGGGCGTCACCACGTCGGGCACCCGGTTCTTCATGACGCTGGGCAGCGCGTTCGGCACGACCGTGCTGGGCGAGATCCTCAACCACCGCCTGGCCCACCTGCTGCCCGGCGGCATGACCGGTGCCCCGCACGCCAAGGTGGCCCCCGCGTACGCCTCCGCGACGTCGCTGACGTTCCTGGTGGCGGCCGGGCTGATGGTGGTGGCGCTGGGGCTGGCGTTCCTCATCCCCGACGTACGGCTCGACCCCATCGAGGAGGAGGAGCAGGCGCCGCAGCAGTCGGCCGCGCCGCTGGCGTCCACCGAGACGGAGGCGATCCAGGCGGCCTGATCCCGTCGTCGAAGGCGCCCCGCACCCAGGAAGCACACCGGGGCGGGGCGCCTTCGCCGTGGGGAGCCCCGTAATCGAACGTGAGCAACCGTGAACTTCCGCTCGGGCAACCGTGAACTTCCGCTCGGGCAACCGTGAAACCCCCGCATCCCCCGAGGGAGATCCCGATGCGCGTCCTGATGTTCAACACCCCCGTCTCCACCCACTTCACCCCGCAGGTACCGCTGGCCTGGGCGTTGCGGGCGGCCGGGCACGAGGTGCTGGCCGCCGTCCAGCCCGACGTCGTGCCGACCGTCGAGTCCGCGGGCCTGAACGCCGTCGCCCTGGGCGACCCGTACCGCGCCGGCGACATGCTCACCGGCGGCATGACGGGCACCACGAAGCGCATGATCGAGGTGCGCGGGCGGACCAAGCCGGAGGAGATGGCGAGCGGTGCCAGAGCGTGGGTGGTGCACGCCAAGTACCTGCTGCCGGAGTACCTGGACTTCGCGCGGGCCTACCGGCCCGACCTGATCCTGTCCGACATGCTGGAGTTCACCTCGTTGATCGTGGGCGGGGTGCTGGGCGTGCCGGTGGTGCACCACCGCTGGGGCCTGGACCCGATATCCACCCCGGCCCGGCCGCACGCCCGGTTGGGCCTGAAGGGCACGTGCGAGCGGTTGGGCCTGCCCGGGCTGCCCGACCCGACGGTGCTGCTGGACCCGGTGCCGGAGGAGTTGCGGGTGGCCGACGCGACGCCGGGCGTCCCGATCCGCTATGTGCCGTTCAACGGGCCCGGGTTGATGCCGGAGTGGCTGCGGCTGGAGAAGCCGGAGGGCCGCCGGGTGGTGGTGTCGCTGGGCTCGCGGGCGATCCTGCTGAACGGCCCGCGGCACATCGCCACGGTGCTGTCGGCGTTCGAGGGCATGGACGACGTGGAGGTGCTGGCGACGGTGCCGTCGGCGGACCACGGGGCGTTGGAGGGCCTGCCGGAGAACGTGCGGCTGATCGACCCGGTGCCGCTGCACCTGCTCCTCCCGACGTGCGACGCGATCGTGCACCACGGCGGCGCGGGCACGGCGATGACGTCGACCGCGGCCGGGGTGCCGCAGCTGGCGCTGCCCGAGCTGCTCGACATGTTCACCACGGGCGACCGCCTGGCGGCGGCCGGGGCGGGCATCACGCTGGACACCGCGGAGGCTCAGGCGGACGTCCCGCTGCTGCGCGACGCGATCCGCGCACTGCTGACGGAGCCGTCCTACGCGACCGCGGCCCAGTCCCTGCGCCGCTCGATGGCGTCGATGCCGTCCCCGGCGCGAGTGGTCCAGGACTTGGAGAAGCTGGTGGAGTCCTGAGCCGACGTTCCACAACGGGGGCCCCTGCGCGTGCGCGGGGCCCCCGTCGCGTTGGCCTACGACGTCTTCCTGTCGAGGGAGGTCGGGGTACCGCAGTGCTCGTCGCCGCCGGTCAGATCGTCGCGCACCAGGACGAGGAGCCGCGTCAGCCGCGAGCGCTGGCTGTCGCTCAGCGAGCGGAAGAGGCCGTCCTCCACCTCCCGTTGCGCGGTCGCGGCGTCCGAGAGCCGGCGCTCCCCCGCCTCCGTCAGCACGACCAGGTGGCGGCGCCGGTCGCGGGGGTCGCGCGTGCGCGTCACCAGCCCCTCGGTCTCCAGGGGGTTGAGCTGGGTGACGAGCACGCTGGCCGCGGTGTCCGTCTCCGCGGCAAGGTCGGTCTGCGCCAACGGGCCGCGATCGTGGAGCAGTCCGAGGATGTGGAACTGCCGCGGTGTGAGGCCGTTGGCGGTGTGCGCGTCCCTCAGGCGGCGCATGGCCTCGTGCCCCAGGAGGGCGAGCATGAGGCCGGGGCTGTCGCGGTGCTCGTCGAGCAGCGCCGGGCCGGAGGGGGTCGAGGTAGCCGAGGTCACCCGTTAACTTTACCTCACGAGATCGTGTAGCTTGCTAAACGAATTAAGCATGTGAATGATTGAGGGAAGCGCGCTTCCGCCTCCGCACCGTCACCCGTCACCCGTCACCTGAGGAACGCCATGCCCTCCACCCGTCCGCCCCTGCTCCCCGATCCCACCGCCGACCTGGGTCTGCGCGGCGCACGTGCCGTCGTCACCGGAGGAACCCGCGGCATCGGCGCCGCCACCGTGCGCCGTCTGGCCGCGGCCGGCGCGCGCGTGGTGGCCGTGGCCCGCAACCCGGCCGACGTTCCGCCCGGGGTACACCTGGTGACCGCGGATCTGACCACACCCGTCGGGGTGGAGCGGGCGGCAGCCTCGGCACTCGACCTCCTGGGCGGCGTCGACGCGCTCGTCGACAACGCCGGACGCAACGCCCAGGTGCCCGACGGCGTCCTCGCCGCGACCGACGAGGACTGGCAGACCAACCTCGAAACCAACCTGCTGTCCGTCGTCCGCCTCGACCGCGCCCTCGTCCCGCACATGACCGCCCAGGGCCACGGGGCGGTCGTCCACGTCTCGTCGAACGCCGCCCGCTACCCCCAGCCCAACGGTGTCCCGTACGCCGCCGCCAAGGCCGCCCTCAACGCCTACAGCAAGAGCCTCGCCCTCGCCTGCGGCCCACACGGCGTACGCGTCACCGCGGTCATGCCCGGAGTCATCGAGACCGAGGCCGTCGAAGCGCACCTGCGGCAGACGGCGGAACGCGACGACCGCGACCTGGACACCGTCCGCGAGGAGTTCCACCGGCGCCTGGCAGCCCCCCTGGGCCGCCCCGGACGCCCCGAAGAAGCCGCAGAACTGATCGCCTTCCTCGCCTCCCCCCGCGCCTCCTACCTCACCGGCACCACCATCTCGCTCGACGGAGGCATCCTCCCGACGCTCTGACGAGCCATCAGGGTGTGCGCGTGGCACCAATGGTGCGCGTCCTCGGATGCCGGTTCGTCACGACGGACCTGGGCCTGCGCTCCGACGGCGTCTGGCGGGCGGGGTGGAGGTCGGGGGCGGCCAGGTCAGCGAACTGGCCGCCACAGCGGGCTGGGCCTTGAGGCCGCTGGCCGCCCATGACAGGCTCGCCGCCCGTGATCGATGATGTCGCGAAAGAGCATCTGCACCGGACGCTGCGAGAGATGCGTGGCGCGATGCTCTGGAAACTCGACGGCCTGAGCGAGTACGACGTCCGCCGCCCCCTGACGCCGACCGGCACCAACCTTCTCGGCTTGGTCAAGCACCTGTCGATCTGGGGGTCCAGGTACTTCGGCGAGGTCTTCGATCGCCCGTTCCCTGAACCTCTTCCACGGTGGAACGACGCCGGGGAACCCGGCTCCGACCTGTGGGCGACCGAGCACGAGACACGCGAACAGATCATCAGCCTCTACCGTCGCGTAGGAGAGCACGCGGACACGACGATCAGCGCTCTCGCGATCGATTCCCCCGGATATGTTCCCTGGTGGCCACGCCCCGACGTGAAGCTGTTCGCCGTCCTGGTCCACATGCTCACCGAGACCAGCCGGCACGCGGGCCACGCCGGCTGACGCCGCGGCACCCCTTCGGCTTGGCACACGGGCGACTTGCCTCGGTTCCCACCCCGTGGCGCCGCAACTCGATACCTTTGTAGGGCAGTTAGTTGATGGGGGGACTCTCACATGAAGCATGGGGATGCGGACTACCTTGCCGCCCGGGATGCCACGGTGGAGATTCTGAGGGGGTGGGCCCGAGAGGGCCGGACCGGCACCTATAAGACGTTGAGCGAAACCCTGGCACCGGAACACCGGGTGCACTACCACGGCTTGATGATGTCGCTTCTGCTGGCGGACGTCTGCCGCCAGGACAGCACCGGAGCCGCTCCAATGCTTTCGGCGCTGGTGGTCAACGGCGCCAGCCGGAAGCCCTCAGGCCAGTTCTTCGAGCTGGCCGTCACCGAGTTCCACCGACGCGACCCGGACTGGACCTGGGAGCGAGAGCGGGACGCGGTATTCGAGCGATACAGCCGCCCGGCCTCGCTGTGAGTCCTGCCCGCGGATAGCCGCCCCGCACGTCATACGCGCCACCGAGGCGCAGGTCGCGAAGTCCACCTGCCATGGGGAGTGTGTTTCAGCTCGCGCGGGGTGGCGCGTACATTCACACGCACCGACCGCTCCGTCGCCTGGCGGATGGACCACGCGGTACGACAGCATCGGATTGTCCGCGCGGGACAGCCTGGCCGTGTTCAGGCAGGGTTCAGCCGCGGGCGAGCAGGAGGGCCAGCGGACCGGCGGTAAGCAAGAAGCGGCCCCTTCGGGCCGCGTCGACCGCGTCGTCCAGCGGCCACCACGACAGCCTGAAGTCCTGCTCGATGGGAGTGAGTTCCTGCGGTCCGAGCGTGAGGTCACGCGCCTCGTAGAGATGCACGCGGGCCGGTGAGGCGAGGGTGATGGCGTAGGAGCCGAGAGGCCGCCACGAAGCCGCGGTCACGCCGGCCTCCTCGCGCAGCTCGCGGGCGGCACACTGCGGCGGGGTCTCGCCGTCCTCCATCCGCCCGCCCGGCAGGAACAGGTACTCGCCGCCGTGCGCGGGGAAGTGCGCGCTGAGCACGGCGACGAGTCCTTGACGGTCCTGGGCGACGATGACGCAAGCGTCACGGGTGGGCGGCGTCGTCATGCCCGGGAGCGTAGCGCCGCCAGCGCAGCATCATGGCGAACGGGACGGTTGTGACGGCAGGGTGGATGATTCCGCGGCCGTGGTAGCCGTCCTCGCCGGTGACGCCTCCCACGCACACGCCAGTCCGGCCGCCTCTGCACACTCCGTCGCACGAGTCACGTGGGCACGCGCATTCCATCACTCTTCGTATTCACATCGTCGCTTTGTGAAGCTAGGCTCTCCAAGCGAACGATGCCCCAAACGGGTTCGGGAGACGAGGAGTTACCCACCATGGCCCAGCGTCCGCGCGAGCTGACCCCGTTCGTGTCCGCACGTCACCTCTTCGGGGCGGAGTTACGCCGCCACCGCGAAGGGGCGGGCCTGAGCCTCGAACGCCTCGCGGCGATCGTCAAGTACAGCCGGAGCCATCTGTCCCGCGTCGAGATCGCGGAGGTGATGCCGCCGCCTGATCTGGCGGAGCTGCTCGACGCGGCGTTCGGCACGGACGGCATCTTCGGCAAGGTGTACGAGCTCGCGAAGCGCGAGGTCCACCCGGACCGGTACCGGCGTCACATGGAACTGGAGGCACGGGCGCGGGTCATCGAGGAATACGCGGGCCAGGTGATTCCGGGACTTGTGCAGACGGAAGACTACGCACGAGCGCTGTTTCGTGGAGGCAACCCCGGCGCCTCCGACGAGAAGATCGAGGAGTTGGTCAACGCCCGGCTGAGCCGTCAGGAGTTGCTGCGGGGCAAGTCCTCGCCATACCTGTCACTCGTCCTCGACGAAGCGTCCCTGCGGCGTCAGATCGGTGACAACGAGGTCATGCGCGCGCAGTTGACCGCCCTGATCCCCATGGTCGACACACCGGCCGGTGTCGTACAGGTCCTGCCGTTCAGTCACGGCGCGCACGCGCTGACGGGCGGCTCGATGAGGTTCCTCACGCTCGCCGACCGGAGCGTCGTCGCATGGGACGAGAGCATCGACAGCGGCATCCTGCTGGAGGATCCGGAAGTAGTCACGGCCTACCAACGCGCATACGATCTGCTGAAGGCGTACGCCCTGTCGCCGAGCAGAACGGCGGCGTTCATCACATCCGTCCTGGAGGCGCTTCCCTCATGAGCAACACCCCGGACCTCACCCGGGCCGTCTGGGTCAAGTCCACGTACAGCAACGCCAACGGCGGGAACTGCGTCGAGTGGGCCCCCGCTCACGCCGTCTCCGGTGTCGTTCCCGTGCGTGACAGCAAGGATCCTCACGGGCCCGCGCTGCTCTTCGCCCCGCGGGCGTGGAGCGCGTTCATCGGCGCGGTGAAGTCCGGGGAACTCCCGGCCCTCGGCTGACCGGCTCGCTGTCAGGCGAGGACGCGCGGGGCCCGAGGGACCTCCCTCCTGGTCCGTCGACCCACGCGGCGGCCGTCAGACGGGCTGCCCCATGGGCCTGACGGTGACAGTGTTGACGTCGACGCCGTTCGGCCGGCTCATCGCCCACACGATGGACTCCGCCAACTGATCGGCCGTCAGCAACATGCCCTCCGGGACGCCGCCGCCCACCACGTCCCAGAACGGCGATCCTGCTCAACCCGGGCCGCTTCCTCCGTGGTCGGTTCGTCAGGCGAACGCCATCTCCGGCAGATCCCAGCCGGGGCCGTCCTCGGAACGCCACCAGCCGCGCTGGCGTTCGGCAGTGACGGTGATCCCGCATTCGTCACGTTCCGGCGCGGTGGGGAACAGGGCGTGGAGTTCCTCGATCGTGTCCCACAGGCGTCGCGGGCCGATGTGATGGACGGTTCCGGTGTCGTCGGCGGTGGCCGTCGAGCCGTCCGGGGTCCAGAAGCCCACGGCGCGGACGGCGCCGTCGGCCTCCGCATCGGGCCACGTGCAGGAGGTGCAATAAACAGCAGGAGGACGCCTCCACGGGCGTCCTCCCCATGCACCGGACCTGAGAGGGTTCAGTGAAGATCCGACCGGACCTCGGTCAGTCGATGCCTTCGACGATGCGGAAGTCCCGCTCGACGCCGTCGGAGAGGGCGACCAGCGCCTCCTGGTAGGCCGCACTTTCGCGCGCCGCGACAGCCTGCTCGAAGCTGTCGAACTCGACCAGGACCGTGCGCTCGGCGATTCCGGCGTCATGCGCCACAACCCGACCGCCACGGACGATGGTCCGGCCGCCCCCGGCCTTGACGGCCGGACCAGCCAGCTTGTTGTAAGCAGCCAGCTTCTCAGGGTCTGAAATGGTGCGGTAGACGCTGACCCAGTAGCCCTTGGGCATGAAACCTCCAGTGTCGGGATGAGTGCATCTGACTTACGGGTTGGTCTCGGACGAGCGTCGGCGGGCGAGAGCGAGGCTTGTCAGCGTCGTGATCGCCATGGCGCCGATGCCGACCAGCGCCGCGGTGGTGTAGGCGCTGTCGTCGGGGAAGAGGCGGCCGGGGCCGGTGCCCGCGGCGAGGATCAGGCCGCCGATGGCGCTGCCCAGGGAGTACCCGACGCTGCGGACGACGTAGTTGAAGCTCATGGCGCTCGACGTCTCGCTCTTGGGGGTGACGGCCAGGATGACGCCGGGCATCGCGGCCGAGAAGCCGCCGACGCCGAAGCCGAGCACGCCCATCGCCGCGAACAGGTCGGCCAGGTCCGACCGGGCCGCCGCGAACAGGGCGAACCCGGCGCCGACCACGACGGCGCTGCCGGCCAGGAGCAGGGGGTCGGCGATCCGCGTCCGGACCCGCGGCGTGAGCTTGCCGGCGACGAACCCCAGCACCGAGAACGGGATGAGGACCAGCCCGGCGACGAAGGTCGTCAGCCCGAAGCCGTAGCCTGCGCCGTGCGGCGTCTGCGCGTACCGGGTGATGAGCGTGAGCAGGAGGTACATGCCGATCCCGCCGACGAACATGGCGAGGTTCGCCCCGGCGACCGCGGGGTGCCGCACCGCCCGCACATCGACCAGGGGCGTCGTGCTGCGCAGCTCGATGACGGCCCAGACGCAGAGCAGCACCACCGTGGCGACGGCGAGGCCCGTCGCCACGGCGAGGTGCCGGCTCCACAGATTCCGTTCGCCGGCGAGGAACAGCACCAGGAGCAGCGCGGCAGCCAGGACGACCGCGCCTGCCACGTCCACGTGGGCGGAGCGGCCTTCGGGGGCTTTGGGCATGGAGCGCCACGCGGTCAGGAGGGCGGCGGCGGTGACGACCAGGCCAAGGCCGTAGGCGGCCCGTACCCCGCCAAACTCGGCGAGCAGTGCGGCCAGCGGGTAGCCGACGCCGGCCCCGATGATCGAGACCACCGAGATCAGGGCGATCACGGCCGTGCTGCGCTCCTCGGGGAGGTGGTCCCGGGCCACGCCCATCATCAGCGCCGTCAGCCCGAGCCCGACGCCCTGGGCCGCCCTGCCGGCCAGCAGCCACGCGAACGGCAGCGGCAGCACGGTGAGCGCGCTGCCGGCGACGACGACCGCCAGCGTGGCGAGGATCGTGGCCCGCCGGTGCGGGCCGGCTCCCAGCCGACCCAGGACCGGCGTGGCGACGGCGCCACTGAGCAGCGCGGCGGTCAGCGTCCACTGCGCGCTGCCGAGCGAGACGTGGAACGAGGTCGCCACGCTGGTGATGAGCGGCGTCCCGAGGCTGGCGACCGCCGCCACGACCAGAGCGATGAACATCAGGGCGGGGACCAGTAGCCGCGCCTCGGAACGCGCCACCGGGAACGCCTGCGCCGCGACCCCGCCGACCGGGTGCCCTGTCACTGCTTCGGCCTTTCGCGGTCCTGGCTTTCGAGCTCTGCCAGATGCTTCAGCGCCGGAAGGGCCGCCACCAGCGCCTCGATCTCGTCGCCGGTGAGCTCGCCGATCAACCGTTCGAACGCGTGGACGCCCGCTTGGCGCCGCGTCCGGACATAGGAGGCGCCGGCCTCGGTCAGGCACACCAGCGTGACCCGCTTGTCGGACGCGTCGCCCCGGCGCTCGACCAGGCCGGACTCCTCCATCACCCGGACCAGGGCGGTCATCGCGGGCTGGGTGACACCCTCGACCGCGGCCAGATCGGTGATGCGCCGCGGGCCGGTCCGGTCCAGGGTGGCCAGGGTGGCGGCGGACGTCAGGCTCATGTCCCTGGGCAGGCGTCTCGCGGCCCTGGTGGCCAGGCCGTAGAGGGCTGCCCCGATGGCGGCGGCCGCGCCAGGAGCGGTGTCGTGACGACTCATGCTCGAAGCATAGCGTTTTTATATTCATAGTTTATGTAAATGGTCGACTGTCGCCGGCTCCACAGCCTGCGCGCGGGGCCCGGGGTACTGATCCCAGGCCCCTCCTGGTCCGTTCCTGGTCCGTCGACCCACGCGGCGGCCGTCAGACGGGCTGCCCCATGGGCCTGACGGTGACAGTGTTGACGTCGACGCCGTTCGGTCGGCTCATCGCCCACACGATGGACTCCGCCAACTGATCGGCCGTCAGCAGCATGCCTTCCGGGACGCCGCCGCCCGCCACGTCCCAGAACGGCGTTTCGACCCGGCCGGGGGCGATCAGGGTCACCCCGACGCCGTCAGCGGTCACCAGGCGCCGGGTGTTCTCGGCGAGTCCGGTCAGTGCCCACTTGGTCGCGCCGTAGAGGTTCCCGGGGGTGTGCACGAGTCCGGCCACGCTGCCGACCAGGACGATCCGGCCATGGGTCTTCTTCAGTTCCTCCAACGCGGCCCTGATCAGCAGGGCCGGGCCGAGCACGTTGGTGAGCACCATCTCGCGCCAGCCCGCCGGGTCACCGTCGGCGATGGTGCCGGGCGTGGCGAATCCCGCGTTGGCGACGATCGCGTCCAGGCGGCCGAACGCGGTGACGGCGGCCCGCACTGCGCCGCTGACGACCTCGAAGTCCGCTGTGTCGCCCGCGAACGTCAACAAGCCTTCCGGAGAACCCAGTTCACCGGCGAGGCGCTTGAGCCGTTGCTCGTCTCGACCGGTGATGACGACGCGGTGCCCCTGCTCCAGCAGGAGCCGGGCGGTGGCTGCTCCGATACCGCTGCCGCCTCCGGTGATCAGGGTGACGGGAGAACTCCCCATGGCGATGTCCTTCCGGGTGGGCTTGTCGGCGCGGACCGGGCGAACAGTGCTGCGGTATGACCTCCGCCGCAGGTCCGTGCGACAGAGCCCATCACTTCGAGCGCGCTCGATGTCAACCGGTCCCTGGGCTCCACCACCACGCAGCCGCCTCTCCGATCGCCGCCTCGCCGTGCGCTGCTGCCGCCTTCGACGTTTGCGGCGCTCAGTCGGTCTGACGCGATCCGGTGGCATGGGCAGCGAGAATCGTCTGCTCCTCCGCCGCGGTAGCGGCGGAACCGTCGTGCGCGGACGGCGAACCGATCGCGCGTGCCGCGAAGGCACTCCGGGCAAAACAGCTAGGACGGCCGGGAGTTGGTCTCCCGGCCGCCCTCACCGCTCAAGCCCTCACCGCTCAAACCCTCAACGCCTCAGTCCACGAACAACTCCCCCGCGATCGCGATCGTCGGGTTGCCGTAGGCGATCTTGCGGAGGATCTTGCCGTAGGCGGGGGTGTGTTTGAGGATCGCGGCCAGCTTCGGGCGGACTCTCGTCGCGAAGGCGCCGTGCGCCAGCATGGCCTTGCTCTGCATGCGCTGGGTGCGCATGACCGTCGCGATGTCGGCCGCCCTGCGCTCCTCGAACGCGCCCAGCACCGCGGCGCTCGCGTCGCCCCGGCGCAACGAGTCCACCAGGATCGGGTGGAGCAGGACCGCGTCCTGGATGGCCAGGTTGATGCCCTGCGCGCCGATCGGGCTGTGGGTGTGCGCCGCGTCGCCGATCAGGACGAGGCCGTCCACCGCCCAGGTGTCGGCGCGGCCGGAGAAGACGTCGAGGAGGGTGAGGTCCTTCAGGGAGGTGATCTGTTCGCGGATCAGATCGGCGTAGGGCGGGACCGCCTTCGCCAGTTCTTCCTTGGTGTGCTCCAGGCCCTTCGCCACGACCTCCTGGTAGCCGCCGTGCGGCAGCGTCCAGCCGATCTGGACCTTGTCCGGCCACGAGTCGTACGCGAGCACCGGGGCGCCCTCGGCCCGGAAGACCCGTACGTCGCGTTCGCGGTCCGAACCGCCGGACGGGACGGTGAGCTTGAACCACAGGACGTCCAGGTCGAAGACGTCCGAGCGGCCCGCCTCGATCCCGGCCAGCCTGCGGACCTTGGAGAAGCGGCCGTCCGCGGCCACCACGCAGTGCGCGGAGACGGTCAGCTTGCCGGACGGGCCGTCGGCGGTGACTCCGGTGATCCGGCCGTCGGCGTCCTTGACCAGGCCGCCCGCCCGCCTGCCGTCCAGGTAGCTGAATCCCTCGAACTTGCCGCAGTGCAGGAGGAGTTCGTCCAGTACGTGGGCCTGGGGAATGCTCAGCAGGTGGTCGTAGGGGGTGGGCAGCGAACGGTAGTCGATGTCCAGCAGGGCCCGGTCGCGTTCGACCAGGCGGAACCGCTGGTGCTCGTGGCAGCCGCGGGTCCTGGCTCCGGCCAGCACCCCCAGCTCGTCCAGCAGCCGCATGGCGCCCGGCTGGAGGATCTCGCCGCGGAACTCCCGCTGGTGCGCCCGGGAGCGCTCGACCACCGCGACCCGCACGCCCGACTTCAGCAGCAGCAGTGCCAGCGTCAGCCCGGCCGGGCCGCCGCCCACCACGCAGATGTCGGTGTCGACGGCCTCCGCCGCGTGTCCTTCAGCCATGGTGTCGGTCTCCTTCCGCGGTCAGGCCCGCGCGCCCTCGGGCGTACGGGTGCCGGCCACCGGGGCGGCGGTCACGGTGCGGATCGTGGCGAGCGCGGTCAGCGCCGCGTACTGCGGCAGCGCCTTGGCGGTGGCGAACCCGTCGCGGTCCTCCCAGCGGGTCACCGCGGTGTACTTGCCGGGCGTGAACAGCGACTTGGCGAGGTCGGCCCAGGCGAATCCGGCGGCGCGCGCGGCGGCCTGCGCGTAGGCGGCGTAGGCGGCCTCGAACTCCTCCTGGTCGCCCTTGGCCTCGATGAACTCCAGCGCCACCAGCGGCGCGTCGCCCGCGCTCGCTTGTCCCTCGACGCTCAGGACGCCCAGCGACGGGTCGGCGACCACGTCGACCAGCTCGTGGAACTCCTTGGCGTGCGCCTGGAAGGTGTCGCTGGCCATGACCGCCTGGAACGACTCCGGCTTGTCCCACCAGCCGAAGTTGACGTACGTGGCCGGCTCGTCGTCCTGGCGGACCGCCTGGTGGGCCTGGAAGCCCTCGCGCTCGCGCATCCACTGCACGTGGGTGCCGAAGCGGTTCTCGAACGCGGCCGCCTCGTCGGGGTTCTTGAGGGTGAAGACGTTGACCACGGTGAAGTACGTCATGCTGATGCCCTTTCAGGAACGGCGGGGAGGGACTGCCATGCGCCACGCTCGACGAGCTGGTCGCGCAGCATGCGGCGCTGGATCTTTCCGTTGCCCGAGCGCGGGATCGTCCCGACCGTCTCGGCGTAGCGGACCTGCTGGTAGTACGGGAGCCGGGAGTTGACCTCTTCGAGGACGCCTTCCAGCGAGGCCCCGGCGCGCAGCACCAGCAGCGCGCCCGCGACCGCGGTGCTGAACGGGTCGGGCAGGTCGAAGACGACGGCCTCGCGCACGGCGGCGTGGCCGAGCAGCGCGCTCTCCACCTCCGAGGGCGCGACGAGGAAGTTGTCGCACTTGAAGACGTCCTTGAGGCGGTCGACGAGGAACAGCCGCCCGTCGGCGTCCACCCGGCCCGCGTCCCCGGTGGAGAACCAGCCGTCCGGCTCCAGGCCGGTGCCGTCCGGGCCGCCGAGGTAGCCCAGCATGACCTGCGGGCCGCGCAGCTGGATCTCGCCGACCGCGTCGGGCTCGGTGAGCACGGCGCGGGTGTCGATGTCCACGACCCGGCACTCGGTGCCCGCGACCGGGGTGCCGACCGAGCCGTGCACCGGGTGGTCGGGGTCGTCGCTGTGGGTCAGCGGCGCGGTCTCGGCGAGGCCGTAGCCCTGGAAGACCGGGATGCCGAACCGCTGCGTCAGGCGGCGCGCGGCGGCCACCGGCAGGCCGGAGCCGCCGGAGGCGATCCGCTTCACGGTGGTCAGCCGCAGCCCTTCCAGCGAAGGGTCGGCGGCCAGCCGCGCGAGGCGTACCGGCAGGCTGTAGAAGTGCGTGGCGCCGTAGCGGTTGGCGGCGGCCACCGCCTCGGCCGGGTCGGGCCCGGCGAACAGTACCTGCGTCGCACCCGCCCGGAACGCCGAGTTGAGGTGCATCGGGTGGTAGGTCGGCAGGTGGTTGACGGCCACCGCGTCGCCGTCCAGCTTGTGGGCGGCGGCGATCTGGGCCGCGTTGACGGTCACGTTGCGGTGGCTGAGCCGTACGGCCTTGGGCAGGCCGGTGGTGCCGCTGGTGAACTGGATGACGGCCACGTCGTCCGGCGCGGCCGGAACCGGCGCGAAGTCCGTCGCGGCTCCCGCGGCGAGTGTGTCCATGGTCGGCTCCTGCCCCGTCGCGGGGCCGATGAGCACGATGTGTCGAAGCGAGGGCAGCCGGTCGCGTACGGCGGCGAGCCGCTCGTACACCGTGGCGTCCACGAACGCCGCCTGCGCGCCGCTGAGGGTGAGCACGTGCAGCAGGGCCTCTTCGCGCATCAGCGGGTTGACGACGGCGGCGACGTGACCGGCGCGCGCGGCCGCGTAGTAGGCGACGGCGAAGTCGGGGTGCAGTACGGAGGCGGTGGCGACGACCGCGCCGGGTTCGGGCAGCAGCTCGCGCAGCGCCGAGGCGACCGCGGTGACCTTGCGGTCCAGCGCCGCGAAGCCGATGCCGCGGCCTTCGGCGATGACGGCGGTGCGGCCCGGGTGGGCGGCGGCCGCCTCGCTCAGCAACGCGTCCACGCGCACCGGGACCGGCGGCAGTCCCGCCAGGTCCCGGGCGCGGCCGTCCGTCGGCTCAGCCACGGCGGCCCTCCGCGTACGCCTTGGAGTGCTGGAGGGTGACACCGGAGTTGGTGGACAGCGCCTTGTGCACGTACTCGCGCGCGTCGGCGGCGGTCTTGCCCTCGCCGAGGATGCGCTCGATGGTGTCGGTGCGCAGGGTGACGGTGTGCGTGGAGGAGACGTCGACACCGGTGCCGCTGGGGGTGATCAGCCACTCGCCGGTGTGCGCGGTCATCAGCAGCGGCACGGTGGTCTGCTTGTAGACGATGCGGCCGGGGGCGAAGCACACGCGCACCGACTCGGTGGTGTGCACGGAGCCGTCCTTGGTGCTGGTGTCCATCCGCATGACCTGGAGGCCCGGGGTGTCCTCGGTCAGGTCGAGCTTGGCGACGTGCGGCAGGCGCTCGGGCCACAGGTCGGAGCGGTTGAGGAAGTCGAAGACGTCCGCGCCGTCGCCCTCGACGTGCACGGTGTCGGTGAAGCTGAACACCAACTCACCGAGTTGGTCGGCGAGTTCGGCGACCTCCTTGATGCCGGAGAGTTCCTTGCCGCTGTTCTCGTCGAGCGCCTTGTTGATCCACTCGACGTTGGCCGGGTCGTCGTCGATGGCCTGGAAGTCGTGCTTGAGCTGAAGGCGGCTGGTGTCCTCGCCGGTGGCGGTGACGATCCACTCGCCGCCCATCGCGGCCACCGGCGGGGTGGACACGTCCTGCCGGAAGGTCACCCGCAGCGTCTCGGGGTCGAGGGTGCGCACCGACGACCAGGTCTTGACCTCGCCGTTGGCGGTGGCCCAGATGCGGATGCGCTCCAGGCCCGCCTCCTCCTCCAGGCGCTCGACGTGGACGTTGGGCTTGAAGTGCTGCGGCCAGGTCTCGACGTCGGCGATGATCCCGTAGACCACCCGGGCCGGGGCCGCCACGTCGATCGCATGGGTGGTCTCGTGCGTCGTCAGCCGCTGTTCAGTGACGGTCATGGTCTGGAAACTCCAACTCGACTAGGGCGTAACGCGATCGGGGTGCGGGGGGATCAGTAGTTGCCCAGGCCGCCGCAGACGTTGAGCGCCTGCGCGGTGATGGAGGCGGCGGTGTCGGTGGCCAGGTAGCCGACGAGACCGGCCACCTCCTCGGGCGTGGAGTAGCGGCCCAGCGGGATCTTGGCCTGGAAGCGCTCCAGGATCGCGTCCTCGGAGGTGTCGTAGGCGGCCGCGTAGCCCTGCCGCACGCGGGCGGCCATCGGGGTCTCGACGTAGCCCGGGCAGACCGCGTTGACGGTGACGCCGGTCTTGGCCAGCTCCAGGCCGAGGGCCTTGGTGAAGCCGACGACGGCGTGCTTGGAGGCGGAGTAGGGCGCGCCGAGCACGACGCCCTGCTTGCCGCCGGTGGACGCGATGTTGATGACCCGGCCCCAGCCGCGGTCCTGCGCGCCGCCCGCGTTGAGGAACTCGCGGGTGGTCAGGAAGACGCTGTTGAGGTTGGTGTCGATGACGTCGTACCACAGCTCGTCGGCGATGCCGGCGGTGACGCCACCGCCGCTGCGGCCCGCGTTGTTGACCAGGACGTCGACGCGGCCGTACGTCTCGACGGCGGCGGCGAGCAGTTCCTTGACCGGCTCGGGGCGGCGGACGTCGGCGACGGTGCCGGCGGCCTCGATGCCCTCGTTGCGCAGTTCCTTGACGGTGGACTCCACGCTGTCGGCGTTGCGGGAGCAGATGAACACCGCCAGGCCCGCGTTCCCCAGGGTCCTCGCCACCGCGAGTCCGATTCCGCTGGTGGATCCCGTGATCAGGGCCACGCGGCGCTGCTGTTCGTTGCTCATGCTGTGCGCTCCTTCCGGCTGTCGACGGGGAACAAGGTGCCGACGCGGCCTCGCGACGGGATCGAGCCGAGCTGGACAGCGCGGGCTCCGTCCGCTGTCCAGCGGTCCGCGAGGGGTCGTGGCGAGGCTTCCGGCCGACGCCACGTCACCACCCGTCGGACGGCACGCTCGCGTTCCCAACGCCCCGTCAGTCGCCAGGTTCCGGCGTTCCCGGACCGTCCCGTGAGGCGGGCCCGGACCATCCCGTGAGGCAGGAGAGGACCACCATGACCGTGACGCAGGAAGCACCGGCCATCGGCTCCGTGGAGCTGTACCAGCAGGTGCAGCAGTACTACGCGCGCCAGATGCAGCTGCTCGACAGCGGCCGGGTGGAGGAGTGGGCGCAGACCTTCACCGCCGACGGCGTCTTCGCCGCCAACGCCCACCCGGAGCCCACTGTCGGCCGGGAGGCGATAGCGAAGGTGGCCGGGCAGGTCGTCGCCGACTACAACGAGCGCCGCATCCAGCGCCGCCACTGGCTCGGCATGGTCAACATCGAGCGCCAGGAGGGCGGTTCGGTGTTCGCCCGCTGCTACGCGCTGGTCTTCGAGACCCCGCACGGCGGCCAGGCGTACGTGAAGGCCAGCACCACGTGTGAGGACGAGCTGGTGCACGAGGGTGGCGAGTGGCTGGTCAAGCACCGCCTCATCACCCGTGACGACCTGATCTGACGCCGCGGCCGGGCCCCAAGGACCCACGGCAGTGCCCCGGGACTCCCCCGCCCGAGGCACTGCCGTGCTGCGTTCGGTCGCCCGCAAGCGGGGCCGGTGACGACAGGGGTTCACCGGCGGGCCCGTACGAGATCCCACGGAGGCATCCCATGCGTGTGTTGTTCACGACCTGGGCGGAACCCGCCCACCTCTACAGCCTGATCCCGCTCGCCTGGGCCGCCCGCACGGCCGGGCACGAGGTGCGGATCGCGGCGCCGCCGTCCATCGTCCCCGCGGTCTCGCGCGCCGGTCTGGTCGGCGTCGCCGTGGGCCGCGACGTGGCCGTCCAGCAGATCAAGCAGCGCGCCGACCTCGCCCCGTGGCGGGAGCCGGGCCGCTGGCCGAGGCACTGGGCGGCGCACCCGGAGAGCCTGGACGACGGGCAGCGCGCCGTGCTCGCCGCGCTCGGCGACAAGCAGGTCGCCGTGGCCGAGGCGATGGCGGACGACCTGGTGGCGTTCGCCCGCTTCTGGCGGCCGGACGTCGTGGTGCACGACAACCTGACGTTCGCCGGTCCGGTGGCCGCCGCCGCGACCGGGGTCCCGGCGCTCGGGCACACCTGGGGCAGCGCCACGGTGATGCGGGTGGAGCTGACCGGGCTGCGGGGCGCGCCGCTGGACAGCTACACGCGGCTCTTCGAACGCTTCGGTGCGGACCCGCAGGCCGGTCCGGTGGGCTGGCTGGACCCGAGCCCGCCGTCGATGCGCCTGCCGGACCCGCTGCCGACCCGGCGCTTCGCGATGCGCTACGCGCCGTTCAACGGGCCGGGTCTGGTGCCGGGTTGGGTGCACGTCAAGGGGCGCTCGCCTCGGGTGTGCGTGACCTCCGGGATCTCCAGCACCAAGGTGCGCCCCGGTGAGCTGCCGGAGATGGTCGGCCGCACGCTGCGCGCGCTGGTCGCGCGGGACGTCGAGGTGGTGCTCGCGGTCGGCCCCGGGCAGGCCGCGAACCTCGGCGGTCTGCCGTCGGGGGTGCGGGTGGCCGAGTCGGTGCCCATGAACGCGTTGCTGCCCACCTGTGCGGCCGTCGTCCACCACGGCGGCTCGGGCACGGGGCTCACGGCCGCCGCGGTCGGGACGCCGCAGCTGGTGCTGCCGCGGATCCCGGTGACCGCCGAGATCGGTGAACGCGTCGCGGACTTCGGCGCGGGCCTGATCCCCGACTTCGCGGACCAGGACGACCCGGAGGTCATCGGCGCCTGCGTCGACCGGCTGGTGACCGAGCCCGCGTTCGCCGGGGCCGCCGCCGCGCTGCGCGCCGAGATCGCGGCGCAGCCGTCGCCCGCCGCGACCGTGGACCTGCTGGAGCGGATCGCGCTGGGCGGCCCGGAGGCGGTGCGCGAGGCGGCGTGATTTCTGTCGTACGCGTCAGGGCGTACGCGTCAGGGCCGCCCGGCGAGGCACTGCCGGGCGGCCCTGGTGCGTGCGTGCGTGTGCGTACGTGCGTGCGTGCGGGGGGCGTACGTGCGGTTACGCGGCGAGCGGGCCGCTCTCCGGCGCGCGCATCGCCGTCCAGTGCGCGTCCACGTAGTCCAGGCACTGCTGCCGGGAGGAGGCCTCCAGCTTCACGGTCCAGCCGGCCGGGACCGCGGCGAAGGCGGGCCACAGGCAGTGCTCCTGCTCGGCGTTGGCGAGCACCAGGTAGAAGCCGGACGGGTTGGCGAAGGGGTTGGTCATCGGGTGCCTCCGGGTGGTCGGCGGGCGGCCGGGCGCAGGGGCGCCCAGCGTGGACCTCCAGCGTGTCCGGCCCCGATCGAGCGGCGCTCTCGCGGCGTTGGACCGGCGCGTGAGCCCGCGCGCGGCACGGTGTCCGCGCGTCACGGGCGTCACCATAGGCATCCTCCGCACCAGCCGACCGGGCGCCCGGTCCTGGCGTGAAACCGACGGCTCCAGCCCGCCTCCGAAGCCCTTCCAGCCGGATACGTGACGCTTGCGACAACGCATCCGAACACGTCGCAGCGCCCGTAAGGGGGAGTTGACCGGCATGACCGATGTCCAGGGTGCCCTGCGCCCGTTGACGGCCACGCCGACCGGGGTGATCCGCGCCCGGTTCGGCCGGCACACGGTGGCGGACGACGACGCGGCGGCCGACGCGCTCGTCGTGCGCCGCACCGAGCGACTGCGCGCGGCGGCCCGCGACCTGACGGTGGACTGGCCCGCGCTCGCGATGGCCGCCGTCGCCGCGTACCTGCACCGGATCACCGGGGAACGGGCGCTGACGCTCGGCCTGGCGGTGGCCGTCCGGCGTGATCCGGCCACCCGGCGCCCGGCGTCGGGGCGCGGGCCACAGGCACTCACCGGCGACGTGCTGCCGCTGCGCCTCGACCTCGGCCCGGAGACGACCGTCGCCCAGCTGGTGCGGCAGGTGTCGGTGGACCGCAGGCTGCTCGGCCCGGTGGTGACCGTCGCCCACAACCTGACCGGGGCCGGACCGGTCCCCGACCTCGCGGTCGTCGCGTACGAGGACCCGGACGGCGCGGGCGTGCGCATCGACTTCCAGGCCAACCCGCTCTACGACGCCGAGCAACTCGCCGCGCACCAGCGGCGTTTCGTCGACTTCCTGGACACCATGGTGCTGGCCGCGCCGGACACCGCGATCGGGCTGCTGGACCTGCTGAGCGCGGACGAACGCCGCCGGGTCCTGGTCGAGTTCGCGGGCGCGGCCCGCCCGGCGCCCCGGCATACCGTGCCCGGCATGATCGCCGCCCAGGAACGCCGCACCCCGGACTCCGTCGCGGTCTCCGCTCCCGACGCCACGTTGACGTACCGCCAACTCGACGTGCGCTCCGACCGGTTGGCCGGGGTGCTCGCGGCGCGCGGGGTCGGGCCCGGGCGGGTGGTGGCGCTGGCGCTGCCCGCCTCGGCGGAACTGGTGGTGTCCGTGCTGGCGGTGCTCAAGACGGGCGCCGCCTACCTGCCGCTGGACCTCGGGCTGTCCGCCGACCGGCTGGCGTTCCGGCTGGCCGACAGCCGCGCCGCGCTGACGGTCACCACGGCGGCGCACGAGGACGCGGTGGCGGCGCTGCCCGGCCCGGCGCGGCTGGTGCTGGACGGCAGGGGCCAGGTCGGCGCGCGCGAACCCCGTTCCGACCGGGGCCAGTTGACCGCGCCGGGCCCGAGGGACGCGGCGTACGTGCTGTATCCGGACGCGGAGGCCGCCAAGGGCGTGGTGGTCGAGCACCGCTCGCTCGTCGACCACCTCGCGTGGTGCCAGGTGCGCTACCCGCAGCTCCAGGGCGCGACCCTGCTGCACCTGCCGGTCGCCGACGACCTGACGGTCACCGCGCTGCTGGGCCCGCTGGTCTGCGGCGGCCAGGTGCGCGTCGGCGCGCTGGAGGCGGACGCGCCGCGCACGCTCGGCAGCGCGCCGCTGACCTTCCTCAAGACCACCCCGGACGCGCTCCGGTCGCCGGCCGCCGCGCCGAGCGGGCTGCTGATGCTGGGCGGCGGCCCGGTGGACGGCGAGGCGCTGGCGCGCTGGCGTGAGCGGCACCCGGGCGTCCCGGTGGTCTACTCGCACCGGCTGACCGAGGGCACGGTGGACTGCCTCGGCTACCGGCTCGACCCCGGCGACGCGACCCCGGAGGGCGTGCTGCCGATCGGCCGCCCCTTCCCCCGCACCCGCGTCTACGTGCTCGACAGCGCGTTGCAGCCCGTCCCGGTGGGCGTGGTCGGCGAGTTGTACGTGGCGGGCGCCGGGCTGGCCCGCGGCTACCTGGGCGATCCGTCGCTGACCGCCGAGCGGTTCGTCGCCGACCCGTACGGCGCCCCGGGCACCCGGATGGTGCGCACCGGGGAGCTGGTGCGCTGGCGCGAGGACGGCAACCTGGAGGCGGTCGGGCGCGTCTGACCCCGGCTGCCCACGCCATGACGGTGCCGCCGCCCCCTCCCCCGTGAGGAAGGAGGGGGCGGCGGCACTGTCATGTCGTTCCCGCGTCAGGAGCGTCCCGCCTTCAGGGGCGGCCCGCCCCTCAGGAGCGGCCCGCCAACTCCTCCAAACGCGGCACCAGTTGGGACGGCAGTGGCATCGCCCGCACCTCGTCGGCGCAGCGCTGCGCGTCCTTCGCGTAGCGCGGGTCGCCGAGCAGCGTGTCCAGCGCGGTGCGCAGCCGGGCCGGGTCGTCCTGGTCGCCGTGGTCCACCGCGAAGCCCGCGCCGCTCGCGGTGATGCGCTCGGCGTAGACGTCCAGCGCGGGCAGCGCCTGCGGGAGCACCAACTGCGGCAGTCCCGTCGCCAGCGCGGTCAGCCCGGTGCCCGAGCCACCGTGGTGGACGACGGCCGCGCAGCGGTCCAGCAGCAGCGACAGCGGCGCGGGCGCGACCACCTCGACGTTGCCGGGCACCGGCCCGAGCAGTTCGGCGTGCGCGTCGCTGAGGGTGAGCAGCGCGCGGACGCCGTCCATCCCGTCGAAGGCCCGGGCCAGCGCCGCCAGCCCGCCCACGCCCAACTCGTCCACGGTGCGCGGGCTGTAGGAGACGCAGACGACGCGCTCGCCGTCGCCGCGCGGCCGCCAGTCGGGGTAGCCGCCCGGCCCGTTGTACGGCACGAAGCGCACCGGCTCGCCGGGCGCCGCGCCCTCGGGCCGCATGCTGGGCGGGCAGGGGTCGAGCAGCAGCGCCGGGTCGGGCAGCCCGCCGTCGGAACCGGCCTGCTCCGCCAGCGGCTTCAGGGCCCGGCGGGCGGGCTCGCGGGCCTGCGTGGTCAGCACGTCGGGCCCCCAGCGGTGCACGACGGCCGGGATGCCGAGGGCGCCCGCGACGATGGGCCCGGAGAACTCCACCGGGTCCGAGATGATCAGGTCGGGCCGCCACTCGCGGGCCAGCGCCAGATAGCCGTCGAGGACCCGGCCGACGCGGGCCTGCCAGCGCGCCGCGAGCGCGTCCCAGTCCGGCTGCCACCCGCGCGAGCCGTTCGACGCGGACGCGCCGCCCGCCGGTTTGCCGGACGGCTTGGGAGGTCCGGCGGGTCCGGGGCGCACCGCGACCTCGGCGGTGTGCAGCCCGGCGCCGCGCGCGGTCTCCACGGTCAGCGGCTCCCCGCACAGCAGGACCTGGTGCCCGGCGGCCTGGAGGGCCCAGGCGAGCGGGACGATGGGGAGCAGATGGGTTCGTACCGGGGCCACCACGAGCAGTACGCGCATGGTCGACTCCCCTTTCTCATCAGGGTGTTGGGGGTGTTCGGTGCGGGGAGCCGGGGATACGCGGACGGCCGCCGGCACCGGTCTCCCGGTACCGGCGGCCGTCGCACCGCGCTCCGCCCGGTGGATCAGGCGGCCTGCTGGGACTGCGCCAGGCTCTCGTTGATGAAGTCCAGCAGCAGCCGCGGCGTGGTGGCCTCGGCCACCGTGTCGTCCGACAGCCGGATGTCGTAGTCCCGCTCGATGCGGCCGGTGGTCTGGAGCACCGCGAGGGAGTCGTAGCCGAGGTCGGCCAGCGCGGTGTCCAGGACGTCGCCGTCCAGGTCCACGCCTTCGGCCTCACCGGCGCACTCGCGCAGCAGGTTGGTCAGTTCGGAGAGGGTCATCGCGAAACACCTTTCGTATACGTTCGGCAGGGCGGAACACAGTGGTGGGGCAGGTGGTACGGGGTGGCTCAGTCGGCGGTGACGACGGCCGCGGCGTTGAAGCCGCCGTTGCCGCGGGCCAGCACCAGCACGGTGCGCACCGGGTGCGGCCGCACGGCGGTGACCAGGTCGAGGTCGATGCCCTCGGCCTGCCGCTCGACGTTGACGGTGGGCGGGATCAGCCCGTCGCGGATGGACAGCAGGGCCGCGGCCAGGTCGAGCGCCGCGCCGCCCGCGTAGAGGCGTCCCGTCATCGTCTTCGGCACGGTGACCGGCACCCCGCGCGAGCCGAACAGGCCGCTGATGGCGTCCGCCTCCTGGCGGTCCAGTTCCTCCACGCCGGAGCCGTCGGCGAAGACCACGTCCACGTCGGCGGTGCCCACCCCGGCCTCGGCCAGGGCGAGTTCGGCGGCGCGGCGCAGGCCGGGCTCGCCGCCGGTGCCGGGCTTCGGGTCGAAGGTGGCGGCGTATCCGGCGAGCCGTCCGTAGACGCGGGCGCCGCGCTCGCGGGCCTCGTCGGCGTCCTCCAGGATGAGGATCGCGCCGCCCTCGCCGGGCACGTAGCCGCGGGCACGGGCGTCGAACGGCACGAAGGCGCTGTCGGGTTCGTTGACCGGGCTCAGGCGCGCCCCGGCGAGCTGCGCGGTCCAGCCCCAGGGGCAGATCGCGCCGTCCACGCCGCCGGTGACGATCAGGCGGGAGCCCTTGCGCAGCTGGCGGCGGGCCTGGGCGACCGCGTCGAGGCCGCCCGCCTGCTCGGTGACCAGGACGCCGGAGGGGCCGCGCATGCCGTGCCGGATGGAGATCTGGCCGGAGTTGACGGCGTAGAACCAGGCGAAGGACTGGTACGCGCTGACGTACTGCCCGCCCTTGCTCCACAGCGCCTCCAGCTCGCGCTGGCCGAACTCGAAGCCACCGGCCGAGCTGGCGGTGACCACGCCCGCGGCGAACTCCGGCAGCTGCGCCGGGTCGACACCCGCGTCGTCGATGGCCTCCTTCGCCGCGTACAGCGCGAGCCGCGTCATGTGGTCGGTCTGCGGCAGCAGGCGGCTGGGGATGTGCTCCTCGGCGGTGAACCCGGGCACCTCACCGGCGAGTTGCGCCGGGTAGCTGCTGGGGTCGAAGCGGGTGACGCGGTCGATGCCGTTGGTGCCGGCCAGTGTCGCGGCCCACCAGGCCTCGGTGCCGAGCCCGTTGGGGGCGGCGACACCGATGCCGGTGAACAGCGCGGTCCTGGCCCGCTGCGGCGATCCGGCGGAACGTTCCAGCACTGGGGTGGTCATCAGGCGGCCCTCCGTTCCGGCCGGTTGAGCACCATCGCGCTCTGGAAGCCGCCGAAGCCGCTGCCCACGGTGAGCACGGTGTCGATGGTCTTCTCGCGGGCGGTCAGCGGCGTGTAGTCCAAGTCGCACTCCGGGTCCGGCTCGTGCAGGTTCGCGGTCGGCGGCACGACACCGTGCTCGATGGCCAGCGCGCAGGCCGCCACCTCCAGGGAGCCGATGGCGCCGAGCGAGTGCCCGATCATCGACTTGATGGAGCTGACCGGGGTGGCGTACGCGTGGTCGCCGAGGCTGCGCTTGAACGCGGCCGTCTCGTGGCGGTCGTTCTGCTTGGTGCCGGAGCCGTGCGCGTTGATGTAGTCCACGGCGGTGGCGTCGAGACGGGCCTCGTCCAGCGCGACCCGGATGGCCTCGGCCATCTCGGCGCCGTCGGGGCGCAGACCCGTCATGTGGTAGGCGTTGCTGCGGGAGGCGAAGCCGCCGATCTCCGCGTAGATGTGCGCGCCGCGGCGGCGGGCCTGCTCCAGCTCCTCCAGCACGAAGACCGCGGAGCCCTCGCCGAGCACGAAGCCGTTGCGGGTCTTGTCGAACGGCCGGGAGGCGTGCTCCGGGTCGTCGTTGCGCGGCGAGGTGGCCTTGATGGCGTCGAAGCAGGCCACCGACACCGGCGAGATCGGCGCCTCGGTCGCTCCGGCGATCATGGTGTCGGCGCTGCCCTCGCGGATCAGCTCGACCGCGTGACCGACCGAGTCCAGGCCCGAGGTGCAGCCGGTGGAGACCACCGCGGTCGGCCCCTGGGCGCCGACCGTCCAGGCGACCTCCTTGGCGAACGAGGCGGGCACGAAGTAGTCGAACAGCTGCGGCACGGCGTAGTGGTGGTCCACCACCCAGTCCTGGCCGCCGTTGCTGACCACCGCGTACTCGCTGTCCAGGCCCATGGTGGCGCCGACCGCGCTGCCGACCGTGACACCGGTGCGGAACGGGTCGAGGGCGGCGATGTCCAGACCGCTGTCGGCCACCGCCTCCCGCGCGCTGACCACGGCGAACTGCGCCGCGCGGTCCAGGCGCCGGATCTCCTGCGGGGTCAGGCCCTCCTTGACCGGGTCGAAGTCCGCCTCGGCGGCGATCCTGGACCGGAACGAGGAGGCGTCGAAGAGCGAGATCGCCCGGGTCGCGGTGCGTCCCTCGGTGAGCAGCGACCAGAAGTCCTTGGTCCCCACCCCGCCGGGAGCCACCACGCCGATGCCGGTGATGACCACCCGCCGGCTCATCGCTGCCTCCCCGAGGGCCGTGCCGCCCGCGCCGCCAGGGCCCGGGTATTGGTTGTCTTCACGGCCACATCACCTCTCTGCTCGGTCGATCTCGTGCTCACGACTGTCACTCCCCCCTCTCAAAGCGCGCTCAACTCGGGCCGGAGGCCGTCCGATCGCGCATACCGCAGGTCGAGGGCGGCCTCCCGCAGCGCCAGCGGCGCCGCCTTGCCGCGTACGAAGAAGTGCGAACCGGTCACCGTGCGCAGCTCGAAGCCGCCCGGCGCGTAGTCCGCCCACTCGGCCATCCCGGCCAGCGGCGCGATCGGGTCCTCCGCCGAGGCGAGCGCCAGCAGCGGCGCGCGCAGCGGCGAGTGCTCGATCTCGCACAGCGCCTCGGCGAGCCGCAGGTCGTCCCGCAGCGCCGGAAGCACCCTGCGCTCCCACACGTGCCCGCCGTGCGCGGCCTCCGGCGGCAGGGTGTCGTACGACACCAGCAGCCGCAGCAGGTCCAGGTCGGGCAGGTCCACCCCGCGCACCACCGGGGAGCGCAGGTGCGGGGGCTGCACGGCGCCGACCGACACCAGCGACGGGCCGCGCTCGCCCAGCCGTTCACGGTGCCGGGCGAAGGTGTAGGCGACCAGGCCGCCGAGGCTGTGCCCGTACAGCAGGTACGGGCGGTCCAGCAGCGGTCCGATCAACTCGTCGAGTTCGACGAGGAGTTGTTCGGGGTCGGTGATGCGGGCCTCGCGCACCCGGGTCTCCCGGCCCGGCAGCAGGACGGGCACCACCTCGGCGGCGTCCCCCAGGACGTTCTGCCAGGGCGCGAAGCAGGACACGCCCGCGCCCGCGTGGTGGAAGCAGAACAGCCAGGGTCTGGCGGCCTCCCCCGCGTCGCCGGTCACTCGTCCACCAGGGCCACGGCCCGGGTCCAGCCCGCGCCGGCGCCCGCGATCTTCACCGGGAAGCACGCCACCTGGAAGCCGAACGGCTCCGGCAGGGCGTCGAGGTTGGCCAGCCGCTCCACCTGGCAGTACTCGCGGCGGCGCCCGGCGAAGTGCGCGGGCCACAGCACCGAGCGGTCGCCGGTCTCCTGGTAGCGGCGGATCATGTCGGTGAACGGTGCGTCCAGGCTCCACGCGTCGGTGCCGATCACCCGCACCCCGAGGTCCAGCAGGTAGTCGGTGGCGGGCCCGTCGAGCCCGGCGAAGTCGGTGAAGTACCGCGGCGTGCCCACATGTTGGGAGGCACCGGTGTGCAGGATGACGATGTCCAGCGGCTTCGGCTGGTAGCCGATGTCGGCGAGCGCCTTCTCCACCCGCGCCCGGTCGATGACGCCGACGCCGACGTCCCGCACGTCCAGCACCACGCCCGGCCGCCAGAACCAGTCCAGCGGCATCTGGTCGATGTGCCGGGGCGTGCCGTAGTCGCCCTGGGAGCCGTAGTGCGAGGGCGCGTCGACGTGGGTGCCGGTGTGGCTGGTGAGCGTGAGGGTGTCCAGGGAGAGCAGTTCACCGCCCGGCAGGTCGGCCGGGTCGAAGTCGAGACCGAAGTGGGTCTTCATCTCCTCGGCCATGTGGCGGGCGCCCTCGGCGGGCGTCATGATCTCGTGGACGATGGGGTCCGGCTCCCAGCCGGACGCGTCGACCGGAGACGACAGGTCTATGACGGGCACGGTGAAACCCCCTGAATGGACTGCACGGGCTGGTGAGCGGTCTGCGCCGCACACTGTGCGGGCCGGTGCTGGAGACCGGATGGAGTCAGACCGAGGCCCCGCTCGAAGGGACCGAGCGGGGCACTGGGTCGGTGCGTGGTGTGCGGTGCCGTGACGGCCGGTCGGCCGTGGCGGCGTGGGGGGATCCGGAAGGGGCGGGGCGGGCGGGCGTCCGGGTGGGGGGCACCGGGCGCGGGGGTCAGGCGGCGAACAGGTCGAGCACGGGACGCCGCTGTTCGTGGGCGAACTCCAGCGCGGGGTCCCCGGACAGCACGGCCTGGTGGAGGCGTTGCAGCCGCGGGGAGGGCTCGAGACCGAGTTCGTCCACCAGGCGCCCCCGCAGCGCCTGGTAGACCTCGAGCGCCTGCCACTGCCGGCCGGACCGGTAGAGCGCCGCCATGCACTGCGCGTGCAGCCCCTCGTGCAGCGGGTGACGCCTCGTCAGTGCCGTCAACTCACTGACCAGTTCGGCGTGCTGACCGAGCATCAGTTCCGCGTCGATACGGCGTTCCAGGACGCCCAGGCGGCTCTCCTCCAGCCGGACCAGCTCGATCTCCAGCATCGGCCCGACCTTGACGTCCACCAGCGCGGGACCGCGCCACAGGCCCAGCGCCTCGCGGTAGAGCCGGGAGGCGCTCCTGGCGTCGCCCTCGTCGGCGGCCTTGCGGCCCTCGGCGACCAGCCGGTCGTACTCGTGCACGTCGACAGCGCCCGGCTGGACCTGGAGCAGGTAGCCGCCGTGCCGGGTGACCAGGACGTCCTTGCTCCCGTAGAGCGCGTCAGGGCCCAGCGCGGCGGTGAGCCGGCGGCGCAGCTGAAGGATGTAGGTCTGCAACGTGGTGAGCGCGCTGCGGGGCATCTCCGAGCCCCAGATCTCCTCCATCAGCGTCGGCACCGGCAGCACCTGGTTGGCGTAGACGGCCAGCAGCGCAAGGATCTGACGGGGCTTGCCCGCGGTGGGGACGATCGACACGCCGCCCGTCTCCGCGCTCAGGGGCCCCAGGACCTTGATGTCCATTGCTTCCTCCGTGGCATGGTCTGCCCGATGCTCCGATCGGTTCGGTACGGGCTTTTCGAGCGTTACGAAGGTCCCATCCCGCTACCCCGCGCCGACAGTGCCGTACTCCTGAAGCGGGCGTGCGTTTCCACTGGTCCGAGGCATGAGATTTTCACGTGCGCCTCGTGAGCGCGGCACTGGTGACCACCCGGCCGGTTTCAGCAGACTCGGTGTCACCTCGAGGGCGGCGCCACCGCAAGTCCGGCGGCCCGCGAGCGAGTTGGTGATCCACCCATCACGGGTTCACAACGGGAGACGACGATGAACGCGAAGAGCGCCGGTACCACGATCGGCTACGACGACCTCGTGATCGAGGAACTGGTCAGCGACCTGGCCACCACCGAGGCGCAGGGCTGCACCATCCTGTGCCAGAGCTCCCTGGTCGAGGCCGACCGCAGAATAGCCGCCTGACCCATGGCGGTCCCGGGGGACAGCAGCAGCGCGCTGCTGGGATTTCGACCGCATCTGCGCGTGGAGCAGGTACCCGGCGAAGCCGTGTACGTGCTCTCCGACCAACGCGTCACCGCGCTTCACGGCGAGCAGATCGCGCGGCTCGCTCCGCTCCTGGACGGCACCCGATGCCTGGAGAAGGTCATCGAGGACGCGTCCGGCACCTTGTCCGCACAACAGATCGCCCGGCTCATCACCCGGCTCACCGAGGCCGGACTGGTCTCCGCCCGCCCGAACGCTTCTCTGGCATGCGAGGCAGCCGCCGAGCACGCCTACTGGGAGGCCGCCGGCTTGGACGGCACCGACGCCACCACGGCACGCGCCACGAGTTCCGTGTACGCGATGTCGGTGGGGGGAACCGCTCTCACCTCGCTCCAGCAGTCCCTGGCCGCGGCCGGGCTGCGCACGCTGCCGCCGCGTCTGGCGGACAACGCCGACCTGACGGTCGTGCTCTGCGACGACTATCTCAACCCCGAACTGCGGGCGATCGACGCCGCGCACCGCGCGGCGGGGCGGCCCTGGCTGCCGGTGACGATCGACGGCACCCACCTGTGGGTCGGGCCGTTCTTCGGCCTCGCCGAACGCGCCTGCTGGGCGTGCCTGGCGGACCGCCTGTGGCGTGGCCGGCAGGTCGAGGCCCACGTACAGCGCAGTCTGGACCGTGACGGCCCGGTGCCGCGGCTGGCCTTCGGGCTGCCGGCCACCCGTCAGGCGGGACTGCAACTCGCCGCGCTGGAGGCGGCCAAGTGGCTGGCGGGACACCGCCACCCGGGCCAGCACCAGCTGTGGTGCCTGGACAGCCTCTCGCTCCAGGGCGGCCACCACCCGGTGCAGCGCCGCCCGCAGTGCGATGCCTGCGGCGACTTCGGTCTGGTCGCCGCGCGGGTCTCGGCGCCGGTGGCGCTCGGCTCCCGGCTGAAGAACGACACGGCGGGCGGCGGCCACCGGGCGCTCACCCCGGCCCAGTTGATGGAGGCCTACGGTCATCTGCTCGACCCGGTCACCGGGCTGGTCAAGGAGATCCGCCGGGACCAGCGGGGGCCTGAGTTCCTCAACTCCTTCCACGCGGGCCTCAACCCGGTCGCCGACCCGCGCGGCATCGGCGCGGTCCGTGCCTGCCTGCGCAGCACCAGCGGCGGCAAGGGCACCACGCCGGAGCAGGCCCGCACCGGCGCGCTGGCCGAGGCGCTGGAGCGGCACTCGGGCTACTTCCAGGGCGACGAGCCCACCGTGCACGCCAGTTACCGCGAGCTGGCGGACCGGGCGGTCCACCCGGACGCCGTGCAGCTCTTCGACGAGCGGCAGTTCGCCGATCGCGAGCGGTGGAACGCCGGGCACTCCCTCGCCTCCCAGGTGTGCGACCCGTTCGACGAGGAGGAGGCGATCGACTGGACGCCGGTGTGGTCGCACACCGAGCGCAGGCACAAGCTGCTGCCGACCGCGTTCCTCTACTACAACGTGCCGCAGCCGCGCGGCGCCGCGTACTGCATGGGCCACTCCAACGGGAACGCGGCGGGCGGCAGTCCGGAGGACGCGGTGCTCCAGGGCTTCCTGGAGCTGGTGGAGCGGGACGCGGTGGCGCTGTGGTGGTACAACCGCACCCGCCAGCCGGGCGTGGACCTCGACGCCTTCGCCGACGAGTGGAACACCGAACTGCGCCGGGTGCACGCCTCGTTGCTGCGCGAGGTGTGGGCGCTCGACCTGACCTCGGACTTCGGCGTCCCGGTCTTCGCCGCGGTCTCGCGCCGGGTCGACAAGCCCGCGCAGGACATCATGTTCGGCTTCGGCGCGCACTTCGATCCGCGGACCGCGCTGCGCCGCGCGCTGACCGAGCTCAACCAGCTGCTGCCCAACGTGCTCCAGGCGCAGGCCGACGGCACCGGCTACGGCATCCGCGACCCGCGGGCGCTGGAGTGGATGCGGGAGGCGACCACGGACAACCAGCCGTACGTCGTCCCCGACCCCGCCCGGCCCGCAACCCGTCCCGCCGACCATCCCTACACCCCCAGGGCGGATCTGCGCGACGACATCACGGCCGTGGAAGGGCTGCTGGCGGAACGGGACATGGAACTGCTGGTGCTGGACCAGACCCGGCCCGACGTGGGGCTGCCGGTCGTGAAGGTGATCGTGCCGGGCCTGCGCCCGCACTGGCCGCGTTTCGCGCCGGGCAGGCTGTTCGACGTCCCCGTGGCGCTCGGCAGACTCACCCGCCCCACCCGTTACGAAGACCTCAACCCGGTCCCGCTCTTCCTGTGACCGGAGTCCACGCGCCCATGCGACCGACCACTCCCCCGAGGACGGTTTCCATGACGATCAACGGCCTGGCGGCACCCGAGCTGTCGGAGTACTGGTCGCTGCGCGAGGACACCCACGCGGAGTCCGGTGCGGGCCCCGACGGCCCGCTGGTGGTCAAGACCCCGGACGGGGAACTGCGTGTTCCCCGTCCGAGCGGTCTGCTGCGCGAGGCGGTGCGCCGGATGCTGCTGGGCTCGGTGTCGCTGCGCAACGTCGTCCACGACTTCCCCGGGTACAACACACCCGAGGAGGCCCCGGGCGAGGGCGCGCGCGAACTGCGCAGTGAGCTGGCCCAGTTGGGCGCCGTGACGGTGCGCACCCTCGCGCTCGGCGCGGAGCCGCTGCTGTCGGTGATCCCGCAGGCCCCCGGTGCCCACCTCGTGCCCCGGCCGCTTCCCTACCGCGGCCGGGTCCGGCTCGTGCGGTCCGCGGCCGTGCGGTACGAGGGCGCCGGGGCGGTGCTGGAGGCGCCGGGGGCCCGCTTCCGCGCGGAGTTCCACCGCCCCGAGGCGTTCCGCCTGCTGGCGGGGGTGGGCACCGAAGGGGTGTACGACCCGGCGGGTCTGCTGGCCCTGACCGAACCGGCGTTGCCCGGCCCGGCGGTCGCCGCCGCGCTGGCGTACCTCACCGCGGCCGGCCTGGCGGAGGTCACGGCCGCCCGCCCGCCCGGCGGCCCACGCGGGGCCTGATACCGGGTCACACCGTCCGCTTCCGTCCCGATCGGCGGCCCCTTCCGTTTTCCCGGCCCTCCGGTAGATTCCCGGTGGGGGGGCGCTCGAGCCATCACCCGACAGACCTGCAAACGCTGGGGGAGCATTGAGGGTCGCAGAGTTCGGCAAACGAGCATCGGATTCGCTGAGAACCGTCCGGGACGACCTTCCGGTGCGGCTCGCCGTCGCGGCCACGATCGCCGTCGTCGTGGGTTTCTGCGCGATCGACGCCGCGTTCGTCGTCCAGGAGCGCCCGTCGACGGTGGCGCTGTGCACGGCCATGGCGTGCTTCGCCGGCATCCTGGCCACCCAGTTGATCCACTCCTTCCCCCGCCTGGTGCCGCTGCCACCACGCGCCCGTTACGCGACGCTGGGGCTCCAGGCGGTCCTGTCGTTCGTGCCGTACTTCTTCTTCGGCCAGGCGTTCATCGGGATGCCTCCGCTGCTGGCCGCCTCGATGCTGCTCGTCCTGCCGCCGGTGACCGCCTGGCCGCTGTTCACCGCCGTCACCGCGGGGAACGTCGCCGTGGTGTTCCTGCTGGGGGACGGCTACGACATCGCGTGGCTCGGGGTGGAGATGCTGATGAACACGCTCATCGTGTTCGGGCTCTCCAAACTCACCGACCTGGTGGCCGAAGTCCACCGCTCGCGCACCGAGTTGACGCGGCTGGCGGTCACCACCGAACGCCTCAGATTCGCCCGCGACCTGCACGACCTGCTCGGCTACAGCCTCTCCACCATCACCCTCAAGTGCGAACTCGCCAACCGCCTCGTGCCCCGCGACACCACCCGCGCCCAGCACGAACTCACCGAGATCCTGCACACCAGCCGCCAGGCACTCGCCGACGTGCGCACCGTCGCCCGCGGCTACCGGCAGATGAACCTGGCCGACGAGGCCGAGACCGCCCGCACCACGTTGGCCGCGACCCAGATCCACACGACCCTGCGCATCGACTCCCGGCCCCTGCCGCCCGACGTCGACACCGTGCTCGCCACCGTCCTGCGCGAGGGACTCACCAACATGCTCCGGCACAGCAAGGCCGAGCACTGCGCCATCACCACCACCCACACCAAGGACACCATCCGGCTGCACCTCACCAACGACGGCGCCGCCGGGCAGCCGGACCGCGGCCCGGCGGACAGCGACAGCGGAAGCGGCCTGGGCAACCTCACCACCCGCGTCGCCCGCCTCGGCGGCACCGTCACCGCCCGGCACGCGGACGACTGGTTCCACCTGACCGCCGAACTCCCGCTGCGTCCCGAGCGACCGGGCGGCGACAGCGAACGCGGCCAGCGGCGGCCCCGGCCGGTGCAGCAACCCGCGACCCTGGCGCCGCGCACCGCCACCACGCTGGTCGTCGCCGCGCTGTGCGCCTACCTCTTCCAGGGCGCCACGTACATGTACCAGTCGAAGTTCCCGGCGGAGAAGCTCACCTGGGCGGTCGTCACGCTCACCGCCGGGGTGCTGCTCCAGGCCCGGCAGTCCTTCCCGCGCGTGCCCTCCTCGCGGCCGCTGCGCCACCCGCTGGCGACGCTCACCGCGCAGATCGCCCTGTCGTTCGTGCCGTACGCGGTGTTCGGGGCGTACTGGTGGGGGCTGCCGGGGCTGGTGGCGGGCACCGCGCTGCTGATCCTGCCGAGGGCGACGGCCTGGACGGTCTTCGGCACCGCCGACCTGCTCAACCTGGCGATCCTGTGGGACCTGGGCCTGCACAACTTCGTGACGCTGCTGTACATCGGCTGCATGGCGCCGATGACCGGGCTCGTCGTGTTCGGCCTGTCGCGGCTGAAGGACCTGGTGGTGGAGGTGCACCGCTCACGCGCGGAGCTGACGCGGCTGGCGGTGACCACCGAACGCCTCAGATTCGCCCGCGACCTGCACGACCTGCTCGGCTACAGCCTCTCCACCATCACCCTCAAGTGCGAACTCGCCAACCGGCTGGTGCCCCGCGACACCACCCGCGCCCAGCAGGAGCTGGCCGAGATCCTGCACACCAGCCGCCAGGCACTCGCCGACGTGCGCACCGTCGCCCGCGGCTACCGGCAGATGAGCCTCGCCGACGAGGCGAAGGCCGCCCACAGCATGCTCACCGCGACCGGCATCCGCACCACGGTCGACGTCACCGACACCACCCTGCCGACGGACACCGACACCGTGCTCGCCACCGTGCTGCGCGAGGGCCTCACCAACGTCCTGCGGCACAGCAAGGCCGAGCACTGCGCCATCAGCACCGCGCAGGCCGGGGGCGCGATCGTGCTGCGGCTCGCCAACGACGGCGCGTCCACGGCGACCACCGCGCCCTCGCTCACCGACCAGGGCAGCGGCATCGGCAACCTCACCACCCGCGTCAGCCGGCTCGGCGGCAGCCTCACCGCCCACCACGAGGACGACTGGTTCCACCTCACGGCGCGAATACCGCTGCCCGTCCCGGCCACGGCGGGCGCCTGACCCGGGGCACGCGGTGACCACGACGCGCCCCGGGGGGTACGCGTCCGGGCTCCTGGGGTCCGGGCTCGTCCGGCTGACGGGACTGACGACGCACGTACGGCGGTCGCACGCGGAACCGGCGGAACCGGCGGGGTCCGCGGTGACCACCGAACGCCTGCGGTTCGCCCGGGACCTGCACGACCTGCTCGGCTACAGCCTGTCCACCATCATCCTCAAGTGCGAACTCGCCAACCGGCTCGCCCCACGCGACCCGTTACGCGCCCAGCGGGAACTGGCCGAGGTCCTGCGCACCGGCCGTCAGGCCCTGGCCGACGTGCGCACCGTCGCGCGCGGCTACCGGCGGATGAGCCTCGCCGACGAGGCCGAGAGCGCCCGTGCCACCCTCACCGCCGCCCGGGTCCGCGCCGCCGTCCGGGTCGGCGCCCGGCCCCTGCCGCCCGAGGTCGACACCGTTCTCGCGACCGTCCTGCGCGAAGGGCTCACCAACATGCTCCGGCACAGCAAGGCCGCCAACTGCGTCATCACCACCACCCGCACCGGGGACACCGTCCGCCTGCGCCTGGTCAACGACGGCGCCACGCAGCAGCCGGGACCCGCCGACCCCGAAGGCGGCCTCGACAACCTCACCAGCCGCGTCACCCGCCTCGGCGGCACGCTCGACGCCCACCACGAGGGCGAGTGGTTCCACCTCACGGCCGAACTCCCGCTCACGCGGGCCGGAACGAGCGGGAAGCGGAGGGCGCGGCGGCGCGCGGAGCCGGTCCAGCCGGCGGTGACCGCGGAGCGGCTGCGGTTCGCGCGGGACCTCGACGAGCGCCTCGGGCGCGGTCTTTCGCTGATCGTCCGCCGGTGCGAGCGCGTGCACGGCCTCGTGCCGCGCGACGCCGCCCGCGCACAGCGCGAGATCGCCGACATCCTGCGTATCAGCCGCCGCACGCTGGCCGAGGTGCGGGCCGTGGCCCGGGACTACCGGGAGGCCGGGGCGCCGCGGGGGGCGGAGTGCTAGAGCCAGCCCGCCTCGCGGGCGATGCGGATCGCGTCCACCCGGTTGCGGGCGCCCAGCTTGGTGACCACCGTGGTCAGGTAGTTGCGCACGGTCCCGGCGGACAGGTAGAGGCGGGAGGCGATCTGGGAGGGCTCCTCGCCGTCCGCCGCCATGCGCAGCACCTCCAGCTCGCGTTCGGTCAGCGGCGAGCCCCCGGTGTCCAGCGCGGCCAGCGCGAGCTGCGGGTCGATGACGCGTTCACCGGCCGCCACCTTGCGGATCGCGGCGGACAACGCGTCGGGTTCCGCGTCCTTGAGCAGGAACCCGGAGGCGTGCGCGGCCAGGGCGCGGCGCAGGTTGCCCGGGCGGCCGAGGCTGGTGAGGATCAGGGTGCGGCACTCGGGCAGCGCGGAGTGCAGGGCCTGCGCGGCGGTGATGCCGTCGGTGCCGGGCAGGTCGATGTCGAGCACGGCGACGTCGGGCCGCAGGGCCTGCGCGGTGGGGACGATCTCGGCGCCGGAGGACAACTCCGCGACGATCTCGATGTCGTCCTCCAGGTCCAGCAGCGCGACCAGGGCTCTGCGCAGCATGTGCATGTCTTCGGCTATGAGGATCCGGATCACGCTTCCCCCGTCTTGCAGGTTCCTACCGTCTGGCCGGTTGCCGTGATCCCGATTATCACCCTCGCGAATGGACGTACGAGCGACAACGCACCCAACTCAAAGCTTTCTCACGGTGTGCGAGGCTCATTGTCCCTTGTTCTCCGAGCGGCTGAGCAGGTCGACGACCTCGCCGAGGAACCCCTCGTCCAGCATGGTGTCCACCGAGGTGTCGCCGTCGCTCTCCGCGCCGGAGTCCTGGCAGGCCACGCTGACCAGATAGCGGTCCGGCAGCCAGAACGTGCCGAACGACCACTCGCCCCGGGACGCCTGGCGGCCGTCGGGGGTCAGCAGCGAGGTGCCGTCGGAGCCGAAGCCGAACTGGTTGAAGCCCAGCCGCATGCCCTGCCCGAGCGCCTTGGTGTACGCCTCCTTCAGCGTCCAGATCCGCAGCAGTTCGCGTTCGCGCGCCGGTTCCGGCAGCTCGGCCAGCAGCTCGCGTTCCGCCGGGGTGCACAACTGCCGCTCCACGGACGCGTACTGGATGCGGCGGTCGGCCAGCTCGGTGTCGACGCCGATCCGGCCGCGCCGGTTGAGGCCGACGACCATCAGGTCCTTGGTGTGGCTGAGGCTGACGTCCACCTGGTCGCAGCCGCGCAGGTACGGCCGCCCGCCCGGCTTGTACGCCAGCTCCACGCTGTCCGGCGGCACGTGCAGGGCGGCCCCGGCCGCGTAGCGCACCATGAGCCGGGAGGCGGCGAACCGGGAGCGCGCCTCGGGGTCGGACAGGCCGCTGAAGCGCTGCCAGTCGCGGCTGCCGAGCAGGTTGCGCAGCTCGGGGTCGGCGAGCGCCGCGGGCAGCCATTCCTGCCAGTAGGCGTGCACGACGGCGTGGCCGGTCCAGCTGACCGACTGCCGCACCTTGCTCCACGGCCCCTCGATGCCGGGCATCGAGATCGGCTCGGCCAGTGTCGTACGGTCCGCGGCCCACGCCGTACGCTCCGTGTCCCGCGCCAGACGGCCGTTCACGTTCCACCACCTTCCGCAAGGGGAGCCGCGTAGAGGTCGTAGGCGCTCCCCGCACGGAAACGTTCCACCACCTCGTGCAGCACCCGGTCCACACAACCGGTGGGCGGCGCGGGCAGGGCCAGGCCCAGCCTGCCGCCGAGTCGTTGCAGCGCCAGCACGGCCCAGGAGGGGTCGGCGAGGAAGCCGCCCGCGCCTCCCGCACCGCCCGCGCCCGGCACGCCTACCCCGCCGTGCGCGCCGCAGGCGTCGCCCGCGGGTCCCGTCGCGAGCCGTTCCCACGTCGCCAGCACCGCGCCGGCGGCCGAGATCAGGGCGTGCCGGTCGGCCAGGGCGCACATCTCGGGGTTCGACAGCGCCGCGCGGTCGCCCACCTCCAGCTCCCGGCAGCGGTCGTGCAGCGCCCACAACTCGCGGACGAACGCGTCGGCGTAACCCTTGAGCGTGGCCTGCGCGTCGCCCGGCACGGCGCTGTCGCGGATCCGGGTGGCGGTCGCGGCGAGCCCGGCGGCCAGCAGGTCGTCGCCGCCCGCGAGGCCGAGCGCCGCGAGGTCGAGTTCGGGCAGGTCGGCGCCGGGGCGGAAGACCGCGTCCGGCGGCTCCGCGGCGCGGAACCAGGAACGCCGTGCCAGCAGCGGGAGTTGGGGGATGACCACGGCCTGGCAGGCGGCGGTCCCGGCGTGGCCGAGGCCCGCGGCGGGCAGGTCGCGCAGCAGTTTCGACAGCGCGCCGCGATCCCCGTCGCCGTCCCCGCCGTGGTAGCCGGAGGCGCCCAGCACGGTGGCCAGTTCCTCCAGGTCGTCGCGGAGCAGGTCGGGCACCAGGTACTTGACCTCGGCCGCCGCCAGGTGCGCGCCGTCCGGCACCAGGTGCAGCGCGCGCAGCGCGGTCGTGGCCATCGCGTCGGCGGCCAGCAGGTCGGCGAAGACCCCGGCGAGCAGCGGCCGGTGCCGTCCCTCGGGCCCGCCGGGGCGTCCGGCCAGCGCGGCGGCGACGGCGGTGCGCAGCACGGTGTCGACGGAGGCGATCACGGCGGCGGGGATCAGCGAGCGGTTGAGCTGGAAGGTGCGCAGCGCCAGCCGCACGCCCTCGCCGTACGATCCGACCAGCGCCTCGGGTCCCACCGCGCAGTCGTGGAAGGCGTATCCGCCGAAGTGGCAGCCGCGCATGCCGGTCGTCAGCTTGCGCGGCAGCGCCTCCATACGGCCGGGCGGCAGCCGGTCGGGGTCGACCAGCAGCACCGAGTGGCTGCCCGCACCGGGCGTGGACGGCAGGTTGCGGGCGTAGACCACGAGCGCCTCGGCGCGATGGGCGTTGATCACCATGTCCTTGCGGCCGGTGAGCGAGAAGCCGTCCGCCGTCCGCTCGGCGCCCACCTCGCCGCGCAGCAGTCCGCTGCCGTGCGCGAGGGAGTGGTGCACGATGGTGGCCCGTCCGCCACCGCACAACAGCCGTGCCAGCGACCGCTGTTGCTCGGGCGAACCGGCCACCCAGACCGCGGAGGCGGCGAACAGCGAGGTGATGCCGTGGCCGAAGCCGAGCGCCACGTCCCGCCGGAAGACCGGCCGCAGCACGCGCGCGAGGGTGTCGGCGCGGGTCAGCCGTCCGCCGAGGGCCGCGGGCACCAGTTCGGCGCCGAAGCCCTCGTCGGTCAGCAGCCCCTCGGCCTCGGCCAGCAGTTCCTGCCGCTCCTCGGCGGCGAGCAGGGCGCGGAAGCCGAGCGGGTTGCCGGGGTCGCGGGGATCGCCGAAGCGCCGCTCCAGATGCGCGACGCGCTCGGCGACATCCGTCGTGACGTCCGCTGTGGCGTCCGTCGTGGCGTCCGCGACCGCGGTCGTCCCCGTGTTCACGCCGGCACCCTCTCCCTCGCCTGCCGTGGGATCCGGGCGGCGCTCAGTGCCCGCACCGGTTCCTCCAACTCCTCGTACAGTGGCCGCAGTTCGCCGCGCAGGAACAGCTCGCGCATCTCCGATCTGCGGACCTTCCCGCTGGTCGTGCGTCTGACCGTGCCGGGACGCACCAGCAGCACGGCGTCCGGGATCGCCCCGAACTCCTCCGCCAGCACCCCGCGCACCCGCGTCGCGAGGTCCGCCAGCTCGTCGCGGCCCCGGCCGATCGCCCGCACCTCCTGCACGACGGCCAGCAGCCGGTTGGCCTCGCCCACCCCGAACACCGCGGCCGACGCGAACTGCGTTCCGCAGTGCGGCAGTTGGCGTTCGATTTCCTGCGGGTGCAGGGAGCGCCCGGCGACCAGCAGCACGTCCTTGATGCGTCCGGTGACGTAGACCTCGCCGTCGTGCACCGCGCCCAGGTCGCCGGTGCGCAGGAATCCGCCCTCACCGGTCGTGGTGGCGTTGCCGAAGGCCTCGGCGGTCTCGATGGGACGCGCCCAGTAGCCCCGGGCCACCGCCGGTCCGCGCACCCACAGCTCTCCTATGGCACCGTCCGGCAGCTCGGCCGAGGTGCGCGGGTCGACGACGCGGACCTCGGCGCCGCCCGCCGGACCGCAGGCGACCACCTGCTGCCGGGTTGCACCGGACGGGCACAGCGCCGCGTCCTGCACCCCGCGCACCGCGGCGGGTCCGTCGCCGCGTCCGACGCTGACCAGCAGCGTCGCCTCCGCGAGGCCGTAGCCGGGGGTGAGCGTGCCGGGCCGCAGCCCGGCGGCGGCGAAGCGCTCGGTGAACGCGCGCAGGTTGTCCGCGCCGACGGGTTCGGCGGCGTCCACGGCCCGTTGCAGGCGCGAGAGGTCGAGCGCGGCCAGTTCCTCGTCGGTGACCTCCCGCACGCAGCGGGCGTACGCGGAGTCCGGCGCGGCGACGTGCGTGACGTCGTACCGGTCGATCGCCTTCAGCCAGCGGCCCGGGCGGGCCAGGAACAGCCGCGGCGGCATCAGCACCACGGTGGCGCCCAGCCACAGCGGGTGCAGCAACTCCCCCACCAGGCCCAGGTCGTGGTGGAACGGCAGCCAGCCGCCGATCCGCGACCCGGCGTCGGTGCCGAGGGCGTCGCGCAGCGCGGTCATGGTGGCCAGCAGGTTGGCGTGGCTGACCATGACGCCGCGCGGCGCGGCGGTGCTGCCGGAGGTGTACTGGATCAGCGCGAGGTCGTCGCCGCCGATCGCGGGCATCCGCCACTCGGCGGCGACCCGCTCGATGCCCGCGCGGTCGGCGGCGAGCGCGCCGCCGTCCACCGCGAGGCAGGCGACCCCGCCGCGTCCGGCCTGCGCCAACTGCCGTGATACGTCCGGCGCGTGGGCCGCCTCGGTGAGCACCAGGTGCACCGCGGCCTCCGCGACGATCGCGGCCGTGCGCTCGGCCGCCGCGCGGGAGACCGCGGGCGGCGGCACCGGCACCGCGACGGCACCCGCGTACAGGCAGCCGAGCAGCGCCTCGGCGAAGGACGGACCGGTGTCCAGCGCGAGCATGACCTGCCGTCCCGCCGCCCCGTGCCCGGCCAGCCGCACTGCCAGCGCCCTTGCGCGCAGGTCGAGTTCGCCGTACGTCACGGCGGCGCCGGACTCGCCCGAGGTGTCGAGCGGCACCAGCGCCGGAGCGTCCCGGCGGCCGGCGAAGCGCGCCACCAGGGCTTGCGTGAGGCTCGTGGGTGTTGGCATCCCCTCAACTCCCCGTTTCGGCGTTCCCTTCGCACGCGGCGACCGCCGTGGGATCCCGGTCAGGGGCTCCCGTCGTGGCGGCGGCGTGCGTGGTCCATGCTGCGCGCCGGGGCTCGACAGGGGCTCGAACATCGATGCTGGTCGCGGCGGGGTCCGCCTCGTGCGCCGGGCCGCTCCAGCGACGCTCGACCGGCGCTCCGGCCCGCGTTGTTGTGCTGGCACCGGACGGGGAACAGCCGCGGGACTTTCCGAGGGGACAAGGGATCGCATGACCATCGACCAGAGCACGCGAGCGGGGGCGCCCGCGGGGACCGCCGGCACCGCTTCCGCCGACGGGATCAAGCCGCTTCCGGTGTGGTTCTTCGGCTTCGAGGCGATCCTGGCGTCGGCCTACGACATCGTCAAGGCCTACCCGAAGGCGATGTACCTCCTCGGGGCGCTGGTCCTGCTCAACCTGATCCTCACCGCGACGGTGCTCAGCAGCCGGGTCAAGCTCGCCCGCCGCCTGTGGCGCAGCAAGGGCACCCGCAAGGTGGCGATCGCGCTGGTCGTGCTGCGGGTCGGCAGCCACTTCGTGATGGGCGCGCTGGGCACGCAGGTGAACACTCCGGCCGAGCACATCTCGTTCGCGGTGGGCATGGCGGTGCTGACCGTGTGGATGCTGTGGTTCGTGCAGCGCACCGCGCTGCGGGCGCTGGCTCGCGAGGACGCGGCGCGAGCGGCCTCGGGCATCGGGTAGGATTCCGGCATCGGTGGGCGCCGCTAGCTCAACTGGCAGAGCAGCTGACTCTTAATCAGCGGGTTCGGGGTTCAAGTCCCTGGCGGCGCACGTCAAGGCCACCCCCTCGGCGGGGGTGGCCTTCTTGCGTCGAGCGCGGGCACGGCAGGCCACAGCGGCAGGCCACACTGGGGGCATGCGCTCCCTCACCTCCGAGCAGACCGACGCCTACCTGCGGCGCATCGGCGCGTCCGGGCAGACGCCGCTGCGCGAGCTGCACCGGCTGCACCAGGTCGCCGTGCCCTTCGAGAACCTCTCGATCCACCTCGGTCAGGACGTCGTCCTCGAACCCGCCGCCCTGTACGACAAGATCGTCGGCGCCCGCCGGGGCGGCTTCTGCTACGAGCTGAACGGGACGTTCGCCCTGCTGCTGGCCGCGCTCGGGCACCGGGTGGAGCTGCTGTCGGCGCGGGTGCACGGCGCGGACGACCGCTACGGGCCGCCGTTCGACCACCTCGCGCTGCGCGTCGAGGAGGCGGGAGCGGGCGCGGTGTGGCTGGCCGACGTCGGCTTCGGCGACCACAGCGCGTACCCGCTGCGCCTGGACGAACGCGGTGAGCAGCCCGACCCGCGCGGCACCTTCCGGATCGCCGGGACACCGGACGGCGACCTGGACGTGCTGCGCGACGGCGTGCCGCAGTACCGCCTGGAGACGCGCCCGCGCGAGCTGCCCGACTTCGGTCCGACGTGCTGGTGGCAGTGCACCTCGCCGGCCTCGCACTTCACCCGTTCCCTGGTCTGCACCCGGCTCACCGGGTCCGGCGGCCGGGTCACGTTGAGCGGGCGCAGGCTGGTGACCACGGACGCGGACGGCTCCCGCCGCGAGGAGGAGCTGCCCGACGACGAGGCCGTGCTGCTGGCCGCGTACCGGGACCGGTTCGGCATCGATCTGGACCGCACCCCGCGCCCGCCCGCGTGAGGTTCCGTAGAGTTCGCCCATCAGGGGATTTCCTCGACGTGTCGTGGTGAAGGGGTACGGGATGGGCGCGGGGGCCGGGGGCGGCGGAGTCGTCGACGCGGAGCTGATGGTCGCGGAGGCGCGCAAGGCGTTCTTCACGATGTTCGCGTTCATGGCGGTCGTCTGGCTCGTCCAGCTCGCCAACTGGGGCGACGGCTACGCGCTGTCCCGGCAGTACGGCATCGTCTCCGGGCAGGCGGGGCGGCTGCCGGACGTCCTGACCGCGCCGTTGCTGCACTGGAGCTGGGCGCACATCGAGAGCAACTCGGGCCCGCTGTTCGTCTTCGGCTTCCTCGCCGCGTACCGGGGCGTGGTCCGCTTCCTGGGCCTGAGCCTGCTGGTCGCGGTGGTCAGCGGACTCGCGGTGTGGATCTTCCAGGGCGGCGGCACGGACACGGTGGGCGCGAGCGGCCTGATCTTCGGGTACTTCGGCTACGTGGTGGTGCGCGGGCTGTTCGACCGGCACCTGATCGACACGCTGATCGGAGTCGTCATGGCGGCGTCGTTCGCGTACCTGGTCACGATCGCGGTGCCGGGCACGCCCGGGGTGAGCTGGCTGGCGCACCTGGGCGGACTGGTGGGCGGCGTGGCCGGAGCGTGGATCTTCCGCGACCGCCGCCCCCGCCCGGCCGTGAGCAGCGGCGGAACGGGCACGGGAGGCGGCGCGATCGTCCCGTCCCGCGGCACGCCCGCGTCCGGCGACCGGGCCGACCTCCACAAGGAACTGGGCGATCTGGGCCTGCTGTAGGTCGCGGGCGGCGGCGTGCCGGTCAGCCCTCTGCGAGCACCTTGCCCAGGAAGTCGTCGACGTTGGCCAGCATGCGGTCGACGCGCTCTTCCACGGTCAGCGACTCGCGGTAGCGGCTGACCAGGGCCGAGGTCTTCCTGCCGCGCACATACAGCGGGCAGGCGAGGTCGGCGCACATGTAGGCGCCCACCGTGTCGCCGTCGCGCCCGCGTGCGCCGACCCGGCGGGCGGCGAGCAGCGAGACACCGGAACCGGGGTGGCCGGTCAGGCACAGCGAGCAGATCGTCGTCTTGACGAAGCTGCGCGGCCCGCCCTGCGGCACCCGCAGCGTCACGCCGATCACCTCGTCGCCGCGCGGGGCGACCAGGTAGCCGCGGTCGGGGGCGCCCGGGTCGCGCCAGCCGAGGAAGTCGAGGTCGGACCAGGGCAGTTCGGCGAGCCCTCGCGGCAGGCTGATCCGGCGGGCCTCGCCCTTGGAGCAGTTGACGAAGGCCGAGCGCAGGTCGTGGTCGTCGAGGGGGTCCATGTGACGCGAAGCTAACAGCGGCGCGGGGCGGCTGTCGCCCGATTATCGGGGCGGGATGTCCGGGGGCGCCGGGCCGGGGCGATCGGGGGAGCCGGGCCGGGGCGATCGAGGGCGCCGGGCCGGGGCGGCTGGAGGCGCCGATGCCGGGCGTTCGGGGCGCCTGCCAGAAAACATGAGCATCCCTCTTGTTTTGCTACCCGCAGGTATCTAGCCTCTGTGGCCGACAGCCACTGTTCCCGGTGACCGGAACGAACCCCCGATCCGGTCACCCACGCCCCGCGCGCAACGCGCTCACCGCACCACCCGTTCACCGCACAGCAGCTCGTCGCACATCGCGCTCACCGCACGCCAGCTCGTCGTACCACCCGCTCGTCGCACCACCGCTCCTCGCCACCCGGGCGTCCCCGGGCGGTCATCCCTGCGTTCACAGGAGCACGCGTGACCAGACCAGCACTGGCGAAGGCCGCCGCCCTCACCGCGGCCGCACTCCTCGGCGTCCTCGGCGCGGGCACCACCGCCACCGCCGCGCCCACCACCGCACCGGCCACCGCCGCCACCACACCGCACGCCGCCCTCTCCCCCGCCATCGTCTCCATGGGCGACAGCGCCATCTCCGGTGAGGGCGCGGGCACCGACACCGACGACGGCTACGTCGCGGGGACGGACGGCCCCAGCGACTACTGCCACCGCAGCACCAAGTCGGAGATCTTCGACACCGGCCTGTCCGGCGTCACCGCCGTCGACCTCGCGTGCTCCGGCGCGCAGACCGGCGACCTGGTCAGCGATCCCACGCTGGCCAAGACGACCGGCGGCGGCAGCGGCGACTTCGGCGAGCCCAAGCAGGACGCCCAACTCGCCCGGACCGCGGCCCAGTACGACGTGAAGATGGTCGTCGTCACCATCGGCGCCAACGACGACTTCGACTTCAGCGGGATCATGGAGAGCTGCCTCGGGCAGTACTTCCCGATCCCCCAGTCGCAGGGCTGCCGCGACACCATCGGCAGTGCGACGATCACCGCCCGGGCGAAGGCGGTCGTCCCCAAGATCGAGGCGGCGCTCACCGACGTCCGGCAGACCATGCGCACCGCCGGATACGCCGACGGCAGCTACCAGTTGGTGATGCAGTCGTACTTCACGCCGATCACCCCGGACATCCGCACCAACACCTACGCGGGCAAGGTCGCCGACGGCTGCCCGGCGTTCCCCGAGGACCTGGCGTGGGGCCACAACTGGGTCGTGCCGCAGCTGGACGACGCGCTGCGCACGGCGGCCGAGGCGGTGCCCGGCGTGCGCTTCCTCGACCAGCGCCGGGTCTCCTACGGCCATGAGGTCTGCGCCGAGATGACGACCTCGCCGTACGAGTACACCAACGGCGACGTCATCGACACCAGCGAACTGACCCGCAACGGCTGCGACTACTCCATCGGCATCCTCGGCCTGTGCGAGGACGAGATCCGCCAGTCGTACCACCTGAGGGTGGCGGGCTACGAGGGCGAGGGCGCCTGCCTGGGCGAGTTCTACGGCGAAGCCGCCCAGCAGGAGGCGTACTGCACGCTGGACGACGCGGACGGCACGACGATCGAACCGCTCACGCCGGGACAGCCGTTCCAGGACAAGCCGGAGGACGGCTCCTGGTACCAGCTGACCAACCACGCCACCGGCCAGGTCCTGGACCTCTCCGGCGGCGGCAGCTACGGCGACGACACCGACGGCCGTCCCGCGATCACGTATCCGGCGGACGGCGGCCTGAACCAGTCCTTCGTCTTCGAGGCGAAGTCCGGCGGCTCCTACGAGCTGGACTTCAGCGGCAACCGTGACATGTGCCTGGACGCCAACGGCGCGTCGACCGCGGCCGGCACGGCGTTGCAGCAGTGGGGCTGCGACGGCGGCGCCAACCAGCACTGGGTCTTCGAGTCCGCGGGAGGCGGCCTCTACAAGCTGGCCGACTCCCAGGACACCTCGATGGTCGCCACCCTGGGCACCAGCGCGAAGACCGACTCCTCCGGCAACCCGGTCACGGTCCTGCAACCCGACACCGGCGCGTCGACCCAGCTGTGGCAACTGACGAAGCTGGGCATCGTGTACCTGCCGTAGAGCACTGTCCCGAGTCCGTCCCGAAATCCGTCCCGAGTCCGTCCCGAACCCGACCCGCACGAGGACCGCTGCCGGAACGTCGCGGCAGCGGTCCTCGTCGTTCGGTGCCGTCCCCTGTCGCCGGGCGTTGATATGGACATGACCTTTCTGTGGCGCTACCGTGACGGCACTTGGTCTAGACCGCAGCAGCCCCCGTGCGTGCGCGCGCACACCCGTAGAACACCCCCACGTTCTCCCGAGGTGACCCATGCGCAAGACGAGCAGTCGTACCAGCCCCGCCCGCGTCCGGCGCCGCAGGCTCGCGGTGGCCGTCGTGGTGGCCGGGGTCGTCGGTGCCTCCGCGTTGGCCACCGGAAGCGCCAGCAGCCACGGCTACGTCAGTACCCCGCCCAGCCGCCAGGACCTGTGCGCCAACGGCACGGTGACCGACTGCGGCGACATCCAGTACGAGCCGCAGAGCGTCGAGGGCCCCAAGGGCTTCCCGGCCGCCGGGCCCGCCGACGGGTCCATCTGCAGCGGCGGCAACGCCCGCTTCGCCCAGCTCGACGACCCCAGGAACGGCCAGTGGCCGGCCACCCAGCTCACCGGCGGCCAGACCTACGACTTCACCTGGACGTTCACCGCCCGGCACGCCACCACCGACTTCGAGTACTTCATCACCAAGAACGGCTACGACCCCACCAAGCCGCTGACCAGGGCGGAGCTGCAACCGACGCCGTTCCTCACCGTCCCGTACGGCGGCAAGCCCCCCGCGAGCAACACCATCACCCAGCAGGGCGTCATCCCGTCCGGCCTCACCGGCAAGCACCTGATCCTCGGCGTGTGGAACATCGCCGACACCGGCAACGCCTTCTACTCCTGCGCCGACGTGCAGTTCTGACCGTCTCCGGGCGCTCACTCCGCCGAGCACTCCGCCCTGCCGGGCCCCGCGCGCACCGTCGCGCGGGGCCCTCTCGCGTGCGTCCCGGTGCACCCCACGCGCCCCCACCGCGCACCCTTGGCGAATACCTCGTACTAAGAGCTAAAATTATGGAGTGACTACGGCGGCCGACATCTCCGACGCGCTCGCCGACGCCCTCGGTGGCGTCCAGCGGCTGATCCGGCGCAGGCTGCGCCGTGACACCCCCGTGCCGCGGCTGCGCGGCGCCCAGATCGAGCTGATGCGGCTGGTCGCCGCCAACCCGGGCCTGCGGGTGTCGGCCGCCGCCAAGGAGCTCTACCTCGCGGGCAATTCGGTCTCCACGCTGGTCAACCAGCTGACGGCGGCCGGGCTGTTGCGCCGGGAGACCGATCCCGGTGACCGCCGTTCCGCGCTGCTGCTGACCACCCCCGAGGCCGAGGCCCGGCTGCGCGACTGGCAGGAACGGCGTTCCGCGCTGGTCCACCGCCACGTGGACGCACTGTCAACGGACGACCAGGCGGCGCTCGCCGCCGCGCTACCGGCACTGCGCAGGCTCGCCGAGAGCCTGCGCGAGGAAGTGGAGGAGCAGTGACTGACGACGCTGGTGCCGCCGCCCGAACGCGTTCCGCCGACGCCGAACGCGTGAACGCCGAGCGGGAGGCGACCCCCGAGGCCGTCGTGTGCAGCGGCCTGAACTACGCGTTCGGCGAGACGAAGGCGGTCGACGGCCTCGACCTGTCGGTGTCCGCCGGTGAGTGCTTCGGCCTGCTCGGCCCGAACGGCGCGGGCAAGACCACCGCGATCCGCTGCGTCACCACCCTGCTGCCGGTGCCGCCCGGCATGGTAACCGTCTTCGGCCACGACCCGGCGAAGGAGAAGATGGCGGTGCGGCGGCTGCTGGGCTACGTGCCGCAGCAGTTGTCCGCCGACGGCGGGCTGACCGGGCGGGAGAACGTCTCGTTGTTCGCCCGGGTCTTCGACGTCTCCCGCCGCGAACGCGCCGCCCGGGTCACCCAGGCGCTGGAGGCGGTCGACCTGACCGACGCCGCCGACCGGCTCGCCAAGACCTACTCCGGCGGCATGGTGCGCCGCCTGGAGCTGGCGCAGGCGCTGGTCAGCGCGCCGAGGCTGCTCATGCTCGACGAGCCGACCATCGGCCTGGACCCGATCGCCCGCACCAGCGTGTGGGAGCACATCAACGCGGTGCGCAAGGCGACCGGCATGACCGTGCTGGTCACCACGCACTACATGGACGAGGCGGACCAGTACTGCGACCGCGTCGCCCTGATGCACAAGGGCACCATCCGCGCCCTGGGCACCCCTGAGCAGCTGCGTACCGAACTGCGCGAGCGGCGGGCGGACGGCTCGGCGCCGACCCTGGAGGACGTCTTCCGCGACGTCGCCGGCAGTGGTCTCGATGAGGGAGGAGATTTCCGCGATGTCCGCAGCACCCGCCGCACCGCGTCCCGCGTCGGCTGAGGACGCGGCCACGCAGGCCGTCCGCCGACTCGACCTGCTGCTCGCCCCGCCGCCCGCCCGCACCGGCTGGCGCATGCTGCCCGCCCGGGTCGGCGCGATGTGCGCGGTCGAGCTGCAGAAGCTGCGCCACGACCGCACCGAGCTGTACACCCGCGCGGTCCAGCCCGCGTTGTGGCTGCTGATCTTCGGCGAGACGTTCACCCACATCCACGCCATCCCGACCGGCGGCATCCCATACCTGGACTACCTGGCGCCGGGCATCATCGCGCAGTCCGCGATGTTCATCGCCATCTTCTACGGCATCATGATCATCTGGGAGCGGGACGCGGGGATCCTGACGAAGCTGCTGGTCACCCCGACGCCACGGTTCGCGCTGATCACCGGCAAGGCGTTCGCGGCGGGTGTGAAGGCGCTGATCCAGGCGGTCGTGGTGATCGTGATCGCGGCCGTGCTGGGCGTCTCCCTGACCTGGAACCCGCTGCGGCTGCTCGGGGTCGCGGTGGCGGTCATCCTGGGATCGGCGTTCTTCTCCTGCCTGTCGATGTCGATCGCGGGCATCGTGCTGACCCGCGACCGCCTGATGGGCATCGGGCAGGCGATCACCATGCCGCTCTTCTTCGCCTCCAACGCGCTCTACCCGGTCGCGGTCATGCCCGGCTGGCTCCAGACCCTCAGCAAGATCAACCCGCTGAGCTACCAGGTCGACGCCCTACGAGGCCTCCTCCTCGGCACCCATTCCCACCTGGGCATGGACTACCTGGTCCTGGTCGTCGCCGCGGCCGCGGGCGTCACGGTGGCGTCCTCACTGCTGGGACGACTGGCACGCTGACGCCGTGGCCCACCGCGCGCCAAGAGCGGCTTTCGGCCAACCCAGCTGAAATCGTTGGCCGTTGACAATGGTGCCGTGCGAGCCTTCCTGTGTACCCGCTGTGCGTTCGGCGCGGCGGGGCACACAGGGGGAGGTACCACCAGCATGCGATGCACTCGATCCTCGGCGACCATCGTCACGGCCGCCGCACTGGCCCTCGCGATGGGATCGTCCGCCGCGCGGGCCGACGACGCGGGCGTGGCGAAGTCGTTGACCACGAAGGCGGCCGGCGAGGTCTGCACGGCGACCGTGCAGAGCCCGCACCGGTCCAGCGGCGCGAAGGACGGCCGCATCCTGTTCAAGACCCGCGTCACCTGCGAGGGCGACATCCCGGCGGTGACCGTGAACATCCGCGGCAGCCTGGAGGAGGGGCCACTGGTCGGTCCCAAGCGCATCATGACCACCTCGGACCAGAGCCAGGTGATCAAGACCGGCGGCACGGCAACGTTCTACACCCCGCTGGCCAACGGCAAGCAGGTCAAGGCGGCGGGCACCTACACCGGTTTCATCACCGGCGAGATCACCGCCCCGGCTCCGGGCAACATCGGCACGGCCCAGAGCAAGACCGTCGTCATCAAGTGAGTCCCGCCCCCGCCGGGCGCGGCCGAACCTAGGATGGGCCCGTGCGGACGCGAGTGGTGGATCCCCGGGACGTCGAGTGGGAGCAGGACGAGCCGCGCTACCGGGTCTACTTCTGGGACCGGGAGCGCGTCACCTCGCACGAGTTCGCCGTCACCGACGCCGGGGTCGACGAGGCGCTGGCCTGGGCGCGTCAGCGGGCCGGGGCCGAGGGGTGGGCGTACACCTTCTACGTCGAGGTGGCGCCGCCGCACGGCCCCGGCCTGGTGCGACTCGAAGGGGTCGCCGGGGACCCCTTCGCGTAGCCGCCGTCTACGCGGGCACCGCGCGGACCAGCACCAACGAGCCCTCGTAGGACGGCTGTTCACGCAACGCGCCGTACCGCGCGTCCCACGTGCCGTCGGCCAGGTCGCGGCGCAGGCGGCCGGTGTACGCGTCGGCGGTCGCGGTATCGACGAAGCTCCACGCCGAACACGCCTGCCGGGCCGCCGGGTCCAGGAGGCGTTCGGGGCGGGCGTAGTACGCCTCGTTGAAGCCGTCCGTGCAGTCCGCCGGGATCGGCACCGGCTCCACGCTCACCTCGCCGCCGAGCGCCGCCGCGATCGTGGCGACCGACGGGTAGCGCCGGGCCTCGGTGTCGAGGACGCCGGGCGCGTACGCGTACAGCCAGAAGTCCGTCACGCGGGCCGGGTCGCAGGTCAGCACCGCGACCGGGCCGCGCGCCACCCGCCGCATCTCCCGCAGCCCCGCCGTCACGTCGCTCCACTGGTGCACGCTGAACGTGGTCATCGCCGCGTCGAACGAGCCGTCGGCGAAAGGCAGTTCCTCCGCGACCGCGTCGATCGCCGGTGCCAGATGGGAAGGGCGCTGCGCGCGCATCGACGCGGACGGCTCGACGGGCGTGACCTCGGGCGCCGCCGCCTCGTAGGACCCGGCGCCCGCGCCGACGTTGACCACCGTGCGCGCCTCGCCCAGCGCCCGCGCGATGGCCTGCGCGATACGCGGGTCGGGCCGCCGGAAGTCGGCGTAACCCCCGCCTATCGCCGCGTAGTCGGCGTCCCCGGCACTGCCGTCACTCGTACGTCCACCAGTCATGCACCGCAGCCTACGACCAGAGATCACCTCGCACGCGTGCGTGCTCGTCGTTCCGGTCGGCCGCCCTCCGACGGCCCACCGGCCCGCTCACTCCGCTTCGTGGCTCTCCGGGTTGCGGGCCGCCAGGGTCAGGCCGGCGGCCACTGCCAGGGCCGCGATGATGCCGGCCAGCAGCACCGCCGCGTGGCCGGCGAAGGCGCACAGGGCCACCAGGACCGCCGCGACCGGGAGGATCGACTGCTGGGCCGCGCCGCGCTTGGAGTGGCGGGCGTGCAGGAGCCACAGGGTGAACAGGAAGACCGCGCTGGGGCCGGTGACGGCGAACGACGCGCCGGTGGTCGTCAGATGGGCCTTGCCGACCGCCTGTTCCACCGCCACCTCGATGCCCGCGCCGATCGCGGCCGCCGAGGAGAAGACCACGTAGTGACCGTAACCCCACAGGAACGCCTGGCGGTTGCCGCGCAGGTGGCCGTGGATGGGGACCGCGAAGTAGATCCACCACGCGGCGAAGACGATGAGCAGGCCGCCCGCCGCGATCGGCAGCAACTCCCCCAGCGCGTCGTGCTCGTCGATGGCCGACTGGACGGCGACGGTCGCCGCGGAGACCGTCTCGCCCAGCACGATCAGGGTGAACAGGCCGTAGCGTTCGGAGATGTGGTGCGGGTGCCAGGCCGTCTGGTGGCCGCGCTCGGCGATCACCGGCACCAGCAGTTCGGCCACGATCACGCACAGGAACCCGGCGACCCGCCCGGCCCCCGCGGGCACCAGCAGCAGCGCCGCCCAGCACACCTGGCAGACGACGACCCCGCCCGCGTACGTCAGCGCGGTGCGCCGCGCCGGGCCGCGCTCGCCGTATGCCGCGCGCAGCCACTGGAAGGTGAGCGCGAGCCGCATCACCACGTACCCGAGCACCACGATCGCCAGGTCGCCGTCGAACGCGCGCGGCACCCCGGCGGCGTAGATGAGGACGCCCGCGATCTGGACCAGCGTGGCGATCCGGTACGGCACGTCGTCGGTGTCGTAGGCGGAGGCGAACCAGGAGAAGTTCATCCACGCCCACCAGATGCCGAAGAAGACGAAGAGGTAGCCGGTGACGGCATGTCCCGGGTGCCCGTCGGCCGTCGAGTGCACCAGCCGGGTGCCCGCCTGGGCGACCGCGACCACGAAACACAGGTCGAAGAAGAGTTCCAGCGGGGTGGCCACCCGGTGCGCTTCGGTGCGGCTGCGGGCGGTCATCCGGCGGGTAGTCGAGGCGTTCATGCCGGATACTCTCGACCACGACCGCCACGACGGCCGCGCGTGACACCCCGGTACGCCGCCGGGGCAGCCGCTCAGGCCAGCCCGCGCAGCATGAACCGCCAGTACAGCAGCGGCAGTCCGTACCGCTTGACGTACCACATGTCGCGCCGCTCGTGCGTGGTGTCGAGCAACGGGATCGTCGGCGTGTGCGTCATCGCGTAGTCGAACTCGGCCAGCAGCATCCGGTCGCGGGCCGTGGTGATGGGGCAGGAGGAGTAGCCGTCGTACGAGGCGGTCGGCTCCCGTCCGGCCAGCGAGTCCAGCAGGTTGCGGACCACCACGGGGGCCTGCTTGCGCACCGCCGCGCCCGTCTTGGAGTTGGGCGTGGACCCCGCGTCGCCGAGCGCGTACACCTCGGGGTGGCGCACGTGCCGCATCGTGTGCCGGTCGACCTCCACCCAGCCGCGCGGGTCGGCGGCGTCCGCCAGCGGTCCGCCGGCCAGCCAGCGCGGGGCGGTCTGCGGCGGTACGGCGTGCAGCAGGTCGTAGCCGATGGTCTCTGCGGCCCCGTGCGTGTGGTCGGTGACGACCGCCTCGCGCGCGTCCGGGTCCACCCGCGTCAGCTCGCTGCTGAGCCGGACCTCGATGCCGTAGCGGGCGGCGACGCGTTCCAGTTCGGCGGCGAAGACCGGCAGCCCGAACATCGTGGGCGTCGGCAGCACCAGCACCACCCGGATGTCCCCGAGCACGCCCCGGCGGCGCCAGTGGTCGGCGGCGAGATAGGCGATCTTCTGCGGCGCGCCACCGCACTTGACCGGCCCGGACGGCATGGTGAAGACGGCGGTTCCCGCACGCATGCCGCGTATCAACTGCCAGGTCTTCGGCGCGAGTTCGGGCAGGTAGTTGGTGGAGGCGTACGGGGTGGAGCGCACCGCGGGCGCCATGCCGGGCACCGCGTCCCAGTCGAGCCGGATGCCGGGGCACACGACGAGGCGGTCGTAGCCGATCTCGCCGCTGTCGGCGGTGGCGACGGTGTGGGCGACGGGGTCCACGCCGACCGCGCGATCGCGCACCCAGCGCACCCCCTTCGGCACCACGGACGCCTCGGGCCTGGCGCTGGCGGCCATCGGGGCGCGCCCGCCGCCGACCAGGGTCCACAGGGGCTGGTAGTAGTGCGTGGCGGAGGGTTCGAGCAGCGTGACGCCGGTGACGCCCGCACGGCGCAGCCGGGCGGTGACGGTGATCCCGGCGGTGCCGCCGCCGACGACGAGGACGCGGGCGTGCTGACGGGGCATGAGAAGACCTCCTGGGGGGGGCGGGGGTTGGCGGTGCGCGAACGTGGCGGGGGGGGGGGGGGGGGGGGGCGGGGGGGGGGGGGGGGGGGCGCCCCCCCCCCCCCCCCCCCCCCCCCCG
>NZ_JAINVZ010000001.1 GCF_019890615.1 Streptantibioticus parmotrematis | reverse complement strand
TACCCCCGGATCAACGGCCCCGGAGCGATCCAACCATCCAGAAGATCATCTCGTTAGGAGTTCTTAGTCGCTTCGGCGACGCCCACCATGCCGCGCACTGCCCCGACGCAGCCCACGACGCCTGGCAACGTGCCCTGGACATTCTCACCCAGCTCGATCACCCCTACGCCAACCAGATCCGCGGCAAGCTCGCTCTGCACGGGGACCGGCCGGAGATCTCGGACAAGGAACGTGGCAGAGGGCGGTATGAGCTTGACGTCTGACCTCGCTCGACCGCGGAGGAAACCTCCGGCGCACGCTCGTCTTCCGCCACGTCGCCAGTGGGCTGACGTACGCGGCTCCATGCCCGACCTCGTCCAGGCCGTCGGCCGGGGCGCTGCGGATGCAGCCGGGCGAGGGCAAGAGGGCCGGCCTGGTCGTGCTGGTCCTGCTCGCGCGGACGTGCGCGACGTCACGCGACCGGCGATGTCGTCGGCCGCGTGACGTCGTGGGGCGATGTCGTGCGTCAGCAGGCCTGCATCGGCTCCCCCGCGACGAGCTCGGATTCCGTGCCGTCCGGTCCCTTGGGCAGGTCGCCGAGCAAGGTGACGCGATGCATGACACGTTCCACGTCCAGATGGGCGAAGTCGGTCGGCGCGAAGTGGCATGTGCTGCGGTTGTCCCAGAAGGCGATGCTGCCGGGCTCCCAGCGGAAGCGAACCGTGTACTCGGCGCTCGTCATGTGCTCGAAGAGCAGGTCGAGCAGGCGACGGCTCTCCAGCCGCGACAGTCCCATGACGCGGGTGGTGGAGCCGGGGCTGACGAAGAGCGCCTTCTCACCCGTCTCGGGGTGCACGCGCACCACCGGGTGCACCGCGACCTCCGGCTCCTCGCAGTAGCGCCGAAGGATCTCGCGGTCACGCTCGTCGGAGTGCATGAGGTGCACGGCGGTGAAGAAGGCGTGTTCGGCGCGCAGTCCGTCGACCAGGTCTCGCACCGGCCGGGAGAGGCCCTCGTAGGCGGCGACCATGTTGGTCCACTGGGTGTCGCCTCCGAACGCGGGCGTGCGCTCCGCGCGCAGCATAGACGCCTTCGGCGGATTCACGGCCGGGGTGAGGTCGCTGTGCCAGCCGGCGACGGACGAGACCCACTTGCGCTGGAAGTGTTCTTCGAAGTCCGCGCCGTAGCGCTCCACGTCCTTCTTCGGGTCGACGGTGAGGATCTGGGGGAAGCCTTCGGGGTGGACACCGTGTTTGGCTCCGGGGCGCCGGGTCAACTCGCCGAAGCGTACGCCCAGTGCCACGTGGCGTGCGTGGCCGACGTCCGGGCCGCGGAAGAAGACGACCCGGTGTTCGAGTACCGCCTGCCACACGGCGGCCACGGTGGCGTCGTCGAGTTCTTCGCGCAGGTCGATGCCGTGGATCTCGGCACCGATGCGCCCGGCCACGGGCCGGATGTCCAGGGCGGCGGGCCTGGTGTGGAGGGTGGTGGGTGAAGCGGTGGTCATGGGAGGGCCTTCCGTTCCGAGAAGGGTGTGTGACGGGCGCCGCGCGGCTAGTGGGACAGGCGTACGACCTGGAACCACAGGGGCAGCAGGAGCAGCGACGCGGCCGAGCTCTTGATGACCAGCGCGGCGGACAGGTCGATGTCCACCTCGTAGCGCTGGGCGAAGATGAACAGGTTCTGCGGGGCGGGCATGGCGGCGATCAGCACCAGGTAGTTCAGCCATGCCCCGTGAACGCCGAACACGTAGTGGCACCCGGCCCAGATCAGGACCGGGAACGCGAGACACTTGAAGGCCACCAGCCACACCTCCTCACGCGGTGTGCCCCGTACCGTCAGGCCCGCTCCGCCCAGGTGGAGACCGAGCGCGAAGAGGGCCACGGGCGAGGCGGCGCTCCCCACGAAGGAGAAGCCGCTGAGTACCGACGAGGGCACGGGGACCTTCAGCAGGTTGAGAGTGATCGCGAACACGCAGGCGAGCACGATGGGCGTGGTGAGCGAGGCCCACGCAGCCCGGCCGATCCTGGCTGCGGCCCGGCGTCGCGCCGGGGGTTCCCCGTCCAAGCCGTCGGGCCGTCGATCGGCGCCGAGTTCCATGACCAGGATGATCACGGACGACAGTACGCACGTCTGGAACAGCAGGATCGGGAAGATCGGCGCTGCGGTCCCGAAGAGCATGGTGAACACCGGCACGGCGAAGTAGGCCGTGTTGACCTGCACCCCGCCCATGACGCGCAGGGCGACGCCGCATGGCTCACGGGTGCTGGAGACGCGGGAGACCCAGCCGACCAGCACCATGCTGAGCAGGGCGAAGACCATGTAGCCGCAGATCGCCCTGCCGTTGAACAGGGTCCCCAGGTCACTGGTGTAGAGGTTGCCGAACAGGTAGCAGGGGATGGCGAAGAGGAAGGAGAAGTCGGAGAACGCCTTGGAGCTGTCCGCAGGGATGGCCTTGCGGCGGGCGAACAGCGCACCACAGCCGAAGGCCAGCCCCACGGGGATCAACTTCTCCAGCGCGGTCAGGGTGCCCACGCGTCGGGCACCGTGAGCGGGCCGCTCCCGGCCGTCAGGTCCCGGTAGGCGGACACCACGGCGGCGATCACCGCGTTCCCGGTCAGGTCGTAGGGGTGGTCGTCGATCCGGTTCACCGGCAGCACCTCGCAGGCGGTGCCGCACAGGAAGGCGCCGTCTGCCTGGCGCACGAAGTCTGGTGCCAGGTCCCCCACGACGCAGGGGATGCCGAGGTGTTCCGCGATACGCAGGACGCAGTCGCGGGTGATGCCGTCGATGGTGCTGCGGGTGTCGGGGGTGTGCAGTGTCCCGGCGCGGGTGAAGAACAGGTGGGCGCCGGTCGCCTCGGCGATGTTGCCGTCACCGTCCAGCAGCATCGCGTCGTCGAATCCGGCGCGCAGTGCCTCGTTCTTGGTGATGGTCCCGATCATGTAGTTGCCGGCCGCCTTGCTCTTGACCGGTGCGCTGTCCGGTGACGGTCTGCGGTAGCGGCCGGTGCACAGGCCGATCCCGCCTTCCAGCGCGTCCTCGGGCGCGTAGTACCCGGCGGGCAGTTCCCAGGCGGCCACGGAGGTGTGGACCGAGGTGTGCGGGGCCGCGGTCTGGATGACCTCCGAGCCACGCCAGGCGTTGATCCGCACGTACCCGGCCTCGATGCCCGCCTTGGCGACGACGTCGGTGGTGGCGTCGTACAACTCCTGGCGGGAGTAGGCAAGGTCGAAGTCGAGGATGCGGGCGGAGGAGCGCAGTCGGTCGAGGTGCGCGCCGAGGAGGAAGGGTGCTCCTGCGTAGACGCGCACCCCTTCGAAGACGCTGCTGGCGTAGTGGAGGCCGTGGGTGAGGACGTGCAGCCGGGCCTGGGGCCACTCGACCAGTGTGCCGTCCAGCCATATGTGGCCGGGCCGTTGGTCAAACGGGAGCATGGTGGTTCCTTAGAGTGCGAGGTCGAACAGGTGGTGCTGGAGGTCACCGACGAGTGCGACGAACCGCCGCTGGTGCTCGGTGAGGGCCCGCAACGAGACGCCGTGCAGGGCGAGGGGGTTGATCGGGTAGAGCACCAGGACGTTGGAGTCGTAGTGGACGGTGTCGACTTCCTCCACGTAGGCCGGGTCGATGTCGAAGCGGTTGTCGCCGTACTCCGAGGCGGAGGTGTGGAACTTCGGCCTGTCGGTCCGGTACTTGTACAGCACCAGGTCGCCGCCGGGCGTGTCGTCCTGGGGCAGGCGCATGTAGAACAGGCCGCCGAACAGCTTGTACGGCTTGTCGACATGCGGTCCGCGGTACGAGGAGGGACGACCGGTGACCGCGGAGTTGATGACCGCGGTGCAGTCCATGAGGATGTCGTGGGTTTCGAAGGTGTCGCGGTTGCGGCGGCCCACCCGCAGGTCGCGCAGTGGCCCGCAGGTCTTCTCGGCGTCCGGATTGGCGGCCAGCAGGTCCTCGTGGAAGAGGTCCAGGAACTGGTGGTAGAACTCCGGCGAGGAGTGGTAGGTCACGAACTCCTTCCACACCTGCGGCATGGCGTCGTCGCCGAGGATGTGCTGGGACATGTAGTTGTAGCGCTCGTTGGACGTGATCTCCTTGCCGATCCGCTCGCCGATGTACTCCGCGGTCGGCATGGTCTCGGCGAGCGCCTGGTAGAGGTCGTCGTCCAAGGGGTTGCGCAGCACGACGTGCGGGAACGGGTCGCGCCGGATGTCGTCCCTGGTGGCCTTGGCCAGCAGTGACCGGATCGGCGGGTGGGCGTGGGTCATGACGGTCTCCTCAAAGGGTGATGTCGCGGGTGGTGAGCCAGGTCTCCAGGACGAGCAGTGACCACAGGGTCCCGGCCGCGTGCGGGTCCGGGCTCAGGCTCTGGAGGTCGAACAGTTCGCGGATCGCGTCCCGGCGGAAGAACGGAAGGCACCGGGCGGTGGGCGCGAGCAGGGTGTCGCCGATGTAGTCGTGCAGTCGCTCGCCCGGCCGGATCATCGCCGTGATGGGCAGCGTGAAGGGCTGTTTGGGCCGGTCGACGACGGTGGCGGGCAGCCACGGCCTGGCCGCGGCGGCGACCGGGGCCTTGACGGTGTCGCCGTGCACCTTCAGCCCCGAGGGCAGGGCGTGGGCGAAGCGCATGACCCGTGGCTGGAGGAACGGGATGCGGGCCTCGACCGCGTGGGCCATGCTCAGGTGGTCGACGCGTCGCAGGATGTAGTAGGGGAAGCGCTCGGTCTGGTCGTAGCGCAGCAGCGTGTCCAGCTTGTCCTGCCGCCCGTCGCGCACAGCGCGAGCCAGCCGGTCACCGCTTCGGTCGCCGAAGTACCCGCCGCCGGTCTCCACCTCCCGTCGGAAGTCGTCACTGTAGAGCCGGCGCAGCGCCGCCGGACCCGCGACGGCCATGGTGTCCTGGTAGGCGCGGTGCCAGTCGGCGGAGTCGTCGCGCGCTGCCTTGACGTAGCGGGCGTAGCCGCCGAACAACTCGTCGGCGCCGTCGCCGGTGAGGGCGACCTTGAATCCGGCCTGGTGGATCGCCTCGAACAGGGCGTACGTGCTGAGGCTGTGCGGTGCGTTGTTGGGCTGGTCGAGGTGGCGCACGAAGCGGTCGACGAGTTCGGGGAAGTCGCCGGGATCCACGATCACCTGGTGGTGGCGCGTGCCGCAGTGGCGGGCCACCTGCGCGGCGAAGTGCCGTTCGTCGGCCGGCCAGTCACCGCTGTAGGCGATGTTGAAGGAGGCGAGGTCGGGAACGAGGGTGCGGCTCAGAGCGGTCAGGTAGCTGGAGTCGAGCCCGCCGCTGGTGATGACGCACGCCGGGACGTCGGCGTCGAGCATGCGGCCGAGTTCGTCGCGCAGCAGGGCGTCGAGGACGCTGCCCGCCTCCTCCACCGTCGCCGGGATCGCAGGCTCCTCCCCCGCAGTGCCGGGGGCGGTGGTCCATCGGGTCAGGCGCCCCTGGGCGAAGCGCAGGGCGCCACCGGGCGGCAGGGTCGCCACGTCACGGTAGACCGTGCCGGGGCCCCACACCGCGCGGCCACCGAGGTAGCGGTCGACCGCCGACGGATCGATCGCGTCGGGGAAGTCGGGAAAGCGGGCCAGTGCCTGGAGTTCGGAGGCGAAGCACAGCCGCCGGCCGTCCCGCGAGACGTAGTAGTACAGCGACTTCATGCCCGCGTGGTCGGTGAACAGCTTCAGGCACGGCTCGCCCCGGCGGTCCACGACGGCGATGGCGAACATGCCCTCCAGCCGCTCGACGAAGGCGTCGCCGTACCGCTCGTAGAGCGGGAGCAGCACGTCGCCGTCGCAGTCGCCCTCGAAGCGGACGCCCTGGGCGGCGAGTTGCGCGCGCAGGGCGCGGTGGTTGTAGATCTCGCCGTTGAAGACACAGGTGAGGCCCGGCAGGTGGAAGGGCTGGTCGCCGGTGGCAACTCCCTGGACGGCGAGACGGTTGTTGCCGAGCGCGGCGGTGTGGTCGCGGGTGCGGCTCTGTGCGTCGGGGCCGCCGTGCAGCAGCCTGCGGGCGACGCCCTCGAGCACGTCGTCTTCGGTGTCGTCGGCGTACGGCTCGCCGAAGCGGCCATAGATACGGCACATGGAGGAGGAAGGTCCCTTGGATCGTGGCCCTGCTCGGGTGCGGGGCCTGACGGTCGCGGTCGTGCCCGGGGCACGGACCAGACGGTGGCGCGCGCCGGTGACCGACGGCGCGGCGCGGTGCCTGCGCGGGCTAGCCCATGACGCCGGCGCGACTGACCCTGGCGGGCGACTGGCGGGCGTCGGGGTAGTGGCGGGACAGGAACTCCGTGACGATCTCGATCTGCCGCGTGATGTCCTCGAGTTGTGCGGCCGTCGGCTTGGTGCCGTGGCCTTCCAGCGCGCTGTTGCCGGTCTTGAGGTAGACGGGCGAGGCGACGCGGACGAACTCCGGCGCGTCGTAGGTGCGCACGAAACCGCCGGACATCCTCGGGTTGTCGACGTGGATGTCCACGGGGATGGTGATGGCCCGGCGGATGGAGGCGATCATCGGCAGCGTCAGGTCACGCACCGGGTTGAAGCTGTTGGCGCCGAGCATCTCCAGCATCTGCGCAGACGCCGAGTTGGCGTGGCCGCAGTGCGCGGAGACCTTCAGGTGGGTCTCCTCGGGCAGGTCGCCGGCGGTACGCAGCCTGCTGAGGACCCACAGCAGGCCCTCGTCGTAGACCACGAAGCCGCGCACGCCGCACTCGATGGCGCGCATCACGTCCTCGACGGCGCGAACGATCTGTTCCTGGCCGCGCAGCCGGTACCCGATGCGCACGCCCTCGGGGGTCTGGACGCTGCCGCCGATGTCGTGGCTGGCGCGGGGACCCACCGACATGAGGATCTCGGCGCCGTACTCCTCGCCGAGGGCGACGTAGTCGCGCAGCTCGCCGAGGGTGTGGCGGTACATGCCGAGCGTCTCGGTGACGCGGTTGACGGTCAGCCCGCGGCGGCTCGTCTCGGTCAGCACGGTCTGCGCGGCACCCACCGAGTTGATCGTGGGCACCTCGATCCGGAAGTGGGATCCGTCGTCGAAGGTGGCCGCGGAGGTCGCCAGGACGCAGTTGTCGCCGTCCGGGAGGCCGAGCCCGCTCAGTCTGGCCCTGGTCGGCGCGTAAAGGACGTCTGCGTCGTTCACGTCGTTCACCTCGTCACCTCGAAGCCGAGCTGGTTGTGGACCCGCTCGACGACACGGCGGGCGATCCGGATGGATGTGTCATGGTCGGGGTGTACGACCTGGACCTCGCCGAAGTTGCCGAGGTTGCCGCGGCAGGGCTCCAGGAAGGGGGCGTCCGGGTAGCGCACGGTCAGGGAGTGCAGCGCGGGCCCGTACTCGTCGGCCCAAGAGAGGTCCGGGGCGGCGGCGGGGGTCGGCTGCCGTTCCACGGCACCGAACCAGCGGACGGTGGCGTAGCCGGTGAAGCCCGGGGGTTCGACGCCGGGGTCCTCGCCGAGGTGGATGCGCACCAGCCAGGTGAACAGGTCGCCGCCGCCGGCGAGCCGGAAGAGGTTGGGCAGGCAGGAGCCCATGAGCCGGGGGTTGAGTTCGATCAGCCGGGGCCGTCCGTCGTCACCGATCATGATCTCCACGTGGAAGATGCCCATGCCCAGGCCGACGGCGCGCACCACCTGTTCGGCGAACGCCATGACGGCCGTGTGGTCCGCCCCGGTGATCCCGGCCGGAATGGTGGTGCCAGTCTCCAGCGCCTCGTGGTCCTGCCACGTCGAGCGCTCGCTGACGGCCAGTGGCAGGAACCGGCCCTCGACCAGGCCCACTTCGGCCGAGACGAACCGGCCGGTGAGGTATTCCTCCATCAGCACGCCTTGCCCGTACGTGGTGCCGTGCGGGTCGATGTCCTGGAACAGCTTGTCCAGCGCGGTCTCGTCCGCGACGACGTGGGCGCCTTCGCTGGCCGAGCCGCACGCGGGCTTGAGCACCACCGGGTATCCGGTGCCGTCGGCGAACTCCCGGGCCTCGGCGAGGCCGTTCACCACGCGGTAGGGGGTGGCGTCGATGCCGGCCTCGGTCAGCACGGCGCGGCAGCGGTCCTTGCGCTTGGCGGTGCGCGCGCCCTCGGCGCTGGTGAACGGGATGCCCAGCTCTTCGGCGATCACCGCGACGGGGACGACGAGGGCGTCGACGGTGGCCACGAATCCGTCGATCGGGCGTTCCCGGTGCAGGGAGGTTATGCAGGCGCGCAGTTCGTCGAGGTCGGTGGCGTCCGGCAGCAGGCGCACGTCGTCGACGAACCTGCCGTACGGGGTGGTGTCGAAGTCGATGTTCTGCGAGCGCTCCATCCGGGCGGAGCGGATGAGGGTGACGTGGTGGCCGAGCCGTGCCGCGGCCTCGAACGCCGGGGCGTTCCCGGTCTTCCAGGTCACGAAGACGACGTGTCTGCGGGGCATGGGGAGCTCCTTGCTCATCGGACCTTGGCCGCTACGCGCTGGCCCATGCGGACGAATGCCGGGTCCTTCGTACCCGCGGCCGGGATGAAGGAGATGGAACCGGCGAGGATGTTGCGTTCCGACATCGAGCTGAAGCCACCCGCGCCGGTGAGGACGAGTTCGCCCTCGTCCAGTGGCGTCCAGGAACCGTCACGGGCCCGCTCGTGGTAGGCGTACTCCAGCCGCTGCTGTCCGCGGGTGACGTCCAGGCGGTAGCCGTCGCACTCGTACCGCCCGGCGCAGTCGTCCAGGGCGAGGTCGAACGGGCGGCCGGTGCGGATGAGCCGCTCGCCGGTGAGCGACTGGATCAGGTCCTCGTAGACGCCGAACGCCGGGTAGGCGTTGGCCAGCAGGATCAGGAAGGCGCCACGTTCGGGGAAGACCTGGATGAAGTTGTGGTGGCCGCTGCCGTTGGAGTTGAAGCCGAAGGCGCTGGGGCCGAACAGCAGCCAGCCCAGTCCCCAGGCGTGCATGAAGTGGTGGCCGGGGATGTCGATCTGGGGTGTGCGCATCGCGGTGGCCAGTTCCCGCGACAGCAGCCTGCGGCCGTCGGGGGTGACACCGTCGGCGAGAGCGAAGCGGGCGAGCGCCACCAGGTCCTCGGTGGTGAGGCAGACGGCGAAGGAGGACGCGGCGTCGTCGGCGACGGTCTGCGGTCCGGGTTCGAAGCGCTGGTAGCGCTTGTCGTCCGCGTTCCACAGGTACCCGGTGGCCACCTCGTCCGCGTAGTGGTCACCCGGGTCGTTGGTCTCGGGTATCTCCTTGATGCCCAGTGGCGACAGGAGCATCTCGTTGACGGCGCGCCGCCACGGGGCGCCGGTGACCCGTTCGATCAGCAGGGCGACGACGGAGGTTCCGCAGGCCGAGTAAGCGAAGATGGTGCCGGGTTCGAACAGCTGCTGGTAGTCGCGGAAGCCGGTCACGTAGCCGGTGAGGTCCGGCTGGTCGATTTCGTGCCATACCTCCCAGGAGTCGTCGATGCCACTGGTGTGGGACAGGAGTTGACGTAGCGTCACCTGCGCGGTGTCGCCGCCCCGGCGCCGGAATCCCTCGGGCAGCAGGGGCGCCAGGGGCGCGTCGAGCTCCAGGACGCCCCGGTCGACCAGCATCAGGGCGACACAGGCGATGAGCACCTTGGTCACGCAGGTCATCCGCTGCCGGGTGGCGGCGGTGTACGGGACGTCTCGTTCGAGGTCGGCGTGACCCTGGTAGGCGTACTCGACGGTGCCGTCGGCGAAGAAGGCCGCACCGGCTCCGGGGACACCGTGACCGGCGGCGGACTCGCGCAGGACGGTGCCGATCACGGTCGGGCCCGTCCCGCCCGGGCCCGACCGGGTGCCCGTCAGCAGTCGTGCCTGCTCGGCGATGGTGCGGTTGGCGTAGACCTCCGCCACCCGCACCGGGTGCCCGGCCAGATCCGTCAGCCGCGCCGCGAGCAGGTTGGCGAGCAGGGAGTGGCCGCCGACCGAGAAGAAGTCGAGCCCGGGTCCGGGGGCGGCGACGCCGAGCAGTTCGGCCCACACCGCGCCGACACGCGCATGGAGCGGATCCGTCAGCTCCCCGGCGCCTGCCTCGCCCCAGTCGATGGAGCGGGAGCCCAGGGCCTTGCGGTCGGTCTTGCCGTTGGGGAGCCGGGGCAGTCGGGGCTCGACGATCACGCGTGAGGGCCGCATGTAGTGCGGCAGTTGGGTCTCCAGGTGCGCGGAGACCCGCTCGGGGGTCAGGCCTGCGTGCGCGTCGGCGAGGTAGGCCACGATGCGCTGTTCTCCGCCCGCGCGGACGGTCACGGCGGCCACGTCCTCCACCCCCGCGAGGCGCCGCGCGGCCGCCTCGATCTCACCGAGTTCGATGCGGTAGCCGCGCACCTTGACCTGGTTGTCGCGGCGCCCCAGGAAGTCGAGTTCCCCGTCCTGAGTCCAGCGTGCGAGGTCGCCCGTGCGGTAGAGCCGTCCGGTACCGGCGAGTTCGGACGGCGGCTCGACGAACACGGCGGCCGTGCGCTCGGGGTCACCGCTGTAGCCGACGGCAACGCCGTCGCCGGACAGGTGGATCTCACCGGGCACGCCGTACGGCACCAGGCGTCCGGCCTCGTCGAGCAGGTGGACGCGGGTGTTGGGCAGCGGTGTGCCGATGGTCGGCCGGTCATCACAGGGCACGGTGAAGCAGCGCCCGGTGGAGTAGGTGGTGTCCTCCGAGGGTCCGTACAGGTTGAACACGCGCCCCGCCCGGGTGCCGGACAGCACGCCGTCGACGAGTTCCCCGGGCAGCGGTTCGCCCGCCACGTTGACGACGCTCACGCTGTCGGGGACCGCCGCGCGCCGCAGCAGGACGGACAGGGCGCTCGGGACGGTGTTGACCAGCGTCGGCGCGAGGGACGCGTCCTCGGTGAGCGTGAGGACGTTCTCCGCGACCACCACCGTGCCGCCTACGGTCAGCGGGGCCCACAGTTCGAAGACGGACAGGTCGAAGTTGAGGGAGGTGCCGAACAGCACCCGGGACAACTCCTCGCGGGTGTAGGTGTCGTGGGCCCACGCGAGCAGTGCGGTGACGTTGCGGTGGGTGATGACCACACCCTTGGGGGCGCCTGTGGACCCCGAGGTGTAGATCAGGTGGGTGGCTGTGCCGGCGTCGACCGGTTCCGTACGGGCAGCCTCCTCCTCCCGCGCCGCGTCCCAGAGCGCATCGAGGGGTACACCGGGCAGTCCGGTGCGGCTCAGCCACTGCGGGGTGGCCCCGGCGTCGTGGACCACCAGGGTCATTGCGGCGCTGGCGGCGATGGCACCGAGGCGGTCGGCCGGGTACGCGGGGTCGAGGGGTACGTAGGCGCAGCCTGCCTTGTGGATCGCCAGCAGCAGGCACACGATGCGCTCGGTGCGGCCGACGGAGACCCCGATCCGCCCGCCGTGGACGGCTCCGAGACGCCGCAGCGCCCGGGCGAGCCGGTTGGCGGTGGCGTCGAGTTCGGCGTAGCTGAGTGTGCGGCCGGCGTACTCGACGGCGGGGGCGTGCGGTGTGCGGTCTGCCTGGGCCTCCACGAGTCGGTGTACGCAGGCCTCCCGGTCGTACTCCAGGGCGCGCGCCCCGATCCCGGCGACCAGCAGGCCGCGTTCCTGGGGCGAGAGGATGTCGAGGTCGCGCACGTCGGCGGCGGGCCGGGCACAGGCGTCGAGGAGCAGGGTGCGGTAGTTGGCGGCGAGCCGCGAGATGAACGCGGAGGTGAACACCGCACGGTCGTAGCGCAGCGTGAACGTCGGTCCCCCGGCGCTGTCTTCCACGGCCAGCAGCAGGTGCAGGTCGGCGCACGCCGGGTGGTCCTCGGCGACGGGCCCGCCCTGGCGGAGGGTGCCCCGCAGGAAGCCGGCGTGAAGGCCGTCTCCGAGGACGTCGGCGAGCGGGCGGACCGGTTCCTCGGTCCCGGCGGTGCGACAGCGTGACGCCAGGGCCGCGGTCAGCGCCGAGAAGGGCGTGTGATCGGCTGTGCGGGAGCGCACCGGGGTCGCGCGCCGGACGCCCGCGTCGTCGGCGTCCACGTGCAGCAGCGTCAGGTCGTCCTGCCCGCTGTAGCGGTGGAGCAGTACGGCGAAGGCCGCCCGGAACAGGTCGACTGCCGACAGCCCCCTCTCGGCGACGAACGCGCTGAGCTGCCGCACCTCCTGGCCGGTCCAGCTGACGACACCGAATTCGAGGGCACCGCGCTCAGGACGGGAACCGGTGACCGGGAACTGAAGAGCGGGAACGGATTTCTGGATTTCCTCGGTTGCCTGGCCGGGGCCGACGGACATCTCGTCCACGGTCATCATTCTCCCGTAATCGTCATTGCCCCGTTCGCAACGGGACCGCAATCAATTGATACAGCATCTCGCCTACCGGCGAAAGAAATTATTCCGACGCATCACAAAGAGCACGAGGAACTCGGGCGGGAACGCACGACTTTGCCCGCCGTATCGCATTCTCTTTCAGCGGCATGCCGTACAGGAGACGGCATGGATGGATTTCCTCAAAAAGCCACCCGGCACCGACACGGCGGCGTTCAGATGTTCACCGGCATTTCGGATTCGGATCGGGGCCAGGAAATACGGGGCCTGCGAGGCGGATGCGTGCGAGCGCCTGCCCGGCTGTCACCGCACCGCTTCGGCCGCCGGCTCCACCGGATCCGGCAGTGCCGGACCACGGCGTCGCGCCCACGCCACCAGCGGCGGAAAGGCCGCGCCGGAGGCGGCGAAGACGATCGCCATGACCCACCACCCCGGCCTGCCGTGCTCGATGGCGAGCCAGGTCAGGACAGCGGGAGCGACGAGCTTTCCCAGGTCGGCGCCCATCTGGTAGGTCCCCTGGTACTGGCCCTGGGCGTGGTCGGGGGCCAGCCCGAACGACACACCCCAACTGCCCGCCGCCTGGCGGATCTCCCCCATGACGTGGGCCACCGCCCCGAGCGCGAGCAGCACGGACGCCTCCAGGGCGGGCACGCCCCGGCTGAATCCGAAGATCACGCAGGCCAGTGCGAGGAACAGACCACCATGCCGGACCGCTCGGGCGGCACTGCGCGGCTCGTCGGTGCCGCGCGAGATCCGGACCTGGAGCAGCACCACGGCGACCGTGTTCAGCAGGAGCACGACGGCGGCCATCCAGCGCGGGGCACTGGTGCGGTCGATCACCCACAGCGGCAGGACCACGTCGAGGAGTTGGTTGTGCATGGACAGCACACCGTCCACCACAACCAGGCTCAGGAAGGGCCGGTCGCGCAGCACCTCCAGTCGTGCGCCGGGCCTGGCCGCCTGGGGCGGCACGGTCGGCAGCATGACGGTGAGCAGGCCCGCGGTCGTGTACGTGGCGGCGTTGAAGGCGACCGCCCAGCGGTAGGCGTAGTCGGTGCCGACGACCAGCAGCCCGCCGGCCACCGCGGCGCCGAGCGCGACGCTGACGTTGGTGGTGGCCCGCAGGTAGGCACGGGTGCGTACCCGTTCCGCGGGCGGCACGACACCGGCGATCATCGCCATCCGCGCGCTGCGGCTGGCGCTGTACGCGACCGCCTGGACCGCCATCACGACCACGTATCCGGTGAAGCCGTGGACGAGCAACAGGGCGGCGGTGAGCGGACCGAGTGCCACGAACGACCACACCTGGACGGACCGCGGACCGACGCGGTCGGCCAGATGGCCGGTCGGCGTGCTCATCGCGAGGGAGACGGCCGCCGCGGCAGCCACGCCCAGACCGAATCCGGTCGGGGACAGCCCGATGACACGAGTCGCGTAAATGGCGCTGATCGCCATCCACAGGCCCTGTCCCATCGTGTGCACCAGGGTTATCCCTGTGATGGTGCGCGAGGGCCCGGGGGCGGGAAGGAATCGGCTCAGCACGGCGGAACCGGGTGACTGGACGCACGGCCGGGTTCGCAGTGGAGCGTCCCGTGGACGGATCGCCATCGCGTCCGCCCGGGCACGCCACAAAAGGCGTGCCGTACGGGCACGTCATGAATTGGCACTTGCGACCCCCGTCGGCTGGTAGCCCAGAAAAAAGCGGCCGCTTGGTTACGGGCGAGTAGGTGGACGCCCGTTCTCCTCGGTATTGCCGCCCGGCCCCTGGGCTGTTCGCCTGGGGCCGAGCGGGACAGTAGTTGACCCCTGAGCAGCCCGTCAAGGTTGTTCGAGGGCGGGAAAACCGGGGGGCTGGACAGGTAAATCGGCCGGGCGGGTGAATTCCTTCCGATGCGCGGGTGCCCGCGGCCCGCTCCGGCAACGGTCGGCGGGTCGCCGGAAACGGCCGCGGACGGCGCACGGTGACCTCGCGGGCCTCAGCCCCGCTCGGACCCGTCCCGCAACGCGACGCCCTCCCGCGCCGCCACGTTCGCGAGCAGGGCCGCCCGCGGATGGGCGCCGTGCGAGGGGTACGCGAGGTGAGTGCTGACCGCCGGGCCGTCGGACAACGGCACGAAGCGCACCTCGGGATGGCTGTAGCGGCGCGCCGTCGCCGCCGGCGCGGTTCCCACGCCGAGCCCCAGCGCCACCTTCTCCAGCCACTCGTCGTAGTTGCCGCACTCGGCTCCGACGACCGGCCGCTCACCCGGTGGCCACATGTCCGGCGTGGTCACCCCGCTCCTGGTGTTCACCACCAGCGGCCAGTCGGCGAGTTCGGCCCAGCTCAGTTCACGTCTGGCAGCCAGCGGCCAGAAGGCGGGCACCGCCGCCACCCGGCTGTCGTCGTAGAGGAACGCGCTGCGCAGGCCCCGGGGCAACCGGGTTCCCCGCAGCAGCGCCAGGTCGACGTCGCCGGTCTCCAGTCGGGCGGCAGGGCTGTCGCACCGCACGAACTCCACACTCACACCGGTCTCGCCATCGAAGCGCGCGGCCAGCCGCGCCAGCCCGTCGGGCAGGCCCCAGCTGAACCCCAGTCGCAGCCGCTCGCCCTCGCACATCTCGTCCAGCACGGCGTCCAACTGGCGCAGCAGCGGGACGAGGGCGCGGTGCAACTCGGCTCCCTTGGCGGTCAGTTCGGTCCTGCGGGTCGTACGGTCGAACAACCGCACCCCCAGCGTCTCCTCCAGCGCGCGGATGTTGCGGGTCAGCGTCGGCTGAGCCACGTGCAACCGCCGGCCCGCGGCGGTGAAACCGCCCTCCTCGGCCACGGCGAGGAATCCGCGTAAATGACGTAGGTCCACATCCATGCGTCCAGAGCATAGGTGATGCGCCATCGCTATTTCCCTATCCGGTCCCGGCCTGCTTAGTGTGGGCAGCGATGCCGGACGGGCCGGTCCGCCAAGAGGTGACGCATTCAGCGATTACCCCAGGACCACCGGGCCACGGCAGACCAGGATCACAACGGGGGTTAGTGATGACGTTTTCCTCTCGCAGGGTTTCCGGCCGCACACGACCGGGACCGGACACGATCACGCGGGTGAAGCGGGGCCCGCGGTCGACGGCCAGGGCCCGCTACCGGGCTCGCTGAGAGACCCTTCACCAACGCCGTGAAGCTGCTGGTCAAAGGTGCCACGACGGCGCCGGGCTGCGCTTCGCCGCGCCCGACGACAATCCCGTACGGCAGCCCTGCCCGATACCGTTCGCTGTGACCGGTGTCGCCCGCCGGGCGTGGCCCGACGGCTCAGCAGGCCCGCGGTCCGCCCGGCGGCCGGCCATCCTTCCCTGCCCGCCACCGGCGTCCCGTCGCGCGGCAGAGTGATTTTCCATTCGCACGCATATCCAGTGCACTCACGAAGCCTCAAGGCTGCCTGATTTCCCCGGCCGTCACTTCCCGCACAAAAAGCAGGACGTCCGGTCGGGAAACACGTGCGGTCCCTGTCCGCATGCTCGTTCGCCTTTTTCCGTACCCACCCCCCATGACACACCTAAGGAATTGATGTGCCGGTAGTCGAGACCCGACATGGCCCTGTGGAACACGTCCTGATCGACGGCGACCCGGACCGCGCGCCGCTGGTCTTCCTGCACGGCGGGCTGGGCTGTGTCGCCGCCTGGGGCCGCTTCCCCGCCGCGCTGGCCGCCGCCACCGGGCGACGCGCACTGGTCTACTCCCGTCTGGGGAACGGCGGTTCCGGACGACTGCCGTCGCCCCGCACCGCCCGTTACGTCCACGACCACGGCTGGCGCGAGCTGCCGGAGCTGCTGGATCTGCTGGACATCCGTGAACCGGTACTGGTCGGACACAGCGACGGTGGTTCCGCCGCGCTGCTGTACGCCTCCGTTCGCCCGGTCGAGGCCGTCGTGGTGATGGGACCACACCTGTACTTCGAGGAGGAGAACAGGATCGGCATCGAGGCCGCCAAGGCGTCCTACGCGGCAGGCCCGCTCGCCCGCAGGCTCGCGCTGGTCCACGACGACCCGGCGGCGGTCTTCGAAGGCTGGAGCGGGGTGTGGCTCTCTGAGGAGTTCCGCGACTGGTCCATCGAGAACGACCTCGACGTGACCGCGCCGGTGCTGATGATCCAGGGCGACCGCGACGAGTACGGATCGCTGGCCCAACTGGACGCGCTCGAACGCGCGGTGGACGGCCCCGTGCGGCGCCTGGTGCCCGAGGAATGCGACCACTACCCGTACCTGGTCTGCCCCGACCTGGTCATCGACACCGTCACGCGCTTCCTCGCCACGGAAGCCCTCGGCGATCGCGCCGCCGCCCTGGGTGGCGCGCTGTGACGGATCTCGACGACGCCGGCGACATCCGGCTCGACGGTCTGCTGGCCGCCGCGGCCGTCCGCCACCCCGACCGGCCCGCGCTGGAGGGCGAAGGGCGTACCTGGACCTGGTCGGCGCTGGAGGCCGAGGTCCGGGTGCTCGCCGCCGAGCTGGCCGCCCACGGTGTGACGCCGGGTGTGCGCGTCGGGGTGTACGCCCCGAAGACCCCGGCCACCGTCATCGCGCTGTACGCCGCGCTGCGCGCCGGAGCCGTGGTGGCACCGCTGGACGTCGCCGACCCCGCGGCCCGCACGGCACGCATGATCCGCAACGCCGGGATCTCTGTGCTGCTCACCACGGATCGCGCCGGCTCCGCCTGCCGGGCCGCGGCCGACGCCGCGCGCGAGGGCCGGCACCCGGGGGCACCCCGGGAGGGCGAACTCCCCAACGGGCTGAACTGGATCGAGGTGGTCGCCCAGGCCGACCGTCCGGCACCGCTGCCCGCCCCAGCCGACGCCGGCGGCTACGTGCTGTTCACCTCCGGCAGCACCGGCTGGCCCAAGGGCGTACTGCTCTCCCACGCCAACGTGGCGCACTACGCGTTGTGGGCGGCGCGGGAGTTCGCGCTCACCCCGGACGACCGCATCGGCTCACAGGCCGCCCTGACCTTCGACCTCACCACGTTCGACCTCTTCAGCGCCGCGGCGGCGGGCGCGTGCACGGTTGTTCTGCCGGACGTGCTGCGGTCGTTCGCCCGGGACGTGGTGACCTGGCTCGGGGAACGGCGGATCACCGCCTTCATGGCGGTGCCCTCGCTCTATCACAACATGCTGCGGCAGGGCGGTTTCGCCGACGCGGTGCCGGCCTCCTTGCGCGTCGCGGCGTTCGGCGGCGAGCCCTTCGTCCCCGACCTGCTCCAGGAGTGCCTGAGGCTGCTGGGCGACCGGCCGTTCTACAACCTCTACGGTCCGACCGAGACCAACGCCTGCACCTACCACCGTGTGCCTTCCGACTGGAGTGCCGACCAGGAGATGACCATCGGCCGGGGCATCGGCGGCGTCCACATCGAGGTGCTGGACGAGCAGGGCTGCCCGACCGACGGGGACGGCGAGATCCACGTCGCCGGCCCCACCGTCTTCCAGGGCTACCTTCGCGACGGCGAGTTGAGCGACCCGACGGTGACCGTTGCGTTCCGCGACGGCGTGACCCGGCGGGCCTACGCCACCGGGGACATCGCACGGATCACCGCGGACGGCCGGGTCTTCCTGCGCGGTCGCCGCGACTCCCAGGTCAAGCGGCGCGGCCACCGCATCGACCTGCTGGACGTGGAGAACGCCGCGCTGGAACTGGACCAGGTGGTCACCGCGGCCGCGGTCGCCAAGGACGGCGACCACTCCGGCGAGATCTGGGTCTACGCCCAGACCACGGCCGGGGAGCGGGAACTGCTGGCCGCGCTGCGCGGCGCGCTGCCCAAGCGCATGCTGCCGGACCGCGTCGTGCCACTGGCCGCCCTGCCCACCACCGTGAGCGGCAAGGTCGACCGGCGCGCGCTGGGCGCGGCCGCCTTCCCCTCCGGCTCCCCCACCGAGTCCCGAATCCTCATCACCCAGGAGACATCCGCGTGAACACCGTCGAAGACCTCTGCGCCCTCATCGCCGCCCACATCACCTGGGGCCGGGGCGAGGACCCTCGGAGCCTGGTCCCGGACAGCCCGCTGCTGGAGATGGGGCTGCTGGACTCCCTGGCGATCATGGAGATCGTCGCCGCGCTCGGTGCGGAGCACGGCATCGCGCTGCCCGAGACCGAGATCGTCGCGGCCAACTTCCGTACCCCCAAGGCGCTGTGGGCCGTGGTGCAGTCCGTGCCGCGCGGGACCAAGGCGTGAGCGCGGCCGTCGAACGCCTGCTGCGCGGTGGACCGGCCGCCGTCGAGCGTATCGTCGACGACTACCGCGAGCGCGCCCTCCCACTGGTGGCCAGGACAGCCGCGGACGACTTCCGTGCGGCATGGCAGGCCCTCGCCGGCCTGGACGTGCTGCGGTTGCCGGCCGACGGGGCACGGGACGGCGCTCAGGCCGATACGGACGGCTGCGCCGTCGGACCCGTCACCCGCTCACTCGCCGCGGTCGAAGGCATCGGCCTGGCCGGCGTCGACCCGGGGCTGTGCTACGCGCTCACCTCCCAACTCGTGGGCATGCAGTACCCGTTGCGCGACGCACTGTCCGGACTGCCCGGGCGGACGCCGGCCGACATCGCCGACGGGGCCGTGCTGCTGTGTCACGCCCTCACCGAACGCGGCGGCGGCAGCGACCCGTTCTCCATGCGCACCACCGCCAGGCGGGACGGCGACGGCTACGCGCTCGACGGCGCGAAGACCTTCGTCACCGCCGCGCCCGTGGCCGACCTCGCCGTCGTCTTCGCCCGCACCGGTGCCGGGCGCTCCCCGTTCGCGCTCTCTGCCTTCCTGGTGCCGGTGCCGTCGCCCGGCGTCACGCGCGGCGAGACCTTCGACAAGACCGCGCTGCCCACCGTTCCGATGGGTGAACTGCTTTTCGACCAGGCCCGGTTGCCCGCCTGCGCCCTCATCGGCGAAGAAGGGTCGGGGCTGGCGGTGATGGCCTCGACCACCGCGTGGGAACGTGCCCTGATCATGGGCTACGCGCTGGGGCCGATGCGCCTGATGCTGCGCCGCACCGTGGAGTGGGCCGACCAGCGGGAGCACTTCGAGCGGCGGATGGGCGCCAGCCACCAAGTGGCGGCTCGCGTCAGCGACATGGCGATGGCACTGCACCGCTCCCGTACGCAGCTGTACGCGATGGCGGCCGCGCTGGACGCCGGGACCCCGGCCCGGCAGCTCGCGGCCGAGGCGTCGCTCACCAAGATCTCCGTGTCCGAGGACTACGTACGGATGACCGAGCACGCCACCGCCCTGTCGGGGGTGCGGGCCTTCCTGCCTGGCTCCCCGCTCCCCGCCGACCTGCACAGCCCGATGGCGGCCCTCACCTACGCCGGCCCCAACGACCTGCTGCGCGTGGGCGTCGCCCGCCAATTCGGCCTGCCGGTCGAGAACTGAAGCCCGAGGACACCGATGAATCCAACAGACCTGGACGACACGCTCAAACTGGCGGCGGAGGCCGGTGAGGCCCTCGCTCCGCTCGCGTCCGACGTCGACGCCGGACGCGTGGAGAGCCGGAGCACCTACGAGATCCTGCGCGAGAGCGGACTGCTCGGCATGCTCGCTCCTCCCCAGGCCGGTGGCCTCGGGCTGGGCTTCGGCTCCTACTGGCGCGTGCTGGCGGCCCTCGGCGCGTACAACGGTGCCGCCGCGCTGGGCTTCAACATGCACCACGTCGTGATCGGCGCCCTCGCCGACTCCTACAACACTCCTCTGCCACCGGCGGCGGACCGGTTCCGCTCCTGGATGCTGGGCGAGGTGGTCCAGGGGCGCAAGCTCTTCGCCTCGGCCACCTCCGAGGCGGGCCGCGGCGCCAAGCTCCGCGGCATGCGCACGCGCTACCGGCTCGACCAGGACGGCGACACCTACGTCCTGAGCGGGGAGAAGTCGTTCGTCTCGCTCGCCGGGGTGGCCGACTACTACGTGGTGGCCGCCGCGGCCGATGGCCCCGAGGACACCGCCGACGTCTCCCACTTCGTGGTCGCCGCCGACGACCCCGGTGTCTCCTTCGGCCCCGTTCACACGTTGTCCGCGATGTACGGCACGAGTACCGCGCCGATGACCCTGACCGACGTGCGCGTCCCGCGCTCCCGGCTGTACCTGGGCGTCGAGGGGATGTCGCTGTTCAAGGTCGTGCGCGAACCGCACTGGATGATCGCCGGGTACACCGGCGCCTACCTGGGCATCGCCGAGGCCCTGTTCGACCAGACCGCCCGGTACGTCAGCGACTCGCCCGAACGCGCAGCCTCCCCGGTGCTCCAACAGGAGCTGGGGAGGATGTCGGCACGGCTGATGGCCGCCCGGGCACTGGTGCACGAGGCCGGTGAACAGGTGGAGCGCGAACGCGGCAGCATCCAGGCGAACGCGATGGTGCACGCGGCGAAGTACGTCGTCGGCGAAACCGGTCCCGCGCTCGCCCAGGACGCGCTGAGGGTCTGCGGATCGGCCGCGGTCAGTCGCAGTCATCCGCTGGAACGCCTCGTCAGGGAGGCGTCGTTCGCCAACGTGATGCCCGCCAAACCGCTGGAGTGCCTGGAGTACCTGGGCAAGGCCGCCGCCGGCGTCAACCTCTTCGACGCTCGGGCGTTCGCGTGGTGACCCCGGTCGGGCAGGACACGGCGCGGGCGCAGGAGGCGTTCCGAGCGCTGATGGGCTCGCACCCGGCGGGAGTGGCGGTCATCACCACCGCCGACGCGCGGGAGCGGCCGTACGGCTTCACCTGCACGGCGTTGTGCTCGCTGTCGCTCGACCCGCCACGCCTGCTGGTGTGCGCCGCCCACACGGGCAACACCCTGCCGGTGATCGCCGAGCGTGGCACGTTCGTGGTCAACCTGCTGCACACCGCCGGGCAGCGCGCCGCGCAGACCTTTACCCGCCGGGACGTCGACCGTTTCGCCCAGGTGCCCTGGGAGCGTTCCGGCGTCACCGGGCTGCCGGTGCTGCACGAGGACGCGCACGCGGTCGCCGAGTGTGCGGTAGCGGACCTGCTGCCCTCCGGCGACCACACCATCGTCGTCGGCGACGTACTGGACGCCCGGATGGTCGCCCCCGACCGCGCGCCTCTGCTCTACGGCCGCCGTCGGTACGCCGGCTGGCCGATGTGACCTGCTTCCCCGGCCCCAACCCCTCCCAGTCGCCGCGCGCTGCGCGGCGCATCCGACGAAGGACATCCACGATGAACCGCACCATGATGAAGTCGAAGATCCACCGCGCCACCGTCACCCAGGCCGACCTGCACTACGTCGGCTCCCTGACCATCGACTCCGACCTGATGGCGGCTGCCGACCTGCTGCCCGGCGAGAAGGTCGACGTGGTCGACATCGAGAACGGCAACCGCCTGTCGACCTATGTCATCGAGGGGCCCGCCGGCTCCGGTGTCATCGGCATCAACGGCGCCGCCGCCCGCCTGATCAGCCCCGGTGACCGGGTCATCATCATCGCGTACTGCGACATGCCGGACTCGCAGGCCCGTTCGTTCGTTCCCAGCGTGGTGTTCGTGGACGCCGACAACGCGGTGCTCCAGTGCGGCGGCGACCCGGCGGACGTGCCGGAGGGCTCCGGCCTCCAGCGTGGCGATCTGGTCGCCGGATGACCACCGCCACCGCCCCGGCCGCCGTGGTCAGCGGCGGCACCCGGGGCATCGGGCTGGAGTTGAGCCTGCGGCTCGCCAGGCTCGGTCACCCGGTGGTCGCGCTCTACCGCGGTGACGAGGACGCCGCACGGCGGGCTGAGCGGGCGGGCGACGGCGCGATCAGCGCGCTGCGGGTGAACGTGGCCGTGCCGGACGAGGTACGCGCGGCCTGCGCCCACGTCCTCGACCGCTACGGTGCTCCCGGCGTGCTGGTCAACAACGCGGGCGTCAACCGTGACGGGCCGTTCCTGACCATGGGCGACGACCAGTGGCGGGATGTGCTCGAGACGAATCTGTCCGGCCCGTTCCACCTCAGCCGCGCCCTGGCCCCGGCGATGGTGGGGGCCGGGCGCGGCAGCATCGTCAACATCGGTGCGACCACGGCGATCCGGCCGCGCGCCGACGGTGCCAACTACTGCTCCGCCAAGGCGGGCCTGCTCCAGCTGACCCGGTGCATGGCGCTGGAACTGGCGCCGCACGTGCGAGTCAACGCCCTGCTGCCGGGGTTCACCGAGACATCCGAGGTCATCGAGCGCTACCGGCTCGACGACCCGGAACGACGGGCCGCGGTGCTGGCGACCGTGCCGCAGCGCCGCACCGGATCACCGCGCGAGATCGCCGACGCCCTGGAGTTCCTCGTCGGCGAGGCCAGCGCCTACGTCACCGGCCAGCATCTGGTGGTCGACGGCGGACATTTCATGGGGTGAATCCCCTGCCCGGGAACGCCCCGCCACTACGGAGGACCGCACCACATGTCTTTGACCCAGCTCACACAGCGACAGATCGACGAGTACCACGAGAACGGCTTCCTGATGCTGGACTCGCTGCTCGACAGCACGGAGGTGGAACTGCTGCGCGACGCCTTCCGGCGTGACTGCGAGGTGCCGGGACCGCACCTGGTGGCCGAGCAGGACGGTTCGCGGGTGCGCGCCGTCTACGCCTCCCACCACCGGCAGCGCGAGTTCGCGGCGCTGATCCGGGACTCACGGGTGCTGACGCCGGTACGGCAGTTGCTCACCGATGACGTGTACGTCTACCAGTTCAAGATCAACGCGAAGCCGGCCTTCGGCGGCGAGAAGTGGGCGTGGCACCAGGACTTCCTGGCCTGGCGGATCGCCGACGGGCTGCCCGCGCCCCGCCAGGTCAACATCGGGGTCTACCTCGACGCCGTCACCGAGTTCAACGGCCCGGTCATCTTCCTGCCCGGCTCGCACCGCGGCGGGCTCGTACGCGAGGACCGTGCCGCCGGTGCCCGCTCCGAGCAGCACCTCGACCCCGACGACATCTCACTCACAGCCGACCAACTGGCCTCGTACGCGGACCGTTTCGGCATGGTCAGCCCCAAGGGGCCTGCGGGTTCCGTGGTGTTGTTCTCCCCCGAGATCGTGCACGGCTCCGCACCCAACATGTCACCCTTCCCGCGCCGACTACTGATCGCCACCTACAACGACTGCGCCAACCTGCCGCAGGGGCCCCGCGAGCCGCGTCCGGAGTACGTGGTCTGCCGGGACAGCGAGCCACTGGCGCCACTGGAGGGCCCGCTGTCCGGCGCCCTGACGGGGGTGTCCGCATGACCGGCCGCGCAGTGGTGCTGGAGGAGTTCGGCGCGCCGCTGGCGCTGCGCACGTTCGCCGTGCCGTCCGCTCCGGCGGGCGGGATGGTCGTCGGCGACTGCTACGGCGGGGTGTGCGGCACCGACCTGCATCTGCAGCAGGGCCACCTGCCGATCCCGTTGCCGCTGGTGCTCGGTCACGAGGGCTACGGGACGGTGCGGGAGCTGGGAGCGGGCACCGTACGCGACGCGCTCGGCGCCGAACTGGCTCCGGGCGACACCGTGATGTGGGCGTCGTCCATCGCCTGCGGAACCTGCCCGCCGTGCCGTCGGTACCGCGAGCCCACGCTGTGCGAGAACCGCCGTACCTACGGTGTGAACCGCGCGGTCGGTGACGGCGAGGCGCTCTCCGGCTCCTGGGCGGACACCATCGTGCTCCAGCCTGGCACCACCGTGGTGAAGTCGGCACAGGGCGTCGAGCCGCTGGCGGCGATGGCCCTGGCCTGCGCGGGCCCGACCGTCGTGCACGCGCTGTACGAACGGCGTCCGGTGCGGGTGGGCGAGACGGTCGTGGTGCAGGGCAGCGGCCCGGTCGGGCTGGCCGCCGCGGCGTTCGCCCAGCTCGCGGGGGCGGCACGCGTCATCGTGGTGGGCGGCCCCGCCGAACGGCTGGAGTTGGCCTCGGACGCGGGCATCGGTGACGTCCACCTGGACGTCACCGGCGCCGACGATCCGGACGCGGTGCTGGAACAGGTGCGCTCGCTGACCGGCGGCGGCGCGGACCTGGTGATCGAGTGCGTGGGGGTCCCCGCAGCGGTGGCACAGGGCCTCACCCTGGCCCGGCGCGGGGGCTCCTACCTGGTCATCGGCCAGTACACGGACGCCGGGGACACCCTGGTCAATCCCCATCAGATCGTGTACCGGCAGCTCGACGTCATCGGCTCATGGGCGTTCACCGGTGCCCACCTGGTCGAGTACGTGCGGATGCTGCCCACCCTCGCCGCCCGCTTCGACCTGGCCCGGCTCGTGACCGCGTTCCCGCTGGAGCGCCACGCCGAGGCGCTGGAGGCGGTCCGCTCCGGCGGTGTGATGAAGGCGGTGTTCACCGGCTGAGCCCCTGGCCGGCGGGATCACCCCGCGGCGGGTGCTCCGCCGCGACGCCGAAGGCCGGCGCGGGCCCTCACCCTGTGCCGGCCTTCGGCCTGCCCGCGTTCCACGCGGCCCGCCCTGTGACGCTCAGGTCGCGCAGCGCGTTTTCCGACGCCCGGTCGTCGGGGAGGTAGGCCAGCAGGTGGTGCGCGGGTTCGTCGACGGCGGCCAGTTTGACGTAGCGCAGCCGCAGGTCGCCGGCCTCCTGGTGGCGGAAGTGGCGGACCGCGGGCTGGAAGCCGGTGGTCTCTCGTCGGTGGTACCAGCGAGCCGCGTCCGGGTCGGCCAGCAGTTCGGCGACGATCTCCGCGTACCGCCCGTCGTCCGGATGACGGGCCGCCTGGGCCCGGAACTGTCCCAGCAGCGCCCGCGCCTCGCCCTCCCAGTCGGCCAGCAGGCTCCGGGCGGGCGTCCAGCGGAACACCAGCCACAGGAGGTTGCGCCGCTTGGCGGGCAGCCTCGCGGGATCGGTCAGCAGCGCCGCGTAGCCGCAGTTCCAGGCCAGCAGGTCCCAGTGCGGGTCGAGTACCACGGCCGGATTCGGGTCCAGGGTGCGCACCAGGGTCAGCAGGTTGCGCGACACCCAAGTGGGCGCCTGCGCAGCGGGCGGCGCCTCCTCGACGAAGGACAGCACGTGTGCGGTCTCGGCCGCGTCCAGCCGCAAGGCGCGGGCCACCGCACGCAGCACCTGTTCCGAGGTGCGCACCCTGCCCTGTTCCAGCCACGCGTACCAGGAGGCGCTGATGCCCGCGAGCTGCGCGACCTCCCCGCGCCGCAGCCCCGGGGTGCGGCGGCGGGACGAGCCGGGCAGGCCGAGCTGACTGGGCGACAGCCGTTCCCGACGCGAACGCAGGAACGCGCCCAGCTCCTGGCGTGGTGTGCGTGCGCCGGACGGCTCCCCGGTCACCGCTTCGTACGGCCGTCCCATCCGCCCTGTCCCCTCGCCCTCACCTGCGTGCGCACGTGCCGTGCCCCTTACAGCCAAGCCCGCCGCCGTCGGGGCGGCCGCCGGACAGGCTGTCAGTGATGGTAATCGGCTGACGGATCCGGCCACGGCCGACCGATGGTGAGCTGGAGTTACCCGATGGAGCTGTCGGACAGCAGCAAGAAGGAGTGTCCTGTGATGACCGCCACCACCCCGGACCCTGCTCCGGTCACGCCACCGGCACCCGCTCCGGCCCGGGCCAGGGGGGACGGGCTGCCGGGGAGAGCCCTGTGGTTGCTGCGGGCCGCCGGATTCGTGAGCAACTTCGACCGCTTCTGCATCGCCCCCATGTTGGTGCTGATCGGACATCAGCTCGGTGAGCCGCTGCCCATGGTGGTTCTGGCGGCCAGCGGCTACTACCTGGCGTACGGGCTGATGCAGCCGGTGTGGGGGCTGGCCAGCGACCGGATCGGCCGGGTGCGGGTGATGCGGATCTCGCTTGCCGGGGCGGCGCTGGCGGCGTTCGGCTCGGCGCTGGCGTCCGGCGGCCCGGAGTTGATCGGCGCCCGCGCGCTGGCCGGGGCGTTCTTCGCGGCCTCCATCGCCGCTTCGCTGACCTATGTCGGCGACGTCGTCCCGGCCGCCCTCCGGCAACGCCCGCTGAGTGACCTGATGACGGCGTTCGCGCTGGGCACGGCAGTGGCCACCGTGGTGGCGGGGGCTCTGGCGCACTGGGTGAGCTGGCGGCTGGTCTTCGCCCTGCCCGGGTTGCTCGCGGCCTACCTGGTGGTGGGGTTGCGGCGGTTGCAGGAGCCTCCCCGGCACCGGACGGCGTCGCTCCTCGCACCGTTCCGGGTGGTGATGGCGTCGCGCTGGCAGTGGTTCGTGATGGCGGTTGCCATGGTGGAAGGAGCCGTGCTGCTGGGCTTCCTCACCTACCTGGCACCGGCGCTGGAGGCCAACGGCGTGCCGACGGCGCTCGCGGGTGCCGTGGCCGCGCTGTACGGCGTGGGCTCGATGACGGCGGCCCAGGTGGTCAAGCGACTGGTCGGCCGGTGGACACCGGTACGGCTGATCGTGGTGGGCGGTACGCAGATGGCGGTTGCCTATCTCATCGCCTCGGGCAGTCAGTCGCCTCAGGCACTCGTGGGAACGGCGCTGCTGCTGGGTGGCGGCTGGTCGTTCATGCACTCCACCATCCAGTCGTGGGCGACCGCCCTGTCGCCGACCGCCCGGGCCACCGGCGTGGCAATGTTCGGAGTCTCGCTCTACGTCGGCAGCGCGGTCGCCAGCGGACTGGCCTCCGGCGCCGCCCAAGCCCACCACTACCGGCCGATGTTCCTTTTGGCCGCGGTCCTTTCAGTACCCCTGACCGCGGCGGCGGCCGTCGGTCGCGCCCGGTACCGCTGAAGCCCCGGCGGCGCGGTCCCCCGTACCGCACCGCCGGCAACCGGCCCCGCCTCCCGCGCCCGACCGGCGCCCCCGTCCGTCCGGGACGCGGGGAGGCGGGGCTCGCGTACGCTCCGGCAGGTCGAGGGGCGACGTGCCGCTCGGGCGGTCCCGACGCGGGCGTCGCGCCGGCCTTCCTCCTCGCCCTGCGCCGCACGGGTCTCGTCCAGCGCCTCGTCGTCATGGAGGCCGTTCTGGGCAGGCTGCCCGGCGCCGAGGACTTCCTCGCCGACGGGCCGCCGTGGTGGTTCGGCTTCCACTCCGCCGCGCCCGGACTCGCCGAGACCGTGCTGGAGGGCAACGAGGGCGCCTACGTCGACTGGTTCCTGAACGCCGGCACGCTCGGCGGCGGGGTGCGCCCCGCTCTCCGGGAGGCCTTCGTCCGCGCATACACCGGCCGCGAAGCATTGCGCTGCGCATTCTCGTATTACCGGGCTCTGCCCGAGAGCGCGGCACAGATCGAGCGGGTGGTCGCCGCTTCCCGCCTGACGGTGCCGACCATGGCGCTGGGCGCCCGGCCCGTCGGTGCCGCGCTGGAACGCCAACTGCGCCCCTTCACCGACGATCTCACCGGACACGTCATCGAGGACTGTGGCCACATCATCCCGCTGCACCGGCCCCGCGCCCTACTCGCGCTGCTGCACCCCTTCCTGGTCGGTGAGGACGCGAGAACAGCGTGACCGGGTCATGCCGTGTCGACGGGCAAGCGGGCGCCGCAGCTTGGGTGTGCCCGTCAAGGGCAGTGGCCTGCCGTCGGATCGGTGCTCCTCCCGGATCCCATCATGCGCAGCGCGTCGGCGGCCGCCGACGACAGCATCGCCTCGTACAGGTCCGCAACGGGAATCCACACCGCCGCGACGGTGGAGCCGTCGGTCCCGGCCGCTGGCGGTGTTCCGGGCCGCACGTCAGGGCCTGGCCACCGCGGGCCACGAGACCACGGCCAACCTGATCGGCAACGGCGCGCTCGCCCTGCTGGGCCATCCCGCCCAGCTGCGGGCGCTGCGTGAGCATCCTGGGCTGTGGCCGACGGCGGTGGACGAGCTGGTGCGGTGGTGCGGCTCGATCCTCATCACACAGCTTCGGTACGCGACCGAAAACGTCGAGGTCGGCGGGCAGGTGGTCCGCGCGGGCGAGGCCGTCCAGCTGGTGGTGGTGTCGGCGAACCGCGACCCGCGCGAGTTCGACGACCCGGACCGCCTGGACGTCACACGCCGCTCCTCCAAGCCGGGCGACGGGCACATCGGCTTCGGGCTGGGCGCGCACTACTGCCTGGGGGCAGCGCTGGCGAGGCAGGAGTGCGAGGTGGCGCTGCGAGCGCTCTTCGAACGCTTCCCGGATGCGTCGCTGGAATCGCCGGACCAGACGTGGGTGCCGGTGCCGGGCCTGCGTCAGCTGGCAGAGCTGAGGCTGCGCCTTCACTGAGGGCAGGTGCAAGGGGGGCGCAGGACAGAACAGATCCACCCGAAGTATGGAATTCCCTGCGGAGGCGGGGTGTTCGACGGATAGGCTGGGACCGTGGACGCTCATTGGGAACCCACAGAAGAAGGTGTCTTACGGCTGCCCTCGGGCCGCCTGGTACGCGGCCGTGGCCTGCGCAATCCGCTCCCCCCGGGGCCGGAACCCCACTTCGCGCTCTACCTGCGCGGCCGTCAGCCTCCGGAGGTCGCCTGGGAGAGCCGCTGGGTCCGCTGGCCGGACTTCTGGCTCCCCACGGACCGGCAGGCCTTCACGGCGTCCCTGCGCGAACTCCTGAGCCGATCCGAGTCCGAACGAGTGGAAATCGCTTGCGGCGGCGGCTTCGGCCGCACGGGCACGGCGATGTCCTGCTTGGCCATCCTGGACGGCGTCCCGAACGACAAGGCCGTGGCGTACGTGCGCGAGCACTATTCCCATAGAGCGGTGGAAACGCCGTGGCAGCGGCGCTTCGTGGCGCGTTTCAGCTAGGCGTTGTCCCGTAAGTGCTGATCACAGGTGAGATGATCTTGCTGTGGCTGGTGTGATCACGGCGTCGGAACCCTCGTGGATAGACCTGTTCGGCCGGCTCGTCACCGTCCTGCGGCACGAGGGTGGCGACCCAGTCGACAAGGGTCGTCCGGTAGCCACGTGATGGCTACCCCGCCCCACCCAGGGGGATTTGACGACCCACTCGCCATCGGAGCTTTCGCGTCCGCTCGGACGATGCTTGACACCCCGTCAAGGCCATGCCTGCGCCGACCAACGCCACTGCCGCATAATGGCCCGTTCGCTTTTCCCCACGGCACCCTCCCGGCTCGCGCCTCGTCGATCCCGGCCTGCCCCGGTGTTCTACCCGCCCGCAGCCACCGGGCGACCAAAGGTCACCCGCCTCAGAGCACTGACGCAGGTGAAACCAGCCGCTCGAGGCTGGGCAAGGATGTGCGCCTCCCCGCCCAGCCAGCCACGCGCCGGGTTGGTCAGGCTTCGGAGGCGGGCAGCATGGTCTTTCCGTAAGCGTCTGTCTGCTGGTGCACGTGCATAGGGGCAGCGGGGGTGCTCCAGACCTGGATCAGGTGTTCTTCGATGGGCTCGGCGCCTTCGGGCAGGTCCATGACTTCGTTGGCTGCGTCCCTTCCTCTCGCGTGCACACGTACCCGGTAGGGACCCAGGCCGGCTTCCGAGAAGTCGGGCAGTTCCAGGAGTCCTTCGGTGGGCATCATGGTCGACAGGCCAGGCCGCGGGCCGCCCAGGGCCGGGCTGGCTTCGACGATCTCGTCCCAGTCGTCGCGATCGACGACCGCGGGCGGTTCCGTGCGGACATCGACGGTCACGCGGACCTCTCCGGAGTTCAGTCCGGTGATGACCACGGCGAACTGCCCTGGGTCACACGGGTGCCCTTGCGCGTCCAGAACGCCGACCAGGCCGTTGAAGTTGTCAGGCGCTGGTTGCGTAGGAAGGCCCCGTCGCCGGCTGAGGCCCGCAACGGGGCCTTCCGACGCAACCAGCATCCGACGCAACCAGCAGAGGTAGACCCTCCGGCCGGGAAGGGCGTCTACCCGGTTAAGGCGCGGGGGACCAAGCCGAGTCGGGCTGTCTCTCCCGGCATCGGCTCACCCTCCCCCGCTGCGAAGGCCCCGGTGTGCTGGGGCCTTCGCCAGCCCTCAGCTGAGCTGCTCGGCGAGTCCGACGATGATGCCCTCGGGACCGCGGACGTAGCAGAGCCGATAGCTGTCCTCGTACTGTGCCAGCTCGCCGACCAGCTCGGCGCCGTGGGTGCGCAGGCGGGCAACGGTGTCCTCGATGTCGTCGACAGCGAACATGACGCGGTGCGTGCCCAGGATGTTGTGGGGCCGGTTGCGCGGCCCGGCGCTGATCGCCTCGGGGCTGTGGTACTTCGCGAGCTCGAGCCGGCCGTGACCGTCCGGGGTGCGGATCATCGCGATGTCACAGCGGACGCCGTCGAGTCCGGTGCACTGGTCGGCGAAGAGGCCCTCGACCTCTGTTCTGCCCTCCAGCTGCATACCGAGTTTCACGAAGAACGCGATGGCGGCATCCATGTCCTCGACGACGATGCCGACGTTGTCCATCCGCTGAATCGCCATGCTGGTCTCTCCTTCTTCTTCGCGCAGCCGGTGGTAGCTGCTGACATCCCTGGGACGGAGCCGGCGGCACGTTCTCGACATCTTCGCCATGAATCTCGATGAGCGGGCCGGTACACGCCCAAGGTCCGGCGGCACGGGCATCCTCGTCCGGGTCAAGGGCCGCTGGCCCTCACCCGCGTCAACGCCCGGCTCAGCCACAAGCACCGCGCTCCGGGTGGAACAGCCCGGCGTTGGTGGCGGCGACAATCGGCGGGCCGCTGCTTTGGCGCGTACGACGAGGACGGCCTCGGTGACGCCCCCATACGGTGTGCCGACCAGGCACGATCGGAGAGTGGAGCTCAGGATGACCGAACTGGTCCCGTCGGAAGTCACGCGGTCGGCACCCGGGGCGGGCCGACGCACGCTCGGCGTGCTGCCCCTGGTCGGAATCTTCTTCTTCACGGTGTCCGGAGGACCCTTCGGACTCGAAGCCTCACTCTCCAGCGCCGGTCCGGGCATGACCCTGCTGATGATCGTCTTGGTGCCGGTCGTCTTCGGTGTGCCGAACGCTCTGGTGGCGGCGGAGTTGAGCGCCGCGATACCGGTCGACGGCGGCTACTACTACTGGACGAAGATCGCGCTCGGCAGAGGTGCGGCATTCGTGTTCGGGGCCTGGAATTCGATCGGGTCGGTGCTGAACCTCGCCCTCTACCCGATCCTGCTGGTCGACTACCTGGCCACCTGGGTCCCGGACCTCGCTCGCGGGAAGGGGCTGGTGATCGTGGACCTGTTCCACGGCGGTTTCGTCGTGGACCTGCACTGGATCGTCACCGTCGCCCTCATCGTCCCGATGGCGTACCTGAACTACCGCGGCTCCAAGGCGGTGAGCGAGTACTCGGTCGGGATGATGCTGCTCATCCTCGCGCCGTTCGCGGTGTTGACGGTCCTCGGCATCTGGCATGCGGTCGGCAACGGGATCAACGTGCTCTCGCCCTTCATGGTGCCGGGACAGAGCGTCCACTCGTCGGTGGCCGGTGCGCTCAGCGTGATCGTGTGGCTGTACCTCGGCTTCGACGGCCCGAGCACCGTGCTGGGCGAGGTCGCCGACGCGCACCGGACCTACACCCGGGCCCTGCTCATCGCGGTTCCGCTGATCATCACCGCCTACCTGTTGCCCACCATCGCCGCCATCGGCAGCGGGCTGCACCGGGGTTCGCCCGCCGACTGGGTCGAGGGTGACTTCGTCGTGGTCGGCGGCGCCCTGGGCGGAGTCTGGCTGAAGGTGCTGATCTCCCTGGGATCGGCGCTCTCCCTGGTGGGGCTGTTCATGGCGATCCTGCTGACGAGCACCAGGGTCCCGCGGGCACTCGCCGCGGACGCGTACCTGCCGCGCTGGATGGCCCGGGACAGCAGGCGGTTCGACACGCCGGTGGGCGCGCTGTTGACGATCACCACCGTCGTCGTGGTGCTCTCCGCCGTCGACTTCAGCTCGATCCTGCGGGCCATGGTGCTGCTCACCCTGGCCGCGATCCTGCTGGAATTCGTGGCCTTCCTGGTCCTGCGGTGGAGGTATCCGCAGATGCTCCGGCCGTTTCGGGTCCCCGGCGGCTGGCCCGGCGCGGTCCTGGTCGTCGCGCTGCCCACAGCGATGATCGTGTATCTGGCGTGGGGTACGGCGGTCGACGAGGCCGCGACGTTCGGCATCAGTCTCGCGGTGGCCCTGCTGGCCGTGCTGCTCTACCCGCTGTGCCGACGGTTCGTCAAGGGCGACCGGCCGGACGCGGAGATCGACTCCTCCCAGGTCGAGCTGGGTCCGGACCGGTTCGCGGGATTCGGTTCACGGAAGGCGGGCGTCTGATGGATGTGCAACGAGTGGTTTCCGGGCTCGCGGAGCGGTTGCGGGCCTCGTGGCCGGTGCCGGGAATCGCGATCAGCGTCGTCGACGGGACCGGCGAGTCCGCCTTCGTCACCGCGGGATTCGCGAACGCGGAGTCCGGGGCGCCGGTCTCCCGTCGCACGCGGTTCGAGATCGGTTCCGTCAGCAAGACCTTCACCGCCTTCCTGATCGGCATACTGGCGGACGAGGGGAAGGTGGACCTCGACGCGGCGGTCGCCGACCACCTGCCCTGGTTCGCCCCGAACGGCGGCTCCCGCGCGATCACCGTCCGGCACCTCCTGCGGCACACCTCCGGCCTGGTGGCCGGGGCCGACGCGCTGCCCGACGCCGCCGCACGCGGCTACGCGCTGCGCGATGCGAGGACGTGGGCCGAACCAGGCGAGCTGTTCCACTACTCCAACGAGGGCTACAACCTGCTGGGGTTGATCGTCGAGCAGGTGACGGGGGAATCGCTGGCGGACGCCATGGCCGGACGGCTGCTGTGGCCCCTGGGCATGCGCGACTCGGCGGCGCGGATCGCTCACGAAGACCTCGCCGACGGGGACATCAACAGACTTGCCACCGGGTACCGGTTCCTGCGCGACGACCGCCCGCCGCTGCCGTCGGCCCCGCTCGTGCCGGCCGGCTTCTTCGAGTATTCGGCGGCCGACGGGAACGTGCTGGCAACCGCTTCCGACCTGGGGCTGTTCGCCCGCATGCTACTGGGCCGGGGCAGCCTGGACGGCACCAGGATCATCGGGCCGGAGCGTTTCCGGCAGATCGTCACGGTGCCTGCCGACGGGGTCGGTTCCGGCTACGCGCTCGGCGTGGACGTGGAAGTGATCGACGGCCACACCTGGCTGACGCACGCCGGCGGGATGGTCGGATACCGCTCGTACCTCGCCGTCGACACCGACGGTGGGCACGGTGTCGCCGTGCTGACCAACGCACCCGGCGAGTGCCAGATCATCGACCGCTTCGCCCGCCATGTGCTCGCCGTCGTCCAGGGAGCCCCGGCGGATCCGGCGCTGTTCGACCCGGAGCGGATTCCCGACGCCCAGCGCTACGTCGGGATCCACGGAACGACGCCGCGCCGGATCCGCGTGGAGACCACGGGGGACGGCGGTCTCTCGCTCACCTCGGACGGGGTGACCGGCAGGCTGTACGACGCGGGGGACGGGCGGCTGGTGTGCGATCACCCGGGATGGTCGGCCTACCACCACTGCCTGGACGGACGCTGGCTCTGCGGACCCGAGTCACTGGGCCCCGGCCCCTCCGCGCCGGCCGCTCCCCCGCACGCACTCGCAGGTCGCTACCGGAGCTACACCCCGTGGTATCCCGGCTTCAGCATCGTGCAGCGGGCGGGACGACTGCACATGATCGCCGCGACCGGCGTGGAAGCGCCCTGCGACGAACCGGAACTCGTCCCGCTCGACGACGGGACGTTCCGCGTCGGAGCCGATCCCCGGCTGCCGGAGCGCCTGACGTCCGGCCCCGCCCCGGACGGCGCGGTGCTCTGGGTCGACCTGGACGGGTGCCGCTACACGCGCTCGTTCCGGGATCAGCCGGAGCCTTGAGAAGCGCCCGCCCGCAGCTCGCGCACCCGCAGCTGGAGGTGCGCGAGCAGCATGGCGTCGGCGTCGGCGAAGTCCAGCCCGGAGACCTCGCGGATACGGCGCAGCCGGTAGCGCATGGTGTTGGGGTGGATGTGCAGGGCATCCGCCGCAGTGTCGGTGACTGCGGCGGCGTCGAGATAGGCGGCCAGGGTCGCCGCCAGCGGACCGTCCTGGCCCTCTTCCTGGCGCAGCCGGTGCAGCGCGCCGCCGGCGTCCGGCAGGCCGAGCGCCTCGGTCGCGTCGGCGAGGTGCAGCAGCAGCACCGCCAGTGCCATGTCCTCCACGGTGCGCACGGCCGGTCCGCGGACGGCCGGGTGCCGCAGCGCCCGCAGTGCGGCGTCGGCCTGCGCCCGCACCTCGGCGATCCGGCCCGTCGATGCGGCCGGGCCGCCGACGGCGACCACGTAGTCACCGGCCAGTGGGGTCCGCGCGAGGAAGTCGCGGGCCAGGGTGACGGCCGATTCCAGGGACGTGGCGTGTTCCGGAGGCCAGGCGGCCAGGACGTACACCGCTCCGGTGCCCGTCACCAGGGCTGAACGGGGGTGCACGGCCGCCAGGAAGTACTCCAGCGTGTCCGCGAACCGGCGCAGCATGGCGGCGTCCAGCGCGTCGGAGCCCGTGCTCCCGGCCAGCCGCGGGGCCGCGGCCAGGACACAGACCGGGCCGGAGCCCAGCTGTAGGCGGCTCGCCTCCACCGGGTCGGCCGTCCCGCCGAGTACCGCGGCGGCCAGCTCGCCGCGCTGGCGGCGGGCGTAGCCGGTCTCCGTGCGCAGTCCGACCAGCTGTAGCGCGACCAGGGGCGCGAATTCGCGCAGCCGGGCTGTGGCCGCCGCGTCGAGCGGCCCGGTGACGGCGGCCCAGATGTAGCCAAGGACGTCCGAACCGGCCCGGACCGCGATGGCGACCCGTGCCAGCTGATCCGCCCCGGTCGCCTCCATGTACACCGGGTCGGTGCTGGCATGGAGCCGCTCGAACTCCTGACGGTCGCGCTGCTCGGCGAGCGTCCGTTGCTGCACGGCCCGCCCCAGGATGGTCTCGATCCGCTCGGAGTCGGTCCGGTCCTGCCCCTCCGACCAGGCGACCAGCGCGGAGAAGCGGTCCTCGATGGTGACCGGGGCGCCGACGGCCTCGTATACGGCGTTCGCCAGGGCGAACAGCTCCGCGCCGCTGCCGACCGAGCGCACGCGCGTCCTCGCGTACTCGAGCAGTTGCTCGCGGACGGTCGTCGCCACGTGCATCCAGGACGCGTCCCGGTTGACCTCGATGATCGACGGTTTGTCGTCGGCCGACGGCGGCACCGGGGCCTTGACCGCCAGCACCTCCGCGCCGGCCTGCCGCATGGCCGCGGTCAGCTCGCGCAGTTCGGCCTCCGTGGTCACGCCGACACCCAGCACCACGCATCCAGGTCCGAGCTGTGCCGGCGCACCCGGGGCGTGGATGGCGATGTCGGTGAGCGGCCCGCCGCTGCCGGTCCCCTCCTGGACCAGGCGCAGCAGCGCCGGGCCGACGTTGTCCACGAGCTGACGAACGGGCAGGTGCCCCCGAGCGCCGGACTCCCGCATGACGCACCCCCGATGCGAAGGACTGTTGTGGGCGTCAAGTCTGGGAGCCACGCATTGACGATGTCAACGATGATCCGGGGTGACCGTAGCGGGAGCATGGCAGGAGAGCGGGACGGATCAGTGGCACAGGGAGCGTGGATGGCAACGACGCAGACGCAGGCGGGCCGGGAACTGCTGGGGCTGTTCCCGCCCGGGACCACCCGGGACGGGAGCGGCGGACTGGTGATCGGCGGCGTACCGGTGGTCGAACTCGCCGAGTCATACGGCACTCCCGCGCTGATCCTGGACGAGGGATCGGTCCGCGCCCGCGCCCGCCGGTACGCCGACGGTCTGGCCGCCCGTCGGCCGAACTCCCGCGTCGTCTTCGCCTCCAAGGCCTTTCCCTGCACCGCCGTCATCCGGCTACTCGCGGAGGAGGGCCTGGGCATCGACGTGGCCGGCGGCGGCGAGCTGACCCTCGCCCTGGCCGCGGGCGCGGACCCGGCCGGTCTGGTCGTCCACGGCAACGCCAAGACCGAGGAGGAGTTGCGCCTCGCCGTGGAGGCCGGCGCCGGGACGGTCGTCGTCGACAACTTCGACGACATCGACCGGCTGGAGAAGATCCTCGCCGGTACCGCGGCGGAGCAGGGGGTACTGGTCCGGGTCACCCCCGGTATCCGCCCCGACACCCACGAGGCCGTGTCCACCGGCCAGACGGGCTCCAAGTTCGGTCTGCCCCTGCCGCAGGCCCGGGAGGCGATCGCGCGGCTGCGCGGCAGCGACCGGCTGCGGTTGGACGGCGTCCACGTGCACGTCGGGTCGCAGATCCTGGACCTCGCACCCTTCGCGCAGGCCGTCGAGGCGGTCGCCGAACTCGGCGAGTTCGCCGTGTACGACCTGGGCGGCGGCCTCGGTTCCCGCTACACGTACGCCGACCGGCCGCCCACGGTGGAGGCGTACCTCGACGCCATCACGGATGTCGCCCGGCACCTGCTGCCCGCTGACGCCCGCATCCTCATCGAGCCGGGCCGCTCGATGGTCGCCGAGTCCGGCGTCTCGCTGTACCGGGTCGTCTCCGTCAAGCGCGGCGCAGGCCACACCTTCGTCGCTGTCGACGGCGGCATGGGCGACAACCTCGAAGTCTCCCTCTACCAGCAGCGCTTCGAGGCGGCCGTCGCCGACCGCCCGACCGGCGGGGGTGAGGTGTGCCGCCTGGTGGGCCGGCACTGCGAGTCCGGCGACACGCTCAGCGCCGACGTCCCGCTGGCGGACCCGCGCGTCGGGGACCTGATCGCCGTGCCGGTCACCGGCGCTTACACCTATGCGCTGAGCAACAACTACAACGGTGCGCGCCGCCCGCCGGTGGTCTTCGTCCGCGACGGCGCGCACCGGGCCGTGGTGCGCCGCGAGACCTACGCCGACCTGATGCGCCGGGATCTGCCGTAGGGGCGCACCGGAACGCCGCCCGACTCCGGGAGGCAGCGGGGCGGGTCAGCGGCGGGGGCGGGTGGTGTCCAGGTCGGCCAGGGCTCGGCGGTCGGTCTTGCCCGAGGGGTTGATCGGCAGCTCGGGCAGCGGGACGAAGCGGGTCGGCACCATGTGGGCGGGCAGCACGAGGCGGGCGTGGCTGCGCAACTGGTCCGGCGACGGCGGCTGCGCGGTGGGGGCGTGGTCGGGGGCGGACGGGTCGGCGGGGGTGTAGAAGGCCGTCAGTTGCGGCTCGCCGAGTCGGCTGAGCGCACACACGACCGCCAGGTCGCGGATGCCGGGGGCCTCCCGCAGGCGCGCCTCGACCTCGCCCAGTTCGATCCGGTGGCCGTTGACCTTGACCTGGTCGTCGGCCCGCCCCGCGTAGCAGTAGGTGCCGTCGGGCAGCAGCCTGGCCAGGTCGCCGCTGCGGTAGTGCCGGCGGATGGTGCCGTCGGCGTCCGGCAGCAGGGGGAAGCGCTCGGCGGTCAGCTGGGGCATGTCGAGGTATCCGGCGGCGATGCCCGCTCCCAAGACCAGGATCTCCCCGGTCCGGCCGGGCTGGATGTCCGCGCCGTGCTCGTCGACGACCCGCAGCTGCCAGCCGTCCAGCGGCTCCCCCAGGTCGGAGGCGAAGGCCGCCTGGCCCGTCGTGTCCGGCTCCCGGTCGAGTTCCTCGTCGGTGAGCGGACGCAAGGTGACGAAGACGGTGGACTCGGTGATGCCGTAGGTGTTGACGAACCGGGTGCCGCGGCCGAGGGCCGCCCGCCAGTCGCGGATGTCGCGGACGTCGATCGACTCGCCGCCGAAGATCACGTAGCGCAGTGCGGACGGGACCGCGGTGCGACGGCTGGGCGCCGTCCGCGCGAGGTGGCGGAAGACCGACGGGACCACGTTGAAGACCGTGACGCCTTCGCGGGCCAGCAGGTCCAGGGTCGCCTGGGGCGAGGCCGCCACCTCCGGCGGTACCACCACCAGGGTCGCCCCGCTCAGCAGGGCGCCCCAGATCTCCCACACCGAGAAGTCGAACGCGTAGGAGTGGAAGAGCGTCCACACGTCTTCGGGGCCCGTTTCGCAGCGCGGCTCGCAGGCCCGGATCAGGGCGGCCACGTTGCGGTGCGGGACCGGAACGCCCTTGGGGCGGCCGGTCGAGCCGGAGGTGTAGATGACGTAGGCCGGCGTACCGGGGTCCACCGGGCGCGCCGGCGCGGGCGCCTGCGCGGTCGGCGGGGCGGGCGCGTCCAGCCGCAGCACGGGCAGGGCGGTGAGTTCGGCGGGCAGCGGCTGGTCGGAGAGCACCAGGGCCAGGTCCGCGTCCTGGGCGGTGAAGAGCAGCCGCCGCGCGGGGTAGGCCGGGTCCAGCGGGACGTAGGTGTGTCCGCCGCGGAGCACCGCGAGCATGGCGACGACCAGCTGTGTGCCGCGCCGCAGGTGCAGTCCGATCCGCGCACCGGGCTGCGGGCAGCGCTGCCGCAGCAGCGCGGCCAGTCGCTCGGCCTGCTGGGCCGTCCGGGCGTAGGTCAGCTCGCCGTGCTGGTCGCGTACCGCGACCTTGTCGGGGTGGCGCAGGGCCTGGCGATCGAAGAGGTCGTGGAGCAGCAGGCTCCTGTCCTGGGCGGGCTCGGTCATCGCGTGGCGCCTTCCGTGGGGATTCCGGGGCGGGGGTGGACGAGGGAGGCGGGGTCACAGGGCCGGGCGGATCCGGCGGGCACGCAGCCAGCCGTCGAGTTGCAGCACCATCTCGGTGTCGGCGCGGCCCAGCCAGCCACCGCGGTCCAGCCGGCCCGGGTCGTCGACGACCTGCCAGGCCTTGGGCAGGTCGAGCAACGGCCGCACGGGGGCGTCGTGGTCGGTCAGGACCTCGCGCAGCCGCTCGGCCAGCGACTGCTTGTAACCGGCGTGGTAGGTGATCGGGAAGGGCACCTTGGGCCGGTCGAGGACCGAGGCGGGCAGCAGGTCGGCGGCGATCGTGCGCAGCAGGCTCTTGTCCCGGCCGTCGAAGGACTTCATCCGCCAGGGGACGTTGTACAGGTAGCGGAAGAGGCGGTGGTCGGAGAACGGGAAGCGGACCTGGAGCCCAGCGGCGGCGGCCAGTCGCTCGGAATGGTTCACCGCCTGCTCGTAGAGCCGGGTCATGTGCAGGTAGTCGATCTCCCGGGCCCGCCGGTCGTCGGCGGGGGCGCCGGGCAGGTGCGGCACCTCCTGGCGGGCCTCCTGGTACCGCTCGGCGCAGAAGCCGGTGAAGTCGATCCCGCGCAGCAGGTCCTGGTCGAACAGGTCGTTGCCGATCCCGTTGTCCAGCCCGAAGGCGCGGGCGCGTTCGATCCAGGGGAAGGTCCGGTGCTCGGTGGAGGCCCGCTCCTGGTCGCTGATCAGGCCGCCGAAGACCGCGTCGGCGGCCTCGCCGCTGAGCGCCACCGGGGTTTCCGCGGCGACTTGACGGTAGAACAGGTAGGGCGTCAGGTTCTTGTCCCCGAAGGGTGAGGGGAAGTCCTTGGCCGCCAGTACGGCTTCCAGGGTCGGCGGGTGGGTCAGGGTGGCGGGGTCGACGAGGATCTCGTGGTGCTCGCAGCCCAGGTGGTCCACCACTGCCTGGGCGAACGGCCGGTCGGGCACGGTGGCGGCGCTGTCGCCGAACGAGACGGTGAAGGTCCGCGGCGCGGGCCCGGCGCGCTGGGCCACCAGGGCGGTGAGGGTGCTGGAGTCCAGGCCGCCGGAGAGCAGGACGGCGGCGGGCGAGCAGGCCGCCGCCTCGCGGGCGATGACCTCTTCGAGCAGGGCGCGGGTGGTGGCGATCGTCGAGGCCAGGTCCTCGGTGTGCGGGTGCGCCTCCAGGGCCCAGTACCGGTGCTCGCGCACGCCGTCCGGGCCCAGCCGGACCAGGTGTCCGGGGCGGACCTCGCGGACCCGGCGCAGCGCCGAGTGGCCCGGGCGGCGCACCTGGGCGAGTAGCGAGCACAGGCCTTCGGCGTCGAGTTCGTTGTCGATCAGCGGGTGCGCGCCCAGTGCCGCCGCCTCGGAGGCGAAGAGCGCGCCGTGCGGCAGTGGCAGGTAGCTCAGCGGTTTGATGCCGAAACGGTCCCGGCCGAGCACCAGTTCACTGCTCCGGGCATCCCAGATCGCGAACGCGAACAGGCCCTCCAGTCGCTCGGCCACCGCGCAGCCCCAGCGCAGGTACCCGTGCAGGATCAGCTGCGCGTCGGTGATGAGCGGTCCGGGCGGGTCGAGTGCGGAGCGCAGCTGCGTGGCGTTGTCGAGGACGCCGTCGAAGGTGATCGCGGCGAGCGTGCGGCCGTGCTCCTGGACCGCCGCGGGCGGTGCCCCCAGCGGTTCCGGGGCGTCGGCGCGGTGGCCCAGCAGGGCGTGCGGGGCGCTCCATTGCCGGTCGCCGTGGGTGCCGCGGACGAGTCGGGCGGTCATCGCGGCCACGGCGGCGCTCTCGCGGGTCAGGTCACGGTGGCGGTCGACCCAGCCGGTGATCCCGGACATGACGCTCCTCACCTCTTGGATCGGTGGATCGGTGGCAGGCGGGGCAGGGGCCGGCTGCGCCGGCGGATCCGGGTGCGGGTGGTCTCAGTGCGTCGGGTCCGCCGGGTCCAGCTCCTCCAGCGGGGTGGCGAGGTGGTCGGCGAAGGCGCCCAGCAGGGTGCTGAGCCATCGGCCCAGCTTGCGCATGTCCGCCGCGTCGAAGCGGTCCCCGCGGTGGGACAGCCCGGCGCGCAGGCGTCCGCGGTCCTCGACGAAGGTGAGCGTGAGCCCGAACTTGGCCTCGTAGCCGAAGCGTTCGTCGCTGGGCAACGGTGTCATCAGGGCCTCGCCGATCGCCACCGGCTCGGCGGACCTGACGTTGAGGTTGAGCATGACGTCGGCAAACGGGGTGGTGGTGGCACTGCGGGGCGGCGCCAGGCGGGAGACGACCTTCTCCAGCGGCGCGCCCGGGTGGTCGGCGAGGAGCAGGACCGTCTCGCGCATGGCGTCCAGCAGGTCGCCGAGCGTCTGGCCGGCCTCGCGCCGTGAGCGCAGGATCGCCGTGCCCAGGCGAGGGCCGAGCAGACCGGGCAGGCTGCCGCCGGCGCCGTCGACCACCGGCACCGCGAACGTGACGTCGAGCCGGCCGGTCAGGCGGTGCAGGGCGGCGGCCACCGCGCTCGCGGCGATCATGAACCACGAGGTCGCGCGTCCGGTCCCGACCTGGCGCAGGCGGGCGAGCAGGTCGTCCGGCAGTTCCAGGACGAACGCGCCGTCCGGCTGGGGCACGGTCGGCGGCGCGAGCGGCAGGCGCGGCGGGGCACCGGCGAGGCGCTCGGCCCAGAACTCGGCGGCCGCGGTGGCGGCGGCGCGCACGCGTGGGTCGCGGGAGGCCGTGACGAAGTCCCGGTACTGCGCCGGTTGCGGCTCGCGCGGCGTACCGCCGTGCGCGGCGGCCGCGTAGCCCGTGGCCAGTTCGGCCGCCAGCACCTGGACGGACTCGCCGTCCAGCACCAGGTGGTGGGCGCAGACCAGCAGCGCCTGGGTGTCCTGGTCCAAATCGGCCAGGGCGAAGCGGACCAGTCGTCCGGTGGCGGGGTCGAAGGGGGTGCGCGCGGCCTTGCGCAGCCAGTGTTCGAGCGCCGGGGAGCGCTGCTGCTCGGGCAGACGCGTGAGGTCGTGGTGTTCGAGCTCGGGGGACCAGGGGCTTTCGATCTGTTGGACCAGTCGGCCGTCGTCGTCCAGGAACCGGGTCCGCAGGATCTCGTGACGGGCCACCAGGGCCGCCAATGCCTTCTCCAGGATGCCCGGGTCCAGTCGGCCCCGCAGCCGCCAGGCCAGCACGATGTTGTAGACCGCGTGGCCGGGGTCCATCCGCTCGGCCAGCCAGATCCGCTCCTGGAAGCCGGAGGCGGCGGTCTGTGCGGCGTGGGGTGCCGGGCCGTCGGGTGCCGGGCCCTGGCCGGTGGCGCTTCGGCGCTCGTCGACGAGCTCGGCCAGCTGGCCGAGCCTGGGGTGGTCGAACACGTCGCGCAGCGAGATCCGCACGCCGAGCTGCTCCTCCACCTCGGTGACCAGTCGGCCGACCAGCAGGGAGTGGCCGCCGAGTTCGAAGAAGGAGTCCTGCGCGAGCGGCGCGTCCATGACCAGGACCTGTTTCCAGATCCCGGCCAGCGCCGCCAGGCTGCCGGGGTCGGCCGCGCCCGTGGGGTGCTGCCCGGCGGCAGCCGGGGCGGCGAGGTCCGGCCCGGTGGCGGGGGCGGGCCCGGTGGCGAGGCCGAGGAGTTCCAGCCGCGAACCGGGCAGGGTCCTGGCAAGGAGGGGGGTGCGCAGCGCGATGCCGTCGGCGGCGGTGCCGAGCGGCAGCCACTGGCCGTCGACGGGCGCCGCGTCCTGGTCGGCGCCGTGGCCGGAGGTGGCGGGCGCGAGGTCGAGCCAGAGCCGTCCGGGCACACCGAGGGGTGCCGGGTTGCCGTCCTGGTCGACGACGAGCACCGGCACGCCTACCGGCACGGCGGCGAGCGTGCGGGTCGCGGCCGGCGGCGCCCCGGCGGCGATCAGTTCGTCCCGGCTGAAGTACGGCCCCGTCGACCCGGCGGCGCTCTGCCCGCCGTCCCGGGCGGCGCTCCGATCGCCCCCGCTGCCCTGGTCAGCATGGTTGGCCTGCTTGGCCTGCTCCAGTGCGGCAGCCACGTCATGGATGCGGCGCTCGGGACAATCGCAGAGGTCTTCCAGCAGCGCCAGGTAGTCGGATGCCATCGCGGTGAGCAGGCTCGTTCCCACGGTGGCGCCCGGGTCCTTCCAGAGGATCGACAGGCCGCCCTTGTCACCGCGCAGCATCAGGGTCGCCCGGTAGTCCGCGGTGCTCTCCAGCGGGCGCAGGCTCAGCACGGCGGAGTTGCCGCGCGGGTCGGTGAGCCGTAACGCGCGTACGTCGACGTGCTCGTGGCGCCCGGCGTCCCACCACTGGAAGACCACCTGGTGGGTGCGCGCGTGGGCGGCGGGGCCGGTGAGGTCGGCGGCCCGCAGGATGGCCGGCAGCGGCAGGTCGCCGTGGCGCAGACAGGCGCGCACGTCCTGGTGCAGCCGGGTGATCAGCTCGGCGTAGCTGTCGGACCCGGTGACCGTCTGCACGACGGGCAGGGCGTTGACGAAGTAGCCGACCAGCCCCTGTGTGCCGGGCAGGCCCCGGCCGTGGAACGGGACGGAGGCCAGCAGGCGGTCCTGCCCGCTGTAGCGGCGCAGCAGCACGAAGAAGGCGGCGAACATCACCGTGAAGCGGCTGACCTGGAGCCGGTCGGCGACGGCGGCGACGCGCTCCAGCAGCGCGGGATCCAGCGGGCCGCCCAGGACCTGGTAGCGCGGCGGTTCCAGGGGCGCGGGGAGTTCGAAGGCGGGTGGGTCGGCGCCGAGGAAGCCGCGCCAGTAGTCCCGGTGGGATGCGCCCTCGGGGCCCTCGGCCAGTGCGTGCGAGTGCCTGGACGAGGCCTCCAGCAGTGCCACGTGGTCGGGCTCGCCGAGCTCCTGCCCGCTCCAGGCGCGGGTCAGCTCGTGCAGCAGGGTGAGGACCGACGCGCCGTCACAGACCAGGTGGTGGATGGCGATCAGGAGCAGCGTGCCGTCGGGATGGTGGATGACGTCCGCGCGGATCAGGGGTCCGCCACGCAGGTCGAAGGGGTGCTGCCAGGCGCTTCGGGCGGCCTGTTCCGCCGGTTCGGCCGTCTGCCGTTCGCGCACCGGCGCGGGCGGCATCGCCGACCAGTCCAGTACCGCGACGCCCGCGCTCTCGACGACCCGGCCGAGCAGTTGCGGGTACCTGCGGGTGACCGCGGCCAGCGCGTCGTGCAGCCGTGCCGTGTCGAGCTCGCCCTCGACGTCGAAGGCCAGCGGGATGATGTGCGTCCACTGGTCCGGGTCGATCTGCCAGGCGACCCACATGGCCTGCTGCCCTACGGACAGGGGGGTCCGACAACCGCCATCGGCGGCACTGGCCTGATTGACTGTCATGTTTTCTCCTGCGGGCCTGCGGGGCGGTTCGCTGCCGTGGCGGCGCTCGGGCATGGCGACGCCGGGGTGGCGGCGCCGCAGTGTCAGGGGCGGCCCGGGGCCGGGAGCCGGGAGCGCGCCCGCGATCGCCGATCTCGCGGCCGAGCCGCGTGGCCGACTCCTGTCGAAATGCGGGCCGGTCAGTTTCTCAGCAGGCCACCAGGGGAATGCATGTCTCTTTCCTTTCGCCACCGGAACGGGCGCCTGCTCCGCGCGGGTGTTCACGCTGGAGGAATATCGATTTCACCGGGAAACCCAGAATGAGGGTCCGCGGATCAACATAACTTCTCGGTTGACGGGATGCCAGATTCACCCGGAGATGTGACGCGCGCCACATTCAAGGGGGCCGAGATCACCCTATTCAGCATGATTCATAAATCTTTGTCCGAAGTTCCGACCGGGCGCCCAACCCCCTCGATGCCGGAACTGACAGCTCGTCGGAATTATCCGCGAAATCGCCGACAGGGGTTGACGCGGTCACCACCGGACCTCTTATGATCGATCAATATTCGGCAAATACCCCTGCCCGGACAGCCTCTCCATTCTCCGTGCGCCAGCCCTCCCTATTCCCCGTGCGCCACTATGTCCGTGACCTTTAGGGCATGCTGTTTTGCCCTTTCGGATACGGCCTTGCCCACAAGGGCACACCCGCTGTTTCGGCGGCCACCGCCGCCTGTCGTTTCGTCGGGCACCCTGCGGACTCCCGCAGCAGAACCGATCCGAAGGAGAGTCAGCAGATGGATCCTGCTCCGCTTTCCCTGCCCGAGGCCCTGGCCGAGCAGGCGCTGCGCACGCCGGACGCGACAGCCGTGCGGGACGCGAACGGCCGGCTGACCTACCGAGAGCTCCAGGCCCACGTGGCGGGGTGCGCCCAGGCCCTGCACGACAGGGGCGTGCGCCCCTCGGACGTGGTCGCGCTGCGGGCCGCGCGCGGTACCCCCGTGGTGGTCGCCCTGCTGGGGGTGCTCGCCGCCGGAGCGGCCTGCCTCCCGCTGGACCCCGGCGAGCCGGCCATCCGGACGGCGGGCCTGCTGGCCGATGCCCGCGTCACGCTGGCCCTCGTCGACGAGAGCGGTCTGGCGCCGGGAGCCGTGGCCGCGGGCATCGAGGTCCTCAGCCTCGCGCAGCTGCGATCGGCCGGTCCCGCCACCGAGCCGCCGCCGGGACCGCGCGACGCGCAGCAGGCCGCCTTCGTGCTCTCCACCTCCGGCACCACCGGTCAGCCCAAGGCCGTCTCGGTGCCGCATCGCGGGGTGCTGCGCCTGGTACGCGACCAGGAGTTCGTCCGGTTCGGCCCCCGGGACACCGTGCTCCAGCACTCCCCGCTCTCCTTCGACGCCAGCCTGCTGGAGATCTTCGGCCCGCTGCTCAACGGCGGCGAGCTGGTGATCGCCCCGCCCGGACGGCTCTCCCCCGCCGACCTCGGCAAGGTGCTGCACGAGTTCCGCGTCACCACGCTCTACCTCACCGCCTCGCTCCTCCACCTCGTCGTGGACGAGGAGTTGGCGGCCCTCAGCGAGGTGCGGGTGCTGCTCACCGGTGGCGAGCCGGCCTCCACGGAGCATCTGGAGCGCGCCCGGCTGGCCCTGCCGGACTGCCGGTTCGTCGAGGGGTACGGCCCCACCGAGACCACGGTCTTCAGTACCACGTTCACGATCGACCCGAAGCGCCCCGTCCCCTCCCCGGTGCCCATCGGCCGGCCCATCGCCGGCGCCGAGGTGTACGTCGTCGGGCCGGACGGGCGGGTCGTGCCGGACGGGGAGCTGGGCGAACTGTGGCTCGGCGGCGCCGGACTGTCCAACGGCTACCTGGGCGCGCCCGAGCTGACCGAGCAGCGGTTCGTCCCCCACCTGGACGGCACGCCCGGGCGCCGGCTCTATCGCAGCGGGGACCTGGGGCGGCGCGGGCCGGACGGCGACATCGTCTTCGCCGGACGGATCGACGACCAGGTCAAGATCGAGGGCCACCGGATCGAACCGGGCGAGATCGAGCACGCGTTACGCCGCCACCCGCGGGTCGCCGACGCCTTCGTGCACGCGGTCCGCGAGCCCGGCACGGACCAGCGCCTGGTCGCCTACCTGGTGCCCGCCGCCGGGCAGCCGCCGCTGGACACCCACCGGACGCGCGAGCACCTCGCGGCCCTGCTGCCGCCCTACCTGGTGCCGGGACAGTACGTGTGGCTGGAGGAGCTGCCGCTGAAGGCGAACGGCAAGGTGGACCGCCTGCTGCTGCCCTCCCCCGCCGCCGCCACGCAGCCGCGTGCGCGGCTCTCCCTGACGGAGGACCAGGTCGCGCGGATCTGGTGCGAGGTGCTGCGGCTGGAGGCGGTCGGCCCCGGGGACGACTTCTTCGGCTGCGGCGGCACTTCCATCGGCGCTTCCCGGGTGGTCGCCCGGATCCGCGCCCGGCTCGGCGTCGAACTGCCGCTCGCCGTCATGTTCGAGAACCCGACCCTGGCGCGGGTCGCCCAAGCGGTGGAGAGCGCACGGCGGGCGGCACCGGAGCCGGTCGCACCCTCCCCCGGTCCGGCGCCCACCGGGGAGTTCACCGCGCCGGCCTCCCTGCAACAGCGCGCCCGGCTGGGCGCCTACCGCGCCGCGGCCGACGGCAGCACCCAGCCGGTGCTCATCCTCCACCGCCTGCGCGGCCCCCTCGACGTGACGGCGCTGCGCTCCGCCCTGGACGCCCTGACCGTCCGCCACGACATCCTGGCCACCCGCTACCGCGATGACCCCGACTTCGTCGCCGTCATCGCCCCGGCCGCCGGGCGCCACTGGCCGCTGGAGGTCCGGACGCTGCCCCGAGGCCGGCACGAGGCCGAGATCGAGGCCATCCGCGGCGAGCGGGGATTCGGCCGCCTCCCCTTCGACATGGCCCACGGTCCCGTGGTCCGTGCCCTGCTGGTCACCGACGGCGCGAGCGAGCACGTCCTCGCGCTGTGCGTCGACCACATCGCCTTCGACGAGGTGTCCGCCGAGATCCTGGTCGGCGAACTCGCCGCGCTCTACGGCCAGGCCCACGGCCACGCGCCGGCCGCGCTGGGCCCGGTGACCCAGTACCAGGAGTACGCGCGCCGCCAGGCCGAGCAGTACGCCACCCCCGAGGGCCGCGCCGCCCTCGCCCGGGCCGTCGACCATCTCTACCTGCGCGGGTTCCGCCCCCCGCTGCCGCTGCCCGCCCACCCCGGCCACGATCCGCTGGCGACCGGGCGCACCGCCACCGTCGAGCGTGAGCTGCCGCGGGTGCCGGCCGCGAGCGAGGCGGCGCTGGCCGCCCGGGGGATCACACCCGCCTGCTTCTACCTGAGCGTGCTGGCCCGCGCGGTCGGTGAGGTCGTCGACGGCGAGGAGTTCGGCTTCCAGATCTCCCAGTCCGGGCGGCACCTGCCGGGAGCGGACACCACCGTCGGCTGCCTGACCGAGCTGGCCTTCGTCCACTTCGAACGCCGGCGCTGCGCGGAGCCCGGCGAGCTGTTCGAAGACGCCCGGCGGCAGCTGGTGCACCTGGTCACCGATCCCCCACCGCTGGCCGCCGCCCTGGCGCAGCTGCGTGCCGAGGGCCGTGGCGCCGAGGTGGAGCGGCTGCGAAAGCGCCCCTACCTGCTGTTCCACCACCGCCAGGAGCTCCCGGTGACGCCTTTCACCCCCGACCTCCGGCTCACCGCCCTGCGCCCCGCACTCCGCCCGGGGACGCGCCACGACCCCGCCCTGGTGGTCACCTCGCGCTCCGGCCCGCACGGTGGCGCGGTCCTGCTGGAGTACGTCGAGGCGGCCTACCCGCGCGACCTCATCACCACCCTCGCCGATGCCGTCGTCACCGCCGTGACGGACCTCGGCTCCTGGGCCGGCTCCCGGTGAGCCGGGCGCGCGGGCGCGGTTCGCGGGCCACCGGCGTGCTGGCCCTGGCGGAGCGGGCGGCCCTGGTCACTGTGCTCGGCGGCACGGCCGCGGGCGTACGCAACATCGTGCGCTCGGCCCGCTGGAAGCACCAGGCCCGCCGAGGCTTCGCGGCCGTTCGAGCGGACCGGGAGCCCGGCACGGCCTACGTCTTCCTGCTGGTCCCGGCGCTGCGCGAACAACGGGTCATCGAGGGAACGCTGGCCCACCTGCGGAAACTGGACTACCCCGCGGACCGGTTCGAGATCCTGGTCGCCGTCGACGGGAAGGAGAACGGCGAGCGCTCCACCGCCCAGGTGGTGGAGGAGTACGCCAAGCGCCACCCCGACGGCGCGCCGATCACCGTCGTCACCCACACCGGCCCCGAGCAGCGCCGCAGCCTCCAGCTCAACGCCGCGCTCGGCCACGTCCAGGAGCAGGTGCGGGAGCGGCTGGCCGGGCAACGGATCCTGGTCGGCGTCTACGACGCGGACTCCCGTCCCGAGGCGCCGACGCTGGCCTACCTCGACGACCAACTGCGCCGCCGCCCGCAGGCCTCGGCGTTCCAGCAGACCGTCACCTACCTGGCCAACGGCGAGGCCCTGGCCCGCAGCCGCGGCCTGCTGCACGCCAACGCCGTCTACCAGGGCGCGTGGAACCACATCTTCGAGGTCCCCCGGCTGCTCGCCTGCCGGGACCGGATCGCCGCCGGCCGCAGCCTGCCGTTCCCGCCCTACTGCATGGGCCACGGCGAGTTCTTCGACTTGCGGACGCTGGAAGCGGTCGGCGGGTTCCCCCGGACCGGACCGTGCGACGGCATCCAGATCGGCTTCGCGCTCTCCCGGGCAGGCATCGCCATCCATCCGGTGCCCTTCGACGACGCCTGCCAGTCGCCCACCAGCCACACCGGACTCATCCGCCAGCACACCTTCTGGTACTCCGGGAACCTTCAGTTCTTCCGCTGGTACAGGCCGAGTTCGCTCGCCCCGGACACCGTGCTGCCCCTGCTCACCCACACCGCGCTGGCCGGCCGGTGGCTGTGCCGCCCCGCGGTGTTCGCCCTCGCCGCCGCCGGCGCCCACCGCATGGCCGGATGGCGTGGACCGGTGGCGCTGACCGGGCTGATGTACGGCTACTACGAACTGGGCGCGCAGGCGCTGCGGCTCACCAGTCCTCCCGCGACCGGCGCCGCCACCCGCTCCGCCCGGGGCCTGGTCCCGCTCGCGGTGGCCTTCAAGTCGCTCGGAGCGGGCAACGCCGTCGCCCGGATGCTGCTTCGCAAATCGACGTTCAACAAGGTTGAACGGTAAGGAGAGGACCGCATGGACGAGAACTGGGTGTCGCACTTCCTGTCCCATCCCGACATGGAACCGAACCGCACCGGCCACGCGAAGCTTCCGGCCGGTCCTCCGACCTGGGGCGGGCGGGACGCGCCGGACGCGGTGCGCGCCGCGCACCGCGACAGCCTCGGGCTCGGCTGGCTGTACTACGGCCTCACGAGGGCGCTGGAACCACGCGTCGTGCTGAGCATCGGCTCGGGGCGCGGCTTCGTGCCGATCCTGCTCGCCAAGGCTCAGCGCGACCGCGACGCGCCCGCCATCACCTTCGTGGACCCCTCCTTCGACGACGACTTCTGGACCGACGCCGAGCAGGTGCGCACCTGGTTCAAGTCCTTCGGCGTCGAGGAGCACATCGTCCACCATCTGATGACCACCGAGCAGTTCGCGGCCACCGAGGCCTGTGCCCAGCTCCCGCCGATCGACCTGCTGTTCATCGACGGAGGGCACTTCTACGAGGCGGTGGAGACCGACTTCCGGCTGATGTCGCCCCGGCTGGCGCCCGGCGGCACGATCATCTTCCACGACACCGTCAGCCGCAGCGCCAACCCCAAGTGGTCGGGCCCGCGCCGCCTGCTCCTGGAGATCGAGGAACGCCACCCGCAGTGGCAGCTGCTGGACCTGCCGTTCGGTGCCGGGGTGACGATCATGCGTGAGCGCGCGCCGGAATCCCTGCCCGCCTACTTCCAGGGCCTGCACGAGCAGTGGCCCGACCTCGACTCCACCGCCTTCTGAGAGGACCCACGTGGCGACGAACCGACACGGCCTCCAGGAGCGCATCGAGGCACGGATCCGGGAGAACCTCCTGGACCTGGTGGACAGCAAGCAGTGGAACATCTACCGCGGACGGTTCGTCAACGCCGTCCAGGCCCGCGCCGAGGAACTCCTCGGCGTGCCGTGCCTGACCACCAACGCGGGCACGGCCGCCCTCGAACTGGGCCTGCGGGCCCACGGGATCGGGCCGGGCGACGACGTGGTGATCCCCAGCTCCACCTTCGTGGCCACCGCCCAGGCCGTCCTGCTGACCGGCGCCCGGCCGGTGCTCTGCGACGTCGACGACACCACCTTCAACCCCGAGCCCGAGCACGTGCGGGCGGTGCTGACCCCGGACACCAGAGCCGTGATCTTCGTCCACACCTTCGGCAACCCCTCGGGAGCGGGCCGGGTGGCGCAGTTCTGCACCGAACGGGGCCTGCTCCTGCTGGAGGACGCCGCCCAGGCGCTCGGCGCCCGACTGGGCACCCGCGCCGTCGGCTCGCTCGGCGACGGCGCGGCCTTCAGCTTCAACACCTCCAAGCCGCTGAGTTGCGGCGACGGCGGTATGTTCACCACCGGCGACCCGCGGGTCCACGAGCGGGCCAAGGCCATCCGCCACGCCGGGCTGCGCGAGGTGCCCGACGGGCGCTTCCTGGCCCACGAGATCGGCGGCAAGTCGCTGCTGACGGAATTCCAGGCAGCCGTCCTGGAACCGCAGTTCGAGGCCTTCGAGGAACTGGCCCAGATCCGCACGCAGACGGCGCTGCTCCTGCGTGAGCACCTGCCCCGCGTGTCGCCGCACGCCCGCCTCCAGCACATCGACCACGACGCGCTCAGCGCCTGGCAGCGGGTCGCCGTCACCCTGGACACCCCCGAGCGGGCCGAACAGGTGCTGGCCGAGCACCCGTGGCTGGAACGCTTCTACATCGCGGCGCTCGTCGACGAACCCGTGGTGGCCCGGCACGCCCTCTACACCGAGGAGATCGCCCACCGCTGTCGCGACCTGTGGGGACGCCTGGTCGGCGTCACACTGTGGCCGTTCCAGGACCTCGACGAACTCATCCTTCAGGCAACGAATCTGACGGAACGTCAGGACAAAGCCACAGTCATGCCTGAGCTGCCCGAGCCTTCCGAGCCGCCCGGGCCCGTGAACGGCGGCCGGCGATGACCGGCCTCGCGCTGCGGGCCCACCGCACCGAGGCGCCGGGGCAGCCCCGCCCGCTCGACGAGGCGGCCACCGGCGCGTTCACCGGCTCCTTCACCGACGAGCTGGACCACTGGCGCGAGCGGGCCGGGCGCGACTGGCGCGCGCTGTCCGGGCCCGCGGACGCCCCACCGGTACCCGGGGAGGTGCCCGGCTACCTGGTCGACCGGTACGCCTTCCGCGCCTATCTGGCCGACGGGTTCGGGGTCCGCATCGCGGACCGCTTCTCCCGCCCCTTCGCACCGCAGGCGGCTCGCTGGCAGGAGCTGACCCGCTCCCGGCTGCGCGGGATACCGGGCGCCGGCCTGCCGGCGGTGCGGCTGGAACAACCCGTCACCGACACCCCGCTCGTGCACGACCTGCTCGGCCGCTGGCGCAGGTACCTGACCGGCCTCGGGATCACCTACGACCCGGCCCTCTTCCAGCCTCCCGACGGCCGGAGCTGGCTGGAGCTGTTCCGCGACTCCGTGCTCTACCCGTTCTATCCACCGGCCATCCCCGGGCCCACGTTCGTGGAACGCCTCAGCCCCCGCCAGTGTGAGCGGCTCCTGGAGCGGCACGGACGGGCGGGCATCATGAGCCTGTACGTCTTCCTGCTCCAGGCCCACGAGGACACTCACCGTGCCCAACGGGGCGAACCACTGCTCTGCGAGTACGTGCTGGCGGTGCTCTGGTGCAGGTTCCTCGACGAACACGACCTCTGGTACTGGGAGCGCAACGAGGACAGCGGGGTCTCGCTCAACCTCGAAGAGCCCTACCTTCGCCGTGTCCACCTCGACGACCGGACCTTGCGCGCCCTCGTCCACGACACCGCCTCGGGTGCCGGGCAGGCCCTGGGCCCCGGTGCCTACGAAGAACTGTGCCTGGCGGGCTGGCTGTTCGACACCCGGGCCATCGCCTACCAGGACTACCTGGAACTGGTCACCCTGCGCCTGGGCGGCACCGCACTGCACGAGCGGCTGACTCTTGCGCTGAGCGCACTGGACGCCCGCCTGTCCGCCACCCCCCGGCACGGTGCCGGCCACGCCGACTCACCCGAAGGGACGGCCCGTTGAACCCCACCGACCCCGCGGAGCTGGAAGGCACCGCCTACCTCTCGCTGCAGAACCCCTGCAACGCCAGCTGCCCGATGTGCCTGAGCTGGCGCGATGACAGCGTCCTCACGGCCGGCACCGTCCGTGACGCCCTGCGTGCCCTGGCCGACGAGGGCTGGCAGCGCGTGATCTTCACCGGTGGGGAGTTCGTCACCCACCCAGACTTCGACGCGCTCCTCACCCTGACCGGGCGACTCGGCCTCGACTTCGGCTTCATCACCAATGGCACCGTTCTGGAACCCGGCCACGACTGGCTGCTCGACTCCCCGCGCCTGGCCAAGGTCGTGTACTCCCGCGACTTCGCCGACCCCGAGCGCCACGCCACCTGGCGCAAGCTGCCGGCCTTCCCCGAACAGGACATCACGCAGGCACTGGCCCGGATCTCCGACCGGGGCGTCTTCTGCCAGCTCAACACCGTTCTCATGCCCACCAACGCGGACGACCTGGCGGATTTCACCACCCTGCCGTTCTGGCCGAGCCTGCACCTGTGGCACCTGATCCCGGTCAAGGGAGCCATCGCCAGGACCTGGAACGAGGAGACCCGCCGCCGCCTCAGGACCACCGTCGCCACGCTCCACGCCACCCCCGGGCCGGGCCCCACCCTGATCAGCCCGCTCCCCTCCGGCTTCGCCGACATACCGCTCACCGAGGTCCGTACCTCCCGCCCGACCGGCTCCGCCGTCCGGGGACGCTCCTGCACCGTGGAACTGGGCCAGCTCTACATCGACGCCTCCGGCCACGTGCTGCCGTGCAACTCCATCGCCTGGGAGGAACGCCGCACCATCGGCTTCGGCAACCTTCACGAGGAGTCGGCCAAGGCGATCCTCGCCCGCCGACGCCACGCCCTGGCAACCGCCCACAACAGCGGGCGCCTCGGCTGCCACGCCTGCGACCCCCTGAACTTCGCCACCAACATCCGCCGCGGCAGCGGCGGTCCGGCACCGGAGTGAACCGAGGAGAGCCGCGATGAACCCGGACCAGCGCCCGGCCCTGGCCGCGGGCAGGTACGCCCTCGGCGGGGACCTCACGGTCACCCGCCTCGGCTTCGGCTCCAAACACCTGACCGGCCCGGGCGCCCTGGGTGCCCCGGAGGATCCGGCCGAGGCCGTCCGGGTCCTGCGCCGGGCCGCGGACCTGGGGGTGACCTTCATCGACACCGCCGACTGCTACGGTCCGATGATCGCCGAACAGCTCATCAGGAAGGCCCTGCACCCCTACCCGGACGACCTGGTCATCGCGACCAAGGCCGGTCTCACCCACCCCGGACCGGGCCAGTGGCACCCCGTCGGCCGACCGGAGTACTTGCGTCGGCAGGTCGAACTGAGCCTGCGCAACCTCGGTCTGGAGCGCATCGACCTGTTCCAGTTGCACCGCATCGACCCGCTCGTGCCCCTCGTGGACCAGATCGGCGCCCTCAGACTGCTACAGGAGGAAGGCAAGATCCGTCACGTCGGCCTCTCCGAAGTGTCCGTCGAGGAGGTGGAGGCGGCGGCCCGGATCACGCCGATCGTCTCGGTGCAGAACCTGTACAACCTCACCGACCGCACCGCCGAACCACTGCTCGACCACGCCACCCGCCACGGCATCGGCTTCATCCCCTGGTTTCCCCTGGACACCGGCCGTCTCACCCGGCGCAACGGACCCCTCGCCACCCTGGCGCGCCGGCACGGTGCGACGCCCTCACAGCTCGCGCTCGCCTGGCTGCTCAGGCGCTCCCCGGCGATGCTGCCGATCCCCGGCACCTCCCGCGTCGCCCACTTGGAGGAGAACACCCGAGCCGCCGTGATCGCACTGTCCGACACCGAACTCGCCACGCTCACGGCGATGGCGGTCTAGCGGCGGCACCCGGTGCACGGCCGGACTCTGCCCACCGCCTGCCGCGCCACAACGGCAGGGCCCGCCGCGGCGGATCTCCCGTCGAAGAGTCCTTCGCGTCAGCTCCCGACGGTCGCGTTTCACGGGACGGCCCTACAGGGCGATCCATTCCGTCGTCGTCGTGACCTCCGCCAGGACATCCGGGACGGGGTCGGTGCCGATGCCGGGGGCGGTGGGGACCTCGAGGTGGCCGTCGGTGAGCTCGAACGGGGGCGTGATGTCCGTGGCGTAGTAGCGGTTGGAGGCGGAGGTGTCCCCGGGGAGGGTGAAGCCGGGGAGGGCGGCGAGGGCGATGTTGGCGGCGCGGCCGAGGCCCGTTTCCAGCATTCCGCCGCACCAGACGGGGACGCCGTGGGCGCGGCACAGGTCGTGGATGCGGCGGGCTTCCAGGTAGCCGCCGACGCGGCCGGGCTTGATGTTGATGATCTGGCAGGCGCCGAGGGTGATGGCGGCCGCGGCGTGGGCTGCGGACTCGATGGACTCGTCGAGGCAGATCGGGGTGGTGAGGCGGCGGGCGAGCTGGGCGTGCTGGACGAGGTCGTCGTCGGCGAGGGGCTGTTCGATCAGGAGCAGGTCGAACGCGTCGAGCCGGGCGAGGTGGCGGGCGTCGGCGAGGGTGTAGGCGGCGTTGGCGTCGACCTGGAGCAGGAGCTGGTCGCCGAAGCGCTCGCGTACCGCGCGGACGGGTTCGACGTCCCAGCCGGGTTCGATCTTGAGCTTGATGCGGACGTAACCCTGCTGGACGAAGTCGTCGACGGTGTCGAGGAGTTCGGGGAGGGAGTCGGCGATGCCGACGGAGACGCCGCACGGGACGCTCGCGCGGTCGGCTCCGAGGTAGGAGGCGAAGGACTCGCCGGTGGCGCGGAGCTGGGCGTCGAGGATCGCGGTCTCGAGCGCGGCCTTGGCCATCTTGTGGCCCTTGAACTGCTCCAGGGCGCGGCCGGCCGCGTGCGCGTCCACCGTGGCGGGCAGGGCGGGGATGAGGTGGCGGCGCAGGAGGTCCTGGGCCGCGTCGACGTATTCGTGGTTGTAGCGGGGGGCGGTCATGGCGGCACATTCGCCCCAGCCGTCGCCGTGGGTGGTGACGACGCGGACGAGGAGGACGTCACGGTCGTGCTCGGTGCCGAAGGAGGTGCGGAACGGGGCGCGCAGGGGCATGGCGATGCGGCGCAGTTCGATGCCGGTGATCTTCATCAGGCGGTGGGCTTTCGGGTGAGGAGGTAGCTGCTCTTGTCGTGGAAGCCGATGACGCTCGCGCCGTCGGACAGAAGGGTGCCGAGGACGTCGCGCAGGGCCAGGCGCCAGTCCTTCGCGGCTGCGGGGTCCGTCCTGCGCAAGGTCTCGATGTCGGCGGGGAGTTGGACGAGGAGTGATCCGGCCGTGAGGGTGCCTGGCCGAGGGCGTCCGTGGTGGTCGCGCAGGGCGTAGTGGGTTGCCGAGGGGAGGTCGGGACGCTGGGGGTGGCCGAGGGCGGCCGCTTCGGCGCGGGGTTCGAGCAGGTGCCAGACGGCCAGGGCGCGGTCGGTCTCGTCGCCGGTGTTGATGCCGTCGTCCATGGGCCCGTAGAAGGAGGGCAGGTACTCCTCCGGCAGGGCGCCCAGCTTGACCAGGTTGAAGTGGGCGTTGCGCCGCACCAGCGGGTCGTAGGTCCAGGTGATCCGGTCCAGGCCGCGTTCCAAAGCCCAGGCGCGCTGGTGGAGTTTGAGGGCGTGGCCCGCGCCGAGCCCGGGCAGTGCGCCGGTGACGTGGGAGTGCAGGCCGCGTCCGACCGGCGCGGACAGGAAGGCCACGGAGGCGCCGACCAGGCGGCCCTGGTGGTAGGCGCCGGCGACGTAGTTGCCGCAGTGGGACAGGGCGCGCATCTGCTCGACGTTGACCGGGGAGTGTTCGGGCGGGCACTGCCAGATGCGGGCGAAGAGGGCGACGACGTCCGCGAAGTCGTCCAGGTCGTGCAGTTCTCTGATGTCCGGGGCCGGGATGGTCATCGGTTCACCTCGCGGATCAGTTCGGTGAGCAGCCGGGCGCGCGTGGGGAGGTGGTGGACCTGTACGTGTTCGTGGTCGGCGTGGGCTCCGCCGCCGACGGCGCCGAGGCCGTCGAGGGTGGGGCAGCCGACGCCCGCGGTGAAGTTGCCGTCGGAGGCTCCCCCGACGGAGACACCTCGTAGGGGCGGCATGCCGAGGTCGGCGGCCTTGCGCTGGGCGAGGGCGTAGAGCGCGGCCGAGCTGTCGGCGTCCAGGGGTGGGCGGTTGGGCCCGCCGCTCACCCGGAGTGCGGCTTGCGGGTCGACGGGGCGCAGGCCGCGTACGAGGTCGTCGACGCGTCGTTGCGCGGCCTGGCTGGGGACGCGGACGTCGACGCTGATGCGGGCGGCGGCCGGGACGGTGTTGCCGGTGGTGCCGGAGGTGAGCAGCGTCGGAGTGACCGTGGTACCGGTCTCGCCGGTGTCGGCGCCGACCTGGTCGGCGAGGGCGGTGAGGGCCAGGATCTGGTGGGCCGCTTCCACGGCCGCGTTGACGCCCTTGTGGGGCTCCAGGCCGGCGTGCGCCGCGCGGCCCTTGACGTGGATCTCGTACCAGGAGGCCCCCTTGCGGGCGGTCTTGAGCGCGCCGCCGTCCGCGGACGCCTCCAGCACGAACGTGGCGGCACAGGTGCGGGCGGTCTCCTCGATGAGGGTGCGGGAGGCGTCGCCGCCGACCTCCTCGTCGCCGGTGACCAGGACGCACACCCCGTCGCGTTCGGCCGGGGACAGCGCGGCGACGGCGTGCAGGAGCTGGACGAGTCCGGCCTTCATGTCGAAGACCCCGGGCCCGGTGGCGATGCCGTCGCGGACCTGCCACGGATGGGTGCGCAGGGAGCCGGTCGGCCACACCGTGTCGTGGTGGCCCAGGAGAAGCACCCGCGGGGTGCCGAAGGCCCAGCGCACGTGGGTGACCCCGTCGGTGACGATCAGGTCGGGCTCCGCGCCGAGCAGGCGGCTGCCACGGGCGGCGAGGACGCGGGCGCAGGTGGCGAGGGCGGCGTGGTCGGCCGAGAAGGACTCGCAGGTGACGAGCGCTTCCAGGTCGGCCAGCATGGCCTCGAGGTCGGGTACGACGGTGGACATTGCCTGCCTTTCGGTGGCGGAGGGCGGCGGTGGTCCGTCGCCTGGTGGCGATGACCGCGGAGGTGTGGGGCTTCGGGTCCGCCGGTCCGGCTCGCCCGTCCCTTCGAGCCCCGGCGTGGCGGTCCGCCCGCCCGGGCGTCCGCGGCCATCGCACGTTCATGCTGTCGAGCGCGGTGTGCGGGCCGCTGGTCGTACGGTCTGAATCGTGAGGGACCGGTTCGTTCGTGACGACCAACGGGCGGCCGGGGACCGCATGCGGCCGGTCAGCCCCGGAGGCGTCACAGGTGGGTGGTGAGCAGGCGGCGCAGGTTGCCGCCGAGGATCTTGAGGATGTCGGCTTCCGGCAGACCGCGGGTCAGCAGGGCCTTGGTCACCAGGGGCATGCCGGCGGGGCCTTCCAGGCCGGGGAAGGTGAACCCCGGGTCCTCCTCATCGGGGAAGTCCTCGCAGCACGGGGGCATGACGTCGGTCATGACCTCGCGGACGAAGTCGGCGCCGATGCCGACGTGGTCGACACCGGCGACGGAGACGACGTACTCGATGTGGTCGACGATCCGGTCGACGTGGACGGTGTCCTGACGGTCGGTGAGGAAGTCGGGGACGAAGGCGACGCAGACCAGGCCGCCGGTCGCGGCGACACCGCGGATCTGCTCGTCGGTGAGGTTGCGGTGGTGGTCGCGCAGCGCGCGGGCGCAGGAGTGGGTGGCGATCAGCGGGCGGGTCGCCAGTTCCAGGACGTGGGCGACGCCGGTCGCGCCGAGGTGGGAGACGTCGAAGAGGATCCCGAGGCGTTCCATCTCCCGTACGGCGGCGACGCCGGGCGCGGTCAGCCGACTGCCGGTGGCGTCCTCGCGGCTGCCGTCGGCGAGCGGGGTGCGGCCCCAGTGGGCGATGGACGCGATCCGTACGCCGAGGCGGTGCATGGTGGAGAACAGCTCGACGGAGGCGTCGATGCCGGGGGCGCTCTCCAGCGCGAGGACGAGGGCGGTCTTCCCCGCGGCCAGGGCGGCGTCGATCTCGGTGCCGCTGGTGCACAGGGCGACCTGGTCGGCGTTCTCCTCGGCCAGGACGTGGGCGCATTCGATCATGCGCAGGGTCTGCCGGAGGCTGCCTTCGGGGCGGTACGGGTCGTCGATGAAGACGGGCAGGACCTGTAGATCGATGCCGCCTTCGCGCAGTTGCGGAAGCCAGCGTTCGCGGAAGAAGGCGCCCCAGCGCTTCGGGGGGCGGGCGGCGACGGCCATCAGCAGGTCGTTGTGCGCGTCGGCGACGACGGCGCGGTGGTGGAGGTCCTCGGACACGGCAACGCCTTTCCGGTGAAGGGGGGTTGAGGGGGCGGCGCGATCGCCGTCAGGCGGGGGCCAGGCGCGGTACGGCGTCCAGCAGGGCGCGGGTGTAGGGGTCGGTCGGCGTGTTGACCACCTCGTCGACCGGGCCGTTCTCGACGAGGCGGCCGCCGCGCATGACCGCGACGGTGTCGCAGACGTAGCGGACGACGGCGAGGTTGTGGGAGATGAACAGCATGGTCAGGCCGAGTTCGGCGCGCAGTTCGCGGATCAGGTTGAGCACCGCGCCCTGTACGGAGACATCCAGGGCGGAGGTGATCTCGTCGGCGATGAGCACTTCGGGCCGTGCGGCGAGCGCCCGGGCGATCGCGACGCGCTGCCGCTGCCCGCCGGACAGTTCGCGCGGGTACTTGGCGGCGCAGGAGGTGGGCAACGAGACCAGGTCGAGCAGGCGCGTGATCTGCGCGGCGCGCTGGTGGCGGCTGGTGCGCGCGCCTTCGAGGACGGCCTCGCCGATGGTCATCCGCGGGTCGAGGGAGGAGTAGGGGTCCTGGAAGACCATCTGGATCCGCCCCGGGGTGACTCCGGTGACGCTGCCGCGGTGCGGGAGGAGTCCGGCGACCGCGCGGGCCAGGGTGGACTTGCCGGAGCCGGACTCGCCGACCAGGCCGAGCGCGGTGCCGTCGGGCACCGCGAGGGTGACGTGGTCGACGGCGGTGAAGCGGCCGAACCGTACGGTGAGTTGTTCGATGTTCACGAGACCTCCCAACAGGCGACCGCGTGCTGTCCGTCGCGGACCAGGCGCGGGCGGGTGGCGCAGCGTGCGGTGGTGAGCGCGCAGCGGTCGGCGAAGGCGCAGCCGGTCGGCACGTCGCCCGGCGCGGGCTGGCGGCCGGGGATCGTGGTGAGCGGGGCGGACCGGTCGGTGGCCATGTCGGGCAGTGAGCCGATGAGGGCGCGGGTGTAGGGGTGGCGGGCGTCGGCGGCGAGGTCGGCGGCAGGCAGTTCCTCGACGACGCGGCCGGCGTACATCACCGCGACGCGGTCGCACAGTTCGCCGACGACGGCGATGTCGTGGGAGATGAACAGCGCGCCTGCGGCGGATTCGTCCACCACCTCGCGCAGCACGCGCAGGACTTCACGCTGGACGGTGACGTCGAGGGCGGTGGTGGGTTCGTCGGCGATGATCAGCCGCGGGGTGCCCATCAGGCCCATGGCGATGACGGCGCGCTGCCGCATGCCGCCGGACAGTTCGTGGGGGTACTGGCGGATGACGTGCTCGGGGTGCTTGATGTGCACCCGGTCGAGGCGTTCGACGGCGCGGGCGCGGGCTTGGGCCCTGGTGGCTCCGGCGTGCAGGGTGGCGACCTCCGCGAGCTGGCCGCCCACGCGCAGGGCGGGGTTGAGGGAGGAGGTGGGGTCCTGGAAGACCATGGCCAGGCAGGAGCCGAGGAGCTTGCGCCGGGCGGCGGGGGTGAGGGTGTCGAGGTCGACCCCGCACAGGCGGGAGCGGGAGCTGCCGACCAGGCCGGGGTGGGGCACGATGTCGCCGATCGCGGCGGCGGTCATGCTCTTGCCGCTGCCGGACTCGCCGACGACGCCGACGATCTCCCCCGGCCGCACGGTCAAGGAGACCTGGCGGACGGGTGTGACGCCACCGGGGAAGGCGACCGTCAGGTCGCGGATCTCCAGCACGGCGTCGGGGTCGGCGGGGGCAGCGGCCTTCGGCAGGTCCGGGAGCACGGCGTCGCCGACGGGGTCGATGGTGCGGGCGGCCGCCGCGGCGAACGCGTCGCCCAGCAGCATGAACCCGAGCCCGGCGAGAGTGACCGCGACCGCGGGGGCGACGACCACGGACGGGGTGACGTAGACGTGCCCGAAGGCGTCGTTGAGCAGGCGGCCCCAGTCGTACGACGGCGCCTGGACGCCCATGCCGAGGAACGACATCGCGGACAGCCCGAGCAGCGCGGCGCCCATGGACTGGGCGAGGTTGAGGATCAGCGGCTCGGCGATGTTGGGCAGCACGTGCCGGGTGAGGACGCGGTGGCGCGGGACGCGCAGCATCCTCGCGGCGGCGATGTAGTCGCTGCCGGCGACGGACGCGGTCAGGGTGTGGGTGAGGCGGGCGAAGGTGGGGGCCAGGGCCACCCCGATGCCCAGGACCGCTCCGCGCCCGCCGAGTCCGGTGACCACCGCGGTGAACATCGCCAGCAGCAGGGCGGGGAAGGCGACGAGGATGTCGACGGCCGCGACGACGCAGCGGCCCCAGCCGCGCGGCAGCAGGGAGGGCAGGGCGCCCAGCACGATCCCGGCGGCCGTGCCGATGCCGGTGGCGAGCGCGGCGAGGCCGAGGGTCAGCCGGGTGGCGACCAGCGTGCGGGCCAGCAGGTCGCGGCCGAGCGCGTCGGTGCCCAGCAGGTGGGCCGCGCTGGATCCCTGGCCGATCTGCGCGGGGTTGATGCGGGTGGCATCGGAGCCCCAGATCCACGGCGCGACGACGGCGAGGACCAGCAGGGCGGCGACCAGGGTGGTGCCGACGAGTCCGGCGGGGGTGCGCAGCAGGCGGCGCATCATGCCTCCTTGGGTCCGGCGGACAGCGTGGACGTGGGGTCGAGGACGCCCAGGGCCACGTCGACGAGGAAGTTGATGACGAGGACCAGCGCGCCGTAGACGAGGATCATGGCCTGGGCGACGGGATAGTCCTTCTGCGTGATCGACTCGACCGTGCGCAGACCGAGGCCCGGCCAGGCGAAGACGTTCTCCACCAGCACGCTGCCGGTGACCAGGCCGCTGAGCAGCAGGCCGCCCATGGTGAGGGTCGCGGTGAGGGTGTTGGGCAGCAGGTGCACGGCGTAGGTACGCCACGGGGGCAGGCGTTTGGCGCGCGCCAGTCGCATGTAGTCGGTGTCCAGCTCCCGCAGGGTCTCCACCCGGGCCAGGCGGGCGATCATCGCGGCCGGCGCGATCGCCAGCGAGAGGACCGGCAGCACGTAGGAGGACGGGCCGGTCAGACCGGCGGGCGGCAGCAGGTGGGCGCCCAGGGCGAGGACCAGCAGCAGGGCGAGCCCGTAGAGGTATTCGGGGACCGCGACGGCCGCGCCGGTGAGCGTGGCGAAGACGGTGTCGGTACGGCGCCCGCGGCCGTGGTGGGCACGCACCGCGCTCCACATGCCGAGGGGGATCGCCACCGCCAGGGCGACGAGTGTGGCGAGCAGGGCCAGGGCGAGGGTGTTGGGCAGGCCCTGGCGGATGATCTCGCTGACCGGCTCGGAGGAGAAGAACGAGGTGCCCAGGTCGCCGGTGCACAGATGCCGCACGTAGTGGGCGAACTGGACGACCAGCGGCTGGTCGAGGCCCAGTTGGGCACGGCGCTGGTCCACCAGGGCCTTCGGCGCGGAGGGTCCGAGCATCTGCCGCAACGGGTCGCCGGGGATCAGGTGGATCATCGCGAAGGACGCCACGACCAGGACGGTGAGCGACAGCAGCAGACGCAGCAGGTGGCGGGCGAGGAAGCCGGCGCCCGGCCGCCGGCCGCGGCGGTCGGGAGCGGGAGGGGAGGCGTGAGCGGGAGGGGAGGCGTGCGCGGTCATCTCGTGGCCCCTGTCAGGCGGATCGTGGTGGGCGAGAACAGGCCGGAGGAGATCTGGAAGGTCGCGTCCCAAGCCGCCACCGTCTGCGTCTTGTCCACGACCGGGACCAGGTCGGCGTCGTCGAACAGGGCGCTCTCCGAGCGTTCCCACAGCGAACAGCCGGTGGTTCCGGGCAGCGTGCTCGCCTTGGCCGTCAGGCTGTCGTACGTGGTGTTGGTCAGGTGGGCGAAGTTGTTGCCGTCGGGGGTGAAGGGGCCGGACAGCAGGCCGACGAGCTGGGTGGGCAGCGTGACGCCCAGCGGTGCCCAGTCGACGTCCCAGTCCTGGGTGACGTCCTCGACCTGGCTGTAGGCGGCGTCGGACACGGCCCGCAATTGCACGTCCGCGCCGATCTGCTTCCAGACGTCGGCGAGGTACTCGGCGGCCGCGGCCATGGTCTCGCCCGCGGAGGCGCCGTAGATCATGCGGATCGTCAGCTTCCTGCCGTCCTTGACGCGCACCTGACCGGGGCCGGGGCGGCGCCAGCCGGCGGCGTCCAGTTCCCGTTCGGCCACCTGCGGGTCGTAGGCGGGCAGGTGGCCGGTGACGCTGTCGCCGGAGCAGGGGCGGGGCTGGGTGACCAGGCCGGTGGGACGCCGACCGGTCGCGCTGGTGGCTACGGCGCCCAGGTCGGTGAGGTTCACAGCGGCCAGCAGGGCCTTGCGCACGGCCGGGTCGCTGCCGGGGTGGCCCGGGCCCTCGTGGAAGAAGAACTCCTGAGTGCCGTTCTGCTGGATGCTGGTGGTCACCCCGGGCACGTTGCTCACGCGCGCCCGGTCCGGGCCTTCGAGCAGTGCGCCGTTGAGCTGGTGGGAGAGCAACTCGTTGGCGATGGTCGACTCACTCGGCAGGACGCGCAGCTCGACCTTGCCGGGCACGCCCGGACCCGCGGTGCCGGCGCCGCCGGGCCCCCACGCGTAGCCCTTGCGGCGGGTGAAGACGTAGCTCTGGTCCGGCTGCTCCGAGGTGAGCTGGAACGGCCCGGAGCCGGAGGTGCCGTCGGCCAGCAGCTTGCGGTCCTTCAGGCCCGCCCCGCACACGACGAACAGGTAGCGGGTGCTCTGCAGGATGAACGAGAACGGCCGCGGGGTGGACAGCGTCACCGTTCCCGCGGCGTCGTCCGGCGTCGCGGTCAGTCCCTCGGGCACGACGACGCCGTAGGCCGGGGACGCGGTCCGGGGGTCGGTGATGTGGCGGACGTTCGCCGCGATCGTGTCCGGGGTCACCGGGCTGCCGTCCGCGCAGGTGACGCCCTTGCGGAGGGTGAAGGTGACCGAGGACGGCCTGACCTTCCAGGAGCCGGCGAGGCCGGAGACGACCCGGCCGTCGCTGTCGACATTTACCAGGGTGTCGTAGGCCAGCGACAGCGCGGTGTAGGTGGAGGTGCTCTGCGCCAGGGCGGGATCGAGCGATCCGGGGTCGCTCTTGAGGGCGAAGGCGAACGTCTCACCGCCCTTGGTGCCCGCTGTCGGGGCGCCGCAGCCGGCCAGGAGGAGCGTTGACGCCGCGATGCCGGCGACGACCACTCGGGGTGTCTTCATCAGGGAGCTCCAGGCTGGGGAAGTTGCCTCACCCTCCCGGCTCGCGCGTCCGGATGGTTCAGGCGGGACGACGAATCGGTTGGCTCGAATTCGTCGCGGTGTCCCATTCCCGACGGTCGCCTCGGGCCGCCGCCGGGCCGGGCGGCGGCGTGCGAACCCGTCGGCGCGGGGACGTGCACGTGTGGGTGCGAGGACGCACGCGTGCGGGTCAGGACACACGCGTGCGGATTAAGGTGGCTGCGTTCCTGATCCGCACGCGTACCGGTCAGGAACGCAGCCACCTGATCGTGGCGTGGGCGGCCCGGCCGATGGCCTGGTCGGCGGCGGGCTGGCGGGTCGCCGTGGAGGCGGTGCGCAGGAACACGCCGACCGCGTAGCGTCTGCCGTCCGGGCAGGTCACCACGCCGGCCTCGTTGCGCACCGCGAACTCGGTGCCGGTCTTTCCGGCCACCGTCATCTCAGGACCGAAGCCCGCGGACAGCCGGTGCTGCCACACCTGTTGGGCCATCAAGGACCGCACTTCGGTACAGGCCTCGACGGGCGCCGCCTCGTCCCGCCAGATCGCCCGCAGCAACGTGGTGACCTCGCGTGGTGTCGCGGACGGAGCGCGCGCCGGGTCGTGTGTGCTCAGCGCGAGCAGGTCCGCCTCGGTGACGTGGTCGAGCTGGTCGTCGATCGAGCTGCCCGGGGCCAGGCCCAGGTCGCGGCGGATGTCGTCGTCGAGGGACCGGCAGGACCGTACGCCGAAGCCGGGCAGGCCCAGCGCCCGCAGGGTGGCGCGGACGCGGTCCTGTCCGACGACGTCGAGCAGCAGGTCGGTGGCCGCGTTGTCGCTGATCGTCATCATCATGAACGCCAGGTCGCGCACGCTCATCTCCACGTCGTTCCCGCATCCCGCGGTGGCGCTCCCGCCCATGCGGTGGTCGGCGGTGACGGTGCGTCGGGCGGCACGGTCCAGTTCCCCGGTGGCCGCCTGGCGGGCGTACTCCAGGGCGATGGGGATCTTGAAGACGGAGGCGAGGACGACGGGGGTGTCCGCCCGGTGGCCCACTTCTGTTCCGTCGGTCAGGTCCAGGGCGTGGACGAAGCCTTCCGCGCGGGCGTCGGCGAAGATCCGCTCCAGCTGGTGGTCGAGGCCGGACGACGTGACGGCGGCGGGCGCGGTGACGTGGGGGCGCCAGGCGGGTGCGGGCGTTGCGCGCAGGTGCTCGACGGCGCACCGCGCGGCCCGGGTGATCGCCTGATCGGCGCGCGGCTGGCGGCCGTGCAGCGCCGGGGTGCGCAGGAACACGGCGACGGCGTAACGGCCGCCGTCGGGGAACTCCACGACCGCGGCCTCGTTGAGGACGCCCCACAGTGAGCCGTTCTTGGCCGACACCGTCACGCCGTCCTCGAACGCGGCGACCAGCCGGTGCTGGGAGAGCTGATGGCGCATCAGTTCACGGACTTCGGCGCACGCCTGCGGCGTTCCGGCCTCGTCGTGCCAGATCGCGGCGAGCATGCCGGTGACCTGCCGCGGGGTGGCGAAGCCCGTCCGGGTGGGGTCGAGCATCGCCAGGTCCCGTATGCGCTCGTCACCGACTTCGGCGAGTTGCGCGTCGAGGTCCCCCTCGGGGTCGATGCCCAGCTCCTCCCAGACCGGATCCCACAGTTCGCGCCACCGTCCCACCGGCAGGTCGGGACACCCCACGTCACGGGCGGCGGTCCGGACGGCCTGCGTGCCGACGATCTCCATCAGCTTGTCGGTGGCCGCGTTGTCGCTCATGGAAAGCATGAAGAACGCGAGGTCACGGGTGCTCATGCCCACGTCGTGCAGGCAGGAGTCGGTGCCGATGCCGCCGCCCTCGCGGTTGGCGTCGGTGACCGTGTGGCGGGCGGAGCGGTCCAGCTGTCCGGACGCGGCCCGGCGCGCGTACGCCAGGGCGACGGGGATCTTCCTGAGGGAGGCGACGATGACCCGCTCGTCCGCGCGCAGGCCGATCTCCGCGCCGGTGTCGAGGTCGCGGGCATGGACGAAGCCCTCGACGCCCGCGTCGTCGAAGATCTGCCGGAGGGCCGCGATCGTCTGCTGGGCGGACGGTGGTGCGCAAGAGGTCATGGCGGTTCCGATCGCGATGAGGGTCAGCGGACTCTGGGGGTGGCGCGGCCGCTGTGGTGCAGGTACGAGACGCCGTCCGGGCGGGCCTCGAACACCACGGGCTGCCACTGGTCGTCCTCGTGCTCGCGGGCGAGGAACGCGGTGCTGGTGAACGGGACCAGATCCAGGGTGCGGGGCCGTGCGAGGCCGGCCAGCAGGCCGGTGGGCTCCGCGCACAGCCGTAGTCCGGCCTCGTGGGCGGTGACGGTGATCCTGCTCCCGGCCCTCTCGTACACGCCGGTGAACGGCCCGGGGTCGACGTCGACGGGTTCGCCAGGAGGAGCCGGAGGAGCCGGGACGCGGATGCCGTGCAGGGCGGCCACCAGCTCGCCGATCACGGCGCGTTGGAACTCGGCGGAGCGGCCCCCGTTGACCGCCACCGTGGCGACCGTGCCCGGTTCCGGCAGCACCCACAAGGCCGCGTGCTGGCCGATGGTGTCACCGGTGTGCGCGGCGACGAGGTGGCCGTCCCACTCGTCCAGGCTCCAGCCGATCCCCCACCAGCGCGCGTCGTCGTACGGGTTGGGCAGTTCGGCCTGCGGTACGCGCAACGCGGCAGGGTCGGCCAGCAGCGCGCCCGGTGTCAGATGGGCGCGGCCGAAGGCCACCACGTCCGCGGGCCGGGCGCAGACCAGCCCGGCGGGACCGACGGACCGGGGCAGTCCCCAGCGGTCCACCGGCACACCGTCCTCGGTGTGACCGATCGCGGCGCCGAAGGACAGGACGTCCTCGGGCAGGGTGCGGGTGTGCGTCAGGCCGAGGGGGCGGCAGATCCGGTCCCGCAGTGCCGCGTCCCAGGTCAGTCCGGTGAGGTGTTCGACGACCCGGCCCGCGATGACGAACCCGGAGTTGCAGTACGAGTGGGACGCGCCGACGGGGAAGACCTGCTCCAGACCGGCGCAGGCGGCCACGTAGGACGCCAGGCAGTCGTCACCGCGTCCGGTGTCGAGGAACAGGTCACCGTCCATGCCGGACGTGTGGGTGAGCAGGTGCCGCATCGTGATCGTCGTGGTCGCCTCCGCGTCCCGCACCCGGAAGCCGGGCAGCACGTCGACCAGCCGGTCGTCGAGCGCCAACTCCCCCTGCTCGACCAGCAGCATGATCTGCGTGGCGGTCCACACCTTGGTGACCGAACCGATCTGGAAGAGCGAATCCGGTTGTACGGGCGCGCCGGTCGCGGTGTTGAGCACGCCGGTCACCGCGGTGTGGACCCGGTCCGCGTGCCAGAAGGCGAGGCTCGCGCCCGGCACGGCGTACTGCTGCGCCAGGGCTGACAGGCGGGCCGTCCAGTGGGCGGGGTGGGCGGTCACGGAGTCCTCGTTTCCGGAGGTGAGGGGCGGTGCGATGCCGGGGGCCGCCGAGCGGTTTCCGCACCCTATGCGGTGCGTCCCGGTCGTGGTTGGTGCCCGACGACGAACAGCACACCTGCCGCTTGGCCCGCCGGACGACCCGCGCGCCGCGTGGCGTGTCTAGGGTGATCGCCGACCCATGACGAGGAGACCGCGCTGATGCCGCTCATCGACCGTGACGACACCACCTTGGTGGTCATCGACGTGCAGACCGACTTCTATCCGCCGCGGCGGCTGGACGTGGACCGGCTGCGATACCACGAGATGGTGCAGCGCGTCGCCTGGCTCACCGCCGTCGCCGACCGCCTCGGCGTTCCCGTCGTCGTCACGGAGGAGGACCCCGCGGGCAACGGCCGCACGGAACCGGCCATCGCCGACCGCCTTCCCGCCAAGGCCGTGACGCTGCCCAAGAACGCCTTCGCCGTCTGGGACAACCCGGACATCGCGGACGCCATCGAGGCCACCGGGCGCACGACCATGGTGCTGGTCGGCCTGGAGACCGACATCTGCGTCGCGCACTCGGCGATCAGGCTCCACGACGCGGGCAGGCGGGTGGCCGTGGTGGACGACGCGACGTTCTCCCCGGGACCGGCCCACGACCGGGGACTGCGCCGCCTGGCCAGAGCGGGCATCGAGACGCTGTCCACCAAGGAACTCTTCTACGACTGGATCCGCACCGACGAGCGCGCCAACGCCTTCCACGACGCCCACCGCGACCTGCCGGTGCCGCCGGGCGTGCGGCTGTAGCACCGGCGGCACCCGGTCACCGACCGCGGTCTCGGTCACCTCACGGGTGACCGAGACCGCGGCTCATCGCTGCCCGGGCCCGCCAACCCCCGTGTCCATCAACCGCAGTTGGAGCATCGCGGAGAACCGCTGCGCCGGGTCGTCCAGGTCCAGCCGGCTCACCTCCGCGACGCGGCGGATGCGGTAGCGGAAGGTGTTGGGGTGCACGAAGACGCGCGCGGACGCCTCGATCACGTCGCCGAACGCGTCCAGCCACGCCCGCAGCGTGGCCACCAACTGGGCGTTGTGCTTCGCGTCGTACGCCACCAGACGCGCGATGGGCGCCGACAGCTCGTCGCCGTGCGCCCGTGCGAGATCGCGCATCTCCAGCAGCAGGGCGTCCACGTGCACGTCCGCGATGGACGCCACCCTGCGCTCGCCCGGCCCGGCGAACAGCACCCGCAGCACGCGGTCGGCGTTCGCGCGCGACCGCGCCAGGGCGGTGGGCTCCGGCGCGACCGACCCCACGCCCACCACCGCTCCCTGCCGCCCGCCCGTGCGGTGCAGGAAGTCCTGGCCGAGCTGCACGGCCCGCTCCCTGGCCGCGGCCGGGTCACCGGCGGCCGGCACGATCGCGTACGCCACGTCCCCCAGCAGCGCCACCGCCGAACGGGGCTGGACCGCGGTCAGGTGCACCGCCAGGGCACTGGTCAACTGCTGCCGTTCGGCGGTCAGCAGCGCGTGGTCGGCGGTGGTCGCGCCGGTCACGCCGAGCGCGACCACCAGTGCGGGCTCGTCGGCCAGGTCGAGGCGGCGCAGGGCGTCGGCGGCACCGGCACCGCCTTCCAGCGCGGTCGCCACCAGATCGGCGCGCAACCGGTTCTCCGCGTCCGTCCCCGCGCGCACCCGCAGCATGTGCAGGGCGACGAGCTTGGCAGTCTCCTTGAACGCGGCCTCCCGTTCCGGAGTCAGCGGTCGGGCCACCGCCGCCCACATCGATCCCAGGATCTCGTCACCGGCCCGCACCGCGACCGCCACCCGGGGCAGCGCGGTCTCCCCCTCGCTGAGGGTCGCCGGCGCGATGTGCACCGGATCGGCGCTGCGGTAGAGCTCCTTGAAGACGCCGCGGCCCTCCAGGATGCGCACGTATCCCTCGGGCACCTGCCGCGCCAGGATCGTCGCCACGCGCGAGGCGTCCGCCTCGTCCTGTCGCCCCGAGAACGCCAGGATGCGCTGGCGCCGGTCCTCGATGGTGATCGGCGCGTCCAGCAGCGTCGAGACGGCGTTGGCCAGTGCGAACAGATCGCCCGACGGCACCCCGCCCAGCGTCTGCCGGTCCCCCTCCGCCTCCCCGACGTCGCCCTCCGACAGCAGCGTCCGCAGCATCGCGGCCAGTTGCGCCCACGAGGCCCCGCGTGTCAGCGCGAGCAGCGCGACTCCCGTCTCGGCCGCCACCAGCCCCAGCTGCTCGGCCTCCGCCACCGGACCACGTACGACGAGCGCCGCGACACTCTGCGCCCCGAGCTGCCGCAGCAGTTGTTCGATGTCCGCGCGGGAGCGGGCCGACACGGCGAGCACGATCGCGTGCGCGGGGAAGACCTGCTCGTCGTACGGGTCGTGGATCGCCACCCCGCCGATCTCCGGCACCGCGTCCACGTCGCCGTGCAGCAGGTCCAGCAGGGTCCGTCCGAAGTCCTCCAGCACCCGGCCGAGACTGCGTGCGGGATACGTCGACATGTGCGCGATCATCTCCGCAGGCTAGGTCGGCGCCTGTGCCGCCGGTTCGTATCCGGGCACGAGAATACGTCGACGTTCCGTCGTATCGCACCAATGATGGCGGCAGCTGCCCCCGTCTGACCAGGGCTGCTCAGGCGGGCAGGCGTCCCATTCTGACCAGGGCCGCGTCGACGAGCGCGTCGGTCGAGTCCAGCACCGGCAGCACGCGCATGGCCGCGCCGCTGACCAGCGGGATCTCCGTGCAGGCGGCCACGGCCACCTCCGCTCCCTGCCGGCGCAGCTCCCGGGTGGCGTCGGCGATCAACTCGGCGGCGACGCCCAGGTCGCCACCGCCCTTGACGAGGCCGATCGCAGCGTCCACGCAGTCGCGCTGCACGTCCGCGCGGACCTGGACGACCTCGACCGCCGCAGGCGCCGCCCGCTCGTACAACCGTGCCGCCCGGGTGCCGTTCGTGGCCAGTACGCCGACCCCGCCCCCGCCGACCGCGAGCCGGACCGCCTCGCGCATGGCGGCGCCCACCATGTCCAGGACCTCCACCCCGGCGGCCTTGGCGACCGGCGCGATGAACGCGTGAGCGGTGTTGCAGGGCACGGCCACGACGGTCGCCCCGGCCCGCCGCAACCGCCGCGCCCCCTCCACCAGCGCGGGCAACGGCGAGGGCGCGCGCTCCACGAGCGCGGCCGTCCGGTCCGGCACGCCGGGATCCGCCCAGATGACCACGGGAAGGTGCTCCTGGTCCCGGGTGGCGGGCGTGCGCTCCACCAGCCGCCGGTAGAAGTCGGCAGTGGCCAAGGGCCCCATCCCGCCCAGGATCCCGAGCACGTGGGCGCGTCCTGCGCGAGCCCCGTCCGCACGCACCACGTTCGCTCCTCCGCACGCCGTTGAAGCCTCAGCGTGGGCCAGAGTGCCCCGCGACCGACGACGAAGCCTTGTCCGTGTTCCCCAAAGTCCCGTTCCTCGTTGGGATGCGGCGACAAGTGGGTCCCGTCGGCGCCGCATCCGCTACGGTCGGCTCGGCACGTCGATGCGGAACCTCAAGCGGCAGATGACGACGTCGGTGTAGCGGCGGATCGCGCGGTCCAGGACGGCGCCACGCTGGTTCTGGAGCAGGCGCTGCCACGGGCGCGGCAGGTGCATCTCCGGGATCAGCACGACGACCCGGTCGTGGGTGTCCTCGGCGACGACCGCGCGCAGGTGGTCGCCGACCGGACGGGTCAGCGAGCGGGTCCTGCTGGTCAGAACGGTCAGCGGCACGTCAGGGTGCCAGGCCCGCCACGCGTCGGCCAGTAGCCGGGACGCCGTCTCGTCCTGATCGTCGGGATGGACCACGGTCACCGCGCGGACCTCGTCGCCGAGGGAGAGCGCGGCGCCGATCGCCTCGCGGGTGAGCAGGTTGACCGCGCCCACCGGCACGATCACCAGCGAGCGGCGCTGTTCCGGCGGCTGCGGGACCTCGCCCAGGTGCAGCCCGGCCCCGATGCGCCGGTACGTGGCGTTGACCGTCTCGAACAGGGCCACCAGAACGGCGACCGCGAGGAACACCAACCAGGCGCCCTCGGTGAACTTGGCCACCAGTTCGATGGTCAGCGCCACGGCCGTCAGCGCTGCTCCCAGCCCGTTGAGCAGGGCGCGGCCGCGCCAGCCGGTTCCGCGTTCGATCCGCCAGTGCCGCACCATGCCGAGTTGGGAGATGGTGAAGCCGATGAAGACCCCGATGGCGAAGAACGGCACGAGCGCCTGGGTGTCGCCCTGGGCCGCGACCAGCAGGACCAGGGCGGTCGCCGCCAGCACGACCACTCCGTGCCGGTAGACCTGCCGGTCGGCGCGCAGCGCGAAGACGTGGGGAAGGTTGTTGTCCCGGGCGAGCAGTGAGGTGAGGACCGGCATGCCTCCGAAGGAGGTGTTCGCGGCCAGCGCGAGCAACACCATGGTGGCGAACTGCACCACGTAGAAGGCGGTGTTGTGGCCGAGGGCGGCGTCCGTCAGCTGTGCCAGCACGGTCTTGGTGCCATTCGGGGCGACGTGGAACTTCCCGATGAGCAGGGAGAGGCCGATCAGCATCGCGCCCAGCAGCGCGCCGAGGGCGATCTCGGTCCGCTGGGCGCGGCGCACCCGGGGAGTGCGGAAAGTGGGCACGGCGTTGGCGATCGCCTCGACCCCGGTCAGCGCGGAGCAGCCGGAGGCGAAGGCGCGCAGCAGCAACAGCACCGCGACCCCGGAGGCGCCTGACGCCGACGGGTGCGTGGGCGCGACCGCGGGGTGGGCGCGTACCAGGCCGATCAGGATCACCGCGAAGACGGAGACGACGAAGACCACGGTCGGCGCGATCATCACCTTCGCCGACTCCGCGACCCCGTAGAGGTTGACCCCGGTGATCAGCGCGAGCACGACCACGCACAGCCACACGCGGTCCGCGTACAGGGACGGGAAGGCCGAGGTGAGCGCGGCGACGCCGGCCGAGACGGAGACGGCGACGTTGAGCACGTAGTCGATGACCAGGGAGGCGGCCGCGACCAGGCTCACCCGCCGTCCCAGGTGTCGGCCGGCCACCGCGTAGGCGCCTCCGCCTCCGGGGAAGGCGGCGATCACCTGCCGGTACGAGAAGGTGAGCGCGGCCAGCAGGACCACGATCGCCAACGTCACCGGCAAGGTGAAGCCGAGCCCGGCGCTTCCGGCCGCGGCGAGCACCACGACGATCGCCTCCGGCCCGTAGGCCACCGAGGCGAGCGCGTCGAGGGACAGAGCTGCGAGGCCCTGCGGCACCGTCAGCCGGTCGCGTTCACCCGACGCGGACACGCCGTCCGCGCCGCCGCTGGTATGGCTCTCGTTCGCGGACACTCTGTGCACCTCGTGTCGTCCAGATCTGATCAGGTCCGGCCCACGGGGTGGGAAGGTACCCCCGGGCCAGGTGTGCCGGGACGATGAACACGGTCGGAGACGGCCGCAGCGCCCGGCACCGGTATCCAAACGCCGCCGCCCCCGCTGCACGCACCACTGTTGGCACGTTCCTGACGCGCCTTCGGGCGGGCCTGACGCGATCTTGACGTGCCGGGATCGTGATCGCGCTTCGCCGGCCCCACGGCGGCAGGGTGGGGGCCACCGACGCCGACGGCCTTTCGGCGACCGCGAGGGTGCAGCCGGGTGACGCGGCCGTGGGCTCCCGGCCGCGTCCTGGGCGACAAGTCCCGGCCAGCAGTGCTTCCTCGGGTGACAAGCGAGCGCGTCCTTGCCCGGCCGGTGGCCGATTCAGTGCCAGTCGTCACCACACTCCAGTTCCATCCAGACCCGGCGGCCCGTCACGCGCACGTCGACGCTGGTCGAACGGTGGTCGAGCAGCCAGCCGATGCGGCGGGTGCCTGATCCTGCCGCGTCCAGGCGCCAGCCGTGACGGGCGGTCAGCCACTCCCGCAGCGCTGCCGCGGTCGCCTCGGCGGGCTGTCCTTGCGGTCCGGTGACGGAGAGCAGACGGGAACAGACCTCGCTGCCGCACGCTTGCGGTCCCGTACCCGAGTCGGAGGCCACTGCGTAGCCGGTCGGAAGCGGGAGCACCAGGTCAGTGGACGGCATCCGGGCGTCCCGTAGCCCGAAGAAGAGGTAGTAGGGAGTGAACAGCAACAGCACTGTCGCCAGGTATCCGCACAGCACCACGGTGGCGGAACGGGCCCGGTCACTCGGCGGCCTGCGTCCGCGCAACCTCCGTTCGGCAAGTACGCCGACACCGATCATCACAGCGACCAGTGGCGCGTAGCCCACTATCGACTCGGCCCGCGGACGCTGCGGCAGCAGCCCGCTGAGCTCCGAGCCGAGCAGCGCGGCGGCCACCAGCAGCACCACGCCCACTCCCACCGCGACAGCCCGGGTCCGGGCAAGGGCAGCCCAGCACACGGGTGGAACGCCGACCAGCACGACTTCGGCAAGGATCCGGACCACCCGGCAGCTCCTCAGGCTTGGTGAAGGCTCCTCGAGTACGTGCGGACCGTCCCTCGGGCCCATTTCATGGTCGAAAAGCGCAGCCTGATCATTCCACTCCCTGTCGGCGCCCGGTGTGACCAGCCCCTCACAGGCCGAGGAGCCCGCGCGGCGGCCGAAGCGGGCCGCGTAGGCATCGCCTCGGGCCGACGCTGTTCGATGCGCGCGTCAACGCCGCGCCCTGTCCGTCCAGTTCTCGCGCCGCACGCGCTTCCGGTGAAGAACCGCCGAAAAGGCGGGATTCCCGTGCCGGACGTGGTCTCGGTCGGGTGAGTTCTGCTGCCTGGCGGCACCGGGACGGGTAGGTCGGCACAGCATGGCAGGTGACGTGGTGTCAGGAGGCTGGAAGTGAAGGCGAAGACGGGTTGTGTGATGGCGGCGGTGGCCGTGACGGGCATGACGCTCGCGGGCTGCCATGCCTCAGGATCGGATGCGAAGTCCCCCGCGGCGGCCGGTCCCCCAGGGCGCGCGGTGACCGCGCTGGCCCGCCTGCGGGTGTGGCCGGCGGCGGCGATCGGCGCCTACGACCACAGCAAGGACTTCGGGCCGGCCTGGAGCGACGACACCGGCGCGCCCGGCGGGCACAACGGCCTCGACATCCGCGACGGCATCCTGCGCCGGGACCTGACCGGTGTCCGGCTGGACGACCACGGCCGGGTCGTCTCCGGGACACTGCACGACCCCTACACCGGGCGCATCATCCGCTTCACCCTGGGCCCGCAGACCACGGACGCCATCCAGGTCGACCACCTGGCCGAGTTGGGCGAGGTGTGGACCACCGGCGCCGCCAACCTTCCCCAGGACCAGCGCGAGCAGTTGGCCAACGACCCGCTGAACCTGGAAGCGGTCGACGGGCCGACCAAGGACGACAAGGGCGACAGCGACGCCTCCCACTGGCTGCCGCCCGCCACCGGCTACCGCTGCGAATACGTCGCCCGGCAGATCGCCGTCAAAACCAAGTACCGGCTGTGGGTGACACCCGCGGAGCAGCGCGCCATGGACACGGTGCTGGCCTCCTGTCCCGGCCAGCCCCTGCCCACGGAGAGCAGCCCCGACGTCAGGCTCACCAGCTGAAGGACCCGGGCCGGGCCTGAAGCAGCGTCGGCCTCGGCGGTACCACGGCGGGCCGGCGATCCCACCTGCCTCGCCGGCCGGGGCCTTGTCGGTTCAGTGGTGGTGGGACCTGGGCTCATCGCGGCGGCGGGTGGCGTGGAGGGAGCCGAGGAGGTCGAGGGCCCGGGCACTGGGACTGCCTGGTTCGGCGTGGTAGATGACGAGTTGCTGGCCTGGCGCGTCACGGACGTCGAACGCCTGGTAGGTGAGGGTGAGGCGGCCGACATCGGGGTGGACGAGTTGCTTGGCGTCCCGGGTCTTGCCCCGCACGATGTGGGCGTGCCACAGGCGGGTGAAGTGCGTGCTGTGCTCGGTGAGGGTGCCGACGAGTTCGCACAGCCGTGGGTTGTCCGGGTCGTAGCCGACCGCTTCGCGGAGGTTGGCCACGGCTGCCTGGGCGGCGCGATCCCAGTCCCCGTAGAAGTGGCGGCCCGCGGGGTCGAGGAAAGTCATGCGGGCCAGGTTGTCCGTCGGTTCGAACGGTGCGTAGAGGGCGTCGGCCAGCGCGTTGGTGGCGAGGAGGTCCAGAGTGCGGCTCATGACGAACGCCGGTGTGTTCGGATAGCCGTCCATCAACTGGCGCAGCGCGGGGCTGACGCTCTCGGGGGCGTGTACGGCGGGTCGGCCGCTCGGTACGACACCGGCGAGCCGGTGCAGGTGCGCTCGGGCATCCGCGTCGAGGTGCAGGGCACCGCTGAGCGCTTCGAGTACCCGGGCTGAGGGGTTGCGCTCGCGCCCTTGTTCCAGGCGGGTGTAGTAGTCGGCGTTCACTCCGGCCAGGACGGCGACCTCCTCGCGGCGCAGGCCGGGGACTCTGCGGGTTCCGTGGCTCGCCATACCGACGTCTTGCGGCGCCAGGGCGGCACGGCGTGTGCGCAGGAAGTCCCCGAGGTGGTTGTCGTCCATAGGACCAGGCTATGTGGCCACTCCGGCGCGTTGCCTGGGTGTGCCGCACCCAGGCAACGCCCGTCCTGGTCGATGGCCGCTGTCCCGCCCAGACTCGGTGGGACGGGAAGGACCGCACCGCATCGAGCGAGGAGAGGAATCCGCCATGCACGAGACCGCTGAGGGCGGCCAGGTCGACGTGGTCGGGATGTGGGTGACCGCCGACGGTCACATCCGCCAGGAACTGCTGCCGGACGGCCGCTACGACGAAGCCCGCGGTGAGCGGCGCAGCGCGTACACGGGCCGGTACACGGTGACCGGCAGCCACCTGGACTACGTCGACGACACCGGGTTCACGGCGACGGGTGACATCCGGGACGGAGTGCTCTACCACGAGCACCTCGTGCTCTATCGGGAACAGCAGGCGCCGTGACGCCACCAAGCCCCCACTGCCCGCCACTCACGTCTTCCAGGGAACGCACCATGGCATCTGCATCTCCGTCCGACGACATCCCCGAGTTCACCGAAAAGGTCGCCCTCGTCACCGGGGCCGCGAGCGGCGTGGGCAGGGAAACGGTGGCGCTGCTCAACGCCCGCGGTGCCCGCGTCGTCGCCGTCGACCTGCGCCCCGACATCGAGACCCTGCCGGAGGAGTTCCCCGCCGTCGTCGCGATGAGGGGCGACATCACACAGGAGGAAACCGCCCTCCGTGCCGTGCGGTTGGCCGTGGACACCTTCGGCGGGCTGGACATCCTGGTGAACAACGCCGGACGCACCGTGAACAAGTCCGTCACGGACACCACCGCCGAGGAGTGGGACGCCGTGATGGCGGTCAACGTCCGCGGCTCCTTCTTCTGCGCACGTGAGGCGTTCCGGGCCATGAAGGCCCGCGGCGGCGGAGCCATCGTGAGCACCGGCTCCTACACCTGCACCGTGGCGCTGCCCGAAGGCGCCGCCTACAGCGCGTCCAAAGGCGCTCTGGCCCAGCTCACCAAGGTGCTCGCCGTCGAAGGCGGGCCACTGGGCATCCGCGCCAACGTCGTCGCCGCCGGCGTCGTCGAGACCGACTTCCTCGACACGATCCGTTCCGACAGCCGTGCGTACCTGGCGTCCTTCGCCGACGCGCAGCCGCTGGGCCGTGTGGCGCGGCCCGAAGAGATCGCCGAGGTCCTGTGTTTCCTCGTCTCACCGCGTTCCAGCTTCATCACGGGCGCGGTGGTCGCCGCTGACGGAGGCTTCACCGCGGTCTAGCGTCCAGCAGCGCGGGGGCCCTTGCCGTGGCGGGCGGCCGGCGGCGTGGCCGGGCTCGGTCTTCGGGCGCCGACTGCGGCACCGGTGAAGGGGATTCCGCCTGAGGTCGGTTGTCACTTCCATGGTGTACAAAAGTCACCCGCACGGATTTCCGGAACCGAGTGCTCGACCGGGCGATCGACCCTCGTCCCGTGACGCCCGGAGCCGAGCGGAGATCGTGCGCGAAGGGGGAGCCGCCAGTGGTCGATGCTCAGGGCCGCCCGGAGGGGCGGGGCGGAAGGGTGCCGTTCGTCGGCAGGTCCGACGAGGCCGGTCTGCTGGACTCGGCGCTGGAGCGGATCCGGGAGGGCGGCCCGGCGGTCGTCGACCTCACGGGCGACGCCGGTATCGGCAAGAGCCGGCTGCTGAGCGAGTTCTGCGCGCGGGCCCGCGGCCGTGGGGTGACGGTGCTGTGCGGGCAGGCCACGGAGTACGAGCGGCACAGCCCGTTGCGGCCGTTCGCCGATGCCCTCGCCGACCTCACGCCCGAGGTGACGCGGCGTCACCCGGTGCTGGAGCGGCTGCCCGCGGTGCTGCGCGGCGGCGCCGAGCCGACCGCCGCGCCGGCTGCCGCCGACCGGTTCGGGCTGTACCGGGCCACCGCGGCCGCGCTGGGAGGACTCGGTCCCGACGGTCTCGTGATGGTGCTGGACGATCTGCACTGGGCGGACGCGGCGTCGCTGGAGCTGGTCGACCACCTGGTCCGTCATCGCGTGCCCGCTCCGTTCCTCCTGGTCCTCGCACGCCGGGACCGGCAGACGCCGACAGCGCTCACCGCCACGCTCACCCGGGGTGTGGACAGCGGAGCCGTCCTGCGGATCGCTCTGGGTCCCCTGGCCGAGCGCGACTGCGTCGAGGGACTGGCCGGCCATCTTCCGCCGCCGCGGGCCTGCGCGCTGTTCGAGGCGAGCAACGGCAATCCGCTGTATTTCCTCGCCCTCCTCCAAGCGCACCGCGACACCGGCCCGCTGCCGCAGCCTGGCTTCCCGGCGGCGGTCGGGGCGGTGTCCGGTGAGCCGGACGGCCTGCCGACCGGGCTCGCAGCGCTGCTCCTGGACGAGCTCGCGCCCCTGAGCGCCACGTGCCGGGCAGCCGTCGAAGCCGCCTGTGTGCTCGGCGATCGCGCCACGCCCGAGCTGATCGGCAGGCTGACCGGCGTCGGCCCCGAGGAGACCCTCGACGCGCTGCGCGAGCTGATGCGGCGGGACCTCCTGCGGACGGGGCACGGCGGGCGGCGGCTGACACCGCGCCATCCGCTGATCCGGGCACTGGTCCACGAGAGCATCGATCCCTGGCTGCGCGAGGAGTTGCACCGCCGGGCGGCCGCCGGACTCGCCGCCGACGGGGCCTCCGCCGCCGAACAGGCGCACCACGTCGAGCAGTCGGTCACCCGCTGGGACCCGCGGGCCGCCGCCGTACTCGTCACGGCCGCCGAGCAGAGCGCCGGGACCGCTCCGGCGGCCGCCGCCCACTGGCTCCAGGTCGTCCTGCGGATGCTCCCCGACACATCCGAACACCTCGTCACCCGGCGCGAGTTGACGCTCCGCAGGGCCCGCGCGCTCGGAGTGGGCGGCGGTCTGACGGAGAGCCGGGACCTGCTGCGCGAGGTGCTGGAGACGACCGCCGACGACGGCTACGACGACACCCGCGCCCGCACGGTCACCCTGCTCGCCCGGATGGAGCGCCTGCTCGGGCGGCACCGGCAGGCCGAGGCGCTGCTCCGCCGTGAGCCGGCGCGCAGCCCCGGGCCGTCACCGTCGCAGGCGGTCAAGATCACCCTGGAGCTGTGCTCCTGCGTCATATCCGCTGCCCGTTTCCCCGAGGTCCGGGCCGACGTCGACGAGGTCCTGGCGGCCGCACGCACCGCGGACGACCGGATCGGCGAAGTGGGCGCCCTGACGCTGCGGGCGCTGGGCGAGGCCTACGAGGGCGACATGCTCACCGCTCGCGCCTTCGCCACCACGGCGGCCGCGCGGATCGAGTCGCTGAGCGACACCGACCTCGCCGAACTGTGCGAATCGCTGTGGTCGTTGGGCTGGACCGAGGCGTTCCTGGAGGACTACGCCGGCGCTGCCGGCCACCTCGATCAGGGGCTGGAGATCGCCCGGCGCACCGGCCAGGTGTATCTGGTGCCCCAGTTCCTGACGGCGCGGGCCTACGTCGACCTGTGCGGCTGCCGTGTCGCCTCCGCGTTGCGGCTGGTCGACGAGGCGGAGCCGATCGTGCGCGCCCTGGGCAGCGGCGACCTGCTCGCCTTCACGCTGGCGTTCCAGTCGCAGATCCTGCTCCAGGCTCGCCCGCCGGGACGTCAGAGTCCTCTGGCCGTCGCCGAGGAGGCGGTGGCCGCGGCGGGTGGCGGCGACAGCTGGTTCGCGAACCTGGCCTGGTGCATGCTCGCTTACGCCGCGCTCGACGCGGACGACCCGGTCCGGGCCTCGGACCTCCTGCTGCGTGCGGGGGGCGGGCGTGGTCTGCACCGGTTGCAGCCTTCGGTGCGCCCCAACTCCCTCGAGGCGCTGACCCGCGCGGCCCTGGCTGTGGGCGACGGCGAGGCCGCCGTTCGCTGGGCCGGGCTCGCCCACCGGGAGGGGGAGCGGCTCGGTCTGCCGGCCCAGCGGGGTGCGGGGCTGCGCGGCCTCGCCATGGTCGCCGCGCATCAGGGCGAATCGGCCGAGGCCGCCCGGCTGTTCGGGGCGGCGGCGACGCAGAGCGCCCGGTCCGGGGCGACACTCCGCGAGGCGCAGTCGTTGCTTCTCGCCGCCCCGCACACGCAGGCCGCGGGTGACCGCGCTCGCGCGGCGGAGATGTGGCACTGGGGATCGCACCTGGCTTCGGCGGGAGGGGCGCGCCTTCTCGTCGATCTGGCCGAACGCGTCCGCCCGGTGGTGTTCGGGGCGCCTGGCGAACCGGCCCACGAACTGGCCGCGCTGACCACCCGCGAGCGGGAGATCGCCGTGCTGGTCGCGGAGGGGCTCACCAGCGCGATGATCGCCGCCAAGCTCTTCCTCAGCCCGCGCACCATCGAGTCCCATATCGCCCGGATCTACCGTAAGACCGGGGTCTCCTCCCGCGCGGCGCTGGCTTCCGTGGTCACCCGCAGCGGGGCTCGGGACCCCGCTCGCCCTCCCGCGCACCGGCCCGACTCCCCGGCCCCGCGCGGGGCCGGGGACCTGCGGGACACGAGTCGGCCCGCCGACGGGGCGGCGCGCCGACTGGTCGGGCGGGAGAGCGAAGTCGACTCGCTGATCGGGGCGTTGGCCGGGCTGAGGTCGGGGCGAGGGCGGGCTGTCGCACTGGTCGGGGAGCCGGGTATCGGCAAGAGTTCGCTCCTGTGGGCGGCCACCGCGCGCGCCCGGTCCGAGGGGATACCGGTGCTCGCCGCGCGTGGGCGCCACACCACGCTGCCGACCCCGGCGAACGGTTCCGGTGGACGGGGCACGTCGGTCGGGCTGGACGTCCGCGACGTCGGGGAGTCCGCCGTCGGCCACACCGCTGTCGTGACGGCGGTGGACGACGTGCACCAGATCGCCGACGACCGGATCGCGGACGTCAGCGGGCTGATAGAAGCGACCGCCGCCGGTCCGGTGCTCTGCCTGCTGGCTTACCGGCAGCGCCAGTTGTCGCCCCCGCTCGCGGCGGCGCTCTCGCGCGCCGTGTCCGCCGGGCTGCTGGAGGTGTGGAACCTGGGGCCGCTGTCCGAGGAACAGTCCCGCGAGCTGCTCGGGGACCTGCCGCACCTGGAGGAGGTGCACCGCGAGGCCAAGGGCAATCCGCAGTACCTCCAGGTGATGGCCGCCGACGACGAGAGCGTGGGTGATGCCGGTACGGCGGTGCTCGGCGAACTCGCCGACCTCGATGCCACGGCCGTGGCCGTGGTCCAGGTCGCGGCGGTCCTCGGTGGGACGTTCCACCCGGACCTGCTCGCCGCCGTCGCGGACCTGGAACCTGACACCGCCATGGCCTGCCTGGACACCCTGACCCGGCTCGACCTCGTCCGCCCGGCGCACCCGTCACCGCACCTGTCGCTGCGTCACCCGGCGATCGGCAAGGTCGTCCACAGCAGGCTCGAACCCGGTCGCCGTACGGCCCTGCACCTTCGAGCCGAGGCCGAGCTCGCCCGGCGGACGGCACCCATCGCCGAACGGGCCCGCCACATCGCGCGCGCGGCCGACCCGCACCGGCCCGACCACGCGACGACGCTGATCGCGGCGGCCCGCGGCCTGCTCCACCCCTCCCCCGCCGTCGCGGCGGGCTACCTGCGGGTCGCGCTGTCGCTGCTCCGGGAGGGCGGGGCGCACTGGTACGAAGCGCAGGTGCTGCTCGCCCGGAGCCGTCTGCTGACCGGGGACGCGGCCGAGGGCCAGGCCCTCCTCGGGGCGCTGCGGTCGGAGATGGCCGACGGGCCGCCGGACGACCCGACCGCGCTCGCCGACTCCAGCCGGATCGAACGGCACCTCGGCCGGTACACCGAGGCGGGTGCCCTCGCCCGCGCGGGACTCGCCGCGTTGACCGACAGCGACTCGGCCACCGCCACGGCGCTCCATGTGGAGCTGGCCGACTACGCCTACGACGTGCAGGACTATCCGACGTCCCGGCAGCACGCCGAGACGGCGGCGGCTCTCGCGCGTGGCCACCGTGACCGGGTCAGCGAGGCCAACGCCCTGGCCAAGGCGGCGCTCGCCCACTTGTTCACCGGGGACCACGAGAGGGCGTCGGCGATCGCGGCGCGCGCCGCCGAACTCCTCGACGCCGTCGCCGACGCGACGCTCACCACCAACCTGGAAGCCGTGCACCAACTGGGCACCACGGAAGGGGTGCTGGGACGGTTCCTCGATGCCGAACGCCACCTCTCCCGCGGTGTGGCCCTGTCCCGGCGCACCGGGCAGACCTACGTCCACCAGCAGATCCTGGTGGTCCTCGCCAACGTCCGACTGCGTTTCGGGAACCTGAACGGTGCCCTGGCGACGCTGGACGAAATCGACCGTCATGCCGGTCAGGTGAACAATCCCGCGACGGAGGCCATCCTCTGGATGGTGCGTGCCGAGGCGCTGTTGTGGCGTGGCGGCCCCGGCGACCCGCAGGACGCGACCGCGACGGCCGAACGCGCCGCGGCCGTCGCCGAGGGCGCCCCGACCGCGTGGGCGATCTCGGTGCGCTGCTTCCACGCCGAGTCCGTCCTCAACAGCGGTGATCCGGCTCGCGCCGGGCGCCTCCTTCTGGACGCCGCGGGCGGAGGCGAGCTGCCGAAGCTCACCACCTGGCGCAGACCCCGCTGGTGCGACGCCCTGGCGCAGTCCGCGATCACCACCGGGGACTCCGCTTCGGCCGAGCGCTGGGCACGGCTGGCCGAAGCGGGCTGCGAGCAGCATCCCACCCCGGGGCTGAGGGGCTTCGCGCTGCGCGCGCGCATGCGTGTCCACGCCGACCGCGGGGACGTCGACCGCGCGTTGGGACGCGCCCGGGACGCGCTCACCGCGTTCTCCGACAGCGGTGAGCGCATCGAGCTGGGCCGCACCCTGCTCGCGGCGGCCACGTTGTCCCTGGACGCGGGCCGGACCGACGGCGTGCGCGGCTGGCTGGAGTGGGGTGAACTCCTGGCGGACAAGTGCGGCTCGGCACGCCTGGCCGCCGACCTGCGCGCGCAGCGAGACCGCCTCGCCGCGCGGGACCGGGCGGCGCCGTGAGCGTGGGGAGGAGCCGCGCGCTCTCACTCCTGCCCGCCGTCTTTCGTGGGGTGGGGAGGGGTCGCGCGCTTTCACTCCCGCCCGCCGTCTTCCGTGGTATCGAGCAGGCCCAGCAGCAGTTGCGCGAGGTGGGCCTCGCGTCCGGCGCCCACCCCCAGCCGGTTGGCCGTCATGTGGACGTGCGACGCGAAGATGCGGACCGCCCGCCTCCTGCCGAGTTCCGCGGTCCACTGCCGCAGCGCCCGCTCCAGCGGATCCGTCCATTCGGTCCACCGCGGGTCGCCGTCCTTCAGGGCGGCGCGCAGCGCGTCTCCGAGCGCGCCGAGTGAGGCGAGTTGGCGGCGGGCCTGGTCGGCGAGCTGCCGTCGTGCGTCCTCGACGCTGTCGGCGGCCGCACCGCCCTCGCGCGTCCAGCTCAGCCACATGTCCCGTTGCGCCGCCAGAAACCCGGAGCGGCTGGTGGGGGAATCGTCGCCCGCGAGGAGGGAACAGGCGGCGGCGGTCGCCTCCAGGCCGGAGACGAGCCCGTGCCGGATTCCCGCCCTCGCCCGGCAGACGCGCAGGGCGACCCGGCTGGAGCGGTGGAACACCTCCTCGGACCGGGCGATCAGTTCCCGGCCGCCGTAGCGCTCGTACTCCGGCTCGTACTCGGCTCGGTGGACGCCCGGTGGCAGGAGCTCCCCCACGTCCAGCGGGCTGCCCGACTCACCCGCGGTGGCGAGGGGCCGCACGGCGCGGGCGTAGGTGTCCTGGTCGAGCCGTTGTTCCGGCGGCACCCCGGCGTCGATCGTCCGCAGCCGGTCCGCCAGTTCGCTCTCGACGTCGTCCGCCTCGGCCCCGGTCAGGCCGGCGATGCGCAGCCGTACGTGGGGGCCGCGCTGCCAGTAGCGCAGGTAGAACCACGGCGGGCCGTCCTGGTCGAGCAGTCCGATGCGGTCGGCCAGCGGGCCGAGCGCCTCGGTGACGACGGTGTCCAGGTGGGCCGGGGCGAGGGAGGCCGCGTGCAGGTGCCAACTGCGCCAGGTGGCGCCGGGGCCCGGTACGGGGTGCCCGGTCATGTGCGCAGGTCCAGCATGGGTTCGGCGAACCGGGAGCGACCGCAGGTCACGCTGAACACCGGGACGAGTTCCTGGGGCAGGCCCATGAGGTACTGCATGCGGTACTCCTCGAAGGAGCGGGCGGGCCGGGCGAACAGGCCGTGCGCGGCCGCGGCGGTGGCCACGCCGTGGGTCGCCCAGCCGCACCACAGCTGGAGCAGCGACCAGCCGGCGGGGCCGAACGCGTCGAGGATCGCGTCGAGGTCGGCGGAGAAGACCCACATCGCGCTCGCGTGGCGCAGGCCGCAGTCCACGACGGGCGTCAGCGGGTAGCTGAAGCTGTCCTGGAGGGCTTGCATGAGCCCGGGGTCGGGGTGGTCCGGCTCCAGACGTCCGTCGACGGCGGTGTACCGGCCGGTGGGCAGCCCGGCCACGCGCTGGAGGGCGACGGTGCCGCGCACCATGCGGCCGACTTCGGCGAGCGGTCCCGGCGCGGGCAGGGCGCTCCAGGCGAGCAGGTCCGTCAGGAAGTCCTCGCCGAGGGTGGTGGGCCTGGCGGAGAAACCGCCGACGCCCTCGGGGGTCCGTCCCGCGGTCCGGTTCCACAGTGCCTGCGCCCAGTCGAGTCGAGCGGTGCCGCCGTCGCGCGCGGGCAGTTCCGGTACGCCGCGGGCGGGCTCGGAGGCGGCCCGGGACAGTTCGGCCCGGGACAGTTCGGCCCGGGACAGTTCGGTGAGCGGCATCGTGATCTCGGCGGAGTCCAGGAGGGAGGCGTGCCGCGACTCCTGACGCAGCCTGGCGTCGTCCTCGGCGTACTGGAGCGGGCCCGGCTCGCGGCTGTGCGGCAACGGCCGGGCGGGCGGCAGCGGGCCGACTCCCTGGAGGGTGAGGACCAGCGGGGGTGTCCAGGCGCCCGGGCCGCTGCGGGCGATCAGCCGGCCGGCCGCGGTGACGTCCGCGCCGTCCCAGTGCTGCCGGGCCCTGATGTCCATCAGGTCCGCGGCGACGTGCAGGGCGCGCAGGTTGACGCCCAGTTCCAGCAGGGCCAGTGCGCAGCGCAGCCGGCCGTACGGCGTGGGCAGGTCGGTGTAGCGGGCGGCGAGGAGCACGGTGGCCTCGCCGGGCGCCGGGAGCAGTTCCGCGAGGTCGCCGTCCGCGGTCACCGCCACCGGCAGGTCGACCAGTGCGTGGCGGTAGAGGTCGAGGTAGGCGGTCGACCCGTCCGGTGCCACGACGAAGGCGTGCACCGGGAACTTGCTGCGCACCGAGGCGATCGCGCGGTGGTCGTTGAAGCGGTTGGAGGGCTCTCGCCGTTGCAGGCCGAGTCCTGCGACGAGCAGGTGTCCCAGCCGGTCGCCGGGTGGCAGTGCCGTGTCGGCCGGGCACGCCGGGGTGCGCGGGTACGGTGCCGCGGACAGCAGGGCGGCGGTGCCGGTCGGCAGTGGCCGTCCGAGGGCGCCGCGGGCGGCCGCCGGCGGCAGCGTGGCCGTGGTGGGCACGGAGTCGTCCACGTGCGGCTGCTCGTTGAGCCTGCCGCGCCACTGGCCCTGCCGGTACGCGAAGAGCCGGACGTCGGTGATGGTCATCGGCGGTGCTTCCTCCGGGTGCTCACGGGAAGGGGTGGGGCTCGAGGGGGAAGTCCTCGTCCCGCGGTGGGGTGCCGTGCGCGTCGGTGAGCGCGGTCACCAGTCGCGGGAGACCGGCGAGCCGCTGCTGCGCCTGGCCGAAGCACATCGGCAGGATGCCCGGGACGACGGCCTTGACCGCGGACATGCCGTGCGCGGTGTGCTCCGGCGTCGACTGGTCGACCAGTACGATCCGGTCGAGTCCGGCCGCCCGGAACAGGCTCGCGACGAAGCGCAGCGCCCCAGTCACGTCGCCCCCCGCCGCGTCGGTGAACACCCCGGGCCAGCCGGGAAACGCCTCGGCCAGGCTCACGACCGGTCCGCCGAGCACGGAACGGACCCGGGGCAGCAGCTCGGGGTAGGTGTAGCGCTGGTGGTGGTCGAGCAGTTCGTCGACCAGCCAGGGGTCCTCCACGACCCGGCGCATCCGCTCGACGTCCCAGTCCAGCCCGATGCCGACCAACTGGCTCAGTTCCCACAGGGCGGCTCGTGCGGCCTGGACCGGGTCGGCGCCCGCGCCGGCGGAGTTGAAGCTGGTCGGCATCCGGCCGTCCGGGCGCACCGCCATCGCCCAGACCACGGGGACCGCGATGTCCCTCGTGGCGACCAGCAGGTGCACCTCGTAGCCCCGTTCCTCGATCTGCCGGATCAGCAGCAGGCTCTCCCGGTCGGTGATCTCGGAGGGGGCGATCCGGGGCAGCGGCCGGTGACGGTGCCAGCAGAGCAGGAAGGCGTCGCGCTCGGCGAGTTCGAGGAGCGAGTGCAGGGCGGCTTCCTCGTAACTGCCGCCCAGCGCGCTGCCGCTGGAGGACTCGTGGAAGAACCGGGTCCGGCGGACGTCCTCGGGCGCGTCGGACAGCGGGCGGTACTGGTACTGGTAGAAGCCGACGTCGGCCGGGACGAGCAGCGGACGGCCGCCTTCCAGCTCGTGGCCCCACACCCAGTCCATCGGCGTGTCCTCGTCGAAGGGCCGCAGCCGGCACAGCGGGGAGGCCAATTGCCGTGCGGTGTAGTGGCCGAGACCGGCGAGGCCGATCGCACGGTCGCCGAGCCCGCGGGCGGTGGCGTCGAAGACGAGGGGTGCGACGTGCGGGAAGCCGCCGACGCGCTCGTACGCCTCGAGGCAGCCGACGACTTCGGCGTGCCGGTAGGTGGTGCCCCGGCCGTGGCCGCCGAACAGGGCGCCCAGCAGGTTGACTTCGGCCATCGCCATGCCGGTCATGCCGTCACGCTGCATCCGGACCATGGGGCCGAACCGGGGATCCGCCAGTTCGGCGCGCATCCGCGTGGGATCGAGCCCGAAGGGCGGCTCACCGCGGTCGGGTACGGCGGCGGCCGTGGGACGCGGCAGCAGTTCGCGGGGAGGGGGTGGTTCGGCCGCGCTTCCGGGCCGCAGCCGGGGGCCTTCGCCGCACACCTCGCAGCGGTGGCTGGGCAGCACCCGGTGTCTGCGCAGGGTGCCGTCCGGGCTGAGCACGATCAGCTCGCCCGTGGCCAGCGTCAGCCCGTCCTCGCGGACGAGTTCGGCCAGCAGTTCACCGACGGGCGGGGAGAGCGCGGGGCCCGCGGCCCGGGAGGAGTGCGGCACCGCCTCGGCCGGTTCGGTCGGCGTGGCCGTCGGTCGGACCGGCAGCGGGCCGTCGGGCATCGCCTCGCGGTCGGCGGCCCGTACCTGGGCGCACCCGGCGCATCCCGAGGGCCGGTCCGCGGACCACAGCGGCCCCAGCACCACCCGTGTGCCGTCAGTGCGCACCGACAGCAGGGTTCCGCCGTGTGCGCGGGCGGCGTCCAGCGCGAACCGTTCCCAGCGGGCGTCGTAGCCTCCCGCGACGGCGACCGTGTCGGCGTGCCGCTGCTGCGTCCAGGGCAGGGCGAGCAGGTCGGACGGGGCACCGGCTCCGCGCAGTACCCGGGGGCCGGTCCGGATCTCCGTCGCGGGCCGCGCGGTGTCCGCCCTCATCCGAGCCACACCAGGCCGCACGCCAGCGGCAGTTCGCCGACGGCCGCGTCACGGACGAGCCGCCGGGCCCGAGGGACCAGCCCGTCGGCCCGGGCGCGTTCCCGCAGTTGGCGCAGGCAGCCGTGGATCTGCCGGTCGGGTGCCACCTCCAGCGACCAGGTGCCGACCGGGTCCGGCGGCAGGACGGGCGCCTGCGGCGCGGTCTTCTCCGCCGCCTCGAACTGGGCCCGCGCGGTGGCGGCGAGGAGCGCCGCGTATCCGGCGGAGAGCCCGCTGGGCCCCCACTGGGTGGCCAGCACCTCACCGGTGGCGGCGTGGACGGCGGTGCACAGCGTCCAGTCCAGGCCCGGCACCGCGTGCGTGCGCAGGGCCACCGGGAGGTCGAAGAAGTCCCGCAGCAGGCTCCACAACGAACGCACCGTGCTGCTTTCGAGCTCGTCCCAGGTCAGCGGCGTGCCCGGCGACCGGGTGAGCGCCTCGCAGGCGGCATGCCGCAGCAGGCCGTCCACGAGCCAGTGGGCGCGGGTGAGGCCGGCGGCGGGCAGGCCGGGGCCGTCGTCCGGGGTGTGTTCCTGGGCGACGCGGTGGCGCAGCACGGCGAGCGTCGCGGTCAGGCCGGCGGCCGCGCGCTTGTCGCCCCACCCCAGGAAGTGCGGTCCCCGGGCCGCGGGGAACGCGTCGCGGGCCGGGGCCGTGGACGGGCCGGGAGCGGCCACCGTCTCAGCGGTGACCAGGCTCACCGGCAGTTGCGGGAGGTCGAGGTCACGACCCCAGCGGGCGATGCCGGTCCACCGTGCGGTGAGTCCGGCGGCCCGGCGGTGGATCTGTTGCAGGCCCGCGTCGGTGGTGGCGTCCGCGCCTGTCCCGGCATCCGAATCGGAGGTCTCCGCCTCGGCCTCGGACAGGTCCGGTTCCTGGTCCGGGTCGACCGCTCGCCAGGGCGTCCCGGCGTCGGCCTCCGGCAGCGGGACCGTCGTGGTCTGCGCCGCGTGCCCGTGCACCACGAGAGCCGTGCGCCGCCCCTCCGAGGTCCCGGTCAGGTGGGCCAGGACGGCGTGGGCTGCGAGGGAGCCCGCCAGCACCGCGCTGACCGGGCGGGCGGCGGGGGCCTCGTCGCCGGTCCGCTGCCAGTCGGCGGCCCGGGCCCGTAGCGCCTGGAAGGACCGCAGCTCCCCCGGGGTCGCGCAGACCGGACCGACCAGGGCGAGATCCGCCAGGGCGGCCACCGGGAGCACCGGCGCGTCGGGGCGCGGAGCGACCGCGCCGTCGTCGGGGTCCGTCGGCTGGTCGCAGTCGTCGACCACGACGGTCAGCCCCGGCCGGTCGGATTCCCGCGTGATGCCGCCCGCGGCCAGTCCGCGCCGGACGGCGTCGGCGGCCGTGCCCTCACCGACGACGGCCACCCGGGCGGCGCGCACGCGGGCGAACGCCTCGTACGGTTCGGCGCAGTGCGCCTCCAGGTAGGCCAGCAGCCCGGCGTGGGCGCGCGCGTCCCCGGGGTCCGGCAGCGGGCCCTTCACGGCGTCCAGGTCGATCAGCACGTCCTGGGCGACCAGGGCGCGCACCACGTGCTCGATCACCGGCCGGGCGGCCTCGTCGCCGGCCGCCGCGACCATGGCGTCCACGCTGGTGCCTTCCAGCAGCGCGTCCAACTGGTCGTCGATGAGGGCGTACAGGGCGGGGGGCCCGGACAGGACGAACGAGCGTCCGGCCCGGGACCAGTAGACCCCTCGGGCCACCGGCGCGCAGTGCGCGTCCGCGCGGAGCTTGACCTTCATGGCGTCCTCAGCTGGAATCGAGCCCCGGCGGGGCGGTCGTATTCGATGAGCCACTCGGTGGCGTGGCGCCCCTGACGGACCCCCGGCAGGGCCTCCTCCAGGTAGCCGCCGGACGGGCGGCGCTCCAGCAGCCTGGGCAGCACCCGGACGGCCAGCGCACTGGCCAGGTCGACGTACTGGGGCTTCTCCCGCCGCCGGTTCATCAGGTAGTTGCGGTTCGCCGCCTGGCGGGTGAAGGACCCGTAGTCGAGGTCGCTCTTGATGACGATCTCCTCGGGGACCCCGTGCGCGGCCCGCCAGGTGGTGACGTCGACCAGGTGGGCGGCCGGGCCCTGCGGTCCGGGAGCGGCCGGGAAGTCGCTTCCGGGGTACCAGCGGCGGCGTTGCAGCACGACCTGGCCCACCACCAGCCGGGGCGCCGTGACGGTGTGTCGCGGCTGGGGGCCGTCCACCGGCGGGACCTGCTCCCAGCCGAACGACTCGACCATCACGCGGCTGTTCTCCGCGAGCCACATGGCCAGGCGCAACGGGGCCGGCAGCAGCTCCAGCCAACGCATGCCCAGGGTGACGGGGCGGACCGGTGCGCCGTCGGCGTCCCGCAGGACCAGGTCGTCGCGCTCGGTGTCGTGCGTGAGCCGCAGCGTGTTCCACTGCGCGGGGGTGATGGTCCGTTCCAGCAGCGGGATGCGGTGGTTGACGTTGACGCCGTGCAGCCCGCGGTCCTCCAACGGTTCGACGCCGTCGGCCGAGAACAGCGCCGTGGCGCGGCCCGCGACCGCCTCGGCGGTGCGGCCACCGAGGTCGCGGTCGGCGCCGAGGAAGCGCGTGGTCAGCAGTCCGTGGCCCGCGTAGCAGCCGTTGAGCACCAGGCGGCCGCCGTCCGGCTGGACCAGCAGGCCGTACGAGGCGGCGGTGCGCCGGAACCGCTCCGGCAGTTCGGCCGCAAGGCCGGCCAGCAGGCCGGTGTCGAGGACGAGTTCCTCGGCGTCCGGCTGTTCGGCGGTGTGCCGGGCGATCCGGTCGGCGATCGTGCGCACGGCCGTCTGCCGCAGCTCCACCAGCCGGGCCAGCGAGCCGTCCGGTGGTCCGAAGTCGTCGGCGCCGCCGTGGCCGATCTCCCCCTCGCGGCTGTCCACGGCGTTGACCAGGTCGGCGGCGTGGTCGACGAGCGGGACGGAGGCACCGTGGCCGAAGCGGTCGACGAACAGGGTGCACAGCAGGGCCCGCAGCTCGTGGTGGCGGTCGAAGAGATGGGAGAACTCGGCGACCTCGGCCGCGTCCGCGAGCGCCTGCTCGTAGCCGGTCCGGGTGATCTCGAAGGGGTCGAGCAGGTAGTCCTCGTTGACCTGGAGCTGGGCCGGTTGCGAACTGAGCGCGTTGAGCGATCGCTGGGTCGTCTCCAACCGGCGCAGCAGCGCGACCCGTTCTGGCACGCCGGCGGTCGCGAGGCGGGCGAGGTCGGTGGACAGCTCGGCGATCCGGTCGGCCGCGTCCGGCGCGTGGTCGCGCAGCAGCTCCCGGGCCTGCGGCAGCGGATCCGCCGCCTGTTCGTCGACGACCGGGCCGGACACCAGGATCTGGGCGTCGCGGGCCCCCTGGACGAGCCGTTCGGCCTGCGGAACGGAGATCTCCAGGCGGTCGGCCAGGGCGCGGCTGAGGTCGGCGACCGTGACGGGGCCGAGCGCGGTCAGGTTCAGCAGGGTCCGCAACTGGCTGGTCAGCGGCGCGGACAGGACCCGGACCTGGGATCCGTCGACGTGGTGGAAGCGCACGGAAGCCTGGGCGACGCGCAGCGAACGGCTGCGCGTCACCGTGTCCGCGGCCGGTACGAGGCCTGTGACCAGGGCGGAGACCAGGGTCCGGTCCACCGAGACCACCGCGTGGGCGCGTCGGCGCTGGAACACCGCACGGTCGAGCGGGCTTCCCTGTTCTGACCAGGAGCCGAATCCCACGGCCGTGAACCGGGTGAGCGGGGAGGTGCGCACCATGGCGCGCGCCAGCAGTTGCAGGATGCCGCGCTCGGACTTGCGGTTCTGCTTGGAGGGACTGCCGCCGGAGCGGGCGTAGCGGCATACCGCGTCGAGCACCTGCGGCGAGGTGAGTGCCAGGGACAGCTGGAAGGGCTCCGCGGCGATCGTCTCGGCCAGGTGGGCCCGTTCCTGGGTCAGGCAGGTGTCGTAGCCGGTGGTCAGCACACTGGACGCCAGGTCCCTGCGTCGCCGGGCGGCGAGCCAGGCCGCAGTCGCCGCGGGCCAGTCGCCGCCGTCGGACGCCGGGCCGGGCGAACGGTGGTTGAACACGGCCCGTTTCAGGTCGAGTATCCGGTGGCGGTCACGTCCGGTGGCGGTCGCGGCGAGGTCGAACAGCTCGGCGCAGGCGGCGTCGGCGAGCGCGGTGCACAGCTGCTCGGTCTCGACCAGGGTGCGCACGGCCGTGGCCAGTTCCGCGGTGCCGAGGCGACGGCCGGGCAGCGGGTTGATCCGCAGCATCGCCGTGTCCGCCAGGCCGTCCGGGGCGCGTGTCGCGCCCCGGACGGCCTCCTCCGGCCCGTCGGCGGGCGCCAGGGGGCTGAGGGAAGTGGTCATGACGTGGGCCCCTCGTGGCGTGCCGCGGAGCCTGGCTCGTCGGCGGCCGGGCCGGTGTACTCGCCCGCGAGCTTGGGCATCACCGACGAGACGAACGCGTCGAGGCTGCGCCGCGCCTCGGAGCCGCCCAGACCGCCGAAGTCGGTCTGGAGCAGCAGGACGTCCGCGCGGACGTCCTGCTGGAAGCGGCCGATCCGGTCGACCACCTGCTCAGGCGAGCCGACCACGGCGCTGCCGAAGACGCGCATGTCCTTGGCCGTCATCGCGCCGATGCGGTGCCCGGATCCGGTGTAGTCGGCGTAGTCGGTCGAGGCCGTGGAGTCCCAGCTGGTGAGGGCGGAGGACCAGACCTCGAGGTACCGGCTGAGGTACGGGTCGGCGATGCGGCGCGCCTCCTGGTCGGTGTCCGCCACGAGTACCGGCACGCTGGCGGCGACCCTGGGCTGCCGGTCCGGGTGGTGTTCGAGGAACGACTGCCGGTAGGCATCGACCAGCGAGGGGTCGAAGGAGGTGCCGGACGGGGTGATCAGCAGGCCGTGGCCCAGCTCTCCGATGCGCACGAAGCTCGCGGGGGTCTGCACCGCGGCGACCCAGAACGGAGGCCTCGGGCGCTGCACCGGGCGAGGGAGCACCGTGGCGTCCTGGAACGCGAAGAACGGGGTGTCCTCGTCCACGTGCTCCTCGGTCAGCAACCGGTGCACCGCGTTGACGGTCGCCTCGAACCGGGCCCGGCTGCCGTCCATCGGCACCTGGAACGCGCTGAACTCGTACGGCAGGTAGGCGCGGGCGAAGCCGACCTCGACCCGCCCGTCGCTGAGGGCGTCCACCATGGAGATGTGCGAGGCGAGCTGGATCGGGTGGTGGAAGACGGGGAGCACGCATCCGGTCATCAGCCGGATCCGGGTGGTCTGCGCCGCGACCGCGGCCAGGAACGTCAGGGGGCTGGGACAGTAGCCGCCGTACGGGTGCAGGTAGTGCTCGGTCATCTTCACGTAGTGCAGGCCCGCCTGCTCGGCCATGCGGGAGAGCCCGAGGACGTCGTCGTAGTAGTCGGTCGCCGAACGGGTGCCAGGGGAGCAGTCGGGCAGAAAGGACAGGCCGAAGCGCACGGGTTCCTCGCAGGGGGTGTGGTGACGGGGAGACGGTCGAGTCGAGGTGCGGCGGAGCGCCTCAGGCGGGCACCGGGGTGGGGCCGCCCTGCAGTCCGGCGATCCGCTCCATGCGCTGTGACCAGTCCTCGCCCAGGAGTTCGTCGGCGGCGCTGCTGACGCCGAAGCAGAGGTAGTACCGCTGGACGGGGGTGATGCCCAGGCTGCTCAGGGCGGTGTAGAGGACGTTCAGCAGCAGCCGGTTCGCGATGTGCCAGTACGGTTGCCGGTCGTTCAGGCCGGACTGCCGTGCGGCGCCGTGGAACGGGCTGGGCACGCCGCCTTCGAGTGGCGGCCGCAGGCGGGGGGCCACGTCGAGGCGTCGCTCGTCCACGCTGCCGGACGCGGCCAGGGCGGTCGCCGTGCCCCAGCAGGCGTGCAGCGCCTCGTTCCACGAGTGCAGCACGGCGGTCTCGGGGTCGGTGGGATCGGCGAGGTCGAGGGCCGAGTGGGCAGCGGTGAACAGCTCGCGGTCCCGCTCGTACCGCTCGGTGAAGGCGGCGCGCAGGTCGACGGTGCCGCCGGTCGCGGACCAGATGCCCTCGGTGTGCGAGCGAAGCGGCAGTGTGCCGATGCCGATGCCGTAGGGGTGGGCGCGGGCGCACAGAGCGACGACGCGGGCGGCGTGCGGCAGCAGGACGTCGGCCGGGAGCGTGGCGGCGGCGAGCAGCGGTTCGGTCAGGCGCCCGGCCAACTGGTCGCGGGCGTCGAGCAGTTCCTGACTCCACCGCTCGGGCAGCAGGGCCGGTGCGACGGTGGTGAACCCCTGGGGCCGCAGCGGCAGGTACGGTCCCGCTGTCCCGTCCCAGCGGGCCAGTTCCTCGGCGCGGGCGAGGTAGTCTCGCTCACTGGGCGGCGCGGCGGCCAGTTGCGAGGCGACGCTCCCGGCAGTCGCCGCGAATCCGTCCAGGCTCAGCGGCACTCGCGCGAGCGGCCGCACGGTGACGACGAGATGTGTCCCGTGCAGCCATCCGCGCCGGACGTGGACGAGGGGTGCGCCCTCGTGCCGTTGCTCGCGGATCGTGTCCGCGAGCAGTCCCAGCAGCAGCCGGGGGTCGTCCGAGTAGTCGTAGACGTGAGCAGCCTGACCCGGTCCAAGTCCGTACATGGTTACTCCAGGTGGGACGCACGACTGAGCCGCCCGCGAAGGGGAGGGAGGTCGCGCAGTAGGCCGGCCCGGCGGCGCCGGGCGAGAGGGATCGACGCGGGCCTCAGGGCCGAGGGCGTCGGGGGCGGGCGGCGGTGCCGGCCCGCGGGGTCAGCAGCAGCAGGTCGAGGAGGACGACGAGCAGCACAGGGTGACGGTGAGTTCGCTGCTCTCGCCGATCAGGTCGTCCATGTCCTCCACGAGGGACGCGCTGGAGGATCCCATCTCGGGCATGGCGACCGTGTCGGTGGCCTCCAGCACGCTCAGCTCGGTCAGGTCGAACATGGCGAAGTCGACGCTCATTCGCGATCTCCTTTCATGGGGCGGGGAGGTGAACCGCCGTTGTCGGCCGGTCCCGTGCGGTGACAGGTCGTCAGCAGCAGCAGGTGGAGGACGACGACGAGCAGCACAGGGTGATGTCCGCCTGGCTGCTCTCGCCGATCAGGTCGTCCATGTCCTCCACCAGCTTCGCGGCGCTGGACGATCCCATCTCGGGCATGGCAACCGTGTCGGTGGCCTCCAGCACGCTCAGCTCGGTCAGGTCGAACATGGCGAAGTCGACGCTCATTCGCGATCTCCTTTCATGGGGCGGGGAGGTGAACCGCCGTTGTCGGCCGGTCCCGTGCGGTGACAGGTCGTCAGCAGCAGCAGGTGGAGGACGACGACGAGCAGCACAGGGTGACGTTCTCCTGGCTGCTCTCGCCGATCAGGTCGTCCATGTCCTCCACCAGCTTCGCGGCGCTGGAGGAACCCATCTCGGGCATGGCAACCGTGTCGGTGGCCTCCAGCACGCTCAGCTCGGTGAGATTGAACATGGCGAAGTCGACGCTCATGGCGGCGTCCTTTCGTGAAGGGGTTCCGCTCGGGGATCGCAGGATGCTCCGGGCGGTCGGGCGGGCTGGGCGCAGGATGTCCTGGTCGCGACCGACGGGCCGGTTTCCCCGAGGTGATCGCCATCCTGCGGCCGGTGCGAGGCCCGGGGCAAGACCTGGCTCTGTCAGCAAACTGCACGGCCTGACCTGGCGAAACGAGGGGGATGTCATCTTCCTGCTCGGGCCCGTTCGGCGGTGTCGCCGGCATGGACAACAGGGGTGCGGGTCGATCAGGGTGGCGGTGCCCGGGTCCGCCGGTGGCCGCTGTGACCTTCCGGCGCCACCGGCTCGCAGCCGTCGACGACCCGAGGAATCCCGTCGAGGAGGCAGTCGTGATCAGCGCACGTGGACTCACCCGCAGCTTTCGCGGGCGCACCGGATCCGTGGAAGCCGTCAGCGGAATGGAGTTCGAGGTCGGCGCCGGGGAGATCGTCGGGTTCCTGGGGCCGAACGGCGCGGGGAAGACCACCACGGTCCGCATGCTGTCCACGCTGCTCGCCCCCACCAGCGGTACCGCGGAGGTGGCCGGGTACGACATCGTGGCCGACCGGGCCCGCGTGCGTACCCGCATCGGCCTGGTCAGCCAGGCGGGCGGCACGGGCAGCGACCACCGTGTCGGGGACGAACTGCGCACGCAGGCCAGGCTCTACGGGATGACCAAGGCCCAGGCCGAGGAGCGCGCGCGGTCCCTGCTGGAGGAGTTCCGGCTGACCGACCTTCACCAGCGCCAGGTGCGGACGCTCTCCGGCGGGCAGCGCCGCCGCCTGGACATCGCGATGGGCCTGGTCCACCGGCCGGGCGTGGTGTTCCTGGACGAGCCGACCGCGGGACTCGATCCCCAGTCGCGGGCCGACCTGTGGAACCACGTGCGCGCCTTGCGTGAGCAGCACGGAATGACCCTGCTGCTCACCACGCACTACCTGGAGGAAGCCGACCTGCTGTGCGACCGGGTCCTGGTCGTGGACGGCGGCCGGGTCGTCGCCGACGGCACCCCGGAGGAGCTCAAGAGCGAAGTCGGCGGGGACGTGGTCGCCCTGACCACCGATCAGCCGGGCGACGCGGCGCGAGCCGTCTCCCGCCTGTTCCCCGGCGTCCGGCCGGACGTCCGCGAGGGCCTGCTGCAGTTCTCCCTCCGGGAGGCGCAGTCCCGTCTGCCCGAGCTGCTGCGCGGACTGGATCTGGCCGGCGTGCGGCTGGCCTCGGTGGCGGTCACCCGGCCGAGCCTGGACGACGTCTTCCTCCGCCTCACCGGCCGGTCCCTCGACGGGCCGTCACCGGACGCGCGGATCGCCGCCGGGGAGGGCGAGGACGCCGAGGAGGGCCGTGCGCAGGAGGCGTCCGGCTCCGTCGGGGAAGCCGCCGCCGCGGAGGGCGGGCCGGAGTCCGGCCACCCGGAACCGGCCGCGAGCGTCGGCTGACTCCTCGGCCCGGCCGCCTGTCCCGACCATCGACGAACGAGGAGCGATCGCGGTGAAGACCCTGCGCGACACCTGGATCATCTTTCTGCGCAGCATGCGCTACACCCTGCACAACCCCGCCTGGATCATCCTCGGCCTGGCCCAGCCGATCCTCTATCTGGCGTTGTTCGGCCCGCTCCTGGAGCGGTTCTCCGCGGTTCCCGGGTTCGGCAGCGGGAACTCCTGGCGCGTCTTCGTGCCGGGGCTGCTGATCCAGCAGGGCGTCTTCGGGTCCCTGTACTCGGGATTCAGCATCCTCGCCGAAGCCCACACCGGGGTCCTCGACCGGTTGAAGGTGACCCCGGCGAGCCGCCTCGGGCTGCTGCTGGGCCGGCTGCTTCGCGACGTGGTGGTGCTGTTCGCCCAGACCGTCGTGCTGGTCCTCGGCGCCTGTGTCGCCGGGCTGCGGGCCTCGACCACCGGGGTGCTGGTGGCGCTGGTGGTGGTCGTCCTGCTGGGGGTCGGGATCTCCGCGTTCTCCTACGGCCTGGCCCTGCGGGTCCGCCGCGAGGAGGCGTTCAGCTCCCTCCTCAGCAGCCTCACCCTGCCCCTGATGCTGCTCTCCGGCGTGCTGCTGCCGATGTCGCTCGCCCCCGTGTGGCTGGCCGACCTGGCCAGGGCCAATCCCGTCTCGTACGTCGTGACGGCCGAACGGGCCTTGTTCACCGGGGACTTGACGGGCGCGGCCACCGTAGGCGGTGCGGCGCTCGCTGCCGTCCTCGTCCTGTTCGGCTGCCTGTTCGGCCTGCGCTCCCTGCGCGCCGAGGCCTGAGGAGTGCGGATGCTCCCGCCCGTTCCCGTTCCCGTCTCCGTCCCCGGCTCCGTTGCCGTCCGGCCGGGTGGCTTCCGTGGCAGCGCCCCGGCCGGCGGCCTCCACCGCGCCCGGCTCGGCAACGGCCTGCGGATCCTGGTGGCCGCGGACCACAGCGCCCCGGTCGTGTCGGTGGCGGTCGTCTACGACGTCGGTAACCGCTCCGAGCCCGAGGGCCGCGAGGGGTTCGCCCATCTCTTCGAGCACATGATGTTCCAGGGCAGCGAGAATGTGCCGAAGCTCGCCCATGCCAAGCTCGTCAACGCCGCCGGGGGGAGCTTCAACGGCGTCACCTGGCCCGACCACACCAGCTACTACCAGGTGCTGCCCTCCGGTGGGCTCGAACTGGCGCTGTACCTGGAGGCGGACCGGATGCGCGCGCCACGGCTGACCGAGGAGAACCTCGCCAACCAGGTCGCCGTGGTCGGGCAGGAGATCCGCCGCAAGGTCGTCGACAACCCCTACGGCGGACTGCCCCATCCCCACCTGCAAGCGGTGATGTTCGACGACTTCGCGAACGCGCACGACGGCTGGGGGGCCGCCGACCGGCTCGCCACGGTGACCGTCGCCGAGTGCGAGGCGTTCTTCGCGGAGTACTACTCCCCCGCCAACGCCCTCCTCGTGGTGTGCGGAGACGCCACCCCCGCCCTGGTGGAGGATCTGGCCGAACGCCACTTCGGCGCGATCCCCGCCTCCCCCGCACCGCCGACGGTACGGGGGTGCGGCCCTCGGCTGCCGGAGGACCGTCACCGGGACCACCCCCATCCGGCCGCCGTGCTGCGGGCGATGGCGGCCGGATGGCGCCTTCCGGACCCCGCGCCGAGGGACGGCGCGTACCCGGCGGCCCTGCTGCTGGCCGAGGTGCTGGCGAACGGGACGGACTCGGTGCTCCAGGAGCGGCTTGTCCACCGTGACGCCGTGGCGCAGCAGTTGAGCATGCGCACCGGGCTGGGCGGGGCGCCCTTCGAGTGCCGCGATCCCGACGTGCTCTCGCTGGTGATGTTCCTCCACCCCGGGGCCGACCCCCGGTCCGCGCTCGACGCCGGGTACGAGGAGCTCGCGCACCTCGCCCACCGCGGCCCGGCGCCCGAATCGCTGGCCCGGCGGGCCGCGACGTGGGCCACGTCCTGGCTGCGCGCGCTCGACCCGTTGGGCCTGCGCGTCCAGCGCCTGGGCGCCTTCGAGTTGCTGCACGGCGACGCCGAGCTGGTCTGGGACCTGCCCGTACGGATCCGGGCGATCGGCCCCGCGGAAGTCGCCGACGCGGCGGCGGCGTTGGCGGCCCAGCCGCGGCGCTGGGTCACCGTCACGCCGGGCGCCGCCGAGCCGGCCACCGGAGCCGGTCGAGCCGGTCGACTCGACCGAGAAGGAGTGGGGGCATGACCATCCGCAGCGTCGCCGCCGGGCCCGTCCTGCCGCCTGTGACCACCGCCGTCCTGCCGCCTGTGCCCACGGCCGTCCCGGCCGCGTACCTCGACAGCCCGGATTCGATCGCCGAGCACACGACCGCCGACGGCCTGCGCGTCGCCGCCGTGCGCCGCCCTTCGGTGCCGGTGGTCGAACTGCGGCTGGCCGTACCGCTCGGTGGCGTCGACGACGACCATGCCGCCACCGCCGAGGTGCTGGCGGCCGTACTGCTCGGCAGCACCGCACGCGGTACCCGTGCCGACCTCGAAGCCGCGCTCGGCCTGCTCGGCGGTTCGCTGAAGGCGAGCGTCACCCCTGAACGGCTCACCGTGCAGGGCGCGGTCACGGCGGAAGGCCTCGCCCCGGCGCTCGAACTGCTCGGGGCGACGCTGGCCGATCCGCGGCGGCCCCCGGACGAGGTGCTGACCCACAGGACACTCCTGGGCCACCGGCTCCGTGCCTACCGCGCGCAGCCCGGTGTCGTCGCCCGCGAGGCGATGCTCGAACACTGCTTCCCCGGGCATCCGCTGGCGCGCGAGGTCCCCACGCCCGAGGCGGTGGCGGCGGTCGAGGACGCTCGCGTTGAGGCGCTGCACGCCCGAGCCCTGCTGCCCTCGGGTTCCCGCCTGCTGCTGGTCGGGGATCTGGATCCGATGTCCGCGGTCGCTGTCGCCGAGCACGCGTTGCGGACCTGGCGGGGGCAGGGTGAGGCGGCACGGATGCCGCGACTTCCGGCACCGGTTCCGGGGGTGGCGGTGGTGAGCCGACCGGGAAGCCGTCAGGTCCAGGTCTGCCTGCTCGCCCCGGTGCCGGACGCCGAGGACCCGAAGCATCCCGCTGTCCGCCTGGCCCATCTGGTCCTGGCCGCCTCCTTCGGCTCCCGTCTGACCGAACGCCTGCGGGAACGCGACGGCCTGACGTACCGGGTCCGCAGCCGCATCACCGACCACCCGGAACGCAGCCTGCTGGCAGTTGACTTCGACACCCGGCCCGGTCAACTGGGCGTCGCACTGGCCGCGTTGCGCGAGGAGCTGGACGGGTTCGCCACCGACAACCCGCCGAGCGACGAGGAGATCACGGCCGCCCGGGGCTACGCGGTCGGCTCGGTGACCGTCCTGTCCGCGACCCAGAACGGGACGGCCAATCTGCTGAACGCGCTGCCGCCGGAGACCGTTCTCGGGAACCGGCTGCCGGAGCAGTTGCGGCGGATCGCGCGGACCGGGGACGAGGAAGTCCGCGCGGCGGCACGCGACCTGGCCGCGGCGGACTTCGCCGGCATCGTGCTCACGGCACCCTCCGGAACGGAGCAGGCCGCACGCGAGGTGGAAGCCGCGGGATTCCGCCCGCCAGGCCGGTGAGACGGGGGCAGCGATCCGGGGGGTGAGGTCAGCGAGCAGGGAGTGAGGTCAGCGAGCCGGGGGCTGGGCGGGGAACGCGCCCAGCATCGCCGCCCTCACCCCCGCCTGGAAGCGGCTAGTGGAGCCCAACTGGTCCAGGATCTCGGCCACGTGGCGACGGCAGTGCCGCAGCGAGATGCCGAGCTGGCGGGCCACCGTCTCGTCCTTCGCCCCCTCGGCGAGCATCAGGAGGATGCGGCGCTTGATGTCGGACCCCGCACCGTCGTCGGCCGCCGGTCCTCCCGCGCGCCCGCCCGCCTGCACCCAGGCCGCTTTGAAGAACTGCGACAACTGCCTTACGACGAACGGCTCTTGGACCACGGCGATCTCGCCGGAGCCGTCAGCTCCCGGCGAAGGGAGGAGGGCCATGCTGTCGTCGATGATCGCGATTTCGTGCAGTTCGGTCCACGTGGTCCTCACCGAGATCCGGTTCTGCCCCGGCACGGTGCGAGGCACCCGGGAGGGGCGGCTCACCAGTTCCTGGGCGACGACCTCCGGATTGGCCAGGATCGCCGCGCGCGTCTCCCGCGGGTCCAGGAACGAGACGTCGGGAGGACGGACGTAGGCGATCCGATGCTCACCCCGGGCGACGAGATCGGTGACCATCACGACCGCCTGGGGAGCGTCCAGCACCGGGAAGCCGCCCGGCTGCCGGGGCCGGACGGCTTCCCGTTCGGCCAGGGCCCTGATCCGCGACTGGGTCTGCGTCAGGCCGGACACCCAACGCTCCGTCTGCTCCGACAGCGCGACCAGGAGTTCGGCCATTTCTGCACGGGGCGTTCCCGCTGCGTCGGCTCTGCTCTCGTAGGTCTTGTACATAGCTTGTGCGCCCGTCCGATCTACGCGCGTAGGGAACCGGCATCGAGGGCCGGGCGGTTCCGGCTCCCTCGCGGCTCCCCCGAGCGTCTGCGACGTCCGATTGGCTGACCGTGTCCGAGCAGCCAATGTAAGGCGCGGGGCCGGCACGGCGGTATCAGTAGAACTACGCAATGACGGCCCCCTCCTCCGACAACCCGACACCCCACAACCGCCCTCCGACCACACCCGATCCGGGCGTCCCGCGTCTCGGGAGGCACGGAGGGCACGGGAGGCACCGGGGGGAAGCGTTGGTCCGACGACCCCGCGTTCTCCAGAGGCTCGGGAGGAAGCGGTCCGACGACGACCCCGTACGTGTCCGTACCCCGTTCGGGCAGTGGACGTGGCGGGACCGATGCGGATCGAGCGCGTCCGAGACGGAGGCCGTCGGCGCGAACTGCGCGGTCGCTCTCAGACGGCGTCGGTCGGTGCCGGGTGCTCGGGGAGCTGCCAGTCGCCGCCGCGGTCGTGCGTCGAAAGGCGCGCGGCGAGGTCGGGGACGTGAAGGAAGCAGGCCAGCGCGGTGGTGGCCTGGAAGACGTCGATCGCACGCCGGCTCATCGGCAGGCCCAGGCGCAGCAGGCGTGGGTTGACTTCGCCCTGGATCTCGTCGACGAAGGGCCGCAGTACGCGGTCGTAGCCCGCCAGCGCGGTCGGCAGGTCGCCCGGGTGCCGGTTGATCTCTCCTGCCAGGACGTGGGCGCCGACCAGGCCGCCGGAGACGCCCATGCCGCTGTAGGGGGAGGCACAGTGCGCGGCGTCACCGGCCAGGACCACGCGGCCCTGCGACCAGGTGTCGGTGCGGACCTGGACGATCTCCTGGGAGTAGAAGAACGGGCTGGTCCTCATGCCCTCGACGAAGCGCTCGGTCTGCCATCCGGCGTCGTGGAACCTGCTCGCCCAGAACTCCTGCTGGCGCTCGACGGGCGCCCGGTGGATCGCCGAGGCTTCCTCTGACTCCTCCCGTATGACGAAATACGCCTGCGTCTGGGTCGGGTTGTGGCTGCGGCGCATGATCTGGCGACCGCCCGGGACCATGTAGGTGTCCCGGATATTCGTGTCGGACGCGATGCGCGGAACGAACCAGTAGGCCATGTGGATGCCCACCCGCCGGTACGGGTCGAGACCCTCCGGGAGCATCGCTCGCCGGACGCGCGACCCCTGCCCGTCCGCGCCGACCAGGAGGTCGAACGCGCCGGAGGATCCGTCGGAGAAGTGCCCGACGACCTTGTCGGCGCCCTGCTCGAAGCCGTCCACGCTCACGCCGAAGACGTACTCGGTGTCGTCCTTGGTGGCGTCGTACAGGATGCGCACCAAGTCCCCGCGCATGATCTCGTACTCGGACGTGAGGGTCTGCCGCCCCTTCCCCGAGGTGTTGGCCATGATCGTCGCCTTCGGCTTGCCGCGTGCGTCGATGAAGGCGACGCCCGCCTCGTCCACGAGCTTGCCGCGGACGGCGTCGAGAAGGCCCATCCGCTTGACGGCCTCGATGCCCTGACCTCGCAGGTCGACCTGGGCCCCGGTGGCCCGCAGTGCCGGAAAGCGTTCGGCAACGGTCACCTGGTGGCCTCCCCGGGTGAGCCAGAAGGCCAGGGCCTGCCCCGCGATCCCCCCACCGGCGACGAGAACCCTCAGGGCCTGCCTGCCCGATCCCCTCGTCATGTCCGCACCCCCCAAAATCTATCAGTGAAAGATTCCTCTCCAGCGTCATCTATCGGCGATAGATTGTCAACGTGACCAAGATGAACCGCGAGGCCGTCGTCGCCGAGGCGCTCGGCCTGCTCGACGAGGTGGGGCTGGACGCCGTCAGCACGAGAAGGCTGGCGAAGCGACTGAACGTCGAACAGCCGTCGCTCTACTGGTACTTCCGCACCAAGAAGGACCTCCTCGCCGCCATGGCGGAGGCGGCGATGACCCCCCATGCGACCGCACCCCTGCCGGCGCCCGACGACGACTGGCGCGACTGGTTCGCGGACAACACCCGCAGCTTCAGGCGGACCCTGCTGATGCGTCGGGACGGAGCACGGCTCCACGCGGGCAGCACCCCCACCGGCGACCTCGACCGGATCCGCCACAAGATGGACTTCCTCGTGGCCTCCGGCGTCCCGGAGCGGGACGCGCAGATGGCGATGCTGACCGCGAGCCGGTTTACCGTCGGAAGCGCCCTGGAGGAGCAGGCGGAAACGGATGCCAGTGACGGCACGGGCCTCCCGGCAGATGTGCCGGTGATCGATCACGAGTCGGCCTTCGAGGCAGGCCTCGCCCTCATCCTGAACGGCCTGGCGCACCCTATCGGGATGTAGGGAGTCTGATGGGTGCTTCGCCGGAAGCCGCGCGTCGTGCGCCGCAGGAACCCGCCGCTGTGGTCCGGGGTACGCATCACGTCGCCCCTCTGCCCACTCGGCACCCCAGGCGTCGCGGAAGGCGGGCGGGGGGGCGGGCGTCCCAAGTGGCAACGCCTGCCGTCGCGAACGGGACCCGACCGCGCCCGCATCCGCCGCGCGGAGCCGTCGCAGGCCCCCGGGCGGAGGCCGCGATGGTGGTGACGTGGCATCGGTGAGCACCAGGCAGGCGAAAGGCACCGGCACCGGCACCGGCACCGGCACCGGGCGCACGGTGGCCGCTGCGGTGAACTGCGCCCGTATCAGGTCCGGGACGCCGAGCGATGGACGGCGCGGGTCTGGGAACCGGTGACAGCGGTCCGGGTCGGTTACCGGGATCAGCGCGGTGTTGCCCGTACAGTCCGGGTTCACCGGTAGAGGGGAGTGCCATGAGGATCGTCGTGATCAACCACGTCACCCTGGACGGCGTCATGCAAGGACCCGGGCGTCGTGACGAAGACACCCGTGACGGGTTCACCCAAGGCGGTTGGGCCGCCGCACGCGGCGGAGACGAAGCCGTCACCCGGGCATGGGGCCGACGGCTGGCCGCCAGCAGCGGGTACCTGATGGGACGCCGCACCTACCAGGACGTCCTGGCTCACTGGAACACCCAGGACAGTCCGTTCCGCGACGCCCTCAACAACGCCCCCAAGTACGTTGCCTCCAACACCTTGGCCCAGCCCCTGCCGTGGCCCCGTTCCACTCTGCTCAGCGGCGACATCCCAGCAGCGATCGCCGAACTCAAAAGGATCCCGGGGCATGACCTGCACATCATGGGCAGCGGTGCGTTGATCCAGTCGCTCTCCCCGCTCGGCCTCATCGACGAATACCTGCTGTGCGTCCACCCCCTCGTCCTCGGCACCGGACACCGCCTGTTCACCAACGGCTTCGCCCCCACCACACTCGACCTCGCGGACGCTGCCCCCACCGCCACCGGTGTCATCATCGCCAGCTACCGGCCCCGCACCTGACGACCCGGCCGGCGACCGTCGCGTACGCACGGCTGGACGTCACCGCGACGATCCGGAAGCACACCGAAGCCGGCCAGTAGCGGCTGGTCGTCCGCAGCTCGGCCTGCGACCGGCCGCGCCGGGGAGGCAGGGCCTGAAGGTGACGCTCGTGGTGCCGGGCATCGGCCACATCATGGCAGCGAGCCTTGTCGCCGGGCCGTTCGGTCAAAACACCGACCCGCGGAGACTGCGCCGACGGCACGCTCCAGCCGACGAAACACGCGTCGCCGAGAAGCCGTCTCACAGGTTGGAGCCCCGCCCCTGAGGAGTGGTGCGAACCTTACTGCCGCGAGGAGCGGGAGTGATGGCCGTCCGGGGTCGCGCCGAACTGGTGAACCTGGCGGACGGGTTCGACAAGCAGCTCCTCGTGGGCAAAGTCGGCAGGGCGTCGCGGATGGCGCTGCGGTGCGTGGCGGCCTGCTCAAGCGGGGGCTGGTTCCAGGGCTCCGATCTCCGCGCGTACCGCTGCGGCGTCCCGGTGATGGCCGAGTTCCTCCCACAGGTCGTGGGCCTGCCGAAGCAGGAGGCGTGCCTCGTCGGTGAGCTGCTGTGCGGCTTTGATCCGGCCGAGGTCGGCCAGGACGGTGGCCTCGGCGTGGCGGTCGCCGGCTTCCCGCGTGATCGGCAGTGCTTCTGCCAGCAACGGCAAGGATTCGGCGGGGCGCTGGTGGTGAAGGTGAGCCTCCGCCATGTTGATCAATGCCACGGCTTCGCCGTCGCGGTCGCCTTCCTCCCTGTAGAGGGTGAGGGCGGCGTGCAAGTGGTCGAGCGCCTCCGCGTAGTCGCCCAGTGCGTCCGCACACGTCCCGAGGTTGTTCAGTGCGTTCGCTTCGATCGACCGCCGCCCGAGGACTCGGGACATGGCAAGAGCCTGGAGCTGATGCGTCTTGGAGTCTTCCCATTTCCCCTGCTCCGCGTACAGGGTTCCGATGTTGCCCAGGGCGGCCAGCTCGCCGATCGCGTCTCCGAGTTCCCGACGGATGCCGAGTGCGGCGGTCAGGTGCTCTCCGGCCTCCTCGAAGCGGCCGGCCAGGATCATCAGTGTGCTGCGTCCGTTGCGCATGGACGCCTCGGCACTCCGGTCTCCGAGCAGCCGGGCGGCGTCGAGGCCGATGGTGTTCATGGTCAGAGACTCCGTGTACCAGCCGCGCTGCCGGAAGCTGGTTCCCGCGAAGACGGCGAGCAGCCATGCGACGTCGTGGGCCGTGTGCTCGGCGGCGAGTCGAGCGGCGTCCACCAGGGCCGGGCGTTCCTGGTCGCACCATGCGAGGGCGGCCGCGGTGTCGTCGAGGACGACCGGGGGGTGGTGCGGGTCCGCCTGGGGAAGGTCGGGCCTGCGGGTGTTCGGGTGGAGAAGACGGTCAGCGGTGGCCAGACCGGCCAGATACCAGGCGGCCATCCGTCGGACCGCCGCCCGTCGGTCGGCCTCGGTCTCCTGCTGCTCCGCCTGCTCGCGGGCGTACAGCCGCAGCAGGTCGTGGAGGCGGTAGCGCCCCGGTACCGGGCTTTCCACCAGGTGGGAGTCGACGAGGAGTTCCAGGGCTGCTTCGGTGCTGTCCTCGTGCTGCCCCAGGAGGGCGGCCGCGGCGGACAGGCTGACCTCCTTGGGGGTGAGGCCCAGGAGACGAAAGGCATGACGGGGGTCGACCGACTCGTTCTCCTCGAGCTTGGGGAGGCTGGTGTAACTCAGCTGGAAGACCGACCGGATGGCGAGATCGGCGACCTTCAGTTCGTCGAGGCGGCGGCCTTCGTCGCGGAGTCGGGCGCTGAGGGCGGCCACCGGCCAGGAGGGCCGTGCGGTCAGGCGGGCTCCGGCGATATGGAGGGCGAGCGGGATACCTCCGCACAGACGGGCCAACTGGGCTGCCGCGTCCGGGTCCTGCGCCAGGCGGCTCGCGCCGATCCGGGCGGCGAGCAGGTCAAGGGCCTCCGCGTCCTCCAGCGGCCCCAGGGCCAGGTGCCGGGCACCCGGGACCCCGGCCAGCCAGCCCCGGCTGGTGACCAGGACAGCGCATGCCTGTTCTCCGGGCAGCAGCGGAAGCACTTGGCGGGCGTCCTTCGCGTTGTCCAGCAACACGAGCGCACGCCGGCCGTGCAAGCAGGTGCGCCAGCGGCCGGAGAGTTCGTCCAGGTCGTCACGGGGATCGACTTCCTGGCCCAGAGCTCTGAGCCAACCGCTGAGGACCTGGTGCGGTTCACGGGGGTCGAGGTCGGTGCCGCCGAGGTCGGCGAAGAACCGCCCGTCGGGGAAGCGGTCGGCCAGGCGGTGTGCCGCCTGAAGGGCGAGGGCCGTCTTTCCCAGTCCACCACCGCCGGTGATCACCACGATCCGGAGGTGTCCACCCGGACTGGTCGCCTCGGTGAGCGTCTCCGTCAGCACTTGCAGTTGACGCTCGCGCCCAGCGAACCCGGCCGTGTTCGGGGGGAGTTGCGCGATGCTGATGGAGGCTGCCGCCTCGGGACCGGGGGTCACGGGCTCTGGACGTACCGTTTCGGAGGCCGCCTGCGGAGCCCGCGTGGCATGCACGTCCCGTGGGCCGACGGCGACCTCGTACAGCCGCAAGAGCTCTTCGCCCCCACCCGTCACCGCCAGGAGGCTCGTCAGCGCCTCGTGGGTGACCATGCGCTTGCCGTTGAGCCACCGCTCCCACGAAGCGTGGCTGTAGTGAGTCAGCCGGCCCATCTCCTTGTACGTCAGCCGATGCTCGTCCTTCAACGCACGGAGTCGGCTGACGAGTTGCCTGTGTGCCGGACCCACATCGTCAGGTAGCGGAGCCCAGTACGGCACGCTTCATCTCCCTACGGCGGCGTCACCACATCCTGGTGACACGGTCTCACTGCGCAGCTCACAGACGCTACGCAGGTGCGATTGTCACACGCCGGCTTCGGGCCCTTGGCGTGCCGACCACGCGGGCGGCAGCCTGGCCACAGCCACAGCCACAGGGGATTCAGCATCGCCGTGAACTCCCCACCGTTTCCCCACCGTTCAAGAAGGGACACTCATGTCCAAGAAGCTCACCGGTCTCGCCGCGGTCGCGGCAGCCGTCCTCGGCAGCGTCGCGTTCGCGGGAACGGCCCATGCCAGCGGCAGTGAATGTGGTGGGAACAGCACGGTCGCCGGTGCCGAGTTCATCTTGTGCACATACGTCAACAACTCCGGGGGCGACGGCCTGTACATCAACTACGCGAACGCGTACATCGACACCTCCAACGACTGGACCTTCCCGAGCGGGGACAACTGCCTGGTACAGCCCGCGCTGACCCTGTGGAAGTCGCCCAGCGGCTTCTCGACGGTCTCCTCGCCGAACCAGTCCTGCAACACCTTCAAGAACGCCGGGGCATCGCACACGTTTTCCTTGCACCAAGAACAGCCGCCGAACGAAGTCGAGGTCTGCGCGACACTGTTCTTCCCCCAGTACAACCAACGCGTCGGATACACCGACGACTGCGTCGGCGTGCACAAGTAGGCAGCACAGCCTGCGGGGCCGGGCAGGACCGACATCCCGCCCGGGCCCTGCCCGCCGCCCCGAGCACCCAGGCCGAGGAGCAGACAGATGTACGACGAGCCGGACCAGCACGCCAGTCACGCGCCCACCGATGACCGCACGGTGCCGCGCCGCAGGATCCCCTGGATCGTCTACGCAGGAGGCGCAACGGCGGTGGCCGCACTGGCAGTCCTCTTCGGACTTCAGCCCTGGGGACAAGCGGACACGGCGACCACGCACCGCACGGCCCCGGCCACTGGGACCGGGCGGGATCCGCTGGCCGTGGCCGTCTCCGACGCCGCCGGCCCCGGCACCGATCTGGCCTTCTCCTACGGCGACGGAACCCACTCCGCACCGCTGACGCTGTCCGGCCCCACTACCCTCTACGTGGCATGCAGCACGGGCCACTTCACAGTCGGGACGCACTCGATCCCCTGTGACGACGAAGTCCACACGACCGACCTGGACAACACCACCCAGCCGAAGCCCCTCATCACCTCGAGCCGCGGACACTGGGCCCTCCTGGCACGAGTCGGCGGACAGCAAAGGACCGACCCGGCCGGTACGTGATTCTCGATGCGGCGCTCGCCCGGGGCGACGAGGGTCATCACGGGCAGGAACGAGCAGGAGAGGCCATCGATCCTGGCCGGAGCTCGGACGGCATCCCGACGCCACCCCGGCGGCGGTAGTTCCCACCGTAAGTTCCAGGTGGGATGGAGCTGGTGCCGTGGGACGAAGTGCCCCACATTTCAGGCAGGGCAGTTACTCACCACCTGGTGCCGAGCATGTCGCTGAACGGAAGGCGGGCCGCGCACGGTCGTTCGTGCGCGGCCCGCTTCGGGTTCTTCGTCAGTCCCCCAGATCGCTCAGGAACTTGTTGGTGTATTCCAGCGGTGTGGTGCTGGGAATCGAGTCGCAGTTGGGGGCGGCATACGTGTCGGAGCAGGGCGTGTCCCGGTCCAGTGACCAGTAGTGCAGCCCGGCCAGGCCGTTGCTGGCCGCGTACGACGTCAGTGTGTCCACGTCCGCGGTGGTGAACGTCTCACTGGTGGCGTCGTTCATGCCGATCATCGGCGTGACGGCGATCTTGCTCGCAGGTACTCCGTAGGTGTGCTCGAGGTTCTTCACCGCCTGAATCGCCGACTGCGCCATCTCGCAGCTGCCGGAGGTCACGACGCACACGCTGCTGGACGCGTTGCCGTAGTCCATGGTCATCAGGTTGAAGACGTAGTTCTTCAGGCTGGAGCCGAGCACCGCCTGGACGACCTCGTTCCCGAGCGAGTTCACGCCACCGTAGCTGCCGTCGGACGCTCCGAGCGTGGCGAGCGTGAACGAGAACTGCAGGTTGGGGTACTGCGCCTGTGCTCCCGCCGCTGCGGCGACCAGATTCTGAATGTCGGACTGCGTCTGACCGCCTTCGATGTCGAAGTCGATGCCCACCAGGTCCGGGCTCGCGTAGCGGGCGATGAAGGATTCCATGCCGGCTGTCGAGTCGCAGGTGAAGGTACCGGACGCGCCGCCCGTCGAGATGACGTATTTCATGTTGGCGGACTGGAGTTGGGGCACGTTCTCGGCGGCCCAGTTGGCACCCGAGACGCCACCCCAGGTCTCGCTGCCGCAGGAGCCGGTGGCGAACGCGAGCGACAGAGCGGGCAGCTTCGGGACGTACTGCGACACGAGGCTGCCGGAGCCCACCACCGGAAGGTCGGACCCGGTCACGGCCGACTGCATCTGGTAGGTGTTCCAGTTCATGTTGATGGTGACGTCTTTGTACGGGCTGAAGAGCAGGCCGCTCACCGAACCCGTTCCGCCCCCGGTCCCTCCGCCGGTCCCCCCACCGGTCCCTCCGCCTCCGCCCGACGATCCGCCGCTACACGCACCACCGGAGGTCCACGGTTGTCCGGAACCGCTTCCGCCGTTGCTGGTCGCCGGGTTGTTGCCCTGGGTCCAGTAGTTCGCGGTGTAGTTGGTGCCGTTCTCGCTGGCCTGCTGGCCGGCGGTGTAGACGGTGGTGGAACTCCAGGCCGCGGCGCAGGAGGTGGCGGCCTGCGCGGCAGGCGCCGAGGCCACCGCGAGGACCGATCCCGCGGTGGCAAGCCCGAACGCCGAGCCGGCTATGAGCGCTGTGCGAAAAATGCGTCTTCCAACCCGCATGAACCCTCCAAGGCGAGAGGCACTGTTGCAAACACGGCACCTCACGGAGCCGGTGGACCGGCAAGGTGACCACTTTTTACGGGCAGTGAACGTATTGGTCAAGACCATTGGACGGATTGGTCGAGACCAATTTGAAGCGCAGGGCAGTCATGAGGGCGGGAGGGGAGGCGGGAGCGCGCCACCGGGGGCGCCCGTGAGCGCGAGGAGCACGTCCACGGGCGGGCCTTGAATCGGTGCTTGGGGCTTCCAGGCCCGAAGTCCGGGGGCTGTCCGACCGGTTGGGCTCAGTAGCATCCGCTGACGCCTGGATACGACGTCGCACTCGCCACGAAGAGCCTTCACCTAAGCGGCTGCCGGACCTGGAGTTCCTCACCCTGGTGAAGGCCGGTCTCGAAGAGTGGGCCCCGGTGCGACCCAGGGCGCCCGGCTCAAGGGCAACTCGTCGTTCAGCCCGCAGGGTTGAGCCGTGGCGGTGGCCCCGCCGGTGTCCGACGCGGGGCGACGCTTGGCGCAGCGCCCGAGCAGGATGACGTACGCGGCGTGCTGCGAGCGCGTCCCTCCGGCACCCGCCGGGACGGCAACGACACCCCGGCGGCAGCACCCAGTTCTCGCCCAGCCACGTCACCGCGTGGTTGACCGGCCCCACGGCGTGCGCCCAGGGCCGTCCGTACGGGGCGCCGCGGCGGCTCGTCGTCCAAGGACCGACTGCCTCGGCGGGCCGTGCAGATCTACACCACGCCCGGCCGGTGCGCGGTCGTACGCCGCAGCGCGGCCGGAGGAGGGGCCACGTGAGCGCGTGCGGCCGGAAGCGATGCCGCAGCCAGACGGCGGCGGGCGCGAAGCCCCGGCCACGTGCCCATCGGAGGGTGCGTCAGACCACAGCGAGCCGGTCCACCAGCAGTCTCACCCTCGGCTCGGTGTCCTGCGGCGGGAGTCGTCCCGCCCGGGTCAGGGTGGCGAGCCCGTGCAGGGACGCCCAGAACGTCTCGGTGTACAGCCCCGGGTGGACGCCGTCCCCGGCGACGTCGCCGAGGCATTCCAGCAGTGCGGCGAAGGCGTCCTTGAGGGGCTCCGGGGTGTCCTCCCGCGCGTACGCCAGGCCGCCGTCGAGCTCGAAGATGGCGTCGTAGACCGCGGGGTTGCGTGCGGCGAAGTCGAGGTAGGCGTGCGCGAGGGCGGCGACCCGCTCGCGCGGACCGTCCACCGCGGCGGTCGCGGCCCGCACCGCCGCGGCCAGCTCGGTGGCGCCCTGGAGGGCGACGGCGCCGATGATCTCGCGCTTGCCGCGGAAATGGCTGTAGAGGACGGGCTGGCTGTACTCGATGCGTTCGGCGAGTCGGCGGGTGGTGACCGCGTCCCAGCCTTGCCGCTCGGCGAGTTCGCGGGCCGTCGCCACGATGAGGCGCTCGCGCTCCGCCCGCTCCCGCTGCTTGCGTTCCTGTACCGACATGGCCCGATCCTAGCATCGCTAGACATTCGAGCGGCAGCAGTACTAGCGTTGCCTCAACGGCTAGCATTGCTAGATCTCGAGAGGGCCATCATGCTCAACGCACTCGAAGTCGTCACCATCGTGGTCGCCGGTGTGATGGTGGGGGTGGAGTTCTCCGTCGCCTTCGTCATGAACCGGATCCTCAACGCGCTCCCGGAGGACAGCGCCCAGCTCGGCCACGCCCACGGGGGCCGGATGCTCGGCGCCGTGATGCCGTTCTGGTACGTCGGTTCGCTCGTCCTCGTCGGCGTCTGGGCTGCCGCCGGGTGGCATCACCACGGCACCGGTCTCGTCGTCACCGCCGGTGCGTTGCTGATCCTCAGCGTGGTCATGTCGCTTCTGCTGCTCGTTCCGATCAACAACCGGAACAAGACGTGGACCCCTGAGACCCGGCCCGCCGACTGGAAGCAGCAGCTGAACCGCTGGGAGCGCCTCCACTACGTCCGCGTCGCCGTCCTCATCGCCGCCTTCACCCTGCTGGTCACCGCCCTCGCCTGAGCCCACGGGATGATCCGCCGCCCGTACGCGGCATCCAGCACCTCATCGGCCGCCGCGCTCACGGAGTCCGGCAACGCCGTCCACGGCCTGACCGCAACGCTGGCGCTGGTCAACGGCCTGCGGGTGATGCGCGAGACCCACGAGGCCGCAGCGGCCTGATCGCCCCTGCACCGCCGCCTGCGTGCGGTCCGAGGTCCGGCGTCAGGTTCCGGGCATCTCGGCGCCCGGGCCCAAGTCACGGGAGACGCTTTGCACGTTGTCGTACTCCTTGCCGCCCGGCAGGGATTACGCCTGCCGGACCAACTGATCGTCGGCGCGGCCGTCACGGAGTCTCGCCACGATCCCGGCGCGGTCGACGGGAAAGGCGGACCTGCCGAGGGAGCGGACCGGCCTGGATCGCGTCCCGACGCCTTCGGGGTGATGCCACGAGGCGGCCTCCGGTGCGCGGAGCGTCGCGGCGGTGCGTCGTCCCGGCATCCTCCCGATCTCGTGGTGTGTCAGCGGCCGGATGCGTCCGCCTCAGTTCTCACCGCGGACGATGTTCGGCTCGCCCTTCTCCGTGGCGGCCGACCAGTCGATCGACGGCACACGGGCCGCTCTGACACGTGCGGCGAGCATCTGCCGCGGGTGCGACTCACGCGGTGTCTCGACGGTCTTCCTAGGTCCAGCCAGGTCTCGCATGTCCTCTCTCTCCTTCACCACCCCGCGTCGGCGGGGAGGTCACATCGGCCGGGCACCTCGGCGGCGTCCGGCGCGTCACGGCAGATGTCCCATCGCCGTGCAGACGGCGTCCCGGATGCGGTCGGCCAGACCTGCCGACGGGTCGACAACCGCCTTCTTCGGGGCAGGGCCCAATCCCGAGCGGGCCGGATCGGGGCGAGCGCCTCGGCGGCCCGGGCGGCCTTGGCCATGGCCTGGAGGGCGACCGGACCCGCCACCTCGTGGAGCAGGGGGAACTCCTCGTCCTCCTCGGCCGTCCGGCGCCTGCGCCCCGCCACCCGCTCCCCTTCGTTGCCGGAGCGCCGAACGTAGCCGAACGTAAGGGGGTGGACGATCTCCTGCTCGGCTGTCTCGTGGACGACCAGCAGGCGGGTGAGGCGTTCGAAGGGCTCGCGGCGGCGGTCTGCGGGTGCGGCGGCCACCTGGCCGATCAGTTCCCGGGTCTCGTCGTGCCGCCTTCGCAGCAGGAGGACGACGTCATCGCTCTCCGGTACGGCGCCGACGGCGTAACCCTGCGTCATTCCCTGTCACCACTTCCCGTGCCACCGGTTCTCCCGGCGACACGACGCGGGTACCCCCGAAGCGCGGGCTGACTCATCCCGGCGGGGATTCATGGGGCGAACCGGCCACTCCCCCGCCGCCTGCTGGAGTCCTACGGACACGAAGTGCAGCAGGTCGCGGTCTTCGACGAGGAGACACCACAAGCCGTGCTGCGGCGACCGCCGCACGCGTACGGCATCCCGGCCGATCCGGACGACTCCCGCATGCGCGCACCCCGCGTCCCCTCGTCCGCGCCCGGCGAGGGACCGTTGGCTCAGGAGGCAGCGGAACGCGGCGGCCTGCCACCTGCCACCTGCCACCCGCCACCCGCCACCCGCCACCAGGAAGCGTGCTCGGCGGCGACGCGGACGTACCGTTCGCCGACCTCGCCGCACTCGTGGTGGAGCGTAGCGGATGGGCGGTGTGCCCACGATGCGTTTGAAGTGGCGGGTCAGGTGGGGCTGGTCGTGGAAGCCGGTCGCCGTGGCGGCCGCGGTCCGCGGCTACGGTGCCAGTGCCGTCAGTACGCGCGCCGTTCCGTCTTCGGCCGCGATGGCTTTCGACAGCGCGACACACCGGTCACGGTATGTCTCATCACGCAGCGTCGCAGACAGGGCACCAGCGAGAGTGGTCGCTGTCAGGCTCCGAGCGTCAAGGGACATCGGGGCCAGACCCAGAGCTGTCATACGTCGGGCCCAGAAAGGCTGGTCAAGGGCCAAGGGCGCGGGCACCGCCGGAACGCCGGCCCGCAGCCCGGCACCCACGGTTCCCGGGCCCGCATGGTGAACCAGAGCGGCCATCCGGGGGAAGAGCCACTCATGCGGACACTCACCGATGGTCAGGATGTCATCGCCGCGGACGTCCAAGCCCTGCCAGCCGGCCTGGACGACTGCACGAAGGCCCAGCTCGCGCACCGCGGTCCTGATCGTGGCACCCAACTGCCGTGCGTCTCCGGGCGCGACGCTTCCGAATCCGAAGAACACCGGCGCGGCACCGGAGTCCAGGAAGTCCGTCAGTCGGGTGTCGGGTCGCCAGCCGGGGTCGCGCACCGGCCACCAGTACCCCGCGCACGTGTGGCCGCCGGGCAGAACGGACCCCAGGGGGAGCAGACCGCGGCTGAACCCATGCAGGACGCGTTCACCGCGCAGGATGCCGACGACGGTCCTGGTGCCCGTCCTCCTCACCCCCAGTTCACGCATCGTCCACGACAGTGCTGGTGCGTAAAGAGGGCTGATCGCCGCTCGTGCCAGCGTTTCGGCGATCCGGTAGGCGTGCGCGGGCATTCGGCTGCCGGCACTGAGCCGGGGCAGGAGCATCGCGGGTGCGGCCGTGTAGACCCCGACGCAGCGTGTCCCGGTGCCTCGGGCGATCACAGCGCACAGGGGGTGGGTCAAGGGATGGGCGAGGATCACGTCCACCCCCTGTGCGACGGCCCCGATGACGCCGCGGGCGATCACCTGGGCCATGTCCTGAGCGTTGCGCTTCCTGCGTCTGAGCCGGGCCGGGCTCTGCCGGCGGTCGAACCGGTCGGGGGCCAGAGCGGACTCCTCGTGTTCGGCCAGGGGAAGGACGTGCACTGGCATCCCATGGCGTCGGAAGACCGGTGCGAGCCGCTCGGACGTGGCGACGGTCACCATCACCCCGGCCACTCGCAGCCGCGTGCCCAGACCGGCGTACGGCAGGGCGTCTCCGGTCGTTCCCCACGTCACCAGCAGTACTCGCATGCCGCAGAGTATGAGCTCGGTGCCGGGCGAGTGTCCCGGACGACGCCACCGCGCGTGTCCGAGAGAGTGAAGCACCGCATCTTTGGGGTGAGTTGGCTGTGAACGCTGACGGGCGGGGCCTGCGATCGGTATAGAGGGACCATGTCTGATCACTCCAACGACAGCGAAACCAGGGAATACGAACTGGAATTCCGTGGCTTCCGGTTCATCGCCCGCGCAGCTGACTCGGGCCGCTCGGCCCCCGGAGGGACCTTGGCCACCGAGCCCTTGATCCTTCTCGGCGGTTCTTCGCAGGACCGGTTCTCCTGGTTGCGGTACGAGCGGTTCCTGCTCCCCCACGCCACCGTGCTGACCTTGGAGCTGCCCGGGTACGGGGAAGCGGATCCCCTGCCGGTCGAGTACGGCATGGACTTCCTCGCCGACACCGTCCACCATGCCACCCAGGCGCTGTCCCTCGCCCGCGTCAATGTCTTCGGCGCCTGCTTCGGGGCGGCGATCGCCCTGCGCCTGGCCCAGCGTCACCCCGGCAGCGTGGCGCGCCTGATGCTCGGAGGCACCGCCGAGACGATCTCACCTGAATACACCATGGCGGCCAAACGATGGCGTGCCATGGCCGCAGAGCGTTCGTTCGACGAACTGGCCCAGGACATGGTCGAGCAGTTCATGGCGCCCGCGGACCATGGGGTCGTGCGCCGCAGGGCCGCTGTGGCGCGGCTGATGCGTCAGAGGTTCGCGGGTCTCACAGAACGCGAACTGGCCATGGACATCGTCCACCACGAACGATTGCTGACACATCCTTGGAGCCTGCCGGACCTGGCGGTCACCGCTCCCGTCCTGGTGTTCACCGGCGAGTTCGACACCATCACCCCGCCTCCGGTGGGCCGCCGCGTCGCCCGGGACCTGGCCGGCCGGTTCACCACCATCAAGGAGTCCGACCACCTGGTCCAGATCGAACGCGACACCGACCTCGCGGACCTGATCCGCCGCTACTTCACCGACCAGCCGCTCGATGGGTTGCCCTACCTCAACCCGGTGGAGCACTTCGTACGCGCGTGAGTGAACCGTCACCAACGGGACGCACTCCTGGCTCCCACCCCCGGACCGGTGAGTCAAGGCGCACATCACGTGACCGTGATCCACCAACCGACGGTCTTCGAGGACGGACGCCGGTTCGGACGTTGCGGGCATCCGGCGTCGCTGTCGTGACGGTTGGCCTGGAACCGGGTCGCGTGCCGCAGTGCCGGGCCGCGCGACCGACAGGTGGCTTGGAGAGATCGCCTACGGTTTTGCCATGACAACCCTGGAGCCCCGCCCCGATCTTCGGCCGCCCGGCCTGAACGCCGACGAGAAGACCACGTTGCTGACCTTCCTGGACTACCTGCGCGAGTCCATCCTGGCGAAGGCGGCCGGAGTCCCTGAACCCGCGGTCCGTACAGGCGGTGTCCCTTCCGGGACCAGTCTGCTCCAGTTGCTCAAACACCTGGCGGCTGTCGAACTCAACTGGTTCGTCTGGGCCTACGCCGGTGCCGACCGCGCGCAATGGGAGGACGAGGGCGCGGTGTCCGCCGACGACACCGCGTCGGGCTTGGCGGCGGCCTACCGTGAGGCGATCGCCCGGGCCAACGAAGTCGCTTTGGCCTGCACCGATCTCGAGCGCCCCGGCGCCCGTTCGCTGCGCGAGACCCCGCCGCCGTCGATGCGCTGGGTACTGGTGCACATGATCGAGGAGACCGCCCGGCACGCGGGTCATGCGGACATTCTGCGCGAGCAGATCGACGGCTCGATCGGGCGTTGACGCGGTGTGCGCCGGCCAGAGCCTCGGTCTCGGATGGGGATCGTGGGCTAGGCCCTTGGCCGGCCCCGGTTTCCCGGTGCAGGCGAAGCCAAGGGGAGCGTCGAAGAGGCTGCCCAGGGTGGTTCTTGGCAGGTCCCCCTACACTCGGCTGTCACGACCGCTCGAGCAGAAGCGGTGCGAAAACGATCGTCGGGAGCATTCAGAGTGAGCACAGACCATAGCGACGCACCGATCTATGCCCGGTTGGTAAGCGAGCGCGGTGACGTGCCCACCCATGTCCGCGATGCCGCCGAAGAGGCGTGGCGCGAAGTCGGCCGAACCATGGATTTCCGGCTCCCCCAGGCTCTTGGTCTTCAGCGGAGCACTTGAAGTCGACTGGTGCGACGCGAAGCCGCGGGCCCCTGAGCGGCATCGGAGAAACCGGCCCATGCTCACCGCAGGACCGGATGACCGTCGCCGGTCTCCCCGTATGTCGCACGCTCGCGGCCTTCCCGGTTGATCCTGGTGGGGTGGTGGTCAGCGCGAAAGGCCGAGCGCGCCACCGCCGGAGTCGACGCTCGCGGCGGCGGGCGAGCCGGGGTGAGCCTACGACGAGTACCACCTGCGGGGAGGCACCCATGGGGGGCCGCTCTCCGGAAGGCTGCGGACAACGCCTTCTGCGCGCCCTGAGCGGAGGGTTCCACGGCCCCGCGCCCGGGCTGGGCACGGTGAGCCGACGCGACCGGCGGGCGGGAGCGGGTCTCCGACGCAGTCAGTCCCCCGGGGCACGCGGCCGGCGGTCACCCACCCTCCGACCAGCCCCGCCGACCGGTGCCGGGATGACGGGCTCGCGCCTCAGAAGCTTTCGGCGCGGGGGGGGCTCAGAGGCTCTCGATGCGGGGGAAGACGAACTCGTCGAGGAGGAGGCCGAGGGCCATGGCGGCGGGGATCGCCACGAGAGCGCCGATGATGCCGAGCAGTGCGCCACCGATCAGCACGGCCACGACGGTGACGATGGGGTGCACGTCGACGGCGTACTTCATCACCCGCGGGACGATGAGATAGTCCTCCGCCACGCGGAAGGCGATGTAGAAGACAGCCGTGCCGACGGCGATGGGCAGGGAGACCGCGAGAGCCACGAGACTCACCACGATGCCGCCGATCGTGGAGCCGACCATGGGCACCAGGTCCAGCAGCGCGACGAAGATCCCCAGGGCGGCGGCGTACGGAACGTCGGTGATCTGGCACCAGATGAACGTGGCCAGGCCCGCGATGGCGGAAGTGGCGAGGTTGCCGAGCATGTAGCGGCCGGTCCGGACGAAGATCTCCTCGGTCAGCGCCTCGGCACGAGCGCGTCGGGAGCCGGGGACGAACCGGTGGGCGAACGTCTTGATCTGCGGCAGCCCCGCCATGAAGTACATGGTGACGACCATGACGATGACGAAGTCGCTCAGCGTGCTGAAGATCGCCTGACCCGCCCCCAGCAGTCCCGAGACGACGCCGGAGCTGCTGGAGGAGCCCAGCTCGCCCTTCACCTTGTCGATCAGGTGGTAGCGGTCCTCCAGCCGGCCCAGCCGGGAGTGGTGGTCACGCAGTTCCTGAAGCCACCGCGGCAAGGACCGTGCGAAGGCCTGGACTTCGGATGTCACGGGGGCGATGACGAGGGCGAGGAATCCGGCGAAGACGGCCGTGAACGCCAACAGCACGACGGCCACCGCCACCCCCCTGCGCACCCGGCGCCGCTCCAGCCACCGGACGAACGGGTCGAGACTGACGGCCACGAAGAACGCCAGCATGAGCAGGACGACCAACTGGCTGATCCGCAGCACCTCGTCGGCGAGCGAGTACGCCAGCACACCGCCCAGCGTGGCCCCGAAGCCCGCGGTGAACCACGAGACCGTCCGGCGCGGCCGGCGCGGCACGATGCCTCGCCGGGGCAGCCCGGACGGCTGCGTCTCCGGTCCCTCCCCGGACGAAGGGAGCGGTCCGGAGGGTGAAGGGGCGTCGATCGCGGCCATCGGTCTGTCCTGCCAGAGAGGTACCGGTCCTGTGGATGCCAGGACCACGGGTAGGCATTCTGCCCCCGCACCACCATGACATGCGGTCAGAGCGGCGGACGCCGCGACACAGCCGCTCCGATCCCGCGCTCGCTCCCTGCCCCGGGCCGACGGCGATCAGGGCAACTCCGCCTCCGCCAGCGCGAACCGACGGCCCCCTGGTGAACGCCGCGGTGGCGCGCCACGGCGGCGTCCGGTCAACGGGTGACGGGCCGGCCGTCCCTCGCGGCGCGTCCGACGGACCGGCCGACCGCTTCCAGTGCCGCGGCCCGCGCCTGAGCGGTCATGCGGACCGGGGCATGGGTCACCACCGGGTCGAGGACCTGGAAGCCCACGAACTCCAGCATTCCGCGGTGGATGTGGAACAGGAAGTCGTTCAGGGGGCCGAGGGTGCCACCCGTTTGGAACGACTCGCTGACCCCGCCGGTCGTGAGCAGGAGCATCGCACGCTTTCCCACGAGGGCCCCGTCCCCGAAGGTCCCGTGGTCCCCGCCGAAGACTCCGCCCATGACGAAGACCCGGTCGATCCAGCCCTTGAGGATGGCCGGCAGCGAGAACCACCACAGCGGGAAGGAGAGTACGAGCAGATCGGCTGCGAGCAACCGGTCGAGGTGGTCCCTGACAGCGGCGTCGAGAGTGCCGTCCTTGACCGCGCGCATCTGCTCGGCTTGCGGCTTGAAGTGGCCTTCCAGCGGCCCGAATTCGTGGCGGTCGAGGATCGGCGACCACTTCTCGGCGTAGAGGTCGAGGATGTCGACCCGGTAACCGGCCTCGCGCAGGGCCTGCGCCGCAGTGACCATCTGAGCGGTGCTGAACGACTGGGGCTCGGGGTGAGCATGGACGATCAGGGCGACGGGCGCAGCATCGGGAGTCGACATGAGAAGATCATATCTACGTATCGCGATGTGTCAATCAGATAATGGCGGCCACCGCATGCGCCAGCTGCGCCAACCGCCGTTCATCACGCCGGTAGTGGGTCCACTTGCCCACCCGCGTGGGCAGCACGAGCCCCGCCCGTTCGAGCGTGCCCATGTAGCTGGAGACCGTCGACTGCGCAAGGCCCGCCTTCGCCTGGATATGCGTGACGCACACGCCGACGGCGTTCCGGTCGGCGATCGGCTCGTACGCGCCGAAGTGCGCGTCCGGATCCTTGAGCCACTGCATGATCTGGAGGCGGGCGGGGTTGCCGAGCGCCTTGAACACCTCGATCAGATCACCCGAATCCAGTTCCGGCGCTCCACCCATACGGTCCTCACTCTTCCTTCCGACACCCCGGAACGCCACGTTATCCCGGCGTCACCTCCGGACCGCGACCGGCCTGTCGACGCGTCGACGACCCCCGAGCCGCGGAACCCCAGGCCCTGCCGTCGACGGACCGCCCCCCTTGCACTCCTCTTGACGCGGCCAATTGGTCTAGTCCAAGTTATGGGGACCAACGGCCCCACCCGCTTGGGAGGCGCACCATGCCCGCTCCTCACTCCTCAACTCGCCCCGCACACAGGTCACTCACGCGTCTGGCGGCAGCCACCGCGGTCCTGGCCGCGCTCACCGCCGTGACGGCACCCGCCACGACGGCGGCCGCGTCGCCGCTACGGGATCCCGCCGCGCGCACGCCGACGACCGACGCGGCGTTCCAACACCCCGCGTACTTCATGCCGTTGGACAACAGCCCGCAGGCGATCTCCGACATCGTCGCCGACTCCGGCGAGAAGGAATTCCTCCTCGCCTTCGTGCTCGACTCCGGCGGATGCACTCCGGCCTGGGACGGCGACAGCACGCACACCGTCGCCGCCGACACGCAGGTGGCCGCCGACGTGAACGCCATCCGCGCCGCGGGCGGCGACGTCAGCGTCTCGTTCGGTGGCTACAACGGCACCGAACTCGGTGCGACCTGCGGCGGTTCGGCGGCACTCGCGGCGGCCTACCAGCAGGTCATCGACAAGTACGAACTCACCAGGATCGACCTCGACTGGGAGGGCGACGACCTGGACGCCGACATGGCGGTCCGCTGGGGCGCCATCAAGACGCTGGAGCAGGACAACCCCGGGCTCACGGTCTCCCTGACCATTCCGATGACCACCGTGGGCCTCCCGGACACGGGCAAGGACGAGATACGGCAGGCGATCGCCGACGGCGCCCGGATCGACACCGTCAACATCATGGACTTCGACTTCGGCCTGACCAGCGGCACCGAGACCGAGGCCGCCGAGACCGTCGCCGACGACGTCAACACCCAGTTGCAGTCCCTGTACGGATGGGATGCCGCCACCGCCTGGGCGCACACCTCGATCCAGCTGATGAACGGTCACACCGACCAGCCGAGCGAGTTGTTCACGCAGGACACGTTCAACGCGCTGCTGGCCTTCGCGCAGAGCAACCACGTCGCCCAGCTCTCCTACTGGGACCTCAACCGCGATCGTGCCTGCGACCCCGGCGTCCCCCACAACTGGGCGGACGGGGCATGCAGCAGCGTCGACCAGAACCCGTACGACTTCACCAAGATCATCACGCAGTACGCGGGCTGAGCAGTACGCGGGCTGACACGACGTCCCGAAGTCCGAAGTCCCGCAGCCCTGACGGATTCCTGAGGGCCTGTCGGGGGCCGCTCCTCAACGGCCCTCAGGATCCTCAACGGCCCTCAGGACGCGCCGGCGGCGTTCCGCGGCGTTGCGCTCCTACCGACGACCGGGCGGCCGCCTAGTCTCGGCCTGTGGAACAGCCCGATCAGCGCGCCGAGGGCGCGGGACCGTTCACCACCCGGCTCACCTGGCAGCCACCTGACGGCGGCACCGCGATCTGGGAGTCCCGGCTCGCCCGGCGCCGCGGGCTCCTCACCGTCCGACCGCCCGGCACGGCCGCCGCCCGTCCCGCGAGCGCCGACGACACCGCCGTCGCCCGTCTTCGCAGGCTCAACGCGATCGCCGCCACCGCCTTCGTCATCGGTGGCGCGCTCTTCGCGGCCGGCGCCGCCGTCACCGAGTTCGGCTCCGGCTACGCCACCACCTGCGCGTCGATCTACTTCGCCGGCGGCCTGTTCTTCAACACCGGCGGCTACGTGTCCCTGCTCCAGGTCGTCAACGCTCCACGCCACGTCCCCGGGGGCGCGGGCGCCCTCACCACCCCGCGCTGGCGGTGGTGGAGCTTCGAGCCGCAACGCCTCGACTGGCTGAGCGTGTTCGTCCTGTTCGCCGGTACGTTGGTCTTCGCCGTCGACCTGCTCGACTCGTTCCTGCGAGGCCTGACCGTCCGACAGGTCAACCGGCTGATCTGGGCGCCGGACGTGGTCGGCTGCGTGCTCTTTCTGCTCTCCGGGCACCTGTCCCTCGTTGAGATCTGCCACGGCAGACCGCGACTGCTGCCGCGCGACCTCGGCTGGTGGATCGTCGCCGTGAACCAGCTCGGCTCTTTCCTGTTCATGATCTCGGCGCTCGCCGCCTACACCCGCCCCGCCACCGGCAGCCCGGTCAACGCCGACATCGCCGACTGGGGCACGTTCACCGGCGCTCTCTGCTTCTCGCTCGGCGGCGTCCTCCAGTACGGCGAACGCCCTTGACCGAACCCGCAAGTCGCCCTCCTCCGGTTCGGAGGAAGGCGAACGTGAGGAGACGCCTCGCGCCACAAGACTCACCACAGGACTCACCGCAGGACTTCGACGAGGATCACCCAGGCGTTGACGGCGGCGACCGTGACGGCGAGGACGAACGCGGCCGGCAGCCAGTACAAGCCGCCTCCGTGACCGGCGGCCAGCGATGCTCCCGCGGCCAGCAGGGCGACGGTCAGCGCGCCGGCGGGGATCAGCCTCATCAGCTTGACGGCGCTCGGCGCGCTCACGCCGCGGCTGCCGTACACGGCCCTGCAGGGTGAGATCGCGCTCCCGGCGGCGTTGACGAGGATGAAGGCGGCCAACACGCCACGGCTGAGGGCCGGGGTCAGCGCGACGATGCTGACAAGCAGGACGATGAGCAGGGCGACGAGGGCTTCGAGGGCGCGGCCCGTCATGGAGTTCCGGCCTTCGCGCCGCTCCATCTCCAGGACCGTGCGGATGTTGACGCTCAGGCCGACGAAGATCAGGCCGCTGAGCGCTGCCGCCGCACCGCCCGCGCACAGGAACATCTCGGTCCAGCCTGCGGTGGCGTAGCCGGTCATCTCCGGAGCCTTTCGTTGATCGGTTGCTTGGTTCGTGAAGAGCGGCGGCGGTCGCCAGGGCGGGCTGGGCGAGCCCGGCGAGGTCGCGTACGGCACCGTGCCGACCGGCAGCCCCCGCTGGGGGCCGGCCCGTTCCGGGGCCGGCCGTCCCGCGGTGCGGCGTGTGGGTGCTGAGGGGGTCAGCCGGCGGGCTGCGTCGCCGGGGCCAGGGTGGTGTCGAGCCAGTCGAAGGTGATCTGGTGGAAGCGGAACATGGCTCCCATGTGGCAGTGCTCGCCGGCGCCCTCGGCCTCGGGGAGGGTGACCAGGGTGTGCGGGCAGGTGAGGGCGTTCGCGACACGCTGGGGCTGACCGCGGAAGAACTGGTCGTTCTCGGCGTCCAGGATGAGGGTGGGGCAGTCGATGAGCTGGGCGACACCTTCGAGGGTGTAGTCGACAGTCCGGCGGATGTAGTCCGCGGGCGAGTCGGCGCCGAACGCCCACACACCGTTGCGCAGGGCCCAGCGCAGCTGGGTGTTGCTCTTCATCAGCAGGTTCGTGACGGGGTTGGAGAGGTCGTCCCACCGGGCCTCGACCCACTCGCTCAGGAACGGCGCCATCATGTGGGTGTGGGCGTCGTGGTAGTCGTAGAGGCCGTCGTCCAGGACCAGGGCGGCCAGACGGTGCTCGTAGGCGGCGGCGCGGGCGACCAGGTAGCCGCCGAGGCTGTATCCCGTCAGCACCAGCCGGTCGGGGTCGATCTCGGGGCGGGTCAGCGCGTAGTCGACCACCGGGGTGACCACGGCCTCCCAGTCCGGGCGGAAGACCAGTCGCTGCTCGCGCAGCGCCGCGCCCTGTCCGGGACCGTCGTAGGCCAGCACGTTGTAGCCGCGGCGCAGGGCGGCCGCGCCGATGGCGAAGTAGGCCTCCTCCAGCGTGGAGTCGAAGCCGCTGGTGAAGATGACGGTGGGACGGGGAGTGCCCGAGTCGTCCACGAGGAAGAGGTAGCCGGGCAGGGTGGTGTCCTCGTACGGGATGCGCACGGCCTCGACGGGGGTGTCCATCAGCTCCGCCGCGGCGGCGAAGGTCTCCCGGGACAGGCCCGACAGGAGCTTGACCTCCGGGTCGTTCGCGGGGTCGTCGCGGCGGTAGAACTCGGCGGTGCGGTAGTAGCTCGACGCCCGCAGGAAGGCCTCGCGGGCGCTGACGCGGTGGCCGTCCGCCAGGGCGCGGCTGCCGATGGCGTGGACGCGCTCCGCGGTGGCCTTCCACTCGCGCAGCCACGCCTCCTCGTCCCCCTCCGCCACGTTCCGGACGGTGGCGATGACCTCGCCCAGGTCTGAGCCGCCGTAGTTGGCGAAGCCGGCCGCACGCAGCGTCTCGAAGGAGAACGACTCGTCCTCGAACAGGAATCGCATGGCAATACCTTTCACCTTGTCGAGACGGGTCCGTTCCGTCTCGTCTTGGGAAGACTCTAACCCTCGCCTAGTCGAGACGCAAGCGTTCCGTCTCGTGTAGCTTCGAAGGCATGACCACCTCACCCTCATCCCGGACATCCGCCCGCACCCCGACTCCCGAGCGCCGCCTTCCTGGAGGACCCGTCCTCCAGGACTCGGTCACCGAGGCGATCGCCACCGCCTTCTTCGAGGAACTGGCGTCGTCCGGCTACGCGCGGCTCTCCCTGGAAGCGGTCGCCAAGCGGGCGGGAGCGGGCAAGGCCGCCATCTACCGCCGCTGGTCGTCCAAACTGGAGATGACCGTCGCACTGGCCTCCGCGGTCGCCGTGGACGCGGCCGGGGAGATCGACACCGGCACGCTGCGCGGCGACGTCCTGGCCTTCCTCACCGACGTCGCCGGAGCGTTGCGCCACTCCCTGCCCTCCCGGATCGTCCCCGACCTCCTCGCCGAGTGCGCCCGCAACCCCGAACTGGCACAGGCACTCTTCACCGCCGTCCGCGACACCCGCCGCGCCAACGCCACCCGCATGCTGGAACGAGCCGTCGAACGCGGCGAACTCCCCCCGGAGGTCGACCGCGAACTCGCCCTCGACCTCCTCGCCGGCCCCCTCTACTGGCGCCTCGCGGTCATCCGCACCCCGACCGCACCCGACTACCTCGACCGCCTCACCGACAAACTCCTCGCCGCCTTCACCGCCTGACCACCAGGCGGTGCGGTCCGGACGCCGGGTGACGGCCGACCACCCGCCGACCGTCACCAGCGTGTCCCGAACCATGCCCGGTCCGGGGCGAGGCCGTTCGACCGTTCAGGTGCCTCACCCGCACGTGGGTGGCTTACCTCCGATGGGCCGCGGCGTCCACCGCGTTCTGCCGCTGTGGTGCCAGGCGCCACGGCGGACTCGGCAGGAGGCCACCGCGATTCGCGCACCGTGAGCGCCTCAGGGGTGGTGGAGACGGACAGCGGGGGGCGTGCGACTTCGTCAGCTTGCGCCCAGTGCGCCCCCGCGCGCCCCTTACGGAGGAGCCCGGGACCCGGGGAGGCTCCCGAACGCTGCCGCCCCGCCGGGGCGGAGCGCGACCGGGAGGGGAACTCATGCGCGCGAGAACGAGAAGCGGGAGACGTCGCACGGCGGCGGCCGCCCTGGCACTGCTGGCGGGGGCGGCCGGGGTGGTGGCGACGGCGGGTCCGGCGGCCGCGGCCACCGGGGACGTGCTGATCGTCCAGGAGGGGAGCACGGGCGCACTGGTGACGGCGCAGACGTTCGTCTTCGTGCCGGGCATCACCGAGCAGGGCGACGGCGTCCAGGCGGGGGCGACGCAGTTCGCGGTCACCAACCTCACCAACCAGACGCTCACCCTGACCGAGAAGACCCCGGCAGGCGTCGTCGTTCACAGCGGCACCGTGGCCTCGGGCAAGTCCGGCACGTTCGCCGTGACCGCGGGCGACACCGTCGACCTCACCGTGCCGGCGAGCTGATCCCGCACCATTTCCGTCCCGGGAGGGGATCATGCACCAGCGTTTGCTTCGTGCGCGCCGGACCGCGGTGGCCGGCGCCGTCCTCGTGACGGTCGCGGGCACGGTGGTGGCGGGCGCACCGGCCGCGCGGGCCGCCACCGTCACGCACTGCCCGACGGCCCACTCGGCGCCGCTGCTGCCGACGGGCACCGGATATCTGTTCCCGTTCATCGTGACGTCGGTGTCGGCGTGCGGGTTCGTCGACCACGGCGCCCCGTACGACTTCACCGTCGACACGGCAACGTCCACGGTGTACGGGCCCCCGGGCGGCCCGTACACGTACACCGTCGACAACCTGTCGCTCGCGTGCACCGCGGTGAAGGTCACCGGCGACTCGCTGCTGGCCACGGGGTGTTCGCCCGGGTGAGGCAGGACGCCGCTCCGGGGAGCCGTCGTGCGCCCCGGAGCGGCGGCCCCGGCCCAGGACCGCGGGCGCTCTCTACTCGGGCGCCGGGGCGGTCGGCCTGCTGGACATGGATCTGATGCCCGTGCTGAACGTCGCGGTCACCGCGGAGACGGCGACCAGTACCGGGAAGGCCAGCATCGCCGTGCGCCCGGAGAGATGGGCCAGGAGCACTCCGGCCAGGGCGGGCGCCAGGGCCGCCGCCGAGGTGGCGGCCAGCAGGATCACGCTGACCACCCGGCCCTGCAGGTGGTCGGGGGTGACGGCCGCCTGATAGCCGAACAGGGCGGCGTTGGCGGCGGGGCCGAGGAACACCGCCGCGGCCAGCGGCACCGCGGTGACCATGCTGGTGGACACCAGGACGCTGACCGCCATCAGCGCGGCGGTGGACCAGCACAGCACCATGATCAGGGTCGGCAGGCGCAGCAGGCGCTGTAAGGCCGGGGCGGCGAAGGCGCCCAGGAAGCCGCCGACGCCGAGGATCATGCTGACCACGCCGACGAGGGCCGGAGGCAGGCCGGAGCGCCGCAGGGAGAGGGTCATCGCGAAGATCATGCCGGTGAAGGCCATGTTGAGCGGAGCGGCGATCACCAGCAGCGCCCGGAGGAACGGGTTGCCCAGCACGAACCGCAGACCCTGCCACCACGCCGCGCTCCCGGCGGGAGCCTGGTCCGGCCGGGGTTCCTGCAGCGGCCGGCGAATGCACACGACGGCGACCAGCGACATCAGGAACGTCACGGCGTCACCGAAGAACGGCAGTGCCCTGCCCAGCCCGAACAGCAGGCCGCCCAGCGGAGGACCGGCCAGCGAAGTCCCGTAGGAGCGCGCCTCGTTGCGGGCGACGGCGCCCACGATCTGCTCCGGACGCACCAGGCTGCGCACCGCGGCGTACTCGGCGGTGCTGAAGACGGCCGTCGCGGCGGAGCCCCCGGCGACCACCACCAGGATCACGGCCAGATCCGCCGCGCCCGCCACGACCGCGAGGCCGAGCAGTACGTACGCGACGAGCCGGAAGGCGTCGCAGGCGATCATCAGCCTGCGGCGGTCGAAGCGGTCGACGAGGACACCGGCGGGCAGTCTGCACGCCGTCGTGACGACGAGACTCGCCGTGCCGACCAGCCCAGCCTGCGCCGGGGACCGGGTCAGCTGGAGCACCAGCAGCGGCAGGGCCAGGGTGGCCATGGCGCTGCCCGCGTCCGAGAGGCACTGGCCGGTCCACAGCAGGTTGAAGGCGCGGTTGCGCCACAGGCTCGGTGGGCGGCCGGTGTCGGCGGTGCCGGTGGTCTCCTCGGCGACCGGCCGCATCAGGGCGAATCCGTCGTGGAGACGATCAGCATCCTCGTCACCGAACCGTCGTCCGAGACGACGTCGCGCAGGTGCCGGAAGCCCAGGCGCTCGCACATCGTCAGGCTCGCGGTGTTCTCCGCGCCCACCATCCCGTACACCTCCTTGAGTCCGAGGTCGTCCGCGGCGTGGCGCAGCAGGCCGCGGATCACCTCGCTGCCCAGTCCCCGGCCCCAGAACGCCGGGGCGAGCGCCGTGATCAGTTCATGTCCGTCGACGTTTCCCGTCTTCTTCACCTCCGCGTGACCCGCGTACGTGCCGTCCAGCCACAGGCCCCACACGTCGAACCGCCGCGTGGGGTAGATGTCGGTGAGGATCGCGCGGAACAGTGCGCGGATCTCCGGCTCGGGCACCAGGTCCTGGCCCATCCAGCGGCACACCTCCTCGTCGCGCAGGAGCGTGACGAAGACGTCCTCGTCCTCGGGTCTGTAGGGGATGAACTCCAGGCGTTCGGTGCGCAGGGCAGGGGTCATGGCGTGGCTCCTCAGGTCTCACAGGGCGGGGCTGCTGGTCGGCGGGGCGGCGGCGCGCGCTGCCGGGCGTGGGTCCGACGGCGAGGCCGAGGCGGGTGGAGCGGCTGTGGTGGGTGTGGGGGGACGGCGGCGCGAAGGTGCCGGGGCGGCCGCGCCGCGGAGGTCGGGGCGCCGGTCGTTCGTGCGGCCGGCGCCCCGTCACGCGCCGGGTCAGGCCCCGGCGTTCTCCATGCGCTCACGCAGACTGCGCGGACGCATGTCGGTCCAGACCTCGTCGACGTAGGCGGAGCACTCCTCTTCGGTGCCTTCCTTGCCGACCGTCTGCCAGCCCGCGGGCACCTCGACGTCGACCGGCCAGAGCGAGTACTGCTCCTCGTCGTTGCGCAGCACCTGGTAGCGGGTGTTCTCGTCCATGTCGTCTTCCTTCGTCGTCGCTGGATCGTCGTCGCTGGGTCCTCGCACGCTGCCCGACCGGATGGCGAGCGGCCGGAGCGCGCGGACGCCGTGGGCTGTGCCGGGCGGATCCCGGCGGCGGCCCTCGGGAGAGCCGGTGTTCCGTCATCGGCCTCCTCGGGCGTGCCGGGCGATGTGGCGCAGCGCCTCGGCGAACTCCTCCGCCACGCGGCGCACGCCTGCCGTGTCGTGGAGGGCGGGGCGGTGGTGCCAGGTGAAGGCGAGGCGGCCGTCGCGCACGGCGCCGACCACCTCCACGGGGTGGGAGCCGCCGTCCCGCGGGTCGTGGTCCTGGCCGAAGGAGCCGTGCTCGACCCGCACCAGCCCGTCGTCCTCACCGGTGTCCGGGCGGGCGTCCCACTGGCCGAGGTAGTTGAAGACGACCTGGCCCTGCGCGCCGAGGGCGAGGCGCTCGCGGACCTCGGGCGGGCCGAAGGTGCGCAGGGCTCCGAAGCCCAGGCCGTTGCCGGGCACCGCGCGCAGTTGGCGGCGTACCGACTTCACCAGGGAACGCCAGTCGCGCTCCGGGCCGGGGCGGCCGGGCTCGGGCACCTGGAAGACGACCGGGTAGACGGTGGTGAACCAGCCGACCGTACGGGACAGGTCCACCCCGTCGACCACGTCCTCCCGGCCGTGTCCCTCCAGGTCCAGGCGGACCCGTTCCTCTCCGGTCCAGCGGGCCAGCGCCAGGGCGAGCCCGGCGAGCAGCACGTCGTTGACGCGGGTGCGGTAGGCGGCGGGCGCGGAGCGCAGCAGGGCGGTGGTGTCCTCCTCCCCCAGTTCCACGGTCACCGCGGCCGTCTCGGTCGCGTCGGGTGCCGCGGGGTCGGCGGTCGGACCGGGCTCGGCGGTCACCGCCTGCTCCCAGTAGGGCAGTTCGTCGTCCAGGCCGCCCCCGGCGACGTGGGCCGCGAGCTTGTGCGCCCACTCGCGGAAGGAGGTGCCGCGTTCCCCGAGCGCGACCGGATCACCCTGCGCGGCCTGCCGGTAGGCGCTCTCCAGGTCGTCGCGCAGGACGCGCCAGGACACCGCGTCGACGACCAGGTGGTGGGCGACCAGGAGCAGGAAGGCGGGACGGCCGGTGAGACCGGTGAACAGGGCCGCGCGCAGCAGGGGGCCGCGTGACAGGTCGAAGCCCATGTGCAGTTCGTCGGCGGCCTTCTCCATGGCCGTCTCGGCTTCCTGCGGGGTCTGTCCCGTCAGGTCGTGGTGGACGAGGACGTCCTCGGCGCGCTGCGGCGGCGGGTTGAACTGGTGCCAGCCGTCCTCGTCCCGGGTGAAGCGCATGCGCAGCGCGTCGTGGTGCTCCAGCAGCGCGTCGAGAGCGGCGCGCAGCGCCCTCGGGTCGGGGTCGGCGGCCAGTTCCAGGAGCGTCGACTGGTTGAAGTGGTGGTGGGCGGCGCGCGGGCTGGTCAGGAACCACTCCTGGATGGGGGTGAGCGGCACCTGTCCGGTGGCCGGGCCGTCGTCGCCGCGCTGCGGGGCGGCGCGCACGACGGCGGCGAGTTCGGCCACGGTCTGGTGGGTGAACAGGTCGCGGGTCGCCAGGTGCAGGCCGTCGCGGCGCAGTCGGGAGACCACCTGCATGCTCAGGATGGAGTCGCCGCCGAGCACGAAGAAGTTGTCGTCGGCGCCGACCTCCTCGATGCCCAGGACGTCGGCCCAGATGCGGGCCACGCGGCGTTCGGTGTCGGTTCGCGGCGCGACGCGCGACCCGGTGGCGGCCTGTGCGGGGCCGGGGTCGGGCAGGGCCCGGCGGTCGGTCTTGCCGTTCGGGGTGAGCGGGAGCCGTTCCAGCGGCACGAACACCGACGGGATCATGTGCGGTGGCAGTGCCTCGGCCAGATGCCCGCGCAGTTCCGCCACGGGCAGCGGCTCCTGGCCGGGGCCGGTGGGCCCGTCCGCGAGGACGACGTAGGCCACCAGCCGGTCCGGCCCGGCGGTCCGCCCGTCCTCGGGGGTGTCGGCGCGCACGGTGACGACCGCGTCGCGCACCAGGTCGCTGCGGCGCAGCGCGCTCTCGATCTCGCCCGGTTCGATGCGGAAGCCGCGCAGCTTGACCTGGTCGTCCGCGCGTCCGGCGAAGCGCAGTTCACCGTCGGCCCGGCGGCGCACGAGGTCGCCGGTGCGGTACATCCGCTCCCCGGGCGCGCCGAACGGATCGGCGACGAACCGCCCGGCGGTCAGGCCCGGGCGGCCCAGGTAGCCGCGGGCGAGACCGGGACCGGCCACGTACAGCTCTCCGGTCACTCCCGGCGGGACGGGCCGCAGGGCGGCGTCGAGGACGTACGCGCGGCAGGCACCGGCGGGGCGGCCGATCGGCGGGGCGCCCGAGCCCGGTGACAGCGGACCGGTCCAGGTGGCGACGACCGTGGCCTCGGTGGGGCCGTAGGAGTTGATCATCCTGCGGCCGGGGGCCCAGGTGTCGACCAGGTCGGACGGGCAGGCCTCGGCGCCGACGATCAGGGTCCGCAGGTCCGGCAGCGCGGCGGCCGTCCGCGGTTCCACGGTGGCCAGGGCCGCCGGGGGGATCAGCGTGTGGCTGATGCGCCGTCCGGCGAGCACCTCGGCCAGCCGTTCGCCGACGAGCGGGCCTTCCTCGCCGGTGACCAGGGCGGCCCCGCCGAGCAGGGAGACGCACAGTTCCAGCACGGAGGCGTCGAAGCTGGGTGAGGCGAACTGCAGCACCCGGTCGCCGGGGCCCGCGGCGTACTGCTCGGCGGCGGAGGCGGCGAAAGCGGCCAGTCCGCGGTGGGTGACTGTCACGCCCTTGGGGGTGCCGGTCGATCCGGAGGTGTAGATGACGTAGGCGGGATGGGCGGGGGTGAGCGTGGCGGTGCGGTCGGCGTCGGTGGGCGCCGTCTCCGGCCCGTCCGCCGCCCACACCTCGGCGAGGTCGTCGAGGACGAGGTGGGCGCCCGCGTCGCGCACCATGAACTCCCGCCGCCGCGCCGGGTAGTCCGGGTCCACCGGCAGGAAGGCGCCGCCGGCCTTGGCGACGGCGAGTTGTGCCACGATCGTCTCGGCGGAACGGGGCAGGGCCAGTGCCACCAGGCGTTCCGGCCCGACGCCCCGCCGGATGAGCCGGTGGGCCAGCCGGTTGGCCGCCCGGTCCACTTCCCCGTACGTCCACTCCCGGTCGCCGTCCAGCAGCGCCACGGCGTCGGGCGTGCGGGCCGCTTGCCGTTCGAACAGCTCCGGCAGGGTCGCCTCCGGGACCGGCCGGAAGGTGCCCTGTGCCTGCTCCAGCAGGGCCTTCAGCTCGTCGTCGGAGGTCAACGGCATCGCGTCGACCGGGCGTTCGGGGTCATGGGCGATGGCGTCCAGCAAGGTGGCGAGCTGCCCGGCCATCCGTTCTGCGGTGGCCGCCTCGAACAGGTCGGTGTTGTAGGTGATCAGGCCGTGCAGCGCTCCGGAGCCGGTCTCGGCGAACTCCAGGGTGAGGTCGAACGCGGCCTGCTCCACTTCGGTCTCGACGTCGGTGACGTGGAGGCCGGGCAGGTCGAGGTCGGCCGCCGGGGTGTTCTGCAGGACGACCATGACCTGGAAGAGCGGGCTGCGGCTGGTGTCGCGTACGGGCTGCACCTCGTCCACCACGCGTTCGAACGGAACGTCCTGGTGGGCGAAGGCGTCCAGCACCGTCTGCCGCACCCCGGACAGGACGCGGGTGAAGGGCTGCCGCGCCTCGATCCGGCTGCGCAGCACCAGGGTGTTGACGAAGAACCCGACGAGGTTCTGCGTCTCGGCGCGGTCCCGGCCCGAGGTGACGGTGCCGACGGCGATGTCCGTGCCGCCGCTGAGCCGGGCCAGGTAGACCTGGGCGGCGGCGACGAGGGTGGTGAACAGGGTGGTTCCCCGCTCCCGGCCGAGCCGGGCCAGGCGGCGGGCCGTCGGGGCGGGCACCTCCAGGCGGGTGGTGGCTCCGTTGCTGGTGCGTACCGCGGGCCGGGGCCGGTCGGTGGGCAGGTGGAGCGGCTCGACGGAGGCCAACTGCTCCTTCCAGTAGGCCAGTTGCTCGTCGCTGCCGGTGCAGCTCGCCGTGCGTTGCCAGTGCGCGTAGTCGGCGTACTGCACCGGCAGCGGCGGCAACTCGGGTGCGATGGCGTCCAGTTGGGCGCGGTAGAGGTGGGCGAGGTCGGTGAGCAGGACGGAGGTGGACCAGCCGTCGGTGATGATGTGGTGGAGGCTGAGGGCCAGTACGTGGTCGTCGTCGGCCTGCCGTACCAGGGCGGTGCGCAGCAGCGGTCCCCGGCGCAGGTCGAAGGGGCGGGCGCGTTCTTCGGCGAGCAGGCGGCGCAGCGCCGACCGGCCTTCCTCCTCGGGCAGTCCGGTCAGGTCGTGCAGGGGCAGCGGGACGTCGTGCGGCGGATGGACGGTCTGGACGCCGTGGCCGTCGACGCTGTCGAAGGTGGTGCGCAGCGACTCGTGGCGGTCCACCAGGGCCCGCAGGGTCGCGCCGAGTGCGGCGACGTCGAGCGTGCCGCGCAGGCGCAGGGCGAGCGCGGTGGTGTACTCGGCGCCGCCGGGCGCGAACTCCTCCAGGAACCACAGGCGTTGCTGGGCGTACGACATGGGTGCCGCCGCCTCGCGGGCGACCGGGACGATGGCGGGGCGCCCGCCGCCGGCCGCGCCGTCCGCCGCGCCGTCACCGGTGAGCAGTTGGGCCAGGGCGGCGGGCGTGGGGTGGGTGAAGACGGCCCGGGGCGTGAGGTCGGTGCCGAACGCCTCGGCCAGGCGGGAGGCGAGCCGGATGCTGAGGATGGAGTCGCCGCCGAGCTGGAAGAAACCGTCCTCCACGCCGGGCGGCCGGATGCCCAGGACCTCCGCGAAGACCTCGGCGGTGCGGCGTTCGGCCTCGGTGCGCGGCTCGACCCGTTCGCGCGGTGACGTGCCGTCCGCGGCCGGGGCCGGCAGGGCCGCGCGGTCGACCTTGCCGTTGCGGCTCAGCGGAAGGGCGTCGAGCGCGACGACGGCGGAGGGGACAAGGTAGTCCGGCAGGGTGCGGGCGGCGAAGACCAGCAGCTCGCGCGGGTCGTTCGCGGCGGGGCCGACCACGTAGGCGACCAGCAGCTTGGCACCGGGTCGGTCCTCGCGGACGACCACGGTGACGTCGGCGACGTCCGGGTGCGCCGCGAGCGCGGCCTCCACCTCGGCGGGTTCCACCCGGAAGCCGCGGATCTTGACCTGGTCGTCCGTGCGACCGAGGAAGTCGACGGTGCCGTCGGGGCGTCGCCTGGCCAGGTCGCCGGTGCGGTACATGCGGGCGCCGGGCGGGCCGCAGGGGTCGGCGAGGAAGCGCGCCGCGGTGGCGCCGGGACGGCCCAGGTATCCGCGGGCCACGCCCTCCCCCGCGACGAACAACTCCCCCGCGCAGCCGGGCGGGACGGGTCGCAGGCGGTCGTCGAGTACGTGAACGCGCAGGTCGTCCAGGGGGTGGCCGATGGGCACGGTGTCGGGCACGGCCGTCGCGTCCGCGAGGGTGAAGGACGTCGCGAACGTCGTGGTCTCGGTGGGCCCGTAGCCGTCCACCACGCTCAGGCCGGGGCAGGCGGCCAGCACCCGGCGCACGGCCGCGGCGGGCACCACGTCACCGCCGGTCCACAGCCTGCGCAGGCCCGTGAAGCAGTCCGGGGCGTCCTGGGCCAGCAGCCGGAAGAGTCCTGCGGTCAGCCACAGCGCCGTCAGCCCGCCGTCGGTCAGCCGCCGCAGCAGCGCCGCGTCCACCGCGGTGTCGGGCGCCACGACCACGCAGCCGCCGCTCAGCAGCGGTGCCCACACCTCGAAGGTCGCGGCGTCGAAGGCCACGGGTGAGTGCAGGAGCACCTGGGCGCAGGAGCCGTCGGCGAAGCGGCTGTCGGTGGCCAGCGACGCCACGTCGCGGTGCCGCACCCCCACCGCCTTGGGCTCCCCGGTGGATCCGGAGGTGAACATCACGTACGCCAGCCGGTCGGGGTCGGCGGGCGGCACGGGCATCCCCGGCCGCGCGGGTGTCGCGGTACGGGCGGCGGTGACCTGTTCGGTGGTGAGGCGGAGGGTCGCGCCGGCCTGGGCGAGCAGGGCGCGGCGGCGTTCCTCGGGGGCCCGGGTGTCCACGGGCAGGTAGGCGCCGCCCGCCTTGAGGACGGCCAGCTGGGCGACGACGAGTTGCGCCGAGCGGTCCATCAGCAGCGCCACGCGTTCCTCGGTCGCCAGGCCGTCGGCCAGCAGCCGGGACGCCAGGCGGTCCGACCACTCGGCAAGCTGACGATAGGTCAGTTCCTGGTCGGCCTCCCGCAGTGCGATCGCGTCGGGGGTGCGGGCCGCCTGCTCGGCGAAGATCTCCGCCGGGCTGCGGGGGGCCGCCTCCCGGGCGGTCGTGTTCCACGACGCGAGCAGTTCCCGGTCGGCCCGGGTGAGCAGGTCCAGCTCGCCGATGTCGGCGCCGAGGCCGTCGGCGAAGGCGGTGAGCAGCATCGTCAGGCGCTCCACCGCGCGCTCCACGGTGGGGCGGTCGAACAGCGCGGGGTCGTAGGCCAGATCGAGGCCGAGGCGCTCGGTCAGGTCCGCGCGCAGGCACCAGGGGAACGTGGTGGCGTCGTCCGCGCGCACCTCCTCCACGCTGACCCCGGCCTCGGCCATGCCGGATTCGTCGACGGGGTAGTTCTCGAAGACCACCATGCTGTCGAACAGCGCCTCGCCCGCCGGAACGTCGCTCAGCGCCTGGATGCGGGGCAGCGCCAGGTGGTCGAAGCGGCGGCTGTCGCTCTGGCGCTCCTGGAGGTCCCGCAGCCACGGGAGCACGCCGCCGCCGGGGACGCGCACCCGGGTCGGCACGGTGTTGATGAACATGCCGATCATCGACTCGACGCCGGGCAGTTCGGCCGGTCGTCCGGAGACGGTGGTGCCGAACACCACGTCGTCACCGCCGCTGTAGCGCGCCAGCAGCAGTCCCCAGGCGCCCTGGACGACGGTGTTGACGGTCAGTCCGGCAGCGGCGGCGGTCTGCCGCAGCCGCCCGGAGACCGTCTCGTCCAGCTCGTGGTGGACGGCCGCGGTGGAGCGGGCGCGGTGCGCCTGCGTGGGCGTGCGGTCGTACGGCAGCGGGGTGCGGGCGGTGAATCCGGCCAGGGCGTCGGCCCAGTGGGTCTCGGCGGCGTTCTCGTCCTGGTCACGGAGCCAGCCCAGGAAGTCCGCGAAGGGCCGCCGCGGCGGGCGGGACTGCCGTGGGCCGCCGGTCGGCGCGGCGTAGTCCTCGCACACCTCGGTGAGCAGTTGTCCGGTGCTCCAGCCGTCCAGGACGAGGTGGTGGGTGGACCACAGCAGCAGGACCTCGTCGCCGGGCAGGGCGGCCAGGGTGAGCCGGGTGAGCGGTGCGGTGGTCAGGTCGATGCCCGCGGCGCGGTCCGCGGCGAGCAGCCGCTCGGTCTCCTCGGCCCGTTCGGCAAGCGTCAGTCGGCGCCAGTCCAGGTGGGTGACGGGCAGTCCGGCGTGCCGGTGGACCAGCTGGACCGGGTGCGGCAGGCCCTGCCAGTGCACGCTGGTGCGCAGTGCCGGGGTGCGGTCGGCGACCCGTTGCCAGGCCTCGGCGAACGCGTGCGGGTCGGCCACCCCGGACAGCCGTACCGCGATCCGGTCGAAGTAGGCACCCTCGGTGCCGACGAGGCCGTGGAAGAGCATGCCGGACTGGAGCGGGGTGAGCGGCAGCAGGTCCTCCACGTGCCGTCCGTCGCCGACGAGCCGGTCCAGCTGGTCCTGGGCGAGTCCGGCGAGCGGGAAGTCGGACGGGGTGCGGCCGCCGGAGTCCGGGCGTGCGCAGTGCGCCACGATGTCGCGCAGGGCGGCGCACATCTCCTCGGCCAAGTGGCGGACGGTGGCCTCGTCGTGGACGGCCGGTGGATAGGTCCAGCCCAGTTCGAGGCGTCCGTGCTGGACGACGCCCGTGACGTCCAGCAGGTAGGGGCGGGGTTCGTCCGGATCGGTGTCGCGGCCGGCCGGGGGCAGGGACGCGCGGTACAGGGCGTCCGGGTCCGCGCCGGAACCGCCCGCGTTCCACTGGCCGTGGTAGTTGAAGCCGACCTGGGGAGCCGCCGCCCCGGCCAGGGGACTGTCCGGCAGCAGGTGGCGCAGGGCCCCGTGGCTGAGGCCGTGCAGCGGGATCGCCCGCAGTTGCTCCTTGACCGAGCGGAGGGTGTCGCGCCAGTCGGCGTGCGGGGCGGCGTTCAGGGCCACCGGGAACTCGGCGGTGAACCAGCCCACCGTCCGGGACAGGTCCACGTCGTCGAAGAGGTCCTGGCGGCCGTGCCCCTCCACGCCGACCAGGACGGTGTCCCGTTCGCACCAGCGGGCCAGGGTGCGGCCCAGGGCGCTGAGCAGGACGTCGTTGACCTGGGTGCGGTAGACCTCGGGGACCTGGCGCAGCAGGGCGTCGGTCGTCTCCTCGTCGAGGGTGACGGTGACGGTGGCGGCGGTGCCGTGGGTGTTGGGGCCGGGTCGTCCGGCGGGGAGGGCGGCCGGGGCCGCGCAGGTACGCGTCCAGTGGCCGAGGTCGGCGTCCAGCGCGCCGGATCGGGTGTGCTGTTCCAGCCGGGTGGCCCAGTGGCCGTAGGACGTGCCCGCCGGGGGCAGTTCGGCGGTCCGCCCTGCCGCGAACGCCCGGTAGGCCGCCTCCAGGTCGGCCAGCAGGATGCGCCAGGAGACGCCGTCCACGGCCAGGTGGTGGACGGTGACGACGAGTTGGCCCGCGTCCTTCTTGCCGCGGTCGAAGAACAGGACGCGTACCGCGCGGCCCTCGGTGGGGGCCAGTGACGCCTGGGCGTCGTCGGTGCGGCGTTGCACCTCGGCCTCCAGCGCCGCGGTGTCGAGACCGGCGACGTCGTGCCGGGTGAACACGCCGTCCGGCGCCTGGTCCACGACCTCCTGGCGCCAGGTCCCGTCGGTGTGGAGGAAGCGGGTGCGCAGGGCCGGATGACGGTCCACGAGGGCGAGGGCCGCCTGGCGCAGGGCCGACGGGTCGGTTCCGGGGGTCAGTTCCAGGCGCTGGGTCATGGTGAAGCGCAGCGCGTCGCCGGGGCGGCGGGCGTCGAGGTACCAGCGCTGGATGGGGGTGAGCGGCGCCTCGCGCGGCGGGGTGCCGTCCGCGGTGTCCGGGCGGACGGCGGCTTCGCCGACCCGCAGGGCGAGTTCGGCCACGCTCTGGTGACGGAAGACGTCCTTGGTGGTGAGGGCGAGCCCGGCGGCGCGGGCGCGGGAGACGATCTGGATGCTGAGGATGGAGTCGCCGCCGAGGGCGAAGAAGTTGTCGTGGGCGCCGACGCGTTCGACGCCCAGCACCTCGGCCCAGATCGCGGCGAGCCGCTCCTCGGTGCCGGTGCGCGGCGCCACGTACGGGGTGGTGGTGTCGGGCTGCGCCGGGGGGTCGGGCAGCGCGCGGCGGTCGGTCTTGCCGCTGGTGGTGCGCGGGATGCGGGTCATCGGGACGAACGCGGCGGGCACCATGTGGTCGGGGAGTGTCCGGCGCAGCCGGGCCCGCAGTTCGTCGGCCGGCGGCACGCGGTCCCCGGCGGGCACCACGTGGGCGACGAGCATGAGGCGCCCGGCGTGCTCGCGTGCGGTGACCACGGCGTCGGCGAGGTCCGGGTGGTCGAGCAGGGCGGCTTCCACCTCGCCGGGCTCGATGCGGAAGCCGCGGATCTTGACCTGCTCGTCGACACGGCCGAGGAACTCCAGCACCCCGTGCGCGCTCCAACGGACCCGGTCGCCAGTGCGGTACATCCTCCCCCCGCTGGCCGCCCCGGGCGGGGCGAAGGGGTCGGGCAGGAAGCGGGTGGCGGTCAGGCCGGGCCGGTTCAGGTAGCCGCGGGCCACCTGCGCCCCGGCCAGGTACAACTCCCCCGGCACGCCGGGCGGCACCGGGCACAGCGCGTCGTCGAGCACGTAGGCCCGCAGGTTGCGGCCGGGGCGCCCGATGACGGGCCGCCCGGGGTGGTCCGCGCAGCGGCCGTAGACGGCGTCGACGGTGCATTCGGTGGGGCCGTACATGTTGAGGACGGTGACGCCGAGGTCGGCCTGCGCCGCGCACAGGCGCTGCCAGGCGCCGGCGGGGACCGCCTCGCCGCCGACCAGCAGGAGGCGCGGGTGGTGGCGGCCGGGGGCCAGCAGCCCGGCGGAGTCGAGTTCGCGCAGGAAGGAGGGGGTGACGTTCACCAGGTCCAGGCGGCGTTCGGCGACGCGGGCGCAGAACGCCTGCGGGTCCAGGCGGGTCTCCTCGTCGATGAGGTGGACCTCCTGGCCGAGGGCGAGCAGGACGGGGCCTTCCCAGCTGGTGTCGAAGGAGAACGAGGCGCTGAGCGCGGCCCGCAGCCGCTCTCCGTCGGCGGTGTGCGGCGCGACGAGTCCCTCGCGGTGGTCCTGGCAGAGGTTGACCAGGTGGCGGTGTTCCACCGCGACGCCCTTGGGCCGTCCGGTGGATCCGGAGGTGTAGACGATGTACGCGGTGTGTTCCGGCAGCAGGGGGCGGACCCGGTCGGCGTCGGTGAGGTCGTGGGCGGGCAGATCGTCCCACGGCACCTCGCGCAGGACGTCCGGGGTCAGCACCGTGCGCGGCCGGGCGTCCTCGGTCAGGAAGGCGGTCCGCTCCGGCGGCAGTTCCGGATCGAGGCAGAGCAGGGTGGCGCCCGCCTTGAGCACGGCGAACAGTGCCACCAGCAGGTCCGAGGTGCGCGGCAGCCGGAGCGCGACCACGTCCTCGGGTCCCGCGCCCTGGGCGACGAGGTGGTGGGCGAGCCGGTTGGCGCGCTCGTTGAGGGTGGCGAAGTCGAGGGCGGCGTCCGTGGCCACCAGGGCGGTGAGGTGGGGGGTGCGGGCCGCCTGCGTCTCGAACAGCGCGGGGAAGGTGGTGTCCGGCTCGGGCAGCGGTTCGCCCTGTCCCTGCCGGAGCACCCGGCGCCGCTCCTCGGCGGTCATCAGCGGCAGCGTTCCCACGGCGCCGTCCGGATCCTCGGCCGCGGCCTCCAGCAGGATCGTCAGCCGCGCGGCCAGGCGCTCGGCGGTGTCGGCGTCGAACAGGCCGGTGTTGTACTCCAGGTAGCCGGTCAGGCCGCCGTCGTCGCGTTCGGCGAAGTCGAAGGCCAGGTCGAAGGTGGCGTGGTGGACCGGCGGGGTCACCGGTTCCACGTCCAGGCCCGTCAGCCGGGGGGCCTCGGCGCCCAGGTTGTGCAGGGCCACCATCACCTGGAACAGCGGGGTGCGGCTGGTGTCACGCTCCGGCTGGAGGGCGTCGACCAACTGCTCGAACGGCACCTCCTGGTGGGCGAACGCCTCCAGGACGGTGGTGCGCGACGCGGCCAGCAGCTCCCGGAACGACAACTGCGGGCGCACCCTGCCGCGCAGCACCAGGGTGTTGACGAACATGCCGACCAGATCGTGCAGTTCGTGCCGCTCCCGGCCGGAGGTGACGGTGCCGACGGTGACGTCCTCCTGCCCGGCCCAGCGCGCCAGCAGCACCTGACAGGCCGTCAGCAGGGTCATGTAGAGGGTGGCGTCGGCCTCCCGGCCCCTCTCGCGCAGCCGGTCGGTCAGCGCGGCGGGCAGGGCGAAGGTCACCAGGGACCCGTCGCGGGTGCGTACCGCGGGGCGCGGCCGGTCGGTGGGCAGTTCCAGCGGGGTCATGCCGTCCAGGGCCCGGCGCCAGTGGCCGAGGTCCGCCTCCGCCCGGTCGGTGCGGGCGCGTTGCCATGCCGCGTAGTCGGCGTAGCGCACGGGCAGTTCGGGCAGGTCGGGGCGGCGGTGTTCGTGTGCCGCCGCGTACAGCTCACCCAGGTCGCGGCCCAGGACGGCGATGGACCATCCGTCGGCGGCGATGTGGTGCACGGCCAGGACGAGCACGTGCTCGTCGTCGGCCAGTCGCACCAGCCGGGCGCGCAGCAGGGGCCCGGCGGCCAGGTCGAAGGGGGTGGCGGCGACGCGTTCCACCAGGGCGTCGAGTGCCGCCGGAGGTTGTCCGGTGAGGTCGTCGTGCGCCGGCTCGACCGGGTGCGGCGGGCGCACGACCTGTCGTGCGTGCCCGTCCTGTTCGGCGAACGTGGTCCGCAGCGCCTCGTGCCGGGCCACCAGCGCGTCCAGGGCGGTGCGCAGCGCGCCCTCGTCGAGCCGGCCGCGCAGCCGCAGCACGGACATCGTCGTGTACTCGGTGCTGTCCGGCTCGAAGCGGTCGAGGAACCACAGCCGTTGCTGGGCGTACGACAGCGGCGGCTCGGTGTCCGGATTCGCCGCCGGGATGGCGTCGGGCGACGCGCTGCCGGTTCCGTCCGGGTGCCCGAGGGCGGCGGCCAGGTCCGCGAGCCTGGCGTGGGTGAACAGCAGCCGGGGCGAGACGTCGGCGCCGAAGGCGGCGCGCAGGCGGGCGGTGACGCGGATGGCGAGGATGGAGTCGCCGCCGAGGGCGAAGAAGTCGTCGTCGACGCCTGCCGCGTCGACGTCCAGCACCTCCGTCCACGCCTCGGCGACCAGGCGTTCGGCGAGGGTGCGGGGCGCGGTGCGTTCGCGGTCGGCGGCGAAGCCGTCGGGCCCGGGCAGGGGCAGGGCGCGCCGGTCGAGCTTGCCGTTGACGGTGAGCGGCAGGGCCGCCATGGCGACGTACGCGGCGGGCACCATGTACGTCGGCAGCAGCCGCTCCAGGTGCGCGCGCAGGTCGGAGGCGGGCGGGGGCGCCGTGTCGCGGTCGGCGCCGACGACGTGGGCCACCAGCCGACGGGTGCCGGAGGCGTCCTCGTACACGCCGACGGTGGCGGCGCCCACACCCGGGTGGGTGTGCAGGGCGGCCTCGATCTCGCCGGGTTCGATGCGGTAGCCGCGGATCTTCACCTGCTGGTCGGCACGGCCCAGGTACTCCAGGGTGCCGTCGGCCCGCCACCTCGCCCGGTCGCCGGTGCGGTACATGCGCGCGCCGGGTCGCCCGAACGGGTCGGCGACGAAACGCGTCGCGGTGAGACCGGGCCGGTTCAGGTAGCCGCGCGCCAGCCCCTCCCCCGCCACGTACATCTCCCCCACCGCGCCCGGGGGAACGGGGACCAGGTCGGCGTCGAGCACGTAGACCCGCAGGTCCGGGATGCCGGTGCCGATGGGCGCCGGGCCGCCGGTGCGGGCGGTCCCGTGGTCCAGCGGGGCGTAGGTGACGTGCACGGTCGTCTCGGTGATGCCGTACATGTTCACCAGGCGCGGCGCGGTGTCCGGGTGACGGGCGTACCAGTCGGTGAGCCGGGTCGTCTCCAGCGCCTCGCCGCCGAAGACCACCGTGCGCAGCGCCAGCCGGTCGCCCGTCTCGGGGTGTTCGGCGTCCGCGCGCACCAGGGAGTGGAACGCGGAGGGCGTCTGGTTGAGGACGGTGACCCGCTCGTCGGCCAGCAGGCGCAGGAAGTCCTCCGGGGTACGGGCGGTCTCCTCGGGCACGACGACGAGGCGGCCGCCGTGCAGCAGCGGGCCCCACAGTTCCCACACGGAGAAGTCGAAGGTGTAGGAGTGGAACAGCGTCCACACGTCCTCGGCCCCGAAGCCGAACCAGTGCTGGGTGCGGTCGAAGAGCCGCACGACGTTGGCGTGGGGTATCACGACGCCCTTGGGGCGGCCGGTGGAGCCGGAGGTGAAGATGGCGTAGGCGGGGCTGTCGGGCAGCGGGCGGTGGGCGGTGCCGAGCGGGCCGACGGGACGCCTCGTCAGGTCGGCGCGCACGTCCGCGTCGTCCAGCGCGAGGACCGTGACTCCCGGATCGTCGAGGGCCGCGGCGGTGTCGCCGACCGTCACCAGGGCCACCGGCTCGGCGTCCCGCAGCAGTCGGGTGACGCGCTCGGGCGGCAGGGCGGGGTCGATCGGCAGGTAGGCCGCGCCGGTCTTGAGGACGGCGAGGACGGCCACGACCAGGTCTACGCTCCGGGGCAGGGCGAGGGCGACGAACCGCTCGGGGGCCGCGTGGAGTTCGGCGAGCCGGTGGGCGAGACGGTCGGCCCGGGCGTCCAGCGTGGCGTAGTCGAGGCGCTCGTCACCGCAACTGACGGCTTCGGCGCGGGGGGTGCGGGCGGCCTGTTCCTCGAAGAGGTCCACCAGGGTGCGCGTGGGGCGGCCCTGCGCGGTGCCGTTCCAGTCGGTCAGCATGCGCCGGCGTTCCTCGGCGGTCGTCCAGGCCAGGGCGCGCAGCGGGCGGTCGGGGTCGTCGGCGAGTTCCGTGAGCAGCAGGCACAGCCGCTCGGCGAGAGCCCGTACCGTCGCGGTGTCGAACAGCTCCGGGTCGTAGGCGAGGTCGAAGCCGAAGCGCTCGCCCTGGTAGGCCCGCAGGACGAGCGGGTAGTTGGTGGCGTCGCGGGAGGTCACGTCGGCCAGGCGCACGCCGGAGCTGGCCGTGCGGGTCTCGTCGAAGGGGTAGTTCTCGAAGGCGACCATGCTGTCGAACAGCGCGCTGCCGGACGGCACGTCGCTCAGGCCGGTCAGTTCGGCCAGGGACACCGCGGCGAAGCGCCGTGCCTCGGCCTGTGCCTCCTGCAACTCACCGAGCCAGGTGGTGGCGAGGCGGTCACCGTCCACCCGCACCCGGGTGGGCAGGGTGTTGATGAACATGCCGATCATGGACTCGACGCCGGGCAGGTCGTCGGGGCGCCCGGAGACGGTGGTGCCGAACAGCACGTCGGGCTCGGCGCTGTAGCGGGACAGCAGCAGGGCCCAGGCGCCCTGGACCACGGTGCCGAGGGTGAGCCCGGCCTGCCGTGCGGTGCGGGCCAGTCGCTGCGAGACCTGCGCGGACAGCCCGGAGGTGTGCACGTCGGCGGACCGGGCTCGGTGGGCCTCTCTCCGGGTCCGGTCGGCGGGCAGGGGCGTCGGGGCGGCGAAGCCGTCGAGGACGTCCCGCCAGTGCGCGCGGGCGGCCTCGATGTCCTGGTCGGCCAGCCAGCGCACGTAGTCGCCGAAGGGCCGGCGGGCGGGCGGTCGCGTACCGGAACCGGCGGTGAGTGCCGCGTACTCCTCGAACACGTCGGTGAGCACCTGGGCCAGGCTCCAGCCGTCCAGGATCAGGTGGTGTGAGGTCCACAGCAGGTGCAGGCGTGCTTCGGGCAGCCGGACCAGGGTGAGGCGCATCAGGGGTGCCGTGCCGATGTCCAGGCCGCGCGCGAGGTCCTCGGCGGGCAGTCGGCCCAGCCGGTCGTCGCGCTCGCGCGGGGTCGCCGCGCGCAGGTCGAGGTGGGTCACCGGCACCCGCACGGAGCGGTGCACGACCTGGAGCGGTGCGGGCACGTCCTCCCACACCACGCTGGTGCGCAGGGCGGGCGTGCGGTCGGTCACGCGCTGCCAGGCGGTGGCGAGGGCGTGGGGGTCGCTTACCCCTTCCAGGAGCAACGCGGCCTGGTCGACGTAGACGTCGTCCGCTCCGCCGACCAGGCGGTGGAAGAGCATGCCCTCCTGGAGCGGGGTGAGCGGCAGCAGGTCCTCCACGTCCCGCCCGTCGCCGACGAGCCGGTCCACCCCGGCCTGGTCGAGGCCGGCGAGGGGGAAGTCGGAGGGGGTGCGTCCGCCGGAGTCCGGGCGGGCGCAGTGCTCGACGATGCCGGCCAGCGCCGTGGTCGTCGCGTGGGCGAGGGCGCGTACGGTGTCGGCCGCGTGGACCTGGTCGCTGTAGTGCCAGGTGATCTCGAGTTCGCCGTCGGCCACCACGGCGGACACGTCGAGGAGGTGGTCCAGCGGCTCGTCGGGGGCGATGTCCCGGCCCGGTACCTCGCCCGCGGGGGCGAAGTCGCCTCCCTCGGAGGCCGTCCACTGGCCGTGGTAGTTGAAGGACACCTGCGGCAGCGGTATTCGGCGCAACGCTCCGGCGGCCGGATCGGGTGATCCCAGGCGGGCCAGCGCCTCGTAGCTCAGGCCGCGCCGGGGCACGGCCCTCAGCCGCTCCTTGACGCTCTTCAATGTGGCGGCCCAGTCCGGTGCGGCGGACGTGCCGACGGGGGCCAGGGTGACGGGGTACTGGGTGGTGAACCAGCCCACGGTCCGGGAGACGTCGAGGTCGGGGCGGGTGGAGCCGCCGACGTCCTCGCGTCCGTGGCCTTCCAGGGCGACGGTCACCCGCTCGGTGCCGGCCCAGTCGGCGAGTGCCCGGCCCAGCGCGCTGAGCAGCACGTCGTTGACCTGGGTGCGGTAGACCGCGGGCACGCGCCGCAGCAGTGCCTCGGTGGTGGCCCGGTCCACCCGGGTGCGTACGGTGCGCACGGATCCGGCGAGCGGGACGCCGGGGTGGTCGACGGGCAGGGGCGCGGGCGGGGCCTGGACTTCGGCGGACCAGTACGGCAGGTCGTCGTCGAGGTCCCCGGCCCGTACCCGCTCGTTCAGGTGGCGGGCCCAGTCGGCGAACGGGGTGTGCTCGGGCTCCGGATCCGGCCGCTCGCCCGCGACCACCTGCCGGTAGACGCGTTCCAGGTCGGCGAGGAGCACGCGCCAGGAGACGCTGTCCACGGCGAGGTGATGGGCGGTCACGAACAGCTGGGGCCGTGAGCCGTCCGCGGGAAGCAGCAGGGCCGCGCGCAGCAGGTCGCCGGTGGCCGGGTCCAGGGCGGCCCGGGCGTCGGCGGCGGCCCGTTCCCGGGCGGCCTGGGCCGCCTCGGGGCCGGGTCCGGCGGTGGCCAGGTCGTGGCGGGTCAGCAGTCCGGCGGCCGGGGCCGGGGCCGGGCACTGCCGCCAGGTGTCCCCGTCCCGCGTGAACCGGGTGCGCAGGGCGGGGTGCTGGGCCACCACCGCGTGCAGTGCCTGTTCCAGGGCCCGTTCGTCGAGGTCCTGCGGCAGGTCGAGCACCATGGACATGCTGAAGTGGCGCAGCGGGCCGTGCGTGGCGAAGAACCACTCCTGGACCGGGGTCAGCGGGGCGGGACCCTCGTCGTGGGTGCGCGGGGACGAGGACGCCGGGGTGACCCGTCGGGAGGCCGCGGCGGCGAGGTCGGCGACGGTCTGGTGGCGGAAGACGTCCCGCGAGGTGAGGTGCAGGCCCGCGGCGCGGGCGCGGGAGACCGCCTGGATGCTGAGGATCGAGTCGCCGCCGAGTTCGAAGAAGTTGTCCGTGACGCCGACCCTGGCCAGGCCCAGGACCTCGGCCCAGACCCCGGCCAGGGTCTCCTCGTCGGGGGTGCGCGGCGCGACGAACTCCCGCTCCGCGGCGTCGGCTTCGCGGTCGGGGGCGGGCAGGGCGCGGCGGTCCAGCTTGCCGCTGGTGGTGAGCGGCAGCGCGTCGAGAGTGGTGAACGTGGACGGCACCAGGTAGTCGGGCAGCACCCGCCGCAGCGCCGACCTCAGTTCCGCGGAAGGCGAGGCGGTACCGGCGGCGGGCACGACGTAGGCGGCCAGTTGGGTGTGGCCGTGGGCGTCGGGGACGGCCACGACCGCGGCAGCGCCGACCTCCGGCAGGTCCAGCAGGGCCGCTTCGACCTCGCCCGGTTCTATGCGGTGGCCGCGCACCTTGACCTGGTCGTCGGCGCGCCCGAGGTAGTCCAGGCGCCCGTCGGCGGTCCAGCGGGCCAGGTCGCCCGTGCGGTACATGCGGGCGCCGGGTGCCCCGAACGGGTCGGCCGGGAAACGGGCCGCGGTGAGGCCGGGACGCCCGGCGTACCCGCGGGCGATCTGATCGCCCGCCAGGTACAGCTCGCCGCCGACCCCGACCGGCACCGGCTGGAGCCTGCCGTCGAGGACGTAGGCCCGTACGTTGGCCAGCGGGCGTCCCACCAGCGGGCGGCCGTCGTCCGTGATGCGGCAGGCCAGCGCGTCGACCGTGCACTCGGTGGGGCCGTAGTAGTTGTAGGCGGCCGTCTCCGGGTGCGCGGCCAGTTCGCGCCAGAGTCCGGGGCCGACGGCCTCGCCACCGAGCATCAGCGCCCGCGGGCGGTGCCGTGGGTCGGTCAGCAGTCCGGCGGGCAGCAGTTGCCCGAGGTAGGACGGGGTCACGTCGAGGAAGTCGACGCGGTGCCGGACGACGTACTCGACCAGGGCCGCCGCGTCCATCCGGGTCACCTCGTCCACCAGGTGCAGCGGGTGGCCGTCGGCCATCAGCAGCACCCCTTCGAGGGAGGTGTCGAAGGAGAACGACGCGGTCAGCGCGACGCGCAGCGGTCCGCCGCCCGCGTCGGCGACGAATCCGGCCCGGTGGGCGGCGAGCAGGTTGACCACCGCGTGGTGCGGTACGGCGACGCCCTTGGGGCGGCCGGTGGAGCCGGAGGTGTAGAGGACGTACGCGGTGTTCGCCGGGTGGAGCGGGGCGGTGCGGTCGGCGTCGCGGGGGTCGGTGTCCGGTGCGGTGGCGGGTGCCTCGCGCAGTCCCGCCTCGTCCAGGACCAGCGCGGGTCGCGCGTCGTCCAGCAGGTAGCGCACGCGCTCGTCGGGCAGGGCGGGGTCGAGGGGCAGGTAGCCCGCGCCGGACTTCCAGACGGCGAGGATCGCCACGATCATGTCCGCGGTGCGCGGCAACCGCAGCGCGACCAGTCGCTCCGGACCGGCGCCGAGGGCGATGAGATGGTGGGCGAGCCGGTTGGCGCGGGTGTTGAGCGTGGCGTAGTCGAGGCGTTCGTCCCCGGCGACCAGGGCGAGGGCGTCGGGGGTCAGGGCGGCCCGGTGCTCGAAGATCTCGGGGTACGTGGTGTCGTGGACGGGGAGGGCGGTGGCGTTCCACTCCCGCGTCACCCGGTGTGTCTCCTCGGCGGAGAGCAGGGGCAGGGTGTCCAGGGGCCGGTCGGGTTCGGCGGCGGCGCCCTCCAGGAGCCGCAGCAGTTGCCCGGCCATCCGTCGCGCGGTGGACGCGTCGAACAGGTCGCTGCGGTATTCCAGCAGACCCGTCAGGCCGTCCGCGTCCGGCACGAACTCCACGCTCAGGTCGAAGGTGGCGGCCTGTCGGGGCACGGCGACCGGGGAGACGGCCAGTGCGCGGGGCGCGGTGGCGGCGGGCGGGGCGGGGTGCAGCAGGACCATCACGTCGAACAGCGGGTTGCGGCCGGCCTCGCGGTGCGTGCCCACCGCTTCCACGAGCCGCTCGAAGGGGGTGTCGCCGTGCGCGAAGGAGTCGTTGACGGTGTCGGCGGTGGCCGCCAGCAGGTCGCGGAAGGAACCGGTCGGCTCCACGGGTGTGCGCAGCACCACGGTGTTGACGAAGCAGCCGACGGCCCGCTCCAGGTCGGTGCGGGAGCGGCCGGGGGTCAGGGAGCCGACGGTGATGTCGTCCTGGCCGGACCAGCGGGCCAGGAGCGCCTGGGTGGCGGCGACCAGGACGGCGTAGAGCGTGGTGTGGTGACGCGTGGCCAGTTCCCGCAGCCGGGCGGTCAGGGGGCCGGGGACGGTGAACGTGTGCACCCCGCCGGGTCCGGCCTCCTCGCCCGAGCGGGGGTGGTCGAGCGGCAGTCCCGGTGCGACCGCACCGGCCAACCTGCCTTTCCAGTGGTCGAGTTGCTTCTCCAGCCGGGGGCCGGACAGCTGCTCGCGCTGCCACACGGCGAAGTCCGGGTACTGCGTCGCGACCGGGGGCAGGTCCGGTGCGGCGTCGCGGGCGAGGGCGTCGTAGGCGGTGCACAGCTCGTCCAGGACCACCCCCATCGACCAGCCGTCGGTGACGATGTGGTGCGCGGTCAGCAGCAGGACGTGCGAGGTGTCCGACTCGCGCACCAGCAGGGCGCGCAGCAGTGGCCCCTGGCGCAGGTCGAAGGGGCGGGAGTACTCCTCCAGCAGCGTCGCGTCGAGTGTCGCGGGTGCGGTCAGGTCGCGGACCGGCAGCGCGACCGGGCCTGCGGGCCGGACCGTCTGCACGGGCCGGCCGTCGGTCTCGTCGAACGTGGTCCGCAGCCCCTCGTGGCGTGCCACGACGGCGGCCAGGGCCCGGGTGAGCGTCTCGTGCTCCAGCGGCCCGGTGAAGCGCACCGCGACCGCGCTGTTGTAGCGGGAGTCGCCGGGCCGCAACTGGTCGAGGAACCACAGGCGTTGCTGGACGAAGGACAGGGGCAGCGGGCGTCCGCGGTCGGCGTGCGGGATGGCCCGGTCGGCGGTGGCCCCCTTGCCGACGGCCCGTCCGGCCAGTCGGCGGCGCAGGGCCTCCCTCATTTCCTCGGGCAGGGCTTCGGCGCGCTCTCGCCTGGAAGACGTCATGGTCGTCGGATCCTCACCGTTCGTCATGGTCGGGGCCGCCGAACGCGGCGTCTTCGAGTTCGCTGAGCACCTGGTCCTCCACCAGTTCCGCCAGGGCGGCCACGGTGCGGCGGACGAGGATGTCGCGGGGTGTGAGGCTGACGCCGAAGGCGTCGTTGGCCCGGGAGGCGATGAGCAGGGCGCGCATGGAGTCGCCGCCCAGCAGGAAGTAGTCGTCCAGCGCGCCGACGGCCGTCAGGAGGGTCTCCTCCCAGATGGCCGCCACCGCCTCCTCCGTGGGCGTGCGGGGCGCCACGTGCTCGGCCCGCTCCTCCTCGACCACCGCGGGCGCGGGCAGGGCCGCCCGGTCCGTCTTGCCGTTCTCGGTGAGCGGGCAGCGGTCGAGGACCGCGAACGCCGAGGGGACCATGTAGCCCGGCAGGAAGCGGGCCGCGAGCGCGCGCAGTTCGGTGGCGGCCGGTGGTTGCGCGCCGGGTGCCGCGAGCAGGTGGGCGACCAGGCGCGGCGTTCCCGGCTCGTCCTCCCGTACGCTCACCACGGCGTCCAGCACGGCCGGGTGGCGTACCAGGACCGCCTCGACCTCGCCCGCCTCGATGCGGTGGCCGCGCAGCTTGAGCTGGTGGTCGGTGCGGCCCAGGTAGTGCAGTTCGCCCCGGGAGTCGCGGCGCACCAGGTCGCCCGTGCGGTACATGCGGGTGCCGGGGGGACCGAACGGGTCGGCGGTGAAGCGGGCGGCGGTCAGGCCCGGCCGCCCCAGGTAGCCGCGGGCCAGGGCGGGTCCGCTCAGCCACAGGTCGCCCGGAACGCCGTCGGGGACCGGCCGCAGGCGTGCGTCGAGGACGTAGGCGCCGGTGGCGGGCAGCGGGCGGCCGATGGGCGGCGCGGCGCCGTCCGGTTCCAGCGGCGCGGACCAGGTGGCGACGACGGTGGCCTCGGTGGGCCCGTAGGAGTTGACCATGCGGTGGTGCGGTGCCCAGCGGGCGACGAGGTCGGCGCCGCACGCGTCCGCGCCGACCACCAGCGTCTTGAGACCGGGCAGCGTGCCGGGAGTGTCCGGCGGCAGGGTGGCGAGCGCGGCCGGCGGCAGCAGGGTGTGGGTGATGCGTTCGTCGCGCATGACGTCGGCCAGCGCGGCGCCGAGCAGCGGGCCGGGCGCGGGCACGACCAGCCGGGCGCCGTGCGGCAGGGACATGCACAGTTCGAGCACGGAGGCGTCGAAGCTGGGCGTGGCGAAGGCCAGCACCCGGTCGCCCGGGGCGACCTGGTAGTGCTCGGCCTCGGCCGCGGAGAACGCCGCCAGTCCGCGGTGGGTGACGACGACGCCCTTCGGTGTGCCGGTGGACCCGGAGGTGTAGATGACGTAGGCCGGGTCGTCCAGGTCGAGCGGGCGGGTCCGGTCGGTGTCGGTGGGCCGGTGGGCGGAGCCGTCGTCGGGCGACGCGGCGAGCAAATCGGCGACCTCTCCCGCGTCGAGGGTGAGCGCGGGCGCCGCGTCGCGCAGCATCAGCTCGATCCGTTCCTGCGGGTAGCCGGGGTCGACAGGCAGGAACGCGGCGCCCGTCTTGGCCACCGCCAGCTGGGCCAGCACCATGTCCGCCGAGCGGGGCAGGAGCAGCGCGACGATGCCGCCCGGTCCTGCGCCGCGGGCGATGAGGCGGTGCGCGAGGCGGTTGGCGTGTGCCTCGGCCTCGGCGAAGGACAGCTGGAGGCCGGGTGCGCTCAGCGCCGTCGCGTCGGGCCGTCGGTCGACGGCGGCTTCCACGAGGGCGGGCAGGGTCGCGGGCGGTACCGGTTCCAGGGACGGGCGGGCCGGTCCGTGCAGCAGGCGTTCCCGTTGCTCCGGCGCGGTCACGTCGATGTCGTCGAGGCGGGCGGTGTCGTCGCAGTCGGCCAGGGCGGACAGGGTGTGCAGCAGCTGGCCGGTCAGGGAGCCGGCGGTGTCCGGGTCGAAGTAGCGGGGGTCGTAGCCGAGTTCCACGCTGAGCCGGTCACCGGGTGAGACGACCACGGTGAGGGGGTAGTTGGTGGCCTCCCTGGCGTCCAGGTCGCGTATGCGCAGGCCGTGCGCACCGGCCGTCGCGTCGCCGACCGGGTAGTTCTCGAACACGACCAGGCTGTCGAACATCGGCGTGCCGGACGGCAGATGGCTCAGGCCGTGCATCTCGGTCAGGGGCAGGTGGTCGAAGCGGCGGTCCTCGGCCCGTGCTTCCTGGACGCCGCGCAGCCAGGCACCGCAGTGCGCGCGGCCGTCGACGGTGACGCGGGCGGGCAGCGTGGTGATGAACATCCCGATGATGGTGTCGGCGCCGGTCAGGTCGGACGGCCTGCCGGAGACGGTGGTGCCGAAGCACACCTGCGATCCGCCGCTCCAACGCGACAGCAGAAGCGCCCAGGCGCCCTGCACCAGGGTGTTGAGGGTGAGGCGGTGGCGGCGGGCGAACTCCTGGAGCCGGTCCGTCTCGGCCTCGGTCAGCAGCCGCGACAGCCAGGTCCCGGAGCGGGCCGGGGCGTCCTGGGCGGGCCTGCGGTCGTAGGGCAGCGCGGTGGACGTGGCGAGGTCCGCCAGGACGCCGCGCCAGTGGTCCCGCGCTTCGGCGGCGTCGCGGGCGGCGAGCCAGGCGGCGTAGTCCGCGAAGGGCCTGCGGTCGGGAAGGTCCGGCTGCTCGCCCCGGGTGAGCGCGGCGTGGGCGGCCATGACGTCCGCCAGGACGTGGAAGACGCTCCAGCCGTCCAGCAGGACGTGGTGGAAGGTCCACACCACGCGCACCGCGTCCGGTCCGAGCCGGACCAGGGCGATCCGCATCAACGGGGCCCGCTCCGGGGAGCAGTCCCGCTGCCGGGCGAACAGCCGCTCCAGCTCGGCGTCGCGTTCGCGCGCCGTCAGGTCGCTCCAGTCGTGCTCGGTGACCGGCAGGGTCACGTCGCGGTGCACCACCTGCAACGGCACCGGCACGTCGCGCAGCGCCACGGCGGCGCGCAGGGCGGGCGTGCGGTCCACCACGTGCTGCCATGCGGCGGCCAGCGGCCCGAGGTCGCGGGCACCGTCCAGCACGAAGGTGATCTGTTCGACGTACAGGCCGCCTTCCGCCTGGTCCATGCCGTGCAGGACCATGCCGGTCTGGGTGGGGGTGAGCGGATGGATCCCGTCCACTTCCCGCCCGGTGCCGACCAGCCGGTCGACGGCCGCCTGGTCAAGACCGGCCAGCGGGAAGTCGGACGGGGTGCGGCCGCCCGCGCCGGGCTCGGCGCAGTGCCGGACGATGGCGCGCAGTTCGTGTGCCGTCTCGGCCGCCAGCCGGGCGACGGTCTCGCGCCGGTGCACCTCGCGGGAGTAGGACCAGGTGAACTCCAACTGCCCGTCGCTGACCCGCCCGAGGACGTCCAGGAGGTGCGGCCGGTCCGCCGAGCGGTCCATGCCGCCGGTGAGCGGGCCGTACGGCGCGTGCAGCAGGCCGCCCGGGGCCGGGCTCCAGTCCTGCCGACCCAGGTAGTTGAAGGCGATCTGCGGGAGGCCCGGCAGCTTCGGGTCGGGCGCGCCCCGCAGGTGGCGCAGGGCGCCGTGTCCCAGGCCGCCGCGCGGCACGGCCCGCAGGTTCTCCTTGACGGCCTTCAGCGCGGTGCCGGTGTCGGCGTCCCGGGGCACGTCCAGGGCGACGGGGTACATCGTGGTGAACCAGCCGACGGTCCGGGCGAGGTCGACGTCGTCGAAGAGTTCCTCGCGGCCGTGTCCCTCCAGCGCCACCGTCACCCGGTCGTGTCCGGTCCACCGGGCCAGGACCCGGCCGAGGGCGCACAGCAGGACGTCGTTGACGCGCGTGCGGTAGACGTCCGGCACCTCCTGCAACAACCGGCGCGTGTCCTCGGCGTCCAGGGCGACGGTCAGCGTCTCCTCGACGGCGGCCGTGTTGGCGCCGGACCGGTCGGTCGGCAGGGCGGCCTGGGACGCGCCGAGGTCGTACCAGTGGGTGAGTTCGTCGTCGAAACCGCCGGCCTCGGTGTGCGCGGCGAGCCGCTGCGCCCAGTCCCGGAAGGACGTGCTCTTGGGCCCGAGGTCGGCCCGCTCCCCCGCGCGCAGGGCCCGGTAGGCGGTGTCCAGGTCCTCCAGGACGAGGCGCCAGGACACCGCGTCCACGACCAGGTGGTGCGCGGCGAGCAGCAGAACGGGGTGCGGCTCGCCTTCGACACGGCACAGCGCCGCCCGCAGCAACGGTCCGGCGGCCAGATCGAAGCCGTCGGCCAGCTCGTCGGCCAGGTCGCGCAGCGCCGCCGCCCAGTCATCGGGATCACCGGCGGGCAGGTCGTGGACGCACAGGTCCGGCGCGTCGCCGGGCGCGTCGCAGTGCTGACGCCACCGGCCGTCCCCGGTCGGTTCGAACCGGGTGCGCAGCGCGTCGTGCTGTTCCAGTACGGCGGTCAGCGCGGCGCGCAGCAGCTTCTCGTCGGTGTCCGGCGCGAGGCGGAAGGAGACCGCCTGGGTGAAGTGGCGCGGGTCGCCGGTGAGGGTGTCGAACAGCCAGTGCTGCACGGGGGTGAGCGGGACGTCGCCGACCACCGCGCCCTGTTCGGCGACGACCGCGGCGACGGGCGACTCCTGGGCGGCGAGGGCGAGTTCGGCCAGCGTCTGGTGGGTGAACAGGTGCCGGGGTGTCAGGGTCAGCCCGGCCCGGCGGGCGGCCGAGACGATCTGGATGCCGAGGATCGAGTCGCCGCCGAGCGTGAAGTAGTTGGCGTCCGCGCTCACCACGGGAACGCCGAGCACGTCCGCCCAGATCGCGGCGAGCGTCTTCTCCGCGTCGGTGCGCGGCGGCCGGTCGCCGCCCTCGGCGGGCGCGGTCCACACCGGGTCGGGCAGCGCGCGCCGGTCCAGCTTGCCGGTGGCGCCCAGCGGGAGGCGTTCCAGCGGCACCACCAGCGCGGGCACCAGGTGGTCGGGGAGCGTGCGGCCGAGGAACGCGCGCCATTCGGCGGGTTCGGGGAGCCCCGCGTCACGGGGGACGGCGTAGCCCACCAGACGCCGGTGGCCGTCGTGTTCCACCACCCGGGCCGCCGCGGCCGACACCTGGGGGTGCCGGGCGAGCGCGGCCTCGACCTCGCCGAGTTCGATGCGGAATCCGCGCACCTTCACCTGGTCGTCGGTGCGGCCGAGGTAGACGAGGTCGCCTTCTGCCGTCCACCGGGCCAGGTCGCCCGTGCGGTACATGCGCCGTCCGGGCGGGCCGAAGGGGTCGGGCAGGAAGCGGGAGGCGGTCAGTCCGGGACGGCGCAGGTAGCCGCGGGCCACGCCGGTTCCGGCGAGGAAGAGCTGCCCGGGCGCGCCGACGGGCACCGGCCGAAGCCGGTCGTCCAGGACGTAGGCCCGCGCACCGCCGACCGGCCTGCCGATGGGCGGGTCGCGGTCGGGGTCGGCGGGGTCGCAGGTGAAGGCAGTGGCGTAGACGGTGGCTTCGGTGGGGCCGTAGATGTTCATCACCCGGCAGCCGGGCACCGCCGCGCGCACCTGACGGACCGTCCGGGCGGGCAGGCCTTCTCCGGCCAGGACCACGGTGTCCGCGGTGACGCGCACCGCGTCCTCGCCCAGCAGCCTGCCCAGGGCCGAGGGGACCGCGCTGAGCAGGCCCGCGTTCCACGGTCCGGGGCGTTCGGCCAGGGCCAGGAGGTCGTGGACGACCTCCACGGTGCCGCCGGACAGCAGCGGGGAGAAGACCTCGAAGACCGACACGTCGAAGTTGAGCGACGTGGAGGCCACCACGTGCTCCAGCCCGCGGCCGGTGAACTCGGCCGCGGCCCAGTCGGTCAGGGCCAGCACCGAGGCGTGGGCGACCACGACGCCCTTCGGCCGTCCCGTCGAGCCCGAGGTGTGGATGACGTAGGCGGGGTGTTCCGGCAGCAGCACGCCGTCGCGCTCGTCGTCGCCGGGGGCGGTGCGGGAGGCTGCGGCCAGCTGTCGCGCGCACTCGGGATCGTCCAGCACGATCCGGGTGAACGGGCCGTCCGGCAGCCCGCCCGCGGTCCGGGTGCTGGTGATCACGGCGTCGGGCCGCACGTCCTCGAAGAGGAACGCGATGCGCTCGGCGGGATATCCGGGGTCCACCGGCAGGTAGGCGGCGCCGCTCTTGAGGACCGCGAGGAGCGCCACGACCAGGTCCGCGGTGCGGGGCAGCGCGAGCGCGACGAAGCGTTCGGGGCCCGCGCCGGAGGCGATGAGCAGCCGGGCCAGCCGGTTGGCGCGCTCGTCGAGTTCCCGGTACGTCAGGCGCTCGGCCCCGGACAGGACGGCCGGCGCGTCGGGGGTGGCGGCGGCCTGCTCGGCGAACGCCTCGGGGAGGGTCCGGCGCGGCGCGTCGGTGACCGTCCCCGCCAGCCGTTCGACGGTCTCGCGTCCCCGCGCGGGGTCGACCAGCGACAGGTCGCCCGGTGAGCGGCCCAGGTCGGCCGCCATCTGCGTGAGCAGGGTGCGCAGGCTCGCAGCGATGCCCTCGACGGTCGCCTCGTCGAAGGCGGCCGGGTCGTAGTCGAGGCTGACCGACAGGACGTCACCCGGGTCCACCACGACGCTGAGCGGGTAGTTGGTCGGTTCCACGTCGCGTTCCTGCTCGACGGCCAGGCCGTGCCGGGCCACCGCGTCCGCGTCGAACGGGTAGTTCTCGAAGACCACGATGCTGTCGAACAGGTTGGTGCCGCCGGGCACCTCGCTCCACGTCTGCACCTGGGCGAGCGAGACGAATTCGTGGCGGCGGGCCTCCGACTGAGCGGCCTGGAGCTCGCCGAGCCACTCCAGCAGGGTGCCGTGCCCGTCGCACCGCACCCGGGTGGGCAGGGTGTTGATGAACAGCCCGACCATCGAGGTGACGCCGGGGAGTTCGGCGGGGCGACCGGAGACGATCGTGCCGAAGACCACGTCGTCACCGCCGCCGTAGCGGGACAGCAGCAGCGCCCAGGCGCCCTGCAGGACCGTGTTGACGGTCAGTCCGGCGTGCTGGGCCGTCTCCCGAAGTCGCGCCGACACGTCCGCGTCGAGGCTCGCCCGCACCGACGCGCAGGACGAGGCCCGGTGGGCCTCGGCGGGCCGCCGGTCCCGGGGCAGTTCGGTGGGCGCGGGGAATCCGGCGAGGGTCTGCCGCCAGTACCGCTCGGCCCGGTCGGCGTCCTGTCCGGCCAGCCAGCGCAGGTAGTCGCCGAAGGGGGCGCGCTCGGGCAGGTTCGGGCGGTCGCCCGAGGTCAGCGCGGCGTACCGCTCGCACACCTCGTCGAAGACCTGGGCGGCGCTCCAGCCGTCGAGCAGGACGTGGTGGAAGGTCCACACCATCCGCACCCGGCTCGGCGACAGCCGGATCAGGGTCAGCCGCATCAGCGGGGCCGCGCTCAGGTCGATGCCGGTGCGCCGGTCCTCGTCGAGCAGCCGGGGCATCTCGCGCTCGCGGCGCTCCGCCGGGTGTCCCGTCCAGTCGAGGTGGGTCACGGGCACGGTGGCCCGCTGCTGTACGACCTGGAGCGGCTCGGCGGTCTCCTGCCAGACCAGGCGGGTGCGCAGCATCGGGTTGGCGTCCGCGGTGCGCTGCAACGCCTGCGCCAGGGTGTGCGGGTCGGTGACGCCGTCGAGCACGACCTGCACCTGGTTGACGTAGGTGCGCCCCTGCGGGTCCATCAGGCTGTGGAAGAGCATGCCCGCCTGCATCGGCGTCAGCGGGTAGACGTCCGCGACGGCGCGCCCGTCCCCCACGACCCGGTCCACCGCCGCCTGGTCGAGGCGGGCCAGCGGGAAGTCCGCGGGGGTGCGGCCACCGGCGTCGGGGCGGGCGCAGTGGGCGATGATGCCCTGCAACGCGTCCAGCATGCCGTTCGCGAGCCCGGCGACGGTCTCCTCACGGTGCCGCCCGCGGCTGTAGTACCAGATGATCTCCAGGCTGTCGTTCTCCACGCGCGCCACCACGTCCAGCAGGTGCGGGCGTCGCGTGCCGGGTGCCTCCGCGCCGTCGAGGCCGCCGGGCACCGCGCCGACCAGGACCGCGCCGTCGGCGGGCCAGTCGAAGCGGCCCAGGTAGTTGAAGCTGATGCCGGGGCTCGTCGCGTCGGCGAGCCGCTCGTCCCGGGTGAGGTGGCGCAGCACGCCGTAGCCCAGGCCCCGGTCCGGCACCGCGCGCAGCTGCTCCTTCACGGACTTGAGGGCGGAGCCCCACTCCCCTTCCGGGACCTCCAGGGCGACGGGGAAGAGGGTGGTGAACCACCCGACCGTGCGGGACAGGTCGACGTCCTCGAAGAGGTGGTCCTCGCGCCCGTGGCCCTCGAGACCCACGGCGACGGTGCGCCGCCCGGTCCAGTCGGCGAGCACTCTGCCGAGGGCGGTCAGCAGGACGTCGTCGATCCGGGTGCGGTAGGTACCGGGGACCTTGCGCAGCAGGTCGCCGGTGCGTTCCCGGTCCAGGCGGACCGTCACCGAGCGCACGTCGGCCATGGTGTTGCCGCCGTCCTCGTCCACCGGGAGCGGGTCGGCGCAGTGCCGGGCGGCCTCCGCCCAGTGGGCGCGCTGATCGGTGAAGCCGTCGTTCCCGGCGTGATCGCGCAGCAGGCGCGTCCACTCCTGGACGGAGGTGGTGCGTGCGGGCAGCCGCAGCGGACGCCCCGCCGCGGCCTGCCGGTAGGCGGTCTCCAGGTCTTCCAGCAGGATCCGCCACGAGACGCCGTCGACCAGCAGGTGGTGCGCGACCAGCAGGAGCCGCGCGGGCCGTGTGCCGTCGCCGGTGAACAGGCGGGCGGTGAACAGCGGGAGGGCGTCCAGCCGGAACGCGGCGTGCGCCTCGTCCGTCACCCGGGCCTCGGTCTCCGCGGCCGCCGCCGGGTCCAGGCCGCGCAGGTCGCAGACCCGCAGCAGCTCGGGCGGGGCGGCGTCGGCCGGGGCGCAGTGCTGGTGCCAGGTGGCGTCGTCGGCGGCGGTGAAGTGGCAGCGCAGGGCGTCGTGGTGGGCCCACAGGGCCGCGAGCGCGCGGCGCAGGACTTCCGGGTCGACCTGGCCGGGTGCCTCCACGACGACGGACTGGTTGAAGAATCCGGCGTGCGGCGGGCGCGGGTCGAGGAACCAGTGCTGGATCGGTGTGAGGCCGACCTGTCCGCTCACCGGTTCCGTGCCGGTGACGGTCGCGGTGGTGCCGGTGGCGGCGGCGAGCGACGCCACGGTGGGGTGCCGGAACAGATCGCGGGGGGTGAGCGCGAGCCCCGCGGCGCGGGCCCGGGAGACGACCTGGATGCTGAGGATCGAGTCGCCGCCCAGCATGAAGAAGTTGTCGTCGACGCCGACCCGTTCCGCGCCGAGCAGTTCCGCCCAGATGGCGGCGAGCACCCGCTCGGTCTCGGTGTCCGGGGCACGGTAGGCGCTGTCCCCGGCGGCCGACCAGTCGGGCGCGGGCAGCCGCCGCCGGTCCACCTTGCCGTTGACCGTCAGCGGCAGTTCCGGCAGCGCGACGAACGCGGCGGGCAGCATGTAGTCGGGCAGGTCGGCCGCCAGATGGGCGCGCAGCACGGTGGCGGACGGCGCCGCGGCGCCGTCGGCCGGTACCACGTGGGCGGCCAGTCGCTTGCGGCCCGCGTCCTCGTACAGCGACACGACCGCTTCGGCGACGCCCGGATGCGCGGTGAGCCGCGCCTCGATCTCGGCTGGTTCGACCCGGAAGCCGCGGATCTTGACCTGGTCGTCGGCGCGCCCGACGAAGTGCAGTTCGCCGTCGTCGCTCCACCGCACGGTGTCGCCGGTGCGGTACATCCGGCCGCCGGGCGGCCCGAAGGGATCAGCGACGTAGCGGGCGGCGGTGTCGGCGGGGCGTCCCGCGTAGCCGCGCGCCAGTCCCGCGCCCGCGATGTACAACTCTCCCGGTATGCCCGGCGGTTGCGGTCGCAGCTCGTCGTCCAGCACGTACACGCGGGTGTTGTCCAAGGGCCGCCCGATGGGCAGCACGGCGGGCAGCGGATCACCGGAGCGGAAGACGCGGCGGGTGGCGAAGGTGGTGGTCTCCGTCGGGCCGTAGCCGTCGACGACGGTGAGGCCGGGGCAGGCCCGCAGCACGCGGTGCACGGTGGCGCCCGGCACGGCCTCGCCGCCCGTCCACACCTCCCGGGCACCGTGCAGGCACGTGGGGTCCTCCTGGGCGAGGAGGCGGAACAGGCCCGCGGTCAGCCACAGGCAGGTCACGCCCTGTTCGGTGACGGCGTGGCGCACCGCGGCGGCGTCCAGGTCGGTCGGCGGGGCCAGGACGGCCGTGCCGCCGCGCAGCAGGGGCACCCACACCTCGTAGGTGGAGGCGTCGAAGGCGTGCGGGGAGTGCACGAGCACGCGGTCGTGGCCGGTGAAGGCCCGGTCCAGGGCGAGTGCGGCGACGTCGCGCTGGCGCACGGCGACGCCCTTGGGCGTGCCGGTGGAACCGGAGGTGAACATCAGGTACTGGACGGTGTCGGGGTGGATCGCCGCGGTCGCGGCGTGCGCCGCGGTCGCCTGCTGGGGCCGGTCCTGCTCGCCGGCGTCGTCGAGTCGCAGGACGCGGTCGCCGGGGCACAGGTCGCGGGCCGTCTCCTGCCACTCGGCGTCGGTGAGGAGCAGGTCGGCGCCCGCTCCGGCCAGCATGCGCCGCAGCCGCTCGCGCGGCGCCCTGCCGTCCAGGGGCAGGTAGACGCCGCCCGTGCGCACCAGGGCCAGTTGGGCGACGATCAGGGAGACGGAACGGTTCATCAGGACGCCGACCGGTCGTTCCGCCCGCACGCCGAGCGCCGCCAGCCGGTCGGCCAGGGCGGCCGCCCGGGTGTCGAGGTCCCGGTAGGTGACGCGTTCGTCCCCGGCCTCCAGGGCGACGGCGTCGGGAGTGCGGCGCACCTGCCGTGCGAACAGGTCCGCGACGCTGCTGTCGGTATCTTCGGTGGCGGTGTCGTTCCAGGCGTGGAGCACCTGCTCCCGACGCTCCGGCGTCATCAACGGCAGTCGCACGGGCGGACGTTGGCCACCGTCCGGCATGCCCGCCAGCAGGACCGTGAGGTACTCGGCCATCCGTTCGACCGTCCCGGCGTCGAACAGCTCCGGGTCGTAGCTGAGGCACAGGGCCAGCTCCGGCCCCGGGTAGGCCACCAGACTCAGCGGGTAGTTGGTGCTCTCGATGCCGTCCAGGGCGCTCAGGCGCAGGCCGTGGGCGGCGGCGAGGTCGTCGTCGACCGGGTAGTTCTCGAAGACGACGATGCTGTCGAAGAGGGGCACCCGCTCGGGAAGGCCGGTGAACGTCCGCATCCGGGTGAGCGGTACGTAGTCGTAGCGCCGGTCCTCGCTCTGGTCCCGCTGCACCCGGCGCAGCCAGTCGATCAGGGTGCCGTCGGCCGGGACGACGGTCCGGGTGGGCAGGGTCGTGATGAACATGCCGGTCATGGCGTCGGATCCGGGCAGCTCGGCCGGGCGTCCCGAGACGGTGGTGCCGAACACCACCTCGTCCCGGCCCGCCTGACGGCCGAGCAGCAGCGCCCACGCGCCCTGGACCAGGGTGTTCAGGGTCAGGCCCGAGGACTTCGCGAGGTCCTCCAGTGCCCGGGTGGTGGCCTCGGGCACCGTGACCCGCACGGCCCGCGTGGACTCCGCCCGGTGGGTCTCGCGCGGCTCGCGGTCCCAGGGCAGCGGTGTGGCCTCGGTCAGTCCGGTGAGCCGGTCTTGCCAGTACCGTTCGGCCTCCGCCCAGTCGCGCTCGCGCAGCCAGGCCACGTAGTCGTGGTAGGGGCGGCGCTCCGGCAGGCCGGTCGGCGCGTCCGCCGTGTCCGGAGCGGCCCCGGACAGCGCGCGGTGGGTGGCGAAGACGTCCGAGAGCACCTGGAACAGGCTCCAGCCGTCCAGGATCGCGTGGTGGAAGGACCACACCACGCGGACGCCGGTGCCCGAGATGCGCGCGAGCGTCAGGCGCTGGAGCGGTGCCCGGGCCAGGTCGATGCCGTGGGCGCGGTCGCGGTCCAGGAGGTCGGCCAGCCTGTGGCGGCGCTCCTGCTCGGGCAGGTCGCGCCAGTCCAGGTGGGTGACCGGCGTGCGCGCGTGCCGCTGCACCACCAGCAGCGGTTCGGGCACGTCCTGCCAGACGACGCGGCCGCGCAGCACCGCGGTGCGGTCGGTGACCCGCTGCCAGGACTCGGCGAGCGCCTCCGGGTCGGGTACGCCGTCCAGGTCGAAGGTCAGCTGCTGGAAGTAGGCACCGCTGTCGTCCTGGGACAGGCCGTGGAAGAGCATGCCGGCCTGGGTCGGCGTCAGCGGCAGGACGTCCTCCACGGCACCCGGCTCGTCGCCCGCGATCCGGTCCACGGCGGCCTGGTCGAGCCGGGCCAGCGGGAAGTCGGACGGTGTGCGGCCGGCGGCGCCCGGGCGTGCCGCGTGGCGGGCGAGGTCCCCCAGTGCGTCGGCGAACGCCGCGGCCAGCCCTTCGACGGTGGCCGGGTGGTGCAGCCGGTCGGAGTAGAACCAGGTGAACTCCAGCGCGTCGCCGTCGAGTCGGCCGACCACCTCCAGCGCGTGCGGACGCTCGGCGAGCGGGTCGGCGTCCAGCTCCAGCGGCCGGAACGTCCCGCGGACCAGCCCGTCGGGGGCGTCGGGGAAGTCGATCCGTCCCAGGTAGTTGAAGCTGATCTGCGCGGCCGGACCCCGCGGGGCCGTCCCGGGCCGGGCGAGGTGGCGCAGGGCGTCGTGGCCCAGGCCGTGCCGGGGAACGGCGCGCAGCTGCTCCTTGACCTGCTTGAGCACGGTGTCCCAGTCGGCGTGCGCGGGGACGCGCAGGGCGACCGGGTGCCGGGTGGTGAACCAGCCGACGGTGCGGCTGATGTCGAGGTCGGCGAAGATCTCCTCGCGGCCGTGTCCCTCGACGTCCACCACCACCCGCTCCCCCGCGCCCGCGGCGCACAGCGTCCGGCCGAGGGCGCTCAGCAGCACGTCGTTGACCTGGGTGCGGTAGGTGTCGGGCAGGGTGCGCAGCAGGACGGTGGTGTCCGCGGGGCTCAGGCGCACGGTCACCGAACGGGCCGAGGCGTAGGTGTTGTCGCCGTGCAGGTCGGCCGGGAAGGGTCGTTCGGGGTCCGGGGCGGCCTGCGCCCAGTAGTCCTTCTCGTGGTCGAAGCCGCCGTCGGCGGCGTACGCGTTCAGCCGCTGGGCCCAGTGCCGCAGCGGGGAGGACTTCGCGGGCAGCGCCGCCGCGCCGTCGCCGCCGTCACGGCGGGCGCGGTAGGCCCGGTCGAGGTCCTCCAGCAGCACCCGCCAGGACACCCCGTCCACGACCAGGTGGTGCACGGCCAGGTGCAGGATCCGTGTCCGGCCGGGCCCGCGGTCGTGCAGCACGGCGCGCAGCAGCGGCCCGCGACTCAGGTCGAAGGGCCCCCAGTGCGGGGTGTCGGTGTCCGGCCCGGTGTGGCGGGCCAGGACGATCCGGGTCTCCCGGTCGTCGATGTGCCACCGCACGTCCGCGGCACCGGATCCGCTCCCCGTGCCGTCACCGGTCAGGAAGGCGGAGCGCAGGGCGTCGTGGTGGGCGACCACGTCGCCGAGCGCGTCCTCCAGCGCGGCGGTGTCCAGGTCGTCGGGCAGGTGGACGGAGAGCGTCTGGGCGAAGTGGCCGGCCCGCCCGGCCGCGCTGTCGAACCACCAGCGCTGGATGGGCGTCAGCGGGCTGTCCCCGGTGACGGCCACCGTGGCGGGCGCGGTCGGCCGCTGTCCCGCGGCGGCGTCCGCGCACCGGGCGAGGGCGGCGACCGTCTGGTGGCGGTAGACGTCGCGGGAGGTCACCGACAGCCCCGCCTGCCGGGCGCGGGCCACCACCTGGATGCTGAGGATGGAGTCGCCGCCGAGTTCGAAGAAGTTGTCGTCCGCGCCGACCCGGTCCACGTGCAGGACCTCCGCCCAGATGGCGGCGAGGCCGCGCTCGGTGGCGGTGCGGGGCGCCACGTGGCGGACGGCGCGGGCGGCCGGCGCCGGAACGGGGAGCCGGCCGCGGTCGAGCTTGCCGTTGGGATTGAGCGGCAGGACGGGCAGCGCCACGACGGCCGCGGGCACCATGTAGTCGGGCAGCGTGAGGTCGAGGGCGCGGCGGACGGCCTCCGGCTCCACGCGGCTGTCCGGGAGGGGGACGACGTAGCCGATCAGGCGGCGGTGGCCGTCGCTCTCGGAGACGGTGGCGGCCGCGTCCGCCACGCCCTCGCAGCCGCGCAGTGCCTCCTCCACCTCGCCCAGTTCGATGCGGAAGCCCCGGACCTTGACCTGCTGGTCGAGTCGGCCGACGTATTCCAGCTCGCCGCCCGCGCTCCAGCGCACCAGGTCGCCGGTGCGGTACATCCGCTCCCCCGGAGCGCCGTACGGGTCGGCGACGAACCGGCCGGCGGTCAGCCCGGGGCGCCGCAGGTAGCCGCGCGCCAGTCCGCCGCCTCCGAGGTACAACTCGCCCGCCACGCCCGGGGGTTGTGGACGCAGAGCGCTGTCGAGGACATAGACCCGGGTCAGCGCCACCGGACGGCCGATGGGCGGTGCCTGGTCCTTCGGCTCCTTTCCGGCGAACCAGGCGGTGGCGTACACGGTGGCCTCGGTGGGGCCGTAGATGTTGGCGATCCGGGAGGCGGGCAGGACGTCGCGCAGGTCACGCACGAGTTGGGCGGGCAGGGCCTCGCCGGCCAGGACGACGGTCTGGGCGTCGACGGGCGCGGTGCCGCCGGCGACCAGGCGCGAGACGACCGACGGCACGCCGCTGACCAGTCCCGCCCGACGCGGCTGCGGCGCGTCGGCGAGGGCGGCCAGGTCGGCGACCACCTCGACGCTGCCGCCCGCCAGCAGGGGGCAGATCAGCTCGAACACCGACACGTCGAAGTTGAGCGAGGTGGAGGCGATCACGTGGGCCAGCCCGTCGGGGCCGAAGCGCTGCCGCGCCCATTCCGCGAGCGCGACGACGCTGCGGTGGGTGACCACCACGCCCTTGGGCCGGCCGGTCGACCCCGAGGTGTAGATGACGTAGGCGGGGTGGTCCGGCTCCAGCCGCCGGAGCCGGTCGGCGTCGGTCAGGTCCGCGTCGCCCGGCTCCGCCTCGTCTTCGCCGGTCGTGGCGTCGGCCGCGACGCAGTCCTCCAGGATCAGCGGCTCGCAGCCCTCGGGGAGGGCGTGGGCGGTCTCGCGGGTGGCGACGACGAGCGTGGGCGCGGCGTCGTCCAGCATCAGGCGGACGCGCTCGGCCGGGTAGCCCGGGTCCACCGGGAGGTATGCCGCGCCGGACTTGAGGACCGCCCACAGGACGGACGGCAGTTCGGCGGTGCGCGGCAGGCAGAGCGCGACGAGCGTCTCCGGGCGGGCGCCACGGGAGACGAGCAGCCGGGCCAGCCGGTTAGCGCGCCGGTTGACCTCCGCGTACTCCAGTCGCGTCCCGTCGCAGGAGACGGCGGTCCGGTCGGGGGTGCGGGCCGCCTGGGCCTGGAACAGCTCGGGCAGTGTGCTGTCCGGGGTCTCGGGCCTGCCGCGGGTGGGCGGGTTCCAGGAGTCGATCAGCGTGCGCTGCTCGTCGCGCGAGAGCATGGGAAGTTCGGCGAGGGTCCGCTGCGGGCCGTCCGCCATGCCCTCCAGCAGGCGGTGGAGGTGCCGGGAGAGGCGGGCCACGGTCCACGCGTCGAACAGGTCCGTGTTGTACTCGACGGTCAGCGCGCAGCCGCCCGCGGTGTCCGGCGCGAACTCCAGGACGAGGTCGAAGCGGGCGGCCGGACGGGGCAACGGGTGGTCCTCGAAGCGCAGTTCACCGGCGGGCGGCAGGGCCGTGGCGGTGGCCTGCTGGACGACGAGGGCCTGCACCAGCGGAGTGCGGCCGGGGTCCCGGGGAGGCGCCAGTTCCTCGACCACCCGGTCAAACGGCACTCCGGCGTGGGCGAAGGCGTCCAGCACGGTGGTGCGCGTGCTCCGGACGAACTCGTCGACGGTGGCGGTCTCGTCGACGTCGCCGCGCAGCACGACGGTGTTGGCGAAGAAGCCTGTCACCTCTTCCAGTTCCCTGCGGTCCCGCCCGTTGGTGACGGTGCCGAACGCCACGTCCCGCTGGCCGGAGTAACGCGAGAACAGCAGCGCGGACACCCCGGCGAACAGGGTGAACGGCGTCGTGCCCGCACCTGCGGCGAGGTTGCGCAGCCGGTCCATCAGGTCGGCCGGGAGGTGGTGGCGGTGGCCCGCGCCGGAAGTGGTGCGCACCGTGGGCCGGGGCCGGTCGGTGGGAAGTTGCAGGTGCTGGAGTTCCGCCAGGTGCTGCTTCCAGTAGGCGAGGTCCTCGGCGTCCCTGGTCCCGGTGTCGGCGGTCCGCTGCCGCTGCTCCCACACCGCGAAGTCGGGGTACTGGACGGCCGGGGCGGGCAGGGCGGCCGGTTCCCCGGAGACCTCCGCGTGGTAGAGCGCGACCAGCTCACGGGTCAGGACGCCCACCGACCAGCCGTCGGTGACGATGTGGTGCTGCCCCAGCAGCAGTAGGTGCTCGTCGGCGGCGAGGCGGACGAGCAGGGCCCGGGTCAGCGGACCGTCCGTCAGGTCGTAGGGGCGGCTGAGTTCCTCGGTCAGCAACTGTTCGGCGGCCCGCGCACGTTGCCCGGCGGGCAGATGGTCCAGGTCGGTCGTGTGCAGCGGGAGGCGGGCGTCCGGGTCGATCCGCTGGACGCCCTGCCCGTCGACGGTGGCGAAGGTGGTCCGCAGGGAGTCGTGGCGGGCGGCGAGGCGGTCCAGGGCCCGGCGCAGGGCCGCGAGCCGCGGTGTGCCGAGAAGGCGCAGGGCCACGCCGGTGTTGTACTCGTTTCCCCCGGGCGTCAGGTCGTCGAGGAACCACAGCCGCCGCTGGGCCCCGGACAGCGGCAGGGGCTCGTCACGCGGGGCGGGCGGGATCGTCTCCTGCGGCGTGGCGCGGTGCCGGTCGTCCAGCAGTGGGGCCAGGTCGGCGATGGTGCGTGCGGTGAAGACGTCCCGGAGGGTGAGCCGGGCGCCCAGCTCGTCCCGTATACGGGCCAGGATCCGGGCGGCGAGGATCGAGTCACCGCCCAGGTCGAGGAAGTCGTCGGTCGTCCCGGGGGTGTCGCAGTCCAGGACGTCCGCCCAGATGGCGGCCAGAGCGCGCTCCTGCGGGGTCGACGGCGCCACGGTGTCGGCCGCCCGCGGACGGGCGGGGGCCGGCAGGGCGTCCCGGTCGATCTTGTTCTGGGCGGTGAGGGGCAGGGTGTCCAGGACGACGACGGCGGACGGCACCATGTAGCCCGGCAGGACGGCGGCCGCGGCGGCGCGCAGGGCGGCCGGGTCCGGGGTGTGCTCCGGCCCGGCGGGGGTGACGTAGCCGACGAGGCGTTCCCTGCCGGGCTCGTCCTCGCGGACCACGACCACGGCCTCGCCGACGCCCGGTTGCCGCCGCAGGGCGGCCTCGATCTCGCCGGGCTCGATGCGGAAGCCCCGGATCTTCACCTGCCGGTCGAGCCGGCCGAGGAAGTCCAGTTCGCCGTCGGCGTTCCAGCGGGCCCGGTCGCCGGTGCGGTAGAGCCGGGCGCCGGGAGCGCCGAAGGGGTCGGCGACGAAGCGTGCGGCGGTCAGGCCTGGGCGGCCCAGGTAGCCGCGGGCCACGCCGTCGCCGCCGATGAACAGCTCGCCGTCCGCGCCGGGCGGCACGGGCCTCATCGCGGCGTCGAGGACGTACACCCGGGTGTGCGGCAGGGCGTCGCCGATCGTCGGTGTGCCGGTGCCGGCCGCGAGCGGTCCGGTCCAGGTGGCGACGATGGTGGCCTCGGTGGGGCCGTAGGAGTTGATCATGCGTCGGCCGGGCGCCCAGCGGTCGACCAGGGCGGCCGGGCAGGCCTCGGCGCCGACGATCAGCGTGCGCAGGTGGCGTGCGCTGTCCGCGGTCGGAGCCGGGAGGGTGGCCAGGGCCGCCGGCGGGATCAGGGAGTGGGTGATGCGGTGTTCCTCCAGCACCGCGGCGAGTTCGTCGCCCAGCCAGGGCCCGTCCGGGGGCACGACGAGGGTGGCGCCGGACAGGACGGAGACGAACAGCTCCAGAACGGAGGCGTCGAAGCTGGGCGAGGAGAACTGGAGCACGCGGTCGCCGGGGCGTACCGCGTAGCGCTCGACGGCGGCCGCGGTGAAGCCGCCGATGCCGCGATGGGTGACGGCCACGCCCTTCGGCGTCCCGGTGGAGCCCGAGGTGTAGATCACGTAGGCCGTGTGGTCCGCGCCGACGACCGGAGCGGGGATGTCGACCGCGCCCTCGGTGTCCGCCGCGGTCGTCTCCATCACGTGGCGGACGTGCCCCGGGTCGTCGAGGACCACCGCGGGTGCCGCGTCGGCGAGCATCAGCGCGCGGCGCTCGGCGGGGTAGGCGGGATCCACCGGCAGGAAGGCGGCGCCCGCCCTGCTGACCGCCAGTTCGGCGGCGATCAGTTCCATCGACCGCGGCAGGACCAGCGCCACCGTACGCTCCGGCCCGGCGCCGCGCCGGACGAGGTCGGTGGCCAGGCGATCGGCCCGAGTTGCCAGCTCCCGGTAGGTCCAGACGCGCCGGCCGTCGGTCAGCGCGGGCGCGTCGGGGGTACGGGCCACCCAGTCGGCGAACAGCTCACCGAGCGTCGAGGGCGCCCGCGACGGGACCCCGCCGGCTTCGGTCGGCCCGGCGGTGCCGCGGGAGTGCGGCGAGGAGGACGCCGGTACGGGTTCGTCGGCCAGGTCAGGCATGGGTGAGGTCCTTCGGGGGTGAGGAGGGTGCGACGCGAGCGGCGGAGGGCGGCGAGCGGGCAGCCCTCGGACCCACCCGAGCGCAGCGGTGGTGCGCCGTGGGCGGGCCCGAGGGGGCGAGGTGCTGCGGGTCGAGCCTCAGGCGAGTTGGGTGCGGCGCGCGGTGCGCCCGGATATCTGCACGCGGTCGACCGCACCGGTCACGGCGTCGCGGTGGAACCGGCCGCCGGGTTCACGCAGGCCGGTGGCCGGGTCGACCAGGTCGCACGTCAGGTCGGGGTGGCAGACCAGGGGCAGCGGCAGGTCACCGTCCACGGACAGCGTCGGCGAGCCGTCGGGTCCGAGGGCGACGCGGTACTCGGTGCGGCCGTTGGCGTAGGTGCCCACGCACTCGGGCAGGGCGACGGTCTCCCGCGGGCTCGGCGACGCGCTGCCGACGGGGACCCGCACACCGGCCGTGGCCGCCAGGTCGTCCGCGAGATCGCGCCACATCGCGGTCGCGGCACCGGCGTTGCCGGTGAAGGCGACCACCACACCGCTGTCCGGGTCGGCCCGCAGATGGCAGGAGGTGCCCTGGGCGTTGCCGTCGTGGCCGCACCACAGGTGCTCGCCCTCGCGGTAGAGGGCGAGCCCCAGCCCCCAGCCGTCCGCCAGCGCGCCCGGGTGGGCCGAGGGCTGCGGAAGACGCATCTCCATGGCGACGGCGGTCGGCACGGCGGCGGTCCGGCCGACCAGCGTGCTGCCCAGCGCGGCCAGGTCCGTGGCGCTCGCCAGGAGCGCTCCGGCCGGTGCCTCCAGCGGCGCGAGGTTCTGCCGGACCGGACGGACCTGGCCCGTCGCGGTGTTGAGGGCGTGCCCGGCGGCGACCGGACGGCCGGCGGGGGCGGAGAACCCGAGGAACGCCGGGACGGTTTCCAGGGGTTCGAGGAGTAGGGCGCTGACGGCTTCGTGCCACGCCATGCCGGTCACCGACTCCACCAGGCGCCCGGCGGCGACGTAACCGGCGTTGGAGTAGGAGAAGTCGCTCCCCGGCGCGAACAGCGCGTCCCGCGCGGTGCACGTGGACGTGAGGTAGTGGGCCGTGGTCGTCCGGGCGGCGGTGTCGGAGTCGGGCCCGGTCGGCAGGCCGCCGGTGTGACTGAGCAGCTGGCCGATCGTCACCTCCGGAACGCCCCGCAGCTCGGGGAGGTAGTCGGCCGCGGAGTCGTCCAGGTCGAGGTCGCCGTCGTCGGCGAGGAGCATCACCAGGGCCGCCGTGTAGGGCTTGGTGAGCGACCCCAGGGGAACGGCGGTGTCCGCGGTGAAGGGCGCACCGGTCGCGGCGTCGGCCACGCCGGTGTGCAGGGTGACGATCCGGGAGCCGGTGTCCAGGACCAGTTGGGCGCCGGGCACCCGGTGGTCGCGGGCCAGCGTGTCGAGACGGTGCTGTAGTTCCTGGCGCGACAAGGATGGCGCGCGCTCGGCAACCAGAGCACTGGTGATGTGCGGCATGAGAGGGGAACTCCCGTTGTGTGGGTCTCATGTGCGGGTGGCAAGGCCGGCCGGGCTGAGCGGTAGCGGGGCCGACCGGGGGCGTACGCGCCCCGTACTACGGCCTGACGACGTCGACCGGCAGCCGGCGTACGCCGATGATGACGGCCGGGTTCTGGTACGTGACGTCCTCGTAGGAGGGGACCGTCAGGGAGGTGAACCGTTCTTGCAGCATGCGTAGCGCGATCTGCGCCTCCAGCCGGGCCAGCGGGGCACCGAAACAGAAGTGGATGCCGTGGCCGAAGGTCAGATGGGGATTGCGCCGACGCGTCACGTCCAGGACGTCAGGGGCGTCGAAGCGGGCCGGATCCCGGTTGGCGGTACCGAGGTGGACCATCAGCATGCTGTCCGCGGCCAGTTCCTGACCGCCGAGGACCACGGGCCGGGTGACGCGGCGCCCCAGCTCGGGGAAGGGGGGCAGCCAGCGCAGCACCTCCTCGATGGCCCGAGGCAGCAGGTCGGGGTCGGAGCGAAGCGTCGCGTCCGCACCGGGATTGCGGTCGAACGTCACGACGGCGTTGCCCAGCAGTGCGGTCGTGGTGACGTGTCCCGCCACCAGCAGCAGGGCGACGAATCCCACGATCTGCTGGTCCTCCAGGTGGACACCGTCGACCTCGGCGGCGATCAGCCTGCTGGTGAGGTCGTCCCCCGGATGCGCCCGACGGCGGCGGATGTGCTCCAGTACGTAGTCGTTCATCTCCCGGATGGTGGGAGCGATCGCTTCCAGCGCCCGTTCCAGGTCGGCCATGTCGGCCGTCTCGCCGAGCTGGTCGCCGCTGAACAGGATGCTCGCCCATTCCTGGAAGAGCCGGTGCTCGTCGGCCGGCACACCGAGCAGTTCGGCGATGACGATGATGGGGAGCGGGTAGGCGAGCGCGTCGACCAGGTCGAACCGGTCGTGGTCCGCGACCGCGTCCAGCAGGCGTGCGCAGATGGCCTCGATGCGCGGTGCCAGACCCTGCACCACTCGCGGGGTGAACGCCTGGCTCACCAGCGCGCGGAGTCTTCGGTGTTCCGGTGGGTCCATCCCGACGAAGTTGCCCTGGGTGAAGGTCTCGAAGTCCTCCTGGGTCGGAGCGAGGGACCCCAGATCGGAGGAGTACGTGGCGGGATCGGCGAGCACCGAGGAGACGGCCTCGTGGTCCAGGACCTGCCACAGCCCCCGGCTCTCCTCGTAGGACATCGGGCCCGCCGCACGTAACTGGCGCCAACGGTCGGCGACGTCCTCCAAGAGGACGGGGACACCAGCGAGTTGATCGGCAGTCATCTGCACTCCTTCGATTGCGGCTCTCGGGCATGGCGGAACAGCGACGGTGGCCGGCGAGCGGCACCGGGAGCAGGGCATGGCGAACGCGGCCTTCAGGCAGTGGAGACGGGGATCCGCGATCGCCCGCTCATGAGGCCGCAGTGCTGCGGGAGCAAGCCGGTACTCGGTGGCCCGGACGCGACGAGAAGACCTCTGAAGTCCCTGCGGCGTCACCGGTCACGGCACGAAGGCAGGGAACCATCGACCCGCGGCCGTCGTGCATCGAGGTGCTTCACCACGTCCGTCAGGCGCGCCTCAACACTTCTGGCGCACGACTCGGCCCCACAAAGGGCCGTAACGCCGAACATCGGCCTGCACGGTAAAGCACCTGTGCACAGCGATCCCCCCAGTGGTTCTCTCTCACGCAGCCACTGCGCGAGACACTGCACGGCACGAGATCAGGACAGTACCAAGCCCAGGACCTCGAATGGTGGAGCGGTGAAGCACCCACAGTCTTCACGGGGAGTCACCCTCTGGCAACCCCACGAGATTGAAGGGGAAGGAAATGCCGAGCGGGACTCGTCTTACGAGGCGACCCGGCCGAGTCGCCACCTCCGCGTGTGCCCAACGAACGGACGATGAAACAGAATCCGCCACACAGCGCTCCGCGGCGGAACCGGCCACGCGGCCACCATCCCGACCAGCGGACATGCTCAGCACTTCGTGCCGGGCGCGCGGCGGCTCCGGCCACGCGGGGGTTCCGGTACGCGTCCCGCTGATGCGACCGACGCGGCCGACCGGATCAGCGGGGCGTACGCCCCGCCATCCGTACCGGCCGCCAGTCCCGGCAATCCGACCGGGCCGTGACGACGAATGCCGAATCGCACAGCTCAAAGCCCAGGAAGCGCTTACGTTCCCCGCAACACTAAGAACTGGTAAAGAAATCGGCTTTCCGGCTGGGGAGTTCATCCCCCCGAAAGGCGGCCCAACCATCGATCTTGCGCGAGCGGTTCATACCGAAGGACCATTTCGGCTACGGAATTTGCGGCAGACACCCGAGCCGACGACGCCGGGGACGCACTACCGGTCTCCGCGTCGCGACGCCCCCGTGGCCCTCCGACTCGTCCGGCGGGCGGTGGGCTGTCCCGGCAAGCGGCTCGACCGTCGGGGTGATGGGAAGCGGCACGTCGCGCCGCGACACCGGCGGCAGGGCCCGGGCCAGCACGATGAACGGTGTGTCCACCGTGAACGGCACGGTGGCGAAAGACCCCACGGAGCCCTCGTGACGGCCCCTTCTTCGAACGGCGGCGCGCCTCCCGCGCACTACGACGACCTGCGCGCTCTGGTGTTCAACTGCACGCTGAAACGCTCGCCGGAACGCAGCAACACCCAGGGACTCATCGACCGCAGCGTGGGCATCATGCAGGATCAAGGCGTGCACGTCGACGTCGTACGGGCCGTCGACCACGACATCGCCACCGGTGTCTGGCCGGACATGACGGAACACGGCTGGCCGGGCGACGCCTGGCCCGAGCTGTTCCGGAAGGTCCTGGCCGCCGACATCCTGGTACTGGCCGGACCGATCTGGCTGGGCGACAACAGCTCGGTGGCCAAGCGCGTGATCGAGCGCCTGTACGCCTGCTCCAGCCTTCTCAACGAGGCGGGGCAGTACGCGTACTACGGCCGGGTCGGCGGATGTCTGATCACCGGGAACGAGGACGGCGTCAAGCACTGCGCCATGAACGTCCTCTACAGCCTTCAGCACCTCGGCTGCGTCATTCCGCCGCAGGCCGACGCGGGCTGGATCGGCGAGGCCGGGCCGGGTCCCTCCTACCTCGACCCCGGATCGGGCGGGCCGGACAACGAGTTCACGAAGCGCAACACGACGTTCATGACATGGAACCTTCTGCACCTCGCCCGCATGCTCAAGGACGCCGGTGGCATCCCCACTCACGGAAACCAGCGCACCGTCTGGGATGCCGGCTGTCGTCACGACTCCGCGAATCCGGAGCACCGGTAGCCTCGGCGCGCGGCCGTCGCGACCGCGCTCATCGGGGCTGCGGTCGCGCGCAGACGGCGACGCCGGGCTCCCGCTCGCTGCCCAGGATCAGGTGTTCGCCGGTCGTGCAGACGCTGGTGACCATGCGATAGCCGGAGCGTCGGCGGCGCAGGTGGTGGAGGACGCGGCCGTGGTCGTCGAGGGCGAGCACACCGATCGTTCCCGCCGGGCGGTACGGCGCCCGCACGGCGACCCGCGCCGCGGCGCGGCGGACCGCGGGTGAGGCGCGGTGCAGCAGGTCGAGGGCGGGAAGGCGCGGACTGGCCAGCGCCACCCAGATCGGCCCGTCCGGGCCCGCCCGCCAGAGGTTGTCGGGCATGCCGGGCAGCGTGGCGAACGGTTCGGCGTGTCCGGCGCGGGCGCCGGTGACGTGGTAGCGGGTGAGGCGGCAGGCGCCGGTCTCGGCGACGACGAGGAACGAGCCGTCGGCGCTCAGGGCGAGTCCGTTGGCGAACTGGAGGCCGTCCAGGAGGACTTCGGGCTCACCGCCCTCCGCCGGGAGCCGCAGCAGGCAGCCGGTGCCGGTGTGTTCGACGATGTCCCCGATCCACCGGTCGAGGGGATGGCGGCGGCTGGAGACGGTGAAGTACACGGTGCCGTCGGGCAGGGCGACGGCGTTGCTGCAGAAACCGAGCCGCTCTCCCCCCGCCCGGTCCGCGAGGACGCGGACGCTGCCGTCGTCCACGCCGACGCACAGGAGCCCACGTTCGGCATCGCATACCAAGAGGTCACCGTCGGGCAGGAGTTCGAGCCCGAGGGGCCGGCCGCCGGTCTGCGCCAGGGTCTCCACCCGGGCCGAGCCGGGATCGCCGAGGTGGTGGAGGCGGAGGACACGGCCGTCGGCCGTGCCGGTCAGCACGCGTCCGTGCGGGTCGGCCACCACGTCCTCGGGGCCGCGGGAGCCCAGGTGGACGTAGTGCAGCGGGACGAGTGGAGTGGACGGGGTGGGTCGCTCCATGGGCTGCCCTTCCGGAGTCGGGTCGCCCATCCTGCCAGGGTTCGGCGGAAGGTCGCCGACCTTGCCCGAAGGGTCGCCTCCGTGATGGGTGTGGTGGTCGGTGATCCCGTTCGCCGGGGCAGATTCCCGTACCCTCCTGGACCGCTGACGTCCGGGGACCGCACTCGCCGGTCAGCCGCGGCTCCTCGCTCCGGACCCGCTCCACGGCGTTCGTCGCGCAAACCCCGAGCGCCCCGCCGGAGTCGCCGACGACCGTCTCACCTGCGGGTTCGGCGCCCACGAGGTGGCTCACGCCACCAGTTCACCGGATGCCCCTCTTGCCAGGGTCACCGGCGTCAAGTCGCGGGCCGGGGTCTCCGTGGACGAATCCTCCCGGCGTGGCGCCTCGTGACGGGAAAGTAGCATGCGCATCACACACGTGGCGGACTTCGGCAGCCGTTCAACTCGGCACACTTCAGCCGGAGTTCCCCAGCACAATCCCTCAGGAGAACGCCCATGGCTCCACACGCTTCCCATCGGCGGAGACGGAACAAGGTGGTGACGACGGTCGCCGGGGGCGCGGCCGCGCTTCTCGCCGTCGGCGGCACACTGTTCGCCGGCTCCGGCGCCCAGGCCAGTCCGGCGGCCGCCCTGTCCGGCGCCCAGCAGCAGGACTTCGTCGCCGCGGCCGGGGAGTTCCACGTTCCCGCGCCGGTGCTGCTCGGCGTCTCCTACGAGGAGTCCCAGTGGGTCTCGCACAGCGGGCGCTACAGTTCTGACGGCGGATACGGGGTGATGAACCTCGCGGACGTCACCCCGCGGATGGTCGCGGGCGGCAGCGCGGGGGAAGCGGGGCGGCACGAACTCGCCTCGGTCTCGGCGAACCCCGCGATGCACACCCTCACCACCGCTGCCGCCCTCATCGGCGCGCCCGCCTCGCAGGTGCGCGACGACGACCGGCAGAACATCCGGGCCGGCGCCGCGCTGCTCGCGTCGTACGAGAAGAAGATCACCGGCGGGGGCACGCCGTCCGATCCCGGCCAGTGGTACGGCGCGGTCGCCCGCTACAGCCAGTCCACCGGTGCGGCGGCAGCCCGTTCCTTCGCGGACGCGGTCTTCCAGGACGTGCGGCACGGCGCTTCCGCCACCCCCGGAGGGCAGCGGATGAAGCTGTCGGCCGACTCCGCGGTCCAGCCCCGTACCTCGCAGATCACCGCGTTGCACCTGAACGACACGCAGCCGGACCCCCAGGCGCAGTGTCCCGCGCGGCTGGACTGCCAGTTCGCCCCCGCGAACACCGCCAACTACCAGGTCGCGAACCGGCCGGCGGACGGGGTCGACATCCGGTACATCGTCATCCACGACACCGAGTCGTCCTACCAGGCAGCCATCGACAGCTTCCAGAGCCCGGGCGGCGACGCGGCCAACTACGTGATCCGTTCCGCGGACGGCGCAGTCACCCAGTCGGTGCCGAACCAGGACGTGGCGTTCCACGCGGGCAACTTCTGGTTCAACATGCACGCCATCGGCATCGAGCACGAGGGGTTCGCCGCGCAGGGCGCCACCTGGTACACCGACGCGCAGTACCGCTCGACCGCCGTCCTGGTGCGCTACCTGGCGGCTGAATACCACATCCCGCTGGACCGCGAGCACATCATCGGCCACGACAACGTGCCCGGTCCTCAGGACGGTTACGTGGCGGGCATGCACTGGGACCCGGGCCCGTACTGGGACTGGAACCGCTTCATGCGCATGCTCGGCGCGCCGGTGGACTCCACTCCCCACGGGGTGGGCCCGGTCGGCTCCCCGATCACCATCGACCCCGCCTTCGCCGACGACCAGCAGACGGTGAACGTCTGTCCCAGCGACGACGGCACCGGTTCCACCAAGACCTGCACCGACCAGACCGGCGCGTCCAGCATCCTGTACGTGCGCACCGCGCCGGACGCATCGGCCCCGCTGGTGAGCGACCCCTACCTGCACTCGGGCTCCGCTGCCGGCAGCGACGAGATCAGCGACTGGGGCAGCACGGTCTCGGCCGGTCAGCAGTTCGTGGTCGCCGACCGGTCCGGCGACTGGACCGCCATCTGGTACTCCGGCAAGGAGGGCTGGATCTACAACCCGGACGGTGTGAACACCACCCCGGCGCACTGTGTGAAGGTGGTCAGCCCCGCGTCCGGTACCTCGACGGTCGCGCTGTACGGGTCGGGCTACCCGAAGGCGTCGGAGTACCCGGCCAATCTGTCGCCGTCCACCCAAGTCCCTTTGAGTCACTACCAGTTCCCCACCGGGCAGGCGTACGTGGCGACCGCCGCGGCGTCCCCGGCCGACGACTTCTTCCACAACCCGCCGGACACCGTCGTCAAGGGCACCGAGTCGTACTACACCATCCAGTACGGCCACCGGCTCGCCCTCGTCGACTCCGCCGACGTCACCACGTCGGCACCGTGACGACACGCTGAAGCGGTGGCCGCGCTCGGGAGACCGGGCGCGGCCACCGTCTTCGCCTTTCGTGGGTCAGATGCGGTCGGCGGCGATGAGGAGGTACTGGAACGAGCCGTCCCGGTAGGAGTTGAGGAAGGCGTCCTCGATGCCCGTCACGAGTGAGGAAGTGGCGCGCAGTTGCCAGTAGGGCAGGGTCGCGGCGGTCAGGTCGATGACGGTTTGGGGAACGAGCCGGTTGTCCGCCATGGCGCGCAGGTATTCGCGGCGGGAGTGGATGTTGCACTCGAAGTGCGCGTTGATCTGGGAGACCCACTTCGACGGTTGGCCGTAGCGGGGGTTCCAGCAGCCGGTGATGGTGACGTACCGTCCGCCGATGGCCAGGACGCGCGCGTGCTCGGCGAACAGGTCGTTCAAGTCGACATACATACTCGACTCGTTGTTCCACGAGGCGGCGATCTGCCCGGTGTCGAAGGGCATGTGAAGCATGTTGCACACGCGAGCGTGGACGTGGTCGGCGATGCCGAGGTCCTCGGCGCGTGAGTTGGCGAAGTCGGCCTGCTTCGCCGACAGGGTGAGGCCTTCGACGGCGCACCCGAAGCGCTGGTGGGCCATGACCATCGAACCGCCGCGTCCGCAGCCGGCGTCCACGAGGGTGTCATCGCGCCCGATGGGACCCAGGTGGTCGAGGAGGCAGTCGGCCTGGGCCGACTCCAGCCGGTGGAGCTCGGCGATCAGCCGCTCCTCGTGCCGCGCGTCGTCGCTCGCGCCGACGGCGGCGTGGTCGACGTCGCCGATGCCGTAGTGGTGGTGGTACAGGCCGTCGACATCGCCGAGACGCAGGTTGACCGGTCGGGCCTCACCGTCCCAGTAACGGGCGATGTCCCCCTGGTACGGCGTCTGCGGGCGCGGGATGGACGGGGCTGACGTGGAGGTGGAGCCGGTGCCGATCATAGGCTTCTCCATTCACCAGAAGTCGGGCAGGCTGTAGCGGTAGGTGTTGGTCTGGTGCCAGTAGTGGTTGCCGTCCACCCACACGGCGACGCCCCGGAGGAAGCGCAGCAGGTTCGGCAGCGCGTGGGCGGTGGTCAGTGCCGCGACCTCGGCCTCGAAGGCGTGCATCAGGTTGTTGTGGATCTCGACGGCCTTCAGGTAGGCATCGCGCTCGGACAGCGCCTCACGTTCGGCGATCACCACCGGGAGGTTCAGGTGGTTGCCGGGGCTGGCGAGCTCCTTGGTGTAGGAGTACAGGTCGTTGACGAGGGTGGTGGCGTTTCCTGCGAGCGCGATGATCCGCTGGACGGCGGGTTGAGCCTGGAGGTCCGCGGGCAGTTCGTAGCCGCCGACGGTGTCGGTGATGGTGGGACAGGGACGGAAGTTGTTGAACTGGCGCATCGCCAGGTATTCCCACACCTCGGGAACGTACTCGGTCTGTGTCCACGCGGCCTCGGCGAGATATCCCATGTGCAGGCGGGCCATGTCGTGCCGGTAGCGGTCGGCCTGGGAGGGACCGGCCCAGTCGAGGAAGTACTTCATGGCGGACCGGTAGGCCCTGCGGGGGGCGTCGGACTGGAGCGACCGCGCCCACGCCGACTGGTATTCCTCCGCGGTGTGCAGCGGGTCGAGGGCGGTGTGCGCGAGCAGGAGGCGTCCCCCCAGGCCGATGGGCGAGCCCCCGTGATCCTCGCAGTAGCAGTCGTCGACGGCGTTCTCGGCGACCATCAGGCGTGCGGCGACCATGAGGTGGTCGATCGTGGGTGCGTCGGGGTGGCAGGCGACCATGTAGCGTCCGACGAAGAAGCCGTCGAACTGCTCCTCCCACTCCTCGGGGTACAGGTCGACCTCGTCCATCGCCCAGGCTTTGATCCTGCGGTCGACCTCCGCCACCCGCACCGGGTCGGGCTCCGGCACCGGGTGGTAGTACAAGCCGGGGACCGGGTTGCCCACCGGGTCCGCGGCCTTCCGGGGCCGCTGCGGGTAGGCACTGGCCGTGCCCAGGCCCTTCGGGCCGCCCAGGAGCTGTTGCGCCTCGGGACCGGTCACCGGTACGTCACCGGGGATGCCGCTGGGAAGGGCCGGGTTCGGGGGGCCGAGCGGGTTCACGGGCTTTCCGGGCCGCCGCGGGTGGACCCCTGTGGTGCCCAGGCCTTTCGGGCCGCTCAGGAGACGCTCCGCCTTGGGACCGGTCACCGCCGCGTCACCGGGAATGCTGCTGGGAAGGGCCGGGCGGGGCGACGACAGCGCAGGGGCGTGGGGCAGGCCCCCGGTCGCCGCCGTGGGTTCGTCGACCCGAACAGGCCTGCACACGGGATGTGTTGGCGCGGGATGGGAAGCGGTCCCCGGCGGGTGCTCGGCCAGGGGTGGGGGCTCGGAGGAGGACATGGTGGCTCCTTGACGTGGCAAGTGGCTGCCGGGCCGGGGCCGACCGGGTGGAACCGGTCCGGGTCGGCCGACGGGCCCGTCTCCTGGTCACGGCAGGAGCGCGTCAGTCGCCCTTGCGGCCGATCTGCACATTCTCCAGCACGCCCAGTGCGTCCGGGACGAGGATGGCCGCGGAGTAGTAGGTGGACACCAGGTAGGAGATGATCGACCGTTCGTTGATGTTCATGAAGCGCACCGACAGGCCCGGTTCGTACTCGTCCGGCAGACCGGTCTGCCGGAGTCCGATCACACCCTGGTTGTCCTCGCCGGTACGCATGACCAGGATCGAGCTGGTGTTGTCCGCGGTGATGGGGATCTTGTTGCACGGCAGGATGGGCACCCCCCGCCACGCCGGGACCTGTTGACCGCCGAGGTCGACGTGGGTCGGGTAGAGACCGCGGGCGTTGAACTCCCTGCCGACCGCGGCGATGGCACGGGGGTGGGCGAGGAAGTACTGCGAGCCGCGGCGACGGCACAGCAGCTCGTCGAGGTCGTCGGGGGTGGGCGGGCCGGAGTGGGTCTGGATGCGCTGTTTGAAGTCGGCGTTGTGCAGCAGGCCGAAGTCCCGGTTGTTCAGCAGCTCGTACTCCTGGCGTTCGCGCAACGCCTCGATGGTGAGCCGCAACTGCTGCTCGGTCTGGTCCATCGGATCGTTGTAGAGATCGGCGACCCGGGTGTGAATCCGGAGAACGGTCTGGGCCACCGACAGTTCGTACTCGCGCGGATTCAGGTCGTAGTCGACGAACGTGCCGGGCAGCTCCGGCTCACCGCTGTGGCCGGACGACATGGCGATCTCGGCCTCACCGTGACGGTTCTGCCGTTGGTGAGGAATGGTGCTGAAGTTGCGAATGTGGTCCTGCAGGCCTCGTGACGAGGACAGCACGGCGTCGAAGTCGTCCTTGGAGAGGGTCAGCAAGGTGCCGGCCGTCTCGGCGGTGGCCGTGTGTTCCCACTGTCCTTCGCCGTCCAGCAACGCCTGGTCGCCGAAGCGGTCGCCGTCGGCGAGGACCGCGACGGCCACCTTGTTGCCGAACTTGCCGACCGACGTCTGGCGTACCCGCCCGTGGGCGATCAGGTGGAGCCGGTCGGCGGACGTCCCGCCCTCCACCAGCGTCTCCCCGGGCTGGAAGTCGCGTTGCACGCACCGGTCGGCGATCGCCTTCAGCACCTCCTCGTCGTCGAAGCCACGGAGGAAGGCCAGTTCACCCAGCTCGCGCGGGATCACACGGACCTGGGCGCCGTCCTGGATGAAGTCCACCCGTCCGTCACCGACGGTGTAGCTCAGTCGACGGTTCACCCGGTACGTGCCGCCCCTGGTCTCCACCCAGGGAAGAAGCCGCAGGAGCCACCGGGAGGTGATCTCCTGCATCTGCGGAACGGACTTGGTCGTGGTCGCGAGGTTGCGGGCAGCAGCCGTACTGAGACTGGTCTGCTGGGGGTGCTCCGGCTGCGCTTGCGGGTCGGCTTCGACAGTCATCGATCGAACTCTCCCTCGTAGAGGTGGGTCCATGAGCGCGGGGCTGGCAGAGCGACGGGCAACCTGATGTCTCAGGCTCCACACGATCGTTCCCCGCCGGAGGAGAGGTTGATTCGATGGTCCGACAACATTGCCGCGATGGGATGATCTTGCCGCGAAAGGGTTGACGCGGGGCCCCAAATCCCTTATCAACCATCAGAGTTGACGGGATTCACCCGGAACGCTCCCGATACCTATCAGCCCAGGTATGGTCAGTTAATCGGTCGACACCTCGCGCAGACCGAACCCCCGCGCTCTCATGCCGGCTTGGCACCGGTGACGAGGCGTTCGCTGTGGAAGAAGGCGGACACCAGGCGCCAGGCGACCGTGTCGACGAGCAGCAGTGCGGCACCGATGACCACGGCGACGGTGGTGGTGGGTTTGACGACGTCGAAACCGACCAGCGCCGTCACCGCGAGCGGTGGCAGGCTGGCGAGCGAACTGAGTTGCTGGGCGACGCGGACGTCACCGGCACGGGTGGACACGGCGATGGCGGCCCAGATCGACCAGAGTGCCAGCAAGGGCGTGAACAGCAGTTGGGCGACGATCCTGGGGACTTCGAAGATGTCGTGCGCCACGTTCGCGTGCGCGAAGAGCCCGACAGCGGCGAGGAAGACCCCGTACATCGTGTAGGCGACCCCCAGCGCCGGCAGGAAGACCGCCAGGGCCTTGCCGAGCAGGAACTCGGACGGGCGGATCGGGGTCGTCAGGACCGGCTCGAGTGTGCCCTGCTCCCGTTCGCCGACCACCGCGTACGAGGCGACGACCGCCGGGACGAGTGCCGGGATCAGCATCAGCTCCAGTGTCGCGACGCCGACCAGGGCGTCGAGCCTGGACGCCGGGGCGTTCGCGGGAAGTTTGAAGACGGTGATCACCGGTTCGATCATGAACAGCAGCGGCATCACCGCCATCGTGGTGGCGATGAGGCGGTTGCGCCGGAAGTCGTTCAGCTCCTTGCGCACCAGGGCCAGGATCCTGGTCCGGCTGAGCCGGCCCGTGGCCCGTTCGGTGGGCTGCTGCGGCCGTACCTGGTTCGTCATCTTCGTCATCTTCGTCATCGCGCCTGTGCCTCCACGTCCTCGTTGACCAGTTGGAGGTAGACCTCCTGGAGTGAGTGGCGTGAGGGGTTCAGGGTGAGCAGGTCGGCGCCGCCGGTGACCACGGCGCGTGCGACGGCGGGGGCCGCCAGGTCCGCGTCGGTGATGGTCAGCACGTAGGTGGTGTGCTCCCCCGCGTCGTCGCCCCGGCGCCAGCCGTCCACTCCGGGCAGGTCGGCGAAGACGCTGTCGGGCTCGGTGAGCGGCGCTCGGGTCGAGACCTCGAGGGTCTTGGCGAACAGGCGCTCGCGCAGGTCGTCGGGGCGGCCGATGGTGCGCAGGGTGGTGTTCAGGATGCCGACGCGGTCGCACAGTGCCTCGGCTTCGGCGAGGCGATGCGTGGTGAGGAAGATGGTGACGCCACGCTTGCGCAGGCCGTCGATGAGCTCGTGGACGTCGTGGGCGGCCAGCGGGTCCAGGCCGGAGGTCGGCTCGTCCAGGAACAGGATGCGGGGGTCGCTCAACAGCGCACGGGCAAGGCCGACCCGCTGGCGCAGGCCCTTGGAGAGCGAGCGGCACGGGTCGTCGGCGCGGTCGAGCAGGTTGACGGCGCGCAGGCTGCGCTCGATGCGGCTTCGCCGATGGTCGAGCTCGTAGAGCCCTGCGAAGAAGTCGAGGTTCTCGGCGACGCTGAGGCGCGGGTACAGGCCGGGTGATTCGGGCATGACGGCGATCCGTCGGCGGATCTCGCCGCTGTTGGCGGGGTGCAGGGGCAGGCCGGCCACCGTCGCGGACCCGGAGGTGGGGGCGAGCAGGGTGCCGAGCGTCCTGACGGTGGTGCTCTTCCCGGCCCCGTTCGGCCCGAGGAAGCCGAACACCTCCCCGTACTCGACGGACAAGGTGACGTCGGCGAACGCGGTACGCCCGCCGAAGCGCTTGGTCAGTCCTTCGACGACGATCGCGGGCCCGGAGGGCGGTGCCTGGTCGCGCGTATTCGCGCTCTCTCGTTCCACAATTTAAGTGATATCACTTTGATGTCTCGCATGCCAGACCCTGGACCGACGCAGGACGGGTCGCGCACCGGGCCGGGTTCACCCGAGACCTGTACGGGACGACGGGGAGCCTCCGGCGGAAGGGCGGCGATGCCCGTGGCGATGTCGCCGTCGGCACCGCTGATGGCGCCCGGGCGCGCGGGTGATGGCCCCCGGGCGCGCGAGGAGGACGTCAGCGAGGTGTTCCCCGTCGAACTCGGCGCCATCGGCGAGCGCGGGGGCCAGGCGGCCCAGTCCGGTGACGATGCCCGGAGGATTCGGCGACCATCCCGGCGTAGGCGGACCGCGGTGTCTGTCCGACGACGCCGGTATCGTCGTGGCCGAGCTCGTCTTCGGCGGCATGACCATCACCGCGCCGCTGCGCACCGAGCGCTCTTCCCTCGCTCAAGTACGGTTTTCCATTGCCGAGTTGCTTACTGCCGTCATCAGGGGTCGGGCCCCGGCGCAACCCACGCCGCATGCCACACGGGCTCGCCGCCGCGCAGTGGGCGACGGCGAGCCTGCTCGCGTGGCCCGCTGCACGTCTACCAGCAGCTGCGGGGCCCGGTGGCCGTTCTCAGGTCGGCTTGCGCCACACGGAGATGTGCTTCACGGAGTCCTGGGTGAACGGCGTCCCGTCCCAGTCCGCGACGCGACGTTCCCACTCGAGCCCGGCGATCCGTGCCATCAGGTCGAGCTCCGCGGGCCAGGCGTACCGGTGCCGGGAGTTGCCTCGGCGGAAGCGGCCGTCGTCGCCGTCGCGGGTGAAATGATGAGAGACGAGAATCTGGTCGACGAGGTCGAAGGTGTCGAAACCGAGATGCCGCTCGGAGACGTCGAACGGCACGGCGACCTGGCCGGGCGGCAGCAACCGCAGCGGCGGCACGCCCAGTTCGATGACGAATCGGCCGCCGGGCCCCAGATGACGTGCGGCGTTGCGGAAGCACTCGACCTGCTCGTCCTGCGTGAGCAGATTCGTGATGGTGTTGTAGACGAGATAGACCAGGGTGAACTCGCCGGGGACGACGGTGGTGGCCATGTCCCCGATGACCACCGGGAGCGTGTCCTCGTCGATCTTGCGCCGCAGGACCGCTGCCATGTGCTCGGACAGTTCGATGCCTGCCACCGGTACGCCACGTTCCCGGAGCGGGACGCCCACTCGTCCCGTCCCGATGGCGAACTCCAATGCCCGGCCGTCTCCGGCCAGTTCGGAGAGGAAGGCGAGAGTCGGTCCGAGAACGGCGTCCGAGGACACCTCGGTCGTCTCCGCGTCGTAGCGTTCGGCAGTCCCACGGGTCCACAGCTCACTGCTCGTCACGGGTGTCCACTGTGCCGGGCCGGAGGGGCGTTGTCGACGCGTTTATCTTGCACCAGCTGCACATCGTCCCGTCTGCCGGATGAGTTGCCTGGTGAACGCCATCGCCTTTGGTCGGCAGTTCTGGTGTACAAATACGCCCGACGAATTGTGACTGAGGGGAGACAGCCCGACTGGCTGTCTCCCCTCAGTCGCCTTCGATACTGCCAGTGTTCCGGGTACCGGATCAGCAGTGCGCGATGCTCTTAGGGCCGCTCACCCAGCCCAGAACACTGATGCTGACCCAGCCCTTGGTGTCCTCGCCGGCCAGGCGGCCGTAAACCCACTGATTCCCGTAGTAGTTGGACACTGCGCACCATGCGTAGAAGGTGGAACCCTGACGGTAGCTTGCGATGGCCGTGCAATCCTCCGACGGCTCTATAAAAAGGTTACTGCCCGCCATGAGTTTTGTAGTCGTGTCCGAGTTGTTCGCTGTTGCCACGTAGTCGCAGGGCGACGAAGCGTTTGCGGTGCCCCCCGCTACGACGGTCAGCCCGGCGACGAGGACGGCGGTAGCACCAACTACCCCTGCACGCTTGCTGAAACGCATGAACCCCTCCCTTGGCGCGGCTCTTTGCCGCACAAAAAGTATGTCCGACAGCCGACAGATGAGGCCAGCGATTTCCGGACGGCTTCGGCAGCGAGACCGATTCGCCAGCGGCACTCGCAGGTGTCGCGATTATCTGGTACCGCTTCCCGGGAATATATCCACCCTTCCCGCGACGCCAACCTTCCATTTATCGCGCTTTAGCAGTCCAGTAACAGTGTGTCGTCGCCGCTGTTCAGGGGCACATCTCCGAGGGTATTGGGATGATGCGCCGTCAGGCAGCAGTGAGTTCAGACCTCGGACGCGGCGTTGGCGTTTACGCGTGCAACGCAAGAGGGTTCTGGACCTCCGCAGATCAAGACTCTGGACGATTGGCACAAACAGCGGCTGTCAACGGCAGCCAAGAACTTGGCCAGTTCCACAGCCTGCCCGGCCCCGACTTGTGGTGGTGGCGCAGGCACCACAGGATCCTCACCGGAGGTCTCGGGCGCTCGCTCCGCTCAGTCGGTGCCATCGACACCGACCCTGAGGCAGCATGATCTTCAACCTCGGGGGTCACGGGACAACTCCTGGCGCGAACCTCATGTGTGCCAGACCCACCGCTACGCACGACCAGCGGCTTCGGCGCCCAGAAAGGGCCGAGGCCGCCGGTGCCGGGGCTTCACGTCGGAGGTTCCGCCGCTGGTGCTGTGGCACCGTCGACGATTGCTTTCAGCGCCTCGATATGGCCGTTGAAGGCGTTACGGCCGGTGTCGGTGAGCCGGGCCCGTAGTTTGCGGCGGTTGCCGCTCAGGCGGCGTTCCGTCGTGACGTACCCGGCTTCCTCGAGTGTCGTCAGCTGCTTGGACAGGGCCGAGTCGGACAGGTCGAGTCGTTCCTTGAGGAAGGCGAACTCGGCCCAGTCGGCGGCTGCCAGGGTCGCCACCAGCGACAAGCGGGTGCTGGGATGGATCAGTTCGTCGAACCGCGCCTTCGTCATGCCCGCACCCATCGGCGCAGTACGCGCAGGATCTCCGGTCCGCCGAACCCGACGACGGCCGCGACCAGCAGCCCCGCCCAGATTCCGGCATGCCTGGCACCGTCGGCGTCCACCGCGAGCGCCGCGAGGACGGTGACGGCGACGAGCCCGACGAGCATGCCGACCACCACCAGCGGGATGCGGTGACCGGCGACGGCCGCGCTCACTTGTAGCCGGTCAGTGCGCCGGCGCCCGCTCAGCAGACGCGAGGCGAGGAAGGAGTGCCCCGCGCCGAAACACAAGGTCGCGATCACGGCGACCCAGGAGGGCAGCAGATCGTCGAGCACACCCAGCACGGCCCAGCCAGCTGCCATGGCCCACCAGTAACCGCGGGGCAGGCCGACCTCTTCGGCCACCTGGCGCCGCGCACGGTCAGCCGCGTCAAGAGCCGTACGCGCCTGATCCGGAGCGATGTTGTCCACCACAGACCTCACTTTCCCGTCGGGAAAGTAACGCTCCTCTTTCCCAACAGGAAAGTCAAGGGTGGATGCGGATCCGAGGAATCGGCCCGCGCACGGCCGTTGAAGGGCGATGGAGGGCACGAGGGTCCGTCACCCATCAGAAGATCCAGCAGGCATCCTCCTGCGGGCGAGGACCGCCGCGCCGACTGCGATTCGGTCGACGGACGCCACGACCCGAGAGCCGATCGAGCCGGGCGGCCCGGCTCACCGTTGCGCGCGAGTCTCCGTGTGCGACCGGGGTCCAGTGGGGCGTCAGGCTGTCTGCCCGCTGTCCATCGCCTGCGCCAACTTCGCCGTGGCGTCGGTGACTTGCGACTGCGGCGGCGCCGTCACGTGAACCGGCGTGCCGAAGTCGCTCAGTCGCATCGTCATCGCGACCTGCACCTCCTGGCTCTGGCCCGAGGTGCTGCCGCCGGGAGGCGCCGAGGCGGAGGCGGTCGGCCGCACGGTCATGGCGACCGTCTCCTGCCGCACCCGGTGTGAGGTGTCGATCCACACGTCCACCGGAATCCTCCCGACCACCTGGGCCTTGTTGGCGGTCGCGCCGGCGATCTGGGAGGGCGAGAGACTCAACCGGTAGTGCGTGGTCGGCACGCCGTCGATCGTTTCGGTACCGACCTTGGTCGCCCCTTGTGGGTTCCGCAGATAGGCGAGTTGCTGGGCGGCGTCGGGGGCCTGGTTCTGCGTGTCCGCCGCCGCGTGCGGGATCTTGGTGGTGTCCACGCTGATCCAGGGCTTGCCATCGCTGAGCTGCCGGGTGGCGGCGGAGGCGGGAAGCTCCTCGTAGAGAGTCGTGCCGAGCACGCGCATCTGCACGTTCTGTCCTGCCGCGCTCAAGGTGAACTGGCCGTCGGCCGCGCCGCTGTCGCCCATCCGCGTGACGCCGCTGCCGTGCACGGACTGGGCCTTGCCGTCCACCCGCACCGTCTCCTGCAGGGCGAGCCGCGCCGACTTCGCGTTCGCCGTCGCCGTCCGGGCGGCCTCGACCGACGCCGCAAGACTGGCATCAGCCGCCCCGGACGACGACTGCGTCGAACCGTCGGCGGAGTGGGACGTACCGCAGCCGGTGAGCACACCACCGGCCATCAGGATGCCGCTGCTCAGCAATGCCGTCCGTCGCAGTGCGGAACGAGTGCCCCTGCGTGGAGAGTTCATGCCCATCCTCCCTTTCCGGGTGTCATCGCTCAACGAGCGCTCGCCACCTCGCCTGCCCTTCGGCATCGGATTCAGTCCGACGAGCCACGGCCACCACCGCCCTGGTATCCGTACGGTGTGGCCGCTCCCGGCCCCTCCCGCGTCGTCGTGGACCCCGTCAGCGCCCGTGACCGGCCGGGACGGGTGCGAGGCGATAAGTCTCCTCGTGGGAAACGACATGACCCGCCGTCGGCGGTGGGAAGTGGGTGCCCAGGACGAGGGTGTCGGTGCCGGCGAGTGACGCGAGCAGGGTGCGGCGGGAGTGCTCGGACCGCTCGGGGTCGATGTCGACGCAGGCTCCGACACCTGGGTGGGCGAGTTGGAAGGGGTGATGAATGCAGTCGCCGGTGATCAGGGCCTTGTGCCCGGCATCCGAGAGTTCGACGGCGACGTGGCCGGGGGTGTGGCCCGGGGTGGGCAGCAGGCGCAGGCCGGGCAGGAGGTCCGCGCCCTCGGCGGGGACGTCGACGAGGTCGAGCAGTCCGGCTTCTTCCACGGGGATGACGGAGTCGCGGAACATCTGCCTGCGGGCCTCCTCCATGTCGTATCCGGCCCAGAACTCCCGCTCGGTGCGGGACACGACGTAACGGGCGTTGGGGAAGGTGGGAACCCACCGCCCGTTCTCCTGGCGTGTGTTCCAGCCGACATGATCGGCGTGCAGATGCGTGAGGATCACCAAATCCACCTCGTCCGGCGGGAATCCGGCCTGCGTCAGGCGCTGGAGGTAGTCGGTGCGCAGGTCGTGCCAGGCGGGGTTGGCGCGCTCCTTGCCATTGCCGATGCCGGTGTCGACCAGGACGCGCAGCCCGCCGAGAGTGAAGGCGAAGCTGTGGCTGGCGAGGCGCAGAAGACCTTCGTCGTCGGTGAAGTGGGGGTGCAGCCAGTCCTGGGTGGTGACGAGGTCAGGAGTGGCGTCGGGCAGGAGCCACTGCCCGGTGGCGGGCGGCAGAACGATTTCGTCGATGCGGTGGACACGGATGCCGCCCGCGCTCCACCCGGGAACCTCGGCCGGGGCCGGAGTGGCGGGCGGGGTGGAGATGTTCATGGTCGTCCCTTCGAGCAGCGGCTAAAAGCCATGCGTTTGCGTTAACAGCATCGTAGGCCCTACAGTCACCTAACGCAAAGCCTTAGCTTTTAACGGCTCCCGGGGCAACCCTCCCGGCCTCTGACGAAAGAACAGATCCATGCCCACCAGCGACCTCTCCCCCGCGCAAGCCGCCCACTGGGCCGCCCGCGCCGGGCTCCCGCTCCTGCCCGACCGCCACGCCGCGGTCGCCGCCACCGCCCGCCACATCCACTCCGTGGTCGCCACCTTGCGGGAGCTGGAGTTCGGCGACGTCCCACCCGCCCTTACCTACCAGGCAGAACTCGCCTACCAGGCAGAACTCACCCACCAGGCAGAACAGGACCAGCACGATGCAGCCGTATGAGATGTCGCTCGCCGAGGCCTCCGACGCCCTCCGCACCCGCCGCCTGTCCCCCGTGGAACTCACCGACTCCGTCCTGGAACGGGCCGGGCGCACCGAACCACACCTGCACGCCTACGCGAGCATCGACGCCGAACGCGCCCGCGACGCCGCGCGCCTGGCCGAACGCGACATCACGGCGGGCCGCCACCGCGGTCCGTTGCACGGCATCCCGATGGGCCTCAAGGACCTGATCGACGTGGCCGGGGCGGCCACCTCGGCCGGTTCCCGCGTCCGCGACGGCCACCACGCGCACAGCGACAGCACGGTCGCCGCACGCCTGGCAGCGGACGGGGCGGTCCTGGTGGGCAAGACGCACACCCACGAGTTCGCCTACGGCCTGACCACCCCGCAGACGCACAACGCCTGGGACCCCGCCCGGGTGGCCGGTGGGTCGAGCGGCGGATCCGCTGTCGCCGTGGCGTCCGGGGCCGCGACCTTCGCCCTCGGCACCGACACCGGCGGCTCGATCCGGGTGCCCGCCGCGCTCAACGGCGTCGTCGGCCTCAAGCCCACCTACGGCCTCGTTCCCCGGCACGGCGTCACCTCCCTGTCCTGGTCACTGGACCACGTCGGCCCCCTCACCCGCACCGTCGAGGACGCCGCCCTGGTACTGACCGCGCTGACCGGACACGACCCGCGCGACCCCGCCTCCCTCGCCACGCCCCGCGCCGACTACCGGCCGGCCGCCCGCACCGAACTCACCGGCCTGCGCGTCGGCATACCGCGCACCTACTACTTCGACCACACCGACCCCGCCGTGGAAGCCGCCGTCCGGCACGCCATCGACGAGCTCCAAGCCCTCGGCGCACACCTCGTCGAGGTGGACATCCCCATGACCCGCTACGTCCAGGCCACCCACTGGGGGCTGATGGTCCCTGAGGCCACCGCTTACCACGAACGCACCCTGCGCACAGCCCCTCACCTGTACCAGGACGACGTCCGCATCCTCCTGGAAGCCGGTGAGCTGATGACCGCGGGCGACTACCTGCGCGCCCAGCGCTCACGCACCCTCATGCGGGACGCGTGGAGCCGCATGCTCCGGGAAGTCGACCTCGTCGCCGCCCCCGCCGTCCCGGCCACCGCCGTGACAGCGGGCCAGGAAACGATCACCTGGCCCGACGGCACCACCGAGAGCGTCCCCGACGCCTACGTGCGCCTCTCCTCCCCCGCCAACATCACCGGCGTACCCGCCCTGACCGTGCCCGTCGGACAGGACGCGGCGGGACTTCCCATCGGCATGCAACTGCTGGGGCGCCCCCTCGGCGAGGACGTGCTCCTGCGGGTCGGCCATGCCTACGAACTGACCCACCCGGCACGCGGCCTCGCACCCGCGGCATGAACAGCCGGGAGCACTCCTCCACCAGACGCAATGAATGTGCTTTAAGGTGGATGCCATGAGCAGGCAGATGGTGCGCCCCGGCGGCCGCGGCGCCCGCGTCCAGGCATCCGTCCACACCGCTGTCCACGAACTCCTCGCGGAGAACGGGCGCGAGACACTCACCGTCCCGCAGATCGCCCGCCGCGCAGGCGTGACGCCGTCCACGATCTACCGCCGCTGGGGAGACCTCCAGGCGCTGCTCTCGGACGTGGCCGTCGAACGGCTGCGTCCCGACACCACGCCGGACGACCACGGCTCCCTGGCGGACGACCTCACCACCTGGGCCGAGCACTTCCTCGACGAGATGTCCTCCCCCACCGGTCGCGCCTACATCCGCGACGCCCTCCTCGGCGACCCCGACGGCGGCAACGCGGGCCAGTGCTCCGCCTACGCCGCCGAACAGATCGACACCATCCTCACCCGGGCCACCCGACGCGGCGAGAAGACGCCCGATACCGAGACCGTCATCGACCACCTCGTCGCACCCCTGATCTACCGCATCCTCTTCCGCCCCGACGGACTCGACACCACCCACACACACCAGCTCGTCGCCACCACCCTCGACCACACCTGACCCCTGCTGCCTGATGGTGTCCACGCGCTCGTCCGCCGCCGCCCTCAGTCCTCGCGCCCGGTACCGCGATCCGGTGCGGTCATGTCCCCCGTCGCGGGAACGCCGTCGGCGAGACCGTAGCGCAGGTACACGGTGCCCTTCGGGCTGGCGACCGGCGGCTCGAGGAGTGTGACGTTCGTGGGCACCTCACCGCCGTCGAACACCTTCTTGCCCACCCCGAGCACGATCGGATGCACCCAGAGGTCGAGACGGTCGAAGAGCTTCTCGCGCAGAAGGGACTGCACGAGGTTCAGGCTCCCGACGACCCTCACGTGCTCGTGCCGGTCGCGGATCTCGCGCACCGCGGCGCCCAGATCCGGCCCGAGCAACGTGGAACCGGCCCACGACAGGTCGGGCCTGCCGCGGGAGGCCACGTACTTCGGAACGCTGTTGAAGAGCGTCGCCATCGGGTTGTCCTCGCCGCCCTGCTGGTGCGGCCAGAAGGCGGCGAAGATGTCGTAGGTCCGCCGGCCGAGCAGGAGTGCGTCCGTGCCCTCGTACGCGGCACCGATCTGCGCTCCGGTGACGTCGTTCATCAGGGGCGCCTGCCAGCCGCCGAACGGGAACCCCACCGGGTCCTCGTCGGGGCCGCCGGGTGCCTGGCCGACCAGGTCGAGCGTGGCGAAGAGTTCGATGTGGATGAGGCCCATGTCCTGCTCCCGGCGCGTCGGTCGTCCCGTTCAGGTGTGTGCGATGGTGAGCCCCGGCGAACCCACTGCTGCGACGGCACCTGCTTCGTACGCGCCGACCGCGTCGCCGGACCCCTCGGTTACCACTCTGCCCCTTCGCCATCGCCGGGGGCGTTCGCCTGCGGGGCATGTCGCGCTGTGGATCGCTTCTACCGGCCCGGCCGAGCGGTGACTCGGCCGCGTACGCCGAGGTGGGTCATGGGGTGGTGGCGAGTTCGACGATGTGCCGTGCCGTGCCTGCCGGGTCGACGATCTGGTGCAGGTGCTCACCGGGCAGGTGGGCGACGCGCCAGCCGCGCTCGCGGGCCTCGGCCGCGTACTCGTCGTACGGCGGGCCGAACAGGAGATACGAGCAAGGGTGGTCCGCCCAGCCGTCGGGGACCGGGATGAGCTGCTCGTAGTAGGACAGCGGGAGCGTGGGCTGCTCGGTGGTGACCGTCTCCCGCGTCACGGGATCGTCGAACATGGGCGCCACGTCCGCCTCGTCCCACCAGTCGGTCCAGCGCGGCAGCCTGCCGTCCACGGCCATCGGGCGCAGGAACTCCAGCAGCTCCTGCGGTGCGACAGGGGTCGCCCCGGTCCTGGCCGGCAGCGCGGCGTCCACGAGGACGGAGGCGAGCACGGGGTGCGCGACGCCCGAGCGGATCGCGGGGAGGAACAGGCCCGCGTTGCTGTGCACGACGAGGACGAGGGGGGTGTCGGCGGGGACCTGCGCGAGGTCGTCGCGGACCGCGTCCACCACCCGGGGCCAGAAGGGCGGCGTGCTGTCGTCGCCCACGTGCAGCAGCGACGGTATCCGCACCTGATGACCCATCGCCGTCAGGTGGTCGGCCACCGGGCGCCAGGTCGAGGGGCCCACTGAGGGGCTGTGCACGAGAACGAAGATCGGCTTCACACGGGCATTCTGCCGCGCCGAGTGCCCGGATACACCGGGGTCGGCTCACGGCGAACACGCCTCAGCGCGTGGGACGTTGGGCGGAAGCGGAGGGAGGTGAAACGAGTCGACGCGCTCAGGCCGCCGGGGCGCGCAGGTGGATTCCGATGACGCACGTGTCGTCGTCGGTGTCGGCGCTGCTGTGCGTGAGCATCTGGTCCAGGCGCTGGTCCAGCGCCTCCGCCGGGCGCCGTACCGTGGTCAGGAGCTGGTCCAGGCTCTCCTGCAGGGAACGGTCACGTCGCTCGATCAACCCGTCGGTGTACATGAGCAGCACGTCTCCGTACTCCAGGCGCACCTGGCCCTCCTCGTAGACCGCCTCGCTGACCGCGCCGAGCAGGAGGCCGTCGAGGGACGGGACGGTGGCGGGTTCACCGGCCCGCACCAGCAACGGTGGCAGATGCCCGGCGCGGGCCCAGCGCAGGATGTGCGTCTCGGGGTCGTACAGGGCGCAGATGGCCGTGGCGGTGACCCGCTGGGTCAGATGGTGGGCGACGAGGTTGAGCCAGGTCAGGAGTTGCGCGGGGCCCGCGCCGGTGGTGGCGAGGCCGCGCAGGGCGTTGCGCAGGGCGACCATGCCGGTGGCGGCCGAGATGCCGTGTCCGGCGACGTCGCCGACGGACAGCAGCACCTGCTGGGACGGCAGCACGATGGCGTCGTACCAGTCGCCGCCGACGAGGCTGTCGTCCTCCGCGGGGCGGTAGCGCACGGCGATCTCGAGTCCGGGGGCGTCGATCGGCCCGTGGGTGGGAGGCATGATCGCGTGTTGCAGCTGGCGGGCGAGGCGGTTGCTCTCGGCGGTCTGCTGTTCGCTCAGGGCGAGTTGGTCGCGGGTGGCGGCCAGCGCCACCTCGGTCCAGTGCTGGGCGGAGATGTCCTGGTAGGCGCCTCGCACCCCGTTGAGGTGACCCGCGCTGTCGAGCACCGGTTCCGCGACGATCCGCATGTGGCGGATGACGCCGTCGGGCCGCAGCAGGCGGAACGCGGCGGTGGCGGGCCTGCGGTGGTGCAGCACGGTGCGCAGGAATCGGCCCAGGGGGGCCGCGTCGTCACCGTGGGCGTGCGAGCCGACCTGTTCCAGGCGGGTCGGCGTGGCGTCGTCCGGCAGCCCGAACAGGTCGAACAGCTGGCTGTTCCAGGTGACCTCGTTGGTCAGGAAGCTCTCCTCGAACGCGCCGATGCGGCCGAGTCGTTGGGCGTGCTGGAGGAGCCTGGCGAGCCGTGCCGCCTCGTCCTCGATGCGCCACACGAAGAGCACCACCGCACCGTGGCGGCTGATGCTGATGTCGGCCGGGCCGGTCACGGGGACCTGTCCGACGAGCGCGGTGAAGTTCATCCCGGCGGCACGGAACGGCTCGCCGGTGGCATGCACGTGCTCGATCATCTCCAGCAGGCCGCCCTCCCCCGCCACCATGGGGTACGCCTCCAGGAGCAGCGCGCCCGTCACGGCCGCCGCGGAACGGCCGGCCGGGTCCTTGAACCACGGGTTGACGTGGTGGATGCGGAAGTCGGTGAGGGTGCCGTCGGGGCCGAAGTGGGGACGGAGCAGCAGGACCGGATCGCGTAGTCCGTCGGCCAGTTCGATCAGTTCGCTCGACGTGCCGGCGCCTGCCTGCGGCCACTGCGCGGCGGTGTGGGGCAGCGATTCCAGGGTGTGGCCGACGAGTTCGGCCAGGGCTTCGATCTGCCTCCTTATCTGTGGCGACAACGGGGGTTGGCGCCTCGGCCAGGCGACTTCCAGTACGCCTTGGATCCGTCCCTCCGTGCTGGCGGGTACGGCCATCCGGCTGCCGTACGGTCCGCCCCGGCGGCCGATGGACGGCAGCTCGTTCGCGGTCCACGCCGGGTACCACAGGGAGCGGCGGGTGAGGAGCGCCTGGCGGGCGGGGGTGGCGACGCCGGGCGGGACGTAATGCCACTGGTCGGCCTCGTCGGGCTGGAACCCCGCGTGTCCTGCCAGGCGCAGGGAGGTGCCCGGGCCCGCGGCCCACACCGCGACCGCGGTGGCGTCCAGGGGCTTGAGGGCGTGTTCGAGGAGCGATTCGGCGACGGTCTGGGTGTCGCCCGCCGCGAGGACCCCGCTTTCGGCGGTGCGCAGGCGCACCGTGGGATCGGCGCCGTCCGCCGGTGGTGGTTGCGTCGCGTCGGCCGGGGTCTCGTGGGCGACACGGTCGAGGAAGTCGCGGGCGGCGTCGGTGAGCCGGTCCTGGGCGGCCTGGCTGACGATGTCGGCGGCGAGTTCGAGTTCCGTCACGTCGGCGGCGTGGGCCAGGTCGGCGAGGTGCTTCGCGGCCTGCGTGGGGCCGCAGCGCAGGCGCTCGACCAGGACGCCCCGGGCCATTTCCACGAGCGCGCGTCCGTCGGCGGCGGCGTGGGCCTGCTCGACCTCCTCGCGCAGCCGCGCCACGGTGGCGGCCAGGCGGCCGAGTTGCTTGTCGGACGCGTCGTCCACGGCCGGGATCGCCGTCGGCGATGCGTCGATCGCCTCCCGCGGGTGGGGCGTCCCCGTCGTGTCGGCCGCGTCCGTCGCGTCGACGGGTACGGCGGGCCACTGGTCGCTGCTCACTGCGCTCCTCGGTCCGAGGCCCGGTTCCGGCTCGAGGGGACTCGAGGGGAGCGGAACCGGGTCGTGCGGGCGTCTCGGTCTGCGGTCCGGTCCTACCGGTTCAGCCAGCGGCTGAGACACCCGACGAGATCGTTGGCGTCGACAGGCTTGGTGACGTGATCGCTGGCGCCGGAGGCCATGCTCTTCTCCTGGTCGCCGGGCATGGCCTTGGCGGTCACCGCGATGATGGGCAGTTCGGCGTACTGGGACATCTCGCGTATGGCCGCCGTCGCCGCGTAGCCGTCCATCTCGGGCATCATCACGTCCATCAGCACGACGTCGATGCCGGGGTTGGCGAGCAGCGCGTCGATTCCCGCGCGGCCGTTCTCGGCATGCAGCACACGCATGCCGTGCAGTTCGAGTATGCCGGTCAGCGCGTAGAGGTTGCGGGCGTCGTCGTCCACCACCAGGGCGGTGCGGCCGGCCAGCATGGGGTCGATGGTCGCGCCGTCGGTCAGGGCCGGCCGGTTGTCCGGCAGGACCAGCGGCAGCACGTCTCCGGGCCGGTCCGCGGACAGGTGCAGGGCGATCCGTTCGCGCAACTCGTCCAGGCTGGAGAGGAGTTCGAGGGGCCGGCCCGATTCGCGGGCCAGCAGTCGTTCCTCCTGCGCCGTGCCGAGGCGCCGGTTGTTGTGGGCGAGGACCGGCACGTCGCGCAGGGCGGGGTCGGCGTCGATCGCCCCGATGAAGCGCAGGGCCCCTCCGTCGGCCATGTCGAGGTCGAGCACCACGCAGTGGCAGGGCTGCGCGGCCAGGGCGGTCGCGGCTTCCTGGGCGTCGGCGGCGGTCACCACGTCGATGCCACCGAGGGAGGCGGCCAGGTCACGGCTGTCGACGAGGTCGGCGACCGCGCTCTCGGCGACCATCGACAGCAGACCGCGCGGGCGCTCCTCCAGCACCAGGAGCCGTCGCTGCTGCGGGGGCACGGGCTCGGCGGCGGGTGCCGGGATGGCCTGCGGCGCCGTCGAGCCGCTGTCGGTGGTGCCGTCGGAACCGCTCGGCCCGTCGAGGACTTCCTCGAAGTCGGGCCGGGTGAGCGGGAGATAGAGGCTGAAGGTGCTGCCGCGGCCGGGGGTGCTCTCCACGGAGATCGAGCCGCCGAGCAGGTAGGCGATCTCACGGCTGATGGACAGTCCCAGGCCCGTGCCGCCGTACTTGCGGCTCGTGGTCCCGTCGGCCTGCTGGAACGCCCCGAAGATCGACTCGAGTTGCTGGTGGGGAATGCCGATGCCGGTGTCCGCGACGCGCAGGGCGATGGCGGCGCCGTAGCGGTGCGCGGAGGCGGGCAGTTCGTCGGGTTCCGCGGGTTCGATGCGCAGTTCCACGCTGCCGGTCTCGGTGAACTTCACCGCGTTGGACAACAGGTTGCGCAGTACCTGGCGCAGCCGCGAGTCGTCGGTGAGGAGGGTGGGGGCCACCCCGGGGGCGGTGCTGATCTGGAAGGCGAGGCCCTTCTGGCTGGTCATCGGCCGGAACGTGGCTTCGACGTAGTCCAGCAGCCGCCGCAGCGGCACGCGTTCGGGGCTGATGTCCATCTTGCCGGCCTCGACCTTGGACAGGTCGAGGATGTCGTTGATGAGCTGGAGCAGGTCGGAGCCGGCCGAGTGGATGATGCCCGCGTACTCGACCTGCTTCTGGGTGAGGTTGCGGGTCGGGTTCTGGGCCAGCAACTGGGCGAGGATCAGCAGGCTGTTGAGCGGAGTGCGCAGTTCGTGGCTCATGTTGGCCAGGAACTCCGACTTGTACTTGGAGGCGAGGGACAACTGCTGGGCCCGCGTCTCCAGTTCCTGGCGGGCCTGCTCGATCTCCAGGTTCTTGGTCTCGATGTCGCGGTTCTGGGTGACGAGCAGCGCTGCCTTCTCCTCCAGTTCCGCGTTGGACTGCTGGAGTTCCTCCTGCCGGATCTGCAACTCCTGGGACCGGGCCTGGAGTTCGGTGGTGAGGCGCTGGGACTCCTGGAGGAGTTCGTCCGTGCGGGCGTTGGCGACGATGGTGTTGAGGTTGACGCCGATGGTCTCCCGCAGTTGTTCGAGGAAGTCGCGCTGGACCGGGGTGAAGTGGTGGAGCGAGGCCAGCTCGATGACGCTGAGCACCTGCTCCTCGACCACTATGGGCAGCACGACCAGGTGCGCCGGGTCGCTCTCGCCGAATCCGGAGGAGATCGTGGCGTAACCCGACGGTACGTCGTCGACCATGATGGTCTGGTGGCCCACCGCCGCCTGGCCGACGAGGGACTGCCCGAACTCGAAGCGCTTGCCGTGGTCGTCGCTGGTGCGCTCCGGGCTCCCGTACGAGCCGATCTGTACCAGCTCGGGCCGGTCGGAGCTCTCGTCGGCGAGGTAGAACGCGCCGTACTGGGCGGTGACGAGCGGCGTGAGTTCCCGCATGATCAGCCCGGCCACCAGCGTCAGGTCACGGTGGCCCTGCATCATGCCGGAGATGCGGGCGAGGTTGGACTTCAGCCAGTCCTGCTCCTGGTTGGCCCGGGTAGTCTCGCGCAGCGATCCCACCATGGCGTTGATGTTGTTCTTGAGGTCGGCGACCTCTCCGGAGGCCTCGACCGTGATGGAGCGGGTCAGGTCGCCCTCGGCGACGGCGCTGGTCACCTCGGCGATGGCCCGCACCTGGCGGGTGAGGTTCCCGGCCAGTTCGTTGACGTTCTCCGTGAGCCTCTTCCAGGTGCCCGAGACGCCTTCGACCTCGGCCTGACCGCCGAGCCGCCCCTCGCTGCCGACCTCGCGGGCCACCCGGGTCACTTCGGCGGCGAACGACGAGAGCTGGTCGACCATGGTGTTGATGGTGGTCTTCAGCTCCAGGATCTCACCGCGCGCGTCGACGTCGATCTTGCGGGTGAGGTCGCCGTTGGCCACGGCGGTGGTCACCTGGGCGATGTTGCGCACCTGGCCGGTGAGGTTGTTGGCCATGGAGTTGACGTTGTCGGTCAGGTCCTTCCACGTGCCCGCGACGTTGGGGACCCTGGCCTGGCCGCCGAGGATTCCCTCGGTCCCGACCTCGCGGGCCACCCGGGTCACCTCGTCGGCGAACGCGGACAGGGTGTCGACCATGGTGTTGATGACGTCGGCCAGGGCCGCGACCTCGCCCTTGGCCTCCACCGTGATCTTCTGCGACAGGTCGCCGCGGGCCACCGCGGTGGCCACCTGGGCGATGGACCGCACCTGGCCGGTGAGGTTGGAGGCCATCACGTTGACGTTGTCGGTGAGGTCCTTCCAGGTTCCCGAGACGCCGCGCACGGTGGCCTGGCCTCCGAGGTTGCCCTCGGTGCCGACCTCGCGGGCGACGCGCGTGACCTCGTCGGCGAACGAGGACAGCTGATCCACCATCGTGTTGATGGTCTCCTTCAGCTCCAGGATCTCGCCGCGGGCGTCGACGCGGATCTTCTGCGACAGGTCGCCCTTGGCCACCGCCGTGGTCACCTCGGCGATGGACCGCACCTGGTCGGTGAGGTTGTCGGCCATGACGTTGACCGACTCGGTGAGGTTCTTCCACGTTCCGGAGATGCCCTTGACGTCGGCCTGGCCGCCGAGCCGTCCCTCGGTGCCGACCTCGCGGGCGACACGGGTCACCTCGTCGGCGAACGAGGAGAGCTGATCCACCATCGTGTTGATGGTGTTCTTCAACTCCAGGATCTCACCACGGGCGTTCACCGTGATCTTCTGCGACAGGTCGCCCTTCGCCACCGCCGTGGCGACCTGGGCGATGGACCGTACCTGCGCGGTGAGGTTGCCCGCCATGAAGTTGACCGAGTCCGTCAGGTCCCGCCAGGTGCCGGAGACGCCCTTCACGTCGGCCTGGCCGCCCAGTATTCCTTCGGTGCCGACCTCGCGGGCCATGCGCGTGACCTCGTCGGCGAACGAGGACAGCTGGTCCACCATCGTGTTGATGGTGTTCTTCAACTCCAGGATCTCACCACGGGCGTTCACCGTGATCTTCTGCGACAGGTCGCCCTTCGCCACCGCGGTCGTCACCTGGGCGATGTTGCGCACCTGGTCGGTGAGGTTCCCGGCCATGAAGTTGACGGAGTCGGTCAGGTCGCGCCAGACGCCGGCGACGCCCGGGACCTGCGCCTGACCGCCGAGTCGTCCTTCGCTGCCGACCTCGCGGGCCATGCGGGTCACTTCGTCGGCGAACGAGGACAGCTGGTCCACCATCGTGTTGACGGTGTTCTTCAACTCCAGGATCTCGCCCTGGGCGTCGACGTCGATCTTCTGCGACAGGTCGCCCTTCGCGACCGCGGTCGCCACCTGGGCGATGTCACGCACCTGGGTGGTCAGGTTTCCGGCCATGGCGTTGACCGAGTCCGTCAGGTCCTTCCACGTGCCGGAGACCCCCGGCACCTCGGCCTGACCGCCGAGCCGCCCCTCGCTGCCCACCTCACGGGCGACACGGGTCACTTCGGAGGTGAACAGCGACAGCTGGTCGGCCATCCCGTTGAACACGGTGGCGATCTCGCCCAGCAGCCCGTCCGCGCCTTCCGGGAGCCTGGTGCCGAAGTCGCCGTCACGTACCGCTGTCAGTCCGGCCAGCAGCTGCCGCAGTTGCGGCTCGCCCACCTTGCCCGCGGAGGAACGGGGTCTGCTGCCCCGCTCCGCTCTCGACGTGCCATCGACCGTCGTCTCAGCCATTTCCCAGTCTCTTCCGCTACGCGGGCCCCGGCCCAGTCGCGACCGCCCGACCAGGGCGGACAGTGGTTGGTGGAACAACCGCACCACTTTCGTTGTCATAGGACAACAAAACTGGCCACGCGGCAGGATACCCTGCGCGGCCCACCAGCCGGGGAGCGCGTCCCCGGTCCGGGGACGCGCTCGCGCGTCCACGTCGCGTACGGTCGCGACGGCGCGTGGGCGGGGCGGGGCAGGGCGTCCGGGACCGGGTGGTCCTGGGGTGACGTGGATCCCGCCGGTGACGGGCTGCCGGGACGGCGTCGGGCACGCGAAGAGGCGCGTCGCCGCTGGGGGCGACGCGCCTCCTCGCGCGGCCTCACGAAGTGCTGGGGGCGCGGCGGCCCCACCTTCTGCGGCGCGGGGCCTGGTCCGGCAGCCAGCCGAACGACAGGCAGCTGCCGACCAGGCCGAGCAGCAGGCCGATGAAGAAGCCGCCGAGGTTCGACGTCACCCAACTGCCCAGCGTCAGCAGCACGGAGAGGATCGAGTAGAAGAGCCGCTGGGCCGGGTTGAACAGCAGGAGCAGGCCGCAGACCACCATCACCACGGGAATCAGGTAGCCGCTCAGTCCTTGCATGCCGATGTGCACGATCACGCCGAAGGACGCCTTCTCCGTGGCGAGGATCTCGGCTCCCGCCAGCGTGACGAGCACACCGCCGGCGAACGGCCGTCGGCCGCGCCAGGCCCGCCACCTCCCCACCCCGGGCTCCGCGGGGTGGGCGGACTCGTCGGCCTGGGCGTCGGCGTCGGCGTCAGGGGTGACGGCCTGGTCCGGGTCGGTCATGGGTCAGCAGCCGTCGTTCTTGAAGCTCAGGTGGAGACCGGGCAGTTTGAAGGTGGCGGCGGTCGTGGCGTAGTTGGTCTGCCGCAGGTTGTCGATGGTCACGGTGTCGGCCTGCTGGCCGAAGTCGCCGGAGGGGCCCTTGGAGTCGCCCTTGGTGAAGGTGCTCGCGTCGCCGCCGATCTCGATGTTCTTGAAGCCCGCGTCACCGCTGATCACGGAGGAGTCGGTGACCAGGTCGTGCGCGGAGACCGGAGTGCTGCCGGTGCCCGCCCGGATGACCATGTTGATGCCGCCGAGGTTGACGCTCTGGCACAGGTCGGTGAGCGTGGCGTCCTTGATCGCGGAGACCACGACGACCTCCTGGCCACCGGAGTCCCCGGCGTTCGGGCTGCCGTCGGCCATGTTGTCGAGACCGCCGTACTGCTCGAATCCGTTGCCCTGGAGCTGCTTGGCCGTGACGGTGAACGGTATGCCGGAGATCGAGAACTGCGCGGCGATCGCGCCCTGGGCGGTGAGCACCACCAGGACGGCGGCCGCGGCGGCGGCGGGGCCCGCCATGATCGCTGCCCGCCGCAGGCGGACTCTGCCGACCCGGGCGGTGGTGGGTGGGACGCTGTTCGAAGCCATGGGAACTCCAGGTGTGGCGTGTCGTGGGACAGCCGTTCCATGCGTTGCCCTGGCGCGGACAGCGTGCGCGTACGGATGAGGGCCGGGTCCTGGAGTCCCTGGCAGAGGAGGACCGAGGCGCACCACTCGTACGCGGGCGGCGATCGCAGTGTTACCCAGAGGTAAGTGCGCGGTCAACCCACTTGTGAAGGAAGGATGTTGACGGTCCGTCCGGTTTCGGCACGCCGGGCGGGGTTCGCGCAGGACAGGGCCACGGGAGGGGCGGAGAGCGCTTTCTTCGCCTCTTCGGCGGCAGCCCGCGGACCGAGGAACGGCGCGAGGACGAGATAGCACATGGCCGGCAGCAGGTGCGGCAACCGCTGGGCGCGCCCCTCGTCCACCTCGCGGTACAGCGCGGAGTAGGCGCCGCCGATCACACCGGTCACGACCTGCTCAGCCGGCACACCGACGGGCAGCGCGGGGGCGGATGTGAAGAAACGGTGCAGGCGTGCCACCAGCCGCTGCCGCTCCCGTCGGCCCGCCGCGCCCAGTGCGTCGATCTCCACGATGGCGGCGACCGCGAAGCGGGGGGCGTCGGCGAGCAGCACGAGCATCGCCCCCAACGCGTCGCGCACGGCGGACGGCCAGTGCGTCGGGCGTCCGAAGGCGGTGTCCATGGTGGCCAGCAGCAGGTCGGTGCCATGCCGGTAGGCGGCGAGGAACGCGTCCTCCTTGCCCGCGAACACGTCGTAGAAGACGGGCCGGGTCACACCGGCGGCCCGGCAGATGTCGCTGACCCGCGCGTGCGGATAGCCCTTGTCGGCGACCGTGCGCACCAGGGCGTCGAAGAGCCGGTCGCGCTGGTTGGCCGCGACGGCCTCCGGCGTCGTGCTCCTGGGGCCGCGGCGGATCGAGCGGTCCGGCTCCCGGCCGGTACGGGTGCCGGGCAGTACCACCGGCTGCGCAGACCCCACGAGTTCGTTCATCTGCGGCCTTCCGTCAGGGGGTTGACTCTGAGTACCCGTCAGGTTTACAACTCTCGCAGGTTTTCCATTGTTTCGGGACCGTTGCGTTCGTGTGTACATCCGATGGTGGCAGCCGTCGGCACGAAGGTCCCGGAGCCACCGTGCCCGGGCACGTGGCGCCGCGCTCGGGCACGGCGATCGCTCCACCAGCCAGTTCCCGCACGTCGGCCCGCCCACCGCCGAAGCCGCGCCCGCGATGCTCTCGGCGGCACCGGGCCGGACCGTCACGGTTCGCGACGGCGCCACCACACGTCTCGTCGAGCCGTCCACGGTTCCTTCCGCACAGCGCACCCGTCACCCGGCGCGCCGGAGGGCGGCGTTCCGATCACACTCCGCCCGTCGGCACGGCGGAATCCTTCCCACCGGCCGACTTCCGTAGCGCCGGGCCGTCGCACGATTCCCATCGCTCCACGTGTGCACCCTCCCCGGACGCGCGGTCGACATCGCCCTGCACGTGCTTTCCGTCGGCTGCGCGATGGTTCCGGTTTCCCTTTCCCACTCTCGCTCCGCCTGCGTGCGGACGCATGAATCGAGGAACCCCCATGCGCACCTCAACCTGCCTCGCGGCAACCGTCGCCGCACTCTCCCTCGCTCTGGCCGGCGCCGCTCCCTCCCTCGCGGCCACCGCGCACCCCGCCGCCGCGTCGAGCGTGCTGACCTACGGCAGCGCCGGTGGAAGCGCCGTCGCCGTCGGCGACTCGCTGGTCGCACCGCTGAAGTCGGGCACCAAGGCCACGTTCTACTCCAGCACCAGCGGCACCAGTGGAGTGAGCTGCTCCGCCTCGCAGTTCACCGCGAGCGTCTCGACCAACCCGGCCGCGCCGGGCACCGCCACCGAGTCGCTCACCGGCCAGACCTTCACCTCCTGCACCTCCAACGTCGTCGGTGTCACGGGGGTCAAGAGCATCACGGTCAACGGCCTGCCGTTCAACACCTCCGTCAGCGACGCGAGCGGTGACCCCGTGACCGTCGCGCCGGCTTCCGGTTCCGTCCAGACCACGGTGGTCCTCAACACCCTGCTCGGCACCACCACGTGTGTCTACAGCGGAGGGTCGCTCACCGGCGCCGCGAACAACACGGCGCAGACGATCGCGTTCGCCAACCAGCACTTCACCAAGTCGTCCGGTTCCAGCCTCTGCTTCTCCAACGCCTACTTCTCGGCCACCTACGGTCCGGTCGCCGACACCTCGCAGTCGGGCAGCCCGTCGGTGTACGTGAACTGACGCTCGCGGCAAGCGTGTTCCGTCCCCGCTTCCGCCATGGGAGGGGGGACGGAACACGGCTGCCCGGCTAGACGGGCCCACTCGTCGCACGTTCGTGAGCGCGGACGCGCAGCAGCGACCCGACCCAGCTGCGGTAGGGCCGCCACGCGTCGGCGATCCGCGCGAGGCGGGCGGGGTCGGCGGCGGTGTCCGCGTCGAGGCGGTACTCGACGGCCATGGCCCGGTGGATGCGTGGCTCGGCTGCCGGGAAGACGTCAGGGTGTCCCGCGCCCCTGATGAGGACGAGTTCGGCGGAGAACGGGCCGATGCCGGGCAGTTCCCTGAGGTCGGTGAGCGCGAACTCCGCGGGCTGGGCGCGCAGGGCGGCGGCGTCGAGACGTCCGTCGAGGGCGGCCTCGGCGATCGCGTGCAGGCGCTCCACCTTGGTGCCGGTCAGGCCGTCGACGCGGTCGAGGCGGCGCAGGGCCTCGGGGGTGGGGAAGGCGTGCAGCCGTTGTCCGGCGACGTCGACGGCCTGGCCGTAGTCACGGGCGAGGCGGGCTTTGACGGCGGCGGCCTGGGACACGCGCAGGCGGTTGCCGATGACGGCCCACACGGCCGCCTCGTAGGGCGAGTGGAAGCAGACGGGTCGCAGTCCGGGGTGGTCGGCCTGGAGCCCGGCGACGACCGGGTCGGTCTCGCCCAGGGCGGGGAAGCCGGTGCCGTCGACGTCCAGGGACAGGATCCGGGCGATCTGGGAGCGCGCCGCGGCGTGCGCCGGGGTGCCCGCGGCGGCCGGGACGGTGCGGCCGTCGCGGTGCACGGTGAACCGCGCCGAAACGGCCGCCGACGGGGTGTCCCCCGCCTCCTTCTGGCTGATCGCGCAGCCGATCACGCTGTGCCCGTCGTCGGCGGGGAACGCGAGCCGCAGCACACCGTCGGCCACCTGCTCGTACGAGGCGGGGGTGAACCCCTCGAGGAACCGGATGGACGACGCCAGGCGGTACGGTCCCTCGGGGGTGAAGGAGGCCGAGGGCACGGTCAGGCTCCGTGGACGGTCAGGACGTAGCCCTCGGGGCCGGTGAACGAGAACACCGGGCCGAACGGGCTGTCGCTGATGGGGGTGAGGATCTCGACGCCGCCCGCGACGAGCTGGTCGTGCAGCGCGTGGGCGTCGGGGGTGGAGAACCACAGGGCGACCCCGAGACCCGGACGGCCGGCGTCCAGATCGGTGCCCGGCAGGAGCTCACGCACCGCGATCGGGCAGGGCTTGGTGTCGAACACGATCGCGCCGGGGGGCGAGGCGGGGACGCGGACGAGGCCGAGGTGCTTCTCGCAGAACCGCGCCGCGGCTTCCACGTCACGCACCTGCAGGGCCACGAAGTCGGGGCCGTCGACAGTGATGGACATGGGGGACCTTCTCTCTCCTGGGTTCGACGGATCCTGGATCCTGGATCCGATGGATTCAATGTCAGGACTTTGACATAATCGACGGTAGGACACCACCACTCAGATGTCAAAGTGCTGACATGAAAGGCAGGCCGCCCGTGGCCACACCGCACCCGGCCGACGACGACGTGCTCTCCCACGTGGGCTACCGGCTCAAACGCGCCCACGCCGCACTACGCGGGGCCATGGACAAGGCCTTGCGGGAGCACGGCCTGACCGTGCCGCAGTACGCGTGTCTCGAAGTGCTCGCCGCGCGTCCCGGCATGTCCAACGCCGACCTGGCCCGCGCCACGTTCGTCACACGGCAGTCCATGAACGTGGTGATGCGCGGTTTGCAGACCGCCGGGCTCATCGAGCGTCCGGACACCGTCGAGGCGGGCCGTGCCCGTCCCACGACCCTCACCCCGGAGGGCCGACGTGTGCTGCGTGCGGCGCAGAAGGCCGTCTATGCCATCGAGGCCCGCATGACCGATGCCATCGCGCCTCGCCGGCTCGCCGCGCTCCTGGAGGATTTCGACCGCATGACGCGAGCGCTCGAGGAGTGACCCGGCGCGGCGGAGGCGTCGGCGGTCCGGCGGCGGGGGTGCCGCTCGTACGCCTCCGGGCGTACCCCCGTACGACCACGGGCGCACCCGTGGCGGTGAAGGTTGCGACCGGTGAGGATCGTGCGCGCACAGGCGGGGCCCCTAGCGTGGTGGCGCCGAGTCCGCCTACCCGAGGAAGCACCCCCGCATGATCGAAGCCACCGCACTCACCAAGCGCTACGGACCCAAGACCGCCGTGGAGGACCTCAGCTTCACCGTGCGGCCCGGTGTGGTGACCGGCTTCCTCGGCCCCAACGGCGCCGGCAAGTCCACCACCATGCGCATGCTGCTGGGTCTGGACACGCCGACCTCGGGACGGGCCCTGGTCAATGGCAAGTCGTACGCCGACCACCCCGCGCCGCTGCACGAGGTCGGGGCGATGCTGGAGGCCCGCGCGATCCACACCGGCCGCAGCGCCTTCAACCACCTGCTCGCTCTCGCCGCCACCACCGGCATCCCCCGCTCCCGGGTGGAGGAGGTGATCGAGCTGGTCGGTCTCGGTGACGTGGCGCGCAAGCGTGCCGGCAGCTTCTCGCTGGGCATGGGGCAGCGGCTCGGCATCGCCAGCGCGCTGCTGGGCGACCCGGCCACGGTGATCCTCGACGAGCCGGTCAACGGCCTCGACCCCGAGGGCATCCTGTGGATCCGCAACCTGCTCAAGAGCCTGGCCGCGGAAGGCCGCACGATCTTCGTCTCCTCGCACCTGATGAGCGAGATGGCCCTCACCGCCGAGCACCTGATCATCGTCGGGCGCGGGCGGCTCATCGCGGACACCTCCGTCGCCGAGTTCACCCGGCAGGCGTCGAGCGACACCGTGCGGGTGCGCACACCGGACGCGGGACTGCTGCGCGCGCAGCTGTCCGGTCCGGACGTGACGGTGACCAGTGCGGAGTCCGGGGTCCTGAACGTGACCGGTCTCGACAGTGAGCAGATCGGCCGGATCGCGGCCGAGCACGGCGTGGTGCTCTACGAACTCACCCCGCAGCACGCCTCGTTGGAGGAGGCGTTCATGGAACTGACCAGGGATGCCGTGGAGTACCAGGCGGCGGTCCCGGCCGCCGAGACCGCCGTAGCCGAAGGAACCGCCGTATGAGCACGCTGCCCACCACCGCAGTCGTCGTCCCGCGCGGGCGCGTCACCCAGGTCCGGGTGCTCACCTCCGAGTGGATCAAACTGCGCACACTGCGCAGCACGTACATCACCCTGCTGGTCGCCATCGTGGCGATGATCGGCTTCGGCATGCTGATCTGCTGGGCCACCGAGAGCCACTGGGCGACCATGCCGCCGCCGGAGAAGGCGCACTTCGAGGCGGCCTCGCGCAGCCTCGCCGGATACCGCATCGCGCAGCTCGCGGTCGGTGTGCTGGGCGTCATGGTGGTGACCGGCGAGTACTCGACCGGCATGATCCGCGCGACGCTCTCCGCGGTGCCGCGCCGTCTGCCGGTGCTGTGGGCGAAGGCCGCGGTCTTCGCCGTCGTCACCGTCGTGCTGATGGCGATCGCCTCCGTCGTCGCCTTCTCCGCGGGCCAGGCGGTGCTGTCCGCACAGCACATCCAGGTCTCCCTCACCGCGCCCGGAGTGACGCGGATCGTCCTGGGCACCGCGCTCTACCTCACCGTCGTCGGCCTGCTCGGCGTGGGCCTCGGCGCCGTGGTCCGGTCGACGCCGGGCGGCATCGCGAGTGTCTTCGGCGTCCTGCTGGTGCTGCCCGCACTGGCCGAGGCACTGCCGTCGTCCTGGGCGGACCACGTCAACCAGTACCTGCCGAGCAACGCGGGCGAGTCGCTGCTGACCCTGCACACCGAGGCGCACCAACTGACGCCGTGGACCGGCTTCCTGGTCTTCGCGCTGTACGCGGTGGCCGCGCTGGTGGCGGGAGCGGTGGTACTCAAGCGGCGGGACGCGTGACATCACCACACCAGCCGTCCGGCCCCGGTGCGCGTCCGCCGCACCGGGGTCCCGGCCTGCGCGGGACGCTGGCGGGCCATCCGCTCCTGGCCGACGCGCTGTTGACCGTCCTGCTGCTGCTGGCGACCACCGCCCCGGCGAGGTGGTACTTCGGTCACCATCCCGTGCTGCTCGCGTTCCAGGCGGCGATCATGGTGCCGTTGGCCTGGCGGCGCAAGGGGCCCTGGGTCGTCTTCGGCGTCGTCGCGGCGGTCGCCTTCGGCCAGTGGCTGTACGGGATGATCATCCCGGGTGACGTCGCGCTGCTCGTCGCCCTCTACACGGTCGCGGCCCACTGCGACCGCACCAGGACCTGGATCGCCGCCGGTGTGCTGGAGTCGGGCATCGTGCTGGCGTCGATGCGTTTCGCGCCTCCGGGGCACGCGGGCGTCAAGGCGTTCGTCGCACTGTCCGGCATGGCCGTGGCGGCCGGTGTCATCGGCATGAACCTGCGCACCCGGCGCGCGTACCTCGCCGCCCTGGAGGACCGCGCGGCCCGTCTCGAGCGCGAACGCGACCAGCGCGCCCAACTCGCCGTCGCGGGCGAACGCGCCCGCATCGCCCGCGAGATGCACGACATCGTCACACACAGCCTGTCGGTGATGGTCGCGCTCGCCGACGGCGCGAAGTTCGCCGTGCCGCGTTCACCGGACAAGGCGGTCACGGCGATGGACCAGGTCTCCGACACCGGTCGGCAGGCCCTCACCGACATGCGCCGCTTCCTCGGCAAGCTGCGCCCCGACGAACCGGACGCGGTGCGCCACCCGCAGCCCGGCATCGCCCAGCTCGACGCCCTCGCCGCCCAGGTGCGGGCCGCCGGGCTGCCGGTGCGGCTGACCGTCGAAGGCGGCACGCGAAACGCCTCCGCCGCCGCGCAGTTGACCGTCTACCGCCTCGTGCAGGAAGCGCTGACGAACACCCTCAAGCACGCCTCGCCCGGGGCGCGGGCGACGGTCCGCGTAAGCTGCCGGGACGACCGGATCGGGATCGAGGTACGGGACGACGGGCGGCCGGTGACCGTCGGCGGTGAAGGCGGCCACGGCATCGCGGGGATGCGGGACCGGGTCGCGGCCTACGGCGCCGTCGTCGAGGCGGGGCCACTCCCCCACGGCGGCTGGCGGGTCGCCACCTGCCTGAGCCTCGGCGAGCCGGTCGGGCGGTCGGGTGGGGCGCGGGCCGAGGAGCGGTTCGACGGGGAACAGAGGGGAACAGGGTGAGCGCGGGCGAGGACGACGTACCCGAGGAGGGCCCGCCGATCGGTGTCCTGCTCGTCGACGACCAGCCGTTGATGCGCGTGGCGTTCAACCTCGTCCTGGATTCGCAACCGGACCTGACGGTGGTCGGCGAGGCGGGCGACGGGGCGGAGGCGGTCCGCCTGGCGCGCCGGTCGCGGCCCGACGTGGTGCTGATGGACGTCCGCATGCCCGGCATGGACGGCATCGAGGCCACGACGCGGATCATCACCGCTCGCCCGGAGACCAAGGTCCTCATCCTCACCACGTTCGACCTCGACGAGTACGCCTTCGCCGGGCTGCGGGCCGGTGCCTCCGGTTTCCTCATCAAGAACGCCCGGCCCGAGGAACTGCTCGCCGCGATCCGCACGGTCGCCTCCGGGGACGCCGTGGTCTCGCCCCGGGTGACCCGCAGGCTCCTGGAGACCTGCGCGCACCAACTGCCCACCGCGGACAAACCGACCGACGATCGCCTGGGACGGCTGACCGCGCGCGAGCGGGAGATCCTCACGGAGGTGGGAAAGGGCAAGTCCAACGCGGAGATCGCCACGGACCTCCACCTCGCCGAGGCCACCGTCAAGACCCACCTCGGCCGGGTCCTGGTCAAACTGGAACTCCGCGACCGCGTCCAGGCGGTCGTCTTCGCCTACGAGACGCGACTCGTCACACCGTCGTGACGGTGCTCGCCGCACGCGGCACTACGCGCTGAGGCCGTCGTGGGTCCGGGCCGTCGGGGGTCCGGCGGTGAGGCCGTGTTCGGTGCGGAACCTCTCCACCATCTCGCGGGCGTGGTGCAGGCCGATGCGTTCGAAGGTGCCGTCCAGTTCGTCGAGTTCGGCGGCGGTGCGGTCCGGGGAGCAAGTGCCCAGCATCGCGCGGGACTTGACCAGGCCGAGCCGTGCCAGAGCCTCACCGCGCGGCTCGTCGATCGCCCGGAACTCGGCGAGGGCACCGGCGTACGTCTCCTGGGCCCGCTGGTACCGTCCGGCCCGGAACAGCACGTTGCCCCGCATCTTGTGGTTGTACGCGAGCGCGCTGTCCAGCCGCATCGCACGGCAGGTCTCCTCGGCCTCGCTCAGCAGGTCGAGCGCCCGGTCCGTCTCGCCCCGCACCGACAGCACGTCGGCTATGCCACGCAACGCCCAGGCCCGGCCGCGGGCGTCGTCGGCCCGCTTCGCGATGTCGGCGGCCTCCTCGAACAGCGCCAGGGCCGTGTCGTGGTCGCCCGAGTTGCGTCGCATCTGCGCGATGCCCTCCAGCGCCCACACGGCGTGCCGCGGCTCGCCGTGTGCGCGTGCCTCGGCCAGCAGACGTTCGTGCAGTTCGGCGACGGCGGCGTAGTCGCCCTGGATGCGGCCCGTCTCCGCCAGACCGGCCAGCGCGTAGCCACGCGCCACGCGGTCCCCGCCGGTCTCCGCGCACGCCGCGGCGGCCGCCAGCCAGCGCCGGGCCAGCGCCAGCCGGCCGCGCTGGCGGGCCAGCGTGCCGCCGCTCCACAGGGCCCAGGCCATCGCCCCGCTGTCTCCCGCGCGGGCGGCGGCCCGGTAGCTGTCCCGCCAGGCGCGTTCGGCCGCCTCCGCCTGGCCCAGTCGGCGGTGCGCCTCGGCCATGGCGAGGCCGGCGCGCGCATACTCCAGGACCGAGCGCCGCTGTTCCTCGGCCGCCTGCGCGAGCACCTCCTCGTAGGAGGAGTTCACCGACAGCCGCGCCCGCAGGGCGCCCTGGTACTCCGGGGCCGATGCCTTGCCGTACATGCGTCCGTCCTCATGATCGTCGTGGGGGGAACGGTCACGAACGTATCCGCGGGGCCAGGGCCTCCGGATCACTCTGTGTGCCCGTTGTGGGGTCAGCCTCTGGTAGCCGTCGGGAGGGCGGAGTGGTCACTTCGGCGTACGGGTCGTCTCGGGGTCGACCGGCATGATTCAGCTTCTGCCCAGGGAACATGACGTTGCGTCAGGAGCGGATGCCCGTCTCGGGGAGGACCCACGACGGCCGCATGTGTCCGCAGCAGCACGAACGAGTTCGCGGCGGACGGAGTGCGTCGTAGCGCGCTGCGACGGGTGGTCGGAGGCGTCGAAGCCGTAGAAGGCGTCGAAAGCGTCGAAGGCGTCGCCGCGGAGCGTGTGGGCAGGCGGGGAGGCATGGCTCGTGCGCGACGGAGCTTCCGCCCCGCTCCCTGAGCGACCTCAGGTCGGCCACCCCCGGTCGGCCTTCGTCCCGAGGAGGAATCCATGTGCCGTCTGTTCGGTCTCAGCTGTGCACCGCGGCGCGCCCGTGCCACGTTCTGGTTGCTGGACGCACCGGACAGCCTCAGTCGGCAGAGCCACCGCGACCCGGACGGCACCGGGCTGGGGTACTTCGGGGCCGATGGCATCCCACGCGTCGAGAAGGCCCCCATCGCGGCCTTCGAGGACCGGGCCTTCGCCGAGGAGGCCAGGCGGGAGGAGTCGACGACCTTCGTGGCTCATGTGCGCTTCGCCTCCACCGGCGGTCTGAACCTCCTCGACACCCACCCCTTCGCGCAGGACGGGCGGCTCTTCGCGCACAACGGCGTCATCGAGGGCGTCGACGCGCTCGACCGGCACCTGGGCCAGGACCGGTCGCTGGTGCGGGGCGACACCGATTCGGAGCGGTTCTTCGCCCTGATCACCCGGGAGATCCGTGCGAACGGCGGTGACGTCTCCGCGGGCATCCGGCAGGCCGCCCGCTGGATCGCGGAGAACGTGCCCGTCTACGCCCTGAACCTGGTCCTCATCAGCGTCGACCAGCTGTGGGCCCTGCGCTACCCGGACACCCACGACCTGTACGTGCTGGAGCGCCGCGCCGGCGGGCAGCACGGCGGCCGGCACCTGGACCACAGCGGAAGCCACGGCCACCTGCGCGTCCACTCGGCGCACCTGGCCGACCGGCCCTCCGTCGTCGTCGCCAGCGAGCCCATGGACGACAACCCCCACTGGTCCCTCCTGCGGCCCGGTGAGCTCCTCCACGTCGGCGCCGATCTGAGCACGGACCGTCAGGTGATCCTCCCCGATCCCCCGTCCCACCGGCTCACCCTCGACGACCTGCGACCCGATGCCGCCGCCTCGCAGAAGTCCGCGTGACGGCCGACCAGCCACGTGACGGGCGCGGTGGTGGTGGGCGCGGCGATCCGGCGAGGGCGGACCGCCCGACGCGTGGTGGCCCGCCTGAGTGACGTTGCCGTCTTCCCGTTTGGACCCGTCGCGTCCGGTGACCCATGAGGCGTTGCCGTCCACGCAGGAGGAGACCACCCATGAACGACTCCAACCCGGTCAAGGCCGCGGCGGAGGCCGTCGCCGGCAAGCTGCGCGGTGACGCCGGGCCCCCCGAGGGGGTGCCGGGCAGGCCCTCGCCGGGCACGCCGACGGTGGAGGAGCCGACCGAGCCGACGGGTCCGCTGCCGCCGAAGCCGGATCAGAGCGGCCCCGACACACTGAGCCCGACGGGGCAGGAGACCGGTGCCGACCAGGCCGACGTGGCTCAGGGCGGCGAATACCTCACCACGGCGCAGGGCGCGCGGCTGTACGACACCGACCACTCCCTGAAGGCCGGCGAACGCGGTCCTGTGCTGTTGCAGGATCACCATCTGCGGGAGAAGATCACCCACTTCGACCACGAGCGCATCCCCGAGCGGGTCGTCCACGCCCGCGGTGCCGCCGCGCACGGCGTCTTCGTGGGATACGGAACGGCCTCCGACGTCACCAGGGCGGCGTTCCTGGGCAAGAACGTGCGCACACCGGTGTTCGTGCGGTTCTCCACCGTGCTGGGATCCCGTGGCTCGTCCGACACCGTGCGGGACACCCGTGGCTTCGCCACGAAGTTCTACACCAGCGAGGGCGTCTTCGACCTGGTGGGCAACAACATTCCGGTTTTCTTCATCCAGGACGCCATCAAGTTCCCCGACGTGATCCACGCCGGCAAGCCGCACCCGGACCGTGAGATTCCCCAGGCGCAGAGCGCCCACGACACGTTCTGGGACTTCGTCACCCTGCACACCGAGGCCACCCACCACACCTTGTGGAACATGTCGGACCGCGGTATCCCGCGTTCGTACCGCATGATGGAGGGCTTCGGCATCCACACCTTCCGGCTGGTGGACGCCGAGGGCGCGACGACCCTGGTGAAGTTCCACTGGAAGCCGAAACTGGGCGTGCACTCCCTGATGTGGGAGGAGGCGCAGCTCATCAACGGCATGGACCCGGACTTCCACCGGCGTGACCTGGCCGACGCGATCGAGGCCGGCGCGTACCCGCAGTGGGAGTTCGGGATCCAGACCTTCCCCGACACCCCTGACCAGACCTTCGAGGGCATCGACCTGCTCGACCCGACGAACATCGTGCCCGAGGAGCTGGCACCGGTGCAGCCCATCGGTCTGCTGACGCTCAACGCCAATCCGTCGAACTACTTCGCCGAGACGGAGCAGGTCGCCTTCCACCCCGGTCATCTCGTCCCCGGTATCGACATCACCGACGACCCGCTGCTGACCGGGCGGCTCTTCTCCTACCTCGACACCCAGATCAGCCGACTGGGCGGTCCGAACTTCGCCCAGATCCCGATCAACCGCACCCACGCGCCGGTCAACGACATGCTGCGCGACGGGATGCACCAGACCGCCGTGCACCGCGGTGTCGCCCCGTACCGGCCCAACTCCCTCGACGGCGGCTGCCCGTTCCAGGCCGGAGCGGACACCGGGGCGTACATCGAGGCGGCGGTCGGGATCCCCGCGGCGACGAAGAGCCGCAAGGCACCGGCCTCGTTCGCGGACCACTTCAGCCAGCCGCGCCGCTTCTGGCTCAGCATGACCCCGCCGGAGCGTGAGCACATCATCTCCGCGTACACCTTCGAGCTGAGCAAGTGCTACGAGCAGGCGATCAAGGAACGCGCCCTGCGGGTGCTGGCCAACATCGACACGCGGCTGTGCGAGGAGGTCGCCGCGGGGCTGGGCCTTCCGGCGCCGGCGGCGAGCGAGGCCCTCGCCGCCGTCGAGCCGAGCCCCGCACTGTCCCAGATCGGCCGGAGCTGGCCGCTGGACGGGCGCGTCGTCGGCATCGTGGCCGGTCCCGACAGTGATCTGGCGGCGGTCCGCTCGCTGCGCGACGCCGTGCTGGAGGCGGACATGGTGCCGCTGGTGGTCGCGCCGGTCGGCGGCAAGCTCGGCGAGGGCGAGGACGCCGTCACCGTGCAGCGCACGTTCGCGGCCACCCGGTCGGTGGAGTTCGACGCGCTGCTGCTCAGCGGCTCGGTCGCACCGGGCAGCGACGCGCCGGGGGCACGTGACGCGAAGGTGGGTCACGCGCCCGGCGCGGGCCGGGTCGATCCCCGTGTCAGCCTGATGCTGTCCGAGGCCTTCCGTCACGGCAAGGCGCTCGGTGCGTGGAACGACGGTGTGGCCACGCTGCGGGCGGCAGGCGTCCCGGTCGAGGCACCGGGCGTGGTCACGGCTGACGACGCCGACGCCGTGCTGCGTCAGGTCAAGGAGCTCCTGGCACTGCACCGCGTGTGGGACCGCTTCCCCGCCACGGTCTGAGACTCGTCACCCGGCACCGGAGGGCGGTCCGTCGCGTGTTCTCGTGAAACCGGCGGCGAACCGCCCTCGATGCGCCTCGGGGCGGGCGCCTCCCCACGGTCGGACGCCTCCCCGGCGATCGGGCGCCAGCCCGACAATCAGCTGATCCCAAGATAGCCACCCCGTCTCTGGCCTGCGACTATGCCGTCTCCGCGGCCCGGACGGGCGCTCCACGCGTCCGCATCGGGCACGTCCTTACGCCGTCCGGTGGTATCGGCGACGGAACGCGTGTCATCGGGGCCCGTTGAGGCGTTTGCCCCGGTGTGGCCGCAGCGGCGGCCGCGGAACGACAAGAGGAGAACTTTCCATGCGCACTGCCAAGAAGGCCGCCCTCGTCATCCTGGCGGCGGGCGTCGCCGCGGGCGCGTCCGCCACGACGGCGTCGGCGAACGACCACCACCACGCCCACGGCTGCAGCAGCGTCGCGGCGGCCAAGGCCGCCATGTCGCCGGGCGTCGTCTCGGGCAACGCCATCCAGGTCCCGCTCAACGTCCCGATCAACCTGGTCGGCAACACCGTCAACGTCATCGGCATCCTCAACCCCGCCTTCGGCAACAGCGGCGTCTGCAACTGACGTACCCCACCCGCGACTTCCGCGCCGTCGACCGGCGGGCGGTAGCGTTCCCTCGTTGCGGCGGGGTATGGCATCGGTCGGCGCATCGCACCGGCATCGCGCTTGAGCCACCCGCTCCACGGCCACCGTCCGCAGCGTGAAAGAGCGGTGACGGCCGCCTCGGCATCGGTGGCGGCCGCCACCGATGCCGAGGACGGCGGCGTCGATGGCCGGGCCGACGGACGGCCGGACTCAGGTAAGGATCCGGGCCACCAGCTCGGGCCTCCACTGGACGTACTCGACTTCGGAGCCGTCGGCGTGCCGGGCATAGAAGTAGGAGCCCGTCGGCCCCTGGGTGGGGCCGAAGGTGACCTCGGCGCCGTGCGAGGCGAGCATCGCCTGAGTCTCACCGAGGTCGCTCACGACGACGGTCGCGGTCGCCCTGGGAAGGTTCGCGGCGGCCTGCGGGGTGGCCGCGATCACCAGGAAGTCGCCGATGGCGCCCAGTTCGACCTCACCGAAGGGGAGCCGCAGGTGGGGCTCCTCTCCGACCAGTTCGACGAGCGGAGGCAACGCCGCGTCCAGGTCTTCGCTCCACAGGCGCGCGTAGGTCTTGAGAATGGCCACTTCGGACTCCCCTGCTCGGTGCTGGCTTCTCGCACACCGTAAGAAAGGTGCGGTTGACCTGCAAGAACGCACTTTTTGGTGAGCAAGGCACCTGAAGGTGACCACACACGCCGCACGGTGCTGCCGAACGAGGGGCCGGGCCCCCGGCGCGCGCGGGACGCGGGCGGGATGTGTCCCGCCGTTACGCGTCTGCCGCGTCGAAGCGCCGTCGGGCGGTCTCGATGTGGTCCAGGTGACTGCGGGTCCAGTGGCAGATCCCGTGAACGGTTCGCTGAAGCTCCCGTCCGGCCTCGGTCAGGCGGTACTCCACCCGGGGCGGCACGGTGGCGTACGCGGTGCGGTCGACGATTCCGTCCCGCTCCAGATTGCGCAGAGTCTGGGCGAGCATCTTGTGACTGATGCCGGTCACCCGCGACTTGACCTGGCCGAACCGCAGCGTCTCGGTGCCCAGAGTGTCGATGACCAGAAGTGCCCACTTGTTGGCGACGTTCGCGAGAACCGAGTGGGCGAGCACGCTGATTCCCTCGGAAACCTCTGACACGGTGCCTCCGGTGGTCACGCCGACTCCTCTACCGCAGCGGATACGGGCCCCACGCTAACCTGGAGCTGCTTCGCCACGCTCACGACCCGTGGCATCCGGCCTGCCCGAACTCCGGCGCGGGCGACCGCCCTGCTCCCTGTACGCCTGCTCCCTGTACAGTGGCCAAGAGCCGTTGTGGACGTGAGGAGTCGAGGGCATGGCCGTCACCACGGAAGCCATCGCCGACGCAGCCTCGGCCGTGCTCCAGGACGACGGGCTGGACGCACTGACCCTGCGCGCCGTCGCCGACCGCCTGGGCGTGCGGCACAACTCCGTCCGCTGGCACGTCGGCAACAAGCAGGGGCTTCTGGAACTGCTCTCCGAGCGCATCGTCGCCCCCGCCGCCGACGCGGACCTTCCGGCCGAACCGCACGAGCGGCTGACCCTGCTGTGGGAACGGCTGCGCGGCGCACTGCTGGCGCACCGCGACGGCGCCCGCCTGCTCAGCGGGCTCACCAACACCGGCCCCCACGCGCTCACGTTCGCCGACGCGTCCGTCGGCGCCCTCAAGGAACTCGGCCGGGACCCGCGCACGGCTGTCTGGCTGCACTGGTCCGTCTTCTACTTCGTCCTCGGCCTGACCATCGAGCAGCAGACCGATGAGCAGGTGCAGGCCGAGACCGTGCGGGCGGCGGTCGCCACGGGCCCGTACCCGAACCTCTCCGACCCCGAGACCTCGGCACATCTCACGGCGGACGACTTCGACCAGCGATTCGCGTTCGGCCTCCGCGCACTCCTGAACGCCCCTGCCTGACGGGGCGTCAACTCCCTTAACAACCGGGGACGGAGATTGCGGCGGCGCCGCCGGACAGCCCGCCTGCCCCTCTTCGGCACCCCCTGAACAGTCGCGGCGTACCGGCCGAACTCCCCCTGCCTCGACGGCGATCACTCGCGCCGCACACCGTTCCGGCGCGCACGCGCCACCCTGTCCGCGCACGCGCTCCCCTCCCGACCGGGTGTACCCCGAGCCATCCCCTTGTCCACTGGACAACATCTGCTACCGCATGCCATGCTCCCCTTGTCCAACGGACAACAGGAACGTCAACGACAACGAGGACGGGCTGACGATGACGACGACGCACGAAACCCCCACCACCTCCCGCGTGGACGCCGACGTCGTCGTGGTGGGCGCCGGGCCGGTCGGGCTCTGGCTCGCCGCCGAGCTGCGGCTGCACGAGGTCTCGGTGCTGGTCCTGGAGAAGGCCACGACGCGCGACGCGCGTTCACGAGCCGTGGGCATGCAGGCGGGCACGCTGGACACCTTCGCCACGCGTGGCCTGGCCGACCGCTTCATAGAACGCGGGATCCCCGTGCCGACCGGGCACTTCGGTGCCGCCGGCACCAGGCTGGACTTCCGCCGCGTGGGAGCCGTCCACCCGTTCTCGCTGGCGCTGAGCCAGTACGTCACCGAGCAACTCCTGGAAGAACACGCCACGTCGAGGGGCGCGGAGGTCCGACGTGGGCAGGAAGTGATCTCACTGGCCCAGGACGACGCCGGTGTCGAACTCGTCGTCCGCGCCGACGGCGGTCACACGACGTTGCGCACGCGTTGGGTGGTGGGATGCGACGGGACCCGCAGCGCGGTGCGCCAGGCCGCGGGGATCGGCTTCCCCGGCACGGACACCACGATGACCGGTTGGCTGGCCGACGTCGCCCTCGCCGACCCTCCGGGGCCCGGCGACCCGCTGATGGTGCGCGGGCCGGCCGGTGTCGTGCTCGCGGCGCCGCTCGGTGACGGGATGTACCGCATCGCGGGGCTCTCCAACGCCACCAAGGGACACGGCGTCGGCGCGCCCCTCACCCTGGACGAGGCGCGGGAGCGGACCCGTGCCGTGGTGGGCCACGACATGGGCATGCACTCACCGCTGTGGCTCTCCCAGTACGGCAACGCCACGCGGCAGGCCACGACGTACCGCTCGCGGCAGGTCCTGCTCGCCGGAGACGCGGCCCACATGTTCTTCCCCGCGGGCGGCCAGGGCATGAACCTCGGCATCCAGGACGCCGCCAACCTCGGCTGGAAGCTCGCCGCGACCGTGCGGGGACGTGCCTCGGACGCGCTGCTCGACACCTACGACGCCGAGCGGCGTCCGGCGGGTGCCGCGGTCATGGACAACACCCGTGCCCAGAGCGCGCTGTTCAGCGCCGAGACGCCGGAGGAGGTCGCGTTGCGCGACGCCTTCTCCGAGGCCCTGGCCCACCCGGAGACGAACCTGATGTGGGCCCGGCGCGTGGCCGGATTCGGCGATCCGCGCTACACCACCTGCGACCGGCCCGACGCCGCACCGGCGCACCCGATGGCGGGCACACGGCTCGCCGGGCTCGCGCTGCGCTCCGGCGCGGACGAGGTGTGTACTCCCCATCAGCTGCTGCACGGCGGTGAGTTGGTGCTGCTGGACCTCGACGGCCGTCACACGCCGCTCGCCTCGGCGATGGCGACTCGCCACGACATCGCCCACCACGCCGTCGGCGTGCAGCGCGAGACCTCGGCGGAGGGCTGGCACGACGTCACCAGTGTCCTGATCCGCCCGGACGCCCGCATCGCCTGGGCCGGTACCGACCACGACCCGCGGCGCCGGGCCGAAGAGGTCGCTGCGGTGGTCGGCGACCTGCTGGAGCGACCGGACGCCGCGTGAGGCGCGGGCGCGTCGCTCAGGCGTCCTCCGCGTCCAGGACGTGCACGGACGGCTCGTGGCGGATGGGGAAGGCCACCGAGCGGGCGATGAAGCACACGGCGTGCACCTCGCCGTGCAGGGCTCGGGCCTTGTCCGTCATGGCCGGGTCCGCCACCGTCACCTCGGGGCGCAGGACGACCTCGGTGATCCGGCCGCCGCCTCCGGTCTCGTCCATCGTCATCACACCATGGGCGTGGTCCTCGTAGTCGACGACGACCACGCCCGCGGTGGCGCACAGGTGGAGGTACCAGAGCATGTGGCACTGGGCGACCGAGGCGACGAGCAGTTCCTCGGGGTTCCAGCGCGCGGGGTCGCCGCGGAAGGCGGGGTCGGCGGAGGCCGCGATCGGGGGCTTTCCGGCGGCGAGGACCTCGTGGTCGCGACTGTAGACGCGGTAATCGGCCGTGCCCGGGCCGAGGTCGCCGGTCCATTCGACCGCGATGTCGTACGTGTGGGTGTCGGCCATGTTCACACCCTAGGCGGCCGGACGCCGCACCGTCCCGGCGGGCCTCGGCGTGCGGGGCCCGCCGACAGCGGCGTGGTGGGTCAGCCGGCCGCCCGGCGGTCCGCTTGCGTACCGGCACCGGTCTGCGGTGCCGTCGGCCGGGGCAGGCGGTCGGCCAGGACGCGGCCGATGGCGGCGAGCGGCCCGGGCTGGGTCATGTTGTTGTGCGTGGATTCCACGTGGTGGTTGTCGATGGCACCGATGACGTACGGAGTCCACAGGTCGACGGTGGGCGAGTCGGGGCCGCGGCCGAGGTCGGCGGTGAAGAACAGCACGTCGCCGTGGTAGCGGGCGGGGAAGAAGGAGCGCTGCAACCGCGCGTTGTTGCTGAAGATCTCGGCGAACGAGGCGAGATGGCGTTCCTCCAGGTTGGCCAGGACGCTGCCCGCCCTGCGCAGGATCTCGATGACGGTGGCGCCTTCACGCCGTACGACGTCGTGGACGCCGTCCTGCTCCAGCTGGGCGTTGCCGAGGTCGTCGAAGTCGCAACCAGCCACTTCCAGAAGGGTGTTGAGGGCCATCCGTTCGTCGGGCGCGTAGCCGTCGTCCCAGAAGCCGGAGGGGTAGGAGTCGAGCATCGCGAGGAACGCGACCTCCTCGCCCTCCGCCTGAAGGCGCGTCGCCATGGCGAAGGCGACCGTTCCGCCGAACGACCAGCCGAGCAGGTGGTACGGGCCGTGCGGCTGGACGGCGCGCACTTCGGTGAGGAACCGCTCCGCGAGATCCTCCACGCTCTCGGCCGGGTCGCCGCCCGCGCCGAGCACCGGCGACTGGAGTCCGTAGATCGGCACGTCCGGGCCGAGATGCCGCATCAGGCCGGAGTAGCACCAGCTCAGGCCCCCGGCGGGGTGCATGCAGAACAGCGGGGGCCGGCTGCCGCCCGCGCGCAGCGGGAGCAGCACGTCGAAGGCGTCGTCGCGGGTGTCGACGTTCAGGCGTGACCCGAGGGCGGCGACGGTGGGCGCCTCGAACAGCGCGCGCAGGCCCAGTTGGACGCCGAGGGCGTCGCGGATCCGGCCGATGAGGCGGGCGGCGAGCAGCGAGTGGCCGCCGAGGTCGAAGAAGTCGTCGTCGACGCCGACCCTGGGCAGGTCCAGCACCTCGGCGAACAGGGCGCACAGGATCTCCTCCTGCGGGCTGCGCGGCGCCCGTCCGCCGCCGCCTGGCCCGGTCGCGGCCGGGCTGGGCAGCGCCGTGCGATCCAACTTGCCGTTGGCGGTCAGCGGCAGCCGGGCCAGTGTGACGACGCGCGCGGGGACGAGGTGTGCGGGCAGCCGGGCCGCAAGACGTTGCCTCGCGTCGCCCGGGACGCCCGGGCCGCCGTCGGCGGCGACCGCGTAGCCGACGAGCCGGTCGTCGCGTACGGCCGCCGCGGCGTGGGAAACACCGGGCAGCACCGTCAGGGCCGCCTCGATCTCTCCCAACTCGACCCGGTAGCCGCGCAGTTTGACCTGGGTGTCGGCTCGTCCGGCGAACTCCAGCTCCCCGTCGGCACGCCAGCGCGCGAGGTCGCCGGTACGGTACATGCGGCTGCCGGGGGCGCCGTGCGGATCGGCCACGAAGCGCGAGGCGGTCAGGCCCGGCCGTCCGAGGTAGCCGCGCGCGAGTCCGGCGCCCGCGACGTACAGTTCGCCGACCGTGCCGACGGGCATCGGCCGCAGCGCCGCGTCGAGGACGTAGGCCCGCGTTCCGGGGAACGGGCGGCCGATGGGAACGGCGCCCTCGGGCAGCGGCGCGTCCGGCGGGAGGCGGTACTGGGCGCAGTTGACGGTCGCCTCGGTGGGGCCGTAGGCGTTGATCACCGTGACGTCGGGGTGGGCGCGGCGCCACTCGCGCAGTGCCGTGCCGCGCAGTTCCTCGCCGCCGAGCACGAGCGTGCCGTGGGGGGACCGGTCGGCGGGCAGTGCGGTGAGCAGCGGGAGGTGGCTCGGGGTCGCCTTGAGGAACGTCACCGGGGTGGCGCCGGGCAGGCCCTCCACGCCGTCCTCCAGCGCGGCGAGCTGCACGACTCCGCCGCTCACCAGGGGCCCCAGCAGCGCGGTGACGGTCAGGTCGAAGGAGAACGAGGTGTGGAGCAGGGTGGCTCCGCGCAGGTCCGGGTAGGCCTGGCGGCACCAGGTCAGGTAGTCGGCGACGGCACGGTGCTCCACGACGACACCCTTGGGGACGCCGGTGGAGCCGCTGGTGTAGACGACGTAGGCGGCGTCCTCGGGGGCCGGTGACGTCAACGCGTCTGCCTCGCGCGGGAGTTCGGGACCGGCCACCCGTCCGTGACCGTCGAGCACCAGGTGCCGCGGACCCGACTCGCTGCGTGGAGGCGCCACGCTCGCGGTGGTGAGCAACAACGTGGCACCGCTGTCCGACAGCATGAACTCGCGCCGCTCGGCGGGGTAGTCGAGGTCGATCGGGAGGTAGGCGGCTCCGGACTTGAGGACCGCGAGCAGGCCGACGACGAGTTCGGCGGACCGCGGCAGGGCGATGCCGACGATCCGGCCCGGGCCCGCGCCGCGCGCGGTCAGCGCCCTGGCCAGCCGTTCCGCGCGGGCGTCGAGCTGCCGGTAGGTCATCACGGCGTCGTGCGCCACGACGGCGGTGGCGTTCGGCGTACGGCGCTTCTGCTCGCCGAACAGCAAGGGGAAGGTGAGGCGCGGCGCGCTACGGACCGTACCGGCGAACTCGCCCAGCACCAGGCGTCGTTCGTCCTCGCCCAGCGTTTCGACACGGCCCAGCGGCGTGTCGGCGGCGGTCGCGGCGACGGTGTCGAGGAAGGCGGTGAACCGCCTTTCGTGGGCGGCGAGTTCGTCCTCGTCGTAGAGCGCGGGATTGGCGTTGAAGTTGATGCGCAGCCCGGCGCCGTCCGGCTCCTCGTAGACGACGATGGCAAGGTCCTCGACGGGACCGTTGGACAGGTTGTGCGCGGTGGTGCGGTGGCCCCCGAAGGCCAGGGCCTCGTCGACCGGCATGATGTTGACGACGGGACCGAACAGGCGGCGGTCGGCCGTGGCGCGGCTCAGGTCGCGGCGGATGTCCTCGGTGCGGTACCGCTGGTGCCGCAGCGCCTGGCGGCTGGTCGCCGACACCTCCTTGACGAGTTCGCCGAGCGTGGTCGCCGGGCTGGTCGGCAGTCGCAGCGGCAGCACGTTCGCCGTCATTGCCGGTGTCGTGCGGGCGGCCAGGGTCTTGCGGGCGGTGACCGGCAGGCCGAGCGTCACCTCGGGCGCTCCGGTGAGCCGGTGGGTGTACGCGGCGACCGCGGCGATGATCAGCGCCGGGCGTCCGACCTTCAGGGCGCGGGCGGCGGTCCGCAGGCGGTCGGCCGCTTCGGGTGCCACGGTCGCGGTGCGCCGCAGGAAGGCGTGCGACATCCTGGCGTCCCGCCTGGCGAGCCCCACCGGCGGCTCCTGACCGGCGAGTTGGGCCGTCCAGTACGCGCGGTCCTCGGTGAACGCCTCGTCCGCGCGGTAGGCCAGGTCCTCGTCGAGCAGTCGCCGGGACGAGCCCAGCGCTCCGGAGGCCGAGGGCTCACCGGCGAGCAGGGCGTCGTAGACCTCGGCGGCGCGCCGTACGAACAGGGCGCCGCCGTAGCCGTCCATCACGATGTGGTGGCCGCGCTGGTACCACAGCCAGTGGGCGTCACCGGCCCGGAAGAGGGCGAAGGCGAAGAGCGGCCCGTCGGTCAGCCCGACCGGGGTCGCCATGTCGGCCCGCATCCACGCCTCGGCCGCCGCGACGGGATCCGGCTCGCCGCTCACGTCGATCACGGGCAGGGGGACGTCGGCGTCGTATGCCGTGAGTTGCCGTGGTCCCGCGTCGGTCTCCACGAAGCGCACGTGCAGCGCGTCGGCCTCCTCGTACGTCATCCGCACCGCGCGGTCGAAGAGCACCGGGTCGACGGGGCCGTGGATCTCCAGCCAGTCCGCGGTGTTGTAGATCGGGTTGGCCGGGTCGACCTGCTGGGCGAACCAGACCCCGGCCTGGGCCGCGGTCAGCGGCCGCGACGGCTCCCCGTCGCCGTGGACGTCGGTACGGGCGCCCTGGACATCGGTCATGCTGAGAACTCCCCCTGGAGACACGGCTCTTGCATCGCCTAGGGGTTCGAGCCTCGTGGGCCGGGATGGAACGGGGTCGGAGGGGCGGTGGAGCCCGGCGCGAGGGGTTCGGCGAGGGCCGTCGCGACCTGGGAAGGGGCGATCAGGCGTGGGGTGAGCCGGAGTCGAGAGGGGCGGGCGAGACTGGCCGACCGGGCCACGCGGTGACGACCGACCGCGGCAGCCCGTTCCCGTAGACCGGCGACAGCAGCGAAGAGGGCCTCTTGATGACCGCAACGCAGACGGTGCCGCAGGCCGTGCACGACTTCCCCTTCGCGGACATGAGCGGCCCGGACCCGGCCCCCGCCCTGGCGCGGATCGCGGGCGCGCAGCCGGTCGCCCGGATCACCACGCCGACCGGGGTCACCGCCTGGCTGCTCAGCCGGCCGGAGGACGTGCGCGCGATGCTGGCCGATCCCCGGTTCAGTCGGGCCGCCTACGTCGCGGATCCGTCGGCACAGGTCTTCGAGATCCCGCAGGTGTCCGGTGGCATGGCGGCGGCCGACGGCGCGGACCACGCCAGGCTGCGCAGGCTGGTGGCGTCCGCGTTCACCACCCGGCGGGTCGAGGACGTGCGGCCCTTCGCGCGCGACCGGGTCGGTGCGCTGCTCGACGAGGTGGCCGGGACCGGGGCGCCCGCCGACCTGGTGCCGTTGCTGGCGACCCCGCTGCCGGTGATGGCGGTGTGCCAGTGGATCGGCGTGCCGTACGCGGACCGCCAGGAGTTCTTCGGCGGAACGGAGACGCTGCTGAACGTCTCCGCGTACTCGGCCCAGGAGGTCGCACAGCGGCGTGGGCGGATGGTCGGCTACCTCGTCTCGTTGCTGGAACGCAAGCGTCGTGAGCCCGGCGACGACCTGCTGAGCGCGCTGGCCGCGGTCTGCGAGGAGGGCGAACGGCTCACCCCGGAGGAACTGGTCGGCCTCGCGGTCTTCCTGCTGGGCGCGGGCCTGGAGACCACCGCACAGCAGATATGCGTGAACCTGCTGGTGTTGCTGCGGGAGCGCGAGCAGTGGGACCTGCTGGTGGCCGAGCCCGACCGGGTGCCCGACGCCGTGGAGGAACTGCTGCGGTACGCGCCCACCGTGCCCGGGGCGCTGCCGCGGCTCGCCACCGAGGACGTGGTGATCGGCGGTGTGACGGTCCGCGCCGGGGAGGTCGTGATGGCGGCCCTGGCGACGCCCAACCGCCGGGCGGCGGGCGTCGACCGGCCCGACGCGGTGGACGTGACCCGGCCGGCGCCCTCGCACCTGGCGTTCGGCCACGGCATGCACCGCTGCCTCGGGGCCCCGCTCGCGCGGGTGGTGTTGCAGGAAGCCCTGTGGGGACTGGTGCGCCGCTTCCCCGGACTGCGACTGGCCGTGCCGGACGCCGACATCGCGTGGCGCGAGGGCCATGCGGCGCGCGGACCGGTACGGCTGCCGGTGACCTGGTAGGCGGTCACCCCGGCGGTGACGGCACGGTGCGCTAGGGTGATCGGCCGAACGCGCGATGAACTCACCGACACCGCGCGATGAGTCCACCGGCACGAGGAGGCGTCCGTGACCCGAGCCGGGTTCGGGTGGCTCCGGGTGCCGGTCGGGGACGAGGCGGTGCGGTGGGCCACGCGGGGCCTGTGCCGACGCGTTCTTTTCGTGGTGCACAACGTCACGTCGGCGACGCGCCTTCTGGACGTACTGCCGTTGTTCCGCGACGACTTCCGCGTTCAGCTGCTCGCGACGTGCACGGGGTCCTCGCCCTTCCAGGGCGGTGTCGGGGAATTGCTCGCCGCCGTCGGAGTGCCGGTTCTTCCGTGGGAGCAGGCGCTGGACACACCGGTGGACCTGGCGATCTCGGCGAGCCTCGGAGGCCAACTCCATTCCCTACGAGGGAAGTTGGCGGTGCTTTCGCACGGAATTGGATATAATAAAAGGCTGGCAACGCCGGAAGCCGGAAGCCGGAAGCCGGAAGCCGGAAGCCGGAAGCCGGAAGCCGGAAGCCGGAAGCCGGAAGCCGGAAGCCGGAAGCCGGAAGCCGGAAGCCGGAAGCCGGAAGCCGGTCTTCGGGCTTTCGCCTGACTGGTTGCTCACCCCCGAAGGCGACCCGGTGGCGGACGCGTTCGTCCTCTCCCATCCCGAGCAGCTGGACCGCCTGCGTGCGGCCTGTCCCGAGGCCGCTCCCGCCGCTGTCCTCGCCGGGGACCCGTGCTTCGACCGCATGCTCGCCGCGCGTTGCCACCGGGACCGCTTCCGCCGGGCGCTCGGGGTCCACGACGGTCAGCGCCTGGTGGTGCTCAACTCGACCTGGAACCCTGATTCGCTCTTCGGCGACGGCGGTGCCGAGGACCTGCTGCCCGCGCTCCTCCCCCGCCTGGTCTCCGAACTCCCCCTGGACGAGTACCGGTTGGCCGCCGTCCTGCATCCCAACATCTGGCAGGGGCACGGGCCGGGCCAGGTCCGCGCGTGGACGGACCGGGCGCGGCGTGCCGGTCTGGCGCTGGTGGACCCGCTCGAAGGCTGGCGTCAGGCCGTGATCGCCGCCGACGTGGTGATCGGCGACTTCGGCAGCGTCTCGTACTACGCGGCGGCGCTCGGCACGCCGGTGCTGGTCGGGACCGCTTCACACCACACGCTCGACGAGGACTCCCCCGTGGCGGCGTTCGTCCGTGAGGCACCGCGGCTCGACGCGTACGGGCCGCTGGAGAAGCAGCTGGCCACGGTGATCGCCTCCCATCGGCCGTTGCGTGGGCCGGCCGAGTTCACCACGTCGGCGCCGGGCGAGTCGGCGGCACTCCTGCGCCGCGCCTTCTACGAGCTGGCCGGACTCGACGAACCCACCGGGCCCGCGCTGCTGGACCCGCTGCCGTTGCCGCCGTACGAACCGCGTGTGTGCACCGCCCCGGTGCGGGTGGTGACGCGGGTGGCGGCGAACGGGGTCTCGGTGACCCGGTACGCCGATCCGCGCCACGAGCCCGACGGCGCGTCCGGGTACGTGCACACGGCGGTCCACGAGGACACCCTCGACCCCGGAGTGCTTTCCCACGCGGATGTGATTCACCGTCAGGGCCCCGGTGACGACCCCCGGTTGGAGGGCCCGGAGGCCTGGGCGGTGCGGACGCTGGCGCGGTTTCCGCACTGCTCGGTCGCGGCGTACGTGACCGGTCCCACCGAGTGTGTGGTGCGTACCCGCGACGGCGTGACGCTCCGGCTCACCGGGGAGCCGGGCGGCGGCGATCCCACCGCGTGGGTGTCCGCGCTGCACGGCGCCCGGGCCGAAGGCCGTACGGCGCGGGAGCTGGTGGCGACCGGGCTCGTCGTCGTGACGGGCTCGGCCGCGCACACCGTGTCGGTCAGCCCCCCGCGCTGACGCACGCCGCGCACAGCACCGTCAGCCTCCGGCGCTGACGCAAGCCGCGCGCAGAGCCTTGAGGCGGGCGACGTGGTAGCCGGCGCGTTGGGCGGCGAGGGTGGCGATCGCCTCGTCGAGGAGGGGGACGGCCGCCGCGTAGTCCTGGGCGTCGAGTTCGATCTCGGCGAGATCGGTCAGCGTCCGTCCGGCGTTGTACGGGTCGTGGCCGTCGCCGCGGAAGTACTCCAGCGCTTCCCGGCCCAGGTCACGCGCTTCCCGGCGGCGGCCGAGACCGCGCAGGGCGCGGCCGCGGTGGCGTCGCAGCAGGGCCCTGGCCCGGGGCAGGTCCGCGTGGCCCTCGTCGTCCGGGCCGACGCCGTCGAGGGTGTCGGCCGCTTCCTCGAAGAGGCCGAGGGCCTGTTCGTGGCGCCACTGCCGTAACCGCAGCAGGCCGAGGGTCTCCAACGCCGTCGCCTGTCCGCGCAGATGGCCCGCGACGCGCTCCGCCCGGGCCGCGGTGCGCAGTTCAGCGGACGCGTCGCCGTACTCCCGACGCTCCATCAGGGCCAGAGCGAGCTGGGTGTGCAGGCGCCCGGCGACGCGCGAGTCCGGGTCGAGGCGGTCGGCGGCCCGGGCCCCGACGCGGAGCGCGGGCATGACCTGGTCGTGGCGACCGGCCCGCAACTGGGCGGCCCACATGGCTTCGCACAGCTGCCAGGCGGTGGCCGGGTCCTCCAACTCGTCCGCCGCGCGCACCGCTTCGACCAGGACGTCGAGCTCGTCGACCAGAGCGGTGAGCGCGGCGCTCTGGTCGTCGCCGTACGGCCCCGGTGGCAGGGAGGTGTAGAGCGGTCCGAGCCACCAGCGGTCGGGGTGGGCCGAGCGGTCCGCGGTGACGGCGAACCCCAGCAGCCACGCCGTCATCCTGCGGACGGCTCCGGCGCAGGCCGCGATGCCCTCCTCGCGCAGGGCGAGGCCTTCGGCGTGCCGCCGCACACTGGGCCGGTAGGCGTAGCGAACGCCGTCGGTGGTGTCCAGTAGCCGGTGTCCGGCGAGTCGCGCCAGGAGGTCGGCGGCCTCGGCCTCCGGAACGTTCAGCGCCGCGCCCGCCGGCCCGGCGGTGATCCACGGCCAGGGCCGTACCGCGAGCAGCCGGTAGGCGCGGGCGGCCTCGGGCGGAAGGCCGCGGTAGAGGTCGTGAACGGCGTCCCGTACCGGATCGCGGTCGGCGTCGTCCGCGACGGGCTCCCCCGCCGTTGCGAACTGCTGGGCTGTCGGGGGCAGTTCGGCCAGCCGGGGTGCCAGCGCCCGGAGGGCGAAGGGCGAACCCGCGCAGCGCGCGAGCGCCGAGGGAAGCACCGGGCGGGCGGCCGTGACGGCGGGCTTGCCCGCGACGCCGGTCAGCAGGCGCAGCGCGTCGCGTTCGGTCAGCGGCCCGAGCGGTACGGCGAGCAGGTCCAGTCCGGCGAGGGGCCTGCGGGCCACCACGACGGTGAACACTCCCGGCGCGGCGGTCAGGAGCGGCTTGACCTGTGCCGCGGAGTGGGCGTGGTCGAGGACGACCAGCAGCCGCCGTTCGGCGACTTCGGCGCGGAAGCGGTCGGCGCGGTCGGCCGTCGTCGGGGGGATCTCGGCGTCGGCGACACCCAGTTTGCGCAGGAAGTGGGCGAGCACGGTGGCGGCGTCGGACGCGGTGTCCGGTGAGAGGCCGCGCAGGTCCGCGTACAGTCTGCCGTCGGGGAAGCGGCGTGGCTCCCGCCATCCCCACTGGACGGCGAGCGCGCTGGTGCCGATGCCCGAGGGCCCGTGCAGCAGTATCGCGCGGGGGCTGCCGTCGAACTCGCGGCCGTACTCCTGGTCCAGCGTCTTGAGGGGGTCGCGGCGGTCGGTGAAGAACCGGTCGGCGAGCGGCAGCAGTTGGGGTGCGGCCGCGCCGGGGACGCTGCGGGGGACGCCGCTGGCGAAGACCTGCCAGGCGCCGGCGAGCGCGGGCTCGCGGCGGATGCCGTCGTGGACGACGCGGGCGACGGCCACGCGCTGGTCGGCGTCGGTGGGTGCCTGCACCTCCCGGCCCGCGATGCGGCGGATCAGGACGCCCGCCGATTCCCACGCGGCCTTCCCGGCCTCGTTGGCCAGCCCACCGCCCACTGCCCCGAGCACCGTGGTGATCGCCGTCAGCGATGCAGGGTCCACCATGTGCCGCCCCCCACTTCTCGTACCGGTCCGTCGGCCACGGGTCGGCCCACCGCTTCCCGCGCACGCCCACCGTATCGGCAACGGCCGTGTCCCTCAGCCGCATCCGGTCGGCTCGCCGGAGCCCGCCGCCTCGGCCCTGGACCGGGGCCCGACCCGCCCTCGACGGCCGCGGCACGGGCTTCAGGTCGAGCCTCGTCACACCCAAGGAAAACCGGTCGCTCAGCCGGGTGACCTGCGTTCGGACCCGGAACCAGACAGTTTCCGTGCGGCCCTGCGCCGCGTCCGGGACAGCCCGAGGCGGGCGGAGTGGCGCCTTCCATGGCCTGTACATCATTTCCGCGGGCCGGTAAGGGGTGGCTTGATCCTTTCTTCCTTCCGTCGGGTGGCGACGAAGCCATTTGTCGTCACAGAGCAGCCACAGGCATCGTGTTCGATTGCCCGAGGCAATCTATCGACCGAGGCAGGAGCCCCCCGATGTCCGATGCCGCCGACGATTTCCGCACCTACGTGGAGGAGACTCTCGACGCCCTGGAGGCCGACCCGGGGCGGGAGGCGCTGGTCCACGAGGGGCGGCGGGTCACCGCGGGTGAGTTCCGTGATCTGGTCCACCGGATGGCCCGTGCGCTGCGGGCCAGGGGCCTCGGACGCGGTGACACCGTGACGCTGCTGTGCGGGAACCTGCCGGAGACCATCGCGGCCCGCTACGCGGCGAACCTCGTGGGATGCCGGGTCAACCACCTCTACAACAAGCTGTCGGCGGACGTCCAGGCCGCCATCGTGCGTGACGTGGAGACGCGGGCGCTGATCGTCGACCCGCGGTACGCGGAGCGCGCGGCCGAGGTGACGCAGCAGGCGCCGGTCGCCGACGTGCTCGTGCTGGGCACCGCGAAGAACGGGACGGACCTGCTGGAGCTGGCGTCGCAGCAGTCCGCCGAACCGCTGGCCGGTATCGCCGAGCAGGACGACATCTGCATCATCCGCCACACCGGCGGCACGACCGGCCATCCCAAGGGCATCTGCACCACCTTCGCGCACATGAACGGCTGGCGCGGTCGGCTCGGTGAGGACCGTGAGGGGCAGCACCGGCAGCTGGTGTGCACCACGCTCGCGCACGCGGCGGGCTATCTCGCCGACACCACCCTCCAGTCCGGTGGCGTCGTGGTGTTGCTGGAGGACTTCGACGCCGCCTCGGCACTGGCGACGATCGAGCGCGAGCGCATCACCCACCTGTTCCTTCTGCCGCCGCTGCTCTACCAGTTGATGGACCACCCCGACGCGGCGGCCACCGACACCTCCAGCCTCGTCAGCGTGGTCTACGGCGGCTGCCAGGCGTCGCCCACCCGGATCGTCGACGCGGTGCGCAGGTTCGGGCCGGTGCTGATGCAGTTCTACGGGCAGAACGAGGCCGGTGGCATCAGTGTGCTGCCCGCCGACGAGCACGACCCGGACCGACCGGAGCGGCTGCGTACGGCCGGGCGGGTACTGGAAGGCGTCGAGGTCGCCATCCGCGACCCGTCCGGACGCGACCTGCCGACCGGCGAGCACGGTGAGATCTGCGTGCGTTCGTCGCAGATCATGGCGGGTTACTGGAAGCAGCCCGAGCTGACCGCCGAGGTCCTGCGGGACGGCTGGCTGCACACCGGGGACGTCGGCTACCTGGACGACGAGGGCTACCTGACGATCGTCGACCGGATCAAGGACATGATCGTGGTGGTCGGCGGGCACGTGTACACCACGGAGTTGGAGGACCTGATCAACGCCCATCCGCAGGTGCGGCAGAGCGCCGTCTTCGGGGTCCGGGACGCCGACCACATGGAACGCGTGCACGCCGCCGTGGTCCGTGTGCCGGGCGCCGACCTCGACGCCGACGGCCTGCGGGCCTGGGTGCGTGCCGAGCGCGGCGCGATGTACGAACCGGAGCGGGTGACGTTCGTGGACGCCCTTCCGCTCACGGACGCGGGCAAGCCGGACAAGAAGGAGCTGCGGCGGCGCGACGAGGCGGCCGCGCGTACCGTGTCCTGAGGCGGCCCCGCCGTCTCGCGTCCCGAGCGTCCCGCAACCCCGCCGCCTCGTGTCTCCGGCGGCCTTCGACTCGCGGGGCCCGGGCTCGGATCCCGCGGGGGCACGGCCGGGCGGTCCGTCTTGTCGGCACGGACCGCCCGGCCAGGCGCCCAACTCCGTTGCCATGGCGGGCTGAGCGCCGCGGCCGCGTCGTCACCACCACTCGAGACCCGCGTGTGCCCGGCGCAGGCCCTCCGTGCTGACCAGGACGACCAGCAGGCCCGCCACGAAGGCCAGCGCCGCGAGCGCGCTCACCTCGTGGGCCACCGGCAGGAACGCCAGGCACAGCACGGCGGCCCCCAGTTGGAGTACGGAGGGGGCCCGGGTGCTCAGGCGCTGGATGGCGGGCCCCGCCGCCAGGTACGCGCACGTACCCCCGTACAGCGCGACCAGGGCGCTCCACGGCAGCGGGGCGTGCAGGTCGGGGTGGTCGGGGGTGCGCTGGAGCACGTCGATGACCTCCTCCAGGCCGAGGGCGATGTAGACCACTCCGGCGATCAGGAGGAAGTGGAGCAGCCCGTAGGCCCTGCGGGCGAAGCGCGTGCGGTCGCTGCCGTGCAGCACACTCAGCCGCCGGGCGGCCGGCGGTCCGACGAAGTCGAAGTAGAGCCACCACAGGCACACCGCCAGCACGATGCAGTACACGCCGGTCTCGATCACGGGCAGGCTCAGCGCGACATGCCGGCCCTCCTGGTTGACCGAGACGCCGTCGCCCACTGAGATCATCAGCTCCCCGATGGCGATGATGAGGATCAGTCCGTGCCGTTCCGCGAAGTGCGCGGCGTTCGGTACCGGCCACCCGCGATCCGCCGGAACGAGCCGCGGCATCAGCCAGTCCGCCACCGCGGCCAGCGTCCACAGCACGAGCTGCGAGGTGCCCGCCCGCTCCGCGCCGACCAGCAGGGCCGCACTGGTGACCGCCATGCGCACCGCCGAACGCCTTACGTAGGCGAGGAGTTGGGGGTCGTCGTCGGCGATGTGGAAGGCGAGGAGGCAGTAGACGACGCGGTTGGCGATGATGCCGTACACGAACACCAGCGGCGCGTACAGGCCGCCCGGCGCGTCGCTCCATGCCTCGCGGATCGCCAGCGCCGTGATGAACATGGCCGCCATCCCGGCGGTGAAGCCCATCTTGACCACGGCCGTGTCGCCCCGCGCCTGGTTGCCCAGCGCGGCGTACGCGGCCCACACCCACCACAGCAGGGTGAGGATGACCAGGCCCTGGCCCAGTTGGGCCGTGCTCTGGCGGTGGACCAGGAAGGACGAGATCTGGGAGAACGCGAAGACGAAGACCAGGTCGAAGAGCAGCTCGATGGAGGTCGCCCGGTGGCCCGCGAAGCCACGGTCCGCCGGAAGGATCCGGTCGGCCCCGCCGCCACCGGGACCGCGCGTCCTCCGCCCACCGAGGCCACCGCCCTCCCGGCCGATCCCGCCGCGCCCATTGCCCTCGCTCACCGACACATCGGCGAGAATAGGACATACACCCCACGGAACGGCGTTGCGGGCGCTCGGCGGTGACGGCACGTTATGCGGTGAAGGACCTGCGCGCGGGCCAGGGCTGCGGGACATCGGGCCGGACGAGCCGCTGCTGCCGTGGGTGACGTTCCGCAGTGCTCCATCGGGGGCCGGTGCCGCTCGGTCTGCTCCGGGAGTCGCGCCCGGATTCCTGACCAGCGGCGGCGCCCCGGCGCCGTGGCCTTCGCGTCAAAGCCTCAGCTCATGGCGTCAACGTCGCGTCAGGGCTCGGCGCACCCTCCGGACCAGCGGGAATAGCGTCAGTAGTGCGCTCGGGCCGCGCCTGACGGCTCGCGCCGACGACCTTCCGCGAGGAGAAATCCCATGACCGAGCACCTGTGCGACGACGACCCGGAGCCCTCGGAACGCGTCCCGGCCGGGCGACTGTACGTGCCCGTCCGGCCGGGGCCCGCCGGTTGCACCGCCCGTCTGTTCCGCACGCCGCTGGGCGGCCGAACCGCGGTCGGCTTCACGACGCGCGAGCGGCTCGCCGACACCCTCGGCTCCGCGCAGGCGTGCGTCACGCTCGCCGAGCCCGCGCTGCGCGCCCTGACCGAACCGCTCGGCGTGTCGGAGGTCGTCGTCGACCCGCGGTTCTCCGCGCCGCCGACCACCGCGGCGACCGGCGACGCGCACGCGTTCTGGCGGGACTGGGATCCCCGCATGGTCGGTGTCATCCGCGTCACGGGGGCCGCGGCGCTGATCGACGCCGTCGCGCTGTGGATCGGCTGAGGAGGAAGTGGCGATGAGTGTGCAGTTGGTGGAACCCCGCGCCGAAGGGCGGCTGAACGACGCGGAGTCGGCCCTGTGGCCCGCCTCCGCTCGTCCGACGCCGCACGGCGGCCTCAGCGTGGGCGGCGTCGAACTCGCCGAGATGGCCGAGCAGTTCGGCACGCCCTCCTACGTCCTCGACGAGGCCGAAGTGCGGGCCCGCTGTCGGCGCTACCGCGCCGTGTTCCGGGGCGCGGAGGTCGCCTACGCGGCAAAGGCGTTCCTGTGCCGGGCGATGGTGCGCTGGATCGACGAGGAGGGGCTGTCGCTGGACGTGTGTTCGGCCGGGGAGCTCGAACTCGCCGTCACCAGCGGCTTCCCGCCGGAGCGCGTCATCATGCACGGCAACGCCAAGAGCCCCGGTGACCTGCGTGCGGCGCTACGGCTCGGGGTGGGCCGGATCGTCGTGGACAGCACGAGCGAGATCGCCCGGCTGGCCGCCGAGGTGCCGTCGGGCAGCCGCCAGAAGGTGCTGCTGCGTGTCACACCGGGCATCGGGGCGGGCGGCCACGCCGCGGTCCGCACCGGCACCGCCGACCAGAAGTTCGGCGTGCCCATCGCGGACGGCTCGGCGTCGCACGCCGCGGCACGCATCCTGGGCCAGCCCCGGCTGCTGCTGACCGGTCTCCACTGCCACCTGGGTTCGCAGATCGACTCGGTCAAGCCGTATCCACTGGCGGCCCGCCGGGTGGTGGGGTTGATGGCCCGCATCAGGGAGCAGCACGGTGTCAGCCTGCCCGAGCTGAACATGGGCGGCGGGCACTCCATCGCCTACCGCCCGGGGGAACGGCCGCTGGACATCGCGGTGTTGGCGTCCCGGCTGGGCGTGGAGGTGCACCGCAGCTGCTCCGCCGCCGGTCTGCCCGCGCCCCGCCTGACGGTGGAGCCCGGCCGCGCGATCGCGGGCCCCGCGGGCGTGGTGCTGTACCGCGTACTGGCGGTCAAGCACAACGGCAGACATGTCTTCGTCGCGGTCGACGGCGGGATGAGCGACAACCCCAGGCCCGCGCTGTACGGGGTCAGGTACGCGCCGCGGCTCGTCGGCCGCGCCTGCGGCGACCGGACGATGACGGCCACCGTGGTGGGCCGGCACTGCGAGGCGGGCGACGTGATCGCGGGCGACGTCCGGCTCCCGGCCGACACCCGCCCCGGCGATCTGATCGCCGTACCGGCGGCGGGCGCGTACCACCTGTCGATGGCGTCGGCCTACAACCTGGTCGGCCGGCCGCCCGTGGTCGCCGTCCACGGCGGTCGTTCCCGGCTGCTGGTCCGGCGCGAGTCGCTGGCGGACCTCAGCAGCCGCGACGTCGGACTCTGACCGCGTCGCAAGGACGCGGGCCGAGGGCGCCCTCGGCCCGCAACACGACTGGGGACGCGCCGAGTTCGGTGACATCTGTGGTCCGGCCATCGCTTCTGGCAGGCTGGGACCATGAGCATGAGTACGGGAACTGTGCTTCTCTACGCCTGCGCCGCGGCCGTCGTCGTCCCGGGCATGCGCGTCCTGGTGGCGGCGACGGCGCCCACCGAGCAGGTCGCCGGCCCCCAACTGGTCCGCCGGATCTGGCAGCGCCCGCTGCCGGTCGTCGCCTCGGTCCTGGTGGTCCTCATGGCGGCGATGGCCGTCGTGCAGACCATCGCGCCCGCCGTCCTGCACCACCTGGAGCGGGTCCCCGACGGGCCGTGGTGGCGGGCGCCGAGCGCGCTGCTGGTCGAGTCGTCGGGCTGGATCCAGATCCTGTTCAACCTGGCCGCCCTGATCGCCGTGGCCCCGGTGGCCGAGCGGCTGTTCGGGTCGGTGCGCATGCTCCTCGTCTACCTGGTGAGCGGGGTCGCCGCGCAGGCCGTCAGCCTGGCGAGCTGGAGCAAGCACGGCGCCGGCAACTCGGTGGCCATCTGCGGCCTGGTCGGCGCCCTGGCCGTCGTCTATGCCCTGCGCGGCCCCGACGCCGCGCTGCGCAAACTGGCCCTGCTGGTGCCGCTCGCCGGGATCGTGCTGTGCGCGATCACCAACAACCACGGCGTGGGCGTCCTGGTGGGTTGTGTGCTCGGCGTCGGGCTGGCCCTGTGGGAGGGTGCGGTCGATCTGGAGGCCTGGTCCACGGCGCGGCCCGGAGAGCCGGAGGAGCCTGCGGCACGCCTGCCGGGGTGAGAGGGCTGCGGGCGGGAGCGTCCGGCAGCCCTCTCACCTCCCGCCGGGCGTTCCCCCGCCCGGAAGGACACTCGTCACAGCGGTCACGTAGGCGCTGAACTCGGCTGTCCTCCTGCCCCTGTTGGCGCGCGAGAGATCGCCGCGCGCGAAGAACGCCTTGCGCTGCGCCGTACTGATCTCCAACTGGACGCCGCCACCGCGCGCGTTGCGGTTGCAGATGTTGCGGGGGTTGCTCGCGTCGATGTCGGACCCCGCGAGGGCGACGGCGAAGCCCGCTGCCGACAGGGCCTGCCCGATCGCGTCGCGCAGTGCCTCGTCACGGCCGCCGAGGTAGGTGACGGGCGCCTCGCCACCGGCGCCGTGCCAAGACACGACGTGCTCGGCTTCGCGGACCATGGCCAGCGCCTTCGGCTCGTCGAAGCGCGTCGAGGTCAGGTGCAGCGCGGCGTTGCCGGTGCTGCGCAACGCCTCCAGCGAGTAGAAGTGGTCGGCCCGACCGGCGGCGGCGTCGGCGAGTTCCGTGGTCCCCGGTTCGATACCGCCGCCGTGTATCGCCAGATGGAGCAGGGTGGAGCCCGGCGCGCTGCGCCACACCCTGCGGAATTCGACGCCTTCGGCCCGGCGCGCGGCCAGGTCGGCCCAGCAGGTCGGGGAAGCGGGAGCCATGGATCACGTCCGTGGAGGTGGAAGGAGGTGGAAGGAAAATCGGGCAAGGCTACCGGGCGTCGCGAACGCGCGAACCACCAGGCGCCGCGAACGCCAGGCGCCGCGAACACCAAGCGCCACGAACGCCAACCCCCACGAACGCCAAGCTCGCGAAAGCGCGACCGCGCCTCAGCCCGCGGGCGAAGCCCCGCAGGTGGGCGCGTCGGGCGGTGCTGACGCCTTGAGCTTGTCCCACACCGTTCCCAGCGCCTCGATGTCCGCGTCGTCGAGGCGGTCGTCGAAGACCTCCGCCAGCGTCTCGCGCCGGGTCGCGTCGGCCTCGGCGAACGCCCGACGCCCCGCCTGGGTCAGCCCGACCCGCACCGAGCGCGCGTCAGTCGGCGACGGCATGCGCTCGACCAGCCCGCGGGCCTGGAGGGCGTCGACGACCCGGGAGACCTGACTGCGGCTGAGCAGGGTCTTCTCCCCCAGGTCGGAGGCGGCGACCGGCTCGACCTGGACGCTGAGCCAGAGCATGACCTCGAACCACGACAGGGGCAGGTCGTGGGCGCGCGCCAGGGCGCGGTCGACGCGCGCGGTCAGGGTCGTACTGGCCCACACCAGCCCGTAGAAGGCGTGGTCGCGGGCGGTGAGCTCTCCCAGGGTGAGGTCCGTGCGTGCCATGCCGACCACTGTAGCGGGTTGCGTGTGCGCGCACGGAAGTCGTACGGTGTGTGTGCACGCACAGATGTGAAACCGTCCTCGCGCCTCTCACCAGAAATGAGCAACGCCATGCCTTCCTCCGCCTCCCCCACCCCCAAGGTCGTCCTGATCACCGGCACCTCCACCGGCATCGGCCTGGCCGCCGCGGTCGCCGCCGCGCAGGCGGGCTGGACGGTCGTCGCCACCCTGCGCGATCCGGCCCGGTCCGGCGCGCTGCGTGAGGCCGCGACCGCCGCGGGCGTCGCCGAGCGCGTCCACGTCAAACGACTCGACGTGACCGACCGCGATGCGATCACCGCCTGCCTGGACGAGGTGATCGCCGAGCACGGTCACCTGGACGCGGTCGTCAACAACGCGGGCGCCGGAGCGGTCGGCACGGTCGAACGCGTCGGCACCGAGCTGTTCCGCACGGCGATGGAGGTCAACTTCTTCGGCGTGGTGGAGCTGACCGGCGCGGCCATGCCGCTGCTGCGCGCCACCGGAGGCCGGGTCATCACGGTCACCAGCGTGGGCGGGATCGTCGGCCAGCCGTTCAACGAGGCCTACTGCGCGGCCAAGTTCGCCGCCGAAGGCTTCATGGAGTCCCTGGCTCCGGTGGCGGCCGCCGTGGGAGTGAGCGTCTCGGTGATCGAACCGGGCGCCGTGGCAAGCGAGTTCGTCGCCAACCTGGACATCGACGTCCCCGCCCTGCTCGAGGCGGCCGGTCCGTACGCGCCGTCGCTCAAGGGCTATCTCGACCACGTGATGGCGTCCTTCGAGGGCGCGCAGTCCTCGGCGGACGCCGCGGCGGCGGTCGTCGAGGTGCTCACCGCCGAGCGGCCGCCGTTCCGCGCGCAGACCTCCGCCGAGGCCCGCGACCTCGTCGCCCCCAAGCTGGCCGACCTCGACGGCTCGCGCGTCCAGCAGCTGACGGCTTCCTGGCTGAGCTGATCCGTCACGCACTGGCGAGGCCGAAGTGGGGCCGAAGTGGCGCCCGGGTGACGTGGATCGCCGGTTACCAGGACGGGTCAGGGTTGTTGCGGTCCGGTCACAGAAGCCGTCCATCCTGTCTGCGGGTGACGCGCCCGCATTCCGGGCGAACGGGGATCCGGTTCACCCACGACCACTCCTCAGGTAAGGACACCATATGCGTCGCATATTGGCCTTGACGGCCGTAACCGCCGCAGCAACCGTGGGCCTGGGCGTCACGTCCGCCCAGGCCGCCACGCCCCACCAGGCGGTCTCCGCGCCGCGCTGCGACACCAGCGGACTGCGCGTCACCGTGCAGAACGCACCGGGACAGGCGGGGATGAGCCACGATGGCGTGTTCCTGCGCTTCACCAACACCAGCGGTCACACCTGTCTGCTGCGTGGCTACCCGGGCCTCGGCCTCCAGGACTCCGCCCACAAGACGCTCAAGTCCGACGTCACGTGGGGCTCGACGTACTTCGACCCGACGCCGGGCGTGCGCACCCTCACCCTCAAGCCGGGCGCCGACGCCTGGGCCGATCTGTCGTGGGCCACCGCGTACCCGCAGATCACCCACTCCAGCTACCTGGTCGTCACGCCGCCCAACGCCCGTACGTACAAGACGGTGGCGTTCAAGGAGCCGGTCGGTGCCGGCCGGCTGTCGGTCACCGCGCTCTCGCTGACCAAGCCGAGTTCCTGACGCCTCGTCACCGTGGGGCGCGTGTCACGCGTGCCCCACGGTGCCCGCTCCCGTACCGCGACGCTCGCGGCGACCGAAGGCCATGAGAGAGTTCCGGTCATTCCGCGCACACCACCGCAGTACGGTCCGCCCCGCGCACTAGCCTCGGCTCACGCGGTGGGACGCGGCCTACGGGGGGTCGGAAATGAGTGGCCGAAGACGTACGGCGGACGCGCACGGTCTCGTCGGGCGCGGGAGCGAACTGCGCCGGTTGCAGCGGGCGTTCGCCTGCCTGGGCGAGGGTCGGTCGGTCCTGATGGAGATCACCGGTGAGCCCGGGATGGGCAAGACCCGGCTGCTGGACGAACTCGCCAGGATCGCCCGGTGCGGCGGGGCCACCGTGGTCGCCGGGCGGTGCAGCGAGTACGAACGGGCCCGTCCTTTCTCGGCGTTCGCCGCGTTCCTCGACGGCGAGGCGTCCCCACCGCCCCCGGGCTCGCTTCCCGGGCTCGAACGTGGCCGGTTCCACCGGGAGATGGCGGAACGGCTCGACGGACTCGGTGGCGGCGGCCCGGTGGTCGTCGTCCTCGACGACCTGCACTGGGCGGACAACGGCTCGCTGGAACTGCTCCGGCACATCCTGCGCGGCACGCCCGCCCGGCCGTTGATGATCGCTGTGGCCCACCGGCCGCGCCAGACGGGCGAGTTGCTGGTCGACGCCCTGGCCGGGACCTCCGCCGCCTTCCACCGGGAGCGCATCGTGCCCCGGCCGCTGTCGGAGGAGGACGTGGCCGCGCTCGCCCGCTTCCTCGGCGCCTTCTGCCCGCCCGGGCTGCACGCCCGCTGCGAGGGCAATCCGCTGTACGCCCGGGCCCTGATGACCGCGGGGCCCGAGGGCCTGCGGGCCGCGGACGGGCACGGAGAGGCGGACGGCCCGCCCGGCGACGTGGCCGACGCGGTCGCGCAGGTGCTGCTCGCGGAGGCCCGCGCGCTCGACCCGGCGCCGCTGGCGGTGCTGCGCACGGCCGCCGTCGTCGGCGACCCCTTCGACCCGGAGTTCGTGAGCGGGCTCGCCCACGCCGAGGCGCCCGACGCGGCGGCGCTGCTGGACGGGCTGCGGGAACGCGACCTGGTGCGCCCAGAGCCCTCCGGCGGCCGGCTGCTGTGCTTCCGGCACCCCGTGCTGCGTCACGCCGTCTACCAGGACGCGGGCCCCGGCTGGCGGCTGGTCACCCATCGGCGGATCGTCGCCGCGCTGGCGGAACGCGGAGCGCCCGCGACCGCGCTCGCCCCGCACGTCGCGCGCAGCGCCGCGCCCGGCGACCGGGAGGCGGCGGCGGTACTGGTCCGGGCGGCCCGTTCGGTGCTCACCAGCGTTCCGGCGTCGGCCGCGCACTGGCTCAGCCGCGCGCTGCCCCTGCTCCCGGAAGAGGAGTCCGAGGCGCGGTGCGAGCTGTCGCTGCTGCTGGCGCACGCCTGCGCGGCGGCCGGTGACCTCGAACGCGGGCGGCGCATCCTGCACGATCTGCTGGCGGCGCTGCCGTCCGATGCACCGCATCGGGCGGCAGCGTTGCGGCTGCTGTCGCTGGTCGACCGGATGCAGGGCAAGTACGAGGAGGGTGCCGCCGTGCTCCACGAGGAGTCGCGGCGCGGTGGCCCCGACCTGCCGTCGGTGCTGGCGCTGCGGGCGTCCTGCGAGGTGCTGGCGGGACGGCACCAGGCGGTCGGCCACGTGCGGCGGGCGGTGCGGGCGGCCGCCGACGGATCCGTCGCCGACGAGGCGCGGCTGCTCGCACTGGGCACCCGGGCCCTCGTCGAGGCCTGCCGGGGCAGCGTTCCGCACGCCCTTGAAGCCGCGCGGCAGGCCACCGGGCTGCTGTCCGGCCGCTCCGACGAGGAGCTTGCGCCGCTGCTGGACTGTCTGGGTCAACTCGGTTGGGCGCAGGTGCTGTTGGAGCAGCCCGGGCGGGCGAGTGAACACTTCACCCGGGGGCTGCGGGCCGCGGAACGCACCGGGCAGAGTCATCTGTCGACGTATCTGCTCGTCGGCCAGATCCTCGCCGTCCTGCGCCTCGGTGACGTGCGCGCGGCCCTGCGCGCCGCCGACGAGGCGGAGGAGCGCAGCCGCCTGCTGCGCAGTGATCCGATGCTGGCGTTCGCGTTGTCGATGCGGGCCGGGGCGCTGCTGTGGCGGGACGGTCCCGCGGGGGCGGCTGCGGTGGCGGAGCAGGCGGTGCGGCTGGGCGGCCGGGGCCGTGGCTGGTGGACGGGGGTCGCCCGGCGGATCCTGGCCCGGGTCAGGCTGCTGGAGGGCGACGCGCTGGAGGCGTTGCGGATCCTGGACGACGCGGGCGGTGGCCCGGGAATGCCGGGGGTCGACGTGTGCGCCCTGCCGATGTGGCTCGCCGTGCAGGCGGAGGCGCTGATGCTGCTCGGACGGCCGCACGAGGCGGAGCCCCTGGTACGGGAGGCGCTGACGCGGGCGGCCGCTGTCGCGCTGCCCGCCCAGCGGGGGCACGCGCTGGCCGCACGGGCGGAACTGCTGCTGCGCACCGGCGATCCGGTCGGCGCGGCCTCGGTCGCGCGGTGGGCGGCGGCGACGTTCGAGCGCTGCGGCCAGCCGCTGGAGGAGGCGCGCTGCCGACTGCTGGCCGCCGAGGCGCGGGCCGCCTCGGGAAGGGTGGGGGCGGCGCGGACGGAGCTGTCGCGGGCCTGGACCATCGGCGACGCCGGGGGCGCCCGGAGCCTGGCCGACCGGGCGGCGTACCGCTACGGCCAGTTGAGCCCGTCGAGCACGGCGGACGTCCGCCCGCCCGCCGCCGCGACCCCGCCGGGCGAGCGGGTGCGCCCGGCGGGCCTGACGCACCGAGAGCACGACGTGGTCACGCTGGTGCGCTCAGGTCTGACCAACGCGCAGGTGGCGGACCGGCTGCACGTGACCGTCAAGGCGGTCGAGGCGCATCTGACCCGGGCCTACCGCAAGCTCGGGGTGACGTCTCGCTCCGCTCTCGTGGCGATGGGCACGCACGAGATCTCCGGCGACGGCACGACGACAGCGCCAGGCGCCGCGCGCACGCCGTGAGGCGGCTCGGGGTGACGTCCCTAGGATTCGGGCCCGCCGGGTGTCCCCGCAGTGAGCAGCGAGACCAGGGACGAGCGCCGGGTGACGCCCAACTTGCGGTAGATCCGGGTGAGATGGGCCTCGACGGTCTTGGCGTTGACTCCGAGTCGGGCCGCCACCTGACTGTTCGGCAGGCCGCTGGCGACCAGTCCGGTGATCTGCGACTCGCGGCGGGTGAGGACGGGCGGTCCACCGCGCGGCGGCAGGGCTCCCACCGCCTCCCCGGCGCTCGTCGCGGGTACCGCTTCGGTGCCGCCGCCGGGCGGGTCGGCGAACGTCCGCGCGCCCTCCGGCACACGCCCGGCCAGCGACATCACCCTGCGCTGTTCCGCCACCGCCAGCCCGTGCAGCCGCCGGGAGCCGCACTCGGCGGCGATGCCGCGGACCCTGGCCAGCACCGGCGGCACCAGCGCCCACCGCCACTCCCCCGCGAGCGCGCGGGCCAGCGACAGCAGCGCCGCGCCCTCCTCCAGCGCCAGCCCCGCCCGCCCGAACGCCGCCGCCGCCGAACGCGCCGCGCCCCCGGCCGCCGGGAAGCCGCCGCGGGCCAGCGCGACGGCGGCCCCCGCCGCCAGCGCGTGCGCCGTCTGCACGGGAGAGCCGAGGTCGGCGGCGGCCTCCGCGGCCCGGCGCGCCCAGACCCGGGCGGCCTCGGCGTCCCCGCCGCGCAGTTCCGCCTCGGCCAGCACCCGCATCCAGCGCGGGCGTTCACAGCGGTCGAGCCCCGGCAGGCCCTCGCCGCCTGCGATCGCCACGAGACCGCAGGCCCGCCCCGCGGGCGAGACCGACCACAGCCGGGCGCGCGCCAGGACGGTGAGCCGGGAGGCCGGGCGGCCCTCCAGCGCGCGCCGCGCCTGCTGGTACGCGGCGCCGGGGCCGTTCCCCGAGCCGTGGCGTTCGCACTCCGCCAGCAGCGCGAGCGCCCCACCGGTGTGTTCCGCGGCCCCGGTGTCCCGGGCCAGGCGCGCCGCGTCACCGCAGCAGGCGACGGCCGCGTCGAGCGCGCCGAGGTCCAGGAGTGCGGCGGCCTTGACCAGTAACGCGTCCGGCAGCACGCCGCGTTGACCCGCGTGCCGGGCGATTCCCACCGCGCGGTCGGCGAGCCGCGCGGCCTCCGTCGTGGGACCGACCGCGCGGCGCGCCGCGGCGGTGAGGATCACGGCGTCCAGCATCGGCACCAGCGCCGGATCGGGCAGGGCGTCGAACTCCCGCACGACGCCCAGTAGTTGGTGATCGGCCACGCGTGGGCCGTGATCGAACGCCTCCGTCGCCGCCCGCAGTACCGCACCGCGCAGCCGCGAGTCCGGGGCCTGAGGGCGCGGGAAGTCCCATGACTGCGTGGCCGACCGCCGGGCCGTGGCCGTGTCCCCCGCGGCCAGCGCGCCGACGGCCGCCTCCCACCGCAGGCCCGCCCGGGTCAAGGGGTCGCGCACGGCGGAGTCCGGATCCCCGCCGCCCGTGGGTTCCCGGCCCAGCGCGTCGGCCGCCTCGGCGTGCCGCCCCAGCAGGCGGGCGTAGCGCGCGCTCAGGCGTGCCACGGCGGCTCGTTGCCCGGGGTCGGCCGCCGCGGCGGCCGCGGTCCCCAGCACCGTCCGCGCCTCGCGCAGGCGTCCGTCGGAGCCCAGCGCCTCCGCGAGCAGCACCAGCGTCCGGCTCCGCTCGCGGGCCGCCCGTGCGGGCAGGCGTCGTAGCGCCTCGCCCGCCCACACCACCGCCCGGGCCGGGTACCGGTCCAGGTCGCGCGCCGCCGCCCGCGCCAGCGCCGCCGCGGCCTCGGCATCGGTGGCCGGCGCACACCGGGACAGATGGCGGGCGCGCGCGGCGGGCGTGCCGGTCGCGGCGAGCAGGGTGGCGGCGTGCCGGTGGGCCACGAGGCGGTCGGCGACAGGCATCCGCTGGTAGAGGCGGGCGCGTACCAGGGGGTGCCGGAAGCGCAGCAGACCGCAGCCCTCGGTGTCGGGTCGTACGAGATCGCGCCGGACCAGTTCGTCGACGGCGGCGAGGAACGTCGCGGCGTCCACGCCCGCGACGGCGGCCGTGGGTTCGGCCGCGAAGGGGTCGCCGACCACCGCGGCCGCACGGGCGACCCGCCCCAACACGCCGTCCAGGGCGTCGAGTTCGGCGTCCACGACCGGGTGCGCGGGCAGCGGCAGCAGGTCGGTGAAGCCGTCCCCCGCGCGGCGTCGTGCCGCCGAGGGCAGGCGGGGGCTGCGCGCCACCCAGATGACGTGGCGCGGCACTCCCCCGCCGGCCCGGGCGCACCAGGCCGCGTCCTCGCCGTCCACGGGCAGGCCTGTCAGCCGCCGGGCGTCGGCCGGGTCGAGCGGGCCGAGGTCGACGCCCACCCGTTCGCGGTCGGCCGGCAGTTCCCGCAGGAGCCGGGCCAGGCCGGGCGGCGTGCGGCGGGCGCGGTACGCGCACAGCACGGCCGGGCGCAGGCGGCGCAACGCGTCCAACGCTTCGGGGGTGGCGCGGTGCAGGTCGTCCAGGACGAGCAGGAGCCGCCGTCCGGAGCGGCTGCGGGCGGGCAGCACGGACAGCACGGCGCCGGTGACGCGCGCGGCGTCGGAGCGGATGACGACCGTGCCCCGGGCCGCGAGGCGTTCGCACGCCTCGGTGAGCAGAAGGCTCTTGCCGGTCCCCGGGTCGCCGGTGACCTCGACGAACGGTGTCCCTCCCGAGTCGGTGCCGGTCAACGCCTCTAGCACGCGGGCGAGTTCGCGGTCCCGGCCGGTCATCGGGACGGGCAGGGCCCGCTCCGGGAAGGCCGCGCGCGGCCCGGCCGCCCGTGCCCGGTGCGCATGAGCCGTACGTCCGCCTGGGTCGACTCGTTCCATGGCTCCCCCGAAGCCGCGGGACTCCTCCCGGGGCACGACACCCGTGGCGGGTCGCCCCGCCCGGCCCCGTCCGCCGCCCCGAGGCGGCGCCGGTCCCTCCCACCGTCATACCGCGCCCGCGCCGGACCCGGCAGGCCCCCGGCGCGGGCGCTCCCCCGTCAGCCGCCCGCCGGGGCGCCGAGCGCCACCGCCTCGGGGGCCCGCTCGGGCGCCAGCGCGGTGAAGCGCCGCAGGTCGGACCGGCCGCCGGGTTCGTCGCCGAGCCGCAACCGGCACGCGCCGCGCCGCAGCCAGCCGTCCGGCCCCTCCGGGTCGAGTTCCACGACGCGGTCGAAGTCGGCGGCGGCCTCCTTCCAGCGGCCCAGTTCTTCGTGGACGCTGCCGCGGTTGAAGAGCACGACCGGATCCTGCGCGATCTCCAGTGAACGGCTGAAGTCCTCGACGGCTCCCGGAAGGTCGCCGGTCTCGAAGGACAGGACCGCGCGGGTGGCGAGGGCCTCGGCACAGCGCGGGTCGGCCGCTACGGCGGCGTCCAGCGCGGCGCGGGCCCGGTCGGCGTGGCCCGCTTCCGACTCCAGGCGTCCCAGCAGGCACAGCAGGTAGGCGTTGGCGGGGTCCACCGCGAGCCCGGCGGCGACCACTTCGGCCGCCCACCGGGTGTCGCCGATCTCCACCAGCAGCCCGGCCAGGTTGACGTGGGCGTCCACGTAGCGCGGCTCGATGTCGAGGACGTAGGCGAAGTCGGCGAGCGCCCCGTCGACGTTCCCACGGGCCGCTCTGAGGTCACCGCGGTTGTAGTACAGCTCGGGGAAGGGCGGGCTGAGCCGCATCGCGGTCTCGTACTCCGTCAGCGCCTCGTCGTCGCGTCCGAGCCGCCGCAGCACGCCCGCCCGGTCGAAGTGGTATTCGGGGTAGTTGGGGTCCTCGGCGATGACGTCGGTGAAGTCGTCGAGTGCCTCGTCGAGGCGGCCGAGGCCCGCGTACACCTGGGCGCGGTTGTAGCGCAGCACGGAGCGGTGCAGCCGGTGCTCGTCCGGGCCCAACTCCCGCTCCAGGCGCGCCAGTCCCTCGGTGACCAGGCGCAACGCCTCCTCGGGGCGGCCGAGGTGGTTCTCGATGAGGGCCAGGCCGTTCTGGTGGAAGACGGTGTGGAAGGCGCGTTGCCGCTCGTCGGGCAGCAGGGTGGAGAGGGCGATGGCCTCGTTGATCCAGCCGAGCGCGGTCTGGTGGTCGCGCCGCTCGGTGCCGTGGTGGCGGGTGTAGAGCATGGCGGTGGCGTAGGCGGCCTGGAGGTGGACGGCCGGGTCGGCGCACAGGGCCCGGGCCTCGTCGTAGAGCGCCTCGGCCTCCTCGGGGCGCGACAGCGCCGCGAGCGAGGTGGTCATCTTGGTGGTGAACGCCCACCACTGGTCGCGGTCGCGGTCCTGGTCGACCAGCGCGCGCCCGCGTCTGCCGAAGTCGACGGTGGCCTCGTAGAAGCCGGTGTCGATGCAGGTGTCGAGCCCGGTGCGCAGGGCGCGCACTCCGACGCCGGCCGGATCGGTGCCGTGTTCGCGGTGGTACGGGACGGCGCCGAGCAGGAGGGACGCCTCGCCGGTGGCCTCCAGTTCCGCCGCCCTGCGGTCGTGCAGCGCGGCGCGTTCGGGAAGCGGCAGCGCGTGGTAGGCGGCCTTCAGCGCAGGGGTGTCGTCGGTGCAGTCGGAGGCGATGTACTCCCACGCGAGGTCCCGCGAACCGGAGAGCACGAGCGTGTCGGCCTCGCTGAGCGGCAGGGGCTCGACCCGTTCGGCGTGGCGTTCCAGGGCCTCGGCGAGCGACTCGGTGCCTTCCGCGGCCTCCGCGCCGTCGGGGGCGCCGCACAGGGTCAGGCGCAGCAGCGCGGGGTCGATCCTGCGCAGCAGGACGGCCAGCAGTTCGCGGTCGGTCGCGTCGGCGGCGTGCACGTTCTCGACGGTCAGGCCGTACGGGCCGCCCGGGGCGTTCGCGGCGTGATCGCGCAGGAACTCGGCGAGGCCGTGCGCGATCCGCAGGGTGCGCAGCCGGGAGTAGAAGCGGGTGCGCTCCTCGGGCACGGCGAGCGAGGTGAGCGTCTCCCGGGTGGCGGGCACGGTGCCGCGCAACTCGGGTGCCACGGTGAGCAGTTCGATGGTGTGGTCGGTCACCGTGCCGGGTGCCGTTTCCAGGATCAGGGGAACCAGGGCCCGCGCGATGGTGCCCGCCGCCGTGTAGGGGCCGCGCAGCCGCCGGTGTGCGTCGACGACCGGCGTCAACTCCTGGGTGGTTCGCGCCAGTTCGGCGGTCCTGGCCCGCTGGGACCGGCGCGGGGCCTCGATCCACTGGTGCCGGGGCGTCACGGTCATGGGTGTTCCTCCGGTCAGGACGGGACGGTGGACGGCCGGGTCCGGCGCGCGTGGCGTTCGCGTCGCACCAGGTGGGCGATGACGGCGAGTTGGGCGATGTTGATGACGAGGAAGCCCACGCTGTCCAGCAGGCCGGCGGTGCCGTGCGTGTGGGAGGTGACCAGGCGTCCCAGGACGGTGGACAGCACCCGTACGGCGACCGGCAGCACGCCCGCGAGCAGCGTGCCGATCGAGACGGTCCAGCCGACCAGCAGCAGCCAGGAGTACCAGCGCGAGACCGACAGGTCGCGCGGATGCCACCGTGTCTCGTCCGGCACGGTGTGCGGGCGGCCCAGTATCCGGTTGAACCGTTGCCGCAGCACGTCGCGGGCGGTGGCCTGCAGGTCGACGCAGTCCAGCACGGTGACGACGACGTAGTACAGATCGGTCTCCAGATAGAACCACAGTTGCCACGACACCCGCAGCAGCGTCATGTAGGCGAGCGCCAGCAGGATGCGTCCGGTCGTCGAGGGGGTGCCGTCCGGCCCTTCGGTGGCCGCAGCGCCCAGGGTGAGCGCGGCGAGGACGGCGAGGTCGGTGAGGATTCCGGCGAGCATCGGCACGTAGCGTTTGCGGCGCGGCACCGACACCAGGCCGTCCATCGTGGTCTGGAACACCACGTAGTACAGGCGCCGCCCGATGGACAGCCGGGAGCGCAGCCCGAGCCGTCGCCCGGCGAGCGCGTGGGCGGCCTCGTGCAGCAGGATCAGCGGGAACTGGCAGACGAACGTGACCAGTTCGAGGACGGTCATGTACCGGGTGAAGAACAGGTTGTGGTACGTGGGGACCAGCGCCGGTGAGCGGACCATGGCCACCACCCATGCCGTCAGCAGCGCGGCGAGGCAGATCGCGCCGACGGGTGAGAAGACGGCGGCGCCCAGGGCCCGCCATCGCACCGGCCGGGGCGCCGGTTCCGCGTCGTCGCCGGTCTCCCGGACGAAGTCCAGCTCCCGCAGCGTGTCCACGAAGTCGTCGATGTCGACGGGCTCGCCGTAGGTCTGCCGGTACCACGCGGCGGCCTGAGCGGGCGGAACACCGTCGCCGAGCCGGCGCAGCAGTGCCGCGCCGTCCGCGGGCAGCACCGCGTAGGAGTCGATGTCGGGGCGGCCCACGGTGACCTCGTCGCCCTCGTCCAGATAGGTCAGCGGGTACAGGCGGACGGGCGCGCCGGGCGGTACGGGCGCCGGGGCGCCGCCCGTCGGCACGTCGCCGGGTGACGCGCCGACGGGTGCGGCCTCGCCGGACGGTACCGGCTCGCCGGGGAGTTCGTCGCCTGGGATCACGGTGGACACGGCCGGTGCGCTCCAGTCGGTTCGGCGGGGTGGACCGTGGGGGCGGGAGGAGAGCCCGGCCCCCGTGGACCGGGCTCTCCTTCGCGGTAACGCGCCGACGCGTCAGGCCTTGGCGATGATGATGCCGCAGGAGCCGCCGTAGAGCGCGTGGGCGGCGGAGGTCAGACGCACGGAACCGGGCTTGCGGATGGCGATCTTCTTCATCGGGTTCTCCGTCCTGAGGACACGCGGACGCCCCGGGTGGGACGTCCGTGACGCGATTGCGCGTTACCGCGCTGCGGTCGGTCTTCCGACCGGACAGCAGCCTGGCACTCACGCGGAATCGCGACATTGGGGGAACCCCTACAACTGCCACCCGATGTCGTGGTGGCGCCGCTTCACGTGCCGATGAGGCACATGGCCCGGACGCCCACGGCCCACGCCCGGTGACGCCCCCTCAGGCCGCGAGGACCACCGGCTCCCCCAGCGTCTCGACGGCCGTGCGCCACGCGGCGGTCACCGCGTCGCGCGCCTGGGCGGTGGCGTCCGGCACCCTGCCGGTCAGGTGCACCGGCGCGCCGAAGTGCACGTGGGCCCTGGGCCGGCGCAGCGGCGCGGTCAGCACACCGGAGACCTGCTTGACGCCGTGGCCGGAGGCGAATCTGCGGGCTCCGGCCTGCCCGACCGGAAGGACCGGCGCACCGGACTCCAGCGCCAGGCGCGCGAGACCGGACCGGAACGTCTCGGGCGCCGCCTCGCCCGCGTCCCGGCGGCGCGGCAGCCTGCCTTCGCCGTAGATCAGGATGTGCCGCCCGGCGGCGAGCGCCGCGGTCGCGGCCTCCAGCGCGATCGCGCCGCGACCGGAGTCCCGGTGGACGGGGACGCAGCCCTCGCGGGTCAGCATCCGGCCCAGCAGCGGGATCCGCCACAGCCCGGCGGCGGCGAGCACGACAGGCCGCACACCCACGCGGTGCAGGGCGGCAAGCACGAGGGCGGGGTCGGCGAGCGAGGTGTGGTTGGCGGCGACGATGCCGCCGGACGCGAGGGCGTCACCCGCCTCGTCGCTGATCGTCAGCCTGCCGAAGACGGGGACCACGGCGGCGGCGGTTGAAGTGAGCACGGTCGGCCCTTCCCTCACGGTGTGTCGGCTGACCGCCCACTGTGGCGGTGGCCCACGGCACGCGTCATGAGTACGCGCACTCAATTCTCCCGCCGTCCCGCGTGGGTGGGGACCTCGGGTGTCAGACCGCCGCCTCGTCGGCCATCGCCGCGACCAGGGACGTGGTGTGGGAGGCGGCGCGGAACCGCGGATGGGCCAGGACCGAGCGCAGGAACTCCGACGTGGTGCGCATCCCCGCGCCGTCGATCCTGAACTCCCCCAGCGCCCGGTCCATCCGGGCCCTGGCCTGCTCGCGGTCCGGCGCCCACACCACGGCCTTGGCGAGCAGCGAGTCGTAGTGCGGTCCGACCTGCCAGTCGGCGAAGGCGTGGGTGTCGACCCGTACGAACGGGCCGCCCGGCGGGACGAACTCGGTCAGCGTGCCGGGGGCGGGCGCGAAGTCGCGGGCCGGGTCCTCCGCGTTGACCCGGCACTCGATGGCGACTCCCCTGGGCACGACGTCTTCCTGACGGAAGGCCAGGCGCTGTCCGTCGGCGATGAGGATCTGCTCCCTGACGATGTCGATGCCGGTGACCATCTCGGTGACCGGATGCTCCACCTGGAGGCGGCAGTTGACCTCCATCAGGTAGAAGTCGTCCTCCGGGGTGAGGACGAACTCGAAGGTGCCCGCGCCGGTGTACCCGGCGGCCAGCGCGCCGCGCACGGCCGTCTCGCACATCCGGTCGCGCAGCGTGGGGGTCAGTCCGGGGGCCGGGGACTCCTCGATGAGCTTCTGGTGGCGGCGCTGCACCGAGCAGTCCCGCTCTCCCAGGTGGACGGCGCCGCCGTGCCGGTCGCACAGCACCTGCACCTCGACGTGGCGGGCCTGCTCCACGTACCGCTCCAGGTACAGCCGGTCGTCCGCGAAGACCGCGAAGGCCTGGGCGCGGGTGGCGCGGTAGGCCGCGACCAGGTCGGCGGGGTCGCGGACGACGGCCATGCCCCGGCCGCCGCCTCCGGCCACCGCCTTGAGGATGACCGGGTAACCGGTGTGCCGCGCCACGTCCTTGGCCTCCGCCGCCGAGGTCAGGGCGCCGGTGCTGCCCGGCAGGACCGGCAGTCCCGCGTCGGCCATCAGCGCGCGGCAGGCCGCCTTGTCGCCGAGACGCTGCATCACCTGCGGCGAGGGCCCGATGAAGGTGATGCCCTCCGCCTCGCAGACCTCCGCGAAGTCGGGATCCTCGGACAGGAACCCGTAGCCGGGGTGCAGCGCCTCGGCGCCCACGAGCCGGGCGGCCTCCACGACGGCGGGGATGTTGAGGTACCCGGCCTTGGCCGGTGCGGGCCCGATGTGCACCGCGTCGTCGGCGAACCGGACCACCGCGGAGTCGCGGTCGGCGGTGGAGTACACCGCGACGGTACGGATGCCCAGTTCACGGCAGGCGCGGGCGACGCGCAGGGCGATCTCGCCGCGGTTGGCGACAAGTACGGTGGAGAACACGGCGGTTCACTCCTCCGGGGTCGTGGCGAGCGGTTCCAGCGCGATCAGGTGCTGGTCGTACTCGACTCCCTGGGCGTCCTTGGCGAGGACCTCCACGACCCGCCCGGCGGCGTCCGCCTCGATGGTGCTCATCATCTTCATGACCTCCAGCACGCCCACCGGCTGCCCGGGCCGCACCACGTCCCCGACCGAGACGTACGCGGGCGCGCCGGGCTCGGAGGCGTGGTAGAAGGTGCCCACGCCGGGCGCGTTCACGTAGTGCGTGGTGTCGCGTCCGGCGCCGTCGTCCGCGGTGCGGCCGGTCGCGGCGTGCTCCTGCCGGTCCGCGGAGGCGAGTCCCGTCGGACCTGTGGGGAGCGGCGCCGGGGCGGCGGGGGCCGCGGGCCACTCGACCTCGACGCAGGCCGTGCCGCTGCGCAGCCTGATCCGGCGCGGTGGCTCGTCGAAGGTGCGCGCGAGGTCGGCGACGCCGTGGCAGAGCCGCTCGACGTCGGCCTGGCGCGGCGGGTGTTCAGGCCGTGGTTCGTGCTCGTCCAGCGGGGCGCGCACGATCGGTTCGGTCCACTTTTCGCTGTTGGTCTTCACTGTGATGTCTCTTCCAGTCCGAAGCGGTGGAATCGTTCGTGCCGGGCCCGCAGCAGTTCCTCGGGGTCCCAGGGCACCAGCCCCCGCAGGGTCGTGGTGAGCGCCCTGCCGAGCAGCGCGGCGGCCTCGGTGTGGTCCTGGTGCGCGCCGCCCGCGGGCTCCGGCACGACCCCGTCGACCACACCGAGGCGCAGCAGGTCGCGGGCGTGCAGTCGCAGGGCGCTGGCGGCTTCCGGGGCCGCCTCGGCGTCCTTCCACAGGATCGCGGCGCAGCCTTCCGGGCTGATGACCGAGTAGATGCCGTTGACGCTGATCAGCACGCGATCGGCGACGGCCAGGGCGAGCGCTCCGCCGCTGCCGCCCTCGCCGGTGATCGCCGCGATGATCGGCACCGGCAGCCGCGACATCAGCCGCAGGTTCTCCGCGATGGCGACGGCCTGCCCGCCGGATTCGGCGTCGGCGCCCGGGTTGGCGCCGGGTGTGTCGATCAACGCGACGACGGGCAGGCCGAGTTTGGCCGCCATGCGCATCAACCGCGCCGCCTTGCGGTAGCCCGCGGGGGTCGCCATGCCGAAGTGACAGCGTTGTCGTTCGGCGAGACGCGGGCCGCCCTTGTCGTGGCCGATGAGCATCACCGGATGGCCGTCGAGCCTGCCGGGACCGCCGATGAGCGCCGGGCAGTCCGCGGCGGAGCGGTCCCCGTGCAGTTCGTGAAAGTCCTCCAGCAGGTGTTCCGCGTACTGCGTCGTCGTGGGCCGGTCGGGGTGCCGGGCGAGCCGGACCGTCTCCCACGCCTCACGCCGTGGCAGGTCCTCCAGACTCCGCAGCAACGCGTCCTTGCCGGGTGGCCGTTCGGCCACGGACTCGGCGTCGGCGGGCTCCGGAAGGCTGGACTCCCGTTGACCGGGCGCCGGTTGACCGGACTCCGGCTGACCGGGCCCCGGCTCCGTTCCCGGCCGGCACAGCGCCAGCAGGTTGGCCAGTCGCCCGCGCAGGGCGGCGCGCGGCACCACGTCGTCGACGAGGCCGTGGCCGAGCAGGAACTCCGCCGTCTGGAATCCGGCCGGGAGCCGTTCCCGGGTGGTCTGTTCGATGACCCGGGGTCCGGCGAACCCCAGCCGCGCGCCGGGTTCGGCGAGGATGACGTCGGCGAGGGTCGCGTACGAGGCGGCCACGCCTCCGTAGGTCGGGTCGGTGATCAGCGAGACGACCAGGATCCCGGCCTCGTCGAGGTCGGCGAGTGCCTGTGCGGTCTTGGCCATCTGCATCAGCGACAGCGCGCCCTCCTGCATCCGGGCCCCGCCGGACGCGGTGACCAGCAGCAGCGGCACGCGTGTCCGCAGGCTGGTGCGGGCCGCGTGGGTGATGCGGGTGCCCACGCCGCAGCCGAGGCTGCCGCCGAGGAACCGGAAGTCCATGACGGCCGCCACCACCGGCTGCCCCTGGATGGTGCCGTGGGCGCACAGGACCGCCTCGCTCAGGTCGGTGGCGTCCCTGGCCTCCGCCAGCCGGTCCGTGTACGGCTTGGTGTCGGTGAAGTCGAGCGGGTCGTGGGGCGGCCCCTCGGTCTCCAGCAGCCGTGCGGACCCGGCGTCGAGCAGGTGATCCATGCGGTCGCGCGCGGTGAGCCGGGCGTGGTCGCCGCACTCGGGGCAGACCCGGAAACTCCGTGCGAACCGCTTGCCGTAGATCAGCGTCTCGCAGCCGTCGCAGCGGACCCATGCCGGCACCTCGTGGCTGGGGGCCGCCCGCGCCGCCGGAGTGGTCGTCTCGTCAGCGGAATCCATCACTCCTCCCGCTCCCACCGGTAGAACTCGCGGGCCATGGCGTCTTGCGGGGTGCGCCAGGTCGCCGGGTCGTACGGGGTGATGTGGGCGGCGAGGCGCTCGCTGACGTCGACGAAGGCCGGGTGCTCCCGGTGCCGGGCGACGCGGGGTCCGGGTGGCTCGTCGGCCTCGACGAGGTGGAGGTAGAGGTCCTCGAACTGGAACAGGCTGCGTCCGCGGACCCCGATCAGCCCGGGCAGCGCGCCGCGGTCGGAGTCGGCGAAGACCTCCGCGACGTCGGCGGCCGCCCCGGGTTGCATCCGGGCGACGATGAGGGTGCGGTACGTCATGCGGCCCGGTCCTTCTGTTCGGCGATCCGGTCGCTGATGAGGGCCATCTGGGTGCGGGAGTTGCGGTCGATCATCGCGGCCATGCCCGCGTCGTCCAGCGGGGCGCCGGGTTTCATGGCGAAGTCCTGGGCCCAGCGCATCAGGGTTCCGTCGGGCACCTCCTCGTACTCCCAGCGGATGTCCATGAAGACGAACGGGCCGGTCTCCACCCGGTGGGCGTTGACCGTGCGGTTGTCGCGGTCGGCGGTGCGCTCCGAGACCCAGCTCCACACCCGTCCCTGCTCGTCGGGGTGCATGGTGAGCCGGAAGGTGACGCGGTCGCCGTCGCGGGAGAGGATCTCCACGTCGGCGTACTCGCTGAACAGGTCCGTCCAGCCGGTCAGATCGTTGGTGATATCCCAGACCGTGTCGAACGGCGCGGGGACGGTGATCTCGTTCTCGGTGTGGGCGGCCATCTCACGCCCCCTTCGCCAGTGAGGCGTTGACGGCGTCGACGAAGGCGTGCGGGGTACGGCAGCCGTCGACGTCGCCGGCGATCGAGGTGCCGCGGCGGTTCTCCAGCTCGCCGATGATGCCGAGCAGTCCGAGGGAGTCGAGACCGTACTCGGCGAACGGTGTCTCCGGATCGCGTTCCAGGGTGGCCTGTTCGACGCGGACGCCGGCGCTCGACCTCATCAGGCCGGACAGTTCCTCGTAGGTCAGCTGGCTGTTCACGGGTTCCTCCTTCGGGGAGCGGTGACTTCCGGTGGGGTGGTGTCAGGGTGTGGTGACCACGAGCGCGGCGTTGGAGCCCATGAGCCCGCGGCTGAGGACGAGTGCGGTGCGCAGTTCGGCCGGCCGCGACCGCTCGGTGACCAGGTCGATGTCGTGGCAGACCTCGTGCACGTGCGGGGTGGGCGGCACGGTGTCGTGCTCCAGGGCGAGCACGGCCGCCGCGGTGTCCAGCAGCGGCGCGCCGCAATAGGCCCGCCCGGTCCCGGTCTTGGGGGCGGTCACCGGTACGCGTGAGGCGTGCGGGCCGAGGGCGTCGCGCAGGGCGAGCGCCTCGGCCCGGTCGGCCCACGGGGTGCCGAGCGCGTCGGCGAAGACCACGTCGACGTCGCTCGGCGCGAGGCGGGCGTCGCCCAGGGCGCCGCGGATGGCCCGGGCCAGCCCCTCGCGGGACTCCGCCCAGCGCGAGGCACCGGTGAACGTGGCGGCGTGCCCGGCGACGACGGCGCGGGCAGTCGCCCCGCGATCAGCCGCGTTCTGTTCGTCCTCGACGACGAACATCGCGCCGCCCTCGGCCGGGGCGAACCCGCGGGCGCTCGTGGTGAACGGCAGGTAGGCCCGGTCGGCATCGGGGACGAGGCTCAACTCCTCGTAGCCGAGCTGGCAGACCCCCGAGTAGGGGGCGAGCGGTGCCTCCGCCGCGCCGACCACCACCGCGCGGGTGCCGCGCAGCAGGCTGCGGCGGGCGTGCGCGAGCGCGTCCAGGCCGCCCGCCTCGTCGCTGGCGACCACCCCGCAGGGGCCCTTGAAGCCGCCGCGGATCGAGATCTGGCCGGTGCTGGCCGCGTAGAACCAGGCGATGGACTGGTACGGGCCGACGTGCCGGGAGCCGCGCCCCCACAGCTTCTGGAGTTCCCGCTGCCCGAACTCGCCGCCTCCGGAACCGGCGGCGGTGACCACGGCGACGTCCAGCGGTGAGCCGCCGGGGGCGGGCGGACCGGACTGGGCGAGGGCGAGGTCGGCGGCGGCCATCGCGAAGTGGGTGAAGCGGTCGGTCTGGACGACGTACCGCTCCTCGACCATCGCGGTGGCGTCGAACTCGCGGACCTGCCCGGCGATCCGCAGCGGCAGTCCGTCGAAGCCGTCCCGGCCGATGGTGTCCAGGACGCTCACGCCCTCCTTGGTGGCCTTCCAGAAGGCGTCCGCCCCGATGCCGTTCGGCGCGACGACGCCGATCCCGGTGATCACGGTCCGGCCGCTCATCGCGGGCTCCCCTCGGTGCGGCCGAGGACGACGGCGGACTGGAAGCCGCCGAACCCGCTGCCGACCGACAGCACGTTGCGCAGCCTCGACGGCCGTGCCTGGCGCGGCACGTAGTCCAGGTCGCACTCGGGATCGGGTGTCTCGTAGTTGGCGGTCGGCGGGACGACACCGCCCACGAGGGCCAGCACGCAGGCGACGACCTCGATCGCGCCGATGGCACCGAGCGAGTGCCCGACCATCGACTTGATGGAACTCATCGGGGTGGTGCGGGCGTGGTCGCCCAGGGACCGTTTGACTGCGGCCGTCTCGTGCCGGTCGTTCTGCCGGGTGCCGGAGCCGTGGGCGTTGACGTAGTCGATGTCGGTGGGATCGAGCCGGGCGTGCCGCAGCGCCTCGTCGATGGCCGCGGACATCTCCAGGCCCTCCCGGGTCAGCCCGGTCATGTGGTACGCGTTGCCGAACGTGGCGTAGCCGCTGATCTCGCAGTGGATCCGCGCGCCACGCCGCCTGGCGTGCTCCAACTCCTCCAGGACCAGGACCGCGCCGCCCTCGCCCATGACGAACCCGTCGCGGTGGGCGTCGAACGGGCGCGAGGCGTGGGCGGGGTCGTCGTTGTTGGGCGAGGTGGCCTTGATGGCGTCGAAGCACGCCACCGTGATGGGCGAGATGGGCGAGTCGGACGCCCCCGCGACGCACACGTCCGCGCGGCCCTCCTCGATGGTGTGGAACGCGTAGCCGATGGCGTCCAGGCCCGAGGTGCAGCCGGTGGAGACCGTCTGCACCGGGCCGTGCGCGCCGACGCGTTCGGCCACTTCCGAGGCGAGGGCGCTGGGTGCGAAGGCGCGGTGCAGATGGGGTCCCGCGCGGTCGGGATCGACGTCCCAGCGCGCCCCGCGGTCGCTGACCGCGACGTAGTCGTGTTCGAGGCGGGTCGTGCCGCCGACCGCGGTGCCCAGGGACACCCCGAGCCGCCACGGGTCCTCGCCGCCGGTGTCGAGTCCGCTGTCGCGCACCGCCTCGTCGGTCGCGGCCATCGCGAACTGCGTGTAGCGGTCGGCGCGTTGGACGTCCTCGACGGACAGTCCGTGGGCGTAGGGGTCGAAGTCGCATTCGGCGGCGATCCGCGAGCGGAACCCGGCGGGGTCGAAGAGCGTGATGCCACGGGTCGCGGTGCGTCCGGCGGTCAGCATGTCCCAGAACGCGGGGGCGCCCACGCCGCCGGGTGCGACGACGCCGACGCCGGTGACGGCCACGCGCCGGTTCATGACGCCCCGCCTCCCGGCACGCGGGCGTCCGGTGGCGCGGGGGCCGGGGTCTCCTCGGTGTCGACGTGCCCGAGGTCGGGGCGGGGCGCCAGCGGGCCGAGGTGGAAGACCATGCGGGCGGGCTGGTCGCCGACGTTGCGGAACCGGTGCCGGGTCCCGATGGGCACCAGCAGGCCCTGGTCGGGCCGCAACGGGTGCGGTGCGCCGTCGAGGTCGACTTCGAGGTCGCCGTGGACGACGTAGACGAACTCCTCGGAGTACGGATGGTAGTGCTCGCCGATGCGCTCCCCCGGGGCGATCAGCGCGACGCCCATGAATCCGCTGGTCGCGCCCACCGCCGAGGGGGTGAGCATGGCCCGCAGGTCCCCGCCGCGGCGGCGGTTGGGCGGGGTGTCGGCGAGGGTGACGATGCGGGGGGACTTCGGGGCGTCGTTCACGATCACTCCTCCTGTCGGCGCGACGGTGCGCCGGGCGGGCGGGCGGTCAGGCGGGTCGGTCGAGCGGGTCGGGGGCGCGGTCAACCGGTGGCCGCGCGGCGGTCGGTGATCAGCCGCATGTCGTGTGCGGCCAGGAGGCGTTCGGCGGCGCCCGCGCCGTGCGGGGCGGACTCGGGCGGGAGGTCGAGCAGCCGGGCCAGGACGGCGGTCCTGCGCGGACCGGCCGCGCCGATGACCTCCGCCGGATGCTCCGCGGCCGGCCCGCGCAGGTCGACCAGCCGCACCACCAGGTCGTCGCGGAGGAAGACGGTGGCCGCCGCGACCGGCTCGTCCGGCCGCGCGGCGCCGCGCTCGTCGTGCCGGGCGAGGAACCTGGCGACGGCCGGGCCGCAGCCGGGTTTGGCCGGGTAGAGCAGCGCGTGCCGCCGCAGGCCCTCCGCGCTGTCGGCGGGCACGCCCACGTGGTGCACGGCGGGCAGCGCGGCGTTCGCGAAGAAGGTCCGCGCGGAGATCGGGTCGTTCAGGTCCCGCTCCTGTTCCAGGTACGGGTCGATGGCCTTCTCGACCGCGCGCACCTCGGGCTGCGCGGCCACGTGCCGCAGTGCCCGCACGAGTTCGCCGCGCACCTCGACGGCGCGCACGACGCGGTTGCGGTGCATGAACAACGTGGTGCGGCACAGCCGTGTGGTGTCGTCGACCACCGGCTGCGGCGAGGTGTACCCGGCGAGGATGTCGGCGACGGCCGGTTCGCTGCCGGGCCGCACGGTGAAGGTGATGGCGTGCCGCACCACACCGTCGCCGCGCCGTGGCGGGGCCGTGAGGTGTTCGGTCACCGGGACGCCGCCGGGCGTCTCGCGCATCACGCTGAAGCGCAGCGACCGGGTGTCGCGCACGCATCCGTGCATGGGTTCCACCATCTCCAGGTGGACGGGGCTGTCGACCCAGGCCAGGAACGCCAGGGCGCTCTCCCACTCGCTGGTGATCAGCCACTGCGAGGGGTTCTCGATCGACTGGCACAACTGGTCGCTGAGGTGGCCGGGGACCGCGCTGACCCGGCGGGACATCTGCGCGTAGGCTTCCAGGAAACGGTCCTCCGCACCGCTGACGACGTCCACCAGCAGCACCACACGGAGCCGGGAGTCGTCGAGGGCGGACTGCGAGACCGTCGTGGTCGGCGAAGTCATGCTCACCCTTCCGTCAACGTCGTCGCACACCGACTGTCGTCGATTGCCGAACCTCGATGGGGCCAAGGCTCACGTTGTTCGACCATGGGCAGATTCATCCGATCAGCGCGATTTATGTGAGCCATCCGGGTGAACCGCGAAACATTCAACGACGACCGGGTTATAGAGGCAGCCATGACCTCCACGCCCGCCCCGCACGTTCCCGTCCTCGTCGTCGGCGGCTCGCTGGTGGGGCTGTCCACCTCGGTCTTCCTCGGCCGGCTCGGCGTGCGCCACCTGCTGGTCGAGAAGCACTCCGGCACCTCGGGCCATCCCCGCGGCCGCGGCAACAACCTGCGCACCATGGAGCTGTTCCGGGTTGCGGGCGTCGAGCCGCTGATCCGCGACGCCGCCCGCGTCCTCGCGGACAACCACGGCATCCTGCAGGCCGCCTCCCTCGCCGGGGAGGAGGGCGAGTGGCTCTTCAAGGACATGGACCCCGGCCGTGCGCTGGGCCGGATCAGCCCCTCCGGCTGGTGCCTGTGCAGCCAGAACGACCTGGAGCCGGTCCTGCTGCGGTACGCGACGCAGCTGGGCGGCGACATCCGCTTCGGCACGGAGCTGGTCTCGTTCGAGCAGGACGACGAGGGCGTGACCGCCGTGCTCCTCGACCGGGACACCGGCCGACGCCGGAACGTGCGCACCGACTACCTCGTGGCGGCCGACGGCCCGCGCAGTGGCGTGCGCGAGCGGCTGGGCGTCGGGCAGTCCGGCAGCGGCGAGCTGTTCGCGAACGTCAGCGTGACGTTCCGCGCCAAGCGCCTGGCCGACACCGTGGGCGAGCGGCGCTTCATCGCCTGCTACCTGACGGGCGGCGCGGCCGAGGGTGTGCTGCTGCCGGTCGACAACCGCGAGCACTGGGTGTTCCACGCCCCCTGGCGCCCGCAGGACGGCGAGACGCTGGAGGACTTCACCGACGAGCGGTGCGCGGCGCACATCCGCGCCGCGGTGGGCGTGCCCGACCTGGAGGTCGAGATCACCGGGAAGGCGCCGTGGCGGGCCGCCGAGCGGGTGGCGGACCGGTACGCGCACGGGCGGGTGCTGCTGGCCGGGGACGCCGTGCACGAGATGTCCCCCACCGGCGCCTTCGGCTCCAACACCGGCATCCAGGACGCCCACAACCTCGCCTGGAAGCTGGCCGCGGTCCTGGACGGCTGGGCGGGCCGGGGGCTGCTGGAGACCTACGAGCGGGAACGCCGTCCGGTAGCGGTCGCGACCGCCGAGCGCGCTTCCGCCCGCTCCGCCGAGCACAGCCACCCCGGCTACGCGCCACCTCCCGGCGGCGGCCCGCGCAAGGGCGTGATGGTGGTCGCCCTGGGCTACCGCTATCAGGACGGCGCGGTGCTCGGCACCGATCCTTCGGCGCCGGTGGTGCCCGAGGAGTTCCGACCGGTCGGCGTGCCCGGAGGCCGCGCACCGCACCTGTGGGTGACCGACGCGGACGGCGAGCGCCGGTCCACGCTGGACGCGTACGAGCGGGGGATGACGCTGCTGGCGGGCGACGGGGAGGCCGGTGAACGCTGGCGGAAGACCGCGGACGCGGTGGCCGCGCGACTCGGCGTCCCGCTGGTCTGCCTCCGCCTGGGCAGCGGGCCCGGCGCGGACCTCGTCACCGAGCAGGACGCCGACTGGGCCGCCTCCCACGGCACGACGCCCGAGGGGGCGGTGCTGGTGCGGCCCGACGGCTTCATCGCCTGGCGGTCCTCCGGTGCGGTGCCGGACCCCGAGAGCGAGCTGACCGAGGTGCTGCGCGCCCTGCTGCGCCTGATCTGACGGGAGCCGCGCCGGGCGGCCGGGTCACAGCACGCGGTAGCGGGTGGACATGCCGCTGAGCATGTGCTCGTCGACGTGGCAGTGGAAGAGCCAGATGCCGGGGTCGTCCGGGCGCATGTCGGCGGTGACGGTCGTGGCGGGCAGGAGCTGGACGACGTCCTCACGGTGGCCGTGGACCAGGACGGTGTTGCCGTGCCAGTGCGGGGTGTGCGCGTCCCGGGCGCCGCCGATGTCCAGCACGTACCAGCGCACCCGCGAGCCGCGCTTGAGGGTGAGCGCCGGGTGGTCGTCGGTGGTGCCGCTCGGGCCGTTGCCGAAGAGGTAGCCGTTGATGGTCTCCTTGCGGTTGGAGTTCTGGAAGGCGGCGTTCGACGGGTCGAGGGTCTGGCCGCGTCCGAAGCGGGCGATGTTGTCCTTCAGGTACGGGCTGAGGTTTTCGTCGAACTCGGTGAACAGGGCGAAGACCTCGCGGTCGACGTCGCACGGCGTCGCGTCGGCGGTCGCCGCGTCCGCGCGGGTCACCACGATCGGCCCGGTCAGCCCGGCCTGGACGCCGGGGACGCCCATGCCCGCGCTGTGGTCGTGGTAGAGCCACACGACCGACGAGGGGTCACCGGGCCCGGGCCCGGCCCGGTCGGGCACCTGCCAGCGGTAGGTGAACGTGGCGCCGGGGGCGACCGCGTCACCCGCCTTGCCCGCCGTCGCGGAGCCGTCGTCGTACAGCGCGCCCTCGTTCGCCTCCGTGTAGAACACGCCGTGCGGGTGCATCGAGGCGGGGTACGGGGTGTTGTTGCGGAACACCACCTCGACGGTGTCGCCGACGCGCGCCCGGATCACCGGCCCGAGGATCCCCGAGAAGCCGTCGTCGTCCGGGCCGGTGTACCGCTCGGTGAACGTGGCGTCGGTGTACCGCCGGTAGCGGGACTTGAGGTACGCCGGGCCGAGCCGGCCGGGGCCGGGCAGCGCGACCTGAGCCTCCGTCGCGTCGAACGGCCGCCCGTCGACGAGGTCGCGGCCCTGCGGCGCGTAGTTCCACACGACGGTGTCGGCGGCGACGAAGTACGTCCGGGTGCGGGCGGTGACGGGGCGCGCGGCGACAGGGCGCGCCGTGACGGGGCGGTACGCGGCGGGGTGCGCGGCGGCCCGGTGCGCCGGACCGGGCGCGGGGGCTGCCGCGATCGCCCCGCCGCCCAGTCCGGCGACCCAGCTCAGGACACGACGACGGGAGTGAACCGTGGGGACGACCATGGTCCTGACGGTAGGTGACCCGTGCCGGAGCCGCTCAGGGGAGCGTCCGATGTGGTGACGGGGTCCCTCGGGCGGGTGTGCGGCGCTCCCCCGCGGCGGCCGTCCGCGCGGCCCTGGTCAGTGCCGGGTGAGCTGGACGTGCCGGATGTCGACCGGGAGGGTGGGGAAGCCGTCGCCGGGCGCGTTCTGGTCGTCCTCACCGGCCCGGGCGATCCGCTGGAGCACGTCCATGCCGCCGGTCACCGTGCCGAACGGCGTGTAGTCGGGCGGGAGTTGGGTGTCCTTCCAGACGAAGAAGAACTGGCTTCCGTTGGTGTTCGGTCCGGCGTTCGCCATCGCCACGGTGCCGGCCGGGTAGGTGGCGCCGGTGAGGTTCTCGTCCTTGAAGGAGTAGCCCGGGCCGCCGCTTCCGGTGCCGGTGGGGTCGCCGCACTGCAACACGTAGATGTGCTGGGTGGTGAGCCGGTGGCAGTGGGTGCCGTCGAAGTAGTGCCGCTGGGCGAGGAAGCGGAACGAGAAGGTGGTACAGGGCGCCTGCGCGGTCATCGCCCGCACCGTGATCGGGCCCTGGCTGGTGTCGAGCCGGGCGGTGTACGGCTTGGCGGCCTCGGCCGCGTTGAAGACCGGGATGCCCTTGAAGCGGTCGGCGGGCACCGCGGGGGTGAAGCCGCAGGGCGAGTCCGTGGTGTCCGCGGCGCGCACGTGATGGGGTGCCAGGGCCAGGGTGTGCGGCGCGGAACCGCTGTCGGCGGACGCGACCCCGGACACGCCGAGGACGAGGGCGGCCGCGGCGACGAGCGACCACCGTCTGCGGTTCAGCGACAACCGGCTGCGGTTCATGGGGCGGACCTCCGGATCGGGGAAGTTGTCATGTCCCGGAAGTCCTGCCCAACGGCGGTGGTGCCCAAGCGCCGCGTGGGGTCCTGGTGAAGCGGGCCGACGGCCGATGCCACGGGTAGCCGGGGCGCTTCGCGGGAAACAGCAGTTCGCGGGAACAGCAGGAAGCACGAGCGGGAGAAGGGACGGCATGTGACGGCGAGAAAGGCCGCGAGGGACGAGATCCGGGTGCTGGCGCCCACGGCGATCCTCGGGTACGGCTTCCCCGACGCGTCGTTCGAGGCCGGGGTGGCCCGGCGGCCGCACGTCATCGCCGTGGACGCCGGTTCCACCGACCCCGGCCCGTACTACCTGGGCGCCGGTCGCTCGTTCACCGACCGGAACGCGGTCAGGCGTGACCTCGAGCGGATCCTGGCCGCCGCCCACCGCCTGCGCGTCCCCGTGGTGGTGGGGTCGGCGGGCGGCGCGGGCGCCGAGCCCCACCTGTCCTGGCTGTGCCGGATCACCGAGGAGATCGTCCGCGAGCAAGGCACCGCCCCGCGCGTCGCGGCCATCCCGGCCGATGTCGACAAAGCGACGGTGATCGAGGCGCTGCGGAACGGCAGGATCCGTCCCGTACCCCACGGTCCCGATCTGACGGAGCGAGACGTGCTCGCCAGCACCCACCTCGTCGGGCAGATGGGCGCGGAACCGATCGTGGCCGCCCTGCGCGACGGCGCCGACGTGGTGCTCGCCGGGCGGGCCTACGACCCTGCGGTCTTCGCCGCGCTCCCCCTGCTGCACGGCTTCGATCCGGGCCCGGCCCTGCACATGAGCAAGATCCTGGAGTGCGCCGCGATCGCCACCTCCCCCGGCAGCGGCGGCGACTGCATGCTGGGCACGCTGCGCGCCGACCACTTCGTGGTGGAGCCGCTCAGCCCCGGCCGCCGCTGCACCCCCACCTCGGTGGCGGCGCACACGCTGTACGAGAAGAGCGACCCGGTGCGGCTGCCGGGGCCCGGCGGCTGCCTCCTGCTGGACGACTGCGTGTTCGAGCCGGAGAGCGACCGCGCGGTGCGGGTCAGCGGCTCCCGGCACGTGGAAGAGCCGTACACCGTCAAGCTGGAGGGCGCCCGGCTGCGCGGCCACCGCACGGTGTCGATCGCGGGGGCGCGCGACCCGTTCTTCCTCCGCGAGCTGGACGGGATCGTGAAGGCAGTCCGGGAGCGCACCGCCGACAACTTCCCCGGTGTTCCGGCGGGCTCCTACGAGCTGCTGGTGCGGGTGTACGGCGCCGACGGCTGCATGGGGCCGCTGGAGCCGACCCCGGCGCCGGTGGGCCACGAGGTGGGCATCGTGATCGAGGCGGTGGCGGCCGACCAGGCCCTGGCCGACACCCTGTGCGCGTTCGCCCGCTCCACCATGCTGCACCTGGGCTACCCGGGCCGGGTCTCCACGGCGGGCAACCTCGCCTTCCCGTACTCCCCTTCGGACTTCCACGCGGGCGAGGTCTACGAGTGGAGCGTGTACCACCTGATGGAGGTCGACGATCCGGGCGCGCTCTTCCCGGTCCACTCCTCCACCTGGCCACGGGAAACCGCCGATCCGCAGGGAGTGTCGTGACCGTCCCCGTCCTGGTCCCCGTCGCCGAACTCGCCGACGTCGTCCGCAGCAAGAACGCGGGCCCCTTCGAACTCACCCTGGACATCGTCTTCACCCGGCGCGAGCAGTTCGACCTGGTGGCGCGGGAGCGGGCGATCAGCAGGGAGTGGGTCGCCGAGGCGTACGGCGTGCCGGTGGCCGATGTCGGCGAGCCGGTCTACTACGCCCCGGCCAGGGCGGTGAAGGTCACCCTGCGCAGGCCACTGGTCTCCGGCGCCGTGGGCGATACGGACGTCTACGGCGCCCAGCAGCACGGTCCGCTGCTCGCCCTGAGGCTTCCGGCGGCGCCATGACGCGCGACCGGGCGCGGCGGGCTCTCGACGCCTGCCGTCACTGGCCGGACTCCGGCTCGTCGGTGGCCGGAGGCAGGTCCTCGCCGTGCGCCAGGACGCGCAGGGAGGACACCAGCCCGGTGTCGCGCATGCTGGTCAGCTGCCAGGCCCGGCCGATCCCCAGCAGCAGGTCGGCGACGACGATGTAGCAGAGCACCTCCCCGCCGGTCCGGTCGGACGGGTTGGCCATCAGCAGCACCCCGCCGTACGCCTCGAAGGCCGCGATCACCACCAGCCCGGCGGCGAGGGTGAAGTGCTGACGCCGTCCCCGCTGATGGCGGCCTTCGGTGACGCCGGAGCGCGCGGTGGCGGCGGCGAACGCGACGATGAAGACACTTCCGAGCAGTGCCCAGTAGCCGAGCGAGCCCTGCGGCACCAACGCCACCAGCGACAGCACCAGCGCGTTGGTGAAGACCAGCAGCGCCGCGGACGCGAGGACCCGGAACTCCACCTGCGTCTCGACGCGGTGCGCGCGTTCCGGCGCGACGGTGATGGCCACGAACAGCAGTCCGATCAGCGCGCCGCTCGCGCCGGCGGACGCGGTGAAGAACTCGCGGAACGCCTCAGGGGTCACTTCCGCACCATAACGAACGGTTCGTCCCAGGCTGGTCGGCCACGCTGAGTCACCCCTGGCCAGCGGGGTGTGCCGTCCGTGGCCGCAGGTGTCCTCCGGCCGAAGGACCCGGGACCTTCGGCCCTGTGGCCGCGCCCGGGCGTGCGATGGCATGGGAAGCATCTGGCATGGGATCTCTCAAGGAGGCCTGAGATGGATCGCACCTCCCCCTCGACCGGGGACCCGCACGACGTGATGGCCAGGGCCGGTGGCCACTGGGGCATGATGCTCACGTTCTCGCTGCTGACGCTCGCGGCCGGGGTGCTGGCCGTCGCCTGGCCGGGCCGGACCGTCCATGTCATCGCGGTGCTCTTCGGCATCCAGTTGCTCGTCGTCGCGGGGTACGAGTTCTTCCACGCGTTCGCCACGGACGACACCGGGATCAAGGTGCTGCGGATCCTGATGGCGACCTTCTCGTTGTTCGCCGGGATCCTCGTGCTGCGTCACCCGTTCCAGACCGTCGCGCTGATCGTGCTGGTGCTGGGCGTGCTGTGGACGGCGACCGGGCTGGTCAACATGTTCACCGCGATCAGTGACCGGGAGTCGCCGCACCGGGCCCCGATGATCGTCGGCGGTGTCATCACCTTCATCGCGGGAATCGTCCTGCTGAGCTTCCCCGCGCCGACGGTGTTCGCCGTGGCGATGCTGCTGGGCATCATGCTCATCGTGGTCGGGCTGCTGGGCGCCACCAGCGCCTTCGAGCTGCGGGCCGCCACCCGTGGCCACCGGCCGACCCGGCACCACGCGCACCACGTGCCCGCGGTCTGAGCGGTCCTCGCAGGCCGGACACGGCGACGGGCGGAGGCCTGCGGACCTCCGCCCGTCGCACGCGCTCAAGGACGCGCCACAGGGGCCGCGTCACCGGGAACGCGTCACGGACGCATCTCGTACGCACCCGACAGCGCCTCGACGCGGGACCACACGCGCGCCGAGCGCTCCGGGTCCGCGGCCGGCCGGCGCACCGCGGCGAGCGCCCACGTCTGCTGCGCCTCGGTCGCGGAGTCCTTGCCGTGCAGTTCCACCGCGTGGGCGGAGAAGTCGCGGACCAGGATGCCGAACAGCTCGTCCAGGACGTCCTCGTCGAGGCCGGTCAGCCGGGCCTGCTCCAGCACCAGGTGTCCGTAGACGACGAGCGCGAACAACTGGCCGACCGCGAGCAGCAGGTCGAGGTCCTTGCTCTGCTCCTCGTCAGGTGCCGCCGTGGTGACGAACTCGCAGAGCGCGTCAGCCTGTTGGCGGAAGACGGCGACGTTGGACAGGTGCGCGTGGTCGTCGTAGGCGGTACGCCAGTCGTGGAAGCGCACCGCGCCCAGGCCGCGCGCCGGGCCCTGACGGAACAGGAAGTCGTCGTCGGCCGCGTCGAGGCGACTGGGGACGGCCGGGTACGCGGCCGGGGCCAGCAGGTAGTTGCCCATGAACTTCAGGATCAGGGCCAGGTTGACGTGGACCGTGCCCTCCAGCTTGGGCAGGCCGCGGATCTCGGTCGCCGCCTGCGAGAAGTAGGTGTCCTTCTCGAAGCCCTTGGCGGCGATCACGTCCCACATCAGGTCGATGACCTTCTCGCCCTCGGTGGTCACCTTCATCTTCGTCATGGGATTGAAGAGCAGGTAGCGCCGGTCCTCGGGGCTCGCCGAGCGGAAGTAGTCCACCGAGCGGTCGCTGAACAGCTTCATGCCCACCAGTCGCGCGTACGCGTCCGTCAACTCCCGCCGCACGTGCGGGAACGCGGTCACCCGGCGCCCGTACAGGACCCGGTTGTGGGCGTGCGTGACCGCCTCGTACATGGCGTGCTCGCAGATGCCGACGGAGGCGGTGCACAGGTTGAACTTGCCGACGTTGACCGTGTTGAGCGCGGCGTCGAACGCGGCACGGCCGGTGTGCAGCACGTCCCGCTGCCGGACCGGGTAGTCCTCCAGGCGGAACTCGCTGACGTACTTGGAGGAGTCGACGACGTTCTTGACCAGGTGGTACGCGGGGTGGCGGCTGTCGGCGGCGAAGAAGACATAGCCGTCCGGGCCCTCGACATCGGCGCGACGGCCGAAGACGGAGACCAGGCCCGCCGCGTTGCCGTTGCCTATGTAGTACTTGGAGCCGCTCGCGGTGAAGCCGCCCTCACCGTCGGGGGTGAGCACCATGTCGGTCGAGTAGATGTCGGCGCCGTGGGTGCGCTCCGACAGGCCGAACGCGAACACCTCGCCCTCGTCGAGGAGTTGGGCCGCCCGCTCACGTGCCTCGGCGTTGTCGCTCTGCCAGACCGGGCCGAGGCCGAGGATGGTGACCTGCCACGCGTACCAGTAGTCGAGCCCGTAGAAGCCGAAGATCTCGTTGAGCGCGGCGACGCGTGCGGTGTCCCAGCGCTTGTCGCCGTCGCCACCGGCCTGCGCGGACGGGGTGAGGAAGGTCGCGAAGAGCTTCTCCTTGGCGGAGAAGGCGAGGAAGTCCTCCAGCCAGGCGCGGCTGCGGTAGTCCTCGATCAGCTTGCGCTTGCCGCGCTCCTCGAACCAGTCGACCGTGGCGCGCAGCAGGCGCCGCGTCTCGGGGTCGAAGTGCGCCGGGTCGTAGGTGTGCGGGTTGAACAGCAGGGCGTCGGCCATGTGCGCAGCGCCTTCCTGGGTGAGGGTTCGTCGGGGGTACGGGTACGGGCTTTGAGTGACGGCGCGTCAGCTCTGGGTACGGTCACTCGCCGTGCGGGCGCGGGCGAGGCGCCGCAGGGTGGCGAGCACGTCGTCCAGCCACTCCAGCGTCATCCGCTCGTAGGCGATGCCACCGCGCAGGACGACGTGCTGGAGCTCCTCGCTCTCGGTCGGCTCGCCGCCCTCGGGGAAGTCGCGCCGCTCTCCCGCGAGGTAGCGGGCGAGACGGTCCGCGTGCGCCGTGCGGTGGCGTTCGGTCTCCGCGATCAGGGCGGCCGGATCGCCGTAGGCGGCGCCGCGGATCTTCACCGCGAGGGTGTGCCGTACGGACTCCGGCTCGACCGGCTCCGCCATCCAGGCGGCCAGCGCGGCCCGGCCGGGGGCGGCGACGGAGTGGACCTTCTTGTCGGGCCGCCCGTCCTGCGGGACGTCCTGCGCGTCGATCCACCCGTCGGCCTCCATCCGCTTGAGGACGCGGTAGATCTGCTGGTGGGTCGCGGTCCAGAAGTACCCGATGGACCGGTCGAACCGCCGGGCCAGCTCGTAGCCGGACCCCGGCCGTTCCAGCAGGGAGACGAGGATGGCGTGCTCTAGTGCCATGCCCGCATCCTGGTATGCAACTCGTTGCATAGGCAAGAGCGGCCGGGGCGGATGAGACGGTTGTCACGCCCGCCCCGGCCGCCGGCCGCACCCGGCCCGCCCGGTGCGCCCCCGGTCCCCCTTCGCCCTGGTCAGCCGGTGGGAGCCCCCGGCACCCTGCGGTCGCCGCCGTTGTGCTCCTGCCACAGCCGGTAGACCTCGACCGCTTCCTCGCGCGGCTCGTAGCGCATGGGCAGTCGGCGGTCCTGCCAGCTCTTGGCGAACTCGCCGTAGAAGCTGTCGAAGTCGAAGTACTTGCGGTCGTCCACGTAATGCGGGGCGTAGTCCTCGCGGGCGGTGAGGAAGACCACCTCGTCAGGACTGCAGTAGTACAGCGAGCCCAGGCACATCGGGCAGGGGTGGGCGAGGACGTAGATGGTGGTCCCGACGAGGTGCTCGGTGCCCAGCCGGGTGCACGCCTCGCGGATGGCCAGGATCTCGGCGTGTGCGGTCGGGTCGTTGGTCTGCGCCACCTTGTTGGCGCTCTCCGCGAGCACGGCGCCGTCCTTGACGATGACGGTGGCGAAGGGCCTACCGCCCTCGGTGACGTTCTCGCGGGCGAGGTCGATGGTGCGCTGGACGAAGTCCGTGGCGTTCACGGCGTCCTCCTTGGGGTGAGGTGACGTTGCGTCAGAACGGCTTGGTGGGAAGGTACTTGCCGTCGAGGGTGATCACCGCGCGTTCGCCGCCCTCGGGGTCGGCGACCTTCTTGACGTCCAGCCGGAAGTTGATGGCGCTGATGATGCCGTCGCCGAACTGCTCGTGGACGAGCGCCTTCAGTGTGGTTCCGTAGACCTGGATCATCTCGTGGAAGCGGTAGATCGTCGGGTCCGTGGGAATGCCGCCTGGTATGGAGCCGCGCGTGGGAACCACCTGGAGCAGTCGGGTCTCCTCGTCGTCCAGGCCCAGCAGTTCGCCGACGGCCGCCGCCGCGTCGGCGGGCAGGGCGTGCTGGCCGAGCAGGGCCGCGGTGACGAAGCCGACCGAGAGCCCGGTGGTGTCGGCGATGGACTGCCAGGTCAGGTCCTCGCGGATCTTGACGTCCACGACGCGGTCGGCGAGGGCGGCACGGGCGGCGGGATTGACGTGGGCGTGTGTCATGGGAATCTCCTGAGGGGTGAGGGGTCAGGCCGCGGCCGGAGGTGTGGCGGGCGCGGTCGGGTCGGTGTCGGTGTCGGGCGCCGTCGGGTCGGTGGCGGCGCCGGTCGCGGTCAGGTCGGTGACGGTGCCGGTGGCGATGTCGTAGACCCAGCCGTGCGTGGTGAGCGTGCCGTTCGCCACGGCGCGGGCGACGGACGGATGGGTGGCGAGGTTGGCGAGCTGGGCCCGCACGTTCTCGCGCACCAGGCGGTCCAGCAGGGTGGCGCGGTCCGAGGCGGAAGGTGCCGGTGCCCGGCCGGTCCCGAGTCCTGCGCGGGAGCGGGCCGCGTCCGCGTGGCGGAGCCAGTCCGCGACGGCGGGCACCGCGGTCAGGTCGTGTTCCTCGGCCAGCGCGGTCATCGCGCCGCATCCCGAGTGACCGCAGACCACCAGGTCGCGGACCTCCAGCACGGCGACGGCGTACTCGACGCCCGCCGCCACCGCGTCGGCGCCGGGCGCGTGGGCGGGGACCAGGTTGCCCGCGGATCGCACGACGAACAGCTCGCCCGGTTCGCACTGGGTGATCAGCTCCGGAGGCACCCGGGCGTCGGAGCAGCCGATGAACAGGGTGCTGGGCCGGTGCCGGGTGGCGAGACCGGCGAACAGCTCGGCCTTCGCGGGGAAGACGTCGCGCCGGAAGCGGGCGACGCCCTCGATGAGATGGTGCACGGTCGATCCCTTCGGTGGTGGATGGCGCTGCCGCCGGGCTGACGAAATCCACCATGCACGACCTGGGCCTATAGCGTCCAAGACGCGCTGAGCATGGCAGCCATTGGTGTCATCTATGACATCGGCTAGGGTGGCGGCATGTCCCCGGAACTGCGCCATCTGCGTTACCTGCTCGCTGTCGCGGAACACGGCAGCTTCACCCGCGCGGCCCAGGAGCTGCGCATCTCGCAGCCCACGCTGTCGCAGCAGATCAGGCAGCTGGAACGCGCGGTCGGCGCGCAGCTGCTCGACCGCACCGGGCGCACGGTGCGGCTCACCGACTCCGGAGCCGCCTACGCGCACTACGCACACCGCGCCTTGCGGGAACTCGCCGCCGCCGAACGGGCCGCGGCGGACGTGAAGGACCTCACCCGCGGCACCCTGCGCGTGGCGGTCACCCCCACCTTCACCGGCTACCTCGTCGGCCCGCTGGTCCGCGAGGCGCAGGCCCGGCACCCTGGAATCGCGCTTCAGGTAAGGGAATTGACGCAGGATCACATGGAGGCGCGTCTTCTCGCCGACGAACTGGACCTGGCCGTCGGCTTCGAGGGGGCCCGCCTGGCCGGGGTACGGGCGACCCCGCTGTACACCGAGAGCCTCAGTCTGGTGGTCGGTCCGGGACACGAGGGCCTGCGGCAGGGCCAGGATCCGCTTCTCGTACGGGAGTTGACGTCGAATGACGAGTCGCGGCCGGGTGACGGCTCGACAGGTCATCACCTCGCGCTGCTGAGCACCGACTTCGCCACCCGCCGTCACATCGACGCGTACTTCGCCCGGCACGGGGTGCGGCCGCGTGTGGCCGTCGAGACGGACTCCGTCCAGGCTCTCACGGAGATCGTCCAGCGGACCCCCTTGGCGACCGTGCTGCCCGACGCCGTCACCCACGACCACCCCCGGCTGGTCCCCATACCCCTCGATCCCCCGCTGCCGCCGCGCACCGTCGTGCTGTTGCGACGCGAGAACGCCTACGAGACGGCGGCCGCCGCGGCCTTCCGCACCGTGGTACGCGATGTCGTACGAGAGCGGGGCTACCCGGCGGGGTGACCACGGCACGGCGGCTCTCGCCCCTCGGTCGCCGGGCCCGGGTGCCGTTCGCACGAGAGCCCCGGGTGCCGTCGGCACGAGAGCGTCGCACGATGGGCGTATGGGCAGTGGCGCCGCGCACCGGAGCAGGACCACCGTCGTCAACCTCAAGGGCCATCGCGACGACCCGGACTACGCGGACGTGGTCTACGTCGGCCGCGCGATGCACCGGGGCGGCTGGCACCTGGCGGCGTCCCCGTTCGCCTGCCCGTACCGGCCGGGCCCTGACGGGACCCGCGAGGAGGTGGTCGAGCAGTACCGCGCCTACCTCCTCGATCGGCCGGACCTGCTGGCGCTCCTGCCCGGGCTGCGCGGCCACCGGCTGGGGTGCTGGTGCGCGCCGCTGCCGTGCCACGCGCAGGTCATCGCCGAACTCGCGGACGCAGGAAGGCCGTAGCCGCCGCCCCGTCCCGGCCGGCGGAGCCTAGGGCGGACCGGAACCGTTGAGCCAGAAGGCCCCGTAGAGCGCCGATCCCACCACCAGACAGCACATCACGGCCGTCCGGGTGACCGGACGCACGCGTGCGAGCGCCCCTGCGAGCGGGAGGAGCAGGCCGAACGCGGGGAGCAGCAGCCGGGGTTTCGACCCGAAGTACCCGGCGGTGGTGAGCGCCAGCAGCAGCATGACGCCGGTGTACACCTGGAGCTCCACCGGGTACCGGTCGCGCCACCCCAGCCAGTGGCACCACAACAGCACCGCCACGCCAGCGGCGATGGCGAGCCCCGCGGCCACGCTGCCCGTCGTGAGCAGCCGGACGGTGAACCGCGCGAAGGACAGCCCGCCGTCGATGCCGTTGCCCCAGCCGCGCTGGACGTCCAGGTAGCCGAGCGGCCGCCCGGTCGTGAACGCCACCCACACGACGTAGCCGACGGCACCGGCCGGTGCGAGGATCGCTGCGGCGGTGCGGGCGGCCACGCGGCCCGTACCGCGCCCCGTCCACAGCGCGCCGACGACGACGGCCGCCGCCACGGCCAGCCCGGCGGGCCGGGTGAGCCCTGCGAGGCAGGCCAGGACGGCGGCGACGAGCCAGCGGCGTTCCGTGGCGTGGGCCAAGGCCCAGGCCGCGAGTGCCACGAAGAGCGCCTCGCTGTAGGCCATCGACTCCACGACGCCGACCGGCACCGCCGCCCACAGCACCGCCGTGAGGAAGGCGGCGCGCCCACCCAGCACGCCGTCTGCGACGCGGGAGACGCCCGCGGCGGCGAAGGCGCAGGCCACCGCACTGACCAGCACCCCCGCCACGGCCGGCCCGAGCGCACCGGTGACGTGCGAGAGCGCCCGCTCGAGCCAGGGCAGCAAGGGGAAGAACGACAGGTCGGACAGCACGCGCCCGTCCCCGAGCCGCAACCGGTATCCGTATCCGTACGCGGCGACCCGCGCGTACCACAGGGAATCCCATCGCCCGGCCAGCAGCCGTTGCGGCGCCTGGCCGCCGAACGCCCCGAAGAGGGCCAGCGTCGCCACGCCCAGCAGCCGGACCGCCAGCACACACGCCACCGCGGGCAAGGCCCGGCGCACCGCGCCGCCCGGCCGCTCCAGCCGCACGGCACCCGGCGATCGGACCACCCGCACGTCTCCCACCCGGTGGTCCTTCCTCCGCCTGCCCGCGCACGCACGGGGACGCCGCCGTTATCACCTGTCCGCCGCACAGAGCGCCGCCACGGGAAAGGAGAACGCCTCCAGGACGGCTGTCCTGGAGGCGTGTGCCTCAGGCGGGGTGACGTGGGCCGCGGACGACGGCCACCGGGATCGTGCCCCGGGGCTCGCGGTCCGGAGCGTCAGCGGTCGTCGCCCTTGCCCGACTCGTCCTGCGGATCCACACCGGTGTACGCCGAGGCGTCCTTGGTGCCGCTGGGCCGCTGGGAGCGGCCGCGGGTCCCGGTGTCGCGGTGGCCCTTCTGCCCGGACCGGCGGGCGTGTTCCTCGCCGCTCTTCGTTTGGCTCTCCCCGGTCCTGCTCGACGGCTCGGTGCTCTGCTTGCGGGCCCGCTCCCGTTCCGCGGGGTCCGCGCGCTGCGTCTCGTCGGCGTCCGGCGCGTACTGGTCGGCGTGGAAGGAGCGGTGCGCGCTCGGGTTGTCCTGCTGGCGCTCCGCGTCGACGTCGGGGGACCAGCCGTGCTGGTCGGTGCCCTTGTGCTGGCTCGGGCCCTCGCCGTGCGGGGGATGCGAACGCTTGGGCGTCTTCGACATGAGTGTGTTCCTCCTTCTGAGGGCCCCACGTTTCCCACCCTGCCACTCGCACCGCGCCGTGGCATCCGCCTGTGTCGCCCATTCCGGCCGGACCAGGCGGGGCCTGGCGGTACTCCGGCGGTATTCCGGCGATGGAACGGGGAGAAGTCATCCGGTGTGCGGAAAAGCCGTCGACGAGCGGGAGGTGGCGTGGCGGAACAATCGGTGGGTACGGCGGGGGGTCGCACGGATCGCCGGGGCCGGGCGTCGGCCTGGCTGCGGCGGGCCGTGCGGGTGCCGGGTCACGAGCGGCACACGGTGCTGCTGGTCGGCAAGAGCGTGGTGGCGGCCGCCCTGGCGTGGTTCGTCGCCCACGATGTCCTGCACGCGCGGTCGCCCGCGTTCGCGCCGTTCTCGGCCGTGCTGATCATGAACGTGACGCTGTACGAGTCGCTGCGGCAGGCGGCCCTGTACGTCGGGGCGGTCGCCATCGGGGTGGCCGTGCAGGCCGGCATCGGCTTCGTCGCGGGGCCGCGCCTGCTGGCGTTCGTCCTGCTGGCCGCGATCACCCTCGTCATCGAACGATGGCCCGTCCTGAGGTCGCAACGTGCCCAGGTCTCCACCGCCGCGTTCTTCGCGTTCGCCACCTACGTCACCACGTCGGGGTCGGAGCAGAGGGCGGCGCAGCTGGGCTGGATCGTCGTGCTGGTCCTCCTGGGCTGCGCGCTCGGCGTCGCGATCAACCTGTTCGTCGCACCGCCACTGCGCTACCGAAGTGCCGAGTACGCCATCCAGTCGCTCGCGGCGGCCGTCGACGGCCTGCTGCGCGAGCTCGTACCGGCGCTGCGCGAAGGCCGTCTCGACGGCCAGGAGACGCAGCGGCTGGCTGAACTCGCGCTGCGCGCCGAGGGGTTGATCGCCCAGGCCCGCTCGGCCGTGGAGACCGCGCAGCAAAGCGTGTGGTTGAACCCGCGCCGCTTCCTGCCGCGCCACCGCGCCCGCACGTCGTTCGACCGCTACCGGTCGGTGATCAACGCCCTGGAGCGCGTGACGTATCAACTGTCGTCGCTGGTGCGCGCGCTGCGGCAGTGGGAGGAGCCGGAGAGCCTTCCCTACCGGAACCTGCTGAACCGGTACGCGGACTTCCTCGACGACGTCGACGGCATGATGCGGGTCCTGGCCGAGATCGACGAGGACGCGCTCGCGGCGCAGTCGTCGCGCCTGGTGGACCTGGCCGACCGCGCGGGGGCCGAGCGCCGCCGGGTGGCCGAACAGGCCGACGCCGACCACCTCCCGCTGTCCGATCCCGACCGGCCCTACGGCATCCTCGTGGTCGAGGCCAGCCGGATCATGGAGGAGCTGCGCAACACCTGCGACGCGCTCCTCGCGGCAGCCCGGGCCGACAACAACTAGCGGTTTCGTTCGGATCAGTCGGTCGTCGGTCCGGGTGTGCGGTCGACTGAAAACGCGGTGGGCGCGGATCGAGCCGTTGTTCCCGGTCGGCATCGACTTCCCACGGCTTCGGCCGCGCCATCCCACACCCCCGGATCCCGCTCTCCAAAGCGATCCGGCCACTTCGAGGATCACCTCGTCAGGCGTTCTCAGTCGAGGCTTCCCTCACGGGCTCTGCGTATCAAGAAAGGCAACTGAACGAACAGGCATTTCCATGAGAGCGAGCCCGGTCTCCAGGTAATTCTCCTCCTTCCGTTCAAGGACTTCCATCAAGCCGATTCGGGCCGTTGACGGGCCTCTCCGTCCGGGTCCTACAGTCCCTGTCGTCCGCTCACCCCGTGGCGCACCACACGTCTCGTGAGAAGTGTGCGCAGGACGGAAGGAAACCATGACGAACACCCGACGTCACGCCGCGCTCGCCGCATTCGCCGCGGCCGGCTGCCTCCTGACGGCCGCTCCGGCGTACGCCATCATCGGCGGTTCCTCGGTCAACAGCATCTCCGACGCTCCGTGGGCGGCACAGATCCGCTTCAACGGAGGCGACAGCCACTGCTCCGGCGCGCTCATCGCCCCGCAGTGGGTGCTCACCGCCGGCCACTGCAAGGCCAGCGACGACTACGTGCTGCTCGGCAGCGTCACCAAGGGCAAAGGCACGCAGATCAGCACCGACAAGCAGCTACAGCCGAACGGCGAGGACATCCTGCTCCTGCATCTCACCAAGCCCTACAACACCACCTACGCCAAGTACGGTTCGTCGTCCGACCGCCCGGCCGACGGCAAGTCCGTCACCGCATACGGCTACGGCGACACCGACAACAACGGCAGCAAGTCGACGACCCTCAAGACCTGCACGATGAACGTGAAGGACGACAACGCGAGCGACGATGCCAACGGCCACGTCATCCAGCTGACCAAGGGCTCCGGAATCTCCTCCAAGGGCGACTCCGGCGGCCCCGCCTTCTACGGCGGCGTGATTGTCGGCACCGACAGCCGGGGCACCGACACGGTGAAGGACTACTCGGACATCACGGCTTACCACAGCTGGATCGCGCAGACCATCGGCTCCTGACCTCAGCCGCGTTCGACCGGTGACCGGGGACCGCTGGAACGGGAGCGGTTCCCGGACACCGCGAACACAGCTGCCGGGCACCACGGCCCAGCGACCACTCCCCTGGTTCGCTGGGCCGCCCCGTTCCTTGCACCCCGAGCCGGACGGCGCCGCGATCCGTCCTGCCACCCGACCCCGATCGGCCTGGTCCAGATCCCGTGCACCGAACGCAACGGCATGGCCGCCGCCAAGGCCGTCACCGCCGCCAGGATGTCCCTGTTTCTGGTGTGTGAGGAAGCTGCTGAAGCCGTCGCCCGCGCGAAGGCCGAGTAGCCGCCCGCCGTCGCCCGCGTGGAGGCCGGGACCGTCGCCACGACGGAGGCCGACGAGGGTCCGGCAGGACCGTGTTTTCAGTCCCAGTCCCACCGGATTCCGTACATTCCCGCGTCCGGAGCGGACAGCGCGAGGTGGGCGCTGTTGCTGGTGCCGATCCAGAGGGAGCCCAGGCTCCGTTCCGGGGTCTCGCGGCGCGGCGAATAGAAGCCCTCGCAGCGCGCCGGAATGGCCTTCTGGTCGAACTCGACCTCCAGCACCAGCACGGCGGCGGGCCGGTAGAGCGAATGCCGTATGTACGGCCGTGTGCTCGGCTCCGGCACGGTGCTGTAGGAGATGTATTCCATCGTCGCCGTCTCCCCGGCATTGAGCATGCGGTCGAGAATGAACTCCGCCACGGAGTAGCCCGTTTCAGGGTCGGTGCGAATGCGGCCCAGTCGGACGGTGTTGACGGTCTCGAAATGCATCGTGAGGCCCTCCGTGTGCGCGACGGCGATGACCCGGTCGACCCCGTCGGACTCGGCCCGCACCACCTTGCGGATCCGGGTCTCGGCGAGGGTCCGGTCGGCGAGGACGCGCTTGTGCAGATGCGCGTAGACCGTCGAGACCGTCCACAGCGAACGCAGTGCGTCCTTCTCCAGATCGCTCAACGTCCTGTTGAGATGCGAGGAGTTGGACCACAGCGCTCCGGTGGGCAGCGGCGTGGACGGCGCGGCCCACCGGCCGCGGGAGCGGCGCGGGCCGAGCAGGGTCATCAGAGTGTTGGGGGGCAGGTTCAGGATCTCCTCCAGCAGACCGACCGCCCGGAGCGAGTCGGTGCGCTCCGGGCGGTTGCTGCCGCGCTGCCAGTAACTCAGGGCCGTCGCACTGACGTTGACTCCTCGCTCCGCGAGCTTGCTGCTGATGCGGTTGAGGCTGAGCCCGCTGTCTTCAATCGCTGTCCGCAATGCGTCGCTGAACAGTCCGGTGTGCAGGTTTCGTTCGATCTCGGAATAGGGACGACGTCTCTCAGGCATGGTGGAGAGCGCTTCCTGGTGTTCGCGTTCACTTGCAGCGGTAGCCATGGTGATGTGGTGCGTGAGGATGTGGGGGCTTGATGGTGGAGCCGTCGTCCGACGCCTGTCAAGAGTGATAACTGAACGAAAAGGCCATTGAACACATCGAACCGGTCTCACTGGGCGGACCGTCCCCGTCTTCAAGGGAGTCAACCCCCGTGATTCCAGGGCTTGACCGCCTTGTCCGCAAGGCCGCTACATTCTGTCGCAGCCGGCCGGGGCAAGGTCGGGAGAGGGGGTCCCGGGACTCGGATGCCCCGTCCGGCCTCACTCTCCCTCACGATGTGTTGAAATTTGGAGGACCCATGTCGGCGCGGCGCAAAGCGACCACTGTGGCATTGCTGGGTTGCCTACTCCTGAGTACGGTCCAGGAGGCGTACGCGGCGGACTCCGTGCGGAATGCTCCCGCCTCCGGCAGCCAGAACGTGACCGAACAGACCTGGCTGTCCGACGTCCAGAAGGTGGCGAACCAGGCGCAGTCCTGGCTTCAGCAACGCCTGGCGAACGTCACCCCCGGCGAGCGTCCGGCGATCGTGCTCGACATCGACAACACGGCGTTGGCGACGCACTTCGACCCCGGAAAACCCGTGCAGGCGATACTGCGAATCGCGCAGTACGCGGAACAGCACCACGCCGCTGTGTTGTTCGCCTCCTATCGGCAGCAGGATTCGTACCATTCCACACTCGGCCAGTTGCAGAACGCCGGATATCCGGTGGACGGGCTCTGCCTTCGGCCCGACGGCAGCTCGGAAGGCAAGGCCCAGGTGAAGCTCGACTGCCGGATCAACTACGAGAAAGAGGGCTACACCCTCACCGCGAACATCGGGAACCAGGACACCGACTTCCAGGGAGGCCACTACGAGAAGGCCTTCAAGCTGCCGGACTACAACGGCCTGCTCAGCTGATCCACCGGCTCGTCCCTGTCGGTTCCCGCTTCCCCCCTCCCCGTTGGCGGACAGCATCGGTCGACGACACGAGGAGTTCGCCGAGGAATCCGCTCACCTCCACGAAGGACGGACGCAGTGCCCGTGCTCCGAAGAACGGCATCCCCGCTCACCCGCAAGCTCCGCCCGCGCACGGCCATAGGCCTGGCCGTGCTGGCTGTGCTGGCCGTCGCCCTCACACCCGTGAACGCCTCCGCCACCCCGCGACGCGCCTGCGCCGAGCTGCCCCGGTCCCCCGCCTGGTACGGCGACAACCGGGCGCGCCTCCAGCAGGTCATCGACGCGTACGCGCCCTGCGGACCCTCCACCCCCTCAACTCTGGCCGACCGCAGCGCCCTTGACGGCAAGGCCCCGGTGGCCGTCTTCGACTGGGACAACACCGTCGTCAAGAACGACGTGGGCGACGCACTCTTCTACTGGATCCTGCGCAACGACAAGGTGCTGCGCCCAGCCGACTGGTCGTCCCTGAACCGCTACCTGACCCCGGCCGCGGCCAACGCCCTCGACAGCGCCTGCGACGCATCCGCCGCCGTGGGATCGCCCCTGCCGACGGCCGCCGACACGGCCTGCGCCGATGAGATCTACGCCGTCTACCACGGCACGTCCACCACCGGAGCGACCGCCTTCGCGGGGTACGACCACCGGCTGATGTCGCCGGGTTCGGCCTGGGTCGCCGAACTCCTCACCGGGCACACCCCGGCCCAGATCGCCTCGTACGCCGAACGCGCCAGGACCCAGAACCTCGCCGCGCCGATCGGTACCACCCAGCAGGTCGGCAGCCATCAGGTCACCGGCTGGGTGCGCTACTACGTCCAGCAGCGCGACCTCATCCACACCCTCGTACGCGACGGCTACGCGGTATGGGTGGCCAGCGCCTCCCCGCAGATCGACGTCCAGGTGTGGGCGGCCGGCCTCGGCATCCCGCCCGGCCGTGTGATCGGCATCCAGAATCTGTACGCGCACGGCCGCCAGACCCCGCACCTGCGTGGCTGCGGCGGCGTCCCGGACGGCGCGGACTCGGTGCTGACCTATGTCAACGGCAAACGGTGCTTCGTCAACCAGGACGTCTTCGGCATCCGCGGCGCGGCGGCTTTTCAGCCCGCGCCGGCCGGCGAGCACGCCGTGCTGGCGGCCGGCGACTCCTCGACCGACGTGGTGTTCGTCGGCGACGCGATCGGTGTCCACCTGGCCATCAACCGCAACATCACCGAGCTGATGTGCCACGCGTACGACGACGCCGACGGCAAGTGGCTCATCAACCCGATGTTCATCCAGCCGCTTCCGCAACGCACGACGCCCTACCCCTGCGCGACGACCGGATACACCAACCCGGACGGCAGCCTCGGTCCGGTGCGGCGCGACGACGGCAGCATCATCCCGGACCAGGACGACACGGTCTTCTGAACCCGCGCGCCCGAGCACACCGAAGCGGTCATACCCGAGGAGCACAGCGAAAGCACGTCGGCTCGGCACCGCGCGACCTCGACCAGCTCAAGGCGCAGAGCAACGCCTGGGCAGAGCCGTCCGGTTCACCGGTCGGGGCCCCATTTCGCGGGCCCCGACCGTGTGCTGGTGGGCCCGCACGATCGTGGAGTCCACCGAGATCGCCCAGTTGAGGGTCTCCTCCGCGTGGGCCAGGGCCAGCGGCGTGGTGAAGACCTGTTCCCAGGTGCCGTCGGTCGGCGACCGTGTCGATCACCTCACGAGAGTCCCGCCACCGGACACCCCGCTTCGGGGTGCCGTCCGGGAGCAACGGGCTCGATCCGCGCCCACCGCGCTTTCAGTCAACGGCACGCCCGGACCCGCCGTCCCCGCTACGCCCCGCCGAAGAGGCGGGCCAGCAACTTGAAGGGGGCGGAGACGACGGCGGCGATCGCACTTCCCACGGCTGCCAGCGCGTCCGCGATGGGTTGCAGCATGAGCTCCTCCAGCCTGTGCGTCGGATATGTCCGTCCGTCCATTGTCGCGCTGTCCCTCAGGGGCGGGTCCGGTGAACCGGCATGGTGCCACGCGCGCGGCGTGTGGCGTGTGGCGTGTGCGATGTCGAGTGGCTCCGGTGACCTCGTGCGGGCCGTGCGGTCTCCCGGACGACCCGGGGTCATCACTCGTCGTCGTTGCGTGGCGGTCCGTCCGGAACGCCCGCTCACTTGACGGCGTATTGAGCCAAGACCTCTCCCTCCGGTGCATACGTTCGATCCCAGGGGGCAGGCGGCCACCAGCTCAGAATTGCCGGACGACACTGATTGACCATTCCATTGACCGAACGGACGGATACGGCATGACCACCAAGCAGCAGGACAAGGGCGCGGGAGAAGACGGAGATCGTCCCGCACGCCGCGTCACGCTCCCCCAGGTCATGCGTGGGGCCGCGAAACAGCTGGGTGAGCTGCTGGGATGCGACGCGGTCTCCGTGTCGTCGGTGAAGTCCACCCGGGACGGATGGGTGGCGGACGTGGAGATCGTCGAGGTCGAGCGCATCCCGGAAACGACGAGCGTGATGGCCTCTTACCACGTCCAGTTGGACGAGGACGGCGAGATCACCGGATACGAACGCACTCGGCGTTACACCCGCGGGCAGATCGACCAGCACTGACACGGTCGGCCGTAGCCGCCGACAGGACCCGGGCGCACATGCCGCCCCGGACCGTCACCGGCGTCGGCCGGTACGGGGCGCCGTGCCGTCGGCCCGAACAGAGTGTCGGCATGCCGCCGCACCACGTGGCGCATGCCGCTCGGCCTGCCCTGGCTCCGCAGGCACAACGGCACATGGAAAGCCCGTCCAGCAAAAAGGCCCATAACCCAGGAAGGATGAACTCATCGTGAGCGTAGTTCCGCAAACGAGTTCCGCCTCCGGCGGAAGCGGCTCGGGAAATCTCTACGACGTACTCGAACTGATCCTGGACCGGGGTCTGGTGATCGACGCGTTCGTGCGGGTCTCCCTTGTCGGCATCGAAATCCTCAAGATCGACGTGCGTGTGGTCGTCGCGAGCGTCGACACCTATCTGCGCTTCGCCGAGGCCTGCAACCGCCTCGACCTGGAGAGCGGCCGCAAGGCGCCCACGCAGCTGACCGACATCGTCGGCGACACCGTGGAGAGCGGCGCCAAGGGCAAGTCGAAAGGAGCGCTGACCGGCGCGGTCGAGGCGCTCAGCGAATCGCTCCAGGGGGGCGGCGACGAGGAACGCCAGCGTCAGCCGCGCAAGAGCACGTCGAGCCGTCGCACCAGCCGCAGTAAGGAGGACTGACCCGTGTCGATCTATGTGTACGCGATCGTCGACACCGACCACCCCCTGCGGCTCGACGGCCTCAAGGGCGTCGGGGATCCCGGCGGCGCGCTGCGCGCGGTGGAGGCCGGGGACCTGCGGGCCGTCGTGAGCGACGCGCCACCCGAGCTGCGGGCCAAGCGCCGCGACCTGGCCGCGCACCAGAGCGTGCTGGAGCGGCTCCTGGAGGACGGCGCGGTGCTGCCGATGCGCTTCGGGCTGATCGGCGCCGACGACGAGCAGGTGGTCTCCGTCCTGGAGGCGAACGCCACGTCCTACGCCGAGCGACTGGGCGAGGTCGACGGACGCGTCGAGTACAACCTCAAGGTCTCGCGCGACGAGGACGACCTGCTGCGGGAGATCGTCGACGGCTCGGAGGACGTGCGCCGGCTGAACGAGTTCACCCGTGCCAATCCCACCGCTCAGGACCAGAAGATGGCGCTCGGCGAGCTGCTGTCGAAGGAGGTGCGGACCCGGGAGGAGCAGGAGGCCAGGGACGTCGTCGAGCGGCTGTCCGACGCCGCTGACGGCCATGCCGTGAGTGACCCCGTGGAGTCCGCGTTCCTCAACGTGTCCTTCCTGGTCAAGCGCGAGCGCGCCGACGCGTTCTCGCGGGCGGTGACCGAAGAGGCGAACCGGCGCGGCGACGCCTACGCGTTCCGGCTGCGCGGGCCGCTTCCCCCGTACAGCTTCGTCTGAACGATCCCGGCCGGACGGGCCGGGGCGGGCGGGGGCACGGGCGAAGCGGTGGCGACATGAGATCCGAGGTGTTCTCGATGGGACTCATCACGCAGATCCTCACCCTCCCGCTCGCTCCGGCCCGGGGCAGTGCGTGGGTGATCCAGCAGGTCGTCCGCACCGCCGAGGCCGAGTGTTACGACCCGGCTCCGGTGCGCGCCCAACTCGCCGCGCTGGAGCAGGACTTGCTCGACGGAAACATCGACGAGGAGGAGTTCGACCGCCGTGAGGACGAACTCCTCGACAGGCTGGAGTGGCTGGAGGCCGAGTACGCACGACTGCGCGGCCCCGGCCAGTCCCCATGAGACAGACGGCACCCTCGAGGTGAGGAGCAGATGGTGAACAACGCGAAGGTCGGGGTGGCCCTGGTGGGCGGCTACCTCCTCGGCAGGACGAAGAAGGCCAGGCTGGCGATCGGGCTGGGGATGTTCCTGGCGGGCCGCAAGATCAGCCTGGACCCGCAGGCGATCGGCAAGCTGGTCTCCGAGTCACCGCTGTTCGAGGGGCTCAGCGCCCAGGCGCGCAAGCAGCTGGTCGACGCCACGAAGAGCGCGGCGACCAACGCCCTCACCAACCGGGTCAACCTCCTCGCGGACTCGCTCCACGAGCGCACCCTCAGCCTGGAGAGCGGCGAACGCCCCGAGGCCGAGGCCGACGCCGAGCCCGAGGCCGACGAGGAGCCGGACCGGGCGCGGGACGAGGACGAGGAGGAGGGCGAGGAGGAGGAGAAGGGCGAACGCCGCAAGGCGCGCTCCGGGTCTTCGGGGGCACGCAAGACTGCGTCCAAGGCTTCGTCGGGCACGCGAAAGACCGCCTCCACGAGTTCCCGCAAGGCGTCCGGAACGGCGCGCAAGACCGCCTCCGGCAAGACCGCCTCCGGTGCGACACGCAAGACGGGCACGACCGCGCGCAAGACCGCGTCGTCGGCTCGTAAGGCCACCAGCCGAGGAGGCAGCCGTGGCTGACACACCCCTCACGAGGATCAAGGACCAGGTGGCGGAGAACCCGGCGACCGACCGGCTGAAGGAAGAGCTGCGCGGCTATCTCGAAGCCCGCGCCACGCACGCGTTGACCGGCCTGGGCGAGCGGCTCGGCGACAGCCTCAACAAACTCGCCGACCCCAAGCAGGGTGCCGGCGGGCTCGTCGGATCCCTCGCCAAGGGCGGTCAGGCGCTGAGCGAGGGCAAGTCGCCGGCGAAGGCCGCAATGGCCGTCGGCACCTCGCATCTGAAGGAGACCCTCAAGGACAAGGTCAAGCAGATCTTCGGCAAGGGCCGCAAGGGCGGTGGCGGCAAGTCCAAGGCCGTGACCGTCAGCGAGGACATCGACGTCGGCGTGCCGGTGCGCGAGGCGTACGACCAGTGGACGCAGTTCCAGGAGTTCAGCACCTTCGCCAAGGGCGTCGTCAGTGTCGAGAAGGCCGACGACACCACGAGCAACTGGAAGGTGAAGGTCGCCAAGTCCACCCGCAGCTGGAAGGCCAACGTCACCGAGCAGATCCCCGACGAACGGATCGCCTGGACCACGGAGGGCGCCAAGGGCACCGTCAAGGGCGTGGTGACGTTCCATCGCATCACCGACAACCTCACCCGTGTGCTGATGGTCCTCGAATACCACCCCAAGGGGCTGTTCGAGAAGACCGGCAACATCTGGCGGGCGCAGGGCCGGCGGGCGCGGCTCGACCTGAAGCTGTACCGGAAGTTCATCATGATGCGCGGCGAGGCGACCGACGGGTGGCGTGGTGAGATCCGCGACGGCGAGGTCGTCGAGGACCACGACGAGGCGGTGGAACGCGAGGAGAACGAGGCGCGCGAGACCGAGGCGGACGAGCGCGAACCACAGGACGGCGGCGACGCGCAGGAGGACGTCCGCGACGAGGACGAGCCCGACGACGAGGCGGACGAGGACCGCGACGACGACGGTTTCGAGGACGACGCCGACGAGGACGACGAGCTTCCCGAGGACGCCGAAGAGGACGAGGACGAGGACCGTTACGAGGACGAGGACCCGGCTGAGGACGAACTCGATGACGAGGACGTCGAGGCGGAGGACGAGCCGCTCGACGACGACCGCTACGAGGACGAAGAAGCCGACGCCGATCAGGGCGAAGAGGATGCCGGGGACGACGAGGACGCCCCCCGTGGTGGCCGTTCGCGGCGCCGCGTCGCAGCCCGCTGAACCGGCTGCCGAACGAGAGACGAGAGTGTGATCGACCGTGTCCGACTCAGTGTCCAGGCGCATGGGGCCGTCCAGCGGCCTGTCCCCGTACGGGCAGCAGGGGACGTCCGCCAATCTCGCGGACATCCTGGAACGCGTGCTCGACAAGGGCATAGTGATCGCGGGTGACATCAAGATCAACCTGCTCGACATCGAACTGCTCACCATCAAGCTGCGGTTGCTGGTCGCCTCGGTCGACAAGGCCAAGGAGATGGGCATCGACTGGTGGGAGCACGACCCGTCGCTCTCGTCCTCGGCCCATCGCCCCGAAGTGTCGTCCTCGCACTCGGGCAGTCATGAGGAACTGGCTCGGGAGAACGAGCGGTTGAGGGAGGAGATCGAGCGCATGCGGGCTCTGGAACCCGCTGCGCAGGACGCGGCCCCGGACGGGTCCACCCGGCACCGTGTCAGTGTCGACGAGGAAGAGGAAGGAGACGGCACGTCATGACCAGTGTCCCAGATCCGGCCATGCCCTCCCCCGCCGTGCCCGGGCCCGCCGCGCAGGCCGAACCGGACGCCTCGATGTCGTACGTGTACGCGGTCGGCCGCGATGAGCGGGCACTGCGGAACGCCGCCGCCGAGCGGCCCGGCGGGGTCGCGTTGCGCGTCGTGACCGCCCATGGGCTCACCGCCCTGGTCGCCGACGTTCCGGCCGGGCAGTTCGACGAGCGCGGTCTGCGAGCCCAACTCGGCGACCTGGACCGGCTGGAGGCCGTCGCCCGACGCCATCACGACGTGGTGGCGTCGGCCTGGGAGCACACCACCGTCCTTCCCATGCGGCTCGCCACCGTCTACTTCGACGACGAGCGGGCGGCCGGGATGCTCCAGGAGCGCGAGGAGGAGTTCACCTCGATGCTCGACTGGCTGACCGGACAGGTCGAGTGGGGTGTGAAGCTCTACCTCGACGTGCGGGCCGCCCGGGACACACAGCCCGCGCCCCGGCCCGGTACGAGTTCGGGCCGGGCCTATCTCCAGGCGCGCCGTGCGGCGCGTCGCGGCGCGGCGGAGGCGCACGGGGCCGCGGAGGACGCCGCCCGCCGTATCTCCCAGGAGGCGGCGAGCTGGGCGTCCGCGAGCGCGGCCCACCGGCCGCAGCAGGGCGACCTGGCGACCGGGCCCGGTGAGAACATCGTGAACTGGGCGTTCCTGGTGCCCGCCGAGCACGGTGAGCGGTTCCGGCGCGCGGTGCAGGACGCGGCCGGTGTCGTTCCGGGGGTGCGCCTGGAGATCACCGGGCCGTGGGCCCCGTACTCGTTCGCGACCCCGGACGATTCCGGCAGGATCCAAGGGGGGCCGTGATGGCTGTCGAACGGCCCTCGGTGGAGCGGCGGACGGCCGGGGCGATGCCGGTGCCGCAGGGCGGTGCCGCGGCCGCCGAGTCCGAGCTGACGTCGTACGGCGCCGACGTCACGGGGTTCGACGACCCCGAGCCCGAGGACGAACGGCCGCTGGCGCAGCGGCAGGTGGCCCTCATCGACCTGCTCGACCGGCTTCTGACCGGCGGCGCGGTCCTCACGGGCGACCTGGTGCTGTCGATCGCCGACGTGGACCTGGTCCACATCAATCTGCGCGCCGTCATCAAATCCGTCACCGGCGACGAACCCGCGCCATGGTGAGCGGAAGGCGGCCGCGGGCCCACGAGACGGAAGGACCGGAGCCGGGAGATCCCATGAACGACACGAGCGGACCGCACGCCGGGCCGACCACGCCACGCAACCGTCTGGACGACGTGGCGCAGGCGGCCGCCAAGGCGTTCGACCTGCTGCCCGTGGGACCGGACGAGAGCGGTCCGGCCCGCGGCAGTCAGGTGGCGCAGCGGCTGCACACGGACCCCGAGACGGTCGAACGCGATCTGATCCGGCTGGTGCTCACCATCGTGGAGTTGCTGCGGCAGCTGATGGAACGCACCGCGCTCAACCGCGTCGACCAAGGCGACCTGAGCGAGGAGCAGGAGGAGCGGATCGGGTCGACCCTGATGATCCTCGCGGACCGCATGGCGGAGCTGTGCGAGCGCTACGGCCTCACGATGGACGACCTGAACCTGGACCTCGGCCCGCTCGGTACGCTGCTGCCGCGCGGCGAGTAGGCTCCCGGCGGGCCGTCGCCGACGTGACGCCGCGCCTCACCGCCCGCGCCCTCACCGCCCGCGCTCAGTGTCCCGCGCCGCTCTTCCCGTCCGGTTCGGCCATCCGCCGGTGCAGTTGGGCCTTGGCGCCGTCCGGCAGGAACGCGTTGGCCAGCCCCTGCGCGCGGGTCTTCACCGACCCGGCGACACGTTTGGTCCGGCCGGCCATGAGGGCGTCGAAACCCTGCCGCGCGACGAGCGCCGGATCGTCCTTGCCCATCCGCCCGATCCGGGTGTTCTGCATGCCCGCGCGGCGGAAGAAGTCGGTGTCCGTCGGGCCGGGCATGAGCGAGGTGACCACGACGTCGGTGTCCTTCAGTTCGTTGTGCAGTGCTTCCGCGAACGACTGGACGAAGGACTTCGAGGCGTTGTAGACGGCCTGGAAGGAACCGGGCACGGTCGAGGCGATCGAGGACGTGAAGAGGATGCCGCCCTCCCCGCGTTCCACCATCGCGGGCAGCAACCGCTTCGCCAGGTGGACCGTCGACTTCACGTTCAGGTCGATGAGCCGCAGTTCGTCCGCGAGGTCGTTGTCCAGGAACGAACCGCCCACGCCGACACCCGCGTTGAGCGCGGCAGCCGCCACCGGCCGTCCGGTGGCGGCCACGGCCGCGTAGAGCCGTTCCACACCGTCCCGGTCCGTGAGGTCGGCGCGCAGCGGTGTGACCTCGCGTCCCGTGGCCCGCAGCGTCTCGGCGGCGTCGCCGATGGCGGCGTCCTCGGCGTTCACCATCACATCGAAGCCGTGGTCGGCGAACTGCTTGGCCAGCTCGTAGCCGATGCCACGGGAGGCGCCGGTCACGAGGGCGAGTGGTGTGTCGTCCGTCATGCGCTCCGGGTACCCGCGAGGCGCGTTCCAATCATCCCGCGGGTGGCCCGATCGGACGAACCAGGACGCGGCGCTCAGCCCGCGTTCGGCAGCCGGACCTCCAGGGTGCCGCCGGGGCGGGTACGCGTCTCGAAGGAGGGCTGCGGCGCGGTGGCAGGCCCCCGCACGTTCAGACCGTCGGAGAGCCTGAACACGCTTCCGTGCCAAGGGCATTCGACACAGCCGTCGGCGACCTCCCCGTCCGACAGCGGACCGGAGAAGTGGCTGCACCGGTCGCCGAGCACCCGTACCGTGGCGTCGTCCACGCGGACCACGAGCAGGGGAACCTCCCCCAGCGTCCGGCGCACCGGCTCGCCCACCGCGAACTCCTCCGCCCGGCCGACCGTGTGCCAGCCGGGTTCGACGAGGTGGGGTACGGGTTCCGTCTTGTTGGCGCCCGCGGCCTGCGAGCCGGTGTACAGGGCGATGGCGGCGCCGTTGGTGACCGGCCGACCCCAAACGCACCGCCGCGAGTGCCCCTCCGTGCGGCGTAGGCGTCCCGTCCCGGCGGCCTGGCGGAACCGGGCGGCGTGCCGAGGAACCGGAGGACGACCGGCGAGGACTACGTCTGATCGCTCGTGTCGTCCTCCCCCGCGCCGGTTACGGGCAGCCGCAGGGCCAGCAACGCCACGTCGTCGTCGGCCTCGGGGGTCAGGAGGCGGAGCAACTCGTCGCAGAAGTGGCCGAGTTCACGGTCGACGAGCGCGGCGGCGTGCTGGCGCAGGCGGGTGAGGCCGTGGTCGATGACCTCGCCCCGGCGCTCGATCAGGCCGTCGGTGTAGAGCAACAGCGTGCCGCCCGGCGGGAGTTCACGCCGGACCGAGGGGCGGTCGACCTCCGGCACCACGCCGAGCATCACCTCGTGGGCGGCGTCGAGGTACTGGGCGTCGCCGTCCGCCGTGATCAGCAACGGGGGCGGGTGACCGGCCTGCGACCAGTCGAGTGCGTAGTGGCCCACCCCGACTTCCTTGACCAGCGCGTACACGCAGGTGGCCGTGGTGTGGCCGTAGAGCGTGTCGATCGCGGCGTCCAGGCGGCGCAGGATGCGACCGGGTGGTTCGTGGCGGTCGCAGGCGATGCCGCGCAGCATGTTGCGCAGCTGCGACATGGTGACGGCCGCCTGGAGGTCGTGGCCCGTGACGTCCCCGATGATCATGGTGACGTCGCCCTGGGGCAGCACGAAGCTGTCGTACCAGTCCCCTCCGACCTGGGCGGTGCTGCGCGCGGGCGTGTAGCGGCCGGTGATGGCCAGGCCGCCCACGTCCGGCAGGTCGGGCAGCAAAGAGCGCTGGAGGTGCTCGGCCGTCGTCTTCGCCTCGGCGTGCAGGCGGGCGTTGTCGGCGGCCAGTGCCATCCGGTGCGTCAGGTCGTCGACCAGGCTCAGGTCCGCCTCGTCCAGCGGCGCGCGCTCGTCGCTCCTGACCAGCGTGAGGGCGCCGAAGACCCGGCCGCGCACCCGCATGGGCGCGACGACGAGGGTCCCGCCGCCCAGCCGGGCGAAGAGTTCCAGGTTCAGTTTGTGCAGCGGGTCGAAGGCCTCTTCGGCGCGTGGCAGGTCCTTGCCCCGCAGCAGCAGCGGGCCCTCCCCGCGCAGCACGCGGGACAGCGGTCCTGAGGCCGCCGCCGGGGGCCGTGGCAGGGGCCCGGTGATGCCGGCCAGGTCGACCTTGCTGTCGCGGTGGGTGGCGCACACCCGTCGCACACCGCCGTCGTCGTCCGTGAGGTCGGCCGTGCACCAGTCGGCCAGGGCGGGCACCAGGATGCGGCAGACCCGTGTGATGGCCTCGGTGGCGTCCAGGGTGCTGGACAGCACGGTGGCGATCTCGTTGAGCAGGGTCAGGCGGCTGAGCGCGCTCTGCAGTGCGCCGTCCAGGTCGTGGTCGTCCATGTCGCCCTGCCTCCCCGGTGCTCCGGCCGCGGCGTCAGCGGGAGCACGGGGGCACCCCTCGTCGGTCTCGCGACGCCATCGGCTCGGCGGAACAGCGGACGGCGACGCTCACGCCACGGCGGTCCTCAGCCTACGCCCGGGGATGCGGCACCGGTCGATCGGGAAATGACCGGTTGAACGCGCCGGATGCCTTCCTCTCGGGTGTTTCCGGCTGCTGAGACCGCCCGGCCATGCGCGTCGGCGGCTCAACGCTCCCTCCCGCCCTCGTCCCCGCGTCGCCGTCCGTCGTGCGAGCGCCCGCGGTGGCTCGTGTCGCACCACGGGTAGGTACGGCTGCGGCGGCAGACGCACACCGCGCACTGGAACCGGTCGGAGCGCACGACCGTGCCGTCCTCGAGTTCGACCTCCACCGGCCCCTCGACCATCAGCGGCCCGCCCGGGTCCAGCCGGACGCGCACCGCAGGCCTGCTCTCACCCGTCGCGTTCGGCACGGATCACCACCAGTTCCTCCGACCGCCGGCCCCGCTCGATCAGGCCGCGCCCGGCGAGACCGGCGGCCCGCGCGGACATCACGGGGCCGAACGGCTCGTCGTGGCGGGCCGCCACGTCCGCCCGCAGCCCGCCGTCCCGCAGACACCGCAGGGTGGCGCCCACGCCGCACAGCCCGGAGTGCACCATCACCAGCGCTCCCCCGCGGGCCAGCAGGGCCGGGGCGGCCGCGCAGATCCGGTCCACCAGTTCCCGGCCGTCCGGCCCGGCGTCCCAGGCGCGGGCGCGGCTGTGGCGGCCGGGCCGCCCGGCGAGACGGACGACGTAGGGCGGGTTGGCCACCACGAGGTCGAAGCGTTCGGCGGCGACCGGCGCGGCCAGGTCGCCCCGCAGGACGCGCAGGGGGACGCCGTGCAGGGCCGCGTTGCAGCGGGCGGCCAGGACAGCGCGGCGTGAGATGTCCACGGCGGTCACGTCCGCACCGGCGCGAGCGGCGGTCAGCGCCAGCACCCCCGTACCGGTGCACAGGTCCAGCACGCGCGGTCTGCGCCCCTCACGCGTGGCGCAGGGGCTCGCACGGTCCAGTGCGGTACGGGCCAGCAGCAGGGAATCGGACTGGGGCCGGTAGACACCCGGCGGACGCAGCAGCAACATGGCGAGCCTCCCCGGTCAGGCGTCCGTACCCGCGTGCGGCCCGTCCGGCAGCGGTACGCGCAGCGAGACGCGGCCGGCGGTCCAGGCGTCCACCAGGTGGGCCGCGAGCCGCTCCTCCAGCAGGCCCGTGGCCTGGATGCCGAACACCACATCGGCGGTCAGCTCCGGCTCCGCCGCCAGCAGGGCGCCGATGACCTCGTGGCGCATCACCTGTTCGTGGACGGCGTCCGCCTCGATGTGCTCGGTGTAGAAGCGGGTGAACCCGGGCTCGCCGTGTCCGGAGTGTTCCAGGGCGCGCACCATGCGACGGGCCGAAGGCGCCGTGGTGATCTCCGCGGCGGCGAAGTGCCCGACCAGGGCGCCGCGCAGGGAGCGGTGCAACCCGGTCAAGGACATGAGGTTGACGGTCGCGAGGGTGACGGCGGGCGCTGCGTCGAGGTGGCCGCCGTACCGGTCGTCCAGGTCCGCGGCGGCCAGCAGGTCGGCGAAGAGCCGGGCGTGCACCCGCTCCCCGCGTCCGCCGCCGAACTCGTCGAACTCCACCGCCACCAGCGACGCCTTGGCCTGCCCGGTCAGCCGTGGGATGACCCAGGCGTGCGGATCGGCCTCCTTGAGGTGGTAGACGGAACGGTGGGCGAGATATTCGCGCAGTTGCCACCACACACCGGTGTCGGCGAGGTGGTGGGAGACGGACGGGTCCTGGGGGTGGACCGGCTCCACGAGCAGCGCGTCGAGCTCGGCGGCCAGGTCGATGCCGCCGGCTGTCCGCTCGCGCAACGCGTCCTCGAACCCGCGTTCCAGGTCGCCGCGCAACCGCAGCAGGTCCGGATGCCATTCCCACGACGCCGGGACGCCGGGGAAGCCGCGGTAGTGCAGTTCGTACAGGACGTAGAGGGTGAGCTGGGAGTCCTCCCCCAGCGGATCGACGGCGGCGGCCTCGCGGGCGGACGGCAGGCGCAGCGGTTCGCCGGGGTCGGCCCCGGTCAGCGCGCCGAGGGCGGCCTCCGACAGCTCGCCGCGGGGCCGTGGCGGCGGTGCGTGGTGCGCGGGCTGTGCGGGGGCTCCCGGCCGTACGGGAGGGCGCGGCCCGGCCCGGACGGGTATCGCGGTCATGGCGCCTCCGTGGGATCAGGGTCCTGCGTCGCGGTAACGGGTGCCCTGGTGAGGCCGTCCCACTCCTGCGGGTTCCGGGCGGGCGCGGTGCGCCGGATCAGCACGTCGACGACGGCCGCCGTGGGATCGGCGCCGTGGGATCGAGCGGCGGCTCGGCGCTGGTGTTCCGCCCCGGTCCCGCGCGACCGCAGGTCGCCGAGCCCCCGCCGTACGGTGGCCAGATCGCCGCTGTCCTCCAGGGCGGGGCGGACGTGCTCCAGGAGCCGCCCGGCCCGGTCCCACGCACTCGTGCGGGCTCCGGTGAAGGGGTCGATCGCGGCGCCCGTCATCCCGTGGCGTGCGGCGGACCACACGGCGGCCGCACCCAGTTGCGGTTCCACCGGTGCCGCCTCCCGCCCGGCGGCCAGATCGTCCAGCGCGGTGCGCACGAGCGCGCGGGTGATCGCCGCCTGGAGCACCGCCTCGCGGACCTCGGTGACCGCGTCGGCGGCCCGCACCTCGATCGTGGGAAGTCTGCCGGAGGGCCGTGCGAACCAGAACGTCATGTGTTCGTCCACGAGCACACCGCAGTCAACCAGCCGCCCCACCATGGCGTCGTAGGCGCCCGCCGATCCGCACCAGGGCGGCAGCCCGCTGCCGGGGAAGCCGCACTGCCGCATCGCACGCCAGCTCGCGTAGCCGGTGTCCTTCCCGCGTTCGAAGGGCGAGTTGGCGGACAGCGCGAGCAGCGTGGGCAGCCAGGGGGCGAGATGGTTGACGACGGCCACGGCCGTGTCGCGATCGGGCACACCGACGTGGACGTGGCAACCGCAGGCGTGGTAGTCGGTGACCACGCCCGCGAAGCGGCCCGCGATGGTGTCGTAGCGGGGGCCGGCGGTGATGGGCGCGTCGGCCGTCGTGACGGCGGTGCCGCAGGACAGCAGGCGGACGCCGTGTGCGATCGCGGCCAGGGCGAGCTTCCGTCGGCCCGCCCCGAGCTGCCGTTCCAGCTCGGGCAGGTCGCGGCAGACCCCGGTGGCGTGCTCCACCTGGCTGGAGAGCAGCTCGGGGTGGAAGCACCCGTCCTCGCCGGGCGGGTCGCCCGCGGTGGCCAGGACCGCGGGTGCGGCGGGTGAGACCTGCCGTGTGACCGGGTCGACGAGCAGGAACTCCTCCTCCACACCGAGGGTGCGTCCCGCGTCCTCCACCGCCCACTTCCTGGTCGCGCGCGCCTGGAACCGCCTCGGTCAACGCCTACCACGCCGACGCGAAGGGAGCGCCGTCATGGGATCGGCGTGCCCCGTCGCGTCGACGACCGCGTTCACCCGGATGCCACGGGACGCGCGAGAAGCGTGTTCCCGCGGGAACACGGCCGGAGCGGCACCCGTCCCCGGGGTGCCGCTCCGGCCGTGTACGAATGTCCTGATCAGGCTGATCAGACGTCAGTTCACCATCGATACCAGCGACTGCGCCCGGAGCCTTCGCCGACACGGATCAGGAATCCGAGCAGCCAGATCACCAGGACCGCCACCGCGACCCACCACAGCACCTTGAGCGCGAAACCCGCACCGAAAAGGATGAGGGCGAGCAGAAGAACCAAAAGCAAGGGACCCATTGTCATCCACCTCCACAACGGCCAGTGCCCCGGCGCCGGGCGATCATTCCTCCGGCACGAGGAAGTGGCGAATTCCGCCGGGGAGGCACGCGGTCGTGGTGACCGGAGCGCGAGTGCAACGGGACGCACCGCCGGGCCAACGAGCCACCGCCACGACCCTGTTGTCCCGAGGCGTCGTTCCCGTGACCCTCAGGAGGCCCATGGCTCACGGTTTCCCGCGGCCCTCGGGAGGCCGTGGCTCACTCCGGCAGGTTCAGCTGCCACGAGACGCCGAACCGGTCGTTGACCCAGCCGAACTTCGCGCTGAAACCGTGGCCGCCCAACGGCATCAGTTCGGTGCCGCCTTCGGCGAGGGCCGCGTAGAGGCGGTCGATCTCCGCCTCGTCCCCGCACTGCACGAAGAGCGAGACGGCCGGCGTGAAGGTGAAGGCGTGCCGCGCGGGGCTGTCGATGCACATGAACACCTCCCCCGCCAGCGAGAACGTCGCATGCCGCACGCTCCCCGGCCTGCCGGGGCCTTCGGCGTCGTACCGGTCGACGGCGACGATCTCCGCGTCGTCGAAGAGCGAGACGTAGAAGGTCATCGCCTCCTCGGCGTCGCCCTCGAACATCAGGAACGTGGTGATCTTCTTCGACGTGGGGATCTCCATGCCACGTGGCTCCTTCCGCGCTGCGAGACGACCGGTGACACGTTCCCGCGGCGAACGGCGACTGACCCTCGGGAGGACACCCGCCCAACAGAAAAGGCAAGGAGACTTCCCACTCCTTGCCACTCTCAACATATAGCGCAGTGGGGGCCTTGCGGCAAGGCCCCCACCACGTCGCACAATCGCAGGCCGAAGCCAGAACCTGCGGAAATAGGAGCCTCGCGACGTGCGTGTGTTGTTGTCAGCTTTCGAGCCGGACTCCGGCGCGGACCACCGGCCGGGGGCGATGGCATGAGCCCGTCGGCCACCAGCGCGTTCGATCTGCCCGGCCGCCTCTCCGCCAAGGCCGACCCGGCTCTCGTCGCCGACGACGAGAAGCACTTCGCCGCCGTCGCGGAGTGCCTGGAACACACCGTCGCCGACCTGTCCGGCCGGCTCGACACCCAGCTCAAGGCCCCCGGTGGCGTCGGCCGGGCCGCGATGGACCGGGACACCGAGGTCCACCGGCTCACCGCGCGGCTGCGCGCGCTGCGCCGTTTCGGGCTCGACCTGTGCCTGGGCCGGGTCGTGCCCGACGGCGCCCCGGAACCGGTCTACATCGGCCGCCTCGGCCTGACGGACAGCACCGGGCGGCGCCTGCTGGTCGACTGGCGTTCCCCGGCGGCCGAGCCGTTCTTCGCGGCGACCCACGCCGATCCCATGGGCCTGGCGAGCCGCCGCAGGTACCGCTGGACGGGCGGCCGGATCAGCGACTACTGGGACGAGGTGTTCACCGCCGAAGGGCTCGAACACCATGCCGCGCTCGACGACCAGTCCGCCTTCCTCGCCAGTCTCGGCGGCAGTCGGTCACCGCGGATGCGGGACGTGCTCGCCACCATCCAGGCGGACCAGAACGCCATCATCCGCGCCGGGTCCCGCGGCCCCCTCGTAGTGGACGGCGGACCGGGCACCGGCAAGACGGTCGTCGCCCTGCACCGCTCCGCCTACCTGCTCCACTCCGACCCCCGCCTGGGCCACCGTCGCGGTGGTGTGCTGTTCGTCGGCCCCCATCAGCCCTATCTGTCCTACGTCTCGGACGTCCTGCCCAGCCTGGGCGAGGAGGGCGTGCGGACCTGCACCCTGCGGGATCTCGTCCCGGAGGGCGCCGGCGCCCAGGAGGAGACCGATCCGCGGGTGACGCGGCTGAAGTCGTCCGCGGCCATGGTGAGGGCGGTCGAGGCGGCTGTCAGGTTCTACGAGGAGCCGCCCACCGAGGGGTTGACGGTGACCACCGACTGGTCCGACGTGTGGCTGAGCGCCGACGACTGGGCCGAGGCGTTCCGGGCGCCGGGTCCCGGCACACCGCACAACGAGGCGCGCGAGCAGGTCTGGGACGAGTTGGTGGCGATCCTGTGGGACAAGCACGGCGACGACGTCCCGCCCGAGGTGTTCGGCCGATCGCTGCTGCGCGACGAGGAGTTGGTCACGACCTTCCGGCGGGCGTGGCCGCTGCTGGACGCGGCCGACCTCGTCTCGGACCTGTGGTCGGTCCCCGCCTACCTGCGGATGTGCGCTCCGTGGCTGAGCGCCGACGAGGCACGCGCGCTGCGCCGCCGCGCCGAACCACCGGCGTGGACGGTCGCCGACCTGCCGCTGCTGGACGTGGCACGGCAGCGGCTCGGCGATCCGCAGGCGGCGGTGCGCAGGCGCAGGCACGAGGCCGCCGTCGCGGCGGAGCGCGAGCGCATGGCCGGTGTGATCGACAACGTGATCGCGGCCGACGCCGACGGGGAGGGCGCGGTGACCATGCTGCGTGGTGAGGACCTGCGGGAGGCCCTGGTCGACGAGAGCGCGCTGCCCGCCGCCGAACGGGAGCCGCTGGCGGGCCCGTTCGCGCACGTCGTCGTGGACGAGGCGCAGGAGCTGACGGACGCGCAGTGGCAGATGCTGCTGCTGCGCTGCCCGTCGCGCAGCTTCACCATCGTCGGCGACCGCGCCCAGGCCCGGCACGGGTTCACCGAGTCATGGCGGGAACGGCTGGAGCGCGTCGGGCTCGACCGCGTCACCGTCACCTCACTGGGCGTCAACTACCGTACGCCGCGAGAGGTCATGGCGGAGGCCGAGCCGGTCATCCGTGCCGTCCTCCCGGATGCCAACGTGCCGACGTCCGTTCGCGAGAGCGGCGTTCCGGTCCGCCACGGCCGGGTCGCGGACCTGGCGTCGGTCCTGCGGACCTGGCTCGCCGCGAACGCCGACGGGACGGCCTGCGTGATCGGCGATCCCACGTTCCCGGAGACGTCGCGGGTCCGGTCGCTGACGCCGGAGCTGGCGAAGGGGCTGGAGTTCGACCTGGTGGTGCTCGTCGATCCGCGGGAGTTCGGCGAGGGCGTCGCGGGAGCGGTCGACCGCTACGTGGCGATGACCCGGGCCACGCGCCAACTCGTGATCCTCACCAGCGCCTGACGGGAACCGCCGGACGGGGACGTCGGGTTGCGCTTCATCGTGGAAATGCCGACGGGCAGCGGTCCCGCGCGGCACGCGTCATGGCGTCGGCGGTGTCGTGGTTCGGCCACTCATGGCGAGATTAGGAAAGTTTCCTAACAAGACCCTGGACGCCCCGCGCGGGGCCGCGCTAGCTTCTCCAGCGCCAGGACACGCACACGTACCGCGACCAGGTACGCGAACACCTCCGGGGCGCGGTGTTGCCGCGCCCGTCTGCCTCTGAACATCCCGTCATACCCGCACCACGGAAAGGGATTCCAGCATGGCATCGCACAAACGGGCCGTCGCCCTCACCACGACCGGCGTCGCCGCCGCCCTGACCGTCGCGTTCGTCCCGACCGCCCAGGCGACGGGCACCCATCCCGCCGCCGACCGCCCCGCGAAGGCCGCCGGGATCAGCCTCACGGACGACCAGCGCTACGCCATCGACGAGATCACCAACGTCTTCGAGAACGGCGACATCACCAGCGGCTTCGCCGCCATCGAGGACTACGGCGACGGCTGCGGCTACACCGCCGGGTACATCGGCTTCTGCACGCAGACCGACGACGACGTCAAGCTCGTCACGTACTACGACTCGCAGGAGCCGTCCAATCCGCTGGCGAAGTACCTGCCCGCGCTCAAGAAGCTCGCCGCGGCGGGCAGCGACGCGCACACCGGGCTGGGCGGCTTCACCTCCGCGTGGAAGCAGGCGGCGAAGGATCCGGTCTTCGTCCAGGCGCAGTTCGAGCAGGCTCACGTGAACTACCTGGACCCGGCGCTCGCCGAGGCGCAGAAGGTCGGGATCACCTCGGCCCTGGGGGTGGCGAACTTCTTCGACACCGCCGTCGAGATGGGCCCGGACGGCGCCCCCGACAGCCCCGACGGCCTGCTGGTCCTGGTCTCCGAGACGACCTCGAAGGCGGGCGGCACGCCGGCGTCCGGTGTCGACGAGCACACCTGGCTGGGGGTGTTCAACCAGGTGCGCACCGCACACCTGAAGAACCCCAAGACCCCGGGCCGCAAGTCGGACTGGCCGGACAGCGTGGACCGGGTTCAGGCGTTGCAGCAGATGGCGTCGGCGGGCGAGTGGAACCTGCCACTGCCGCTGCACGTGGGCGCCGACTTCGACTACACCATCCCCAAGCGCAGTGCCGGTAGCCAGATCTGATCTAGCGTCAGGCCGAACATCCGCCCCCGTTCCGGCACTTGTGGGAAACACGCACGAGTGCCAGGACGGGGGCGGCGTCGCTCCCGGGCCGTCACACGCCCGTGTCCGGTGCCGCGCGCATCCCCGCGCGGATCCGTTCCCATTCCGCGGGGTCGTCCAGCGCGACCATCACCACCTGGTAGGCGGTGCGCTCGCACAGGTCGAGCAGGTCCGCCCGGTCCATCGCGGGGTTGTCGAGCCAGGCGAGCACGACCTCCTCCATGTACGCGAGCCACCCCGCGACCGAGAAGGTCAGCGCGGGCGTCACCGGCGCCCCCGCGCTCGCCAGTCCCTGGGTGATCCAGCCCGCGAGCGTCGAGCGCGCCGAGCGGTGCAGGGTGCGCACGCCCGCACCGCCGCCCAGCCGGGTCACCGCCTGGTAGATCGTGGGATAGCGGGTGACGTAGTCCACGAACGTCTCGATGCCTGCGCGCAGTTGGGCGGCCGGGCTCAGGCCGGGGTCGGGGCGCACGTGGTCGAGGAGTTCCTGCGCGGCGGCCTCCAGGACGGTGTGCCGGAACTTGCGCTGCGAACCGAAGTAGTGGAAGAGCAGGCCGGGCGAGACCCCCGCCTCGGCGGCGACGGTCTCCACCGAGAGGTCGTCGATCGGACGGACCTCCAGGACACGGCGGGCCGCCGACAGGATCTGGGTGCGACGGTCGGTCGGCGGCATGCGCGGAGCGCGGGCGGCGGGTGTACGGGCCATGTCCCCATCCTATTGACAGGATCTCAATATCTCTTACTGTTGAGTAACCCTCAATAACGCGCCTCGCTTCCCCACCCCTCCGCTGATTCCCCGCGTGAACCCTCACGTGATCCCTCTCGCTGACGGAGTCGCCGCCATGACCACCGCGGAAGAGCACGCCGACCTGGTCCTCCAGCCCCGGGACGTCCGGTTCGACTGGTCCGGGCTGCCCATGCACTGGATACCGGGCGATCCGATGGCCACCCACACGATCAACGTGCTGCATCTGCTGCTGCCCGAGGGCGAGCGCTGGTTCGTCCGGGTCTTCAAGCAGGCACTGCCGCTGATCACCGACGAGCGGGTGCGCGAGGACGTGGTCGGCTTCGTCGGCCAGGAGGCGATGCACGCCGAGGCGCACCAGGGCGTGCTGGACCACCTGCTGGCCAAGGGCCTGGACCCGGCGCCGTACGTGCGGCAGATCGAGTGGCTGTTCCGGCGGGTGCTGGGCGACCGCCCCGGCCTGTCCCCCGCACAGCAGCGCGAGCACGTCGTCGAGCGCGTCGCGATCATCGCCGCCATCGAGCACTTCACCGCCTTCCTCGGCGACTGGGTGCTCAACGCGGACGAGCTGGACCGCGCGGGCGCCGACCCGGTCATGCTGGACCTGCTGCGCTGGCACGGCGCCGAGGAGGTCGAGCACCGCAGCGTGGCGTACGACCTGCTGTGCCACCTCGATCCCGGCTACGCGCGCCGGGTGCGGGCGATGGCCGTCGCGGGTCCCGTCCTGTACTGGCTGTGGGTACGCGGCGCCCGTTTCCTGATGGCCGCCGATCCCGAGCTGCGCGGCCGGGTCCGGGCCACCTGGCGCGGCTACCTCGCCAGTGCCCGGCGCGGGCTGCTGCCCGATCTGCGCCGCACCGCGCGCTCCGGCGCCCGCTACCTGCGGCCGCACTACCACCCCACCCAGGAGGGCTCGACCCGGCAGGCCGTGGCCTACCTCGGCAGCTCCCCGGCCGCCCGCGCCGCCGCCCACTGACCCGCCGCGACCAGCCCGAGGACCCCATGAGCCGCACCACCCCGAGCCCCCTGGCCGCCGTCCCGCCGCCGGACGTCAACGGCCGGCACGGCAGCGACCGCATGATGCGCCTGCTGACCGCCTTCGCCGACGTCTACGTCCCGCTCGCCGGACGTCGCCACCCCCGGCCGGTGCCCGCGCCGGTGGACGACGCACTGGAGCTGCTCGTGACGCGGCGGCGTCAGGAGGCCGACGACGTGGTGTCGTTGCGGCTGACCGCGCCGGACGGCGGGCGGCTTCCGGGCTGGCAGCCCGGCGCCCATCTGGACGTGACCCTGCCGTCCGGGCGCCGCCGCCCGTACTCGCTGTGCGGCGACCCGGCCGACGTGCACGCGTACCGGATCGCCGTGCGCCGGATCGACGGCGGGGGCGGCGGATCGGTGGAGGTGCACGAGGCGCTGCGGCCCGGTGTACGGGTGACCGTGCGCAGGCCGCGCAACGCCTTCCCGTTCGCGGCGGACGCCTCGGTGCTGCTGATCGCCGGCGGGATCGGCATCACGCCGGTGCTGCCGATGGCCCGCGAGGCCGAACGGCGCGGTCTGGACTGGCGGTTGGTGCACTGCGGACGCACCCGCGCGTCGCTGCCGTTCGCCGACGAGCTGGCCGAACTGGCCGCGCGCTCGCCGGACCGGGTGGAGGTGCTGACCGACGAGGAGCACGGCGTGCCGGACGCGGCCGGACTGCTGTCCCGGGCGCCCGCCGGATCGGCCGTCTACTGCTGCGGTCCCGGGCCGATGCTGGACGCAGTGCGGGCCGCGTTCGACGCGAGTGCGGCGCGGGCGCTGCACTTCGAGCGCTTCACCGCCGCGCCGGTCCGCGACGGGCGCCCGTTCACGGTGCGGCTGCGCGGCAGCGGCGAGGTGCTCGACGTGCCGGCGGACCGCACCGCGCTCCAGGTGCTGCGCGAGCGCGACCCGGCCACCCCGTACTCGTGCCGTCAGGGGTTCTGCGGGGTGTGCGCCGTACGGGTGCTCGCGGGCGAGGTCGAGCACAGGGACCGCAAGCTGACCGACGAGGAGCGGGCCGCCGGGCGGATGCTGGTGTGCGTCTCGCGTGCCGCGGAGGGCGGGTGCCTCGAACTCGACCTGTGACCGCGCCGCCCGCCCCGCATCCCCGTCCCCGCCCGACGTCCGGAAGGCCCGTCATGAGCACCCTCTCGCCGCCCCGCAACGGGCGTGCCCCGTCGTTCCGTTACGACGACCGCGATCTCGACCGCTTCCGTGAACTCCAGCAGCTCGCCTACCGGTGCGCCGACCGCGTCGCCGACTGGCTGGAACCGGGAGTGACGGAGCGTCAGGCGGCGGCGCGGCTGCGGCGCGAGCTGGTGGCCGAGGGCGTCGAGGACTTCTTCCACGTGCCGTTCGCCTGGTTCGGCGACCGCACCGCCTTCCGGCACTTCCGCACGCCGTTGCAGTTCTTCGCCAGCGGCCGTGTGCTGAGGCCCGGCATGTCGTACGTGCTGGACTGCGCGCCGGTGGTGGACGGTTACACCGCCGACATCGGCTACGCGGGCAAGGTCGGCGACAATCCCATCTGGGATCGCATCGCGGTCGACCTGCTGGAGTACCGCGACCTGATCCTGCGCGAGGTGCGGGCGCGCAAGCCGCTCAACGAGGTGTACGCGGCCGTCGACGCGCTCATCGCGCGGCACGGCTACGACAACCGCCACCAGGTGTACCCGGGCCGGGTGATCGGCCACCAGGTCACCCGGGTCACCCCGCGCGGCCCGGCCGGGGTGAACCTCTTCGGCTTCGGGGTGCGCACCCTCCAGACGCTGGGCCGGGAGCTGATCAGCGAGCGGCTGCACGGCCGCTCCCCGCTGTGGGCGGACGGCCGCTCGTCCGCGCATCCGCCGACGCCGGGGCTGTGGGCGGTGGAACCGCACGTCGGGTTCCGTGATGTGGGCCTGAAGTTCGAGGAGTTGCTCGTGGTGACCGAGGACGACGCCTACTGGCTCGACGACGACCTGCCGCACGTGCGGCGCGTCCACGAGGGGGCCCTGCGATGAGCGGTCTTGCGGAGCGGACCGGCCCGGTGGCGGTGCGGCGGCGCACGGTGGTCTCGGCCGGGGTGCCGCTGGCGGTCTACGAGCAGGGCGACGCGCACCGGACCACGGTGCTGCTGGTGCACGGCTACCCCGACACGCACCGGGTGTGGGACGACGTGGCCGACGAGCTGGCCCGCGACCACCATGTGGTGCGCTACGACGTGCGCGGTGCCGGGGCTTCCGGGCGGCCGCAGCGGCGCGCGGACTACCGGCTCCCGCTGCTCGCCGGTGACCTGTTCGCCGTCGTCGACGCGGTCAGCCCGGGCGAGGCGGTCCACGTGGTGGCGCACGACTGGGGGTCCATCCAGTCCTGGGAGGCGGTCACCGAGCCCGGCTCGGGCGAGCGCATCGCGTCGTACACCTCGCTGTCCGGGCCGTGCCTGGACCACGTGGCGCTGTGGATCCGGCACCGGCTGGCCCGGCCCACGCCCCGCCACGTGGGCCAACTGCTCACGCAGGCCGCGCACTCGTGGTACATCACCGCCTTCCACCTGCCCGCGCTCGCCCCGGCGGCCTGGCGGCTGGGTCTCGCGGACCGCTGGGGCGGCGTGCTGCGGCGGATCGAGGGCGTCACGCCACGCCCCGGTCATCCGCAGTCGACGCTCGCGGACGACGCGGTGCGCGGCATCACGCTGTACCGGGCGAACATGCTGCCCCGTCTGGCGCGACCGCGGCAGCGGCCCACGGACGTGCCGGTGCAGCTGATCACGTTGACCAAGGACCACTACGTCAGCCCGGCGCTGTCCGAGGGTCTGGAGCGGTGGGCGCCGCGGCTGTGGCGGCGCACCGTTCCGGCGACCCACTGGTCGGCGCTGCTGGAGAAGGGAACGACCGTGGCACGCATGGTCAGGGAGTTCACCGGCCACCTGGACGGCGAGCCCGCCGCCCCCGGCCTGGACCGGGCGGGTCGCGGGGAGGCCGAACACCGCCCGTTCGCCGGGAAGTTGGCGGTCGTCACGGGCGCGGGCTCCGGCATCGGACGGGCCACCGCGCTGGCGTTCGCCGAGCGGGGCGCCGACGTGGCGGTCTGCGACCTGGACCTGGAGGCGGCCGAACGCACCGTGGAACTGGCCCGGTTGCTCGGCGCGAACGCCCGGGCCTGGCGGGTGGACGTCTCGGACGGCGCCGCTGTCGACACCTTCGCCACCGAGGTCGCGGCCGGACTCGGCGTGCCGGACATCGTGGTGAACAACGCGGGCATCGGCCACTCCGGGACGTTCCTCGACACCACCGAGAAGGAGTGGAAGCGGGTCCTGGACGTCAACCTGTGGGGTGTCATCCACGGCTGCCGCGCCTTCGGGACGCTGATGCGCGAGCGCGGCGAGGGCGGCCACATCGTCAACCTCGCCTCGGCCGCCGCCTACCTGCCCTCGAAGGTGCTCGCCGCGTACGCCACCAGCAAGGCGGGCGTGTTCATGCTGTCGGACTGCCTGCGCGCGGAACTGGCGCCCTCGGGGATCGGGGTGAGCGCGATCTGCCCGGGCATCGTCAACACCAACATCACCCGGACCACGACGTTCTCCGGCCTGAGCGACTCCGAGCAGGACGCCCGCCGCAAGCGGGTGTCGGGGCTGTACGCCAAGCGCAACTACCCGCCGGAGAAGGTGGCCGAGCAGATCCTGCGCGCGGTGAGCGGGAACAAGGCGGTCGTGCCGGTGACGTTCGAGGCGAAGGCGGCCCGGTTCGTCGGCCGCCTCTCCCCCGGCCTGCTGCGGCTGGCGGCCCGCGTCAACGCGGGGTGAGCCGCGGACCAACCGGTTCGGCTCGCGAGGCGGTCGGGCTCGCGCGCCGCACCGGTTGGCCGACGAGCGCGGCGGCGGCTTCCATCGCGTCCAACCGCCGTCCGCAGGCTCGCCGCTGGACCAGCGAGACACCGGCGACGGCCGCCCCCAGCGCGATCCAGCCGGCGGGTCCCGCGACCATCACCGCGCCGGTGAGCAGCAGCGGCCCGGCGGACTTCTGCACCGCCGACGACACCCCGGCCACACCGAGGTAGGCGGGGCGCCGGGTGGGTGGCGCGAGGGAGACCGCGAGTTCCCACGAACTCACCGACCGCATCAGCTCCGCCAGGGTCACCAGGACCGCCGCCGCCAGCATCACGCCCACCGCCTGCCAGGTGCCGCCGGTCGCCGAGACCGCCAGCACGAGACAGCAGGCGAGCATCAGGGCGCCGTACAGGCCGACGGCCCGTGCCGCGCGGCGAGGACCCTCCGCCCGCGCGGACACCCGCATCTGGAGGACGACCACCAGCACGGTGTTGACGGTGAGGAAGACCGGGACGATCGCGTGCGGCGCGGTGGTGCGGCTCACCAGCCACAGCGGCATTCCCACGTTGAGCACGGAGTCGTCGAGGTTCAGCGGGGTGTCGAGCACGACGAACAGCAGGTAGCCGCGGTCCCGCCAGGGGCTCCGCCCGGCTCCGGTCGTCGCCCGCGCCGTTGGGGCCACGCCGTGCGGCCGTGCCGTGCCGTGTCCGCTCGGCGTCGCGCGGGGGTCGGCCGATTCCCGCAGACGTCCCACGAGCACGGCCGCGACCAGGAACGACACGGCGTCGGCCAGCACCAGGGCCCGGTAGGCGCCGCCGGTTCCCACGGCCAGCCCCAGGGCGGCGACGCCGGCGCCCACCGCGTATCCGGCGTTGGTGACACTGCGCGAGAGCCCCCGGTAGGTCGAGTGCCGTTCGCCCGCCACCAGGGTGGCGAACAGCATGTCCAGCATCTTCGCCGCGCGGTCACCGAGGCAGGTGACGGCGACCACCGGCAGCAGCGTGGCGAAGCTGTCGCAGAACAGCAGCAGGCTCATGGTCGCCAGGCGCAGCAGATGGCAGGCGACCAGCAGAGAACGGGCAGGGAAGCGGCTCGCGAGGTGTCCCGCCAGCGGCGCCCCCGCGACGCCGACGATCGCGGAGACGCCCAGCAGCAAACCGACCTGACGCGCGCTCAGATGACTGACGAAGGTGAAGTAGAGCACCGCCGCGGAGCTCCACACACCGGACCCGGTGCGGTCGAGGAACTGGGCGAACAGCATGATCCGCGCGTCACGCCCACCCGGCGGGTGACGCAGTTGCGCCACCAGTCCCGTCCCCGACTCTCCGTCGCCTGAGCGCACCGCGCCGCGCCGCATGAGCCCACTCCCCCGTCCGTGGCCGATGGCATCACTCGTACGGGAAGCAGCCTGTCGCGATTTCCTCTCGACGTCAAGATACTTGATGACGACATACCTGGAGGATGGTCCGCGCGGACGCGCTCAGTGCTCCAGCGCGCTCGCCGCGCGATAGTCCGCGGGGACACCCTGGGCGAAGACGATGTCGGCGTCCATGTGGTCGGTGCGCAGCGGCAATATCTCCCGGTAGGCGGCCGAGTCGTACCAGGCGCGCAGCCGCTCCCGGTCCGGGAACGCGATGATGATCAGGTCCTTGCCCCACGAGCCCTCGACGACCTCGACGTCGCCGCCGTGCACCACGAAGTACCCGCCGAACGGCTCCAGCGTGGCGTCGATGCGCTTCAGGTACGTCACGATGTCGGGGCCGAACTCGACGGTGTGGACGTGGGCGACGGCATAGGCGGTCATGGCTGCTCCCTGTGTTCCCCGGCAGTGCGCTCCGGTACGGCTTCTCGCTGACGGGAACGACGCTATGCGGGGTGCGCGGGGCCGCGAATCAGTCGCGCTTAGGTACGTCCCGCCCGCGACGGCACACCGGCTCGCGCCCCCGTTCCCTCACCGCGTCGACAGCCCGTCCGCCGCCAGGGCCAGGGCGTCGAGCACCGGCCGGATCAGCGGGTGCCGGTCGGCGCCGCGACGTACCGCGGCGAACACCCTGCGGGTGGCGGCCGGGCCGGTGACCGGGCGGACCACGGTGTCCTTCAGCTCCATCCCGCGCAGCGCGGAGCGCGGCACGAGCGCCACCCCCGCACCCGCCCCGGCCAGCGCCACGACCGCCCGGAAGTCGTCCGAGGAATGCGTCAACGCGGGCTGGAATCCGGCCAGTTCGCAGGCGAGCAGCATCACCTCGTGGCACGGGTTGCCCGGATACGGCCCGATCCAGTCGTCGGCGGCGAGCGCGGACAACGCCACGTCGGGCGCCTGGGCGAGCGGGTGCGCGGCGGGCAGCACCGCGTCGAACGGCTCGGCGTACAGCGGTACGCGCGCGAGGCGCCGGTCGTCCTCGCGGGGGGCGCCGCGGTACTCGACGGCGAGCGCCACGTCCGCCTCGCCGTCCAGCACCATCGGCAGGCTCTCGTCGCCCTCGGCGTCGCGGACCCGCACCCGCAGGCCGGGCCGGTCGTCGCGCAGCCGGGCCACGGCGGGGGCCAGCACCTCGGCGATGCCGGTGGCGAAGGCGGCCACCGTGACCTCGCCCGCGGTGCCGCCCGCGTACGCGGCGAGCTCGGCCTCGGCACGCTCCAGCTGGGCGGCGACGGTGTTGGCGTGCGCCAGCAGGATCTCCCCGGCCGCGGTCAGCCGCACGCCCTTGCCGCTGCGGGTCAGCAGCGTGTGGCCGGTCTCCTGCTCCAGCGCCGCCAGTTGCTGGGACACCGCCGAGGGCGTGAGGTAGAGGGCCGCGGCCGCGGCGGTCACCGTACGGTGGTCCGCCGCGGCCCGCAGGATCCTGAGTCTGCGCGGGTCGATCACCCAGCCATTGTCGCTCGCGCGTCGACGAACGCGGCCACGGCCCGCTCGACGTCCTGCGTGGAGTGCGCAGCGGACAGCTGGACGCGGATGCGTGCCTGGCCCATCGGCACCACCGGGTAGGAGAAGCCGATCACGTAGACGCCGCGCTCCAGCAGCAGTTCGGCCATCCGCCCGGCCTCGGCCGCGTCGCCGATCATCACCGGGGCGATGGGGTGGTCGCCGGGCAGGATCTCGAAGCCCGCCTCGGTCATCTTCGTGCGGAACAGCTTGGTGTTGGCCTGGAGCCGGTCGCGCAGCTCGGAGGCGGTCTCCAGCAGGTCGAGGACCTTCAGGGAGGCGGCGGCGATCACCGGGGCGAGCGAGTTGGAGAACAGGTACGGGCGGGAGCGCTGCCGCAGCAGGGCGACGATCTCGGCGCGGGCGGCCACGTAGCCGCCGGAGGCGCCGCCGAGCGCCTTGCCGAGGGTGCCGGTGATGATGTCGACGCGGTCGGTGACGCCGTGCAGCTCGGGGGTGCCGCGACCCGTCGGGCCGGTGAAGCCGACGGCGTGCGAGTCGTCGACCATGACCATGGCGTCGTAGCGGTCGGCCAGGTCGCAGATCTCGTCCAGCGGCGCCACGTAGCCGTCCATGGAGAACACGCCGTCGGTGACGATCAGGCGGCGCCGGGCACCGGAGGCCTCCTTGAGCTTCGCCTCCAGGTCGGCCATGTCGCGGTTGGCGTAGCGGAAGCGGCGGGCCTTGGACAGGCGGATGCCGTCGATGATCGAGGCGTGGTTGAGGGCGTCGGAGATCACCGCGTCCTCGGCGTCGAGCAGCGTCTCGAACACGCCGCCGTTGGCGTCGAAGCAGGAGGAGTACAGGATCGTGTCCTCCTGGCCGAGGAACGCCGACAGCCGGGCCTCCAGCTCCTTGTGCACGTCCTGGGTGCCGCAGATGAAGCGCACCGACGCCATGCCGTAGCCCCAGCGGTCCAGCGCCTCCTTGGCGGCCGCGATCACCTCGGGGTGGTCGGCCAGGCCCAGGTAGTTGTTGGCGCAGAAGTTCAGCACCTCGCCGGGGGCGCCGCCCGCGGTGACGGCCACCGACGCCGACTGCGGGGTGCCGATGACGCGCTCGGGCTTGAACAGGCCGGCGTCCCGGATCTCGTCGAGGGTGGCGCGCAGGTCGTCGCGTACGGACGCGTACATCAGGTTCTCCTAGGGTCGGGCGGCGCGGGCGCGGGGGTGGCGGCCGGGGCCGCTCAGACGGTCCAGTCGAGGATGATCTTGCCGCTGCGGGCGGTGGCGGCCTCGTCGAAGGCGGCGTCGAAATCCGTGCAGGCGTAGCTGCCGGTGATCACCGGGGTGAGGTCGAGACCGCCCTCCAGCAGCACGGTCATCGCGTACCACGTCTCGAACATCTCGCGGCCGTAGATGCCCTTGACGGTGATCATCGAGGTGACGATCTTCGACCAGTCGACGGCGAACTCCTGCGCGGGCAGTCCCAGCATCGCGATGCGGCCGCCGTGCGTCATGTTGTCGACCATGTCGCGCATCGCCTCGGGGCGGCCGGACATCTCCAGGCCGATATCGAAGCCCTCCTTGAGGCCGAGGCGGGTCTGCGCGTCGGCGACGGTGGACTGGGCGACGTTGAGCGCGAGGGTCGCGCCGACCTTGCGGGCGAGCTCCAGGCGGGGCTCGCTGACGTCGGTGATCACGACGTTGCGGGCACCGGCGTGCCGGGCGACGGCGGCGGCCATGATGCCGATCGGGCCCGCGCCGGTGATCAGCACGTCCTCGCCGACCAGCGGGAAGGACAGCGCGGTGTGCACGGCGTTGCCGAACGGGTCGAAGATCGCGGCGACGTCGAGGTCGACCGGCGTGCGGTGCACCCAGACGTTGGACGCGGGCAACGCGACGTACTCGGCGAACGCGCCGTCGCGGCCGACTCCGAGGCCGATCGTGGAACGGCACAGGTGGCGGCGGCCGGCCAGGCAGTTGCGGCACTTGCCGCACACCAGGTGGCCCTCGCCGCTGACCAGGTCCCCGACCGCGATGCCGTCGACGTCCGCGCCGACGGCGGCGACCTCGCCGACGAACTCGTGGCCCAGCACGAGCGGCGTGCGCACGGCCTGCTGCGCCCAGCCGTCCCACGCCCGGATGTGCAGGTCGGTGCCGCAGATGCCGGTGCGCTTCACCCTGATCAGCACGTCGGAGGCGCCGTACTCGGGTTCGGGCACGTCCATGAGCCACAGACCGGGTTCCGCGTGCTGCTTGACAAGGGCCTTCATCGGCGCGACTCCTGGGCGTACGAAGAGCTGAGCCACCGACCAGGCGCTGACCAGCGGCGATCATCAATGTGCCGACCGGAGCACCGCCGCGTCCATCGAGGATTTCTTAAGCGGGCCAACAGAACGGCTTCACGCCAGGGGTGGGAGGGGCGCCGGAGGCTCTTGGGCCCGGGCGTGTCGCCGGGGTCGGAAGGGCGTGCGGGGGCCGCGAACGCAGGGGCCCGGCGACGCGCGCCGGGCCCCTGCGCAGTCAGCGATCAGCGTCCGGTGCCCCGGGCCTCCAGAGCCCGCTGGAAGACGTCGGCCAGGAGCGCGTGGCCTTGCCGGGTCGCGTGGATGTCCTCGTACGGGGTGCACATCCACGTCAGCGCGCAGATCCGCGCGACGTTCTCCGGGACGGTGCCCAGGCCGGGGGCGTCGACCGGGGCGAAGTCGTTGGTCTGGAAGGCGGCGGAGGCGTCGGCGACGCGGAAGCCGTTGATCCGGAACGCGGTGCTCAGGACGGTGTTGAGCGTGTCGGCCAGCGGCACCGACAGGTCGGCCAGGGTGTGACCGCTCGACCCCAGCAGCCAGGTGGCGAGGAAGGGATCGTAGTACGTCATGCCCGCGTAGCGCGGCCCGGGCCCGCCGGCGGCGCGCAGCTCGGCCGCGATGCGGGGTACGTCCTTCGTGACCGTGGCCAGCCCCTTGAGCACGCAGCCGGTGTCGATGCCGGAGGCCGAGAAGCAGCCGTCGACGTCGTTGGCCCCGATGTCCAGGGTGACCGTGGTGACCTGGCCCCGGTGCTGCCTCAGGAACGCGGTGGCGGCGTCGAGTTGGGAGCGGGCGCCGGAGTAGGAGCAGATGCCGCCGTCGAGCAGGGTGGTCGTGGTCTCGCCGCTGCACCCGAGCTGGACGTGCACCAGGCCCGGGTCGTTCTTCTTCAGGCGCTGGTAGAGCTGGTCGGTGTAGGACACGCCCGGGACGTTCGTCTTGGCGTCGGGCTGGTACCCGGCGGCGAGCGAGTCGCCGAGCGAGAGGTAGTAGTGGGTGCGGGTGTGCGCCGGATGGGTGGGCGCCGCGGAGGCGGGGGTGGCGCAGACCGCCGCGGGCAGGAGGGCCGCGGCGGTGACGGCGGCAGCGGCGGCGAGCCCGCCCGGCGCGGTGCGCGCTCGCCGGCGGGGCCGGCTCCTCTTCCTCCACGGGCGGTTGAGCACGTCGGACAGCATGGTGCGGCTCCTTCCGGCCGGGCTTGATCGCCCGCGCGCGGCCGATTATGCGCACCGGTGAACCATGTTCGACAAGAGCTTTGACGTGGAGTGAACGGGCCTGCTCCGCTTGGCGGTTGACCACCGCACGGCCGACGCCCCTGGTCACCGCCTCTATGATCAGCCCGGGTTCGTCGGTCACGTCTCCAACGGCCGGTCCGGCGGCCCGTGTTCATCCGCCCGTACGGCGGTGACGCCGCGACGGGTCGTACCGAGGGAAATGAGGAAGCGCCGTGCGTGAGTACTACGAGCGCGAAGAGATCATCGAGCGGGACGGGTTCTTCGGCGGGGAGGAGATCATCGAACGCGAGACGGTCGTCGAGCGCCGCGGTGGGTTCTTCGGCCGCGAGGAGATCGTCGAGCGGGAGACCGTCGTGGAGGAGCGCGGCGGCTTCCTCGGCGGTCTCTTCGGCGGCGAAGAGGTCATCGAGCGCGAGGAGATCGTCGAGCGCGACTTCTTCTGATCCTGGCGCGGTACCGGTTCGCCGGTCTCGTCAGCGCGTGTCGTGTCGCGGCCCGCGCTGACGACGCGTGTGCGGGCCGGGCGGGCGTCGGCCCGGGCTCCGCGGGGCGCTCACCGGTCGGCGACCGCGCCCTGTCCAGGGGTCCCGAACTCCCGCACCGCCTCCTCGACGATCGCGTTCAGCCGCTCGTGGTGGGCGCCGCGCCAGTAGACCTGACCGCAGTCGGCGCACTGCGCGTACACGTCGTAGCTGCGTTCGGTGCCGCCGTGCAGCCGCTCCCGCACGGCCTCCTTGCCCGCCTCGCGCAGCACTCCGTTGCACGCGGTGCACCTGGTCCACGGCCGCAGCGGCGGTGCGAAGCGCGACAGCACGTCCTTGAGCTGCTCGGGGGGCCGGTGGCTGTAGACGTAACCGCCCGCCCACAGCTCGCGGCGGTGCAGCAGGCCCCGGTCGCGGGAGAGCATCACCCGCTGCTCGGCTGCCGACCGGGCGGCCAGCGCCGCGTCGCCGATGTCCACGCTCTCGTACGCGGTGTCCACACCCAGCAGCCGCAGCCTGCGGGCGAGCGTGCCGAGGTGGACGTCGAGCAGGAACCGGGGCGGACCGGGCAGCGGCTGAGGCCGCGTCACCTCGCGCACCCGCACCTCGTCCCCCTCGACCGGCACGTAGCGGGGCGGCACCTCGCGTCCGCCGACGTGCAGCGCGCCGACCTCGGTCAGCGGTACGCCGAGGGACTCGACCACGTGGCCCAGCGAGGAGACGCCGTCGGTGCGCACCTGCGCGCCGTCCTCCCGCAGCCGCGCCGCCACGAAGACGTGCAGGTGCGGGGAGAAGGCCAGCCGGATCCCAGTCCTGTCCACACGGCAAGCATGCCAGCGCGGGCCCCCGCCCGGCCAACGTCTTTCGACGCACGCGGCGCGCTCCCGTGCGAGCCCGTTCCCCGGGGGTACGTTGGTCGGACGCGCGTTCCAGGGGAGTCCCATGAGCGAGTCAGACCACGAGGCAGCCGGCCGGCCGCGTCCGCAGGGCCAGGGCGGCGACGAGTCGCTGGAGCGGTTCGGCTACGAGCAGGAGTTGCGCAGAACGCTGGGCCTGCGCGACCTGCTGGTCTACGGCATGGTCTTCATGGTGCCGATCGCGCCCTTCGCCATCTTCGGCGTCGTCTTCGACACGGCGAAGGGCATGGTGCCGCTGACCTACGTCATCGGCCTGGTGGCGATGGTGTTCACCGCGCTGAGCTACCGCGAGATGTCGCAGGCGTTTCCCATCGCCGGATCCGTCTACGCGTACGCCGGGCGCGGGCTGCGGCCGGAGGCGGGGTTCCTCGCCGGGTGGGCGATCCTGCTGGACTACCTGCTGGTGCCCACGCTGCTGTACGTGACCGGTGCGGTGGCGTTGCAGTCGGTGATCGGCGGGGTGCCGCAGTGGCTGTGGATCGTCGTGTTCGTGGTGTTCAACACCAGTGTGAACATGCTGGGCATCCGCACGACCGCGCAGATGAACAAGCTCTTCCTGCTGGCGGAACTGATCATCCTGGCGATGTTCGTGGTGTTGAGCGTCATCGCGATCAACGACGGCAAGAACGGCGCCCATTGGACCACCACGCCCTTCTACGACCCGCACGTCTTCTCGGTGGGCCTGGTCTTCTCCGCGCTGTCGGTGGCGGCGCTGTCGTTCCTCGGCTTCGACGCCATCTCCACCCTCGCCGAGGAGGTGCGCGGCGGCCGGAAGGTGGTCGGGCGGGCGACGCTGCTGTCGCTGTGCCTGGTGGCCGCGTTGTTCGTCGTGCAGACGTATCTGGCGGCGTTGCTGCTGCCGGGCCGCACCTCGCTGCCCAACCAGGCGGCGGAGAACACCGCGTTCTACGACGTGGCGCGGATCGCGGGCGGCGTGTGGTTCAAGGACGTGGTGGCGGTCTCCAGCGCGCTGGCCGCCGCCGTCGCCAACTCCCTGGCGGCGCAGGCCGCGACCTCCCGGTTGCTGTTCTCGATGGCACGCGACGGCCAGCTGCCGCGGTTCCTGGCCCACGTGCATCCCACCCGGAAGGTGCCGGAGCGGGCGGTGCTGCTGGTCGCCGTGATCAGTCTGGGCCTGGGGCTCGGACTGGTCGGGCAGGTCGGGCTGTTGTCGTCGCTGGTGAACTTCGGTGCGCTCTTCTCGTTCCTGATGCTGCACGTGTCGGTGATGTTCTACTTCCTGGTGCGCAGGCGCGAACACACCTACGGCATGCACCTGGTGGTGCCGCTGATCGGTTTCGCCATCATCGGCTACGTGCTCTACAACGCCGACTCCAAGGCGCAGATCGGCGGTTCGTGCTGGCTGGTGATCGGCATCGCGATCCTGCTGGTCCGCAAGCTGACGGGCCGTTCGACGGAACTGAAGCTGGACGCCTGACGGCTCACGGCGTGGGGACCGCCCGCGCGACGTCCAGCAGCAGCCCGTAGGCGGTCGGGACGAAGGCGTCGCTCGTGCGGAAGCGGCGGGTGCAGGCGCCGGCGACGGCGGTGCCGGTGGCCGGGCAGAAGCCCAGGAACGCCTGCTGTCCGCTGGTCGCCCCGCAGTGGAAGTACACCGGCCCGTGGTCGGTGGAGTGCTGGAACCAGGTGAGGGTGTGGACCTCACGGCGGCCGAACCCGCGGCGCAGCAGCGGTTGGCGCACGGCCCGCAGCGCGGAGTCCAACGGCGTGCTGTCCGGCCGCAGATGGGCTTCGAGGAAGGCGAGCATGTCGTACGGCGTCGCCCGCACCGCGCCCGCCGCCGCGAAGCCCGCCACGTCCAGCGGGGGCAGCGTGGTTCTCCCGTCGCGCCGGTGTCCCACGGCGTCCTTGCCCGTGGCGGGCGACGGCCGCAGCGCGGTGTCGCGCAGACCCAGCGGCGCGAGCACCTCGGCGGTCAGGAGTTCCTCCCACGCGGTGCCGGTGGCGGCGGCCAGGGTGTGGCCGAGGACGGAGGCGCCGAAGTTGGAGTAGCGCCAGCGCGCGCCGGGGCGGTGCCGGGGCCGGGCGCGCAGGAAGGCGGCGACGACGCGGTGCGCGGGATATCCGGAGTAGGGGTCGGTCGACCAGCGCGGCAGCGCCTGCGGGTAGAAGTCGGCGGGCATGCCGGGCAGTCCCGAGGTGTGCGTGATCAGGTGGGTCAGCGTGACGCGGTCGACGCCGCCGTGCCGCCGCCCCGGGTCGAGCAGTGTCGCGGCGCGCTGGTGGTAGGCGACGCGGCCGGTGGTGGCGAGCCGGGCGAGCAGCAGACCGGCGAACGGCTTGGAGGCCGAGCCGAGTTCGTACCGCAGCCGGTCGCGTCCGCCGGGCGGGGCGGGTGCGGTGCCGCCTTGTCGTACCCGGCGGGCGCCGTCGGCGGACAGGGCGAAGACGACGTCGGGCGCGTCGACCGCGTCGACCGCCCGCTCCAGCAGGTGGTCCGGGTCGTCGTCCCCGGTCGGCTCCCCCGCCGCCGTCCGGACCGCGGTCGTGCTCACGACGGCTCGGGCGTCAGCGCGGACAGCGAGCGAGACAGGGCCAACGCGGAGGCGAAGGCGGCGACGAGCGTGGGGTGGTAGACGAGGTCGAAGAGGTCGTCGGGCTCGCCCTCGGGCATCTCGCGCAGCGCGGGCATGGCGCCGTCGGGCTGCTGGGCGGCGGCGAAGCCTTCCCACGCGGCTTCGTCGAAGGTGGGCCGGGGCAGGCAGGCGTCGACGACGAGGAGTTCGCCGAGCAGGTCCCAGCGTCGCAGTTCCAGCCAGTCGTCCAGCCACACCGGCAGCCAGTCGGCCAGGTAGCCGGCGATGTGCGGCGGCAGCCGGTCCGGCCGCTCGCCCCAGTCGGTCAGGTGGAAGACGGTGTGGGTGATGTCGTACGCGATGTGGCCCTCGACCGTCCACGGCTCCGGGGTGCGGGCCAGCCAGGTGCGGGCGGTGGCCTCGTCGACGCCGGGTTCTGGGCGCAGGCCGAAGCGGCGCTGGAAGGCGGACAGACCCAGGCGCCTGACCGGCAGCACCTCCACGGCGGACCAGCTGCCGAGCCGGTGGTTGAGCCGGGTGGCCCGCTCGATGTCGGGCTGTTCGTAGCCCAGTTCGCGGAACGGCAGGTAGACCTCGAAGGGGATCGGGGAGATCGGTTCGGTGCGGGCGCCCTCGACCAGCATCCGGCCGCCGTCGAGGGTGTCGCGCCAGACGTGGTCGAGCAGTTGCCGGGCGAGCTGTGACTGCCGTGAACCGGCCACGCCCTCGCGGAAGATGACCCCGCAGATCACCGCGAGTTCACCGATGGGCTTGAAGCGGTCCATCAGGCCGACCTCGGGATCGGCGTCGGGCTCCAGCCGGAATCCGTCGCGGCGCGCGTGCAGCCATTCCAGGGCCCGCAGACCCACGCCGTGGATGAGCCGGGTGCTGGTCATGTGCGTGCTCCGTCCAGCGGTTCGGTGGCGAGCGGAGCCGTGCGCGGCGGCGGGGCCGTCCGCTCAGTGGTGAGGGTGGCGGCGAAGGCGGCCACCAGGGTGGAGTGGTAGCAGTGGGTGAAGTCCCTGGGCCTGCCGCCGACTTCGGGGAGGCCGCCCTGCTCGTCCTGGGCCTCGGCGATCCGGGCCCACACGCTCTCGTCGGACTCGCGTGCCGCCCCCGCGGTCTCGGGTGTCGGGTCGGACGGCTCGGGCAGGCTCGCGGCCACGGCGAGCAGTTCGCACCCCAGGTCCCACTGCTGGTCCTCCAGGCAGCCGTCGGTCCAGGCGGGCAGCCAGGTGCCGAGGTAGCGCGCGAGGTCGTCGGGCACGGCGTGCGGCGCGGCACCCCAGTTGGTGAGGTGGAAGACGGTGTGGGTGAGCGCGTAGCCGCTGGGACGCTCGAAGGACCAGGGCTCGGGCAGCGCGCCGAGCCAGGTGCGCTCCAGCGCTTCGGCCGGGTCGGCGGTCCGCGGGAAGCCGCCGCGGCGTTCGGTGTTGAGGATGCCGAGACGCCGGTTGGGGTCCTGTTCCGTGGCCCGCCAGTTGCGGGTGCGCAGCACGGCGCCGGCGAGCCGTTCGAACTCCGGGTGGCGCAGCCCCGCTTCCGCGAAGGCCGCGTAGATCTCCAGCGGGTAGGTGGCGAACGGCTCGGCGCGCAGCAGGTCGAGGAAGAGGGCGCCGTCGTCGGTCTGCCGCCACGCGAAGTCGACCAGCTCGGCCGCCACGTGGTGCCGTTCGTCGTCCGGTGGGGTGGCGCGGCGGATGGACAGGCACAACTGGGCCAGTTCGCCGAGCGGTTTGAGGGTGCGGTCCACCGGGGTGCGCGGGTCGGTGACGTCGGCGGGGAGCGCGAAGTCGTCCCGGTGGCCGCGCACCCAGCGCAGCGCGGCGCGGGCGACCTCGTCGGCGTACGGCGCGGTCACGCGCGCAGTCCTTCGTCCAGCAGCCGTTCGTCGCGGATGTGCCGGGCGGCGTGCGCCTGGAGGGCGACGCGGGGGTCGTCGTCGCTCATCAGCAGCACGAAGTCGAGGCCGGTGTCGAGGCCGAGGGTGTCGGGGACGCCGTCGAGCAGTGCCAGCCAGCGGGCGGCACCGGCGGCCTGCAGCCAGTCCCTGCGGCGTACCGCCCGTACGAAGCCGCGGGCGAGGTCCACCGGCCGCAGCGCCGCGGTCGTGGCGACCTCGCTGGGCAGGCCGGGCAGCGCGAGGGCGCCGAGTACGGCCAGTTGGTGGGTGAACCGCTGCCAAGGCAGGGAGTGCAGCCAGGAGGCGCCGGGTTCACCGGTGTCGGGGAGCGCCGGGTCCTCGTCGGGGCCGCTCAGGGTGCGCAGAGCGCGCCGCATGCCCCAGTGGCTCCATGCGGTGACCGGCGCGGCGCCCGGGGCGGCGGGGAAGGCCAGGGTCGCGGTACGGAAAGCGGCCACCCGTTCGGGGGACAGCGAGTAGCCGGCGAGGGTGGCGGGCAGCAGCACGTCGGCGCCGAGCACCCGTACCGCGGCGAGTCCCAGTTCGTCGTCCGCGAGGGCCGTGCTCCCAGCGAGGTGGCCCCCGCCCCGGAGGGCGGAGACCACCTCGTGTGCCAGGTCACGCACCGCGCCCGTCAGCGGGGGCAGGCCTGACTGACTCATGCGAGTCCCCCGTCAGCCCTTCTTGGTGGGCCGAGGAGTCGGAGGCGACAGGAGCAGCGCGCCCTGGCCGCCGATCAGCGCCAAGGCGGCGCATTCACGGGTGTCCCGGAAGGTCCCTTCCGCTTCCGCGGGATTCAGGGCGGCTTCGAGGTCGATGTCGATGTCCTGGGCGACGTCCCGGACCACGGATTCCTCGGAGAACATGCAACCATCCCCTAAGTGGGAAGTGCGGTTTCGCTTACTCGTCCAGTGGAACGCACCTCGACCCATCCCGCAAATGGTCCAGCGGGTGACCGGGGAAAATATTTGTTTGACGTTCATTTACCGGTCGGCAAGTGACGTAAATCGCGGCTCATTTGAAAGCACAACGGAAACACGCACGAGAAAACGGCACGTCACACTCGTGACGTGCCGCCAACTCGCTTGTTTTTCCTGCCGGTTCAGAGCCCGAGGAGAATCGTGTCAGGGTGGATCGGCAACCGTCGCACACGCATACCCGTGGCGTGATGCACTGCATTGGCCAAAGCTGCTGCCGCGCCGACGATGCCGATTTCCCCGATTCCCTTGGATCCCATCGGATTCAGGTGCGGATCGTCCTCGTCGATCCAGTGCACGTCGATCTCCGGAACGTCGGCACAGGCCGCGACGTGATAGGAGGCCAGATCGCGTTCGGTGAAATCGCCGAACTCCGGGTCCAGGAAGCTGCCTTCGGTCAGTGCCATGCCCAGCCCCATCGTCATTCCGCCGATGAACTGCGAGCGCGCCGTACGGGGATTGAGGATGTGCCCGGCCGCGAAGACACCCAGCATCCTGCGCACCCGCACCTCGCCGGTCACGGTGTCCACCTGGACCTCCGCGAACTGCGCCCCGAAGGCGTGCCGGGAGTACTCCGTGCCGCCGCCCGCCTCCTGCTCGGTGTCCGCCCGTACGAACAGGCCCCCGTCCGGCACGTGGCCGCCCGCGTCGCTCACCCGCTGCCGCAGGTCGGTGCAGGCCTTGTGCACCGGCCAGCCCCAGGAGGCGGTGCCGGACGAACCGCCGGCGACCGATCCGGCGGGCAGGTCGCCGCGGCCGATGCTCACCCGTACCAGGTCGAGCGGTACGCCGAGGGCGTCGGCGGCGATCTGGGTGAGCACGGTGCGGGCACCGGTGCCGATGTCGGTGGCGTTGACCCGTACCTCGTAGCGGCCGTCCGAGCCCGCGTACGCCTCGGCGTGCGAGGGGAACACCCACACCGGGTACGTGGAGGCGGCGACACCGCTGCCGATCAGCAGGGGGCCGTCGCGGCCCACGGCCGGGCGCGGATCGCGGTCGTGCCAGCCGAAGCGGCGGGCGCCCTCCCGCAGGCAGTCCACCAGGTGGCGGCTGCTGAACGGCCGCCCGGAGTCCGGCTCCACGGGCGGCTCGTTGCGGATCCGCAGCTCCACCGGGTCGAGACCGCAGGCGCTGGCGAGTTCGTCCATCGCCGACTCCAGCGCGAACATCCCCGGGCACTCCCCCGGCGCCCGCATCCACGAGGGGCTGGGCACGTCGAGCCGGGCCACCCGGTGCGTGGTGAGGCTGTGCGGGGAGGCGTACATCATCCGGCTGGAGACGGAGGCCTGCTCGACGAACTCGGTGAGCGTCGAGGTCTGGGTGACCGTCTCGTGGGCCAGCGCGTCGATGTGGCCGTCGGCGTCGGCGCCCAGGCGCACCCGCTGGATGGTGGGCGCGCGGTGGCCGGTGACGGCGGCGATCCGGTTGCGCGGCAGCGCGAGGCGCACCGGGCGTCCCACGGCCTTCGCGGCGAGGGCGGCGAGGGCGACGTGCGGACGCGGGGTGCCCTTGGAGCCGAAGCCGCCGCCGACGTGCTCGCTGACGACGCGCACGTCGGCCTCGTCCACCTCGAACAGCGCGGCGAGGGTGGAGCGCACGACGGTCGAGCCCTGGTTGGAGTCGAAGACGGTGAGGGCGTCGCCGTCCCACACGGCGGTCGCCGCGTGCGGCTCCATGGGGTGGTTGTGCAGCGGCGTGACCTCGTAGACCGCGTCCACGGTGATCTCGCTCGCCGCGTAGGCGGCGTCGAAGTCGCCGCGCCGCCGGTCGGCCGGGTGGCCCGCGTTCACCTCGTCGGGGGTGTAGAGCCCGGGACGGTCGGCCGTCAGGACGACGTCGTGCGGCTGCTCGTCGTACGTGACGCGCACGGCGCCGGCGGCGGCCCGGGCGGCCTCCAGCGTCTCGGCGACCGCGAGCGCGACGATCTGGCCGTGGTGGGCGACGTGCGGTGAGCGCAGGACGGCCACCATGGGGTCGCCCGCGTCCGCGAGCCGGGGAGCGTTGGCGTGGGTGAGGACGGCGAGCACCGCCGGGTCGCGCAGGGCCTCGCTGTCGTCGACGGCCGTGATGTCGCCGCGGGCGACGGTCGCGGTGACCGGCCAGGCGTGGGTGAGGCCGTCCAGCGGATGGTCGGCGGCGTAGGAGGCGGCCCCGGTGACCTTGTCGCGGGCCTCGATACGGGCGACGGCTTCGCCGGTGACACGGGGAAGGGTGGTCACGGCGTCCCCCCTGCGCTCGCGGCGGCCAGTTCGGTCAGCATGCTCACCGCCATGCGGCGCGCGAGCGGCACCTTGTAGCCGTTGTCGCGCAGAGGGCGGGCGGCGGCCAGTTCGTGGCGTACGGCGTCGTCGAAGGAGGCGGTCGTGGCGGGCTCGCCGAGCAGGGCCTCCTCCGCGGTCCTGGCCCGCCATGGCTTGGCGGCCAGCGCGCCGAAGGCGACGCGCACGTGGTGCACGAGCCCCTCGCGGACCTGGAGGACGGCGCCCACCGAGGCGAGCGCGAAGGCGTAGGAGGCGCGGTCGCGGGCCTTGCGGTAGGCGCTGCGGGCGCCCGGCATGGGCGGGGGCAGCTCGACGGCGGTGATCAGCTCGCCGTGCCGCAGGGTGGTGTCGCGGTCGGGCGCGTCGCCGGGCAGCCGGTGCAGGTCGGTCAACGGCACGCGGCGCGGTCCGTGTCCCGAGGCGACGTCCACGATGGCGTCCAGCGCGGCGAGGGCGACGGCCATGTCGGACGGGTTGGTGGCCACGCAGTGCTCGGAGGCGCCCAGCACGGCCAGATCACGGTGCGCGCCCTCGCGGGCCGGGCAGCCGGTGCCCGGGCGGCGCTTGTTGCAGGGCTTGCCGACGTCCTGGAAGTACGGGCACCGGGTGCGCTGGAGCAGGTTGCCGCCGACGGTCGCCGCGTTGCGCAACTGGGTGGAGGCGCCGGACAGCAGTGCCTGGGAGAGCACCGGGTAGCGCTCCCGCACGAGCGGGTGCACCGCGAGCGTGCTGTTGCGCACGGCCGCGCCGATCCGCAGGCCGCCGGTCCCGGTCTCCTCGACGGCGTCGAACGGCAGTCTGCTGACGTCCACCAGCAGGTCGGGGGCGGCGACACCCAGTTTCATCAGGTCGACCAGGTTGGTGCCGCCGCCGAGGTACGCCCCCGTGGGCGCGTCGGCGAGCAGGGCCACCGCGGTGTCCGCGTCGGCCGGGCGTTCGTACTGGAAGGTCTTCACCGGGCCACCTCCCGCACGGCGGCGACGATGTTGACGTAGGCGCCGCAGCGGCACAGGTTGCCGCTCATGCGCTCGCGGATCTCCGCCGCGGTCGGCTCGACCGGGCCGGGCGGGGTGTCCGGCGGGGTGACGACGCTGGGCCAGCCGGCCCGGGCCTCGGCGATCGCGGCGACGGCCGAGCAGATCTGGCCGGGCGTGCAGAATCCGCACTGGAAGCCGTCGTGGTCGACGAAGGCCTGCTGTACGGGGTGGAGCCGGTCGCCGTCCGCGAGCCCCTCGACGGTGGTGACGTCCGCGCCGTCCAGCGAGACCGCGAGCAGCAGGCAGGCGTTGACCCGCCGGTCGCCGTCGAGCAGCACCGTGCAGGCACCGCACTGGCCGTGGTCGCACCCCTTCTTCGGCCCGGTCACCCCGGCCTGCTCGCGCAGCAGGTCCAGCAGTGTCGTCCGGTTGTCGATCACGCGGCTGAACGGTTTCCCGTTGATCCGCAGCCCGACCTCACTCGTGCCGTCCATGCCGCGACCTCCTTCTGCCCCGGTTTCCGGGGTATCCCACGCGGGACGGGACGAAACACGCACGGCGGGGCCATCCGGACGCCGACGCGGGAGCGCGCGGCTACTCCTCCTCCCACAGCCGTTCCACCGCGCGCAGGACCAGCGCGCAGATCTCCTCCGGGGCGGCCTCGGACAGGGGCGCGCGGGGCTCGACGACGCGCAGCAGGCCGATGCCCAGGAGCCAGGCCATCGCCAGTTCCGCCCGCAGCGCCGCGTCCGGGGCGCCGGACAGGGACGCCAGGGCCTCGGCGTAGCGCGTGCCGAGCGCCTGAAGGGTGTCGGCCGCCTCGTCCCGGCCACCGACCGAGCGCAGGTAGACCTCCAGCGAGCGGTCGCCCGGCGCGGTGGAGCCGGTCTCCAGCAGGCCGCGCAGCGCGGTCTCGAAGAGCTTGTCGGGGGGCGTGGCGCGGACCTGTTCGTGCCCCCCGCGGGCCATCGCCTCGACCAGCAGGCCCTTCTTCGAGCCGAAGTAGCGGTAGACCAGCGCCTGGTTGACGCCCGCGCGCTCCGCGATGTCGCGGACCGTCGCCGCCTCGTAGCCGCGTTCGGCGAACAGGTCCGCCGCGGCGGCCAGCAGCCGCGCCCGCGTCCTGGGCGCGTCCCTGCGGCGCTGCGGGGCCTGGTTCTCCATGGTGCTGACCTCCTGGGACGCGGCCGCCCAGGATAACGGCCGGACGGCGTCGTTGACCGCCCCACCGGCCCCGCCTACGGTTGTCAACGCGTGCTTACTTGACGGATTTTCCACCGGAGGAAGAACGGTGACCGTGAACGACACCGCACTCGCGTACCCCTTCAACTCGGCGGAGGGACTGGCCCTTTCGGACGCGTACGAGAAGGCACAGGGACAGCCGGGCCTGTTACGCGTCCAGCTCCCCTACGGCGAGCCCGCGTGGCTCGTCACCCGCTACGACGACGCCCGGCTGGTGCTGGGCGACCGCCGCTTCAGCCGGGCGGTCGGTGCCGACCACGACGAGCCCCGGCAGTCCGAGGGCAGACTCGGCAGCGGCATCCTGAGCATGGACCCGCCGGACCACACCCGGCTGCGGTCGCTGGTGGCCAAGGCGTTCACCGTCCACCAGGCGGAGAAACTCCGGCCGCAGGTGCGGCAGTTGTGCGCGGAGTTGCTGGACGACATGGAGGCGGCCGGGCCGCCCGCCGACCTGGTGGACGGCTTCGCGCTGCCGCTGCCCGTCGCGGTGATCTGCCGGATGCTCGGGGTGCCCGCCGAGGACCGCCCGAAGTTCCGGGTGTGGAGCGACGCGGCCCTCTCCACGAGTTCGCTGACCGCGGCGGAGTTCGAGGCCAACCGCGAGGAACTGCGCTCCTACATGCGGCAGTTGATCACCGTCCACCGCGACGATCCGCGCGACGACCTGATGACGGCGCTGATCGACGCCCGCGACAACGGCGACCGCCTCAGCGAACTCGAACTGGTCGACCTGTGCGTCGGCATCCTGGTCGCCGGGCACGAGACGACGGCGACCCAGATCCCCAACTTCGTGCTCACCCTGCTCGACCACCCCGCCCAACTGGCCGCGCTGCGCGACGACCCGGGGCTGATCCCCGCCGCCGTCGAGGAGTTGCTGCGCTTCGTGCCGCTGGGCAGCGGCGCCGCACAGCCGCGCTACGCGACCGAGGACATCGAGGTCGGCGGCACGCTGGTGCGCGCCGGAAGCCCGGTGCTGGTGGCGACCGGCGCCGCCAACCGCGACGCGTTGCGTTTCACCACGCCCGGCACCCTGGACATCGCCCGGGAGACCAACCAGCACCTCGGTTTCGGCCACGGCGTGCACCACTGCCTCGGTGCCCCGCTCGCCCGGCTGGAACTCCAGGAGGCGCTGGCCGCGCTGACCGGCCGGATGCCGGGACTGCGCACGGCCGGGGACGTGGTGTGGAAGTCCGAGATGCTGGTCCGCGGCCCGCGGTCCATGCCGGTGGCGTGGTGAGGCCGGTGAGCTGGAAGGTACGGGTCGACCGCACTCGCTGCATGGGATCGGGCATGTGCGCCGCCATCGCGCCGGACGCGCTGACGCTGGACGGCGCGCACGCGCGGCCGGTGGCGGAGGAGACGGCACCGGACGAGAACGTCCTGGACGCGGCCGACGTCTGCCCGGCGCAGGCCATCACCGTACGGGCGGACGGCGAGGTCGTAGGTCCACGCCCGGACTGACGCGACGTCAAGTCCCTTGTGTGAAGGGGTTATCGGGCAGTCGCCGAACGCGCAAGACTACCGTTCGCACCCGATCCGCGCGGGTCTTCCCGAAGAATGGCCCGATCCATCGCTGTCCTGGATACCGTGAGCGCTCTCGCTGCGCAGCGTGACTCCATCCATCCAGACAGCGAACGGGAGTGGTGACGCCGAGGTGCCACGTGCCGCCGGGTTCCGCCGGCGCACGTCACCTCGGCGCCGCACGACCGTGGAGGGGCGCGGTATGGGCAGACACCGGCGGCCGGTGGGCGAGTTGTGCACGCGATCGACGATGGTGAAAGCGGCCGCCGCCATAGGGGTGGCCACCGCCATCGCGACCGGGGTGACCGCGGTGGTCGACGGCCCGACCGGCGCGCAGGCGGCGCCGGGGCCGTACCGGGTGCCGCTGCGGTCGCTGGCCCCGGTGGCCGGGGCGACGCCTTCCGGCTCCGCCGCGGCGGGGTCCGGGCGGACTGTGCCGAGCGGCATCGCCACGCGGGATGCCCTGGCACCCGGGCCTGCGCTGGACTCGTCCGCGCCGCTGGTGACCGGGGGCGCGACCGGGCCGGGGACGGCATCCGGGGGCGCGGCTGCGGGCGGGGGCTCCACGGCATCCGGCCCGGGGACCGGATCCGGCCGGTCGAGTCCGACCGCCTCACCGACGGATCCCGGTGGCACCACACCGGCACCGACCCCCACCACGCCGGGGCCGACCCCCACGAGCGGGGGCGGGAACGGTGGCGGCGCGGGCGGTGGCGGGAAGGGCTCGGGCGGCGGCGGAGTCCTCACCACGGCCGTGGACGGCGTGGTGAACAGCGTGAGTGCGGTCCTCCACCTGGTCGGGGGGCTGCTCGGCGGCGGATGAGGCGGGCGCGCCGTCGGTCGTCGGGGTGCCTGATGCCGTCAGGGGCGCCTGATGCCCTCGGGAGCGACTGGGGCCGCGGCGCACCTGGCTCCGGCCCCGCCCCCGTCAGTCGCCGAGCGCGGACGGCTTTCCCAGCAGGCTGTCTTCGAGGTGCGTGAGCAGGTCGCGCGGTCCGTCGTAGACCTCCTCGGCGCCCGCGTCCAGCAGGTCCTGCCGGGGGAAGCCGCCGGACAGCACACCGAGGCAGCGCACCCCGGCCCGGCCCGCGGCCTGCGCGTCCCACACCGCGTCGCCGACGAAGACCGCGTGCCGCGCGGGCACGTCCGCGCGCTCCAGAGCCCGTTCGACCAGGTCGGGAGCGGGCTTGCCGGCCTCCACGTCGTCGGACTTGGTCACCGCGTCGATCACGTCGTCGGCGTCCAGCGCGTCCCGCATGACCTGGAACTCCGCCGGTTTCGCCGAACTCGCCAGCACCACGCTCCAGCCCCGGTCGGCGCAGGCGCGCAGCAGGTCGGACGCGCCGTCGAGCGGGGCCAGCCGGGACCAGTACTGCCCGTAGAGCACACCGTGGGCGGCGCTGATGTCGTCGTCGCGCGCGGTGTCGCGGCCGGGGCCGAGCAGGTGCGCCAGCAGGTGGTCGCTGCCCATGCCGATGGCACGGTGGATCGCGGACGTCGGCACGTCGTGGCCGTTCTGCCGCAGCGCCTCCCACCAGGCGACCGTGTGCAGGTAGACGGTGTCCATCAGTGTGCCGTCCACGTCGAACAGCACGGCCCGGGAAGCGTCCCGCCCCGCCATGTCACCACCTCCGCGATCCCACTCGTCGCGCGGGCCTCACCACGGCCCACGTCTGCCTCGGCGAGACGGGTACCCCGCGCCGGCTCATGCATCCCGGTCCGCCCCGATCACCCGTCCCACCGGGCGACAGGGTTCCGCGGGGCCCGGCGCGGATCAGTTGCGGGTGAGGGTGCGGGAGGCGGCCGCCGCGATCGCGATGCCCAGGGTCCAGCCGAGCACCGTGAGCACCACCGTGACCGCCTCGGGTACGCCGTGGTACTGCCAGACGTCCGGCTCGCCGAAGCGGATCACCGGGATCAGGTGGTCGGCCGCGTAGAGCACGGGGTTGAACGAGGAGGTGTCGTCGGTGGCCACGTGCTGCGGGCGGACCTGGTCGAAGTAGGCGCTGCTCGCCACCAGCAGCACGGCCGCCCAGCCGATCGCGCGCAGCGGCCGGTAGCCGTAGCCGACCAGCACGTCGAGCAGGTGGCCGGGGACCCGCCGCCACCAGGGCAGCCGGGCCCGCGTGGCGCGCTGCTTGGCCAGCAGGACGGTCCTGGCCTCGCCGTCGATGCCCAACGAACGGTAGTACGCGGCGAGTTGCTCGTACGGCTGGGCGCGGAAGCCGCCGGTGACCGTGGTGTCGGAACGTGTGACCTGACGCCTGATCAGGTCCAGGCGTTCCCGCGCGTCGCGGTAGTCGGAGAACGGCCCGTACTTCAGTCCGTCGAGGTTGAGCCGCTTCGGCCAGCAGCCCGGCTCGTCCCGGATGCCGCCCTCGACGGTGACCGAGTACACGCTCAGGTACGCGTCGGGGCTCGCCATACCGACGAGGTCGAGGTGGCCGGTGATCTTCGACCCGGTCAGGTGCACCTCGCCGTCGGCCCGGAATCCGTCGCCGAGCTTGAGGGCGCTGTCGACGGACATACGCATGGCGTGCAGCGCGACGCCGTGGCCCGGCGCGGGCTCCAGCCGGGCGCCGCTGAGGTCGAGGCCGTTGCCGAACTTCGCCCCCGGCAGTCTGACCTGCCCGCGCGCGCTGAACGGCCGGCCGTCGCGTGAGCCGTCGGGCCACAGGCGGGTGTCACCGGCGACCGTGAGCGCGTCACCGTACAGCGCCGTGCCGCCGAGCCCGTCGAGGGTGGCCCCCGCCAGCAGCAGCGAGCTGCCGATGCGGGCGCCGGGCAGGCGCAACTCCCCTTGGGCACGCAGCCGTTGGGCCAGCAGACTGCGGCCGACGTGCATGCCGCCCGCGTTGAGCGACTTGCCGCTGGTGTTCGTGTGGCCGATGACCGCGTCGGCGAGGGTGACCTGGCCGGTGATCTGCGCGTTGATCAGGCAGAACGAGCCGGAGACCCGGGCCCTGGAGGCGAACAGGCTGCCGTCGACCCGCAGGCCGTCCGCGTGGACCGAGCGCCCTGGTCCTGCCACCACGGTGTCCCGCAGGTCGAGCGTGCCGCGTATGTGGGCGCCGTACGCGCTCAGGCGCAGCAGCCGCGATCCGCTGAGGTCGACCGACTCGGTGACCGCGCCCTCCATGTCGACCGCCGCGTCGAACCGGCACTGCCGCAGCTGGAGCAGGGAGGAGACGCGTCCGTGGTCGACGCGCAGCTCTCCGGTGACGCGGGCGCCCGCGACGCGGACCGCCGCGACCGCGCCCACGGAGGCGGAGCAGGCGCCGAGCAGGAGGGCGGCGACCACCTCGGCGCGCACCGTGCGGTCGGCGGTCCAGACGTCGGCCCGCTCGGGGTCGTCCGCCTCCGGGTCGCCGGTGCGCAGGTCGACCAGTTCGCCGTGCGGGAAGGCACGCCAGACCCGATGCTCGGTCTCGCTGAGCCGACCGAGGCGGCGCGGCACGGTGCCGGCGGGGAGAACGGAAGTACGACCCATGGCGTCATCCTGCCGTAGTCGCAGGCGAGTTGGGGCGGCGGGCCGATCTTTCCGGAGGGCGGCCGACGATGACCGCGCGCAGCCGGTCGTCACCTGCGCGTTGCCGGGGATTGTATGGAAGGTCACCCCAACTGACCTACGAATCAACCCATCCGAATGATATTCTTCCGATGAATCTTAAGTTCAGCACGTGCATAGTCGTTCTTTGGAAGGGGACGGATAGTCATGGCCGGGGGCAAGCGAATCATCGTCGGTGTGAGTGAGTCACCCGCGAGCCTGGCGGCGCTGCGACGGGCGGTCGCCGAGGCGCGTCGCACGGACGCGCTGCTGGTGCCGGTCCTCGCGTGGATACCGCCCGGCGGCGAGCGGGCCTACCGCAGTCACCCCGTCCCGCAGCTGCGCTCCCGCTGGGAGCAGGAGGCCCGGCGCCGTCTGGACACCGCGTTCGAGCAGGCCTTCGGCGGCTACCCGTCCGACGTCGACATCCACCCGCTGCCGGTGCAGTACGCGGCGGGCCCCGCGCTCGTCCAGCTCGCCGACCAGTACGACGACGTCCTGGTCGTGGGCACCGGCCGCCGCGGCAGGCTGCGCCGTCTGGCACACCGCTCGGTCAGCCGGTACGTGCTGGCGCACGCGTCCTGCCCGGTCATCGCCGTCCCGCCGCCCGAGCTGATGCGCGAACTGAGCCTGCCGGCACGGGCGTTGCGCAAGCTCCCGGTGATGGACACCCCGCAGTGGGCGACCCCGGTCCGCGGCTGACGCGCACCCCAACCCGGCTCCACGCCCGCCCTGTTCGGTGACCGACGGGGCGGGCGGGAGCCGTCGGCCGTGCGGCGCCGCCCGGGTGGTGATCGGTGGCACGTCGGGGTGGTGATCGCGCAGACTGTGAGCATGACCCCGGACGAGTTGAGGGCCGCGTGCCTCGGGCTGAACGGCGCCGTCGAGGAGTACCCGTTCCCGCGCCACCCCGACGTGTCCGTCTACAAGGTCGAGGGCAAGATCTTCGCGCTCAGCACGCTGCCCGCCACGCCGCTGACGGTGAGCCTCAAGTGCGAGCCCGAGCTCGCGCTGCGGCTGCGCGCCGCGCACCCGTGCATCGTGGGCGGCTACCACCTCAACAAGCGCCACTGGAACACCGTGACGCTCGACGGCTCACTGCCCGACCGCACGGTCGAGGAGATGATCGAGGACTCCTACGACCTCATCGTCGCCGCCCTCCCCCGTCACCGCCGCCTCCTGCTGGACTGGCCCGGCGAGCGCGCGGACCGCGAGGGCTCACGGTGACCGGGCCCCCCGATACGCTGGGCGACGTGCATGTGTCGTTCGTGTGCAGCGGCAACATCTGCCGCTCCCCCAGCGCCGCCGTGGTCTTCTCCGAGCGGCTGCGCGAGGCCGGTCTCGCCGACGAGGTGCGGGTCAGCAGCTGCGGCATCGGCCCGTGGCACGTGGGCGAGCCGATGGACGTGCGCTCCGCCGAGGTGCTGGACCGCAACGGCTACCCCACCGGTCACGTCGCCGCGCAGTTCGGCCCGGAGCACCTGGACGCCGATCTGCTGGTGGCGATGGACCGCGGTCACGCGGACGCCCTGCTGCGCAGGGTCGGCGACCGTGACCACGAGCGGGTGCGGCTGCTGCGCTCGTTCGACCCGCGGGCGGGCGCCGACCTCGACGTGCCGGATCCGTACTACGGCGGCGCGGACGGCTTCGACGACGTGCTGGCGATGATCGAGGCGGCGATGCCCGGTCTGCTGGAGTGGGTACGTCTTCGGCTCGCCTCATGACCGGCGCCGAGGACCCGGCCGACGTCGCCGCCCGGCTGACCGGCCACCGCGTCCTGCCGGGATCCGTCCCGCGCGGCGCGTCCGGCCTGGCGGAGGTCACGCTGGACGGCGTCGGGACGGTGGTGGTCAAACGCGGGAGCGACCCGCGTTCGGCCCGCGCGGAGGCGGCGGGGCTGCGCTGGCTGGCCGGTGCGGACGCCGTACGGCTGCCCGAGGTGCGCGGCGCGGACGACGACTGGCTGGTCGTGGACCGGGTGGAGACCGGGGCCGCGACGCCGGAGGCGGCCGAGGAGTTGGGGCGGGAGCTGGCCGCGCTGCACGCCGCCGGGGTGCCCGCGTTCGGCGCGCCGCCGCCGGGCGGTCCGGCCGACGCGTGGATCGGGCGCGCCCCGATGGCGAACCGCCCGGGCGACCGCTGGCCGCGGTGGTACGCCGAGCACCGCGTGCTGCCGTACCTGCGCGAAGCCGTCGACCGGGGCGCGATGGGCACCGGCGACGCGGCCCTGGTCGAGCGGGTCTGCGACCGCCTGCCGGAGCTGGCCGGGCCGGACCGCCCGCCCGCGCGGCTGCACGGCGACCTGTGGAACGGCAACGTGCTGTGGGGCGCCGACGGCCACGTGCGGCTGATCGATCCGGCCGCGCACGGCGGTCACCGGGAGACCGATCTGGCGATGCTGCGGCTCTTCGGCTGCCCCCACCTGGACCGCGTGCTGGACGCCTACGACCGGGCGGATCCGCTGGACGACGGCTGGCGCGGGCGCGTGGGGCTGCACCAGTTGTTCCCGCTGCTGGTGCACACCGTCCTGTTCGGCGGCGGCTACGCGGCCCAGGCGGTCGCGGCGGCCCGCTCGGCGCTGCGCGGGTAGGAACCGGCAACGCCGATGGGGGCCGTCACGAGGAGGACGACGGCGTCTGCGGCCGCTCCCGTTCGCCCGCCGCGGCCGTGGGCACCGGCGGCGCCGGCTGGTGACGACCTCGGGCGAGCGAGGCGACCGCGGAGACCACGGCCATCAGCGCGGCCACCGAGAAGACCGTCACCAGGCCGTGGTGGAACGGCCCCGAAACCAGCCGGGGGAAGAACTCGTGCCCGGTCAGGGTGTTGGCCTGGGCCGCCGTGACCTTGCGCAGCACGCCGCTGGGCCCCAGCAGGTGGGCGATCGGGTTGTTGCCGAGGAACGTGGCGAACAGCGTGCTCACCGGAGGCAGCGACGCCACCTGGTGGGCGGTGCCCGCGGGCACGCCCTGGGCCGTCAGCCCGCTGGTCAGGGTGTGCGGCAGCTTGGAGGCGAGACCGGAGATCATCAGGGAGAAGAACACGCCGATGGACAGCGCCGTACCGGAGTTCTGGAAGGTCGCGCGCATCCCGGACGCCACACCACGCTGCTCCGGCGCCACACTGCCCATGATCGCGGAGGTGTTGGGCGCGGAGAACATCCCCTGCCCGATGCCGCTGAGCAACAGCAGTCCCGCGAAGGCGAAGTAGTTGAAGTCCACCGGCAGCATCAGCAGCCCGCCGAACGACAGCGCCACCAGCACCAGCCCCGTCGTGGAGAACACCCGGGCGCCGAAGCGGTCCGACAGGTAGCCGGAAGTGGGACCGGCGATCAGGAAGCCCGCGGTGAGCGGCAGCATGAAGATGCCCGCCCACAGCGGGGTGTCCTCGAAGTTGTAGCCGTGCAACGGGAGCCAGATGCCCTGAAGCCAGATGATCAGCATGAACTGGAGGCCGCCGCGGGCGATGGCGGTCAGCAGCGCGGCGAGGTTGCCCGCCGCGAACGCCCGGTTGCGGAAGAGCGCGAGCCGGAACATCGGCTCCTTGACGCGGGTCTCCACGAAGCAGAAGACGACCAGCAGCGCGATGCCGCCGAACAGCCCGCCCAGCACCTTCGGGCTGCCCCAGCCGGTCGGCGCCCCGCCGTACGGCTGGATGCCGTAGGTGATCGCCGCGAGCACCAGGCCCGCGCCCGCGGTGAAGGTCAGGTTGCCCACCCAGTCGATGCGTCCGGGCTTGCGGCTGCCGGTCTCGCGCAGGCTGCGGTACGACCAGAGCGTGCCGACCACGCCGATGGGCACGCTCACCCAGAACACCGCGCGCCAGTCGATCGCGGCGAGCAGGCCGCCCGCCAGCAGGCCGAGGAACTGTCCGGCCAGCGCGGTGATCTGGTTGATGCCGAGGGCCAGTCCGCGTTGTCTCGCGGGGAACGCGTCGGTGAGGATGGCGGCCGAGTTGGCGGTGAGCATCGAGCCGCCGAAGGCCTGCACGATGCGCCAGCCGATCAGCCACAGCGCGCCGCTGCCGCCCTTGAACGGGTCCAGGGACAGCGCCAGTGAGGCGCAGGCGAAGATCGCGAAGCCCAGGTTGTACATCTTGACCCGGCCGAACATGTCGCCGAGTCTGCCGAGGACCACCACCAGCACGGCGGAGACCAGCAGGTAGCCGAGGATCATCCACAGCAGGTAGCCGATGTTGCCGGGGGCCAGCGGGTCCAGGCCGATGCCGCGGAAGATCGCGGGCAGCGAGATGATCACGATGGAGGAGTCCACCGTGAAGATCAGGACGCCGAGGGTGGTGTTGGACAGCGCCACCCACTTGTAGCGGTCGCCTGCGGCGGTGGCGCCCGAGGTGTGGTCGGTGGCCTTCACAGTCGCTCAGCCAGCCTCTCCAGCAACGGCAGCAGGGTGAGCAGGCGGCCGAGTTCGGCCTCGTCGAAGTCCTGCCGCAGCACCGTGGTCAGCCGCTGGACGCTCTCCGAGCGGCGGTCGAGCAGGACGCGCTCGGCTTCCTCGGTGGCGGTCAGCACGACCCGGCGGCCGTCCGCGGTGTCGGGGCGCCGCCGCACCAGGCCGCGTTCCTCCAGCACCGCGAGCGTGTTGGCCATGGCTTGGGGGCGCACCCGTTCCAGGTCGGCCAGCACGCTCGGGGACTCCGGGCCGTCCTGGCTGAGCCGGGAGAGCACCGAGACCTCGGACAGTGCCAGGTCCCCGACGGCGTGCTGCTGCCGCAGGCGCCGCGCGATACGGCCGACGGCGAGCCGCAGCCCGGCCGCAGCCCGCTCGGCGTCGTCTGTCGCTTCTCTTCCTTCACCCATAGGTACTAACAATAGGCTTATCAGTCTGATGTTAGTAACCCCCGGGTGAGACGGGACGGCCCGGCGACGGTCCTGGCCGACCGGCACGAGCGAGCCGAGGCCCAGGCCGCGGTGCGGCGCCGGGCCTCGTGCTGCCCGTGGCTCAGCCAGGAGTGTGGGCGGGGTCAGTGGTGTGCGGCTCGCTCAGCGCTGGTTTCCGTTGTCGTCGCCGAACTCGTTCTTGAGGCGGTCCTGTGCCGTGTCGACCTGGTCGCCGTACTTGCGCCCGGTCTTGTCGTCCACGAGGTCGCCGCCCTTGTCGACGCCCTTGTCCACCTGCGACTCGTGGCCCTTCAGCATGTTCTTGAGCTTGTCCAGCACGGACATGGGAAAGCCTCCTTCACGTAGGTCCCCCACGTCCCAGCATCACGGCACCCGGCGGCTTCCGCATCCGCGAGCGCGGCGGGGCGGGGGCGACGACTAGAATCAACAGGCGAATCTGCTTATTCGACCCATCCTGCACATTTCTCGCTCCGCCCCCCAGTCCTCGATGCCGCGAACGGGACCGCGCCCATGGCAACCTTCCCCGGACGATGGCCGTGGTACGTGGGGTTCGTTCCGGCCGCCCTGGCCGCGGGCGGGCTGGCGTGGAACGCCCTGTCCCCCAGCGAGTACTGGGGCGACGGCATGGTCGCGGCGGCGTGCGTGGTGGCCGGCGCCCTGACGTCGCTGCGGTACACCGTGCTGGTCGGGACCGTGATCACGCTGGGGATCGTGGCGCTGGTCGCCAGGGACGGGTACCTCGGTCACACCGCCGGCTCGCTGGAGCTGGTCAACACGGTCTTCGCGGCCCTGGTGGGCGTCGCCGTCAACCTGGTCATCGCGCGGCACGGCCACCGGCTGGCCGTCGTGCGCTCCGTCGCCGAGGCGGCACAGGCCGCGGTGCTGCCGGCTCCCCCGGCCCGCATCGGCCCGCTGGCGGTGGCCGCCTGCTACCAGGCGGCCCAGACCGAGGCCCTGATCGGCGGCGACGCCTACGCCGTGCAGCCCAGCAGGTACGGCACCCGGCTGCTCATCGCGGACGTGCGCGGCAAGGGGCTGGGGGCGGTGCGGGCCGTCTCGGTGCTGCTGGGCGCGTTCCGGGAGAACGCCGACCGGGCGCCCGACCTGGTCACGCTGGCGGACTGGCTGGAGCAGTCGCTGCTGCGCGAGCTCGTCGGCCACGAGCGGGAGGAGGTGGGCCTCGAAGGGTTCATCACCGCGCTGCTCGGCGAGTTCAGCCCGCGGGGCGATACCCTGCGCCTGCTGGACTGCGGCCACCCGGCGGCGTACCTGTTCCGCGACGGCGGCCTCACGGCGCTGGAGTCGGCGGACCCGGGGCTGCCGCTGGGGATGAGCGTGCTGGGGATCGCCCGGTCCGCGCCGGACAGCTGGCCGGTGGCGGTCGGGGACACGCTGCTGCTGGTGACCGACGGCGTCACGGAGGCCAGGAACGCGGCCGGTGTCTTCTACGACCCGCTGACCGAGCTGTCGGGCCTGGGCCCGTTCCGCTCCCCCGACGACGCGCTGGACGCGGTGGTCTCAGGGGTGCGGCGCTGGACGGGCGGCCCGCGCGACGACGACATGGCGCTGCTCGCCCTCACCCGCGTGCCCGGGCCCCCGGGCGCCTGAAGCACGTCAGGCGGCCGGGGGCCCGGGGCGGGCGTCCGTGGGACCTCAGGCGGGGGCGGGTTCCTCGTCGTCCAGTGGGCGCCATCGCTGGGGCAGCGGGTGGGCGGCCAGGTGGCGTGCGGCGCAGCGGATGCCGAACACGTAGGCCACCAGGCTCATCGCGGCCACCGCCACCGAGTCCCAGGGCGCGGGCAGCCAGCCCTGCCCGTCGAAGGTCCCGATGGCCGAGAAGACGCCGAGGGCCAGCAGGTATCCGACCAGCCACGCCCCGTTGACCAGGTCGGCCGGGTCCTGGTCGTGCCGGATCTGCTGGTACGCGTACAGCGCGACGGAGACCAGCAGCACCGGCAGGGCGATCCGCAGCTCGTGCCAGCCCGCCCAGTAGAAGATCAGGGTGGCGATGACGAAGCTGATCGGGGCGATGACCCGGGTCCCGCGCACCCAGTTGGCCATCCGCTCCGGGTCGGCGTGCCGCACCGACGCCTCGGCGACGACGGTCAGGGAGTAGGCGAACAGGCCCAGCACGCTGGTGGCGGCGACGATGGACTGCCAGTTGCCGAACGGCAGCAGGAAGGCGACGCCGACCAGGTAGTTGACCACGAGTGCCCGGCGCGGCACGCCCGAGCCGCGGTGCACGTGGGCGACCCACTCCGGCAGCAGCCGGTTCTTGCCGAGCGCGTACACCTCGCGGCTGGTCTCCGCGGTGAAGACCATCGCCGAGCCGCCCGGGGAGGCGATGGCGTCGCCGTAGAGCACCCAGGACAGCCAGGTCAGGTTGAGCGCGGTGGCCAGCTGGGCGAAGGGCGAGTCGAAGTCGATGCCGTGCCAGCCGTGCAGCAGGTCGCCCCCCGGCACGGCGCCGATGAACGCCAGTTGCAGACCGAGGTAGACCACCATCGACAGCACCAGTGCGGTGATGACGGCCCGCGGGATGTCCCGGCGCGGGTCACGGGCCTCGGCGGCCAGGTCGATGGGGCCCTGGAAGCCGGTGTAGGCGTAGATGATGCCCGCGGTCGCGATGGCCGAGAGCGGCGCCGCGTAGCCGTAGGGCGCGAAGCCCCCGTGGGAGCTGAGGTTGTGCGACTGGAATCCGGAGGCGAGCAGGGCGACCACGGTGATCGCCGGGACGGCGAACTTCGCGATCGTCACCGCCAGGTTGACGTGGGCGAACAACCGCACCCCGAACCAGTTGATGGCCACGAAGACGGCCATGAACGCGAGTCCGAGGATCACCCCCAGCGGGGTGAGGCGTCCGCCGGAGAACAGGCCGGGGACGTACTTGCTCATGTACTGGAGCATGGCCGCCGACTCGCTCGGCGGATTGGTCGCGTAGGCCACCCAGATGCCCCAGCCCACCAGGCTGGCGACCAGCCGTCCGGAGGTGTAGAGCGGCCACCGCACCAGGCCGCCCGCCTCCGGCATGGTGGCGCCCATTTCCACCATGACCAGGGCGATCAGTACGAGGGCCAGCCCGCCGACCACCCAGGTGATCATCGAGGCGGGCCCCGCGGTGGCCGCGGCGTGCATCGGGCTGAGAAGCCAGCCCGATCCGATGACGCCGCCGAACGCGACAGCCGTGAGGTGCCAGAACCCAAGATGACGACGAAGGTGCCGGTCCTCCGGCACCTCCCGCTCGTCCGCGGCTTCGATTGTCATCCCATCCCACTACCCCATTCGGCCACCGGACGCACCCGGACCTCCCTGTTGATGCACGCCATGGGCGACGTGGTTTACGCCGTCCGGAAGCGGTGAGGCGATTCGACGTCAACGCACAGCCCGCTCGAAGGAGGCGCGACACACATGAGTGCCGAGCAGAAGGCGAAGGCCAAGGCCGAGCAGATGAAGGGCGCCGCCAAGGAAGCCGCGGGCCGCACGGTCGGTAACGAGAAGCTGACCGTCGAGGGCGAGGCGGAGCGCGCCAAGGGCGATCTGCGTCAGGCGAAGGAGAAGGGCAAGGACGCCGCGAAGCGGTAGTCCTACGCAAAGGATCGACCCGGAGCGGTCGACATGGTGGTGGGGCCGGTGCTCGCGAGCACCGGCCCCACCACCATGTCCGCACCCGTACGCCCGCGCCAGCCCCGTTTCGGCCCTTCGTTTCGGTCCTTCGCGTCCGCCCCCCGAAGCCGACCGGGCGCCCGGAAGGAAAGGCCGCCCATAAAGCCTTGTTGCAGAATACTCAAAGATTCCTTATATATCCGATGACGCGTCAGATGTGACCCCCCTCTCCCCTTCCGGCCGACGACCAGCACGAACCCCGATTTTCGTCCACCCTTCAACGAATCCCGTTACCCGGTGGGCAAGTTGGCGCAAGCGCGTCCCGAATGATGAGATATCATTTCCGCTCGGACGCCGCGCTTCCCGTGGGCAGTCCCCGTGAGCCATCGCACCCAGTGCCAGGTTTCCTCCGCCGCATCGGAGTGAACGTCACCTTCCCGTCGCACCGCCGCCACCTTTGGGTTACCGGCGGTTCGCCGAGCACGCATTCGAGCAGGAATTGATGCCCGTTCAGTCATTCGCGGAGCTGATACGCTTCGCGCGCCGCAACTCACCCTTCTACCAGGAGCTTTACGCGCATCTCCCGGAGGACGTGGCGCACGTCACCGAACTCCCGGTGGTTCCCCAAGCCGAATTCTGGCGGGCGAACTCACCCCGCGACAACAGGCTGCTGACCGCGCCGCTCGACGAAGCGGTGGTGTTCAGGAGCGGCGGCACGACCGGATCACCGAAATTCTCCTACTACACCCGCACGGAATGGCGCGATTTCACCACGGCTTTCGGTTCCGGACTCGTCACGGCCGGGCTCAGGCCGGGCCACCGGGTCGCCGACCTGTTCTACGCGGGTGACCTCTACGCCAGTTTCAGCTTCATTCTGGATTCCCTGCACCGCTCCCCCGTCACGAATGTGCGACTTCCGATCGGCGGAGCCGCGCCTTTCGAGTCGACGGCCGGAACACTGGAGGAATTCGCGGTCCAGGTGGTCGCGGGAACACCCACCACGCTGTGCGCCCTGGCGGCGCGGCTGACCGCCGCCGGCCGCCCGATGCCCCACGTGGAGCTGCTGTTCTTCGGCGGCGAGTGCCTCTTCGGCGACCAACTCCCGCTGCTCCGGGCCGCGTTCCCCAACGCCGTCGCCCGCTCCCTGGGCTACGCGAGCGTGGACGCCGGCCTGCTGGGCGAGGCGGTGCCGGGGGACGATCCCCGGGTGCACAGGGCGTTCACGCCGCACACCGTCGTCGAGATCCTCCACGACGAGACGGACCGACCCGTCGAGGCGGAGGGGACAGCCGGGCGGCTGGTCGTCACCGACCTGCGCAGGCGCCTGATGCCGGTGCTGCGCTACCCGGCGGGCGACCGGGCCGAATGGGTCGACCGGGCGGCGGGCGTCTTCCGCATCCTCGGCCGCGCCGAGGAGGGCGTGCGGGTCGGACCGGTCTCGCTCCACACCCAGGACGTGCACGACATCGTCAAGGAAGCGGACCCCGCCGGCGCGGTGACCGCGCTCCAGCTGGTGGTGCGCCGCGTGGACGGCCGGGACGGGCTCGTGCTGCGTCTGGCGGCCCAGGAACCGGCGCGCATGGACGAGGAGTCGACCCTTCTCGTGATCAAGGCGGTGCTCGCCGGGCGCCCGCTGTACGACAGCGCGGCGGACGCCGGGCACGTCAACCCGCTCGCCGTCGAGTGGGTGCGCCACGAGGACCTCGCCGTCAACGCGCGCTCCGGCAAGCTGGTCCGCGTGGTCGACGAACGGCCGCACTCGTGACCGGCCCCGTCAGAAGGGCGCGCCGACTGCCCGTCGTGCTGCGCAACCGTTCCTTCGGGGCGGTGTGGGCCGCCCAGGTCCTCACCCAGGCGGCCGGCCGGATGTTCCAGGTGGGCGCGGTCTGGTGGCTGGTCGGCTTCGCGGGCGGCGCCCGGCGCGGCCTGGAGTCCGGCCTGTTCCTGACCGTCAGCACGCTGCCCGCCGTCGCCCTCGCCCCGCTCGTGGCCCGCGTCGTCGCACGCCACGCGCACCGCAGGGTGCTGTCGGCCTCGGCCGGTGTCGCGGGCGCCGTCGCCGCGGCCACCGCCGTCTGGGCGTACGCCGCGTCCTTGCCGATGGCCGCCGTCTACGCCGCCGCGCTGGCGCTGGCGAGCTGCCAGGCGGTGTTCGACCCGTGCCTGACGACGTCCGTGCCCGAGCTGGTCGAGGACGCCGACATCGAGGCGGCGACCGGCTTCGAGCTGTCCACCCAGTCCCTCGCCGGGCTCGCCGGCGGCCTGCTCGGTCCGCTGGTCGTCGACGCCTGGGGCCTGCCGGGCGTCGTCGCCGGATGCGCGGGGGCTTACCTGGCGGCCTCCGCCCTGGTCGCCTCGGCCCGCTTCGCGTACGGCCCGGCGACGGTCGTGGCGCGATCCGATGAGCCGGGCGACCCCGCCGAGGAAGCCGTTCCGGAGCGCCGGACCCTGCGCGCCGTGCTCGCCGGGCTTCCGTTCATCCGCAGCGTCCTGGTCTGCTTCGCCGCCGCCAACGTCTTCACGACCGCGATCTACGTCGTCATGCCGCTCTACACGCGTAGCGTCCTGCATTCCGGCGGCCCGACCGTCGCGTCGTTCGAGGCCGCGCTGGGCGTCGGCACGCTCGTCGGGTCGTTCACCGGCGGGCGGCTGCCCGGTCGCCCGACCGACGTGGGCGCGGCCTGCCTGGCGCTGACCGCGGCGGCCCTGGCGCTGCCGGGACTGGTCGCCGGGCACGCCACCGCGATCGGCTCGCTGGTGGTCGTGGGCTGGTGCGTGGGCGTGATCGGCGTGCGGTTCGTGGCACTCTTCCAGCGCCTGGTGCCCGCCGCCGACAAGCCCGGGTTCTTCGCCGTCATGCAGGCGCTGCTGGGCGCGACCTTCCCGCTCTCCTCACTGGTCTTCGGCGCGCTGGGCGACGATCTGTCGGCCCGGGTGCTGTGCCTGGTCCAGGGCGTCGGGCTGGCGCCGGTCGCCCTGACCCTGTGGTGGCTGCGCGCCCGCGACGGCCGAGAACCCGCCGCGCCCGCCCGTCCGGCCCGCGAAGCCCTCGTGGTGACGGGGGACGCGTCGTGACCGCCGTCCTGTCCCCCGCGGGCGTGCAGGACATCGCCGCGCTGCGCCAGCTGTACTTCGATGTCTACGGTCACGGCTACCCGGTGCCGCTCGGCAGCGATCCGGCGGTCATGCGGCGGCTGATCACCGACGGCCACGCCCACTGGCTGACCGCCCGCACCGCCGACACCGGTGAACCGGTCGCCTCCGCCGTGGTGCAGACCGAGCCGGGCAGCCGCATCGGCAAGCTGGTCGGCCTCGCCGTGCACCCCGGTCACCGCGAGGGCGGGCTCGCCTCCCGGCTCACGGCGGCCGTCTGCGCGGACGCGTTCGGCACCGGCCGCCTGGACTCGGTCTACGCCACCGTGCGCGTCGTCACCGAGGGCCCGCAGCACGTCGTCGTGCGCAACGGCTTCCGCCCGCTGGGCCTGATGCCCAACGCCGTCGAGGTCGAGGGCTGCGAGAGCCTCGCGCTGTTCGCCCGGTACGCCGACGGCGTGCTGGAGCGTCGCGCGGCGGTGGAGCGCGTACCGGAACGTCTCACCGCGCTGCTGGACGCGGTCGTCCTCGGCGTCGGCATCGACTACGCGGGCGTGGAGCCGGTCCCCACCCGCGACCGGGACCGGGTCGTGCCGGGCGCCGAGCCGATCGAACTGGTCGCGGCCCCCGCGTTCGTACGCCGCCGCTTCCTGGAGCGCTTCCCCGACGCGGGTGACCGCTTCTTCCCGCTGCACGCGCCGAACGCGGTGCTGGTCGCGCACGACGGCGGCTTCGAGGCGTACGCCGACCTCGACCCGGTGGCGGCCAGTTGCGCGCTGGTCGCGGTGCACCCGCGTCCGGCCGCGGTCAGTGGCGCGCTGGAGGCGCTGATGTCCGCGGTCACCCGGGCCGGCGCGGACTACGTCGAGACACTGCTTCCGCTGGCCGACACCGAGGCCCTCCAGGTCTTCCTCGCCTCGGGTTTCGTGCCCAGCGCGCTCTACCCGGCGATGCGCCGGATCGGCGACCGGTTCCACGACTACGTCGTGCTGTCCAGGACCAGCCGTCAGATCGACTTCCGCTCCGCGGCCGTCAGCCCCCTGCTCCGGCCGTACCTGGGGGCCTATCTGGCCGCCTGGGCGGCCACCTACCTGCCCCTTCACGAGGTGTCCCGATGAACCCCCATCTCGCCCCCGTCGCGGTCCCCGACCCGGCGGCGCTCGGCCGGGTCCAGCGGCTGTGCGACCTTCCGTCGCCGTACGAGACCGGTCCCGCGGTGGACGAGCTGTTCGCCGCGGCGATGACCGAGGCGCACGCCTGGCACGCCGGGCGTTCGGACTTCTTCCGCTCGCTGCTGGCCGGTCCCGCCGAGGAGCCCGTGCCGGGCCTGGGACCGCAGGTGCGCGCGCCGCTGGTGCACGCCAACTTCTTCAAGCGCCACGAGGTGCTCTCGATCCCGCGTGAGGAGGTGTTCCTGCACCTGACCTCCTCGGGGACGAGCGGCCAGAAGTCGCAGATGTTCTTCGACGAGTGGACCATCCGCGCGGCGCAGCGCATGGTCGCCCGCGTCTTCGACCACTACGGCTGGATCACCCCGGACCAGCCGGTCAACTACCTGCTCTACAGCTACGAACCCGCGCCGTCGCTGCGGCTCGGCACCTCGTTCACCGACAACTACCTGTGCGACTTCGCGCCCGCCCGGCACACCACGCACGCGCTGCGGCACACCGGCTCCGGCCACGAGTTCGACGTGCACGGCTGCGTCGCCGCGCTCCAGCGGTACGCCGAGCAGGACGTGCCGGTGCGCATCCTGGGCTTCCCCGCGTTCCTGCACTTCACCCTGGAGCGGATGCGGGCGATGGGCCTTGCGCCGCTGCGGCTGCCCGAAGGGTCGCTGGTGGTGCTGGGCGGCGGCTGGAAGGGCCACGCCGACCGGCGCATCGGCAAGGAGGAGTTCTACGCCGAGGTCACCGAACGCCTCGGCGTCCCCGGCGAGCGGATCCGCGACACCTTCGGCTCGGTCGAGCACTGCGTGCCGTACGTGGAGTGCGCCCACCACCGGCTGCACGTGCCGGTGTGGTCGCGGGCGGCGGTCCGCGACACCGCGACGCTGCGCCCGTTGCCGTACGGGGAGCCCGGCTTCCTCCACCTGATCAGCCCGTACATCACCTCCGTCCCGGCGCACAGCGTCGTGATGGGCGACCTGGCCTCGTCGCACCCGGGCGCCGAGTGCCCGTGTCCGCTGGAGACCGACTGGTTCACCGTGCACGGCCGGGCCGGGGTGAGCCGCAACCGCAGTTGTGCGGTGGCCGCCGCCGAACTTCTGAAGGGACTGTCGTGACCTCCACCCAACTCCACCTGTGGCAGGGCGAGTTCGTCGACGACGAGGAGGCCGGACGGCGGCTCGCCTCGCTGGCGGACCTCGCCGGGCGGGTGCTGGCCCGGCCGCTGCCCACCGATGTCGTGCTCGGCGCCTGCGAGACGATCGCCACGGCGCTCGCCGACCCGGCCGACCCGCTGCGCGCCCGGCTGGCGGCGCACCTGGCGGCCGACGACGCCGACGCGACGCTCGGCGAGCTGGCGGCGGCGCTGGCCCGCCCCGCGCTGGAACGCAAGCTCCGCCGTGAGCTGGGCGGCCCGCGCCCGGAGCGGCTGACCCGGCCGGACGCCCGGCAGACGGTCTACGAGGCGTGGGCGCCGGTCGGCCTGCTCACCCACGTCGCGCCCGGCAACGCCGCCGCGGTGGCCCCGCTCAGCGTGGTCGAGGGCCTGCTGGCCGGGAACGTCAACGTGCTCAAGACCAGCGGCTCCGACACCGCGCTCGCCCTCGACCTGCTGGCCGCGCTCGGCGCCGCCGACCCGTCCGGCCTGATCGCCGAGCGGGTGATCGCGCTGCGCTTCCCCTCGTCGCGCGAGGAGTGGCTGCGGGCGCTGTGCCAGCACGCCGACGCGGTGGCCGTGTGGGGTGGCGACGACGCGGTGGCCGCGATCAGCCGCCTGGCGCCGCCCGGCTGCCGGGTCGTCGAGTGGGGGCACCGGATCTCCTTCGCCTACCTGACCCGGGACGCGGCGGCCGACGACACGGTGCTGGACGCGCTGGCGCGGGACGTCTGCCGTTTCGAGCAGCAGGCGTGCTCCAGCCCGCAGATCGTCTACCTCGACACCGAGGAGGACGCGGAGGTGTTCGCGTTCGCCGACCGCTTCGCCGAGCGCTTGGCGAAGGTCTCCGACGCGCACCCCGCGCCGCCCGTCGGCACCGCCGAGCGCGCCGAGGTCACGACCACCGAGCTGGTGGCCCGGCTGGAGGGCCATCTGGGCCTGACGAAGGTGATCGCGGCCGAGGACGGCTCCTGGCGGGTGCTGGCCGACGTCCGGCCCGCCCCGGCCGCCTCGCCGCTGCACCGCAGTGTCCTGGTCAAGCCGCTGCCCCGGCACGCGCTCACCGGCACGCTGCGGCCGATGCGCCGCTACCTCCAGACGGCGGCGATCGGCGGCGGCCGGGCGGACGTGGCCGAGCTGAGCCGCGCGGTGTTCGCCGCGGGCGTCACCCGGGTGACGCCGGTCGGCGGGATGCTCGACGGCTACGCGGGCGAACCGCACGACGGCGTCTACGCGTTGCAGCGCTACAGCCGCCGGGTGGGCGTGCGCGTCGAGGACCCGGAATTCCGCGCGGTGGCCTGCCTGGACGACCTGGTGGCCCCGCCGGTGCTGCCCCCGGCGCCGGCCGGGCCGCTGCTGGGGAAGGCCGGTGTGCAGCGGGCGCTGGAGACGCTCGACACCGAGCACGCCCACCTGTACTTCCGCAGCGGCGGCACCACGGGGGCGCCCGCGCTGTCGGTCTTCACCTGCGACGACTACGACAACCAGATGCGGGCGGCGGCGCTCGGGCTGGTCGCCGCCGGGTTCGACCCGGCCCGCGACCGGGCCGCCAACCTGTTCTTCTGCGGCGGCATGTACGGCAGCTTCATCAGCTTCTTCTCCATCCTGGAGCGGCTGAACGCCACTCAGATCCCGATGGCCGCAGGGCCCGACCACGCCGTCGTGGCCGAGGCGCTGGTGGCGTACCGGGCGGACACCGTCTTCGGCATGCCCTCCTACCTGTGGCAGCTCTTCCACGCCGAGGGCGAGCGGCTGCGGGCGTACGGCGGCGTGCGCAAGGTGTTCTACGGCGGTGAGCACTTCACCGCCGAGCAGCGCCGGGTGCTCACCGAGGAGTTCGGCGTCGAGGTGATCCGCTCGGCCGCCTACGGCAGCACCGACCTGGGCCCGCTGGGCTACCAGTGCGAGGCGGCCGAGGGCTCCGTCCACCATGTGCTGACCGACCTGCACACGCTGGAGGTCCTCGACCGGCACGAGGACCGGCCGGTGCCGCCGGGCGAGCCGGGACGGCTGGTGTTCACCTCGCGGGCGCGCTCGGGCCAGCGTCTGGAGCGGTACGAGATCGGCGACCTGGGCCGTGAGGTCGCGGGCCGGTGCCCGTGCGGCAGCCGCACGCCACGTCTGGAACTGCTCGGGCGCTACGGCGACGTGGTACGCGTCGGCAGCTACTTCTTCAACTACCGGCGGTTCGTGAAGGCGGCGCAGGAGCGGCTCGGCTACCACGGCGAGGTGCAGCTGCTGCTGGACGCGGACGGCGGCAGTGAGCGCCTGACGGTGCGTCTCGACGAGCGGTACGCGGCGGACGCGTCCGCCGCGCGCGAGGCGTTCACCGGCGACATGGAGGAGCTGGCGGCGGCCGAGGCGGAAGGGCTGCTGGCGTTCGAGGTGGTGACGGCGGGCGTCGACGCGTTCGAGCGCACCGCGACCAGCGGCAAGCTGCGCGCGGTCGTCGACCGGCGCTGACCGCGGCACGGTGTTCCGTACGACGGGTATCACCTGGTCGGTACGGGGTACCCATGGCCGGTGTGCGGCGGATGGCCGTCCGCGCACCGGCCCACCGACCGAGGAGCGCGCATGACCGGTGAACCCACGCCCCGGCGTACCGCAGACGAGCGGCGGCCCAAGCTCCGGGAGCGCTGGCGCGAGGTGCTGGACGAGCACGCCACGCCCACGCAGCGTTCGCTGATGGCGACGTGGCTGGGCTTCGGCTGCACCTTCGGCGCCGCGCGGCTGATCACCCACGGCATCAGGGGCAACTGGCTGCCGTGGGGCAACGTCTCCGCCGGGGGCACCCATCTGCACCACTACAACTTCGGCATCGCCACGCTGGCGGGCGTCGGCCTGGTGGCCGTGCGCGGCGACGACGCGTACGTGGGCCACCCGGGGGTCGGGGCGGCGTACGGCGCGGGCGCGGCGCTGATCGCGGACGAGTTCGCGCTGCTGCTCGACCTGAAGGACGTGTACTGGGCCAAGCAGGGCCGCATCAGCGTGGACGTCTCGCTCGGCATCCTGAGCGCGCTCGGGGTGTACCTGACGGCGGTGCCGTTCTGGCACGAGATCACCCGGACGACCCGGGACCACGTCAGGGAGCAGCGCGCCCACTGACCGCGTTCTCCCGGCGCGGGCGCAGCGCTCCGAAGACCGCCCAGGCCACCGACACCACCGGCACGGCGACCACGGCGCCGATGACACCGCCGATCACGGTGCCCGCGATGACCGAGATCGCGATGACCACCGGGTGCAGCCGCACCGACCAGCCCATCACCAGCGGCTGCAGGACGTGGCCCTCCACCTCGCCGATCACCACGATCAGCACCAGCACCAGGGCCGCCGTCGTCACGCCCCGCCCGGCCAGCGCCACGACCGTCGCCACCGCGAGCGCGACGGGCGAGCCGACCAGGGGCACGAACGCGGCGAAGAACTCCAGCAGCGTCAACGGCAGCGCGAGCGGCACCCGCAGCAGGAACAGCGCGACGCCGACCAGGGTCGCGTTGGTCGCGGAGACGATCAGGATGCCCCGGGTGTACCCGGCGAAGGTGCGCCAGGCGGCCCGGCCGGCACGGTCCCAGCCACCTTGTGAGCGCACCGGGAGCTGCCGCAGGAACCACGGCCACATGCGGTCGCCCGAGTGGATGAAGAAGGCGGCGCAGAAGACGGCGAGGGCGGCGGCGGTCACCACGTCCACCACCCGCCCGGCGCCGCTGAGCGCGCTGGAGAGCAGGCCGGAGCGGTGGGCCTGGAGGTAGGCGACGCCCTTGTCGCGCAGGGAGGTGAGGGTGTTCCGGGCGACGTGGAACGGGGCGCCCTCCAGCCAGCGTTCGATGCGGTCGGCGCCGCCCCTGAACTCGTCGCCGAGCTGCCCCGACTGGGCGGCCACCGTGTATCCGACGAGCGAGAACAGCGACAGCAGGAGCAGCAGGCTGAGCAGGAACGCGGCGGTCACCGCGAGCGGTTTGGGCAGCCACCGGGCGATCAGGTCGGTCAGCGGGCGCAGCAGCGCGGTCAGGATCAGCGCGAGGAAGAGCGCGATGGCGACCAGCTGGAAGCGGGCCAGGACGGTGAACGCCTCGTAGACCACGACGCCGAGGGCGAGCAGCCGCCAGGCGTATCCCGCGGCGCGCCGCAGCCCGCGCGGCACTCCCGCGGCCCGTGCGGCGGTGTCCGGGTTGGGGGGTCCGATCGGGTGAACGCGGCGCGGGCGGGGACGCGGACCCACGCGGCCCGGTACGGACTGCCGACGGCGGCCCGCGGCACCGCGGCGCCTGCGTGGCGAGGGTGTATCGCCGTCCATCGTCGGTCCTCCCCTCCGCCGCTCCCGCTCCTCAGCCGAACAGGCCGATGCCGTAAGCCACCTGGCGCTCGCTGCCGTCCGACGGGTGGTTCAGCACGCTCACCCGGTCGTCGCCGGGCTCGCGGGCGACGAGGGTCGCCGAACCGCCGCCGTCCACGTTGACCGCGTCGACCGCGCCGAGGTCGGACATGATCTCGGCGAGCTGGCGCAGCGTCACCCCGCAGGAGTCGCCGCCGTCGAGCGCCATCAGGTACAGCCGGTGACCACCGGGCCCGTAGCCCGCGGAGGCGCGCAGCGCGTCGTCCTGCTCGTCGAGGCCGTCGAGCGCCTGTCCGTGCCGCAGCACCGGGAAGCCGCCGACCGCGAAGCGCAGCGGAGGGAAGAGCGCCTCCTGGGCCTGACGGCGCAGGTCGGCCGCCACCTCGTCGTTGAGGCCGCGCAGCGTGTCGCTCAACGGGGTGGGGGACGCCGCCCGCACCGCGGTCCGGGTCTCGTAGCTCACGGGAACGAGGTCGTCGGGGGCGGGCGGTTGTTCGTCGGCCTCGCTCAGCGCGTCCGTGACCCGGACCCGGTCGCCGGGCCGCAGCCCGGCCAGGGCGCGCGCCCCGGCTTCCCGGCCGACCAGCACGAGCGTCCCCGGCGCGACGGGTCCGCCGCCCGGCGTCGTCCGTACGGCGGTGACCCGTCCGCCGCGCACGGTCACCTCGCGGGTGGCCGTGCTGCACGACGCGGCGCGGCGGTGGTCGGAGCCGCACACCGCGCGCAGCCGTGAGGCGCTGCCCCACTGCGGGGTGTAGACGCCGACGCCGTTCTCCGGCAGGGCGTACTGGTTGAGGCCCGCCACCGGCACGCTGCCGTGCGGGGTGCCGACGCGACCGGTCACGGTGAGGCGGTCGATGCGGGCGACGCCGTAGCGGTCGACGCCGAGCACGTCGTCCACGGAGGTGCCGGGCGGCAGCGCGGGGCCGAAGCGCTGCCTGCGCGGTACGGCCGCCTTCAGCCCGACGCCCGCGGAGATCGCGGGGCCGACCGCGGAGTCGGTGGCGGCCACGCCCGGGTGCTGGCTCTCGTCCACGTCGAAGAAGTCGCCGTTGATCCCGGCGACCGCGCCGCGTCCGTCGGCCATGGAGGAGACGGTGAGCGGTTCGCCGGGGCGGCGGGAGCGCAGCAGGTCGGCGGAGACCGCGCGGTCGGTCAGGTCGGCGACGAGCAGGTGGCCGTGGACGTCGCCCTGCACGGCGTGCACGGTGAACTCGCGGTAGCGCACGCCGGGCGCCACCTGGAAGCCGTCGGTGTACCGCAGTGAATCGTCGTCGATGGCCCGGGCGGTGCCGCCGGCGGCCAGCAGCAGGCCGGTGGCGAGCACCAGCGCCGTCCGGGCGCGGCAACGGTATCGGTACGCACGTCGTGCCACGTTCACCCCAGGCGCTACCGGGAGGGACGGCCGCCGTTTTCGGGCCTGAAGGTGTTTATCCACATGTCGACCGGCCCGACACCCGCCAATCAGGCGATTCGGCCGCCGTCACGAGCCGCGGCGGCGCCGGTCTGCGCCGACCGGGGGAATGCGCGGGGTGGCGGTGCCGGGAGCCAGGCGGTCGACCACCTCGGCGAGTTCCTGGCACGCCTCTTCGATGCGGCGGCGCACCGCGTTCTGCTCGGTGACGATGGCCGACAGCAGCAGGCCGGTGAGCGCCGCGGAGCCGTTGAGGGCCTGGAGGTTGACCATGGTCGCGGCCAGGCCGTGGTGGTCGAAGGGGCCGGTGTGGTCGGTGGCGGCGACGATCGCGGCCACCGACAGCAGCAGCGTGCAGGGGGCCGCGCCGGGCAGCTGGAAGCGCAGGGCCGCCCAGATCAGCACCGGGAAGGGCAGGAAGAGCAGCGCCAGCGAGCTGTGGGTGGCGACCAGGATCACCACGACGGCGCACACGGCGAGCGCGGCGGCCTCGGCCCAGCGGCTCACCGGCACCTCACGGGGCATCCGTGCCCTGGCGAGGACCAGCAGCACCGGTGCGACCACCAGCACCCCCATGGCGTCCCCGGCCCACCAGGCCGACCACGCGGCCCCGTAGCCGCTGCTCGGCAGGGCGCCGTTGAGCAGCAGCGACACGGTGCCCAGGGTGGCGCTGACGGTCATGGGCGCGAGCGCGCCGAGGAAGACGAGCGCGACGCCGTCCCACAGCCGGTCCAGTTCGGTGCGGAACCCCACCCAGCGCAGCAGCAGGTAGGCGCAGACCGGGGCCAGGGTGTTGCCGACGATGACGCCGACGTCGGCCAGGTCCAGCGGGGAGAGCGAGGCGGTGACCGCCAGCGTGCCCAGCGCCACGCCGGGCCAGACGGCCGGGCCCAGGAAGAGCAGGCTGACGACCGCGATCCCGGTGGGCGGCCACAGCGGGGTGACCCGGGTCCCGTCCAGGACCACCTGGCGCAGCAGACCGAGCCGTCCGGCCCCGTAGTAGACGGCCGCGACGGCGAGCACCCGCGCGAGCGCGACCGCGCCGCGCCGGATCTCAGGTCTGCCCACCCCCTCAGCATCGGGCACCGGGACGGGACCGGCATCGCCGGTGAGGCGCCGGGGCGGCCCTCGCGTGGGGGATGCGCCGGGGTGGCTCTGGCGTGCGGGCGCCCGCCGGCAGCCGGCCGTCCCGTCAGCCGCCCGTCCGCAGCCGCCGGGTTCCGTCCGCCGGTCCGCCGTGCCGCAGGACGAGGACGGCCGCGTCGTCGGCGTGCCCGGTGTGCGTGGAGACCCCGAGGACCCGGGCGGCCAGCCGCTCCGGCGGATCGGCGGCTCCGGAGACCGCCACTCGGGCCACTTCGCGCAGTCCGTCGTCCAGGGCGAACGAGGGGCCCTCGACCACGCCGTCCGTGACGAGGACGACCGCTCCCGTGCCCGACAACCGTTGCCGGGCCACCGGGTAGTGCTGTCCCGGCAGGATGCCGAGCGGGATGCCGCAGTCGCCGTCGTCGACCAGGCAGCCGCCGCCCGCGGTGGCGAAGACGGTGGGGATGTGACCGGCCCGGGTGCTGGCCAGTACCCGGGTGCCGGGGTCGTAGCGCAGGAAGGTGCAGGTGGCGAAGAGGTCGGTGTCCATGGAGAACAGCAGGTCGTTGAGGCGGCTGAGCACTTCTCCCGGGTCGGCGACGGCTCCGGCGAGCGCCCGCAGCGCGATGCGCACCTGGCCCATGAACGCGGCGGCCTCCACGTCGTGCCCCTGGGCGTCGCCGATGGAGAAGCCCAGCGTCCCGTCCGGCAGCCGGAAGCCGTCGTACCAGTCGCCGCCGATGTCCAGGCCGTCGCGGGCGGGCTGGTATCCGGCGGCGGTGCGCAGTCCCGGCAGGGCAGGCAGGGCGCTCGGCAGCATCTCGCGTTGCAGCGCCTCGGCCAGTTCGACCCGGGCACGGTGCATCTCCGCGCGGTCGCGCGCCTGGGCGGTGAGCCGCCCGAGCTTGGCCAGCAGGTCGTCTGCGCTCGCCGACCGCGTGGGACGACGCCATGTCATGGACCGCTCCGCACTGGATCAGGGTCTCCGCCGCACGGAGGCACCCGTACGGCGTCCGCCCTTCGTGGTCTCCCGTCCGGCCCCGGCACGCGGGCCGTGACGGACCCGGGCCTTCGGGGATGCCTCGGCGACCATGCTATTTCGCCCCGGCCGGGCCCGCCGCCCCACGGGCGCCCGGGCTCCCGGCCACCGTGCGTGCGGGGCGCCACGCTACGGTGACCGGGTGAGCGATGCCGAGCGGACCGCCGCTGTGGACGTCTTCGAGTCGCACCGGCGCTATCTGGGGTCGGTGGCGTACCGGCTGATGGGCTCGGTCAGCGACGCCGAGGACGTCCTCCAGGAGGCGTGGCTGCGCTGGCAGGGCGCCGACCGGTCGGCGGTGTCGGACGCCCGCGCCTTCCTGACCACCGTGGTGACCCGACTGTGCTACGACGCGCTGGGCTCGGCGCGCAGCCGTCGCGAGGCGTACTACGGCGAGTGGCTGCCGGAGCCGCTGGTGGACGACGCGGACTCGCCCGCCGCCCGCGCGGAGACCGGTGAGTCGGTGTCGCTGGCGATGCTGGCGGTCATGGAGCAGCTCACCCCCGCCGAGCGGGTGGCGTTCGTGCTGCACGACCTGTTCGCGGTGGGCTTCGACGAGGTCGGCGTGGCCCTGGAGCGGTCCCCGCAGGCGGCCCGGCAGCTCGCCTCGCGGGCCCGGCGCCGGGTACGTGACGGCGGCCACCGCGGTGAACCGCTCGACCCGGCCGAGCACCGGCAGGTGGTGAGCGCCTTCGCGGCCGCCGCCTCGCGGGGCGATCTGGGCGGGCTGCTCGCGGTGCTCGACCCGGACGTGGTCTGGCACTCCGACGGTGGTGGCGTGGTCAGCGCGGGCGTCCGCCCGGTCCTGGGCGCCGACCGGGTCGCCCGTCTGGTGGCCGGACTGCTGGCCAGGGAACTGCGCGGCACGGCCCCCGGCACCATGGGCTTCGGCCTGGTCAACGGCGAGCCGGGCCTGATCTGGTACCCCTCCCCCGGCGTGGTCGGCGGCGTGGTGGGGTTCACGGTCGTCGGCGGCCGGATCACCGAGGCGTACGCGGTCGTCAACCCGGAGAAGCTCCGCCACCTGGTGTGACGCGGCTCACTGTCACATCCCGGCGGGCCGTCCCGTCCCCCTTCCGACAGTGCGGCGCGAGCCGGGACATCAGGAGGGCGACATGACCGGAACACGGATCGTGGTGCTGGGCGCGGGCTACGCGGGGATCGCCGCGGCCACCCGTGCGGGCAGGGGCAGGGACGTCACGCTGATCGCGCCGGAGTCGCGATTCCTGCACCGGGTGCGCGGGCACGAGACGGCGGCGGGCCTCCGCGAGCACCGCCCCGCCCTGGCGGAACTGCTGCGGGGACGGAGCGTGACGCACCTTCAGGCCGCCGTGACCAGGCTGGACCTGACGGCGGGCAAGGTCTTCACCGACACCGGGGACGCGGTCGCGTACGACACCCTGGTGTACGCGCTGGGCAGCCGCACCGCGTGGCAGGACGTGCCGGGCGCGCGGGAACACGCGCTGGACGTGGCGCGGGCCGAGGAGGTGCGCCGCAGGATCGCCGCGGCCCCGGCGCACGGCACGGTGGCGGTCGTGGGCGGCGGCCCGACCGGTAGCGAGCTGGCGGCCGAGCTGGCCGAGGCGCATCCGGACCTGCGGGTGGAGCTGCTGGCGAGCGGTGAGGTCGGCGGCTGGCTCTCGGACCCGGGGCGGCGGCACGTGCTGCGGGCGCTGGACCGCCTGGGGGTGCGGCGTCACGAGCACACCCGGGTCACCGCGGTCGGTCCGGCGGGACTTGAGACCGAGGCCGGGCCGCTGGCCGCCGATGTCGTGGTGTGGGCCGCCTCCATGACGCCCCATCCGCTGGCGGCCGAGTCGGGTCTGACGGTGACCGGACAGGGCCAGGTGGTGGTCGACGAGTACCTGCGTTCGGTCTCGCATCCCGAGGTCCACGCGATCGGTGACGCCGCGTCGGTGACCGTGCCGGGGGTGGGCACGTTGCGGATGGGCTGCGCGACCGCGCTGCCGATGGGCCAGTACATGGGCAAGCGGCTGCTGCACGGCGACTCGGGGCCGTTCTCCTACCGGTACGTGGCGCAGTGCCTGAGCCTGGGGCGGCATGACGGTCTGTTGCAGATCGTGGGCCCGGACGACTCCATGCGGCCGCGGGTGTTCACGGGCACGGCCGGGCGGCTGGCCAAGGCGGGGATCGTCATGGGCGTGCGGGCGAGCCTGCGCTGATCCCGCGCCGGGAGCGGTGGCCGACGGGCAAGCCGGAGGGGGCTGAAGGAGGGCCGGGGAACGGCCGGGGACGGTGGAAGGGGGTCTGAGGGGGCGTCGGGCCGGGGTGCAGAGGGCTTACGGGACAAGGGAATTGAGGGCCCGTCCGGTGCCGGCGGGAGCCAACCCGGTGAATGTGAGCCGATCACCGCCCCCTTCGGCCTAGCCCCGCTTTTTGTCTGATTATGCGACATTTATGTTCCTGTTACGGGCAGCGCGCCGTCCCCTTGCGGGGTCGATCTCCCCGCCGTCGCGCCGTCCGCACAGGAGGTAGAAACCATGCGCGGTATGCGCAACACCCTCGCCGTCGCCTCGATCGCGACCACGGCCCTGTTCATGGCCCTGCCCACCGCTTCCGCCGCCTCGCTGTCCGGCGACTCGGCGCGCACCGGCGCGGTCACCTGGGACTGTGGCCACGACGGCGGCTGGGACCAGGGTCAGTCGGAGGACTCGGGCATGGACCAGGGCGGCATGGACCAGGGTCAGGGCGGCATGGACCACGGCCAGGGCGACCACTCCGGCGACAACAACTGGAAGCACGGCGGCGACGACTGCCACAAGCACCACCACGGCCACCACCGTCCCCACGGTGGTCCGCACACCGGCCTGGGCGGTTCCGTGGTGAACGGCAGCACCGTCGAGACCGCGGCGGGCGCTGGCCTGATCGCCGCCGCCGCCGGTGGCGTGCTGCTGGCGAGCCGTCGTCGCCGGACGAACGTCTGAACCGACGAACGTCCGAACCACGGACGGCGAACCGTGACCTGACGACCTGACGGTCGTTGACCTTGGTACCGGTTCGGAACAACCGCAAGGGCACCGGACGCACCCCCTCCCCGCGTCCGGTGCCCGTTCCTTTCGTGCCCGCATCCTTCCCCGGGTGCGGGCACGGCCATGCCTCAGTCGCGGTTCTCCAGCCCAGGACGCAGCCGTTCCAGCAGCGCGTACAACGTGACCCGCTCGTCCTCGGTCAGCGCGTCGAGGGCGGTGTGGGTGGCCTGCATCTCGGCGCGGATGCGCTGGATGGTGGCCAGCCCCTCGTCGGTGGCGACCACGTTCTTGACCCGGCGGTCCCGCTCGTCGCTCTCCCGCACCACGAGCCCGCGCGCCTGGAGCCGGTCGACGATACCGGTGACGTTGGAGGCGTCGCACCCGAGCTGTTCGGCCAGACCGCGCATCGGCACCGGAGCGGTCACCTGCGCCAGCAGTCTGGCCTGCACCGAGGTGAGCCCGTGCTGCGCGGCTGTGGCCGCGTAGTCCTGCCAGTGCGCGGTGCCGAGGGCGACCATCAGATCGAGCAGACGGCTCTTGACGGCGGAGGGCGCCGGGTCGGTCGGGGCGGTCATGCCCGCGAGTCTACTGAAGAGCTTGAGGTCCTCAATCATTAACTTGACCACCTCAAGTATCCCGGGCTAGAGTCACGACCAAATACTTGATGCCTTTAAGCATCCATGTTGTGAAGTAAATCGAGGACACCCACCGCCATGAGCAACACCCCTTCCCTTCGGGCACCGCGGAGCGAGACGGCCGTCGTCTTCGCCCTGAGCCTGGCCGCCATGGTCGTGTCGATGATGCAGACGCTGGTCATCCCGATCCTGGGACTCATCCAGACCGACCTGCACGCCACGACCGCCAACACCAGCTGGGTGACGACCGCCACCCTGCTGTCCGCCGCGGTCTTCACCCCGCTGCTCGGGCGCTTCGGCGACCAGCACGGCAAGAAGCGCACCCTGGTCGCCGTGCTCGTCGTGATGGTGGCCGGATCGGTGCTGGCCGCCGTCACCCACTCGTTGCTGTGGCTGATCGTCGGCCGGGTGCTCCAGGGCGCGGCCACCGCGATCTTCCCGCTCGCGCTGTCCGTGCTGCGTGAGGAGATCAAGCCCGCCAAGCTGCCCGGCGCGATGGCCATGGTCAGCGGCACGCTCGCCTTCGGCAGCGGTCTGGCCCTGGTCTCCACCGGTCTGCTGACCTCCGGCAGCCACCCCGACTACCGCAGCGCGTTCTGGCTGGCCACCGGTCTCGCGGTGCTCGCGCTGCTGGCCGTGGTCTTCCTCGTGCCGGCGACCCGTCAGACCACCGGCGGTCGCACCGACGTGCTGGGCGCGCTCACCCTCGCCGCCGCGCTGGTGCTCCTGCTGCTGCCGATCACCCAGGGCCACGACTGGGGCTGGTCCTCGGCGCGCACGCTGGGCTGCTTCACCGCCGCGGTCGTGATGGCGCTCGTGTGGGTCGTGGTGGAGAAGCGGGTGCGCGAACCCCTGGTGGACATGGGCATGTTCGTCCACCGCCCGGTGCTCTTCTCCAACCTGGCCGGTCTGCTGGTCGGCTTCGGCTCGTTCGCCCTGTTCATCGGCGTCTCGTACCTGGTGCAGATGCCGTCGGGGATCGCCGGGTACGGGTTCGACGCCAGCGTGCTGCGGGCCTCCGTCGAGTACCTGCTGCCGGGCACCATCGTCTCGCTGCTCGCCGCGCCCATCGGCGGCCAGCTGGTGCGCCACCACGGTCCGCGCCTGGTGCTGGCGCTCGCCTCGGTCACCGGGACCGCGGGCTTCGGCTGGATCGCGCTGGACCACAAGCACAGCGCGTCGGTCGTCGTCGGCGCGATGCTGGTGGGCGCGGCGATCAGCTTCGGTTACGCGGCGATGCCCGCCGTCATCGTGGCCAGCGTCCCGCACCACCAGACCGGCATCGCCAACGGCATCAACTCGATCTCCCGCTCGACCGGCAGCGCCATCGGCAGCGCGACCATCACCACGGTGCTGGCGTCCAAGACCATCGCGCACCTGCCGCCGGGCGCGCCCGCGCTGCCCGCGGAGAGCCAGTTCACCCTCACGTTCGTCATCGCGGGCGTGGCCCTGCTGCTGGTCTCCGCGGTCGCCGGGCTGGGCCTGCGCCGGATCCACGGGCCGCGCACCGAGCCGGTCGCCGAGCAGACCGCGCAGCCGGTGAGCGAGACGGGCGCCGCGGTCTGACCGGGCGCGGGGCCGTCACGGACGCGACGTCCGATGGCCGCCAGCGCGCGGGAGCGTGATCGGAAAGGGTCGGGACCAGTACGCCGCTCACGGCGTGCCGGTCCCGGCCCTTCCTCACGTTCCGCGAAAGGCGGCAGCATGCACCAGGTTCCCGGAGTCAAGGTCCTCTACTTCGGCACCCCCGTCGTCCTGATCAGCACCCGCAACGAGGACGGCACCGCCAACCTCGCCCCGATGTCGTCCGCCTGGTGGCTCGGCCCGTACGCGATGCTCGGCATGGGCAGCGCCAGCCGCACCACCCGCAACCTGCTGCGCGAGGGCGAGTGCGTGCTCAACCTGCCGTCCGCCGCGATGGCCGACGCCGTCGACCGCATCGCGCTGACCACCGGCGAGCCGGAGTTCTCCGACCGCAAGCGGGCGCAGGGCTACCGGTTCGAGCCGGACAAGTTCGGTACGGCGGGCCTCACCGAGCAGCCGTCGGAGCTGGTCGCCCCGCCGCGCGCGCTGGAGTGCCCGATCCAGATGGAGGGCCGCCTGGTCGCGTCCCACGAGGTCGCGGGGCCGGAGGTGAACGCGACCGCCTTCCAGGTCGAGGTGGTGCGCACCCACGTCGAGGAGGAGCTGATCGTGCCGGGCACCCACCACGTGGACCCGGTCGCCTGGGACCCGCTGATCATGAAGTTCTGCGAGTTCTTCGGCGCGGGCGTCAACGTCCGCCCGTCGCGGCTGGCCGGGGGATGGCGGATGCCCCCACTGCGTACTCCCGCCTGAGCCGCTGGAACGCGGTGGGCAGCGGCCGGACCGGCAGGAACTCCGCGATCGCGCGGGCGCACGCGGCCGGGTCGGCGATGCTGGTGTCGCACTCGATGTCGTAGACACCGTGCGCGTGGACCAGCGGGAACTGACGGGCCGCCACGCTCCCCCGGTCACCGCGCTCGCGTTCACGGCGCTCCAGCTCGGGCAGCGGACAGCGCACGCCGACCAGCGTCACGTCCCGGGCGGTGAACAGCTCCAGGCATTCCAGCAGCCGCCAGCGCCGGGTGAGCACGTGGTCCACCACGATGTTGTTGCCCGCCGCGGCCATGCCGGCCGCGGCGCGGTGGAAGCCCCGGGCGGTGCGGTCGATCTCGGCCTGGAGGTCCTCCGGGGCGATGTCGCGATCGCTGCGCATGCGGTGGAAGGCGTCGAGGGGGACGTGGAACCAGGGGCCGTCCAGCACCCGCAGCAGTTCCGCGGCGATGCTCGACTTGCCGGAGCTGGACGTGCCGTTGAGGAGGACGACCCGGCCGCGCGGCGCCTCGGCGGGCCGTTCGTCGTACTCGGCGGGGAATGCGGGCGCGGTCATCGGTGCTCCCGGGGGTCGCGGCGGAGGATCCTCCCGGGATCGCGGCGGAGGATCGGGCGCCCATTATGAGCCCGCTTCCTCGCGCCTCACCCGCGGGGTACGCGACCGCTCCCGGCCCTCGTCGCCCGCCTCACTCCTGCGGTGCCGTGGCCACCCGCCAGCCCGCCTCCTCGAACGCCTTGCGGGAGTCGGAGGGCAGCGCCGGGTCCGTGATGAGGGTGTCGAACAGTTCGGGCCCGCCTATCGTGGCGAACGCGCGCGTGCCGATCTTGGAGGAGTCGGCGACCAGGATCGCGCGGCCCGCCCGCTCCGCCATCAGCCGGTTGACCCGCGCCTCGGCCTCGTCGTGCACCGTCGCGCCGACCACCGGGTCGACGCCGTTGACGCCGATGAACGCGACGTCCATGGTGATCCGGCTCAGCACCAGGTCGCTGTAGGGGCCGACCAGTTCGAAGCTGCGGCTGTGCGCGACACCGCCGGTCAGCACGATCTTGACGGTCGGCCGCACCGACAACTCGTAGGCGATGTTCAGGGCGTTGGTGACCACCGTGAGGTTGGGCCGGGGTCCCGTCTCGTCCAGGTCGGGGCGGGCGGCGAGGGTGCGGGCGATCTCGGTGGTGGTGGTGCCGCCGGTCAGGCCGATCACGCTGCCCCGGCTGACCAGCGCGCTGGCCGCCTCGGCGATGTGCCGCTTCTCCTCCGGGCGGTGCGCGGCGCGGTAGCGCACCGGCAGGTCGTACGCGACGGAGCTGAGGACGGCGCCGCCCCGGGTGCGGGTCAGCAGGCGCTGCTCGGCGAGCGCGTCCATGTCGCGCCGCACGGTGGCGGCGGAGACCTCCAGTGCCTCGGCGGCCTCGTCCACCTGCACCTGGCCGCGCTCGGCCAGCAGTTCGAGCAGGGCGTTGAGCCGCTCGTGTCGCGTCATCGTCCATCTCCCGGGTCGCGTGAACCGTAGCAGTCGGCGTCGCCACCCGGTCGGCCGAGCAGCCGCAGCAGCCGGCCCGCCTCCTCGGCCACCGCGTCCCGGGCCGGCCGCAGGTACTTGCGCGAGTCCACCAGGCCCGCGTCCGCGCCGAGCTTCTCGCGTACCCGGGCGGTGAAGACCGAGACCAGATGCGTGGAGATGTTGATCTTCGTCAGGCCCGCGGCGACCGCGCGCAGCAGTTCCTCGTCCGGCACCCCGGAGGAACCGTGCAGCACCAGCGGTACGGGCACCTTGGCGCGCAGTTCGGCGATGAGCGTCTTGTCCAGCTCGGCGGTGCGCTCCACCATCGCGTGCGAGGAGCCGACCGCCACCGCCAGCGCGTCCACGCCGGTGGCCGCCACGAACGCGGCGGCCTCGGCCGGGTCGGTGCGCGCGCCGGGGGCGTGCACCCCGTCCTTGCCGCCCACCTCGCCGAGTTCGGCCTCGACGAAGACGTCGCGCTCGTGGCACCAGGCGGTCAACTCGGCGGTCAGCGCCACGTTCTCCTGGTACGGCAGCCCGGAGGCGTCGACCATGACCGAGCGGACTCCGGCGGCCACCCCCTCACAGATCAGGTCCGGGTCGGTGATGTGGTCGAGGTGGACGGACAGTCGCGCGGGCGACGCCTCGGCGAGCGCGAGGGTGGCACGGGTGATCGGGGCGAGCGAGCCGTGGTAGCGCACGCAGTTCTCGCTGATCTGGAGGATCACCGGCAGCCCGGTGCGTTCCGCCGCGGTGACCAGCGCCTCGGCGGTCTCCAGGTGGATGACGTTGAACGCGGCGGCGCCGGCGCCCCGGCGCCGCGCGGACTCGACGATGGACGAGGTGGGGACGAGGGTCATGGCGGTCTCCGGTCGGGAACGAAGGCGGGGGGGCGGACGGCGGGGGCCTCGGAGGGGGCGAGCTTGGTGCGGGACCGCGCGGTCGGCGGTCCCGCACGTGCGGGACCGGCGATTACGTGGCCGGGTCCGCGGCGTGCGACCGGTGGACGGCGGGCCGGGAGGCGGGCGGTCCCGGCTCCGCGACCCGTACGCCGACGCGTTCCCACGCCAGCAGCGCGGCGCCCAGCAGCCCGGCCCGGTCGCCGAGCCCGGCCAGGCGCAGTTCGGGGCGGCGTTGCAGGGTCAGGCGGGCGTCCAGTGCCCGGCGCAGCGGTGCGAGCAACGCGTCGCCCGCGCCCGACAACCCGCCGCCGATCAGCACCAGTTCGGGTGCGACGACCGCGGCGAGCCCGGTCAGGGAGACGGCCAGCGCGTCGATCGCCGCGTCCCAGACGACTCGTGCGTCGGGGTCGCCCCGCTCCAGCCGGGCCGCCACGTCGACCGCACCGGAGACCGCGCGCCCGGTGCGCTCCTCGTAGCGGCGGCGGATGGCCGAGGCGGAGGCGACGGTCTCCAGGCAGCCGGTGCCGCCGCAGGGGCAGGGCAGTCCGCTGCCGGCGTCCAGGTGGCCGATCTCCCCGGCCCAGCCGCCGCCCGCGTAGGGGCGGCCGTCGAGCACGAGGGAGGCGGAGATGCCGGTGCCGATCGGCACGAAGGCCACGTCGCGCCTGCCGCGGGCCGCGCCGAGCCGCTGTTCCGCGGCGCCCGCCGCCCGTACGTCGTGGTCGAAGCCGACCGGGAGCCCTGTCGCCTTGGTCAGCCTGCGCACGAACGGCACGTCGCGCCAGCCGAGGTTCTCCGAGTACCTGGCGAGGCCCGCTTCCGCGTCCACCAGGCCCGGCACGATCACGCCGAGCGCGACGACCCGGCCGCCCCGCTCGGCGGCCGCCTCGCGCAGCCGCGCGGTGGTGCGGACCACCTCGGCCAGCACCGCGTCCGCCGTGGCCGCGCCGTCGCCCGCCACGAACGGCGTGGGCACGCCGTGGTCGTGGCGGACGAATCCGCGCGTGTCGACCAGACCGGCCTTGATGGCGGTGCCGCCGATGTCGCAGGCGACGACGACGTCATCGAGGCCATCGGAGCCCTCCGTGTACTCGGGGTGCTCGGCGTCCTCGGGACCCCTGGTCACCGCGGGGCGAGGATGACGGAACGGGTGAGGTTGCGCGGGGCGTCCGGGTCGAGACCCCGGGCCCTGGCCCGTTCCAGGGCGACGCGCTGGAGCAGGACGAGGTCGGCCAGCGGCTCCAGCGGGTGGTCGACGAAGGCCGCCCCGGTGGCGGTGACCTGCTCGGCCAGCCCCTCCGGCGCGTCGCCGAACATCCAGGTGACCCGGCCCGGCGCGGCGATGGCGATCGGCCCGTGCCGGTACTCCATGGCCGGGTAGGACTCGGTCCAGCTCTGCGACGCCTCGCGCATCTTCAGCGCGGCCTCGTTGGCGAGCCCGTAGGTCCAGCCGCGGCCGAGGAACGTGAACTGCTCGGCGTCGATCCACTCCTGGGCGACCGGCTGCCCCAGCGCGGCCCGCGCGTCGGCCACCGCGGACTCGACGTCCTGGCCGAGGTGGGCACGGAGCAGGGTGAGGGCGGTGGTGGCGAAGCGGGTCTGGACGACGGAGCGCTCGTCGGCGAACGGCAGCGCGATCACCTCGTCGGCGCTCTCCCGGACCGGGGTGTCCGGGTCGCCGACCACGGCGACGGTGCGGACCCGGCCGCGTACCTCGGTCAGCAGCCGCAGCACCTCGGTGGTGGTGCCCGAGCGGGTGATGGCGACCACCGCGTCGTAGCCCCGGTCGGCCAGCGGTGCCTCGGAGGCGGCGAACGCGTCGGTGACGCCCAGTCCCGCGGCCTCGCGCAGGGCGGCGTAGGACTGCGCCATGAACCAGGAGGTCCCGCAGCCGACGACCGCGACCTTGAGGCCGGGCGCGGGCAGCGGGCAGTCGGCGGCGGTGGCGAGGCGGGCGGCGGCGCGCCAGGTCTCCGGCTGGGACTCGATCTCCTGGGCCATGAATTCGAGCTGGCTCACGGGCTCCCCTGTCGTCGGCTGTCACGGACGCGTGGATGACGCCTCATGACGTGAAGTGCGGTACTCGCATCAGCATTGTGCACCTTGTTTCGGCCGGTACGACAGCACCGCGTCGTCAATACGCCCTATTTTTCGTGGTTCATGTATTTTATTCGGCACCACAGAGGCGCCCGTGACTGTTGACAGTTGAGCGAAACGGTCGCGACACTCGCACAATCAATCAGCCGCTTGCCTTGTTCTAAGGACCGCACCATGGCGTCACAGACCGCCGCACCCCCCGCGCGGCGCCGCTTCGGCACAGGCCACCGGATCGCGTTCACCGGTGCCGTGGTCGGGGTGATCTACGGGTACGACACCGGGAGCATCTCCGGTGCGCTGGTCTTCCTCGCCCGCGACTTCCACCTCAACTCCGGGCAGAAGGGCCTGGTCAACAGCATCCTGGTGTTGGGCTCGATCCTCGGCGCGCTCGCCGCGGGACGGCTCGCCGACGCGATCGGCCGCCGGATGACCATGGTGCTGGTCGCCGCCTGCTACGCGGTCTTCGTCGCGCTGTCGGCCCTGTCGCCCGGCATCGGGGTGCTCTACGCGTTCCGCTTCCTGCTCGGAGTGGCGATCGGTGTGTCGATCGTGGCGGCACCGCTGTTCATCGCCGAGTCGACCCCGGCCCGCATCCGCGGCGCCGCCGTCGCCACGTACCAGGTGGCCTGCGTCGCGGGCATCACCATCACCTACTTCGTCAACTGGGGCCTGTCGGGCGGCGGTCACTGGCGGCTGATGCTCGGCCTGTCCGCGGTCCCGGCGGCGCTGGTGGTGATCCCGCTGCTGCGGCTGCCCGACACCCCGCGCTGGTACATCCTCAAGGGCCGCCTCGACGAGGCGGCCCGGGTGATGGCGGACACCGACCCGGACGTCGACCCGGTCGCCGAGACCGCGGCGATCGACCGCGAGCTGCGCGCCGAGCGCCGCAACGGGGGAACGCTGGCGCAGTTGGTGCGCAAGCCGTTCGCCAGGGCCACGGTCTTCGTCATCGGCATGGGCTTCTTCTGCCAGATCACCGGCATCAACGCGGTCACCTACTACAGCCCGGAGATCTTCCAGACCATGGGCTTCACCGGCAGCGGGCAGAACTTCTTCCTGCCCTCGCTGGTCGAGCTGGTCTCCCTGGTCGCCACGATCTCCGCGCTGTTCATCGTCGACCGCTTCGGCCGCCGCGTCGTGCTGCTCAGCGGCATCGGCTCGATGCTCGTCACCCTCGTCGTGCTCAGCGCGGTGTTCGGCACCGGCGCCGTGCACGGCGGCGGCACCTGGGTCGGCTTCGCCGCCATCACCCTGTTCACCGCCGCGTTCAACTTCGGCTTCGGCTCGCTGATCTGGGTCTACGCGAGCGAGGCGTTCCCGGCGCAGCTGCGGTCGCTGGGCGCCTCGGTGATGCTCGCCGCCGACCTGGTGGCCAACCTGCTGGTCGCCCAGTTCTTCCCCTCGCTGCTGGCGCACGTCGGCGCGTCCTGGACGTTCGGCGGGTTCGCGGTGCTGGCGCTGCTCGCGATCTCGTTCATCGCCGTGATGGCGCCGGAGACCAAGGGCCGCCAGCTGGAGGAGATCCGCGCCTACTGGCAGAACAACGGCCACTGGCCCGACCCGCACTCCGCCCCGGCCTCCGGGGTGCGCGAGCCGCGTTCGCTCCTCGACTCCCCCGCGCTGGCCCAGCCCGTCCACGACGCGGGCCCGGGCCCGGACGACCGCTCCGCCTGACCCGCTCCCCGACCCTCGCCCCCCCGACCGCGAGCGCCCCGCCCGGGCGCCCGCCCCAGGACCGCCCGACCGCACCACGTAACACGCGACACCCGTACCACCGCGTCACCGCCCGACCGCACCACCGCACGTCCGCACCACCGCACAGTCCGGTATCCCCCAGCGGCCGGCTCCCGGTCCGGCCCTGAGCCGAGTGAGGTCGACACGTTGATACACCCGTCCCGCAAGCGCCTCGCCCACGCGATCACCACCACCCTGGCCGTCGGCGGGCTCGCGCTCACCGCGGCGCTGCCCGCCCAGGCCGCCCCGGCCACGCCCGCCGCCCACACCGCGCCGCCGAAGGCGGGCAACACCTCCCCCGCCTACAACGGCCTGGCGCTCACCCCGCCGATGGGCTGGAACGACTGGTCGTACTACCAGTGCAACATCTCCGAGCAGCTCATCCTCGACCAGGCCAAGGCACTGGTCAGCACGGGACTCGCGAAGAAGGGCTACAACACCGTCACCATCGACGACTGCTGGATGGCCAAGAGCCGCGACCGCAACGGCAACCTGGTGGGCGACTCCACCAAGTTCCCCGACGGCATGGCCTACGTCGGCAGCCAACTGCACAAGATGGGACTGAAGTTCGGCATCTACGAGGACGCGGGCACCGAGACCTGCGGCGGCTACCCGGGCAGTTGGGGCCACGAGACCGCCGACGCCAAGCGCTTCGCCTCCTGGGGCGTGGACTACCTCAAGCTCGACGGCTGCAACGTGCCCAGCGTGCAGGGCCAGTCGGACGAGGAGACGTACCGCGAGGAATACCAGAAGATGAGCCAGGCGCTGCTGGACAGCGGCCGCAAGATCGTCTTCTCGGAGTCGGCGCCCGCGTACTTCCAGGGCACCCCCGACTGGTACAAGATCCTCCAGTGGACGCCGAAGTACGGCAACCTGTGGCGCGAGGGCTGGGACATCGCGCTGGGCCAGGACAACGACAAGTGGTCCAGCATCATGGCCAACTACGGCTACAACGTGCCGCTGGGCGCCTACTCGGGCCCCGGTCACTGGAACGACCCGGACTTCCTGCTCGCCGGTGACTCGGGCCTGACCGCCGACGAGACCCAGTCGCAGGTGGTGCTGTGGGCCGAGATGGCGGCGCCGCTGATCAGCAGCACCGACCTGACCAAGCTCAGCCCCTCGGCGCTGGCGATCCTGGGCAACGCCGACGTGATCGCCGTCGACCAGGACCCGGCGGGCGTGCAGGGCCACCAGGTCTACAGCGACGCCACGTACGACGTCCTGGTCAAGCCGCTGGCAGGCGGCGACAAGGCGGTGGTCTTCCTCAACAAGAGCGCCAAGCAGCAGACCTTCACCATCGGCAGCCAGGAGCTGGGCTACCCCGCCGGTGCGAAGCTCGCCGCCAAGGACCTGATCAGCAAGACCACCACCCCGTTCACCTCGTCGGTGTCGGCGACGGTGCCCGCGCACGGCACCGTGATGTACCGCGTCCACACCACGGGCTGACCCCACGGCGCAGCACGGCGCCCGTCCCTTCCGCCCAGGCGGAGGGGGCGGGCGCCGCGTCGTTCGCTCACCAGGTGTCAGGCCCTGCGGTCCTCCGGGCTTCCGCTCTCCTCGGGAACGACCAGCTCGCTCATCGCGATACCGGCCTCACCGGAGACCGCGGCCAGCTCCTCGCCGAGCGGCTCGGGGCGCTTCTCGTGCCGACGGCCGATGCGGCCGGTCATCAACGAGGAGAACGCGGCGACCACGCAGGCGGCGACCGCGAACCAGAAGGCGATCACCAGGCCGTGGTGGAACGGACCGGAGATCAGGTGCGGGAAGAACTGCTTGCCGGTGATGGTCGCGCCGCCGTGCGGCAGCCCGCCCAGGTGACCGGCGAGCAGCTGCTGGAACGGGTTGTAGCCGAGGAAGGCCGCGAACAGCACGGCGATCGGCGGCAGTTGCGAGATCTGGGTGGCCTCGGCGTTCGGCACGCCCTGCGCGACCAGGCCGTCGTGCATGGTGTGCGGCAGCGTGTGGGACAGGCCCGCGATCATCAGGCTGAAGAAGATGCCGATGGACAGCACCATCGAGGAGTTCTGGAACGTGGCGGTCATACCGGCGCCCGCGCCGCGCGCGTCGGCCGGGACGGCGTTCATGATCTCGGCGCGGTTCGGCGACGCGAACAGGCCGGAGCCGAGGCCGTTGACCAGGATCAGCAGGGCGAAGACCCAGTAGCTGAAGTCGGTCGGCAGCTCCATCAGGGCCACGAAGCTCGCCGCGGTCAGCAGCGCGCCGCCCACCGTGAAGGCCCGCGAGCCGAAGTGGTCGGACAGCCAGCCGGAGACCGGCGCCGACAGCAGGAAGCCGATGGTCAGCGGGATCATGTAGATGCCGGCCCACAGCGGGGTCTGCTCGAAGCTGTAGCCGTGCAGGGGCAGCCAAATGCCCTGGAGCCAGATGATCAGCATGAACTGAAGGCCACCGCGGCCGAGCGCGGTCAGCAGGCTGGCGATGTTGCCCGCGGTGAACGCCCGCAGCCGGAAGAGCGACAGGCGGAAGAGCGGTTCGGCCACCCGGTTCTCGATCACCACGAAGCCGACGAGCACGATGGCGCCGCCGATGAGCGCGGTCAGCACCCAGGGGTTTCCCCAGCCCATGCTGCTGGAGCCGTACGGCTGGATGCCGTAGGTGATGCCGACCAGCACCGAGATCAGGCCGACGGCGAAGGTGACGTTGCCCCACCAGTCCATCTTCGCCTTGCGGCGCACACCGGTGTCGTGCAGCTTCACGTACGCCCAGATCGTGCCGAAGACGCCGAACGGCACCGAGACCAGGAAGATCATCTTCCAGTTGACCGGGGCGAGCACGCCGCCGAGGATCAGGCCGAGGAACGAGCCCGCGATGGCAGCGATGGAGTTGATGCCCAGGGCCGTGCCGCGCTGCTTGGCGGGGAAGGCGTCGGTGAGGATCGCGGTGGAGTTGGCGAACAGCAGCGCGCCGCCGATGCCCTGCACGATGCGCCAGCCGATCAGCCACAGCGCACCCGCGCTGCCGTGCATCCAGGTCAGCGAGAGCATGATCGAGCAGGCGGTGAAGACCGCGAACCCCATGTTGTACATGCGGACCCGGCCGAACATGTCGCCGAGCCTGCCGAAGGTGACCACCAGCACCGCGGTGACCACCATGAACCCCATCAGCATCCACAGCAGGTAGCTGGTGTTGGAGGGGTCGAGGGGGTCGAGGTGGACGCCCCGGAAGATGTCGGGCAACGCGATCAGCACGATCGACTGGTTGATCATCACCATCAGCACACCGAGGGTGGTGTTCGACAGCGCGATCCACTTGTAGTGCGGGCCCAGCGCCGACGCGTCCGGGGACCCGCCCGGCGTCGCCGGTGCTGGGGGTGTTCTCCTGGCTATGCCCACTTCTGTGATTCCCGTCCCCTTCGCGTCGCGTACGCGCCGACCGCGAGGAAGTTAGTTGCTTGAGGCTAACTAACTTTATCGCGTTCATATGACATCCGTATGTCCGAGGGACCGACGGCTGTCCTCAGGGGGCGGTCACGGACGGGCCGCAGCGGGGCCTACGGCTCCCCGATCACGCGGACCGCGCCGACCGGCGAACCGGCCGTGCGGGCGGCCTGCGCCCGTACCGCGTCCAGCGTGGCCGCGCTCAGCCGGTCGGCCTCCAGGTGGACGTGGACGACGTCGGGCTGCGGGTCCACCAGCGCGCCCGGGCCGCCCGCCTCCTGCACCACGCGGGTCAGCTCGGCCACGTCGCCGCGTGCGGCGGGCGAGCCGGGCCGAACCGGCGCCAGCAGCCCCACGCTGTAGACCTCGTGCGCCCGGGAGGTCACCCGCAGCGTGGGCGCGATCGCCCGCCGCACGGCGTCCGCCTTCGCCGGGTCGGTGTGCCACAGCCGCAGCACCACGCCCGGCCGCCCCGGGTCCTCCGCGCCCACGACGGTCCAGTCGTTCACGCCCGCCGCCCGCAGGTCCCGGTAGACCGCGAAGAGCCGGGCCTGGCCGAGGGCGGAGCCGTCCGGAGTGCGCACGGTCAGATCGTTGACGTCGCGGCGCAGGCTGTCGGGGGCCTGCCGGGTGGCGGTCGGCGCCGAGGCGGCCCGGTGCGGCGCGGTCGTGGCCGACGCCTGGGCCGGGGCACTGGCGGCGACCGTGGTCACCAGGACCGATCCCGCGGCGGCGGTGAGCGCGGTGCGCAGCGCGGGGGTGCGGCGACGGGGTGCCCTGTGCCGGGCGGTGCTGGCGTGCTGCCGGGCAGTCATGGTGTTCCCTCCTGCCGGGCGCGCCCCGGGTGGACCGCGGCGCGCGATGGTCGGTCGTGCGTGGGGCTGCGGCTACCCGGGCGGCCGTCCCCTACACGGAAGACCTCCAGGCATCTACACGGAAGACCTCCAGGCATCACCCTCCCCGGCCCGGGGTAAGCGGTCTGCGTCGGCGCCGATCCGCAACGACGCGGCCTCCCGGGCCCGTTCACGTGAGGACGCGCCGACGGCACACGCCCGCGGCACCCGGCCCACGGGCCTTCCGTTACGGAGCACCGCCTGTGAGCAACCCGACGGACACCCTCCTCGCCTACGGCTACGACCTCGGCGGCGCGGACGGCTGGAAGGTCGAAGAGACGGACGAATACGGCGAGTTGGCCGTCGACTGGTACTCCCCCGACACCGAGGGCGGCTTCCGTGAGGCGGCTCAGGACCGGCTGCTGGCCTCGACCGGCTTCACCGAGCGCTGGTCGCCGCAGGCGCACGGCTACTTCCTGCGGCGCGACGAGCGGTTGCGGTCCCTCGGCGTGGAGCTCACCCCGTACGGCAGGGAGCAGGCCCCGATGTACCTGCTCACCGCCCACGTCGTGCGCGTACCGCTGGGCGAGTGCGCCGACCTCGGGTCCGACGTGCCGGGGCGGGAGACCGCCGAGTGGGACGACGCCCTGCTCAAGGCGCTCGGCACGCTGGGCCTGACGCTGCCGGAGCAGCGGCCGCGCTGGCTTCTGTGCGCGTCCCACGGCGCCTCGGCAGCGCGTTCGGCCTGATCGGACCACGTTCCGGCCGCACTCCGGTACCCGCCGGAAAAAATTTCCGGAAACACGTATCGAGATTCGTGTTTGATGCTTCAGGTGTGGGTAGGCGCCTCCATGGCTTCGCGTCAAACGGAACCCAGGGAGGGCAGACCCGATGTCGGTCCAGCTCGAAGAACAGGTCAGCACCACGACGGTCGGCACCCCGATCGACACAACGGGGGCGTCGGTCGCCGAGGTGCGGGACATGTCCAAGGTCATGTTCGCGCGTCTGGGACGCCTTGAGGAGGGGACCGAGGAGTACCAGTACGTACGCAACACCCTGATCGAGCTGAACATGGCGCTGGTGAGGTTCGCGGCGAAGCGGTTCGGCAACCGCGCCGACCAGATGGAGGACATCCTCCAGGTCGGGACGATCGGCCTGATCAAGGCGGTGGACCGCTTCGACCCGGACTACGGCGTCGAGTTCGTCACCTTCGCGCTGCCGACCATCGTGGGCGAGATCAAGCGCTTCTTCCGCGACACCAGCTGGGCGGTGCGGGTGCCGCGCAGGCTCCAGGAGCTGCGCATCGACCTGGCCAAGGCGACCGACGCGCTCAGCGCCGAGCTGGACCGCGCCCCCACCGTCGGCGAGTTGGCCGAGCGGCTGAACATCACCGAGGAGGAGGTCCTGGAAGCCAGGATCGCCGCCAACGCCTACAGCGCCGGTTCCATCGACGCGCAGGCCGGTGACGAGGAGGACGACGGCACCGCGTGGGCCAACCGCATCGGGGCCGAGGATCCCGCGCTGGAGGGCATCGACAACCTGACCGCCCTCAAGCCGCTGATCGCGCATCTGCCCGACCGCGAGCGGACCATCCTGTCGATGCGGTTCGGCGCGGACATGACGCAGGCCGCGATCGGGGCCGAGCTGGGCATCTCCCAGATGCACGTCTCCCGGCTGCTGAGCCGCACCCTGAACCGGCTGCGGACCCAGTTGCTGACCGAGGACTGATCCCACGCCGCCCGTGCGACGCGAAACCGCCGTGCACGATTGATACCAACACTCGGTGCGGGGCCCGGGACACCGGGCCCCGCACTCGTGTTCAGTGCCAACGCGTCAGGCGCCGCTTCGACGCCTTCCGCAGCGCGTCCGGCACCGCGGCGAGCGCCTCCTGCGCGCGGCCGCCCTCGTACGCGTAGAGCAGTCCGTGCCCGAAGGTCTCCTCGCCCCTGCGGTGCGCCTGGTCGGCGAGCAGCGGCAGGGACTGGCGGGCGACCACCGAGTCCTGGTACTCGCCGAGCAGCTTCTGGACCGCCTTGGCCCGCTTCGCCAATTTCCGCGCGGGCCTGCCCACGACCGGCCGCGCCGTCTCCGCCGCGTACCGCAGGTGTTTGGCCGCCCGGCGCGTGCCGTGCAGCGCCTCGTCGCGGGCCGGTCCCCGCTCCAGCGACAACGCGTGGTCGGCGCGCGCCAGCAGCTTCCCGCGGCTGCGTCGCACGGCCTTCTCCAGGCGGCCACGAGCCTTCCGTTCCGCCTTCGGGCCGAACGGCGGATCGGCCGACCAGCCGCACAGCGCGTCCAGCAACGCGAAGTAGCGACCGCTCTCCAGCACCTCGACGACGCCGCGCCACGCGGTGCGGTAGGCCCGCGCCTCCTCGGCGGTGATCCGTCCCGCGCCCCGGCCGGTCAGCGCCGCGGTGGCCGGGTCGCCGGCCAGCGCCGCGAGATCGTCGCCCAGCCGCTCCCCCAGCACCTCGTGGTCCCTGGCTTCCCCCAGCGTCCGGCTGAGCCGCCGCAGCCCGCGTTCCAGTTCCCGCGTGCTGCCCGGCAGGAACAGCCCGCGGTAGGTCTTCAGCGCCGAGCGCAGCCGCCGCACCGCGACCCGCATGCGGTGCACGGAGTCCGGCTCGTCCGCGCGCACCGCGGCGTCCAGGGCCAACAGGGCCTCGGTCTGCGCGCGCAGCCGTTCCAGGACGACGGCGCCCGCGCTGCCGGAGGACGGGCGGACGGCCGGGTGAGGTGCGACTCCGGCGGCGGCCATCGCGTGCTGGAGCTTGGAGGGGTGTGCGGCGGGGCGTAGTCCGCCCTTGCGCAGCCGTTTGCCGACCGCCCTGAGCAGCGCCTCGTCGCCACGATCGAGTTCCACCTCGACCTCGGACCACGCGGTCAGCACGGCCCGTTCCCCGGGCGGCTCGCCCTCCCGGTCGCCGTCCGTCCGCACCGTGCCGAGCACCTGGCCGGAGACCCGGTCGACGGCGACCTCCGCGAGGAGGCGGTCGCGGGCGTCCAGCAGCAGGAGGCGGTCGCGGTGGGTGCGCAGCCGGGCGACCGGCACCACCTGCCGCCCCCGCGCCCGGGCGCGGACCAGCCGGGTGATCTCACCGGGCGGCCCTTCCCGCTCCCCGTCGACCGCGGCCACCCGGGTCTCGTGCCGGGCGCCGTCCGGCGCGGGGGTCTTCAGGTGCCAGCCCGCGTCGTGACCGCCGGTCCTGCGCCGCAGCGTGGAACCGGCGCCCAGCAGTGCCAGGCCGGCGGTGTCGTAGTAGAGGGCGTCCAGGTCCTCCGGCTCCCCCGGTGCCACCCGGGCCACGCCCGGCAGGCCGTCCAGGGAGGGCACGGGCCCGTCGCCCAGTCCTTCGAACTTTCCTTCCCGTTCCGTATGCGTCTGTGCCATGCAGTGCGCCTGCCCGCCGACGCATCACGTATACGGCTCACGTACACGGCTCACGTATACGGCGCGGAATCCGGCTGTACGGCACGGAATCCGGTGACCGTCGACGGTCACCGGATTCCGGTCGCGTTGCCTTCGGACGGATCGCGCTACCCCCAGGAGAACAGCGCCCACACCGCCTTGCCGCGCGGTGTGCGGCGGTTGCCCCAGCGGTCGGCGAGCACCTCGACGATGTGCAGGCCATACCCGCCCGTTCCGTCATTGCGCGCGTCGCGCGGGCGGGCCGGGTGCTGCGAGTCGTCGTGCACCTCGACCAGCAGGCCGTCCTCGCGCGTCACCACTCGCATCCGGGCCGGTCCCGCGCAGTGCCGCAGGGCGTTGGTGACCAGCTCGGAGACGGCCAGCACCACGTCGCCGTCGGGCCGCGCCGTGCGCCGCCCGTCGAGTCCGTGGTCGAGCAGCTCGCGCACCAGGTCCCTGGCGTCCGCGGCGCCCGCGCCCGCCGTACCGAGCAGAAGGTCACGCGACCGATTCCGCAGACCGGCGGACCGGTCGAAGACCTTCGGCATCGGGAACCTCCGCGATCGATCGTGTTCACTCAGGCTTCACTCCTGGACGTTTTGCCACTCAGGGCCGAGTCATGCCTGACAGGTCGTCCGGAGAGGGGGAACGCGATCGGGACGAATGGAAACGGCAACCCTGGGTATCCGCCGCTCAGACATCCGAGTTCGTGGAGGTACACGTCGTGCCAATGGAGATCGCCCCGCTCGTGGTCGAGGTGGCCGTTCCCGAGTCGTGGCTCGCGGTGGTGAGGATCGGCGGCGAGCTGGACGTGGACACCGCCACGAAGCTCCACCACCAGCTGGCCAACCAGATCGCCCACGGCAGAAAGCACCTGGTGCTCGACATGGCGGAGGTGCCCTTCATGGACTCCTCGGGCCTGAACATCGTGCTGCGGGTCAACCGCGAGGTGCGGCTGGTGGACGGCAGCGTGCGCATCGCCGCCCCCACCAGCGCGGTGCGCCGTCTGCTGGAGCTGACCGGAGTGAACCTCAACACACCCGTCCACGACACCGTCGAGGAGGCGGTGCAGGCGGCCCGCACCGATTCGGAGAACGGGACGCCGGGGCGCCTGCCCGACCAGGACCGCAGGGGGCTCGGCACGCTGCCCCCGCAGGACTCGCAGACCGGGCCACGGACGGATGGCCGCTGAGCCCGGTACGGAACCCGGATCGCCGGACGGCGTTCGCGAACTGGCGGACGCCGTCCGGGCATTGGCGTCCGTGTGGTCCCGGGCACCGCGCCGGGTCAGCCCGCGCCTGTCGCCGCTGCAATTGCGGGTGCTGGAGGTGACCGACGCGGGGCCGCCGCTCAACATGACCGGGCTGGCCGAGGCCCTGTGCACCACCTCCCCCGCCGCCAGCAGGCTGTGCGACCGGCTGGAGGCGGCCGGGCTGCTGGACCGGCTGGCCCACCCGGACAACCGCCGCGAGATCCTGCTGACCCTCACCCCCGCCGGGCGGTCGCTCCTGGCCGAGGTGGCACGACGGCGGCAGCGGGACCTGGACGAGGTGCTGGCCGCGATGCCCGAGGAGCGCCGCAGCGATCTCGCGCGGGGTCTGCGCTCGTTCCACGAGGTGTACGCGGCGCTGCCGCCACGCACGTGATCCGCGGTGCGGGCGTCGGTGGTGTCCACGCCCCTCGCGTCGTCCCGTCCTACGCCTCGCCGTCCGGTCCGTGCCAGTCGATGACCAGCACCGCCGCGTCGGCCGTCAGCTCGGGACTGCCCAGGTGATCCACCAGGCCGCGGACCACCGCACGGGCGGTCTCATAGGGCGGGGCGAGCCGGCTGTCGGCCACCGCCCGCTGCAGCGCCCGGTCCCCGAAGGGGTCGCCGGCGCGGGAGCGGGCGGTGTGCACCCCGCTGCTGACGATGATCAGGCGGTCCCCGGGAAGTACTTCGAAGGTCTGCTCCTCGTACGGCGTCTCCTCGAACATGCCGAGCGGCAGCTGCGGCTCCAGGGCGACGGGATCGATCCGTCCGCCGCGCTGCCGCAGGACTCTCGGCGAGCCCGCGTCGACGGCGCGGACGGTCCCGTTGGGGACGTCGAACTCGAGCAGGATGGTGGAGGCGTGCCGCTTTCCCCCGTACTGGGCGTGGACGGCCTGGTCGGCCAGGCGCGCCTGGTCGCCGAGAGACAGTCCGGCACGGCGGGCGTTGCGCAGCGCTCCTACTGTCAGCGAGGTGAGCAGTGTGGCGTCGATGCCCTGGCCCTCGCCGTCGGTGACAGCCACCAGGAGGCGGTGTTCGCTGGTGCTCCAGTCGAAGTTGTCGCCGCCGATCGCGTAGCTGGGCTCCAGGTGGCCGCCGATGGTGTACGCGTCGCGGGAGCAGCCGAGGCCGGGCAGCAGCTGCCACTGCATCTCGGCCGCCAGGGTGAGCCTGCGGCGGCGCCGGGAGCGCAGGTACAGGTCGGTGTGGCGGCCCGCGGCGACGATCTCGTGGGCCAGCAGGTCGGCGAAGTCCAGCAGCGGAGCGGTGTCGTGTTCGTACGGCGTTCCGGCGGGCAGCCGCACCCGCAGCACGCCGATCCGGTCGCCGCGCACCGACATCGGCAGGTGGACGGTGACACCGTGTTCACCGCTGTCCACGACGGCCTCCTGCGCCGCGAAGGCGCGCGCGACGGGCCCCTGGTCGACCGGGACGGCGTCCTCGGGACGGGGTTCCTCCGCGACGGGCTGCAGCACCGTGAGCCCGTAGTCGACGAGCAGCACGTCAGCCCCCCGCGCCCCGGCGTGTTCGGCCAGGAGTGCGGCGGCGGCCGAGGCCAGCGCGTGGGGAGGGGCGGAGCGCAGGCCGGCACCACAGGCTCCCGTCAGGCCGTCAACGGCGGCCACGGCGGCTCCCGGCGTGCGGCGGGCGTACGGCCCGGCAGTCCGGGCGGGCAGGTGCGTTCCACATGGTGAGGCGGCTACCCCGTCATGCGCACACTACCCCTCCGCCCGTTTGCGCCGTGTTTGCGGTGATTCGCGGGGGCGGCTGCCTGTGCCGCGCTGACAGTGGACGCCGCGGCCTGCGAGAGTGGAGCCGTGAGCCCTTCCGCCCAGCGCCGTCAGCCCGATGAGGTGGCCCGCGTCGCCTCCGTGGCCGCAGAGCTGCTGGAAGTGCTGTGGGGCCGCGCCTCGACCGCGCCGGTGTCGACCTCCCAGCTGCGGGTGCTGTTCATCCTGGAGCACAACGAGGGCATCAATCTGCGGACCCTGGCCGAGACGCTGGGCTCCACCCCGCCGTCGATGAGCCGGCTGTGCGACCGGCTGGAGGCCGTGGGCTTCGTGGAGCGGGCCACCAGCGACACCAGCCGGCGCGAGGTGCGGCTGCGGGTCAGCGCCCGTGGCCGCGAGTTCCTGCGCGACCTGCGCTCCCGGCGCGAGCGGGAGCTGCGCACGGTCGTCGAGCGCATGGCGCCCGCCAAGCGGTCCGCGCTGCTGGACGGCCTGGAGGCGTTCTGCACGACCGCCGCGGGCCGGGTGACCGACGGCGCGGCGGACGCCGACGCCCGCACGGCCTGAGACGTTCGCCACAGCCCGACGCCTCCACATTTGAGATGTTCACCACAAACCGACGCCCGTCGGCCCTGGCGTTCACCCGGGCGCGTGACCGTTCACAGTGCGGCGGGCGCGGGCGCCGTCCAGCTCACCCGCACCACCTTCCCCGCGCCGCCGGTCCGTACCTCGACCCGGCCGGCCAGCCGCCGGACCAGGTGCCAGCCCAGACCGCCCCCGCCGTCCAGCTGGGGGGTGCGCGGCCGGGGCGGCAGCGGGCTCGCGTCCTCGACCTCCATCGTCAGCAGCCCGTCCCCCGCGTGCAGCCGCATGCGCCACCAGCCGCCGGCGTGCCGCACCGCGTTGGTGATCAGCTCCGACGCCACCAGCACCACGGCGCCGTGATCCGCCCACGGGCACGCCTCGCCGAGGTACGCCTCCGCGGCGTCACGGGCCTCGGCTATCCCGGCCCGCGTCGAGTCGACCGTCAGCATCCCTTCGTCCTTCCCCCCGTGGTGATCTGGCCCCAGGATCCCACCGGGGTACGACACCGGGCACGCGAGGGTACGGGTGTCCGCAACGGTGTATCACCAGGGGCGGCTTGCTTCTCGGCATCGATCGAGGGATCGTTTGTCATCCAACAACTGTTTAGTCCGGCCAGGGAAGGGTGGGCGGGGCACGCCTTCGCGATCGGCGTGGGAGAGTGGACCGCTTCACTCGAGGTGAGGCCAGATGCTGCTGGGGGTCATGGGTGGTTCCGACGCAACCGCGCGGTGCCGGTGTCACGGCGCCGACGCTCCGTACGGAGCTGAGCGTGCTGCTCGTGGAGGACGACGCGGGTGACGCGCTCCTCGTCGAGGAGCTGCTCGCCGACAGCGGGCTGCCGGCGAGGCTGCGCTGGGTGCGCTCCCTGGAGGACGCCCGCGCGGCCCTGCGCGAGGGCGTGCCGCACTGCGTCCTGCTCGATCTGCACCTGCCCGACGCGCACGGCACGGCGGCACTCGACAGCGTGCTGAGCCAGGCGGCGGTGGCGGCCGTGGTGGTGCTCACCGGGCTGGCCGGTGAGCAGAGCGGCCTCGCCGCGGTCGCCGCGGGCGCTCAGGACTACCTGGTCAAGGGGCGGGTGGACGCCGAGCTGTTCCGCCGCACCGTCCAGTACGCCGTGCAGCGCAAGCAGACCGAGCAGGCCGCCGCGGCCCTCCAGGCGGAGCGGATGCGCGCGCAGGAGAACGCACGGCTGGAACGGGGTCTGCTCCCGGTCCCGTTGCTGCGCGCCGACCCGGCGGTCTCCGTGGTCGCCCGCTACCGCCCGGGCCGGGCCACCGCGCTGCTCGGCGGCGACTTCTACGACGTGGTGGAGGCCGACGACGGCATCGTGCACGCCGTCATCGGCGACGTGTCGGGGCACGGGCCCGACGAGGCGGCGCTCGGCGTCTGCCTGCGGATAGCCTGGCGGACCCTGGTCCTCAGCGGCATCAGCGGACAGGCCCTGATGCGGCAGCTGGAGCGCATCCTGATCGCCGAACGCTCGGGTCCCGAGATCTTCGCCACCGTCTCCTCCATCGCGCTGGACTGCACGAACGGCAGCCTGTCGCTGCTGCGGGCCGGGCACCCGGGACTGCTGCTGCACTCGGCCGGCGAGGTGGAGCTGCTCGATCCGCCGTTCGGCCCGGCGCTCGGGCTGCTGTCGTCGTCCGGCGACCACTGGCAGCCGGTGCCGCTGAAGCTGCCGCCGGGCGGTGCGGTCGCGCTCTACACCGACGGGCTCTTCGAGGGCAGGCTCGGTGGCGCAGGCGTGGCCCGGCTGGGCGAGGACGGCCTGGCGGAACTGGCCGCGCGCCGCGCCGGGCTGAAGGGCGCCGCCTTCGTGGACGCGCTCATCGCCGACGCGGAGGAGGCCACGACGACCGGCGACGGTTTCGCCGACGACGTCGCGGTGGTCGAGCTGCGCTGGGAGGCGCCGTGACGGCCTCGACGGACGGGACGACCCGGACGGCCCGTACGAACGGTATGACGCAGACGACGGAGGAGAGCGGAGTGACGCAGGCGGCACGGACCCCACGGAGCACGGAGCGCGGGGGGCTGACCGTGCAGGGCTGGTGCCAGCTGATGGCCGGGGTGATGACCGTCCTCGTCGTCATCGCCGGGGCGGTGGGGGTGGTGTTGTTCCGGGCCACCCAGGACGCTTCGGACCAGTTGACCGATCACCTGGCGCCGGCCCGGGTGTCCACCGCCACCTTGCAGGCCGCCCTTGTCGACCAGGAGACCGGCGTACGCGGCTACGTGATCTCGCGCAACACCGAGTTCCTCCAACCCTACACCCAGGGCCTGGCCACGGAACGACAGACGTCCGCCACGATCACCCGGCTCGTCGGAAACCGTCCGGTCCTCGTCCACGACCTGAAGGCGCTGGAGGGCGCCGCCGCGACCTGGCGGCGCCAGTACGCCGAGCCGATCGTCGCCGCGACGCGGGCGGGTCGCACGGTGAGCCCGTCGGCCGTCGACGGCAGCAAGAACGCGTTCGACCACCTGCGCACCCTGATGAACGCCCAGAACGCGCACTTCGACAGCGACACCGGTCAGTTGCGTGACCGGCTGAACACCGACCAGACCGTGCGCAACGCGACGTTCGCCGCGCTGCTGGTCCTCTTCTTGCTGACCGGCATCGCCCTGATGCTCCTGGCCCGGCGCAACGTCGGCAGGCCGCTGGAATCGCTGCGCCTGTCCGTGCGACAGGTGGCCGGCGGCGACTTCTCCCGGCCCATCCCGGCGGACGGGCCGCGCGACATCCGCGATCTGGGTGAGGACGTGGACTCGATGCGCGAGACGATCGTCGCCGCGCTCACCGCCGCGCGCGAGCAGCAGGCGGTGCTCAGCAGCCAGGCGATCGAACTCCAGCGCTCGAACGCCGAGTTGGAGCAGTTCGCCTACGTCGCCTCGCACGACCTGCAGGAGCCGCTGCGCAAGGTGGCGTCGTTCTGCCAGCTGATCGAGAAGCGTTACGGCGACCAGCTGGACGAACGCGGCACGCAGTACATCGCGTTCGCGGTGGACGGCGCCAAGCGGATGCAGGTGCTCATCAACGACCTGCTCACGTTCTCCCGCGTCGGCCGCCACTACGACGCCCGTGAGCCGGTCGACCTGGGAGCCACGCTGGGCAAGGCGCTGGCGAACCTGGAGGCGGTCGCCGAGGAGACGCGCGCGGACATCGAGCGCCCAGGCGATCTTCCGGTGCTCACCGGCGACCCGACACTGCTGACGATGCTGTGGCAGAACCTCGTCGGCAACGCGATCAAGTTCCGCGTCCCGGACTCCGCCCCGCACGTGCGGATCGAGTGCGAGCGGGACGAGGACGGGATGTGGCGCCTGACGGTGACCGACGACGGCATCGGCATCCCGCCGGAGTTCGCCGAGAAGGTCTTCGTCATCTTCCAGCGGCTGCACACCCGGGACGCCTACGAGGGCACCGGGATCGGCCTGGCGATGTGCAAGAAGATCGTCGAGCACCACGGCGGCCGCATCTGGCTCGACACCACCCGCGACCAGGGCACCCGGGTGTGCTTCACCCTGCCCGCCCAGGGCGCCCCGGCGCGGCACGACGCCGCGCGCACCATGGAAGGAAGTCCGGCATGAACGCCAGCGCCCACCCCGTAGAGGTCCTGCTCGTCGAGGACGACCCGGGTGACGAGATGATGACCCGGGAGGCGTTCGAGGACAACAAGATCGGCAACAACCTGCACGTCGTACGGGACGGGCTCGAAGCCCTCGACTTCCTCTACCGGCGCGGGGACCACACCGACGCGCCGTCCCCCGACCTGATCCTGCTCGACCTGAACCTGCCCAAGTACGACGGGCGTCAGGTGCTGGAGCGCATCAAGTCCGACCCGGACCTGGAGCACATCCCGGTCGTGGTGCTGACCACCTCGGCCGCCGAGGAGGACATCCTGCGCAGCTACCGGCTGCACGCCAACGCGTACGTCACCAAGCCGGTCGACCTCGACCAGTTCATGGCGGCGATCCGGCAGATCGACCACTTCTTCGTCACGGTGGTCAAACTGCCGGGCCGCCGCGGCTGAGCGCCGGGGTTCGCCCGGCGCTCAGGAACGCGTCACCATCGGTACCAGCGGCCGCGCCCGGCGCCCGAACCCGGGCGTACCAGGAAGCCCAGCAACCACAGCACCAGCACGACGATCGCGATCCACCACAGGACGTGCAGCGCGAAGCCCACGCCGAACAACAGCAGCGCCAGAAGCAGCACCACAAGCAAGGGACCCATAGGACATCCACCTCCGTGGATGCGTCTGCCCCGCTTCCGGGGCAACACGCACCCGGCGCCAGGATCGGTGGACGCATGCGCCCCCGCTCGCGGAGGGTCAGCCGTCCTCGGGCTGGCAGTGCGGGCACCACACCGTGCCGCGCCCCGAGACCCGGCCGCGGCGCAGCGGATGGCCGCAGCGCGGGCAGTGCGGGTCCGGGTCGTCGCGGTGGCCGGTCAGCCAGGAACGCCTGGGCGGCACGCGGCCGGTGGGCACGGCGGAGCGCAGCACGCCGCGCATGCGGCCGTGGAGCCTGCGCAGTTCGTCCCGGTCGAGGCTGTCGGCGCGCCGGGCGGGGTGCAGGCGGGCCCGCCAGAGGATCTCGTCGGCGAGCAGGTTGCCGAGCCCGGCCAGCGCGCACTGGTCGATCAGCACGGACTTCACGCGGGCTCGCCGGCCCGTCATCAGCTCCTCGAAGCCGGCGCGATCGACCTCCGCCGCGTCCGGTCCCTGGGAGTCCAGCACCCGCCGCACCCCGGCGTCGTCCTCCAGCCGGATGCCCTGCAACTTGCGCTGGTCGCGGAAGCGCAGCTGACCGTCGCCGCGCAGGGCGACGACGACGCGGTCGTGGGGGTGCGGTTCGTCCTTCGCCGCGCAGTGCACGAGTCGGCCGGTCATGCCGAAGTGCAGCAGCAGCGTCGGTCCTCCAGTGGGCGCGATCAGCCACTTGCCGTGCCGGGTGGGCGTACCCAGGCGGCGGCCTTTCAGTTCGCGCCGCAGCCGGGCGGCCGACACCCCACGCAGCACGCCCGCGTCGGCGACCTCCACCCGCTCCACGCGATGGCCCTCGCCGTGCCGCGCCAGCACCTCGCGGAAGCCCTCGACGTCCGGCAACTCCGGCATGCCGTCACCCTAACCGGAATCCGCCCGCCGGGCATATGTCCACATAAGCCGCGAGCAGCTGGGTACCCGCCCCGCCAGAGCGAACGGAGGGCGCGATGGCATCCAGCGACGGCGAACGAGCCGGTCAGGTGTATGACGCGTCCTCCTTCGTGCCCGCGCACGCGGATCTGGCGGCCCTGCGGAAGGCGGCGGCCGGATGTCACGGCTGCCCGCTGTACCGGGACGCCACGCGGACCGTCTTCGGCGAGGGCGACGCGTCGGCGCGGATCGTGCTGCTCGGGGAGCAGCCGGGCGACCAGGAGGACCGGCAGGGCAGGCCGTTCGTCGGCCCGGCGGGGAAGCTGCTGGGGCGGGCGCTGGACGACGCGGGCATCGACCCCGCGGTCGGCTACGTCACCAACGCCGTCAAGCACTTCAAGTTCTCCGTCGCCCCGCGCGGCAAGCGGCGCATCCACAAGCCGCCGAACCTGCGCGAGATGGCCGCGTGCCGCCCGTGGCTCGCGGCCGAGCTGGACCTGCTGGACCCTCAGGTGGTCGTGGCGCTGGGCGCGACCGCGGGCAAGGCGCTGCTCGGGTCGTCCTTCCGGGTGACGAAGCAGCGCGGGGTGCTCATGCCGATGCCGGACCTCGGTCGCGGCGGCGGGGGCGGCGACGGCCACCGTGGCGAGGCGCCGGACGACCCGGCGTGCGGCCTGGTGGCGACCATCCATCCGTCGGCCGTACTGCGTGCCGACGACGACGAACGCGAGAAGGTCTACCAGGGGCTGGTCTCCGACCTGAAGGTGGCGGCGCGGGAGCTGACGTGACGCGCGGGCTCCCGCGACGTCCCGTTCGTCATCCCGTGCCGGGCACCCGGCGGCCGGATCCGGTCAGGAAGGGACGAAGTCCGATGGCCACCGACACCAACGTGCACCACGTCGACGTCAAGCTCGCCGGGTGCTCCGCCAAGGACGCGAGGGTCGTGTTCGGCGCGCTCGCGGAACACTTCACCACCGAGCAGGGGCCGGGCGAGGTCACCGAGGCCCATGAGGGCGAGCGCCCGGTGATCCGCTACGCGCACTACGACACCAGCGAGTGCCGTCCCTCCCAGGGCCCGAAGCGGATCTCCGGTGAGGTCAGCGCCTACCTGTCCGGGCAGCCGACGGCCGTGCGCGAGGCCCGCGGCGCGCTGATGGGCGACTTCGCGGCCGAGGACCGCGGCAGCAGCCTGGGCGACCAGGAGATGGAACAGGTGCTGTGCCTGACCTCCGGACCCGAGCGGACGTCCGGCGGGCAGGGGAAGCGCTGAGCGGGCCGGGAGCCGACATGGCACTCCCCGGGCCGCACGTGATCCTCTTCGACGTCAACGGCACGCTGAGCGATCCGGCGCCGCTGGCCGGCCGCTTCCGTGCGGTCGGCGCGCCCGCCCACCTGGCCGAGGCGTGGTTGTCCGCACTGCTGCGCGACGGCATCGCGGCGACCGCCGCGGGCGGCTACGCCGACTTCCTCGCCCTCGCCCACGACGAGGCGCGTACCGTGCTGTCCGGCCTGCCACGCCCCCCGGCGGACCTGGACGGTGCGGTCGACCACGTCCTCGCGGGCTTCGCGGCCCTGGAGCCGCACGCCGACGTGCCCGAGGGCGTCCTGGCGCTGCACTCCGCCGGATTCCGGCTGGCGACGCTCTCCAACGGCCCGGCCGCCGTCGCGGAACGGCTGCTCGGGCGGGCCGGACTGGCGGACCGCTTCGAGGCGATGCTCAGCGTCGAGTCGACCCGGCAGTGGAAACCCGCACCCCGCGCCTACCTGGACGCCGTCGAACACCTGGGGGTCGCGCCCGGCGAGGCCCTCATGGTGGCCGTCCACCCCTGGGACGTCGACGGGGCCCGGCGGGCGGGGCTGCACGCCGCATGGCTGCACCGTGACGGCGCGGAGTTCCCCCGCGTCCTGACCCGGCCGTCGCTCGTCGCCGACGACCTGAGGACCCTGGCGGACCGCCTCACGGAGGGGCTGACCCGGGCCGGATAGGGCGGGCACGCGTCACCCGGACGGCCGTGCGTTGGCGCTCACCGGCCGGGCGGGGCAGGGTGGAGGGGTGAAGGTCGTCCCGGCTCCGCGTCGGGTCCGGGTCTCTGGCCCGGTCCGGACGTCAGGGCCGGGACCACGGCGAGCGGGCCGCGTCCCGTTCGCCTGGCGTGAACCGACGAGAGACCGCCGGGAGCACCAGCTCCGGCGCTAGGGGATGACCTCTCATGCCCACGTCGACCCGGACGACCCGCGCGGCCGGGACGCGCCCCGCCCCCGGCGGGGACCGTCTGCCGCGACTTGAACCCGAGCAGATGCGTGCCATGGGCAAGACGGAGGCACGTGCGCTGACCGACGTGCTGCTGCGCCGGCTGGCCGCGCTGGACCCCGCGGACCCCGCCTACGGCTACGTGCGCGGCACCCTCATCGAACTCAGCCTCCCGCTGGTGCGCTACGTCGCCGCCTCCTACCGCCACCGGCACGAGTCGATGGACGACATCGTGCAGGTGGGCGTCGTCGGCCTGATCAAGGCGGTCGACGCCTACGACGTCGACCGCGGCGTGGAGTTCTCCACGTTCGCGATCCCCACCATCTCCGGCGAGATCAAGCGCTACTTCCGGGACACCTCATGGCCGGTGCACGTGCCCCGGCGGGTGCAGGAGCTCTATCTGGCCGTGGCCCGCGGCTCCGACCGGCTGGAGCAAGACCTCGGCCGCGCCCCCAGTACCGACGAGATCGCCGCGTACCTGCACGTGCGGGCCTGCGACGTGGACGACGGGATCCGGGCGGCGCGCGCGTACCGGATCGACCGCCTCGACGCCCTGAGCGATCCGGGCGACGACCAGCCCGGCACTCCGCTGTCGGAGCGCCTGGGCCAGGACGACAACGAGCTGGAGCTCACCGAGGTCCGCGAGACGCTCGGGGTGCTGCTGAACGACCTGCCGCCGCGGGAGCGGACCATCGTGCTGCTGCGCTTCTGGGGGAACCTGACGCAGGTCGAGATCGCCGAGCGGATCGGCGTCTCGCAGATGCACGTCTCCCGGCTGCTGTCGGGCACCCTGCGGGAGCTGCGGGCCCGCTGGCAGGAGGAGGACGACCCGGGCCGCGCGGGCTGAGTCCCCCGCCCGATGCCTGCGTCCGTCCGCGCATACCGCCCGCCCCCGGGGGCAGACCTGTGGGCAGCGATTGGGCAACAGGCGCGAGGTGGTGGCCGTGGACGACCCGCCGGTCCTCGTCGTCCGGATGGACGGACGAGCCGGCTCGGTCCACCGCGCCGGGCGGGCCGCCCGGGCCTTCCTCGACGCGCTCCCGGCGGCGTACGAGGGGGAGATGGACGAGCGGGTGGCCGAGGACGTCGTCCTGATCGTGACCGAGCTGACCTCCAACGCCTGCCGCCACGCCCCGGGTCCGTGCACGCTGAGGGTGACGGTCGAGCCGCCGTACGTGGACGTGGCGGTGGCGGACAGCGATCCGCCCGGCGCGTTCCCCCAGGCCGCGCCGGGACCGGCCGGGTACGGGCTGCGCATCGTGTCGCGGCTGTCGGAGGGCGTCGAGGTGCGCCCCGCGCCCGGCGGCAAGGTGGTGCGGGCGGCGCTGCGGGTGGGCCCGGCGGGGGCCTCAGGCTGACCGGGTCTCGGGCGGCAGGCCGAGGAAATCCTCCAGGCCCACGAGCCGCACCAGCCGGGCTGCCTGCGGCCGTACCCCGCTGAGGACGAAACGGGCACCGCGCGCCTCGGCCTCGTTGCGCAGCGCGACGAGGAAGTGCAGGCCGCTGGAGTCCATGAAGCGCACGCCGCTGAGGTCCACCCGCAGGTCCGCCCCGCACGCCTCGACGCTCGCCGCGGCCTCGGCGAGCACCACCGACTCGTCGCGGTCGATGTCGCCGGTCAGCACGAGGACGACGGGTCCCGCTCCCCCGCCGCCTCGTCGGACGGCGAAACTCACCTGGGGCATGGCGCCATTCTCCCCCACCCGGGCGCGCACCGCCCCTCGCACCCGGCGCGCGAGGACAGCACGAGGGCAGGAAGCACCGGCTACGCGCTGCGCCGAACGGTGGAACCCGGTGCCCGCGGGGTTCGGGTGGGGCGGCACCGGCTAGGGAGCAGGCACCTGGACTGTGACACCCGGCGAACAAGCGGAGGGGCCGATGGTGCGGCTGGAGCAGGCGGCGCGACAGGACGACGCGGCGGCTCAGCGGCGGCTGCGCGATGGCCGCGCGATGCTGCGCTGGTTCACCACCACCGACCACAAGGTGATCGGCAACCTCTATCTGGTCACGTCCTTCTGCTTCTTCCTGCTCGGCGGTGTGCTGGCGATGCTGATGCGGGCCGAACTGGCCCGCCCGGGGCTCCAGTTCGTCAGCAACGAGCAGTACAACCAGCTGTTCACCGTGCACGGCACCATCATGATGCTGCTGTTCGCCACCCCGCTGTTCGCGGGTTTCGCCAACGCCGTGATGCCCCTTCAGATCGGCGCCCCGGACGTGGCGTTCCCCCGGCTCAACGCCCTCACCTACTGGCTGTACCTGTTCGGCGCGCTGATGGTCGTCTCCGGCTTCCTGATCCCCGGTGGCGCCGCGGCGTTCGGGTGGTTCGCGTACGCGCCGCTCAACAGCGCGGTCTTCTCACCCGGACACGGCGGCGACCTGTGGTGCATGGGCCTGGTGGTGGCGGGGCTGAGCACCGTACTGGGCTCGGTCAACTTCGTCACCACCATCGTGTGCCTGCGGGCGCCGGGGATGACGATGTTCCGGATGCCGATCTTCACCTGGAACATCCTGTTCACCTCGATCCTGGCGTTGCTGGCGTTCCCGGTGCTGACCGCCGCGCTGCTGGCGCTGGAGGCGGACCGCAAGTTCGGCGCGCACGTCTACGACCCGGCCAACGGCGGGGCGATCCTGTGGCAGCACCTGTTCTGGTTCTTCGGCCATCCCGAGGTCTACATCGTGGCGTTGCCGTTCTTCGGGGTGATCACCGAGATCATCCCGGTCTTCAGCCGCAAGCCGGTCTTCGGCTACATGGGCATGGTGGGCGCGACGATCGCCATCACGATGCTGTCGGCGACGGTGTGGGCACACCACATGTTCGTCACGGGCGAGGTGCTGCTGCCGTTCTTCTCGCTGATGTCGTTCCTGATCGCCGTGCCGACCGGGGTGAAGTTCTTCAACTGGATCGGCACGATGTGGCACGGTTCGGTGTCGTTCGAGACGCCGATGCTGTGGGCGACCGGCTTCCTGGTGACCTTCCTGCTGGGCGGACTGAGCGGGGTGCTGATCGCCTCGCCGCCGCTGGACTTCCACGTCAGCGACTCGTACTTCATCGTGGCGCACCTGCACTACGTGCTGTTCGGGACGGTGGTGTTCGCGATGTTCGGCGGGTTCTACTTCTGGTGGCCGAAGTGGACCGGCCGGATGCTGGACGAGCGGTGGGGCCGGGTGCACTTCTGGACGTTGTTCGTGGGATTCCAGACCACGTTCCTGGTGCAGCACTGGCTGGGCGAGGAAGGCATGCCCCGGCGGTACGCGGACTACCTGCCGTCCGACGGCTTCACCACGCTGAACACCATCTCCTCGGTCGGCGCGTTCCTGCTGGGCGCGTCCACGCTGCCGTTCCTGTACAACGTGTGGCACACGGCCCGGTACGCGCCCAGGGTCGAGGTGGACGACCCGTGGGGTTTCGGGCGTTCGCTGGAGTGGGCGACCTCCTGCCCGCCGCCGCGGCACAACTTCACGGCGCTGCCGCGCATCCGCTCCGACTCCCCCGCCTTCGACCTGCGGCATCCGCAGGCTCCGGTGACCCGGGAGCTGCCGGAGTCCGACGGGAGCGGCCAACCCACGCCCGACACCAAGGGAGAGTGACCCGGTGAGGACCGAGGCCCGGCTGTTCGCCGGAGTGGCGCTGTTCTTCCTGGCGGCCTTCGTCGTCTACGCGGTGTACGCCACGGACCCGGCCGGCAAGGCCGCGCTCGCGGTGTCGTTCCTGATGGCCTCGTTGATCTCGTTCTTCCTCTACACGCAGTACCGCCGCAAGGGCACCCGTCCGGAGGACCGCGGCGACGCCGAGATCCTGGAGCGCTCCGGGCCGGTGGACTTCTTCCCGGCGCGCAGCGCCTGGCCACCGATGACGGCGCTGGGGTCCGTGCTGTGCGCGCTGGGCGTCGTCTACGGGCTGTGGCTGTTCCTGATCGGCTTCGGCGTGCTGGGGGCCGGGGTGGGCGGGTTCGCCTTCCAGTACGCGCACCGCGGGGAGTGAGCGGCTCGGTCATCGCTCGGCGTGGTCGTCACTCGCTCGGCGCGGTCGCCTGGCGCTCGGGGGCGTCGTCGGAGTCGCCGGGGTGCGCGGGCGGCGCCGTGCGGGCCTCGATCTCGGCACGCTGACGGGGCGTCGCGGGCATCTCGACACGGTCGCCGTAGTACCAGGAGCCCAGCGCGACCCGCAGGCGCCGCACCCGGCGGACGCGCGCCCCCTCCCCCTCCTCGGCGCCCTCGTCGACGCTCAGGGGGCGCGGGGTCGCGCGGACCAGCGCCCGGTAGCGGGCCTCGGCCGGGACCGGGCGGTGGGCCTCGGAGATCTCGCCGTGCACCGCCTGGCTGACCCGGCCGGTCTCGGTGCCCTCGGTCAGCGTCTCGCGTTCGTGGTCCTGCAACGCCAGGCACAGTCGCTTGGTCAGCATGAAGGCCAGCGGCGGGCCGACGATGACGGCGACACGGAAGATCCAGGTCAACGCGTTCACCGACCAGCGCATCGCGTACGCGACCACGTCGTTGCCGCCCGCCAGCAGCAGGACGCCGTAGAAGACCACCCCGGCGACGCCGAAGGCGGTGCGGGCCGGGTGGTCGCGCGGGCGGTCCAGCAGATGGTGCTCGCCCGCGTCGCCGGTCACCCAGCGCTCGCAGAACGGGTAGAGGATCAGCAGCGTGAACAGCACCCCGGGCATCAGCAGCGCGGGCACCAGCACGTTCCACATCAGGGTGTGGCCGGCGACGGTGGTCTCGGCCGGGGGCATCAGGCGCAGCGCGCCCTCCAGGAACCCCACGTACCAGTCCGGCTGCGCGTCGGTGATGACGATGTCGGGGCGGTAGGGACCGTAGATCCAGATGGGGTTGATCTGCGCCGAGGCGGCGAGCGCGGACAGGCTGCCGAAGACCATGAGCGACAGCCCGGTCGACTTGGCGGCGAACTGCGGGACCATCGGCTGGCCGACGACGTTGCGGTTGGTCCTGCCCAGGCCGCTGAACTGGGTGTGTTTGAGGTAGACCACCAGGATCAGGTGGACGGTGATGAGCGCGACCAGCAGTCCCGGCACCAGCAGGATGTGCACGGCGTAGAGCCTGGGGATGATGTCGTGCCCCGGGTAGGGCCCGCCGAAGGCGAAGAACTCCAGGTAGGTGCCGACGACCGGGATCGAGCCGGCGATGGTCCCCGCGGTGCGCAGACCGGTGCCGGAGAGCAGGTCGTCGGGGAGCGAGTAGCCGCAGAAGCCCTCCAGCATGGCGAGGATCAGCAGGATCACCCCGATGATCCAGTTGCCCTCACGCGGTCGGCGGAACGCGCCGGTGAAGAAGATCCGCAGCATGTGCACGCCGATGGCGGAGATGAACAGCAGCGCGGCCCAGTGGTGGACCTGCCGGATCAGCAGCCCGCCGCGCACGTCGAAGCTGATGTGGAGGGTCGAGGAGTACGCCTGGGTCATCGGCAGGCCGCGCAGCGGCGTGTACGTGCCGTGGTAGGTCGACAGCGTCATGCTCGGGTCGAAGAAGAGCGTCAGGTAGACGCCGGTCAGCACCAGCACCACGAAGCTGTACAGGGCGAGTTCGCCCAGCAGGAACGACCAGTGGTCGGGAAAGGCCTTGCGCAGCAGCGCGCGGGCGCCCTCCGCCATCGGAAGCCGCCGGTCCAGCACGGCGAAGCCGGTCTCGGCGGCCCGCCCGGCCCGCTCGGCCCGCTGTGCCGTCCGGCGCTTGCGCTTCCCGAACACCATCGGCCACTTCCCTCGCGTTGGCGGCGTCGGCTGCCGGGCCCCGGACACGAGCGGCAGCGTTTTCGCCTCATGGGTAACCACAGCCACAGAAGGACAACCAGGCCATGGGTCGCCCCCACGCTCTCCTCGATCACACGAGGCACACGAGGCACACGCGTCAATGGGTCGTTTCCGGGCGCGACGGGCGATTGAGGCAGCCGCCTCGGGGAACCCGGCCCGTGCACGGACGCACCGATTCCGCGTCCCCGGATCCTCCAGATCCCCGAATCGTCGAATACACCGCATTCACCGCATTCACCGAGAGGAGGCCGTCATGAAGGCACTGGTCTACGAGGGCCCCCGGCAGGTGGCCGTCAAGGACGTGCCGGACGCCCGCGTCGAGGAGCCGACCGACGTCCTGGTGAAGATCACCTCGACCAACATCTGCGGATCCGACCTGCACATGTACGAAGGCCGCACCGACCTGGAGGAAGGCCGGGTGCTGGGCCACGAGAACCTCGGCGAGGTCATCGAGGTCGGCCCCGCGGTGACCCGGGTGCGGGTCGGCGACCGGGTGTGCGTGCCGTTCAACGTCGCGTGCGGCTTCTGCAAGAACTGCGAACGCGGCTTCACGGGCGCCTGCCTGACCGTCAACCCCGGGTTCGCCGGGGGCGCCTACGGGTTCGCCGACATGGGGCCGTACAGCGGTGGGCAGGCGGAACTGCTGCGGGTGCCGTTCGGCGACTTCAACTGCCTGCGGCTGCCGCCGGACGCGCGGGAGCGCGAGGACGACTACGTGATGCTGGCCGACATCTGGCCCACCGGGCACCACGCCACCCAGCTGGCCGGGATGGAACCCGGCGACTCCGTGGTGATCTACGGCGCCGGGCCGGTAGGGCTGATGGCCGCGTACTCGGCGACACTGTTCGGCGCGAGCAAGGTCATGGTGGTCGACCGGCAGCCGGACCGGCTGAGGCTGGTCGACAAGATCGGCGCGATCCCGGTGGACGACAGCGCGGGTGACGCGGTGGAGCAGGTCCTGGACCTGACCGGCGGAGAGGGCGCCGACAGGGGCTGCGAGTGCGTGGGCTGGCAGGCGCACGACCCGTCCGGCACCGAGCACCCCAACGCGACCATGAACAACCTGGTCGCCTCTGTCCGGGCCACCGGCGGCATCGGCGTGGTCGGCGTCTTCGTCCCCGAGGACCCCGGCTCGCCCGACGCACTCGGCCGCGAGGGACAGGTCGCGTTCGACCTGGGCGTCTTCTTCCAGAAGGGCCTGCGGATGGGCTCCGGCCAGGCACACGTCAAGCGCTACAACCGGCAGCTGCGCGACCTGATCGCGGCGGATCGCGCCAAGCCGTCGTTCCTGGTCTCGCACCACGTCGACCTGGACGACGCGCCCGAGGCGTACCGGCACTTCGACGACCGCGACGACGGCTGGACGAAGGTCGTCCTGCGCCCGTGAGCGGCACGCACGGCGAAGCACGAGCTCGATCGAGGAGGGGCGAACCATGTCGGACGACGAGGCACGCGGTGACGAGGTCTACCAGCCGGACGACGCCGAGGTGCAGGACGACGCGGGATTGATGGATCCGCTCGACACCCTGGACGACCGGGGTGTCGACCCGGCGCTGGACGAGGGGTACTCGCCGCCGGAGCGGCCGCGCGAGGCCGAGCACTACGGCACCACGGCGAACGAGCAGCGCTCCGGCGAGAGCCTGGACCAGCGGCTGTCGGAGGAGGAACCGGACGTCGAGGCCCCGCCGGGCAACGGCATCGGCGACGCGCCCGGGGCCACGGGTGAGCCGGTGGACCCGGAGGCGGGCGAGGACCGCTCCGGGCGCCTGGTCGCCGACGACGAGGGCGTGCCCGGGCACTCCGACGAGGTGGACGACACCGCCGCGTCCGACGCCGGGATCGCGGGCGGCGCGGCCTCGGCGGAGGAGGCGGCGGTGCACACGGTGGACGACCCGGAGGCGGGCGTGGAAGAGGGGTAGGCAACACGCGTGCGGGCCGACGGTCCGGCGGCGGCTCTCCCGCCCGCCGGACCGTCGGCCCGCACGAAGGTGCCTTCCGGCCTCAGGCGAAGGTGCCTTCCGGCCTCACGCGCCTTCCAGGATGTCCAGCAACTCGCGGTCCGCATCCTGCGACATCCGCGTCAGGCTCCGGGCCGACATCACCCGGACCCGGCCGACGAAGTCCCGCAGGTCCCGCGCCGAGTACCGCACGCGCACCTCGCCCTCCGGCGCCCGCAGCAGCAACTCGACGTCGCGCGGCGCGTCCACGGCGGGTGCCACCCGTACGTCACCCTCCCCCGCGGGGTGAATCGTTCCCTCACCCAGCAGTTCCCAGCCGAACACCCAGGTGACAGCCGGGTTGCCGGGCACGTGGAACGTCATGTGCACCGCGAGACAGTCCGCGTCGCTGTAGCGGAGTTCGGTGGGCACGTGGACCGGGCCTCCCGAGGCGGGCAGCCGCAGGACTCCGGTCGTGTAGTGATAGAAGCGGTAGTCCATCGGCGCCCTCCACGGGTCTGTCCTCGCTGCGCGGGTAACCCGCGAGCGAGGTGGTCAAACCCTTTGGGGCGGCCGCCGGTTCGCCCGGCGGACCGGGCAGGGCGCCGGGTGGGCGGGGCGAGGCGCGCGCGGCGGGCCGTTCAGGCGCTCAGCGGGAAGCGCCCGTCGAGGTCCTGGAAGAGGGCGGTGTTGAGCCGGAAGGCGCGCTTGCACTCCTCCGCGATCCGGTGCCGCTCGACCTCGTCCACCGCGGCGGCGTCCAGCTTGGCGCGGTACTCGCGCTTGAAGGCGGCCGGGTTGGCGACGCCCTCGAAGACGTAGAACCGCACGCCGTCGCCCTTGCGCTCGAAACCCCAGGTCTTCTCCGCGATGCCGCGGATGATCTGGCCACCGGACAGGTCGCCCAGGTAGCGGGTGTAGTGGTGCGCGAGATAGCCGGGGGCCCAGCCCCGGGCCACCTCGCGCAGCCGGGCCGTGTACGCCTCGGTCGCCGGCAGCGCGGACAGCGAATCGCGCCAGTCCTCGCCGCGCAGGTGGAGCAGGTCCCGCTCCAGGGCGCCGGTGCGCTCGAGCGCCGGGTCGACGAAGGGGCCGACCACCGGGTCGGCGGCGAGCCGTTCGCCCGCCTGTTCCAGCTCCCGGTAGACGAACCACAGTTGCCCGGCCAGTTCGGCGTACGCGTCGACGCCGAGGCGGCCGCCGAGCAGGTTGCCCATGAAGCGGGACTGCTCCGCCCGCTGGTGCTCCTGCGCGCTCGCGTCGCGCAGCAGGGCGGCGAATCCGGTGGAGCCGGTGGACACCGTCTCGGTCATGGGGCGGTCCTCCAGGAGGGACAACGGGCGGCGCGCTCGCACCGACACGAGTTAGGCTAGCCTAACTAGCGAGTTGCCGACAGGGCGTCGGTAACTTTACCCGCAACCCGCCCGCGCCACTCCGCGTGGCCTGCCGGAGGACGTGGAGAGGTCAGGCCTCGGCAGGACGGGGTGAGGTCAGGCGTCGGCCAGGATCTGCGTCCTCAGCCGCGTACAGGTGCGGCTCAGCAGCCGGGAGACGTGCATCTGGGATATCCCCATGTTCCTGGCGATCTGGCTCTGCGTCATGCCCCGGAAGAACCGGAGGTAGAGGATGTCCCTTTCGCGGTCCGGGAGTTGACGCAGGCACGGCTTGGCCGACTCTCGGTCGACCACCAGGTCCATCGCACCGTCGCCCGCGCCGATGGTGTCCTTCAGCGCGTAGCCGTCGGAGCCGGGCAGTTCGGCGTCGAGGGAGAGGGTGGAGAAGCTGTCGATGGCCTCGAGACCCAGCAGGACCTCCTCCTCGGTCAGCCCGGTGTGCGCGGCCACCTCCCGCACGCTGGGCGAGCGGGCGTCCACCCCCTGCGAGAGCTCCACGCGGGCCCGCCGCACCCGGTTGCGCAGTTCCTGCACCCTGCGCGGCACGTGCAGGCTCCACAGGTGGTCCCTGAAGTGCCGCTTGATCTCGCCGACCACCGTGGGCACGGCGAAACTGGCGAACGCCGTGCCGCGTCCCGGGTCGTAGCGGTCGACCGCCTTCACCAGCCCCAGCGCGGCGACCTGACGCAGGTCGTCGTCGTCCTCGCCACGGTTGCGAAACCGGGTCGCCAGCCGTTCGGCCATCGGCATCCAGGCGGTGATGACCTCCTGCCGCAACGCCTCGCGCTCCGGACCTTCGGCCATTCGGGTGAGTCGTTCGAACGCCTCGTCGGTGTCCGGGGTGTCGTGGTGTCGTAGGGAACGACCCGCACGGGCGGGACGCGCGAATTCACGCATGGCGTCTCCAGGGACAGGAATATCCACGATGGGTCCTCCGGCGCCGCGACCCCCACCCCGTGCGCACGCGACAGGCGGTTCCACGCCCTGCCGGCGGCTGCCGCCACCCGTAGCACGAGATCACGCCTGTCCCTGTCTCACGTCTTCAAACGTCATTCACGACTTTTCGGGCGAGATCGACGGGCGAGATCAATTGACGCCCACGAGTGCGGTTGAGAAGGACGGCCGGTGAGCAGACACCTTTCACGGGAACGACGCCACCACGGGTCGCCGTCCCGGCGGTTCCGGAGCCTCCGGCGACGCGCGAGCGCCCCGGAGCAGACTGGGAGCGCGACAACGGGAAGAACCGGCAGTCCGCACCAGGAGGCGATCGGCCATGACACGCATCCTCGTCCCGAGGGCCCAGCGCCCCAAGCAGCCCCCGCCCCTCGACCTGCGCACCCCGTCCGGCCGACAGCTGCCGTACTGAGCCGCTTCCCCACCGGGCCGCCCACGGCCGCCGCGCCGAGTCGCGTGGCGGCCGTCGTCGTACGCGGGCGCGGGGCCGTCGCACGTTTTCCCGAGCACACCACCGGGAATCCGCCTCAATATGGTGCGAATCGGATACACGATGATGACCGAGCAGGCCGGCCCCCGGGAGCTGGTCGAGCACGTGGTGCGGGCGGAGGAGACCGGTTTCGACTTCTCCGTCATATCCGACCACTACTCGCCGTGGCTCGACTCGCAGGGGCACGCCCCCTACGCCTGGAGCGTGCTGGGCGCCGCCGCTCAGGCCACCTCCCGCATTCCGCTGATGACCTACGTGACCTGTCCGACGATGCGCTACCACCCGGCCGTGGTCGCCCAGAAGGCGGCGACCGTTCAACTGCTGTCGCAGGGGCGGTTCCGGCTGGGTCTCGGGGCGGGTGAGAACCTCAACGAGCATGTGATCGGCGGTGGTTGGCCCGCCGTGGACGTGCGGCACGAGATGCTGGCCGAAGCCGTCGAGATCATCCGCTCGCTCTTCGCGGGCGGGTACGTCGACCACCACGGCACGCACTACGACGTGGAGTCGGCCAAGGTGTGGGACCGGCCGGACCAGCCGCCGCCCATCGGCATCGCGGTCTCCGGCGAGCAGTCCTGCGAACTCGCGGGCCGGCTGGGCGATCTGGTCATCGCCGTCGAACCGAAGGCTGAGCTGCTGACCTCCTTCGACCGGCACGGCGGCAGGGGAAAGCCCCGGGTGGGACAGCTGCCGGTCTGCTACGACACCGACCGCGACGCGGCGATCGACCGCGCCCACGACCAGTTCCGCTGGTTCGGCGGCGGCTGGAAGGTCAACTCCGAGCTGCCGGGGACCAGTGGCTTCGCCTCCGCCACGCAGTTCGTACGCAAGGAGGACGTCGCCGCGTCCATCCCGTGCGGCAACGACGTGAACGCGTTCGTGGACGCGGTGCGCCCCTACGCGGAGGCCGGGTTCACCGAGGTGGCCCTGGTGCAGATCGGCGGCGACCACCAACTGCCCTTCTTCGACTGGGCGGAGAAGGAACTGCTGCCCGCGCTGCGCGAGTTGTGAGACGAGCCCACCGAGCGCGAGGGCCGGGGCCTGCTGCCGCGAGGGCCAGGGCCTACTGCTCCAGCCGTCGCATCGCCGGGCCCAGGGAGCGGGCGCAGCGGTTCAGGCCGCGCCACGGGTCGCCGTGCTTCTCCAGCCGGTCGCCGATCGTGCGCAACGTCCACCGCTGCGGCCCGAGTCCGGGATCGTCCAGCTCGTCCCAGCCGATCGGCGTGGCGACCGGGGCGTGCGGCCTGGCGCGCACCGCGTAGGGGGCGACGGAGGTCTGGGCGTAGGCGTTGCGCTGGATGTCGAGATAGAGACGGCCCTCGCGCTTGTCCTTGCGCACCTGCGTGGTGAGCCGGTCGGGGTGGCGGGAGGCGAGGGTGTCGGCGGCGGCGCGGGCGAAGCCGCGGGCCGTGTCGAAGTCGGTCCCGCGCACCAGCGGCACGACGACGTGCAGGCCACGTGAGCCGGTGGTCATCAGGGCGGGCCGCAGCCCGAGCCCGGTGAGCAGGTCGCCCAGCTGCCGCGCGGCCCAGCGCACCGTGGCGAAGTCGCCCTCGCCGGGCGGGTCGAGGTCGAAGACCAGACGGTCCGGGCAGTCGAGTTTCTCGGTCCTGCTCAGCCAGGGATGCGGTGTCAGGCACGCCTGGTTGGCGAGGTAGACCAGGGTGGCGGCGGCGTCGCAGACCACCATGGTGACCGTGCCGCCCTCCTTGGGGACCTCGCAGGTGCGGATCCAGTCGGGGAAGTAGTCGGGAACGTCCTTGTGGTAGAAGGACCTGCCCCGGTAGCCGTCCGGGTAGCGCTCCATCACCAGCGCGCGGTCCCGCAGGTGGGGCAGCATGCGGCGGGCGACCCGGCGGTAGTGGTCGGCCAGCTCCGCCTTGGTGATGCCGTCGTCGGGGAAGAGTTCCTTGTCCGGGTGGGTCAGCTCGACGGTGCGCCCGCCGACGCGTACCCGGTCCTTCGTCGTGGTGGCCATGGTCCTCCTCGCCGTTCTCTCCGGATCCCCCGGCTCACGTAGGACAAACCCGACGCGAGACGCTCACACCTGGGCCGCCGTCACCACCAGCAGCACGGCCAGCCCGACGGCCAGCCAGCTCACGTAGTCGCCGATGTGGCCGGAGTGCAGGCGCCGCAGCGGCAGCACCACGCGCCGCCCGGTCGCGCTGAGCGTCTCGCGTGCCCGGTGTACGGCGCCCGAGGGCACCGCGGGGCCCCACACCGCCAGCGCGGCGACGACCAACGCCAGCAGGGTGGACAGCAGTCCGAGGCTGACGCCCTCGGCGGTCCAGCCGGTGGCCGGTGACGCACCGGAGGGCGCGGGGGCGGGCCCGTACAGCGCCGCCACGTAGCCCGCGCGGTCGGTGAACAGGCGTGCCGCCAGCGCGAGTTGCCGTCCGATGCCGGGCAGTACGCCGACCGCGAGGGCGCCGAGCAGCAGGACGGCGGGCACCGCCAGCATCGGCGGCGGAACCGCTCGCGAGGGGTCGCGGATCTCCGGTTCCTCGCCGCCGCCGGTCGTCTCGGGGCCCGCGTAGCGCTCCCGCGGTCGCGGTCCCGCCCCGGCGAACACCCGCGCCGCCGCGCGCAGCACCGCGCCGGCGGTGAGTGCCGAGACGCCGACGAAGACCACGAGCAGCCAGGGGAAGCGGGAGAGCGCCGCGTGCTCCAGGACCGCCTTGCCCAGGCCGGTGCCGAACGGCGGCAGCCCGGCGAGCGCGAGGCCGCCCACGGTGAACAGCACGCCGCCCAGCCGCAGTTCGCGGCCCCGGCCGTACAGTCCGTACTCGTCCACCGAGCCGTGCCGGTCGAGCAGCACGCCGGTGACGGCGAACAACGCCGCCTTCACACCCGCGTGTCCCGCGACGTACAGCGCGGTCCCGGCGACACCCTCCGGGGTCACCAGGGCCACGCCGATCAGGAACAGTCCCACGTGTCCGACGGTGGAGAAGGCGAGCATGCGCTTGAGGTGGCGTTGCTGCCAGCACATCACCGCGCCCACCACGGCGGTCAGCGCGCCGAACGCCACGAAGGTGTCACGGAAGCACGCCATGGGAATGCCGTGCGGGCCGGAGAAGACCGTCCAGTAGATCCGCGCGATGCCGTAGATCCCGAGTTCGACCATGACGCCGGACAGCAGCATGCACACCGGGGTGGGCGCGACCGCGTGCGCGTCCGGCAGCCAGAAGTGGAAGGGCGCCACCGCCGCCTTGACCAGCGGCCCGGTGAGCACCAGCACGAAGGCGGCGACCAGCAGGGCGTCCACGCGGTGGTGGGCGAGGTGCTGCCCGATCTGGGCGAAGCCGAGTTCGCCGGTGCGCGCGTACAGCAGCCCGATGCCCAGCAACGAGGCGTACGCGGCGAGGGAGTTGACGATGCCGAAGGTCAACGCGCCCTGGAGCGGGCGCGGGTCCTCGATGCGGAAGCCGGTGAGCGCGTAGGCGACGGCGCCCATCAGCTCGAAGAAGACGAAGGCGTTGAACAGGTCGCCGGTGAGCGCGAATCCGCACATCCCGGCCTCGAAGACGAGGATGAGCGCGGGGAACGTCCCCGGGTGCTCGGTGGGCGGCTGCTCGAAGTAGCGCCAGGAGTAGCCGACGACGGCCAGGATCAGGACGGCGGTGAGCAGGGCGAGTCCGATGCCGATGCGGTCGCCGACCATCACGATGCCCACGCCCTCGCCGTGCACCGGGCGCCAGCCGCCCAGCCAGGCGACGCTGCGGCCGTCGCCGGTACGGGCCCACAGCAGGGCCAGGTCGGCGACGTCGGCCGCGGCCAGGGCGGTCACCAGGCCGTCGATGGCGACACGCGGCAGCCGGCGTCCGGCGACGACGAGCAGCACCGCGCCCAGCAGGGGCACGGCGACGGCGAGGGGCAGCAGGTCCTGGGTGGGCACGTGCGCGGTCAGCCCTTCAGCCCGGTGAGCGAGTCGGGGTCGATGGTGCCGTGGCGTTTGCGCAACTGGATGGCGAGCGCCAGCAGCAGGGCGGTGACGGTCGCGCCGACCACCACGTCGGTCAGCGCGAGCGCCTGCACCACGGGGTCGACCACGGTGGTGGACTTCGGGGTGTCGGAGAAGTACGGCGAGGTGCCGCCGCGCCGGTATCCCACCGCGAGCAGCAGCACGTAGGTGGACGACTGCGCGACGGCCAGGCAGCCGATGGTGTGGATGGCGTCGCGGCTGCGCACCATGCCGTACAGGCCGATCAAGAGGATCCAGCCGGCCACCAGGTAGGGGAAGACGCTCACCGGTTCCCTCCGTCCGCGCCGGACGCGTCGTCCGGCCGTTGGCCGTCCTGGGTCGAGGGCGACTCGATCTCGACGGCCTGGTCGATGAAGTGGGCGATCAGCACGACGATGCCGGAGCCGACCTCGACGCCCACGGCGGCGTTGATGACGGGCACCAGGCCGCCCGAGGACAACTGCCCGAAGGTGCCGAGCGGCAGGACGTTCTGGAGGTACGCGGCGCCCTTGGCGATTCCCACGAAGCCCAGCGCGGCGAAGGCCCCGGCGGCGAGCGCGTCGGCGACGTCCAGCGAGGCCAGCGGCCGGATGCGTTCCAGCGCCCGGTAGTCGGCGGCGATGTACGCGAGGTGGAGTCCGGTGGCGAGGATGACGCCGCCCTGGAAGCCGCCGCCGGGCGAGAGTTGCCCGTGGGCGACGATGTAGAAGCCGGTGAGCAGGGTGATGGGCAGCATCACGGTGCCGAACAGCCGGGTGGAGGGCATCACGCGGCCGGGCGCGGGCGCCGCCTCGCGTTCGTCGCGGGCCCGCCGCAGCAGCACGATGGCGCCCAGCACCGCGGCGAACAGGATGGACTCCTCGCCGAGGGTGTCGAAGGCCCGCTGGTCGAAGTTGATGGAGGAGATGACGTTGGCGGTGCGCTGCCGGAAGGCCGCCGCGACCGCCCGGGTGCCGTAGGGGTGGACGAGTCCGGCGAAGTGCGGCAGGCCGGTGCAGGCGGCGGCGTAGAAGGCGGCGAGGACGACGGCGGCGGCGAGGAAGAGGCAGGTGCGAAGGCGTCGGCTCATCGGCGCCGCCCGCGCGCGTCCCGGCTGGGGGTGTCCGGGTCCGTGCTCTCGCCGCGCTTCCCGTCTGCGCCGTCGCCGGTGCCGCGGCGCACCTTGCGCACCGTCAGCAGGATGAGCAGCGGGGTGACGGCGGTGCCGACGGCCAGCTGCGACAGAGCGACGTCCGGCGCCTGCAACACGGTGAACAGCACGGCCAGCGCGATCCCGAGCATCGCCAGCAGGGTCGACTGGGTGACCGGGTCGCGGGCGAGGGCGGCGGCCGTGGCGCTCGCGGCGACCAGCAGCAGGGCCACCACGACGAGGTACTGGGCGATGCCGTTCATTCCGGGGAGTCCCTCTCGACCAGGTCGTCGGCCTGCGCGGTGGCCCGTCCGACCGCCATCGTGGTCACGGAGCCGCCCGCGGCGATCAGCACGCCGATGATCAGCAGTTTCACCGCCGCGCGCCCGGCACCGGTCTCCACGGCGAGCGCCAGGCAGACCAGTGGCGCGCCCAGGGTGGTCGCGGGGGTCAGCGCGTGCAGCCTTCCGTACGGACGGCTCAGCACGACCAGGCCCAACGCCGACAGCAGCAGGACGGCGATCCCGGCCACCAGCAGTGCCAGCGCGCAGACATGACGGGGCGTCATCGTTGCTCGTCCCCCGCCCGGCGCGCGGGCACGTCGTACGCGGAACCGCCGAGCAGGCGCGCGAAGACGAGGGTGCCCGCCGGGCCGAGCACGGCGAGCACCAGGCCCAGGTCGCCGTAGGAGGACCGTTGGAAGCCCTGGGCGATGAGCAGGAAGGCGACCGCGGCCACCGTGGTGGCGAGGTTGAGCCCGGCGAGCCGTTCCTGCGGCGAGTCGCGGCAGGCCACCCACACGCACGGCGGCAGCGCGAACGTCAGCAGGACCGCCGTCGCCACCAGCCAGGCGTTCACCGGCGGCCCCCGTGGGTCAGCGCGCGTTCCAGGCGGTTGGGGTCGCCCAGGGTGTGGACCTGGATCAGCTGTTCCCCCGAGTCGTGGCGCACGTCGACCACGTACGCGCCGGGCGTCGCCGACAGCAGGGCGCAGGCCCAGGCCGGGCCCGCGTCGTCGCGCAGGCGCAGGGTGTGGAAGGCGCCCTCGTCGGGGCGGCGCAGGAGGGACCGCGCGATCGCCGAGGCCAGTTGCCCGGTGTCGGTGCACACGGCGGCGGGGAACGCGAGCAGGGCGGGTCCGAGCCGCCCCTTCGCGCCCGGGCGGCCTCCGGCGGCGAGCCTGACCTGCCGGGCGACGAGCGCGACCAGCGCGGCTCCGGCCACTCCCACCACGCATTCCAGCACCGAGATCGTGCTGATGAACATCAGGTACAGCACGACCAGTGCCGCCCACCACGCCAGCACCTCGCGGACCGCCGCCGCCCCGGCACGTGCCATCGCCCCTCCTCAACGGTGTGGTCCCGCCCACGCGACCCGGCATGGCCCGGCAACCCCCGGGAGCTACGTCTACCGCCGACCCGGTGCCGTGCGCCCGGGCGCACGCCGGTGCACTCCCCCACGCCGCCCGACCGTCATTCGGACAGCGCAATCAGTACGAAGGCCTCCGCCGGCGGCCGCTAGTAGCCGAGCGCCTTCTTCAGCTCGTCCTTGTTCATCGAGGAGCGGCCGTCCACGTTGCGCCGCTGCGCCTCCGCGTAGAGCTGGTCCCTGGTCTGACCCCCCGGGCCGTGTCCCGAGCGCTGACCGCCGCGCTCGCCCGGCGACTTGTCCTGAAGCGACTGACGGCTGGCCGTGCGCGACTCGCCGGAGCGGGCCCGTTCCTTGTTGACGGTGCGGGCCGCGATCTCCTCGGCCCTGCCCTCGCTCTCCCCGCGGTCCCTCGCACTGGCCTTGATGTGCTCGTACTGCCGTTCCCGCTTGCGGTTCGATCCGGCCGGCATGGCGTTCACCTCTTCCGGTTCTGGGAGGTACGCGCTGCGTCTTCCCCTCCCCCGGGCACCTATGCGTGGGCCGTTCAGGGGTTCCACGCGGGGTACTCGGGGCAACGGCTGACACCCGGTACCGGCAGGAGGAGGCTGGCGATGCGAGCGGTCGTGTGGCACGGAAAGCGGGACGTGCGGGTCGAGGACGTGCCCGATCCGGTGATCAAGGAACCGACCGACGCCGTCGTGCGGATGACGTCCTCCGGGCTGTGCGGTTCCGACCTGCATCTGTACGAGGTGCTGGCGCAGATCCGGTTCCGCATGGGGCAGGCGAACGTGCGGCGCTGGTTGGACGACGTCCTGCCGCTGCCGACGGAGGTGGACCCGCTGGGCGTGGACGACTTCGCGACGCACCGGGTGCCGCTGGAGAACGCGGCGGAGGCCTACCGGACCTACCAGCGCAAGGAGGACGGCGCGATCAAGTTCCTGCTGCGGCCGTGAGTTGACGGCCCGGAGAGCCGGACGCAACCGGTCGACCGGTCCTTTTGGCACCCGGTGCCGATTTGCCTCCGGGGCGCGACAACTCCGGCTGCCGAAGCGCTGGTTACCGGCCGGTTGCAACTCGTTCACCGAACCCGGTGGACAGGACGGTCGGCGCGGGGTTTTGCTGTTCTTCCCACACCGCTCCCGGCGGACGGGCCCATCGGGCCGGTCGGCGGGGCCGGGCGGGAAGGAGGCACGCGCGATGGACGACGAGTTCGACATCACCTCGGTGTGCGATGCCGGCGGCGAGACGGTCCTCGCGGTCTCCGGCGAGGTCGACGTGGCGACCGGCGAGCTGCTCCACCGCCGCCTGGCCCAGGTGCTGGCGCACCGGCGCGACCTCGTGGTGGACCTGTCCGGCGTGACCTTCTTCGACTGCTCGGGGCTGCGCGTGCTGATGGCGGCGCGGCGCAGGGCGGCGCTCGCGGGCGTGGGCCTGCGGCTGCGCGGGCTGTCGCCGTCGGTGGAGAAGGTCCTGAGGTTCACCCGGCTGCGGTCGGTCTTCACCGTGGAACCGGACCCGGACTCCTGCGTGCGGACGCTTCCGGCACGGCCCGGACGGCGTCCGCCGGGCGGCCCCGGATTCGCCCATTCGGCCTAACGGGTACGGCTCGGCCGACTACGCCGCCGCCTCGCGCACCTCGTCCACGACCCCCTTGTCCAGCGCGGCACGCACCAGCGCCGCCGCGAACACCGCCCGCTCCCCGCGGCTGACGAGTCCGGCCAGCTTCTCCGGCGTTTCCGGCAGCCCGAGCCGCTTCGCGCCCTGGACCGCCTTGCCGTCGAAGAGCGGTCCGACCTCGGGCCACAGCGACTGCACCTCGCGCAGGAAGATGTCGGCGCCGACCGGCCCGAGCCCGGGGACCCGGCGCAGTTCCCCGCGCAGGTGGTCCGGGTCGCCGTCCGCCTCCTCGCGTACCCGCCGCAGGTCGCCGCCCCAGACGTCCAGCACGAGCTGCGCGCCTTCGCCCAGCTGGGTGGCGGTGCGCTCGTCGTAGCGGCGGTAGTGGCCCTCGCCGAGGGCGTCCACCCGCTGCTGCCAGGTCGCGTCGCGCATCCCGCGCGGGCTGCGCATGCCGTGCTCGAACAGCGCGCGGGCCGAGTCGGTCGCGACCGAGGCCTTGATGCGGGCGCTGAGCAGGCAGGCCATGACGAGGACCTGGTAGAGCGGCTGCGGGGTGTCGCGCAGCCGTATGCCGGCGTCCTGCGCGTAGGTGCGGCCCTCGGTGGACAGCAGCGTCCTGGCTGTCTCCCGGTCGTTCCGTGTCGTCGCGACCATGGTCAGGTCACCTTCCGCTCCGAGACCAGCGGGTCGTGGCCGACGCTCATCAGCCGGTGCCGCCAGGCGGGGTCGCCCGCGCGCGGTTCCAGCTCGGCGTCGTCGCCCCGCTCGCGCCGTACGGTGTCCACCACCTCGTACATGGTGGCCACGTCGGCGTCGGTCAGGTCGGTGCGGCGCTTGGCGAGGATCTCCACGACGCGCTCGCCCAGCTCGGGCCTCAGGTCCTCGGGGGGCGGCTCGGTCCGTTCCCCGGAGGCGTCGGTGCGCAGCCAGGCGCTCAGTTCGGCGGAGGTCATGTTCACCACCGTGTGGAACTCTTCCCACAGGGCGTCCATTTCGAGGGCGGGAATGCCGGTCATCGGTTGCCTCCTCGTGTCGGTCGTCCGGGGCACCTCGTGCCCCGGCCCCGGACGGTTCGCGTGCCCGCGCCGGGCTCAGGGAAACGCGCGCGTCACGTCGGGACGCAGGGTGAGCCCATGGCCCGCGGCGCCGTTCGCACCGGGCCGTATCGCACCGCCCGCCGGGTCGAGCACCCCCTCGAACAGCAGCGACTCGATGCGGACGTGGTCGTGGAACCACTCCAGGTGGCGGACGTTCGGCACGCTCGCGGCGACGTGGGCGTGCGCGTGCGGGGCGCAGTGGCCGGAGATCTCCAGCCCGTGCACGGCGGCCGCGGCGGGCGTGGCCAGACTTGTCACCGGGCTCGTGCGGCGCCGGGGGCGGCGGGGCCGAGGCTGAGGCGTCATCGGGTTCGCGCGGCGGGCCCGAGGGAGCGGGTGTCAGCCCGGGTGGGTGCGCTGGTTGAAGTGGTCCGCCGCCCGGTCGCCCAGGGTGGTCAGCCGGTCGACGACCCTGGAGCCGAGCCGTTCGCGCGCTCCGGCGCCGGTCACGCCTTCGCGTTCCGCGTCCGTCCCGGCCCCCGGCAGCATCCGCGCCGCGACCGACATCAGCCGGGTCGTCGTCGCCGGGGCGATCCCGTGCGCCCGTACGGCCGTCTTGGCCAGCGGGGTCAACACCAGCTCGGGCCGCCGGCGCTCGGCGGCACGGACGATGGCGCGGGCGGCGCGCTCGGCGTTCATCGACACCAGCGGCAGCGACGCGCCCGGCGCGAACCACGCGTACTCGTGCGCGGCGTCACCGTGGAAGAGCGCGGCGGTGTGCGAACCGGTGCGCATCAGCCCCGGCAGGACGGTGGTCACGCTGATCCCCTGCGCCGCCAGCTCCGTGCGCAGCCCCTCCGACCAACCGGTGACGGCGAACTTGGCGGCGGCGTACGGCAGCAGGTGCGGCGGGGCGACCCGGCCGCCGATGGAGCCGATGTTCACGACGCGGGCGCCGGGCCGCTCACGCAGTCCCGGCAGCGCGGCCAGGGTCAGCCGCAGCGGCGCGAAGAACATGGTTTCCATGGCGTCCCGGTACTGCTGCTCCCCCATCGCCTCCAGCGCGCCGACCTGGATCACGCCCGCGTTGTTGACCAGCACGTCGAGGCTGCCGAGACGCTCCGTCACCGCGTCCAGCAGCCGCTGCGGCGTCTCGGGGGCGTTCACGTCGCAGGCCAGCGAGGCGACGTCGGCGCCCCGGGCCCGCAGGGCCGCCTCCGCGGCGACGAGCTGCCGCTCGCCCCGGGCGCAGAGCATCACCCGGCAGCCCCGGTCGGCCAGTTCGCGGGCGATCAGCAGGCCGAGTCCCCGCGAGGAACCGGTGACCAGCGCGGTGTGCCCGCGCAGCGGCGAGCCGTCCCCGTGCGGTCCGAACGATGTCATCAACGGCCTCCTGACGTCCTGCGGCCCGTACGCTCCGGGGCCGCCCGGCGTGCTGCCGCTCCCCGGGTACCCGTGCCACGGGCTTCAACCCCGGCGCGCTCCGCGGGGCATCCGGCGCGCCTTCTTGGGGCATTGAGTGCCCTGTTGAGGCATCGAGTGTCATTTCGCCCGAGTGGCTACGTTTCGCGCGCGGCCGTGCCTGCTCAGTGCCATCGTGAAGGGTGCCCTCTCCCCAGACGGAGCAGCGGGCGACGGACGACGGACGACGAAGGAGAACGCGATGCAGACGAAGCCGGCGGGACACCGGGACGTGGAGGACGCCGAGGCGGACCAGGCGCACCGCTCGCGCACGAAGGTCGCCGGGATCCCGGCCGTCGACTGGTCCCGGCTGTCCGAGGCGGACGACGACCGCGAGTCGCACATCATCCTCGGCGAGGACTGAGCGTCCGGTCAGGGGGCGGTGGGGAACCCGGCCGGGCGGCGCACGGGGGCGGCGACGCGCCCCACCCGGATATGTTCGCTCGTATGTTCGGTTCGGCCTAGACTGGCCGCATGTCCGTCCCGTTCCAAGGCTCGCTCTTCGGTGTCACCGAGGAGATCGGCCTGCGTCCGCTGGACGGCCTGTCCCGTACACCGCTCGCGCACGGCGCCTGGATCGACGTGCTGCCGGGCTGGCTGACCGGCGCCGACCAGCTCTTCGACGTGCTGGCCTCGGACGTGCCCTGGCAGGCGGAGCGGCGGCAGATGTACGAGCGGCGGGTCGCCGTGCCCCGCCTTCTGGCGCACTACGGCGAGGACGACCCGCTGCCGCACCCCGTGCTCGACCGGGCCCGCCGGGCGCTCGGCGAGCACTACGCGGACGAGCTGGGCGAACCCTTCCGCACGGCGGGTCTGTGCTACTACCGGGACGGCCGCGACAGCGTCGCCTGGCACGGCGACCGCATCGGGCGGGGCGCCCGGCACGACACCATGGTCGCCATCGTCTCGGTGGGCGAACCGCGCGTCCTGGCGCTGCGGCCCAGGGACGGCGGCACCGGTGTCAGGCAGCGGCTGGGCCACGGGGACCTGATCGTGATGGGCGGCTCCTGCCAGCGCACGTGGGACCACGCGGTGCCCAAGACCGCGCAGTCGGTGGGCCCGCGCGTCAGCATCCAGTTCCGGCCACGCGGCGTCGCCTGACCTCGGGTGTCCGGCCCGGTGAATCACCATCGTCCCGTGGGGCACCCGTGAGGTGACCGCGCGAGAATGGCGTGGGCCGCCGCGCAGGCGGGCGGCACGCACGACGCCGAAGGGCCCGCAACGTGACAGCACGCGACACCGCATCCGGCACCACGGCATCCGCCACCGGCCGCGAGACGCCGGGACGCGACCACCGCTGGTCGGCGCTGGCGGTCTGCCTGGTCGCCGGGTTCATGACGCTCCTGGACGTCAGCATCGTCAACGTCGCCCTGCCCACCATCAAGGTCGGGCTGCACACCTCCGACAGCGCGCTGCAATGGGTGCTGTCCGGGTACGCGCTCACCTTCGGGCTCGCACTGGTCCCGGCCGGACGCTTCGGGGACGCCCGCAGCCGCCGGGCGGTCTTCATGGCGGGACTCGCGCTGTTCACGGCGACCAGCGCGCTCGCGGGCGCCGCGCAGAGCCAGGAGTGGCTGGTGCTGGCCCGGCTGGCGCAGGGCATGGCCGGCGGCATCCTGGTCCCGCAGGTCTCCGGCTTCATCCAGCAGCTCTTCCGGGGCGCCGAACGCGGCAAGGCCTTCGGGCTGCTCGGTGCGACGATCGGCATATCGACCGCCATCGGCCCGCTGCTCGGCGGCCTGCTGATCCAGGCGTTCGGCGTCACCGAGGGCTGGCGCTGGGTCTTCTACGTCAACCTGCCGATCGGTGTGATCGCTCTGCCGGTGGCCTACCGGCTCCTGCCCGCGCCGACCGCGCCGGACGGCGACACGCCGCGAGGCGAGGCCACCGAGGGCGGCAAGGGGTCGCGGCGCGGCCGGTTCGACCCGCTCGGTGTGTGCCTGCTGGGCGCCGGCACCGTGTCGCTGCTGCTGCCGTTCGTCCAGGAGCAGCAGTGGCACAGCCCCGCCAAGTGGTGGCTGGTGCTGGTCGCGGCGGTGCTGCTGGCCGCGTTCGTGGGCTGGGAGCTGCGCTACGCCCGGCGCGGGGAACCGGTGGTCAACATGAGCCTGTTCCGGGCCCGCTCGTTCTCCCTGGGGACGCTGCTGTCGCTGCTGTACTTCGCCGGGTTCACCGCGATCTTCTTCATCTTCACGCTCTACCTGCAGAGCGGGCTGCGCTACACGGCGCTCGACGCGGGACTGGCGATCACGCCGTTCGCGCTGGGGTCGGGTGCGGCCGCGGCGGTCGGCGGCCGGGTGGTGCACCGGTTCGGCAGGCCACTGGTGACCGCCGGGCTGCTGATGGTGGTCGTCGGCCTGGTCGGCGCGACGATCGCGGTGCACGTGGCGTCGGGGCGGAACGTGGGCTGGGAGACGGCCGCTCCGCTGCTGTTCGCCGGACTCGGCAGTGGACTGGTGATCTCCCCCAACCAGACGCTCACCCTGGGCGAGGTGCCGGTGCGGCGAGCGGGCAGCGCGGGGGGAATGCTTCAGACGGCGCAGCGGATCGGGTCCGCGGTGGGGATCGCGGCGGTCGGCTCGGTGTTCTTCGCCCGGGTGGCCGCGCATCCCACGGACTGGGCGGGCGCCTTCCAGACCGGCGTGCTGGTGGCCACCGCCTTCGTGGTGGTGGCGTTGCTGGTCTCCCTGGCCGACGTGCTCGGCGGACGGTTCTCGGGGCGGGGCAACCGCGCCGCGAAGTAGCGGTGCCCCTCCTGGCGTGCGTTCTTCTCCTGCCGTGCGTTCTTCACGGGTGCCGTTCGAGCGGATTCGTGGCTCGTCCGTGGCTCAGTAGCGGTGCTCCTCGACGTCCACGATCGGGGCCGCCGGGCTGGGCGGCTGCATCCTGCGCCGCTTGAAGATGCTGACGTAGACGGCGAGGCCGATGATGCCGACCGCCATCATGATCAGACCCACCAGCGCCACGTTGACGCCCTTGACGTGCAGGTCGACGGCGAACGTCAGTATCGCCCCCAGACCGATCAGGCCGATGCATCCTCCGATGCCCATCGTGCTCGCCTCCGTAGCTGGTTGGTGCTTCGGTCACGCGGCTGCGCCTACCCCGGCCGTCAACGGGCATGCAGGCGGCGCCCGTTGGACACGACGAACTCGCAAGCTCCCGTACCGATGGCCGGCTGGCGGCGGCAGACGGTCGAGCAGGGCCGCGAACTGCCGGGCGCGGCGATCCGACTGGCGGGTCGGTGCGGGAGCGGGTGGAGGGGCTGGAGAGCGTGCGGGTCTTCGTGGAGGGCACGCGGCCCGGCTGGCGAAGGCTCTCAGCCCTCGCGCAGGGTCGGCAGCACCCGGGTGCGGTAGAAGTCGAAGAAGCCCTGCTGCTGCGGTCCGATCTGGTTGACGTACACCTCGTCGAAGCCCGCGTCGGCGTACGCCCGCACGGCGGCGACGTGGGCGTCCACGTCGCCGCCGCACGTGACGGCGTCCGCCACCATCTCCTCGGTCACCAGCGTGTTCGCCTGCTCGAAGTGGCGTGGCGTGGGCAGCATCTGGGCGAGTTCGCCGGGCAGTTGCTCGTTGGCCCACAGCCGGTGCGCGGTGCGGACCGCCTCGGCGCGGTCGGTGCCCCAGCACACCTTGAGGCCGCCGAGGACCGGTTTGCCCGCGCCGCCGGACTTGCGGTACTGCTCCACCAGCGACTCGTCCGGCATCATCGTCACGAAGCCGTCGCCGACGCGTCCGGCGAGCGCGGCGGCCTGCGGCCCGAAGCCGGAGACGTAGATCGGCACCGGCTCCTCGGGCAGCGTGTACAGGCGGGCGTTCTGCACGGTGTAGTGCGTGCCGTGGTGCGAGACCTCCTCGCCGGTGAACAGCCGCCGGATCACCCCGAGCGCCTCCTCCAGCATCTCGGTGCGCACGGTCGCCTCGGGCCAAGGGCCGCCCAGGACGTGCTCGTTGAGCGCTTCGCCGGTGCCGATGCCGAAGCGGAAGCGGCCCCCGGTCACCACGCCGGAGGTGGCCGCGGCCTGAGCGATCACCGCCGGGTGGGTGCGTACCGTCGGGCAGGTGACGAACGTGGTCACCGGCAGCGAGCTGACCTGGGACAGGGCGCCGATCATCGACCAGACGAACGCGCTCTGGCCCTGCTCGCGGTTCCACGGGTGGTAATGGTCGGAGATGGCCAGCGCCTCGAAGCCGGCCTGCTCGGCCATCCGTGCCTGGTCGAGGAGTTGGGCCGGGGTGAACTCCTCGCAGGACAGAAGGTATCCGTAAGCCGTCATGGCGCGACCTCACTCCTTGCCGGACTTCGAGCCGCCGGGCAGGAACTCCTGGACCTTGGCCTTGAAGCCCTGCCGAACCATGGAGGCGCGGTCCGGGTCGCCCTGCACGACGGCTGCGGCCGCGGCCTCGATCTGGTCCCAGGTGGCGTGCGGCGGGATCGGCGGCACGGCCGGGTCGGTGCGGAAGTCGATGACGTACGGCCGGTCGGCGGCGAGCGCGGCACGCCAGGCGTCCGCGACCTGGCCGGGCTCCTCCACCCGGCTGCCCAGCAGCCCGAAGGAGACCGCGACGTCGGCGTAGCGCACGTCGGGGAGGGCCTGGGACTCGACGAACTGCGGAGCGCCGGACATCGCCCGCATCTCCCAGGTCACCTGGTTGAGGTCCTGGTTGTTGAAGACCGCGACCACCAGGCGCGGATCGCTCCAGTCCCGCCAGTACTTGGCCGCGGTGATCAGCTCGGCCAGGCCGTTCATCTGCATCGCGCCGTCACCGACCAGGGCGATCGCCGGGCGTTCCGGGTGGGCGAACTTCGCCCCGATCGCGTACGGCACCCCGGGCCCCATCGTGGCCAGCGTGCCGGACAGCGAACCGCGCATGCTGCCGCGCATCCGCAGGTGGCGGGCGTACCAGTTGGCTGCGGAGCCGGAGTCGGCGCTCACGATGGCGTCGTGCGGCACCTGTGCGTCGAGGGCCTGGACGACGTACTCGGGGTTGACGGGGTCGGCCTCCACCGCGGCCCTGCGCTCCATCACCTCGCGCCAGCGCGAGACGTTCGACTCGACGGTCTTGCGCCACTTGTGGTTCTTGTTCTTCTTCAGCCTCGGCAGCAGCTTGCGCAGCGTCTCGCGGGAGTCGCCGACGAGGTTGACCTCGAAGGGGTAGCGCAGGCCGACCATGCCGGGGTCGGCGTCGATCTGCACGGCGCGCGCCTGCCCGAACTCCGGCAGGAACTGCGCGTAGGGGAAGCTGGATCCGATGACCAGCAGCGTGTCGCAGTCGTGCATCATCTCGTACGACGGGCGGGTGCCGAGCAGTCCGATCGAACCGGTGACGTACGGCAGGTCGTCGGTCAGGACGTCCTTGCCCAGCAGGGCCTTGGCGACGCCGGCGCCGAGCAGGTCGGCGACCTCCTGGACCTCGGCGGCCGCGGCCTTCGCGCCCTGGCCGATCAGGATGGCCGTCTCCTCCCCGGCGTTGAGGACTTCGGCGGCGCGGTCGATGTCGCCGTCTCCCGGCACCGGCAGCGACTCGGAGACGCCGAGGCTGGAGGGCACCATCTTGAACGCGTGGGTGGGCGGCGTGTAGTCCAGTTCCTGCACGTCCGCCGGGACGATGATCGCGGTGACGGTCCGTCGTGTGTACGCGGTGCGGATGGCGCGGTCGAGGACGTTAGGCAGTTGCTCGGGGACGTTGACCGTCTCGCAGAACGCGCCCGCGACGTCCTTGTACAGCGACGCGAGGTCGACCTCCTGCTGGTAAGAGCCCCCCATCGCGCTGCGGTTGGTCTGGCCGACGATGGCGACCACCGGCACGTGGTCGAGCTTGGCGTCGTACAGTCCGTTGAGCAGGTGGATCGCGCCCGGCCCCGAGGTCGCGGCGCACACGCCGAGGCGGCCGGAGAACTTGGCGTAGCCGACGGCCTCGAAAGCGGCCATCTCCTCGTGCCGGGCCTGGACGAAGCGCGGGTTGTCGTCGGCGCGGCCCCAGGCGGCCAGCAGCCCGTTGATGCCGTCGCCGGGGTAGGCGAAGACGTGGTCGACACCCCAGTCCCGCAGACGTTCCAGGATGTAGTCGGAAACCTTGCCAGCCATGACTCTCCGTTCGGCCGCCGTCACCTTTCTGCCGCTCCTGCGGTTCCGGGTAACCGCGCGGCGCCGTTCGAAACAGGCACGGGCGAGGGCCCGGGCGGGCGGGCGACCATGAGTTTCGGTGCGAAATGCCCGGGTACGCGTGGCGCGGACCAGAACATCCGATCCGGAAGGTCGTGAACACCATGAAGGTCGCGTTCCTCGTGGCGCCCGAAGGGGTCGAGCAGGTCGAGTTGACGGATCCGTGGCAGACGGTGAAGGACTTCGGCGCCACCCCGGAACTGGTGTCGACCGACTCCGGCACGATCCAGGGGTTCCACCACCTCGACAAGGGCGACACCTTCCCGGTGGACCGCACGGTGGACTCGGTCTCCCCCGGTGACTACGACGCGCTGGTGCTGCCCGGCGGCGTGGCGAACCCCGACTTCCTGCGCACGAACGAGAAGGCGGTGGCGTTCGCCAAGGGCTTCTTCACCGCGGGCAAGCCGGTCGCCGCGATCTGCCACGGCCCGTGGACGCTGGTCGAGGCGGACGTCGTACGCGGCCGCACCCTCACGTCGTGGCCGAGCCTGAAGACCGACATCCGCAACGCGGGCGGCAGTTGGGTGGACGAGGAGGTCAAGGTCTGCGACGCGGGCCCGAACACCCTGATCACCAGCCGCAAGCCGGACGACCTCAAGGCCTTCGGCCAGGCACTGACTCAGGCGCTCAAGTCGGCCGGTTCCGGCGGCAAGTGAGGCGGCGCGGCGCGCAGGTGAGGCGGCCCGGCACGGCGAAGGACGTCACCGGGGCGAGCGGAGGAAGGTGGGCGGTGTGAAGTTCGGGATCGCGACGTTCCCCACCGACGAGGGGATCGCCCCCGCGCCGTTGGGACGTGCCCTGGAGGAGCGCGGGTTCGACTCGCTGTTCGTCGCCGAGCACAGTCACATCCCGGCCGAACGCACCTCGCCGTACCCGGGCGGCGGTGACCTGCCGCGCGTCTACTACCGCACGCTCGACCCCTTCGTGGCGCTCACCGCCGCCGCGACGGTCACCGAACGCCTGCTGGTCGGCACCGGCATCGCGCTGGTGTCGCAGCGCGACCCCATCCACACCGCGAAGCAGATGGCCTCGCTGGACCTGGTCTCGCGGGGCCGGGCCGTCTTCGGGGTAGGGGTCGGCTGGAACAAGGAGGAGATGCGCGACCACGGCACCGATCCCACGACACGCGGGCGTCTGGTCAACGAACGCCTGCGTGCCATACGGGAGTTGTGGACCGAGGAACTGGCCGAGTTCCACGGCGAGTTCGTGGACTGCGGACCGTCGTTCTGCTGGCCCAAGCCGCTGCGCAAACCGCATCCCCCCGTCTACGTCGGCGGTGGCGAGGCCGCGTTCGGCCGGGTGGCGGAGTTCGGCGACGCCTGGCTCGCCAACAGTCTTCCGCCCGACCGGCTCGGCCCGCTGATGGAGCGGCTGCGCGAGCGGGCCGGCCGGGACGTGCCGGTCACGGTGTACGCGATCCCGAGCGACCCCGAGATGATCGAGGGCTACGTGCGGCTCGGCGTCGAGCGGTTGCTGTTCCACCTGCCGACCGAGCCCGAACGGGGGACGTACGCGCGGCTCGACGAGTTCGCGGGGCTGGCCGCGGCGTTCCGCTGAGCGTGAGCCTCCGGGGCGAGCCCGGTGCTCGGCGGGAGGGCCGCGAGAGGCCTGCCAGAGGCGGAGGCGCGATGGCCACGATGACGGCCGAAGGGGCGCGTGAGCGGTTCGCCGCCGCGCGCGTGGCCCGGCTGGCCACCGCCGACGCGGACGGGCGCCCGCACGTGGTGCCGGTGGTGTTCGCGGTCGACGGGGACGCCGTGCTGATGGCGGTCGACCACAAGCCCAAGCGCTCTCGCGCCTTGAAGCGCCTGGCCGACATCGCCGCCAATCCGGCGGTCTGCCTGCTGGCGGACGGCTACCAGGAGGACTGGGACGCGCTGTGGTGGGCGCGCGCCGACGGCACGGCTCGCGTGCGGCCGGCCGACGAACGGGGCGACGACCCCGCGATCGCGGCGCTGGTCGCCAAGTACCCGGCGCAGTACGGCGACCGGCCGCCACCAGGACCCGTGATCGAGGTGACCGTCACCCGCTGGTCGGGCTGGACCGCCGCGGGCTGAGATTCCTCCGCGGGGCGTCTGCGAAGCGCACGTACGCACGCCCTCAACAGGTGATCTCGACAGATGACGTTGACAGGTGACGTTGACAGGCGACCTTGACGGGCGGCCGGTCAATAGGTGACCCGATTGACACGTGTCTTTTGGGTCACCTATCGTGGGCGCATGGACGAGGACGTCGACGAGGGCGCGGTGTTCAAGGCGCTGGCCGATCCCACCCGCCGGGCGCTGCTCGACGCGCTGCGTGAGCGGGACGGGCAGTCGCTGGGCTCGCTCCAGGCCGGGTTCGAGACCACCCGGTTCGCGGTGATGAAGCATCTGCGGACACTGGAGGAGGCCGGTCTGGTGGTCACCAGACGGCAGGGCCGGGAGAAGCTCCACTTCCTCAATCCCGTTCCCATCCGGCTCGTCCACGACCGGTGGGTGAGCAGGTACGCCGAGCCCTGGGCGGCGACGCTCACCGGGCTCAAGAGGCAACTGGAGACTTCCATGCAACAGGTCTTCGAGATCTACATCCGCACCACTCCGGAGCGGCTGTGGGAGGCGATCACCGACCCCGAGGCACGCGCCGCCTACAACTTCGGCGTCGCGGCGCTGACCGACTGGACGCCCGGCTCCCGCTTCGAGATGCGCCACACCGCCTCCGGCACGCTGATCGGCGAGGGCGAGACGCTGGAGGCCGATCCCCCGCGACGGCTCGTGCAGACGATGACGGCGCTGTGGAGCGACGAGGTGAAGGCCGAGGGCGCGAGCCGGATCACCTGGGAGATCGAGCCGATCGCCGAGGACTCCTGCCGCCTCACGGTCACCCACGACCGGCTGCGCCAGGGCGCCAACCCGGAGCTGTACGGCGGCTGGCCGATGATCCTCTCCGGCCTGAAGACCTGGCTGGAGACCGGCGAGAGGCTGACCACCCCGGGGTCGCTGCGCTACGGGTGAACCGGCGGACGGCGGCCTCACCCGGGTGGACGTACGCTGGCGGAAAGGCGCCGCGCACGCCGTCGCGCCGGACACTCCCGCCACTCCCGCACCGTCGCAGTGGAGGCCGTCATGGCCGGTCGTTGGGGCTTTCTCACCACCCCCCGCGTCAGCCGCCCGCGCCGACCGGTCCCGGAGCGGCTCACGGACTGGCGGGAGGTCTACGACGGCCGTCCGCTGCTGCCGGTCGTCAGCGCCCAGGCGGGCCGGTGCATGGACTGCGGCATCCCCTTCTGCCACTCGGCCTGTCCGCTGGGCAATCTGATCCCCGAGTGGAACCTGCTGGTAGAGGCGGACGACTGGGCGGCGGCGAGTGAACGGCTGCACGCCACCAACAACTTCCCCGAGTTCACCGGCAGGCTCTGCCCGGCCCCCTGCGAGGACGGCTGCGTGGTCGCCATCGACGCCGACCCGGTGACGATCAAGGACGTCGAGGTGGCCATCGCCGACCAGGCCTGGCGCGCGGACCGGGTGCGCCCGGTCCGCCCGGGCCGGTCGACCGGCCGGAGCGTCGCGGTCGTCGGTTCCGGCCCGGCGGGCCTGGCCGCCGCCCAGCAGCTGGTGCGCGCGGGACACGCGGTGGACGTCTACGAGCGCGACGACCGCGCCGGAGGCCTGCTGCGCTACGGCATCCCCGACTTCAAGATGGAGAAGAGCCATCTCGACCGTCGTCTGGGCCAGTTGACCGCCGAGGGCGTGCGGTTCCACACCGACGCCGAGGTGGGGGTGCGTCCCGCCGCCGACGAGCTGGCCGCCGGGCACGACGCCGTCGTGGTCGCGATCGGCGCCACCGCCTGGCGCGAACTCCCCGTCCCGGGGCGTGAGTTGGCGGGCGTGCACCAGGCGATGGAGTACCTGCCGCAGGCCAACCGGGTCAGCCGGGGCGAGTGGTCGTCGCCGCCCGTCACGGCCCGGGGCAAGCACGTGGTCATCGTCGGCGGTGGGGACACCGCGGCCGACTGCCTGGGCACGGCGCTGCGGCAGCGGGCGGCCTCCGTCGTCCAGCTCGACATCCGCCCACACCCCGGCCACCGCCGCTCCCCCGACGAACCGTGGCCCACCTATCCGCACGTCTACCGCGCCTCCCCCGCGCACGAGGAGGGCCGGACGCTGGCCCGCGAGCGCGGCACGCGGGGCGACGCCGGGACCGGCGGGCTGCCGCTGCCCGCCACGGACGAGGACGTGCGGGTCTTCTCCGCCTCCACCGTGCGGTTCGAGGGCGACACCTCGGGGCACGTACGGGCGCTGCGGCTGGCCGACAGCGAGCCCGCGTCACGGCTGCCGGTGCCGGGCACCGAGCGGACGATCCCGGCCCAACTCGTGCTGCTGGCACTGGGGTTCACCGGGCCGCCGCCGGACGCGGAACTGCTGGGGCAGTTGGGGCTGCGGCTCGACGCACGCGGCACCATCGCCCGGGACCCCGGCTTCGGTACCGCCCGGCCCGCGGTGTTCGTCGCGGGCGACGCCGGGCGCGGCCAGTCGCTGATCGTGTGGGCGATCGCGGAGGGACGCTCCGCGGCGGCGGCCGTCGACCGCTACCTCATGGGGACGACGGACCTGCCGGCCCCGGTCACCGCGACCGACCGGCCGATCGCGGTGTGAGGTCCGGGCGCGGCGGACCGGGTGCTCAGCTCATCCATCCAGGTGCTCAGCCCTTCCAGCGGCCGGGCGCCGACCTGGGCGGTGCCTGCAGGACGGCGAAGCGCATTCCGGCCGCCGTCAGCCGGTCGATCAGCGCCGTACCCATCGCGGCGGCCGGGGTGAGCTGGCCCGCGGTGACCGGGAGGTCGTCGAAGGCCAGGGACAGCGCGGACTCGGCCAGCATCAGCGATGTCGCCCCGTAACCGGGGTCGCCGCCGGAGACCTCGGTCCACACCCGTTCCTTGCCACTGCGCCCGGCGAAGCGCACCGTGAACCAGCCCTTGGCACGCCGGCGCTCGTCCGGGCCCTCACCGGGCTTGCGAGTGTGCTCCAACGCCCGCCGCACCGGGGGCAGTTGGGCGGCGGCCAGCGCGGCCACGACACCCACCCCACCCACCAGGGCGACCGGCAGCCATTTCACCGCCGCGTTGTGCGCGTAACGGAAGTCGGGCCCGTAGTCGTCCAGCGCGGTGGCCGAGCGGGTCACCACCATGGGGTCGATCGTGGGCATCGGGAGGGTCCAGGCGCGGGCGTCCGCCGACCAGCGCGGCCCCCTCAGCACCGCACGGCTGCGGCGCCCGGCCGGGGTGGGCTCGGCCGCGCGGCGGTGACGGGCGGCCCGGACCATCGCCAGCGGCCGGGAGACCGCCATCAGCGCGGAGGCGACCGTGCCGCCGGACACCGTCCCGGCCGCCCTGACGAACCCCTCGACGAAGACGGGTGCGTCGGAAGGGAGTTGACGTACGGTCAGCAATGCTCCCAGATCGTACGGAAGGGAGTCGAAGCCGCAGGAGTGCACGATCCGGGCGCCGCTGGCCACCGCCGCGCGGTGGTGTTTCAGGTACATCAGGTCCACGAACTCGGGCTCGCCGGTGAGGTCGACGTAGTCGGTGCCCACTTCGGCGCACGCTGCCACCAGCGGTTCGCCGTACCGCAGGTACGGGCCCACCGTGGAGATGACCACCCGGGTCCGCGCGGCGAAGTCGCGCAGCGTGTCGGCCTGCGCGACTTCGGCGGTCAGCAACGGCAGCGACGCGCACGCCGGATCGAGGGCGGCCAGCCGTTCCCTGACCCGCTCCAGCTTGGCCGGATCGCGCCCGGCGAGCGCCCATCGGCACCCTTCGGGGGCGTGCCGGGCCAGGTACTCGGCGGTCAGCCCGCCGGTGAAGCCGGTCGCGCCGAACAGCACGATGTCGTACGGACGGGAGGTCCCCATATCGACCCTACTGACGAGTAGACAACGGGGTCACGCTAGGCAGCCCGGAGCCCCCGCGTCAACGGTCCCGCTCCCGCGGCGCGCCGAGCCAGTCGGCGATCGCCTCCGAGACGGGCAGTCCGGCGACGAGTTCGAAGAAGCCGAACTGCCCGGAGGCGTTGCACTCCAGGAAGGACCAGGTGCCGTCCCCGGTCACTGCGAAGTCGAAGGCCCCGTAGGCGAGTCGGGCCCGGTCCATGAACGCGGTGACCTTCGTCGCGATGTCCGGCGGCACCTCACCGGCCCGCCACCTGACCGCCTCGGGGTCGGCGTACCGCCAGTCCAGGTCGTCCAGCCCGGCGGGCGTCTCGTCGGTGCGGGCGCAGAACATCCGGTCGCCGACGACCGTCAGCCGCACGTCGTACCGCTTGTCCACCCGGCGTTGCAGGCAGGTGGCCGACCCGGCGACACCGGCGAAGTCCGCGTCGGCGGGCACGGCCGTGGTGGGCAGCGCCAGCGGCGGGTCGTCGGGCGCCCGGCCGGAGACCGACTTGCACACCAACGGCCCGTGGTCCGCCGCGAAGCGCTCGGCGGCGGACGGCTCAGTGGTCAGCAGCGTGGCGGGCACGGTGAACCCGACCGACTCGGCGACCGACAACTGCCACATCTTGTAACGGCACGCGGTGTGCGCGTCCGGGTGGTTCATCCACCGCACCCCGGGCAGCGCCCGCAGCGTGCCGTACCAGGCGTGGTCCGACTCCAGCGCGGTCCAGGCGGGTTGGTCCGCCGCGCCGAGGCCGGGCCGCCCGGGCCGCCGCACCCAGATCGAGCGGATGTCGCGCAGATCCGTGGTGCGGCGGTCGGTGGTGATCCGCCCGGCCGGGCCGCCCGCCGTGTGGACCGCCGCGAGGCCGACGGTGCGCGGGAAGTCGGCCGGGTCGACCCGCAGTACGGGGACGCCGTCGGCGTTGAGCCGCTGGACGACCATGTCGGCCGTCACGTCCTCGGCGCAGGTCAGGATCAGTACGGTCATCGGTCGTCGCGTGCGTCTCAGTCGTCGAAGTGCGTCTTGGACCCGGCGGTCGAGGTGGTGGATCCCGCGGCCAGCAGCATGGCGACGTCGAGCACCGCGGGGCTGCCGTCCGCGAGGACGTTCAACTGCTGATCCGGATCATAGGCATAGGAGGTGACCGGCTCGGGTATGGGGCTGCGAGCGTAGGTGAGTGCGAACGGCATGGCTAGTCCCAATGCTGTCGGCGGAACCCGCGCCGTGGGGAACGCGGGGCTCCGGAGGATACGGACGTGCTCGGTGGTGCGTCAGGCCTGGGTGTCGTGCCTCGGTGGGGGTGCGTCGGGGGTACCGGTCGCGGCCACCAGGACGGCGCCGTGCGACCGGAACGACGCCTGGAGCGCCTGGAAGTCCTCGAGACCGGCGGCGACGGTGGCCGGGTCCCAGGTGATGACGATGCCGACCGCCCCCCGCGCGAGTGCGGTCCGCACCCGCTGCCAGCCGGGGCGTTCCTCCAGGGGCACACCGGCCTGCTCCTCGATGACGGTGTCCACCACCCACCAGGTGCGGTGCGCCGCATGGGTCCGGCAGATCTCCGCCCGCCGCCCGGCCGTCACGGCGTCCGGCTCGCAGACGTAGACCATGGTGGGTATCGGTCCGTGCCGGTCGGGGGCGTCGGTGGGGGATGAGTAGCCAGTGGTTGCCATCAGGTGCTTGTCTCCACGTTTCCTTGTGTGTGTCGTCGCCGAGAACCACCGGTAGTGGGGGTGTCAATGGCACATACGAAGAAGAGGGGCGAGAGGTTCGCGGTGTGCGCAAGTGACCGCGTTTTTCTCTTCTTTGGTGTCTCTGGGGTGCTGCCGGGCACACGGCGAGTAAACGCCGTCGGGCGGTGCGACGCCATAACGATCCATTTGGCACTGTTGACCGTAATGGTCGCTGACGGGCACACGACCGGAGCCGGCCGGGTCTCGGGGCTGACACGACAACAATGACGTGCTTTCGGGTTCCGCGGTTGCGAGACCACGGAACGGTTCGGCGAGGTCACACACCGGAAGGAGGGGAGACACCCTTTGTCTCGACTCGCACCGCACTGGGAATTCCTGGGCGGCTCATGGATAACTCCCGGGAAGTGAACGCATTGCGCTCCGGCGACGGCTGAGCGTGACGAACACGCCTGCGTCACACGGGGTTTGACGGAGCGAAATGCCGAGGGAACGTGAAAAGCGCTTATGCCGGGCGATCATTGCCGGCGCTCGGGGCGTCGGCCGGGCGGTTGCCCGGGTTCCGGTCGCGCCGGCACCTGGGGAACCGGACGGGATTGCGGTTCACCGGCCACTACCGTCAACTTCTCGCCGCAGTGGCCGATTTCCAGTGGATCGCCCGCGACGAGAGTGTACGTGACCTCGGAGCCGTCGATCTCCACCCGCAGCCGTGCCCCGCGCACCTGCACGCTGAAGGCGAGACGCCCGATCATCTCCGGGAGCCGGGGACGGAACGAGACCTGGCCGTCGCCGTGCCGCATGCCGCCGAAGCCCGCGACCAGCGCGAGCCAGGTACCGGCCAGCGAGGCGATGTGCAGGCCGTCACGGGTGTTGCGTTCCAGGTCGTCCAGGTCCATCAACGCCGCCTCGCCCACGTAGTCGTAGGCGAGGCGCAGATGTCCCACCTCCGCGGCCATCACCGCCTGGCAGCAGGCGGACAGCGAGGAGTCACGCACCGTCAGCGGCTCGTAGTAGTCGAAGTTGCGGGCCTTCTCCTCGTCGGTGAAGGCGTCGCCCCGCGTGAACATCGCCAGCACCAGGTCCGCCTGCTTGATGACCTGCTTGCGGTACAGGTCGAAGTAGGGGAAGTGCAGCATCAGCGGGTACTGGTCGGGCCGGGTGTCCGCGAAGTCCCAGGGCTGGCGCCGGGTGAAGCCCGCCGACTGCTCGTGCACGCCCAGGTCCTCGTTGTACGGGACGGTCATCGCCTCGGCGGCGTCCCGCCACGCGGCGGTCTCCTCCTCCCCCACCTCGAAGTCCGCGGCGCGTTCGGGGTTGCGCTCCACCACGTCGGCGGCGGCCCGCAGGTTCGCCTGGGCCATCAAGTTGGTGTACGTGTTGTCGTAGCCGACCGCGCTGTACTCGTCGGGGCCGGTGACGCCGTCGATGTGGAAGCGTCCGTGCGGATCGTGGTGGCCCAGGGAGTGCCACAACCGGGCGGTCTCCACGAGCAGTTCGAGCCCGGTCTCCCGTTCGAAGGCGGTGTCACCGGTGACGGAGACGTAGCGCACGACCGCCTCGGCGATGTCCGCGTTCACGTGGAACGCCGCCGTGCCGGCGGGCCAGTAGGCGGAACACTCCGAGCCGTCGATGGTCCGCCAGGGGAACGTCGCCCCGCGCAGGCCGAGTTGGCGGGCCCGGTCGCGTGCGGCGGGCAGCGTCGACTGGCGCCAGCGCAGCGCCTCGGCCACCGAGCCCGGAGCGGTGTAGGTCAGCAGCGGCAGCACGAAGCTCTCGGTGTCCCAGAAGGAGTGCCCGTCGTAGCCGGAGCCGGTCAGGCCCTTGGAGGGGATCGCCCGCTGCTCGGCACGGGCACCGGCCTGGAGCACGTGGAAGAGGGCGAAGCGCACCGCCTGCTGGATCTCCGCGTCGCCGTCGATCTCGACGTCCGAGCAGCCCCAGAACTCGTCGAGGCAGGCGCGCTGTTCGTCCACCAGCCCCTGCCACCCGGTGCTGGAGGCCCCGGCGAGGGCCGCGTCGACCTGGTCGACCACCGCGGGCAGGGAGCGCACGGCGGACCAGCCGTAGGCGACGAGCTTGTCCAGGCGAAGCGTCTCGCCGGGCGACAGTCGCGAAGTGACCGTCATGCGGCTGACGTTGTCGCCGCTCTCGCTGGAGGTGCGGGTGCCTTCGGGGCCGTCCACCACGTGGTCGGCGGCCGCCGCGACCCGCAGTCCGCTGGACTGGGTGCGGTGCACCAGGCGCAGCCGCTCGCCGTGCGCGAAGTGGTCCTCCGGCACCAGGGGGGATTCCAGCGCGGCCGACACCCGCGGGTCCTCGGTGGCCTTCGGCAGCTGCTCGTTGGCGACCAGCTCGGACTGGATCACCAGGCGCACCTCGGTGTCCAGCGGCTCGACCTCGTAGCGCACCCCGGCGACGGCCCGCTGGGACAGCGAGACCATGCGGGTGGAGCGCACCCGCACGGTGCTGCCGGCCGGGGAGGTCCACTCGACGGTGCGGTGCAGCAGCCCGGTGCGCAGGTCGAGTTCGCGGGTCTGGGAGCGCAGCCGCCCGTAGCGCAGGTCGAACGGCTCGTCGTCCACCAGCAGCCGGATGATCTTTCCGTTGGTGACGTTGATGACGGTCTGGCCGGACTCCGGGTAGCCGTACCCGGCCTCCGCGTACGGCAGCGGGCGCAGTTCGTGCACGCCGTTGAGGTAGCTGCCGGGCAGGCCGTGCGGCTCGCCCTCGTCGAGGTTGCCCCGCCAGCCGATGTGGCCGTTGGACAGGGCGAAGACCGACTCGCTCTGCGGCAGCACCTCGAGGTTGAGGCCGGTCTGCCGCACTGACCAGGGGTCCACCTGGAACGACGGATGGCTGATCACGAGCCCTCCCCCAGCAGCTGGGACAGGTCCTGCACCACGGTGTCCGCGCCGTGCTCGCGCAACGCGGTGGCCTGGCCGACCCGGTCGACGCCGACGACGTAGCCGAAGTGGCCGGATCGCCCCGCGTCCATGCCGGCCAGGGCGTCCTCGTAGACGGCGGCGGCCGCGGGGTCGACACCCAGGTCGTGGGCGGCGGCCAGGAAGGTGTCGGGGTGCGGCTTGCCCGGCAGGGCGCGCTCCTGGGCGACGATCCCGTCGATGCGCACGTCGAACTCGTCCAGCAGGCCGACCGAGGCGAGCACGTCCTTGCAGTTGGCGCTGGAGGACACCACGGCGGTGCGCATCCCCGCCTCGCGGGCGGCGGCCAGGTAGCGCACGGAGCCGGGATACGCCTCGACGCCGTCCTCGCGGATCTTGCGCAGCAGCAGTTCGTTCTTGCGGTTGCCCAGGCCGTGCACCGTCTCGCGGTCCGGCGGGTCGTCGTCCGCGCCCTCGGGCAGTTCGATGTCCCGGGAGGCGAGGAAGGCACGCACCCCGTCGGCGCGTGGGCGGCCGTCCACGTACTCGTCGTAGTCGGCCACCGGGTCGAAGGGGGTGAAGCCGGCGCCGTCGCGTGAGCGCAGGAAGTCGTCGAACATCGACTTCCAGGCGGCGGCGTGGACGACGGCGGTCTTGGTCAGCACCCCGTCGAGGTCGAACAGACAGGCACGGATGTCGTTCGGCAGGCCGATGGTCGTCATGCGCTGCGTCTCCCCGCGCGGCCCGCGCCCCATGCCTGCCGTCCCGGCGCGCCACGGGGGCGGGTCGGCGATGCCACCCGTTCGGCGCAACGGCGGGCGGGCCGCGGTGCGGGCGGGCTCCGGGTGGCGTCGCGGGGGCGGTGGCGGGTCCGGGCCGCGCCCCCGGCGTGCGGGCGTGCCGCGCTGTAGCGTGAGGGGCGGCCTCCCGTGCGGACGCGGCCCGCGTGACCGCGTGAGCCACCCGTGGCGGGCGAGGCCTGTGGCGCCGGATCGGGCCGAGGCGGGAAAGGGGTATCCCAGGATGACGTCAGATGCGACACCGCCCCGGGCGGGCGGCTCGCCGCGGCTCACCTCGATCGTGATCTTCGTGCACGACCTGGAGGAGTCCACCGCGTTCTACCGTGACCTGCTGCTGATGGACCTGGCCACCCGTTCCACCTCGGCGGCGCTGCTGACGAACGCGGACGGCGACCAGGTCTACCTGCGGGCGATCGGGGCGCGCGGCGAGCATCCGTTCGGCAGCGTGGGGACGCAGTACGCCATCTGGACCGCGGTCGACCAGCGGGACCTGGAGCGCTGCGAGAAGCTGCTCAAGGAGCGCTCCGCGCACGTCGCCACGACGACGGCCTCGGGTCTGACGCTGGTCGAGGGGCGCGACCCCAACGGTCTGGCGTTCATGGTGACCCACCCCGGTCCGGACCAGGCGGCCCGCGATGAGATCATGGCCCGCGTCTACGCCTGGTGAGGGCGGCGGCGTACACGCGGTGACCGCCGGGCCGGTGCCCGATGAGCCCGTGGCGCGCGGTGGCCCGGTGTGATCCGGCGTACGCGTGTCTACGGTTCCAGACGGCGCACGACCCTGGCCGGACTGCCGACCGCCAGTACGCCCGCGGGCAGGTCGCGCACGACCACCGATCCGGCGCCGACCACGGTGTCCGCGCCGATCGTCACCCCGGGGCAGACGATGACCCCGCCGCCGAGCCAGACGTTGTCACCGATGGTGACCGGCACGGCTTTCTCCCATCCGGCCCTGCGGCGCGCGGCGCCGAGTTCGTGGGTGGCGGTGAGCAGCTGGACGTTGGGACCGATCTGGACGTCGGCGCCGATCGTGACGGGCCCGGTGTCGAGGAGGACCGCGCCCACGTTGACGAAGGTGCGCGGGCCGATCCGGATGTTGTAGCCGAAGTCGCAGTGGAACGGCGGGCGGATGCGCACCCCCTCCCCGACCGAGCCGAGCAGCCGCTCCAGGATCTCCCGCCGCCGGTCCGCGTCCGGCGGTGCCGGGGCGTTGTACGCGGCGCACAGCTCGATCCTGTGCGTGGTGTCCGCGGCGAGTTCGGGGTCGTCCGGCAGGTACCACTCACCGGCCAGCATCAGCCGTTTGTTCTCGCCCACGGGTCTCCTCACGTCGCCGGTGCGGTCGCCGACCGGCACGCTATACCCGGCGTGCCGGAGCGTCGCGCGTCGTACCGGTCCCTCCGGGGCACCATGAGGACATGGCCAACGACCTGGACCGCACCGCCGACGCGGCGATCGCCTGCGCCCTGCGCTCCGACGCCGACGGCATGGCGTCGCTCGTCACCGACATGGACGCGTTGCAGCTGCGCAAGCTCGCGGTGCGGCTGGCGGCCCGTACCGCGGAGGCGCTCACCGAGTGGGCGGCCGACGCGGGCGCCACGCCCGAGCAGACGCTCATGATGTGGCAGGCGGCGATCCTGCGGGCCCGCCGGGAGGAGAGCGAACGCGAGGCGGAGGGCGACGGCGGGGCGTGAGCCGCCCGGGCCGGGTGTCGTCCCGGGGCGGCGTTCAGGTCTGGTCGGGCAGCGGTGCCAGCAGCGACTTGGCCATCGGTGTGGTGGTCAGTAGCAGCGCCCCGGCCAGCGTGACCGCGGCGCCCGCCAGTTCCGGCACCAGCCACCAGCCGGTCCTGATCCGCTCTCCGTACAGCACCACGCCGAGGCTGATGCTGAGCACCGCGTCGCCCATGGTCAGCACGGGCTGCGAGGCGGCGATGGGCCCCGATTGCAGCGCGTTCTCCAGCAGGAACAGCGCCGCCACGCCGGCCAGCGCGAAGCCGTAGGTCTGCCAGGCGGTGAAGAACCCGACGGGCCCGCGGGTGTCCCAGGTGTACGCGGCGGACTTCATCAGGGCGGCGGTGAGCGCGTAGCCGATGGCGGCGCCCAACGCGAAGGCGGCGGCTCGTGCCTTGCCCGCGGGCCTGCGCAGCGCGGCGCCGATGAGCAGCACGGTGACCGCACCGCACAGCACCAGCACCGGGATCCAGCGGACCATTCCCGTCTGGCTGCTCCCGGCGGTGGGCGAGGCGGCGCCGAGCGCGGTGCCGACGCCCACCACGATGCAGGCCACCCCGGCCCACCCCTGCCGGGGCAGTGAGCGGTGGAAGATCAGGCCCGCGATGAGCAGCGCGGTCGGCAGTTCCAGCACGAAGATCGGCTGTACGACGGAGAGCGCGCCGTTGTAGAGGGCGAGCGCTTGGAAGCAGGCGGCGGCCATCACGGCGGCCATTCCGCCCAGCCACACCGGGCGCCTGGCCAGGCTGGTGATCAGCGAGCCGCTGAAGCCCTTCGACAGCGGTACGGTCGACGCGGCCCGGCGCTGGAGCACCGTGGCCAGGGCGTTGCTCACGGCTGCCAGCAGCGCGCAGACGACGGCCACGGCCATCCCCACCGGCGGCTCTCCTTCCCTGGGCGGTCCCGCTCGGTCCGGCGGCCCCGGCGGGCGCCCCCGCATCACCATTGTGGTCGACTTCCCGGGCGGACCGCGCGTCAGGGCGTCACCGGAGTAACAATCGGAAGCCGGAGCGCCGCCACCGGGGCGGCATCCATGCGACGGCCTGGAGTGCGGATGAACGTGGCGGACCTGCTGACCGACGCCTTCGAGCGCGTCCACGCGTCGGTGCACGACGCGGTCGAGGGGCTGTCGGCCGACCGGCTGGCGACCCGGCCCGAGGGGTCGGCCAACTCGATCGCCTGGCTGGTGTGGCACCTGACCCGGGTGCAGGACGACCACGTCAGCGACGCCGAGGGCGTGGAGCAGGCGTGGACCGCGCAGGGCTGGGCGGACCGCTTCGGCCTGCCCTTCTCCCCGTCCGACACCGGTTACGGGCACTCCGGCGACGAGGTGGCCGCGGTGCGGGCGTCCGCGAAGCTGCTCACCGGCTACCACGACGCCGTGCACGAACGCACGCTCCGGTACGTGGGCGGGTTGTCGGGGCACGACCTCGACCGGATCGTGGACGACGCCTGGGACCCGCCGGTGACCCTCGGGGTGCGGCTGGTCAGCGTGGTCAACGACGCCACCCAGCACGTCGGACAGGCGGCCTTCGTCCGCGGATCGCTGCTGAACGGCTGAGGCGGACCGCCACCGCGCGGCACGGCGAAAACCGGCCTTCCGCCCGGGTCCCGGAGTGATGAAGACGACCCGGCCTGTCCCCCTGCGCGCCCGCCCCCGTGGCTAGGATCGGCGCGGGAACCGCGGCGGCACGCCGCGGAGGGGGGAACAAACGAAGATGAGAACAGCCGCCAAGTCGGCTTTCGCCGTGGGCACCGTCGCGCTGCTGGGCCTGGGGGGCGTGGGCGCGTACAACGTCGTGCACGCGCTCACCGGTGACGACGCGTCCTCGGCGAGCCGGACCTTCGATCCGGACGCCGTCTCCAGCACTCCGCCGGACCCCGCGAAGGCGGTGTCGTTCGCCCAGTCGTTCCTGGGCAGTTGGGCGTCAGGCCCGGCGCACTACGCGGGCGCCGCCAGTGACACCGACGCTCCGGACACCACACAGGCCGCGCTCCGCAAGTACCACGACGGCCTGGGCCTGACATCGCTGTCGTTCTCCGGGGTGCACGCGGCCGGAGCCGATCCCTCGGTCACCGGCGGCGCGAAGGTGGCGTTCACCGTGACCGCGCGGGTCACCGGCGGGACGTGGAGCTACCCGGGCACGCTGGACGTCGTGAGCAGTGGTTCCGGGCAGGACGCGGTGCACTGGAGCGCGTCCGTGCTCTACCCGGGCCTGCACGACGACCAGACGCTGGTGGCGGGTCCGGTCCCGCCCGCGTCGTCGTCCGTGTCGGTGGTCGCCTCGGACGGGAAGACCCAGCTGACCGCCGCCCGTTACCCCTCGCTCGGCGCCATCGCCGCGACCATCGCGCAGAACGCCTCGGGCAAGTCCACCGGCGCCTCGGGCAGTGGTGTGTCGGTCGCCGACGCGTCGGGCGCACCGCAGTCGGCCGTCAAGGTCTTCACCGCGCCCAAGGCCGCCACCGTGACCACCACCATCGACCCGGTGCTCCAGGCGGCGGCCGAACGTGCCGTGCTGGACCCGCACGTGGCGGGCAAACCCGCCTCGGTCGTCGCCCTCGACCGGCGCACCGGGCACATCCTGGCCGTCGCCTTCCACGGGTCCGACGGCGACACCGCGATCAACGCCGAGCTGGCGCCCGGCTCCGCGATGAAGATCATCACCTCCGCCGCGCTCTTCGACCGCATGGGCATGAGCCCCGGCAGCCCCGCGCCGTGCAACGCGACGCAGCTCGCCGCGGGGCAGACCTTCCACAACGAGTCCGACGTACCGGCGAATTCCAACGCCACGATCGAGCAGGCCTTCGCCGAGTCGTGCAACACCGCCTTCATCTACGACGGCTTCCACTACCTGGTGCACGGCGACGACGCGTCCGTGCTGCACGACGAGGCGGCGAACGTCTTCGGGCTGGGCAGCTGGTCCATCGGCGGTGGCGTGCAGACCGCCGACCCCGGCATCCCCGCCGATCCCCAAGGCAGCGACAAGGCGGCCCAGTTCATCGGCCAGGCGCAGGTGACGATGAGCCCGCTGGTACTCGCCTCGCTCGCGGCGACGGTGCGCGACGGCGCGTTCCACCAGCCGGTCATCCTGCCGGGTCAGGCCCAGACGGCCGCGCCGCAGCAGATGTCGGCGCGCACGGCAGGCTACCTGCGGCAGATGATGCGGGCGGTCGTCACCGGCGGCACGGCCACGCCGCGCCTGGGCGACCTGCCGGACGTCGGCGCCAAGACGGGCACCGCCGAGGTGGGCGACGGCACCAACGGGTGGCTGACCGCGTACGACGACGACACCGCGGTGGCCTCGCTGGTGGAGGGCGGCAGTTCGGGCGTGGACTCCGCGGGCTACGTCGTACGCACCGTCCTGACGGCCCATTAGCTTCGTCAACTCCTTTTGTCGAGACCCGACGTTGGGGACACCCGGCACCCGACCACCGCGCGCCATCCGGCGTTCACCTCGACGTCGCCGGCGGACGGCAGTCTTCGGCCCGTCCGCCGCGCCGACTTGGAGGAACGAACACGATGGCCGAACAGACGGGTACACCCGAGGGCTCGCAGACCGGACTCAGCCGCCGCGGCGCTCTCGGGCTGATCGGCGCGGGCGCGGCGGCGGCCCCGCTGCTGGGCGCGGGCCAGGCGGACGCGGCGAGCCCCGCCGCGGGTCCGGCGGCCGGTGCCGCCCCCGCGTTCAGCGCCAGGCCCGGCTCGGTCGGCGCGCCCCCGGTGCAGGGGCTGCACCTGACCTTCGGGGCCGACCCGTCCGGCGAGGTCACCGTCTCCTGGCTCACCGACGCGCCGGTGAGCGCGCCCCGGGTGCGTTACGGCACGCTGGAGCACGGCTTCGGCTCGACGGCCTCGGCGGTCTCCCGCACCTACGTCGACGGCACCTCCGGGCGGACGGTGTACGTGCACCACGCGGCGCTGCGGCGGCTCGCGCCCGACACCGCGTACGTCTACACCGCGTGGCACGAGGGCGCCACGCCGGACGGCGGCAGCTTCCGTACGGCGCCGCGCGGGCGGGCACCGTTCACCTTCACCAGCTTCGGCGACCAGTCGGCGCCGCAGGTGACGTGGAACGCGGACGGCACCCCTGGCATGGACGCCAACTCCACGCCCGCCACCAAGGACATCGTGAGCGGCGTCGAGCAGGTCGCGCCGCTGTTCCACCTGCTCAACGGCGACCTGTGCTACGCCAACCTGGACGTCGACCGGGTGCGCACCTGGAACAACTTCTTCACCAACAACACCCGCTCCGCCCGCTTCCGGCCGTGGATGCCCGCCGCGGGCAACCACGAGATCGAGAAGTCCAACGGCGCCATCGGTCTGGACGCCTACCAGACCTACTTCGACCTGCCCTCCACCGAGACCGACCCCGAACTGCGCGGCCTGTGGTATGCGTTCACCGCCGGTTCGGTGCGGGTCATCGTGCTGCAGAACGACGACAACTGCCTCCAGGACGGCGGGGACCTCTACATCAGCGGCTACTCCGGTGGACGCCAGCTGGCCTTCCTGGAGCGGGAGTTGAAGGCGGCCAGGTCCTCGCGGGCGATCGACTGGGTGGTGGTCGCCATGCACCAGGTGATGATCAGCTCCTCCGACGCCAACGGCGCCGACCTCGGCCTGCGCCTGAAGTACGGTCCGCTCTTCGACAAGTACGGTGTGGACCTGGTGGTCTGCGGCCACGAGCACAACTACGAGCGGTCGCTCGCGGTGCGCGGCACGATCGCGGGCAGCGAGACGCTCACCCCCAACCCGGTCTCGACGGCCACCGACTCCATCGACACCTCGCTCGGCACCGTCCACATGATCCTGGGCGGCGGCGGGGTCTCCGGCACCACCAACCAGGACTTCTTCAAGGACGGCTCCGCCAAGGTGCTCACCGCCGTCTCCTCGACCGCGGGCGCGAACGGCAAGCGCACGCCGACCTACGTCAAGGAGCAGGCGGTGTGGACCGGCGTGCGGGACCTGGAGCACCCGTACGGCTTCGCCGCGTTCACCGTGGACCCCGGCCGCTTCCCCGGCGACACCACGCGGATGCACGTGACGTACTACAACGTCAACAAGCCGCACGGCGAGCTGTCGGTCTTCGAGCAGTTCACCCTGCACCGCAAGCGCACCGACGGGCCACGCTGATCCGCCCGGCGGGCGGACCCGCGCGGCACGCCGCGTCGTCGCCTAGCGCACCGGCCCTCCGCCGCGCCGGGCGTCGGTGCAGCCGTCGGTCGCGCAGGTCCGCCAAGGCCCCCAGGGGCCACCGGCGCCGAGCTGGGTGATCTCGCAGTAGTAGCCCGACGAGGCGTTCCACAGGTGGGCCACGACGGTGAGCCCGCCGTCCGGGTTCTCGGTCACCGAGGTCGGCGTGCCGACCGGCTCCGGCTCGGGGCCCGTGCCCAGGTCGGTCCACGAGCCCCAGGTACCGTGGGCGTCCTGGGCGGCGGAGAACAGCTCGTTGTCGGTGGCGTCGCTGTAGACCGCGAAGTACGCCAGCCGTCCGTCCGCCATGCGGTACAGGTACGGGTAGCCGAAGGAGAACGGCACCGACGCGCCCGAGGACGGGCCGAACGCGACCGGGGCCGACCAGGGGCCGCCGGGCCGGGTCTGCGCGACGCGCACGATGTCGGTGCTCTGGTACTCCATGGTGAACGCCTCCAGCCTGCCGTCCGCGTCCTCGGCGGCCGACAGCACCGGGTACTGGTTGTTGAGGCGGGCCGTGCCGACCTGCTGCCAGGAGCGGTACGCGCCGCCCGGCACGGTCTGCGTGCGGTACCACAGGTGGTCGGCACCGGTGGTGTCGGTGAAGACGCCGAACTGCGCGGTGCCGCCGTCGCGTCTCGCCACGGACACCGTCTCGACCTGGGTGCCGGGTGAGCCGGCGGCGGTGTGTGACGGTCGCGGCGCGGTGGCCTGCGCGGCGGACGGCACGAGACCGGTGCCGACGGCGAGCAACGCGGTGACGGCGGCCGACAGCACGGCGCGCCTGGTGCTCGTACGCATGGGATCGCCCCTCGGTGAGGATGCCTCGGTGGAGCGGAGGCCGGACGGCGGAACGGGCAGCCACATCCTGCCGGGCCCGCGTCGGGCGCGCCCCGGCTTCCGCGGGTTCGGCGGGGATTGGCTCAAAGGCCGCTGCCAACGGGCGTCGCGGGGCGGGGCCCGCGCCCGTGCCGGGCCGCCCGCGGTCACAATGGGGGCATGGCACGACGCACCGCACGCCGCTCGCACACCATTCGGCCCGCCGCGAGCCGCCCCGCCGACCCGGGCTGTCCCTGCGGCCTGCCGGCCGCCTACGACGACTGCTGCGGGCGGCTGCACCGGGGCGAGGCCGCGGCCGCCACCGCCGAGCAGCTGATGCGGTCGCGCTTCGCGGCGTTCGCCCGGCGCGACGAGGCGTACCTGCTGCGCAGCTGGCATCGGGACACCCGGCCGGCGTCCGTGTCGTTCGACCCCGGCACGCGATGGGAACGGCTGGAGATCCTGGCCACGAAGGACGGCAGCGCCTTCCACACCGAGGGCACGGTGGAGTTCCGGGCCCACTTCACCGACGCCGGGCACGCGGGTGCGCTGCACGAGACGAGCCGCTTCACCCGGCAGGACGGCGCGTGGGTGTACGTGGACGGGGTGATCGACGCCTGACGGCCGCGCGGGCGGGTGCCGGTGGCCGCCTCATTAGGGTGGGGGCATGGAGATCTGGATCAATCCCGCGTGTTCCAAGTGCCGTGCGGCGACGCGGCTGCTGGACGAGGAGGGCGCGAGCTACACCGTGCGGCGCTACCTGGACGACCCGCCGACCGCCGCCGAGCTGCGCGCGGTCCTGGAGCGGCTGTCGCTGGAGCCGTGGGACATCACCCGCACCGCGGAGCCCGAGGCGAAGGAGCTGGGCCTGAAGGAGTGGCCGCGCGAGGGCGCGCACCGCGACCGCTGGATCGAGGCGCTCGCGGCGCACCCCGGGCTCATCCAGCGCCCGATCGTCACCGCGGACGACGGCACGGCCGTGGTCGGCCGCACCGACGAGGCGGTCCGCGAGGCGCTGGGACGCGGCGGGAAGTAGGGCACGGGCGGGCGCGGGCGGCGGACGCGTACCGTCGCCCGCGCCACCTCCACGCCTCCCGCCCCTGTCAGCCCGACGCCTCCCGCTCGCGCAGCGCCCAGCCGAACAGCGCGCCCGCATAGATGACGAAGCCGGTGCCGATCAGCCAGGACTGCACCACGAGCACGGTGCCGATCTGCCCGTAGGAAACGGCGCTGGAGACGATCCACGGGGCGAAGACCCAGGTGGAGAAGAAGCGCAGGCCCACGAGACCGGCGACGGTGGCCACCGCCCCGGGCAGCAGCCGGGAGGCGGGCACCCGCTCGCACAGCAGGAAGTGCTGGAACCACCAGAAGAACACCACTCCGCCGACGACGGTGAGCGAGATGTGCAGCCCCGGCTCGACGATCGTCCCGGCGAACAGGTGGCGGCTGTTCGCCGCGATCAGCACGTAGCCGATCAGCACGCCGAGCGCGATGGCCTGCCGCCAGGTGGCGTGCCAGGGCGCCGACTTCACGCCCCAGATGCGCTCGTAGCCCACCTGGATGGAGCCCACGAAGGTCACACCGAAGACGGCGAGGGCGGCGAGACCCAGGACGGTGGCGGTGCTCAGCACGGTGCTGGGCGCGCTGAAGAGCTGGTCGACCGCCTGCGCGGAGCGGCCGGAGACGCCGAGCCCGGCCTTCAGCCACGCCACGAACCCCTGCCGGCCTCGCGCCGAGGCGGCGGCGACCACGATCAGCAGCGGGACCAGCGTCACCAGGCCGAGCGCGGAGAAGCCCAGCGCCCGGTGCATCAATTCGATGTCCCTGCCCACCCGCCACAGCCGCAGCGTCATCCGCACGACCCACGGGCGCTCGCGCGGCGGCTGGTGCGGCGCGCGGTGGTCGTCGCGCCCCGGACCGGGGGCCCCGGGGTCCGGCACCGACTCCATGGCGGTCTCCTACCCAGTGGTGTCCGCTTACCCGGTGCTGTCGCGCGCCGCCGCGCGCGGACGGCGTCGCGGAACCTCCCGCGCCGGGACTCACAAGGTTTCCACACGATTCACCGTTACGGTGCCGGGCGCCACGGCGTCGGCGGATCCGGCGGGATCGGTGAGAGGGGAGCGGCGGACGATGGACCAGCGGCTGGTGCTGGCGGAACGGTACGAGGTGTGCGGGCACCTGGGCCGCGGGGGGATGGCGGAGGTGCTGCGCGCCCGGGACCTGCGACTCGGTCGTGACGTCGCGGTCAAGGTGCTGCGCGCCGGGTCGGCCGCCGACGCGGCGTTCCGGGCCCGGTTCCGCAGGGAGGCGCTGTCGGCCGCCGCGCTCAACCATCCGGCGGTGGTGTCGCTCTTCGACGCGGGTGAGGCCGAGGTGGACGGCGAGCGGGTGCCGTTCATCGTGATGGAGTACGTCCGGGGCAGCACGCTGGAGCGGCTGGCGCGGGGTGGGCCGGACGGGTCACGTCCGTCGCCGGAACGTGCCCTGCGGCTGACGGCTTCGGTGCTGGACGCGCTGGAGCACGCGCACGCCGCCGGCATCGTGCACCGCGACATCAAGCCGGCCAACGTGATGGTGGTGGACGGCGGGAGCGCCGACGCGGTCAAGGTGATGGACTTCGGCATCGCCCGGCCGCTGGGCGCGCGGGGTGTGACGATCACGGCCGCGTCGATGGTGGTCGGCACCGCCGAGTACCTCTCGCCCGAGCAGGCCAGGGGCGCGGACCTGGACGCGCGGACCGATCTGTACTCCACGGGGTGCCTGCTGTACGAACTGCTCACCGGCAGGCCGCCGTTCACCGGTGACTCGCCGCTGGAGGTGGCGTGGAAGCACGTGGAGGAGGAGCCGGTCCCGCCATCGCGGTACGCGCCGGGCGTGCCCGCGGCGTGCGACGCGCTGGTCCTGCGGGCGCTGCGCAAGGACCGCGAGGAGCGCTTCCCGGACGCGGCGGCGATGCGCGATGCGGTACGGGAGGCGCTCACGCGGCCGCACCACGCGCCGTCCCACGCACCGCAGGACCCGCCGCACGGCGCACCGCAGGACCCGCCGCCCGCCACGGTCGTCGACCGCGTCGCCGTCGAGGCACCCGCCCCGGGCCGTGGCGGTGCCCGGCGCACCCTGCTGGTCTCGTCCGCCGTGGTCGTGGCGGCCGTCGCGGTGGCCGGTGCGATCGGGGTGCACGCGATGCGCGGCGCCTCCGGTGACGGATCGGCCGACGCGAGCGGAACGGGCACGGCGACCGGGACCGTCGTCGCGCCCGACCTGCGCGGGCAGAGCCTGGCGCAGGCCCGCCGCAGCGCCCGGGCGGACCGCCTGCGGGTCGGCGGCGTGCGGGCCGGGGCGTGCGCGGGCGGCACCACGCAGCGCACCGTCTGCGCCCAACAGCCCACCCCGGGAAGCCGGGTGACCCCCGGCACGGCCGTCAGCCTCCAGGTCTCGCCACTGCTGCCCCGGCGCGGCTGAGCGGCGTCAGCCCACCGGCCGCCGGTCCACCGGAGTGACCGGCGCCATGATGGCGGAGGTGGTCCGGCGCGGTCCCGACCAGGGTGCGGGCACCGCGTCGATGTCGTGGGCGAGCCGGTAGGCCAGCGCCTCGTAGTTGACCCGCCAGCCCTTGAAGTGCGGCCAGGCCCGCTCGGGCGTGCGTTCCATCGGGAAGCCCTGCTCCCGCATCCGCTCGACGCCCTGCAGGAAGGTGGCCTCGTCCAGTTCGATGGCGTCGCCCGGTGACGGGTCGGCGTCGTAGGCGATGCCGCGTACGTCCGCGAGGTCGCGCAGGCAGACGAAGCCCGCGCGCAGTGCCAGCCGCACCTGGGTCTGCGGCAGGGTCGGGTTGAAGGCGAGGTGGAGTGCGGCGGCGTCCATCACGGCCAGCAGGGAGACGAGCCAGTTGCGGGTGTCGCGGGCCGAGCGGAAGTGGATGAGCACCGGGTAGGTGGTGTGGCTCTCGGCCACCTCGGCGCTCCAGCGCTCCCAGTCGCCGAAGAGTTCCTGGAGCGAGTCGAGCAGGTCGGCCTGGGCGTGCCGGGCGAGGATCTCCGGACCCCAGGGCGGGCTGCCGGCCCGTGACTGGAGCAGGGTGACCGCGGTCTCGCGGCGCGCGTAGGCGCCGTAGAGCGCGGGCAGGTAGCCGATCTGGAGGGCGATCACGATCGGTCCGGTGGCGGCCGCGCAGAAGTCGACCGCGGTCAGCGCGCTGCGACTGCTGCTGGCGAAGCCGAGGGTGAACAGCGAGGAGCCCGCCTCCATCAGCGCGGCCTTGGGGCCCAGGTCGCTGACGGCCGCCTCCAGCAGCGCGTAGCCGACCATGAAGCTGGCCAGCCACAGCACAAGGGTGACCAGCAGCGACATCGGCGCGACGGGGGCCAGCACGCGGTCCTTGGCGGCGGCGGTGCGGCAGCGGTCGGCGACCGCCTGGAACGGCAGGTAGAGGGTGGCGCGCACCGCGCGGGTGAAGCCGGACCTGGCCGGGCGCGGCAGCACGAGGGTGCGCACCACGGAGGAGAAGACGCCGAGCACCACCACGGCTCCCAGCAGGCCGAGCACGGCACGCAATCGAACGCTCCCTTCCCGCACGGTCACCGCCCGGTGCGGGCGGCCCGGGCCCCGCGTCCGGCGGGCCCGCTCGCGTCGATCATCCCGCACTCGGCGCGCCCCCGCGTGCGCGGACGGCCGGATGTCGTCGTTCGCGACCCCGGAAGTGGATCAGGTACCGGCACACCCGTCCCCGGCGCGGGGCAACCGTCGTACGATCTGCCCACCCCGAGCCCGGGACCCGGCCCGTCGACGGTCGTCGTCCCGGGTCCAACCGGCCTGCGCGAGGGGCGATTTCAGGCCGATTCGGGTCAGTGGGCAAGGAGGTTAACCGAGGCTTCCCGGCGTATTCATCCACCCAGCACGGGGCGTATCCCCTGGTCCGAAGAGACTCCCGGGACGCCCCCGGACCAGCCAGGAGACATGTCGTTCATGACCGCCATCAACCGCCGCCGTTTCATGCAGCTGACCGGAGGCACCGTGGCCGCCTCCGCCCTGTCCACCAGCATCGCCCGGGCGGCCGAGATCCCGGCGAACCGCCGGACCGGTTCCCTCAAGGACGTCGAGCACATCGTCGTCCTGATGCAGGAGAACCGTTCCTTCGACCACTACTTCGGCACGCTGCGCGGGGTGCGCGGCTTCGGTGACCCGCGCCCGGTGACGCAGCCGAACGGCAAACCGGTGTGGTACCAGTCGGACGGCACCAAGGACGTGCTGCCCTTCCACCCGGACGCGAAGGACCTGGGCCTGCAGTTCCTCCAGGACCTCGACCACGACTGGAACAGCGGGCACGCCGCGTTCGACCAGGGCAAGTACGACAGCTGGGTTCCGGCCAAGACGGCGACGACGATGGCCCACCTGACCCGCGACGACATCCCGTTCCACTACGCGCTGGCCGACGCCTTCACCGTCTGCGACTCCTACCACTGCTCGCTGCTCGGCCCGACCGACCCCAACCGCTACTACCTGTGGACGGGTTACGTCGGCAACGACGGCAAGGGCGGCGGCCCGGTCATCGACAACGCCGAGGCGGGCTACTCCTGGACCACCTACCCGGAACGGCTGGAGCAGGCCGGGGTGTCCTGGAAGATCTACCAGGACGTCGGCGACGGCCTCGACGCGGCCGGCGGCTGGGGCTGGATCAACGACGCGTACCGGGGCAACTACGGCGACAACTCGCTGCTCTACTTCGACCAGTACCGCAACGCCTCCCCCGGCGACCCGCTCTACGACAAGGCGCGCACCGGCACCAACGCCAAGGCGGGTGACGGGTTCTTCGACCAGCTCAAGGCGGACGTGCAGGGCGGGAAGCTGCCGCAGGTCTCCTGGGTGGTGGCGCCCGAGGCGTTCACCGAGCACCCCAACTGGCCCGCGAACTACGGCGCCTGGTACGTCTCGCAGGTGCTGGACGCGCTCACGGCCGACCCCGAGGTGTGGAGCAGGACCGCGCTGCTGATCACCTACGACGAGAACGACGGCTTCTTCGACCACGTGGTGCCGCCGTTCCCGCCCTCCTCCGCCGCGCAGGGCGCCTCGACGGCGGACGTGAGCGCGGACCTGTACACGGCGAACGGCAACGGGTACGTCTCCGGCCCCTACGGGCTCGGCCAGCGCGTGCCGATGCTGGTGGTCTCGCCGTGGAGCAAGGGCGGCTGGGTCTGCTCCGAGGTCTTCGACCACACCTCGGTCATCCGGTTCATCGAGCGCAGGTTCGGCGTGCGCGAGCCCAACATATCGCCCTGGCGCAGGGCGATATGCGGCGACCTGACCACCGCGTTCGACTTCTCCGGCAGCGACCCGAAGGTGCCCGCGCTCCCCTCGACCGCGGCCTACGTGCCGCCGGACCACAACCGCCACGGCGACTACGTCCCGACGCTTCCGGCCGACCCGGCGCTGCCGGTGCAGGAGCCGGGACTGCGGCACGCCAGGCCGCTGCCGTACGACCTGGCCGCCGACGCCTCGCTGCGCGGCGGCAAGCTGTCGGTGCGGTTCGCCAGCCATGGCAGGGTCGGCGCGCAGTTCCTGGTGACGTCGGCCGCGGTGGCGGGCGGCCCGTGGACCTACACGGTGGGCGCGGGGCGGGAGTTGACCGGCGAGTGGGACCCGACCGGCGCCTACGACCTGACGGTGCACGGGCCCAACGGCTTCCTGCGCACGTTCGCCGCGGGGTCGGCGGCGCCGGGCCCCGAGGTCGCCGCGCGGCACGAGGCGGGACCGGAGGAGGTGCGGCTCACGCTGTCCAACGGGGGCACGGAGGCGGTGCGTCTGACCGTGACCGACGCCTACGGCCACGAACACCCGGCCCACTACCACCTGCGTCCCGGTGCGCACGTCACGCACACCGCGCGCCCACGCCGCAGCAACGGGTGGTACGACCTGTCGGTGACCAGTGACCAGGACTCCGCGTTCGTACGGCGGCTTGCCGGTCACGTGGAGACCGGCCGGGCCGCCACCAGCGACCCGGCGATCCACACGTCCTGATCACTGTCTGCTGACGGCTGGTCAACACACGCCCCGGAGGCGGCGGTTCGTCCGTTGCCTCCGGGGCGCTCGCGTTCAACTCCCGCTCGCGTTCAACTCCCGAAGGAAAGAAAGAAATGGAGCGCTCTCTCGCGTAACGTCTTGACGCTGGCAGGTACATGACGGATGGTGCGAGCGGTCGATCCCCCCACCACGACTGGTCGATCCCCCACCATGACTGGAGGAACCGCATGCCTCCCTCACCCGTGGCGCCGCAGCCCGCGCCGCACTCCCCCGCGCCCGGATCCGGAATCCGGCACCGCGCCCGTACCAGACGGCCCCGCCGCGTGGCGTTCGCGGCTCTCGCCGGCGCCGCCGCGCTCGTCGGCGCCTTCATGACCGCGCCCGGCTCCGCCCAGGCGGACGTCCCCCCGCCGCCGTCGGGCTGGACACAGGTCTGGTCGGACGACTTCAACGGCGCCGCGGGCACCTCGCCGTCGTCCGGCAACTGGAAGTTCGACACCGGCCCCGGTTCGAACTTCGGGACCGGCGAGATAGAGACGATGACCAACAGCACCAGCAACGTGGCCCTCGACGGCAACGGCGACCTGAAGATCACGCCGATCCGCGACGCCAACGGCAACTGGACGTCGGGCCGCATCGAGTCGGTGCCCGACAGCTTCGAGCCCCCGGCCGGCGGCAAGCTGCGCATCGAGAGCCGCATCGAACTGCCCAGCGTGACCGGCGCCGCCGCGGCCGGGTACTGGCCCGCGTTCTGGACCCTCGGCACGCCGCTGCGCAACGGCGGTACGTGGCCCAGCGTCGGCGAGTTCGACATCCTGGAGGACGTCAACGGGCAGAACCTCGCGTACGGCACGCTGCACTGCGGTGTCGATCCCGGCGGCCCGTGCAACGAGACCAGCGGCCTCGGCGGCAAGACCGCCTGCCCCGGCAGCCCGTGCCCCGGCAACTGGCACACCTACTCCCTCGACTGGGATCGTAGTGTCAGCCCGGAGACCCTGACCTGGTCCGTGGACGGCCAGCCGTACTGGTCGGTCAACGCCAACCAGGTGGACCCGACCACCTGGGCCAACGCCACGGACCACGGCGTGTTCATCATCTACGACCTGGCGATGGGCGGCGGCTTCCCCAACGGTGTCGCGGGCACCACGACCCCCAACTCCGGTACGCAGTCCGGGTCCCCGATGCTGATCGACTACGTGTCGGTGCTCAGCAGCGGTGGCGGCGGCAGCTCACCGCCGCCGTCCGGCGGCCCGAGCGCGTACAGCACGATCCAGGCGGAGAGCTACACCTCCCAGTCCGGCACGCAGAACGAGACCTGCTCCGACTCCGGCGGCGGGCAGGACGTGGGCTGGATCGCGAACGGTGACTGGCTGGAGTACAACGGGGTCGACTTCGGTTCCGGCGACGCCACACAGTTCGACGCCAGAGTGGCGTCCGGGGCCGCGGCGGGGGTGAGCGGCCTGGTCCAGGTCAGACTGGACAGTCCCACGGCCACACCGGTCGGCAGCTTCTCGGTCGGCAGTACCGGCGGCTGGCAGAACTGGAAGACGATCCCGGCGAACATCTCCAAGGTGACCGGCACCCACAACGTCTACCTGACCTTCTCCAGCGGCCAGAGCGCCGACTTCGTGAACGTCAACTGGTTCACGTTCACTTCCTGACCCGTCGTGAAACGCCCGGTTGCCCGGCGGCGCCCGTTCGGCAGGGCGCCGCCGGGCATCCGACTCCGGTGCGGCGTGGGCCGCTCCCGTGGCGCGGCGCGCTTCACCCCTCCCCCGCCGGGTCGTCGAACAGCACCGGCAGCGAACTCCACGGATTGGCCCCGCGTCCCGGCACCGCGCAGTGCACGGCGGCGCCCCGCGCGCGGGCGATCCGTGCCGCGCTCTCGCGGGCCGCGGGTGGCACGTCGTACACCAAGTGGCAGAAGCGGTCCGGCGGATGGCGCGCGGTCCACTCCGGCACCACGGCCTCGCGGTAGGCGTCCCACCCACCCTCGAAGGTCACCAGCAGGTCGGCGAGGCGCGCGTACCCGGGGTCCGGGTGGGTGCCGTGGTTCAGCACGACGCACCGGGCGCCCAGCAGGCGGACCGCCCGCACCAGCGTGCGCAGCCTCGGCACTCCCGCGGCGTCGGCCGGGACCTGGTCGAGGAAGACGCCGTCCACCCCGTACCAGGCGCGGTGCCGCAGCACGTCGCGCAGCACCGCGCGCAGCGGCCGGCGGCCGTACCCGGTGTCCGCGTACCCCAGCAGCCGCACCCCGGCGGCCCGCAGCCCGGCCGCGGTGTCGGCGAAGACCGGGTCGGCGTGCCCGCCCGGGCCGTCGGCGACGTTGAGCACGACGGCGTGGACCAGCGCCGCGTGCCGGGTGACCGCCCGCCAGGCCCTCGGATCCGCGGCGGGGTGCACGTAGAGGGGGATCAGCAGCCGGGGGCGTGCGGTCGCCGTCATCGGGGCTCAGCCCGCGCCGGGGACCGCACGCGCGCCCGCAACGCCGTTGCCCGACCCAGCCGTTGACGTGACGTGGGCCCACATGTCGCGCAGCGAGTCGGCCAGCGCGATCCGCGGGGTCCAGCCCAGCGCGCGGCGCGCGGTCCGCACGTCGGCACACTGCCAGGGCACCGCGGCCGAACGGGCGGACCCGTGCGGTGCCGTCTCCTCGACGCCGCCGCGGAACCCGGCGGCCGCGGCCAGCCCGTGCGCGACCTCGCGCATGCGCACCGCGCGCCCGGAGCCGACGTTGACGACCCGGGGCAGTGGCCCGGGCACGGTGGCGGCGAGCGCCACGGCCCTGGCCACGTCCCGCGCGTCCACGAAGTCCCGGTACGCGGACAGGTCGCCGACCCGCACGGCAGCGGACCCCGCGGCGTCCCCGGCGTCCGCGAGGCGGCGCAGTTCACCGGCGAGACGCCCGGGCAGTCCCGAGGCGGGCGCGCCGGGGCCCAGGACGTTGAAGAGCCGCAGCACGATGGCGTCCAGCGGCGAGCCGGTCACCGCGAGGGTGCCGGCGAGCTTGGTCGCGCCGTACGGGCCGAGCGGCGCGGCGGGCGCGGTCTCGCGCACCGCCACGCCCTCCGGGCCCGTCCCGTACTCCGCCGCCGAGCCGAGGTGCACCAGGCGGGCGGTGGGCGCGGCGCGGTGCAGGGCGTCGGCCAGCACGGCGGGGCCGCGGGCGTTGGCCTCGGCGAGCGAGGCCGCGTCACCGCCCACCGCGCCGGCGCAGTTGATCACGGCGCCCACGTCCGCGTCGGCCAGCAGCCGCGTCAGGTCGTCCGGCCGCACGGTGGCGAGGTCGGCTGTCAGGTCGGCGCGGGGGCCGCGGCCGCCGCCGAGCACCCGCACCCCGGGAAGGGTGGCGAGGTACCCGGCGACGTGGCCGCCCAGGAAGCCCGAGGCGCCGAGAACGAGAATGCGCAAGGCGGGGGTTCACGCTCCCTTGAGCAGCAGTCCGCGGCGGGTGGTGAACTCCGCGTTGGCCCGGTCGTAGTCATCGGGGCGCCCGATGTCCAGCCAGTATCCGTCGAAGTCGTAGGAGACGGGCGGGGTTTCGGCCGCCAGCAGGTCGAGCACCAGGTCGTCGAAGCCCAGCGGCAGGCCGGGCGCGTAGCGGGTCAGCGCCGAGCGGGACAGCCCGTAGACGCCCATCGAGACGCGGTAGGCCATGCTGGGCTTCTCGTGGAATCCCACGACCTGGTCGCCCTCGGTGGTCAGCACACCGAAGTCGATGGAGACCTTGCGCTGGTAGGTGGCGATGGTCAGCGGCGGTCCGGTGCGGCGGTGTCGGCGCAGCACGTCGCCGTAGTCGAGGTCGGTCAGCACGTCGCCGTTCATCACCAGGAAGTGCTCGGGCAGCCGGTCCAGCATGGTCAGCAGCGGGCCCATGGTGCCCAGTGGGCTCTCCTCGGTGGTGTAGTCGACGCGCAGTCCCCACTGCGATCCGTCGCCCACGTAGGCGCGGATGATGTGGCCGAGGTGGCCGATCGCCAGGGTGCAGGAGGTGAATCCGGCGCCGGCGAGCTGGCGTAAGACGATCTCCAGGATGGGATGCTGGTCGCCGATGGGCACCAGCGGCTTGGGCAGCGCCGTGGTGTAGGGACGCAGCCGGATGCCCTTGCCTCCGGCCAGGATCACTGCGTGCATGGTCTCCCCCAGGTCAGACGTTGTAGAGGGTCGTCTTGTAGCGGGCCAGGTTGGCCGGGTCGCGGAAGAACTCCGCGGTGGCGGCGAGGCCTTCCTCCAGCGAGTGCGCGGGCGCCCAGCCGGTCGTGACGCGCAGGTGCGAGGCGTCGCAGACCAGGCGCATCACCTCGGACGCGGCGGGTCTGACCCGGTCGGGGTCCTCGCGCACCTCCACCTCGGTGTCCATCACCTTGCCGATGAGCGCGACCAGGTCGCCGACAGAGATCTCGCCGCCGGTGCCCGCGTTGAAGGTGCGCCCGGCGACGGACTCGTGCGGCGCGGTGCCCACCGCGACGAACGCGGCGGCGGTGTCGGCGACGTAGGTGAAGTCGCGGGTGGGACGCAGGTCGCCGAGGGTCACCGTGCGTTCCCCCGCGGCGAGTTGGCCGATGACGGTCGGGATGACGGCGCGCATCGACTGCCGGGGCCCGTAGGTGTTGAAGGGCCGCAGCGTCACGACGGGGGTGCCGAAGCTGGCGTGGTAGCTCTCCGCGAGCCGGTCGGCGCCCGCCTTGGACGCGGCGTACGGGGACTGCGCGTGGATGGGGTGGTCCTCGCTGATCGGCACCGTGCGCGCGGTGCCGTACGTCTCGCTGGTGGAGGTGTGCACCAGACGCGGGATCTCCCGCCTGCGGACGGCTTCGAGGACGTTGAGGGTGCCGGTGACGTTGGTCTCGACGTACGAGTGCGGTGCCCGGTAGGAGTACGGGATCGCGATCAGCGCGGCCAGGTGGTAGACGGTCTCGGCGCCCGCGACCAGGTCGTTCACGGACGCCGCGTCGCGCACGTCGCCGAGCACGACCTCCACGTGGTCCAGTACGGGTGGCGGCAGCAGCTCCAGCCAGCCGTAGGAGGAGAAGGAGTTGTACTGCACCATGGCGCGTACCCGGTGTCCCGAGGCGACCAGGGTGTGCACGAGATGCGAGCCGATGAATCCCTCTGCTCCGGTGACGGCGACGGTGGTTGGTTGTCCCACGACGGGGCCTCCTGATGGGGTGCGGGGGTGTGGACTCGTCCGTCGCGGAACGCTGGTCGCGACGGCGGGTTGCGGTGACCGCCCGCCCGCCGGTGCCGGTGAGGCGTCGCGGGCGGTACGGGGTTCAGCGGTGGGCGGTGACGCGGCCCAGGAGGGTGCGGGCGAGCAGCCCGAGCAGCGCGGCGGTACACCACCCGGTGACGGCGCGCACGGCATCGGGTGGGGCCAACCGGCTTTCCGTGAGGGCGAGTTCGGTCGCGGCGGCGAGGGCGCACAGCGCCGCGGGCCACCAGGCGACGCCGAACGCCTGGAGCAGCAGGGCCAGCCACAGCACCGCCCCGAGCGCGGGCAGCGCGACGGCCGACGCCACGTCATGTGGAGCGGCCGAGGGCCACAGCAGCGCGGCGGCGAGCAGCAGGACGGTGAGCACGGTGAGGTAGCCGCCGAGACAGCCGAGCAGGACGACGCCGGCGCGGCGCCGGAACGCGCCCGGTGTCGACGTGTGCCGCAGGGCGGCGAGGGCGCGGGAGCGGTAGCGGTACAGCGACCACTCGGCCGGTCCCATGCTGAGGGTGAGCGCGACGGCGAGCGGTCCGTGCACCGCGGCGCCGGGGGCCCGGCCGAGGACGTCGCCGAAGACGGCGAGCAGGGTGAGCGCGCCGCCCGCGAGCCCGAAGAGGCCGAACGGCACGGAACGCAGCGGTGGTCGGGGCCGCCCGCCCGGCCCGGCCGGGGTGCGGGCGGCCGTGGTCAGGCGGCGGGCCGAGGCGGCCACGGCCAGGACGAGGGAGGTCAGCAGGGCCGCGGTGCGGGCCCACTGCGGCGCGTGCGTGACGGGCAGGACGATCGCGCCCGCCACGGCCGGCGCGAGGGCGGCGAGCAGGTCGCGTTCGCTGCCCAGCACGAGCAGCGCGGTGGCCGCCGCGAGGTAGACCGCCTGTCCGGCGACGAACGCCATGGTGGCGGTGGCGCCCGGCAGCGCGAGGGCGACGCCGCAGGCCAGTGCCGTGCCCGCCGGGGCACCGGCGAGCAGGCAGCGGGCAGCGCCCCGGCGGCCCCGGGCGGCGAGCCAGAGGTAGGCGCGGTGCGCGAGCGCCTGGTTCCACGCCCATCCGGTGAGCGCCGCAGCGGCCAGCGCAGGGGTCCCGGAGGGCAGACCGTAGCCGTCCGCGGGGCCGGACAGCAGGTGCCCGGCCAGGACGTAGGCGACACCGGGCAGGGCGAAGACCAGGCCGCGCAGCAGGCACCGCACGCCGTCCGCGCGCCACGGGTCGTCCGCGAGCGGCGGCTGCGGGTAGCGGCGTGGGACGCGGGCGTACAGTTCCTCGGCGATCGCGAACAGGTCGCGGCGTCCGTAGACCCCGGTGATCTGCTCGTCGGAGATCCCGTCGGACTCCAGCACGGCGGCGATCTCGTACGGGTGGACGGCGCCCGCGCACACGTCCGCGAGGCGCTCGGCCAGTTCGTCCAGCGGGTCGGGGGCGGCCCACTTCGGTCTTCGGCGCGGTCTCGGCAGCGTCGGCAGGCTGTCCCCGGTCTCCGTCCGCGCCGAACCGTCGGCGCCGCCCGGCAGCAGCCGCAGCGGGGCGCTCATCGGGCACCCGCGGCGGCGACGGGCCTCAGGGCGGCCGGGGACGGCCCGGCCCACCCGGACAGCGGCTCGCGGCCCGCCAACCGCCCCTGCGATCCGGCGAGTTCGTGGTAGACGGAGCGGAAGGTGTCGATGGTCCGGCGCAGGGTGAAGCGCTCCACGACGCGCAGTCGCGCGCCCTCGCCCATACGCGCCCGGCGCCGCGGGTCGTTCAGCAGGTCGAGCGCGGCGCGGGCCATCTGTTCCGGCTCGCGCGGCGGGACGACGAGCCCGGTGTCGCCGACCGCCTCGCGCACGCCGCCGACGTCGGTGGAGACGGTGGCCCGGCCGCAGGACATCGCTTCGATCAGGGTGAAGGGGAAGCCTTCGCTGATGCTGGAGAGCATCACCACGTTCCCGGCGGCGTAGGCGTCGCGGATGTCGTCCACCCGGCCTTCGAAGGTGACCGACGCGGCGATGCCGAGTTCGGCGGCGAGCGCCTGGCAGCGTTCGCGGTACGCCTCGCCGCCGCGGGGTGTGCCACCGAACAACCGCAGCCTGGCGGCCGGGAGTTCGGCGTGGACCAGGGCGAAGGCGCGGATCAGCGTCTCCAGGTCCTTGATGGGATCGACCCGTCCGGCCCAGCTGAGCGTCGGGGTGTCCGGCTCGGGTCCCGCGGGTGGGAAGGCGCCCGGGTCCACTCCGTTGTAGACGGTGCGGATGCGTGCGGGGGCGGCGCCGCCGTGTTCCTCCCAGCGGCGGTTGTAGCGGTTTCCGGGGGTGACCAGCGCGGCGCGCAGATAGCTCTCCCTGGCCAGCATGCGGAAGAACCCGAGGACCAGCGCCTTCACCGGCCAGGCGTAGGGGCCCGTGCGGTAGCCGAGATAGCGCTCGCGCAGGTAGACGCCGTGTTCGGTGAGGAGGAACGGGGTGCCGTGCAGGTGTCGGGCGACCAGCCCGGGCAGTGCCGCGAGGCCGCCGCTGACGGCGTGGGTCACGCCGTCCCGGGGCGCGGGCGCGGCGAGCGGGCGCAACGCGTGCTCCAGCAGGTCGGTGGCGGTCAACGCGTCGTAGGCGGTGGGGCGGGCCGCGGCGGTCTCCCTTCCGGGGCGACGCCACACGGCGGTCAGCACGCGCACCGCGGCCTCGGAGCGCAGCGCGGCGCCGAGCGTCCCGGCCTGGGCCGCGGCGGCGAGCCCGTACAACCGCGGCCCGAACTCGGCCTCGTGGGCCGGATCGAGCAGCGCGAGCAGGAAGCGTTCGTAGCCCTCCAGGAAGGCGCGGCGGCGTCGGCCGCGGGGTGCGCGTCCGGCGGGCGGCGGGCCCCACAGCGGCATGGCGGTCACCTCGTGCACGTGGGGAGGCAGTTCCCAGGCCACCGGCTCCTGGCCGGTGCCGGTCACCGCGACGATACGGAAATCCACATCAGGCATGCCCTGCACCAGTTGGTCGCACCACACGCTGACGCCGCCGTGGCTGTGCGGATAGGTGCCCTCGGTGAGCAGGGTCACTGTGATGGCGCCCGGTTCGGCGCCGCCGGTTCGGCACATGGCGGAGTTGCGCATGGTGATTCGGTTCCCCCGATTTGCCTCGTGCGGTGCCGGGGCACCGGATCGTCTCCGGTGCCCCGGCCCGGGTCTGTCGGTCCTGACCCGTCCGTGGTGCGGTGTGACTACGCGCGGATGTCGCCTACTGGCGGATGTCGCCGGGGCCGATGGGCACGGCCTTGCGCACGCCGCCCGGCACGGCGGGCCGGACCGTGAGCGCCGGGACCCTGGCGGCGGCGGTCGTGCGGTGGTGGGCGAGGGCTGCGGGCGTGGCGCTGCCCGGCAGGTTCACCGTGACCGCGGTCTGCGCGGTGGCCGGGGACGCCCAGCCGGTGAGCGTGCCGGCGTAGGCGCCGCCGAAGGCGGTGGTGGTGCCGTCGCCCTGGACCTGCCGGCTGCCGGTCGGCACGGTCAGCGGGACCTGCACGCCGCTGGGCGCGTCGACGGTGGCGGTGTCACCGACCCGGTAGGCGGTCACCGAACCGTTGCTGACGGCGGTGTTCCAGTCGGCCTGCTGCTTCAGCTCGGTGCCGATGTCCGCCATCCGCTGGTTGACGAACGGGGTGTTGTCGGCGAAGAGCGAATGGTACGCGCTGAGGATGGCGTCCAGCGCCGGGTAGGCGATGCGGTCCTCGGACAGGTTCGACTGGTGGATGAAGAACGGGTCGGGGTCGTTGTTCAGGATGTGGCCGAGGTCGATCTTGGCCTCGGTCGGCACGATGTAGGACGTGTAGCCGGTGGTGTCGTCCAGCGGCGCGGACAGGCAGGTGGAGTTGCCCGCGCTGTCGCACAGGCCGCTGCCGCCCTGGGCCTTGCTGGTGTAGATCCAGTTGTACTCGTCGGTCTCCTCGTTGGCGTGACCGGCGTTGTAGTAGACGTTCATCGGCGTGCGCGGCACGGTGAGCGCCGATCCCACGGATCGCTGCGCCGGTTCGCGGGAGGAGTCGCTCGCGACCCACTGGATGCCGGTCCGGGCGAGCGCGGGGGCCAGGTTGGGGTTGTCCTGCGGCTGCTGCGGCTGGATCTCCAGGCCGGAGTGCTCACCGGTGACCAGTTCCGCGGGGTTGAGGGGAAGTCCGTTCGCGGCGGCCCAGGCCTCGTTCTGGGTGATCTCCGACTCGATGGTGGACTGCGGGGTCCACTCGGTGGTGCCGGAGGCGTCGGTGGTGCAGGTCCAGGGCACCACGGTCACGTTCTGCACGCAGCCGAGGAACTCGTGGTCGTAGGTGTGGTTGACCCAGCGGAAGGAGTCCTTCTCGGAGATCAGTTGCTGCGCCATCGGGTCGGTGCCGCCGTTGTCCGACTTGTAGTCGTCGCTGCCGCCGCCGTTGAAGACCAGGTCGAAGGTGAGGCCGTTGCTCTGTTCCCACTGCTGGGCGTACTGCGCGTCGGCGACGCTCATCCGGATCGGGTCCGGGTCGTTGCCGTCCGTGCCGACCGGGCAGTCGACGTCACCGGGTGTGCACTTGAGGGTGGTGTTCCACCGGTCGTCGGCGAGGAAGACGTCGTCGACGTTGACGGAGAAGTAGTTGCGGTCGGTCCCCAGGTGCACGCCCTGCGTCATCCACTCGACCATGCCGCGGGCGAGCAGCCGGTACTGCTCCTGGTACTGGTTGTACGCGAAGGTGACGACGAGTTCGCTGCGGCCGTCGTGGTCGTACTCCCCGACCAGCGAGCCGCGCGCGTCGGCGCCGGGGATCGCCATGTCGACCAGCGGCGTGAAGCTGTCGCCGGCCGCCATCGCGGTCAGCGGCGTCGACAGGTACCCGTAACTCTCGGTCACCGTCGGCGAGTTGTCCTCGAACGGCACACTGCCCTTGAGGTAGCCGAACGGCCCGGCCTCCCCCTCGGTGGTGACCTGTCCGGTGTCCCCGTCGAGGGAGCCGATGTAGCCGCCGCTCTGCGGGTAGTTGAGCCCGACGTCCGGGTCCGCGTAGTTGTACGCGTCGACCTGGCGGATGCCGAAGTCCTTCTCGTACGAGGCGATGGCGTCCATCTCGGCCGGGTCGGCGCCGAACGGGTTGTCGTCCGGCAGCACGACCGCCTGGAACTTCGCACGCGGGACGCCGTCCACGGTGTCGCTGAGGAAGGCGGCGTCGATGGTGGGTCTGGTGCTGCTGGTCAGATCGACCTTGGTGTACGGGGTTCCCTCACTGGCGAGTTCGGAGGTGATGGCCGCGACGGCCGGTCCTCCGTCGTCCACCACGAGGACGTTCAGATCGACTCTCGGTGCCGGCGAGTCGGCGCTCGCCCCCGCGACCGGTCCGCCGAGCGTGAGTAACGCCGCGGCGGCGGACAATGCGGTGGCACGCGTTATCCAGCCCATGGGTGTCCCCCCTGGAACGGTATTTCCCCTACCGCTCCGGTCGGTTATGCGGGCGGACACACTCCAGTGGTATGCGCCGCCCGTGGATGGTGTTGCCGTGTGGTGTTCGCGGACTTCGTGTCCGGTACTCCCGTCCCGCCGGATAGCGCGATATTCGACGTCGGCGTGAGCGGCACGAACGGGGTCGACCCCCCGCTCGCAGGTCACATTCTGGGGGCAGCGGCACGTTTTACGGCGACGAATCATGGATCTGGCGCGAACTCTCCGTCACTTGCCGTTCGGAAACCAGTGGTCAGGGCGGGGGGCGGGAAGGGCCTCGGGCCATGACGTGGGCGGATCGCGGGCCGCACGGAGGGAATGCGCTTTCCTGTTCCGATCTTGCGGGTGTCCGTATTCGGTCAACCGTGGACCGGAATTCGGCGCACAGCAATTCCACAGGAAGTTCCGAGTTTTTCCGCGGGGCTTTCCCCGCGGGGCGTGAGTGCCCGGAGTGCCGGGTGGGCCATGGCGCGGCGGAGAAGGGCGAATGGGCGGTCGGCGAACATCCGGAGGGGCCGCCCGCCCGAGTGACACCTATCCGATAGTGCGATGATCCGATGACATACCCCAGTTTCACGCCACGCCGAAGAACGGCGCTGCCCGATGGAGCGGGCAGCATTTGTCACTATGCGATCATGATCTTTACGACTTTTCGGGTATCCGGCCCCATGATCGGCCCGGAGACGCCGTGACGATTTCCCAGGGCAATGACGTGGAGACCACCGCGGTCGCCGCCGTGACCGACCCGACCGCGGTCCGCCCCGCGACGCCGGGGCCACGGACACCCCAACGCGCCCCCCGTGCCGAGCCCGGCTCCCGGCCCGTCACCGGGCCGTACGACTACGAGCGCTTCAGCCGCCTCGCCGGGCCGCTCACCGAGCCCGAGCCCGGCCCCGACGGAATCCACCGGGTGCGCTACCGCGGCCTGCTGGCGACCGGACCGCACCGCAAGCGCACCGCGCTGCTGCTGGCGGCCGCGCCGGTGGTCTCCCTGGTGCTGCTGGTGTGGCTGCTGCTGCCGGAGCACTGGACGCACCAGCGCTACGTGCCGTGGTGGCAGACCACGGCGGACGTGGTGATGCTGGTGTGCATCGGGCTCATCGAGACCTTCCGGCTAGTGACCGTCACCTCCAACGCGCATGCCACGCTGGTCGCCCGCGACCCGGTGCCGGTGGTCCCGCGAACCGGCTCCCGGGTGGCGTTCCTGACCAGCTTCGTCCCCGGCAAGGAACCGCTGGAGATGCTGCGCGCCACCCTCCAGGGCGCGGTGCGGCTGCGGCACGAGGGGCCGCTGGACGTGTGGCTGCTGGACGAGGGGGACGCCGACGAGGTCAAGGAGTTGTGCGAACGGCTGGGGGTGCGGCACTTCTCCCGCAAGGGCGTCGAGAAGTGGAACCGGCCCACCGGCGCCTTCCGGGCCAGGACCAAGCACGGCAACTACAACGCCTGGCTCGACGCGCACGGCGACGACTACGAGTTCATGGCCTGCGTCGACACCGACCACGTGCCGCTGCCGCAGTTCCTCGAGCGCATGCTCGGCTACTTCCGCGACCCCGACGTGGCGTTCGTGGTGGGCCCGCAGGTGTACGGCAACTGCGACACCCCGGTCACCAGGGCGTCGGAGAGCCAGCAGTTCCTCTTCCACGCGCTCATCCAGCGGGCCGGCAACGCCTACCGGGCGCCGATGTTCGTGGGCACCAACAACTGCGTGCGCGTCGACGCGCTGCGCCAGGTCGGCGGGTTGTACGACTCCATCACCGAGGACATGGCCACCGGCCTGGAACTGCACAGCAGCCGCAACCCGGCCACCGGCAACCTGTGGCGCTCGGTCTACACCCCCGACGTGCTGGCGGTCGGCGAGGGCCCCTCGTCCTGGACGGACTTCTTCAACCAGCAGCTGCGCTGGAGCCGGGGCACGTACGAGACGCTGCTGCGGCAGTTCTGGCGCAAGCCGTTCTCCCTCTCCCCCGGACGGCTGCTCAACTACTCGCTGCTGGTGACCTTCTACCCGATGTCGGCCCTCAACTGGATCCTCGGCGGCGTCTCCTGTGCCCTGTTCCTGGGCCTGGGCGCCTCGGGCGTGCAGGTGCCGTCGCAGATCTGGATGATGCTCTACAGCGACGCCGCCGCGCTCCAGATCGGGCTGTACCTGTGGAACCGGCGGCACAACGTCAGCCCGCACGAGCCGGAGGGCTCCTCAGGCGTGGCGGGCATGGTGATGTCGGCGCTGTCCGCACCGCTGTACGCGCGGTCGTTCGTCGGCGCCCTGCTGCGCCGCAAGGCAGGCTTCGTCGTCACCCCCAAGGGGGACTCCGCCAGCCCCGACCGGCTGGCGACCTTCTCCACCCACCTGAGTTGGGCCGCGGTCTTCGGCGGATCGCTACTCGCCTCGGCATTCCTGGACAACACCACGCTCACCATGCGCCTTTGGGCGTCGATGGCCACGCTCATCGCCCTCACCCCGGTCGCCGTCTGGCAGGCCCCGGCCCTGCGGCGGCGCTGGAGCGCACTGTGCGGCGGGTTCGCACGAACCGCCGCACGTCCCACCGAACTCGGCACGGAAAGGGAGGCAACCTGTGAAGTACCGTCCCAGCCCACAGACGCGTAGGACCGCGCTCGGCGCCACCGCGCTGGTCGCGCTGGCCGCGATGAACGGCCCGGCCGCGGTGGGGTTCGCCCGGCATTCGTACCACGAGTACCAGATCAACCAGCCCGCCTACAAAGCCCGTTACGGGCACTGGGACCTGGTGGACGTCCCCAAGCAGTACCGCATCAACTCCATCCACGCCGCGTTGCTCTACACCGGCAAGGTGCTGCTGATCGCGGGCTCCGGCAACGACGAGCGCAACTTCCGGGCGGGCACCTTCCAGAGCGTGCTGTGGGATCCGGTCCGCAACACCTTCAAGATGATCGACACCCCCAAGGACATGTTCTGCGGGGGCCACGCCCAACTGCCGGACGGCAGGCTCCTGGTGGCGGGCGGCACCGCGCGCTACGAGGTGCTCAAGGGCAACGTCAAGCGGGCCGGCGGCGCGATGGTGGTGAAGAACGAGGACCCCGACCGGCCGCGCACCTTCCCCAAGGGCACGATCTTCCGCGGCTCCAACGCCAAGGAGTACGCCTCCCGATTCCCGGTGACCGTCCCCGCGGCGCGCAAGACCGTCACCGGCGGCGGGGCCGACGAGAAGGTCACGGTGACCGCGAGCGCGGCCCGGGTCTACGTCGAGTCGCTTCACGACGGCGTCTCCGGCGTCACCAACACCGCCGACCAGTACCGCATCGTCGGCCTCAAGGGCGCGGACGAGCGCAACCTGTACGGCATGGCCACCAAACTCGGCCTGGACAAGAAGGACTTCCAGGGCTACCGCCAGGCCTACCTGTTCGACCCGAGGACCGAGCGGTACGAGCAGGTCGACTCGATGGCCCTGGCCCGCTGGTACCCCACGCTGGTACAGCTCGCGGACAACCGGGTGATGGCGGTGTCCGGGCTGGACGACATGGGCGAGATCATCCCCGGCAAGAACGAGATCTTCGACCCGAAGACCCTCAAGTGGTCGCCCGGGCCGACCCATTACTTCCCCACCTACCCGGCGCTGTTCCTCACCAAGGGCGGCAACCTCTTCTACTCCGGCTCCAACGCCGGGTACGGTCCCGCGAACCAGGGCCGCGTCCCCGGCGTCTGGAACCCGCGCACCGACGTCTTCACCGCGGTGCCGGGGCTGCGCGACGCGGGTGAGACTGAGACCTCGGCGTCGGTGCTGCTGCCCCCGGCGCAGAAGCAGTCGGTGATGATCATGGGCGGTGGCGGGGTCGGCGAGTCGGCCGACTCCACCGGGCGCACCGCCACCGTCGACCTCGACGACGCGCACCCGCACTTCATGCCGGGCCCGGACCTGCCGCAGGGCACCCGCTACCTCAACGCGGTGATCACACCGGACGACTCGGTCTTCACCACCGGCGGCTCACGCGACTACCGCGGCAAGCACGACTCCGACATCCTGCGGGCGCAGTTCTACCAGCCCTCCACCGACACCTTCGAGAGCGCGGCGGCACCGACGGTGGGCCGCGACTACCACTCGGAGGCGCTGCTGCTGCCGGACGGGCGGATCGCGGTGTTCGGCTCCAACCCGCTGTTCGCGGACAAGGCCGACACCATGGACGGGATCTTCGAGAAGCGCATCGAGATCTACACCCCGCCCTACCTGTACGGCGACCGCGTCCGCCCGAAGCTGGGCGACGGCCCGGTGAACGTCGAACGAGGCGAGACGGTCACGTTCGCCTCGTCCTCCGCCGGCACGGTGAAGGCCGCCCGGCTGATGCGTCCGAGCGCCGTCACCCACGTCACCGACGTGGAGCAGCGGTCGATCGCGCTCGGCCTGACCCGGCACGGCGGCTCGCTGGAGCTGAGCATCCCCGACGACCCCTCCCTGGTGCCGTCCGGGTGGTACATGCTCTTCCTCACGGACTCCCGAGGGACGCCGTCGCAGGCCCGCTGGGTGCACGTGGCGTGACCGGCGTGAACCCCGTCCAGTCCCTGGCGTCGCGGGCCAGACGCAGGGCGTAGTCGGGCCACCACTGGCCCGCGGGTGGACCGCCCCGGCACGATCCGTCGGACTCGCCGGGGCGTTTCACCCACAGGTAGGCGTCCACCTCGCGGTCGCCGGTGGCCACGGTGGGCGGATGACCGAGGGCCCGGTCGGGCGGGTTGCACCAGCCGAGCGCCGCCGCGGGCCCCGCGGCGCGCAGCGGTCCGGTGCCGTTGCGGCTGGTGTCGATGACGAAGTGGGCGCCGCCCAGCAGCTTCGAGAGCCGGTCGCCGTAGCCCTCGGAGGCCTGGGTGGTCTGGAAGTTGGAGACGTTGAGCGCGAATCCGTTCGCCTGTCCCACCCCCGCCTGCCGCAGCGCGTCGGCCAGCCGGGGCAGGTCGGTCACCCAGCCCGCGTTGCCCGCGTCGACGTAGACCGAGGTGTGGGGCAGTGCCTTGAGGGTGCGTACCGCGTCGGACAGCAGCGCGAGGCGGTCGCCGTCGCCGTGGTCCTGCGGGCAGGTCACCAGGTGGGCGACCGCGTCGGGCTCCAGCACCACCCAGGCCGGGCGGTCCTCGATGCCGTCGGCGAGCCGGGCGATCCAGTTCCGGTACGCGGTGGCGTCCGTGGCGCCGCCCGCGGAGTACTGTCCGCAGTCGCGCTGCGGGATGTTGTAGGCCACCAACACCGGGATGCGGCCCGCGAGTCGGGCCTCCAGGGTGACCTCCCGGGCTCTGGGCCCCGGGTCGGACTCGGTCAGCCAGGTCGCGGACGGCTCGTCGGCGATGTCGCGCACCAGGTCGGCCTGCTGGTCCTGGCCGCGCTCCTGCCACAGCGACGCCTGCGCCTCGGCGCGGTTGCCGGGATCGACCCAGAACGGCCAGCCGTCCCCGGGGTCGTTCAGGCCCGGGGGGCCGGCCAGCGGCCCGGAGGCGGCCATCGCCCCGGGCGTCAGGAACACCTGCGCCGCCAGCATTCCGGCGGCGATACAGGCGGACAGCATGTGCCGACGGCTCGTCACCGACACGAGCACTCACCCACCACTCCCTGCGCGACTGCGGCCTGCGGCGGCCCGGTTCCGCTTCCCACTGTCACATGTGACGGCGCGTCAGACACGAGGTGCTGCGCCGTACGGGTGGGCCGGTCGGCGGTACCGGGGACCCCCGCACGGCACGAAGCCGCCGGTCGGCCGTCCGCGTCGATGACACGGACGGGCGACCGGCGGCGACTGCGCCGTTCAGGGGGCGCTGGGGGATCGCCTGGGGATCCGGCGGAGTTCAGGTCAGCTGTGCTTCCAGGTGACCGAGAAGTTCTCGCCGCCGGACAGGGCGGAGGTGGAGGCCTTGGTGGTGCTGCCGGAACCCATGTTGATCTGGTCGGGGCTGAAGTTGCCGATCGGCTGGCCGTTGGCGGTGGCACCGGTGAAGTTGGCGGTGCCGAAGTTCGCCAGCGGCAGCACGCTGGAGCTGGACGGGGCCTCGGCGATGATCTCGGCGGAGGCGTCCTGGGCGGTGGACGACTTCTTGGTGGTGGTCTTGGTCCAGCCCTCGGTGGTGTCGGTGAGCTTGAGGGTGAAGGTGGAGCCGCTGACGCTCACCGTGGAGGTGAAGTGGTCGCCCGGGCGCACGGTGTTGCTGTAGTTCACCGGGTAGGCCGGGTACATCTCGTACCAGGAGTAGTACTGCGGCTGACCGCCCGAGCAGTCCGCCTCGGTGCCGGTCTGCTCGACCGAGTCGCTGCCGTCGCCGTCGATGCCGATCCAGAACGACGAGTACGTGGTCTGGCTGCTGCACTTGACGGTGGGCTGGACCCAGCTCGCCGAGACGCTGGTGAACGTGGATCCGGTCGCCGAGTACCCGGCCCAGTTGGAGCTGGTGCTGTGGGTGATTCTGCCGTCGGGGGCGACGATCCGGTGGGCACTGATGGGGGCCAGCCGGAAGGCGTGGGACGATGCCGTCACCGCGGTGGGGGCGACCGCGAAGGCCGATCCCATGGCGGCCGCCACGGCGGCCGTAGCGGCGGTCAGGACGGTGATGCGGGACGTTGCCGACATGCTGCTCCTTCATCGCGGGGTAGTGCGCGGAACAGGTAGGCCGGTTCGGACGCGTTCAGCGCCGAACCCTCCCAGTTTTTGACAGCGTGCAGACAATCACACGGACGGCCGCGACCGCCTCGCCCGAAGGGCAAAGCATCCGTCAAATCACGTGCGGACATGGGAAGTTGTGTGGCTTTCAGGCGGTTGGCGACCTCTCACAGGTGACGCACATCCGGATATCGGGCACTCGGCCCGGATCCGGCGCCCGGACGCAAGAGGGCCGATCCGGACAGCGCGACGCGATCCGGCCACGGCCCGAAACGGCCCTCCGCCCCACACGGAAGGCGTCACACACGGTGACCGCGAACCCGACCGGGCGACCGGAATCCACCGCATTGGCGGTATCTGACACCGCGTTCCGGCGCGCCCCCGGGTAGGAAGGCAGGGACAGCCCGTTATGTGGCTTTCGTCGCATGTCCGACCCAAGTCGCATGTCCGACCAAGGAGACGTCCTGATGGGTGCTGACCCCTCCGCCGCCAGCGCGGCGACCACGTCCGGCGCGGCGGACACCGACGACGCCGCCGAAGCCCCGATCCACATCCTCTGGATCAACGCGGGCCTCAGCTGCGACGGCGACTCGGTGTCGCTGACCGCGGCGACCCAGCCCAGCATCGAGGAGATCGCCCTGCGCGCCCTCCCGGGCCTGCCCAAGATCGCGGTGCACTGGCCGCTGATCGACTTCGAGTGCGGCCCGGTACAGGGGGCGGACAACTTCGTCGAGTGGTTCTTCAAGGCCGACCGCGGCGAGCTCGAACCGTTCGTCCTGGTCGTCGAGGGCTCCATCCCCAACGAGTCCATCAAGCCGGAGGGCTACTGGTGCGGCTTCGGTGACAACCCGGCGACCGGCCAGCCGATGACCACCAGTGAGTGGATCGACCGGCTCGCTCCCAAGGCCCTGGCAGTCGTGGCGATCGGCACCTGCGCCACGTACGGCGGCATCCACGCCATGGAGGGCAATCCCACCGGTGCCATGGGGGTGCCGGACTACCTCGGCTGGGAGTGGAAGTCCAAGGCGGGCATTCCCATCGTGTGCGTCCCCGGCTGTCCCATCCAGCCCGACAACTTCGCCGAGACGCTGACCTACCTGCTCTACCAGGCGGCAGGCTCCGCCCCGATGATCCCGCTGGACGACAAGCTGCGGCCGACCTGGCTGTTCGGCGCCACCGTCCACGAGGGCTGCGACCGGGCGGGCTACTACGAGCAGGGCCAGTTCGCCACCACCTACGACTCCCCCAAGTGCCTGGTGAAGCTGGGCTGCTGGGGCCCGGTGGTCAAGTGCAACGTGCCCAAGCGCGGCTGGATGGACGGCATCGGCGGCTGCCCCAACGTCGGCGGCATCTGCATCGCCTGCACGATGCCCGGCTTCCCCGACAAGTTCATGCCGTTCATGGACGAGCCGCCCGGCGGCAAGGTCTCCAGCACCGCCAGCGGGGTGTACGGCGCGGCCGTGCGCAGGCTGCGTTCCATCACCGCGAAGACGGTCGACAAGGAGCCCAAGTGGCGCCACACCGGCCGCGAACTGACCACGGGCTACAGCAGGCCCTGGTGATCAACGGCCGGCTCGGCACCCGCCGGACCGACCCCTCCCCGACGGACGACGAAGGGCAACGGCACACACGATGGCACCCGCGACGAAGGCCGGCGACGGCAGCGGCCTGATGGAGATGTCCTGGGACCCGATCACCCGGATCGTGGGCAGCCTGGGCATCCACACGAAGATCGATTTCAAGCAGAAGCGGGTCGCGGAGTGCTACAGCACCTCCTCCGTCTTCCGCGGCTACAGCGTCTTCATGCGGGGCAAGGACCCGCGTGACGCGCACTTCATCACCAGCCGCATCTGCGGCATCTGCGGCGACAACCACGCCACCTGCTCGGTGTACGCGCAGAACATGGCGTACGGCGTCAAGCCGCCGCACCTCGGTGAGTGGATCATCAACCTCGGCGAGTCGGCCGAGTACATGTTCGACCACAACATCTTCCAGGAGAACCTGGTCGGGGTCGACTACTGCGAGAAGATGGTCCGCGAGACCAACCCGGGGGTGCTGGAGCTCGCCGAGCGCACCGAGGCGCCGCACGCCGGCGACCACGGCTACCGCACCATCGCCGACATCATGCGCTCGCTCAACCCGCTGGAGGGCGAGTTCTACCGGGAGGCGCTCCAGGTCAGCCGCTACACCCGGGAGATGTTCTGCCTGATGGAGGGCCGCCACGTGCACCCCTCCACCCTCTACGCGGGCGGCGTCGGCACCGTCGCGTCGGTGCAGTTGTTCACCGACTACCTCAGCCGCCTGATGCGCTACGTGGAGTTCATGAAGCGCGTCGTGCCGCTCCACGACGACCTGTTCGACTTCTTCTACGAGGCGCTGCCCGGCTACGAGGAGGTCGGCCGCCGCCGGATCCTGCTGGGCTGCTGGGGCGCGCTCAACGACCCGGACGCGTGCGACTTCACGTACCGCAACATGACGGACTGGGGACGGAAGATGTTCGTCACCCCGGGCGTCATCGTGGACGGCAAGCTGGTCACCAACGACCTGACGCGCATCAACCTGGGCATCCGCATCCTGCTGGGCAGCTCGTACTACCAGGACTGGGAGGGCCAGGAGCAGTTCGTCACCCACGACCCGCTCGGCAACCCGGTCGACCCTCGCCACCCGTGGAACCAGCACACCATCCCGCAGCCGCAGAAGCGCGACTTCGACGACAAGTACAGCTGGGTGATGTCGCCGCGCTGGTTCGACGGCACCGACCACCTCGCGCTCGACACCGGCGGCGGCCCGATCGCCCGGCTGTGGTCCACCGCCCTGTCCGGCCTGGTGGACTGCGGCTACGTCAAGGCCACCGGGCACAGCGTCGTGATCAACCTGCCGCGTTCGCTCACCAAGCCGGAGACCACCTTCGAGTGGAAGATCCCGAAGTGGAGCAACGCGCTGGAGCGCAACCGCGCCCGCACCTACTTCCAGGCGTACTCGGCCGCGGTCGCCCTGCACTTCGCCGAGAAGGCGCTGGAGGAGGTGCGCGCCGGACGCACCCAGACCTGGGAGAAGTTCGAGGTCCCGGACGAGTCCATCGGCTGCGGCTTCACCGAGGCGGTGCGCGGTGTGCTCTCGCACCACATGGTGATCCGCGACGGCAAGATCGCCAACTACCACCCGTACCCGCCGACCCCGTGGAACGCGAGCGTGCGCGACTCCTACGGCACGCCGGGCCCCTACGAGGACGCGGTGCAGAACACCCCGATCTTCGAGGAGAACTCCCCGGAGAACTTCAAGGGCATCGACATCATGCGCGCCGTGCGCAGCTTCGACCCCTGTCTGCCGTGCGGTGTGCACATGTACGTCGGTGGTGGCAAGACGCTGGAGAAGCTGCACGTGCCCACCGGCCTGAGCGGAATGGCGGGATGAGCGCCCAGGAGACCGGACGCCGTGTGGAGGAGGTCCTCGACCGGCTCGCGGAGCTGGGCCGGCCGGAGGCGAGCGAGGCGGCCGAGGAACTCGTCCGGGTGCTGATGGAGTTCTACGGCGCGGGGCTGGCCCGCATCGTGGCGCTGCTGTCGTCGGCACCCGGCGGCAGCCTGGACCCGCTGCTGGGCGACGAGGTGGCGGCCGGGCTGCTGGTCCTGCACGACCTGCACCCGGAGGACACCGCCGCCCGCGTCGACCGGGCGCTGGCCGCGGCGGACGCCGGATCGCTGGTCGTCGAGGAGTTCGACCAGACCACCGGCACGCTGCGGCTGTCCGGGCCCGCGGGCGGCGGCTGCGGCTGCGGAGGCACCGCGGACGACACGCGCGAACACGTTGAGGCGGCACTTTCCTGCTTCGCCCCCGAGGTGGTCACCGTCGAACTCGCGCAGGCCGAGGCGGCGCCCGCCGAACCGGTGCTGCTCCAGATCGGCACCCGCCCGTCCGGGACCGCGTCCGCGGGGGTGCGGTGAGCGCGCCGCCGTCCACCGCACGCCGGGGCCTGCGCCGCTTCACCGGGCCCCGGCCGCCGCGTGTCGAACGCTGCGAACTGTGCGCGGTACAACTCCCCGAGGAGCACCGGCACTTGGTGGACGTCGAGCAGCGGACGCTGGCCTGCTCCTGCACCGCCTGCACGTTGCTCTTCGACCGGCCCGGCGCGGGAGGCCGGTTCCGCGTGGTGCCGACGAGGCGGCTCACCGACTCGTCGGTGGCGCTGGACGCCGCCGCCTGGGAGGCGCTGCGCGTCCCGGTGGGCATGGCGTTCTTCCTGCGCAACTCGCGGCTGGACCGGCTCGTGGTGCTCTACCCGAGCCCGGCCGGTGCCACGGAGAGCGACCACGAGCCCTCCGCCCTCGACGCCGTGCTGGGCGGCAGCCCGCTCGCCGGGATGCTCCTGCCGGACGTCGAGGCGCTGCTGGTGCGGCGCGACGGCGAACGCGGTGAGTGCTACCTGGTGCCCGTCGACACCGCCTACGAACTGGTGGGCCGGATGCGGCTGCACTGGCAGGGCTTCGACGGCGGATCGCGTGCCCGCACCGAACTGGACGCGTTCTTCGCCGAGTTGGCCACGCGGGCGACCGACGTGGCGGGGCAGGACGTGGCCGGGTGAGCGAACTGTCCTTCTCCTGCGAGGGCGTGACCGCCGATCCGTACGCGGCCGGGCCCACCCTGGTGTTCCGGCTGCGGATCACCGCCACCGGGGACGAGCGGGTGCACGCGCTCGCGTTGCGCTGCCAGATCCGCATCGAGCCCGCGCTGCGCGGCTACGAACCGGCCGAGGCGGACCGTCTCGGCGACCTGTTCGGGGAGCGCTCCCGATGGGGTTCGACGCTGCACCCGATGCGGTTCGCCCAGGCGTCCGTGGTGGTGCCGGGCTTCACCGGTGCCACCGAGGTCGACCTGCCGGTGCCGTGCACGTACGACATGGACATCGCCTCGACGCGCTACTTCGACGCGCTCACCGACGGCGAGGTGCCGCTGCTGCTGCTCTTCTCCGGCACCGCGTTCCGGGGCCCAGGCGGCTTCCAGGTGGAGCCGGTGCCGTGGGACAAGGAGGCCGCGTACCGGATGCCGGTCGCCGTGTGGCGGGAGATGGTCGAGCAGCACTTCCCGGGCTGCGGGTGGCTGCGGCTGCCGCGCCGGACGATGGACGCGCTGCTGGCCTACCGCTCGCGGCACGCGCTGCCGTCCTGGGAGGCGACCGTCGAGGCGCTGCTCGCGGAGCACGGACGCCCGCCGGTCTCCACGTTGTTCGGCACATCCCGCCCACTCGCCAGGGAGAGGACACCGTGACCACGACCACCCCCTCCGCCACCGGCGCCGACCGGACACCGGACGACAGGTTCGGCACGGCGCGCAAGGTGGCGGACGCCGTGCTCTTCGAGGGGTACGTGCTGTACCCGTACCGCGCCTCCGCCGCGAAGAACCGGATGCGCTGGCAGTTCGGCGTGCTGGTGCCGCCCGAGTGGGACCACGGCAGCGGCGAGTACAGCGTGCAGCGCACCGAGTGCCTGATGGAGCCGCGACGCGGCGCCACCCTCCACGTCGAGCTGCGCTTCCTGCACGCGCAGCGGCGCAGCGTCCAACAGGCCCGCGAAGGCGGCGAGTTCGAGACCGTGGAGCGGCTGGAGCTGCCGCGGCGGGTGCTGGTCCCCTGGGACGAGGGGATCGAGGAGCGCGTGCCGCTCAGCGTGGACGTCGCCGAACTGCTGGACGGCGGCGCGGTGCTGCCGTTCTCCCGGGCCGCGCAGACCGGCACCGAGTCGCTGACGGACGACGCGGGCCGCGAGACCGGACGGCTGCTGCGCAGGCGTGAGCGGCTCGACGGTGAACTGCGGCTCACCGCAGCGGAGTTGCCCGGCCCGTACAGCGTGGTGCGGCTGACCGCGGAGGTGGTCAACACCAGCGGCTGGACCCCGGAGCCCGGCGGTCCGGCGGACCGCGACGCCGCCCTGCCGCACGCGCTGATCTCCACGCACCTGATGCTGGGGCTCACCGCGGGCACGTTCGTGTCGATGACCGACCCGCCGCAGTGGGCCGCAGCCGCGGTCGCCGAGTGCCGCAACGAGCACACCTGGCCGGTGCTGGCCGGTGACGACGGCCGTGACGACGTGGTGCTCTCCTCCCCGATCATCCTGGAGGACCACCCGCACATCGCCCCCGAGAGCCCCGGCGCGCTCTACGACGCCACCGAGATCGACGAGATCCTGGCGCTGCGCACGGCGACGCTGACGGAGGAGGAGAAGCGGGAGGCGCGCGGCACCGACGAGCGCGCCGCGGCGGCGGTCGACCTGGCCGAGTCCCTCCCGGCCGAGGTGATGGAGCGGCTGCACGGGGCGGTACGCGGACTGCGCGAGGTGACCGGCGGGGCCGCGGCGGACGACGGGTTCGGTCCCGCGCCGGTCGGCACCGACCTGCCGTGGTGGGATCCGGCGGCCGACGCGGGCTTCGACCCGGACAGCGACCACGTGGTGATCGACGGCGTGCGCGTCGCGGCCGGCGCCCGCGTCGAACTGCGGCCGGGCGCGCGGCGCACCGACGCCCAGGACCTCTTCCTGCGCGGCCGGACGGCCACCGTGGAGGCCGTCCTGCACGACGTGGACGGCCTGGTGCACCTCGCGGTGACCGTGGACGGCGACCCCGGCGCGCAACTGCGGCGCGAGCAGGGCCGGTTCCTGTACTTCCAGCCCGACGAGGTGGTCCCGCTCGACGGCGGGACGCCGCCGGGGGCGCCGTCGTGACGACCTCCGCTCACCACCCCACGGGCGCGGCGCCGCGCGGACGCACCCTCGTCGCCGGGATCGGCAACGTCTTCCTCGGCGACGACGGCTTCGGCGTCGAGACCGCCCGCAGGCTCGCCGGGCTGCCGCTGCCGGAGGGCGTCGAGGTGGTCGACGTCGGGGTGCGCGGGGTGCATCTGGCGTACCAGCTCCTCGACGGCTACGACACCGTCGTGCTGATCGACGCCACCGCGCGCGGCGGCACGCCCGGCACCGTCTACCTCATCGAGCCCGACACCGCCCGGGGTGCCGTCGCGGGCGGCGTCCAGGTCGACGGGCACCACATGTCGCCGGACGCCGTCCTGGCCCTGCTGGACACCCTGACGGCGAGCGCGGGCGGCAGCAGGCCGCGCCGGGTGCTGGTGGTGGGCTGCGAACCGGAGCGCGTGGCGGAGGAGATGGGCCTGAGCGCGCCGGTGGAGGCCGCCGTGGACGAGGCCGTACGGCTGGTGCTGCGGCTGCTGCGCGAGGAGACCGCGGTCTCCGGCGCACCGGCCGGCGCGGCGGCGCCCGGGCCCTGAGGCCCCGCGCCGGCCGAACAAGGCATCCCGTGCCACGACCCAGGACCGCACACACGAGACCGACTTACCGGAGGGAGGATCCGACGATGTGGAAGTACCTGGTCGCGGCGGCAGCCGCGGCGGGCATCGGCTGCGTGGTGGCCGTCAACATGCCCGACCTCAAGCGCTACCTGCGCATCCGTTCCATGTGACGTGACGGTCCGCCGGACGGCAGGGACCGAACGGCGGACAGCCGCGCGTGCGGCGGCGTGGCGGAGCGCCCGCCGCCGCACCGGGCCCTGTAATGACACGCACGCGTTCCCCGCCGGGAGCCGCACCGTCAGGAAGTGACCGATGCACGAGATGTCCATCGCAGTGGCCGTGGTGGGCCAGGTCGAAGAGGCGGCGCGCCGCGACGGCACCCGCTCGGTCGACTCGGTACGGCTGGCGGTGGGCGAACTCGCCGGAGTCGTCCCCGACGCGCTGCGCTTCTGCTTCGGGCTGGCCTGCCAGGGCACCGTGCTCGACGGCGCCGAGCTGGTGGTCGAGCCCGTCGTCGCGCGGGCCCGCTGCGGCTCCTGCGCCCACACGTGGGACACCGGCGTACCGCCGCACCTGTGCTGTCCGCGCTGCGAGGCGGCCACCGCCGAGCTGCTGTCCGGGCGCGAGTTGCGGATCGAGAGCGTGCGCTGCTGCTCCGATCACCCGGTTTCCGTGACCGCTCACGAGGAGGGCTGAGGCCATGTGCCGCGTCGTCGATCTCCAGCAGGCCGTGCTGGCCAAGAACCAGGACAGTGCGACCGCCCTGCGCGAGGACCTGCTCGCCCGCGGGACCGCCGTGGTCAACCTGCTCTCCAGTCCCGGCAGCGGCAAGACCGCGCTGCTGGAGGCGGAACTGACCGAGGCGCGGCGCCGCGCGATCCCGGTGGCCGCGCTCACCGCCGACCTGGCCACCGAGAACGACGCCCGGCGGCTGGCCCGTTCCGGTGCGCCGGTGCGGCAGGTGCTCACCGACGGTCTGTGCCACCTGGAGGCGGACATGCTCCGGGCGCACGTCGACGCGTGGCTGCCGGCCCCCTCCCGTCTGCTGTTCGTGGAGAACGTCGGCAACCTCGTGTGCCCCGCCTCCTACGATCTGGGCGAGTCGCTGCGGGTCGTGCTGGCGTCGGTGACCGAGGGCGAGGACAAACCGCTCAAGTACCCGACCGCGTTCGGCCTGGCCCAGCTGGTGATCATCACCAAGCAGGACATCGCCGAGGCCGTGGGATTCGACGAAGCCGCCTTCCTCGCCAACGTCCGCCAGGTCAACCCGGGCGTCGAGGTGCTGCACACCTCCGCGCGGCGCGGTGAGGGCGTCGGCCTGCTGCTGGACCGCGCCCTGGCCGTACGCGACGGCGACCCGGCGCACCGGCCGGTGATGGCCCGTCAGGCGGAGCACGGTCACACGCACTCCCACTCACACGGCCCCGGGCACTCGCACGGTCCCGCGCACTCCCACGGTCCCGCGCACTCCCACGGTCCCGCGCATGCACACGGCCCCGGGCACTCGCACGAGCACGACGACCACGCCCACCCCCACGACCACGCGGGCCACCCGCACGCGCACACGCCGCCCTCCCCCACGGCCTCATGACCGTAGAGCAGGACACCGCCCCCGCCCTTCAGCGGCGGCGGGTCGTGGTGCGGGGCGTGGTACAGGGCGTGGGATTCCGGCCGTTCGTCCACGCGCTCGCCACCGCTCTCGGGGTCAGCGGCCACGTCACCAACACCACCGAGGGCGTGGTCGCCGAGATCGAGGGCGATCCCGGCCGGATCGCGGACTTCCTGGAGCGGGTCCGGCGCGAGGCGCCGCCGCTGGCGGTCGTGGAGTCCGTGAGCCACGAACCGCTGCCGCCGCTGGGCGACACCGGGTTCGCCATCACACCGTCCCGGCCGGGCGTCGGCGACCGCACGCTGGTCTCGCCGGACACCGCCACGTGTGACGCGTGCCTCGCCGAGATGCGCGACCCCGCCGACCGGCGCCACCGCCATCCGTTCATCACGTGCACGCACTGCGGTCCGCGCTTCACCATCGTGCGCTCGCTGCCGTACGACCGCGCCAACACCACGATGGCCCGGTTCCCCATGTGCCCGCGGTGCGCGCGCGAGTACGAGGACCCGGCGGACCGCAGGTTCCACGCGCAGCCCGTCGCGTGCCACGACTGCGGACCCCGGCTGGAGTTGCTCGTGCCGCTCGGTGGCGGCGTGCCGGGGACGCGCTCGCGCCCCGAGCCGCTCACCAGGGCGCGGCGGTTGCTCGCGGACGGCGCGATCGTGGCCGTCAAGGGGCTCGGCGGCTACCACCTGGCGTGCGACGCGGCCAACCCGGAGGCGGTACGACTGCTGCGGCGGCGCAAGGACCGCGGTGACAAGCCGTTCGCGGTGATGGCACGGGGCCTGGCGGTGGCCGAGGCGCTGGCGCACGTCGGGGAGCGGGAACGCGAACTGCTCACCGGTATCAGGCGCCCGATCGTGCTGATGCGCCGCCGGGAGGACGCCGCTCCCCACGCGGTGGCCGACGAGGTGGCGCCCGGCTGCCCCGATCTCGGGGTGATGCTGCCGTACACGCCCGTCCACCACCTGCTGTTCGGGCTTCCCGGTGACCCGCCGGGGCCCGGGGTGCTGGTGATGACGAGCGGCAACCGCGGCGGCGAGCCGATCGTGACCGACGACGCCGAGGCGGTGACGCGCCTCGCCGGGCTGGCCGACGCCTGGCTGACCCACGACCGCCCGATCCACGTGCCGTGCGACGACTCGGTGGTGCGGGTGTGCGACGACGAGGAGCTGTTGGTGCGCCGCTCGCGCGGGTACGCGCCGCTGCCGATCGCGCTGCCGGTCCCGGTGGCTCCGGCGCTCGCGGTGGGCGGCGACCTCAAGAACGTCTTCTGCGTGGGATCGGGGCGGCGCGCGTGGCTGTCGGCGCACGTCGGTGACATGGACGATCTGGCCACGCTGACCGCGTTCGGCACCGCCGCACGGCAGTTGGAGGACATCACCGGGGTGCGGCCCGGGCTGCTCGCGGCCGACCGGCATCCCGGCTACCGTTCGGCCCGCTGGGCGGAGCGGGAGGCGGCCGACCGGCCGGTGCGCCGCGTTCAGCACCATCACGCGCACGTCGCCGCCGTCATGGCGGAACACGGTCTGGACCTCGGCGACCGGGTGATCGGTGTCGCCATGGACGGCACGGGCTACGGCACCGACGGCGCGGTGTGGGGCGGGGAGTTCCTGCTCGCCGGCTACGACGGCTTCGACCGCTTCGCGCACCTGGCCTACGTGCCGCTGCCCGGCGGCGACGTGAGCGTGCGTCGCCCGTACCGGATGGCGCTGGCCCATCTGTACGCGGCGGGCCTGCCGTGGGATCGGGTCCTGCCCTGCGTCGCCGCCTGCCCGGAGGACGAACGCGCCGTGTTGGCCCGGCAGTTGGAGCGCGGACTGCACTGCGCGCCGACCTCCAGCATGGGCCGCCTGTTCGACGCGGTCTCCTCGCTCGCGGGCGTCTGCCAGCTCGCCGGTTTCGAGGCGCAGGCGGCGGTGGCGCTGGAGGCGGCGGCCCGGCGCTGCGGCGAGCGGGTGGACGGCTACCGCTTCGGCCTGCCGGAGCCGGGCGCGGGTCCGGTCGCCGTCGATCCGGGGCCGGTGCTCGCCGAAGCGGCCGCGGACGTGGCGGGCGGGGTGGCGCCGGAGGTGATCGCGGCGCGGTTCCACGCCGGGGTGGTCGGCATGGTGCGGTCGGTGTGCGCGGCGGCGCGGGAACGGCACGGACTGGAGACGGTGGCCCTCAGCGGCGGTGTGTTCTGTAACGCGCTGCTGACCGAGGGCTGCGCAGGGGGGCTGCGGGACGACGGGTTCACGGTGTTGCGGCACCGCCTCGTCCCGCCCAACGACGGGGGGCTGGCGCTCGGCCAGCTGGTGGTCGCGGCCCATGGGTCCGCGGTCGCGACCGGGTGACATCCGTAGGCGAGAGCGATCCGAGACGAGGAGTTGTGCCCATGTGCCTGGCCGTGCCCGGCAGGGTGTTGGAGATCGAGGAACGGGACGGCACGCGTATGGCGACCGTCGACTTCGGCGGCGTGGTCAAGGACGTCTGCCTGGAATACCTGCCCGACCTCCAGGTCGGCGAGTACGCCATCGTGCACGTGGGATTCGCGTTGCAGCGGCTGGACGAGGAGTCGGCGCGCCGCACGCTCGACCTCTTCGGCGATCTGGGGCTGCTGGAGGAGGAGTTCGGCGACGCCTGGGAGCAGGCCGCGAAGGCGGGTGAGGAGCGGTGAAGTACGTCGAGGAGTTCCGCGACCCGGAGCTGGCGGGACGGCTGCTGGACGACATCCGGGCGACGGTGACCCGGCCGTGGGCGCTGATGGAGGTCTGCGGCGGGCAGACGCACAGCATCATCCGGCACGGCATCGACCAACTCCTGCCCGATGAGCTGGAGTTGATCCACGGCCCGGGCTGCCCGGTGTGCGTGACGCCGCTGGAGGTCATCGACAAGGCGCTGGCGATCGCCGCCCGGCCGGGCGTGATCTTCTGCTCGTTCGGCGACATGCTGCGGGTGCCGGGCTCCGACCGCGACCTGTTCCGGGTGCGCAGCGAAGGCGGTGACGTGCGGGTGGTGTACTCGCCGCTCGACGCGTTGCGTGTCGCCCAGGACAACCCGGACAAGGAGGTGGTGTTCTTCGGCATCGGCTTCGAGACCACCGCCCCGCCGAACGCCATGACGGTGTACCAGGCCCGCAAGCTGGGCATCCGCAACTTCAGCCTGCTGGTCAGCCACGTGCGCGTACCGCCCGCCATCGAGGCCATCATGCGTTCCCCCGACTGCCGGGTGCAGGCGTTCCTGGCCGCCGGGCACGTGTGCAGTGTGATGGGGATCGGCGAGTACCCGCAGCTGGCCGACCGCCACCGCGTCCCCATCGTGGTGACCGGCTTCGAGCCGCTGGACATCCTGGAGGGGATCCGGCGCACGGTACGGCAGTTGGAGCGCGGCGAGCACACCGTGGACAACGCCTACGCCCGCGCGGTGCGCCCCGCGGGCAACCCGGCCGCGCAGGCCATGCTGGCGGACGTCTTCGAGGTCACCGACCGGGCGTGGCGCGGGATCGGGGTGATCCCGGGCAGCGGCTGGCGGCTGTCGTCGCGCTACCGGGAGTACGACGCGGAGTACCGCTTCTCGGTCAGCGACCTCACCACCCGCGAGCCCGCCGAGTGCCGCAGCGGCGAGGTGCTCCAGGGGCTGATCAAACCGCACGAGTGCGAGGCGTTCGGCACGACGTGCACACCGCGCAATCCGCTGGGCGCCACCATGGTCTCCTCCGAGGGGGCCTGCGCCGCGTACTTCCTCTACCGCCGGCTCGGCGGTGGCACCACCTCCCGGGAGGCGACCCCCGTTGGCTGACATCAGCGACCTGGCCGGGGCACCGGCCGCGCCCGACTTCTCCGGCTGGACCTGCCCGGCGCCACTGCGCGACCACCCGAGGATCGTCATGGGTCACGGGGGCGGCGGCCAGTTGTCCGCGGAACTCGTCCAGCACGTCTTCGCGCCCGCGTTCGGCGGCGAGGTGCTGGCGGACCTGGCCGACTCGGCGGCGGTCACGCTGGGCGGGGCGCGGCTGGCGTTCTCGACCGACTCCTTCGTGGTGCGGCCGTTGTTCTTCCCCGGCGGCTCGATCGGAGACCTCGCGGTCAACGGCACCGTCAACGACCTGGCGATGAGCGGGGCGGCTGCCGCGTTCCTGTCGTGCGCCTTCATCCTGGAGGAGGGCGTCGAGCTCTCCTGCGTCGCACGGGTCGCCGAGGCGCTGGGCGCGGCCGCGCGCACGGCCGGGGTGCAGATCGCCACGGGCGACACCAAGGTCGTGGAGTCCGGGCACGGTGACGGCGTCTACATCAACACCGCGGGCATCGGCCTGATCCCCGACGGCGTCGACATCCGTCCGCAGCGCGCCCGTCCCGGCGACGTGGTGATCGTCAGCGGGGACATCGGGGTGCACGGTGTGGCGGTGATGAGCGTGCGCGAGGGCCTGGAGTTCGGCGTGCGGATCGAGAGCGACTGCGCCGCCCTGGGCGGTCTGGTCGCGACGATGCTCGCGGTCACTCCGGACGTGCACGTCCTGCGCGATCCCACGCGCGGCGGACTGGCGGCGGCGCTCGGGGAGATCGCGGCGGCCGCGGGCGTCGGCGTCGCCATCACCGAGCGCGATGTGCCGGTGCCGGACGAGGTGGCCAACGCCTGCGCGGTGCTGGGGCTCGATCCGATGTACGTGGCCAACGAGGGCAAGCTCGTCGCCTTCGTCCCGCCCGAGCACGCGGACGCCGTGCTGGACGCCATGCGGGCGCACCCGTTGGGCGCGCGGGCGGCGGTCATCGGCGAGTGCGTGGCGGAGCACCCCGGCATGGTGGTCGCCCGCACCGGGCTGGGCGGGACCCGGGTGGTCGACCTGCCGCTCGGCGAGCAGCTGCCGCGCATCTGCTGATCGCGGTACGCGGGGCGGGTGACCGCGGTACACGTGCGAGGGCGGGGAGTGCCTAACGCGGGCGCTTCCCCGCCCCCGCCCCTTTGCCCGTACGCTGCCGTGCCTGCGCCAGCGCCGCGCGCGGATCCCATCGGGGGCGGCCCCTGGTCAGCGGATGGCAGCACAGGCCGATCAGGTACGCGGACAGATGGCCGATGTCGGTGAAGGTGTGCAGCACGACCACCCGTGTGCCCAGGTAGCACAACGCCACGATCACGTAGACCTCGCGCCAGGGCGACACCAGGCGGTAGGCGAGGACGCCGGCCACGCCCGCCAGGCCGTAGGAGACGCCGACGTCGAGGGTGTACTGCATACGCGTCGGGTCGACGCCGTAACGGATCGCCAGCCACACCGTGCCCTCGCTGACGAAGGTGGCTCCGACGTGCGCCGTCACCACGACCGCGAGCCAGCGCGCCGTGCCCAGCCAGCGTTCCGCGGGCACGTGGAAGAGCTGGAAGAGCACCACGTAGGTCAGCAGGGTCGACGCCTGCGTCCACACGGCACTGAGCACCAGCACGTGCAGGGGGTGGTGGGCGAGCTGGAAGAGGTTGGTGCTGTCGACGTGCAGGATGACGTGGCGGACGCGCGGCGGCACCTGCTGGAACTGCAACGCCGAGACCGTCAGCACGAGCAGCCACACATAGGTGCCGGGCGCCGCGGCGACCCAGCCGCGCACCCGTCGCCCACCCCGCCGCAGCCGCCCCTCGTCGTCCGGGTGCGACGTCAACGGGCCTGGCTCGGGCGGAGTTCGATGGCTCATCAGGTCAGGCCTGCCGCTCATGTCGTCTTCGGCCGGGCGCGGAAGTGGATCCGCTCACCCTGGCTGCCGAAGATCGACAACACCTCGACCGGCCCTTCGCCCGCCGAGGTGAACGCGTGCGGGACCCGGGTGTCGAACTCGGCCGCCTCCCCCGGCTTGAGCACCAGGTCGTGTTCGGCCAGCACCAGCCGCAGGCGGCCGGAGAGCACGTACACCCACTCGTAGCCCTCGTGGGTACGCGGCTCCGGCAGCTCCCCCTGGGCCGGGATCACCATCTTGTACGCCTGCGGAGCCCCGGGCAGCCGGGTCAGCGGCGCGATCGTCATGCCGTCGACGCTGCGGGTGACCGGACGTATGCGGGGGTCGCCGACCCCGCCGGTGCCGATCAGCTCGTCCAGTGGGATCCGGTGGGCGCGGGCGATCGGCAGCAGGAGTTCCAGGCTGGCGCGCCGCTGTCCGGACTCCAGGCGGGACAGGGTGCTCTTGGAGATGCCGGTCGCCTCGGACAGCGCGGCCAGCGTGGCACCCCGGCGCTCGCGGATCCGCCGCAGTCTCGGCCCGACCTCGGCCAGCACGGCGTCGGTGGAGGAGTCGGGGCGCACGGTCGGGGTGTCCATGCGTCCATCCCAGAATCGGCAATAAGGTTTGTCAAGCGCGGGACGCCCGGCGCATCCTCCCGTCGTGCCCGACGACTGGCCTAGGCTGCTGGTCCGTGCCGGACTGGGGGCCGGACGCGTTCTACCTGCACGCCTCCACGGTGCACACCGCCCGGGCGCCGCTCGGCTGACGGCCGTCCGCTCCCCGGTCCCCACTATCGGCTCGTCAGCGTCCAGCCACTCGCGATGAAAGCGCCGGGGTCGCGGTCGCCGTCCAGAAGCGTCCCGCGCGCGTCGGCGATCCGCACGCCGGTGACGTCGACGCCGCGGCCGGTGTACTCGGGGTCGGTCGTGTACTGCCACCGGATCGTCAACGAGGCTCCCGACGGCGGAAGTTGGGAGCCGCCCAGTTGTGCCGTCACCCGCCACCACGAGCGCGTGCCGCCGGAGAGCGAGGCGACCGCTCCGGTGGGGGCTCCGGTGCCGGTGGCGGTCATCGGCACCGGCTGCCAGGTCGCCCCGCCGTCGGTGCTGGACTCCAGGACGAGCAGGTCGCAGTCCTGCTCGGTGTCCACGAAGGCCGTCCAGCTCACGTCCACCGCGCCGCGACGCGAGGTGACGGTGGTGGTGAGGGTGGCGGTGCTCGCGTCGGTGATGCCCGAGTACCAGCTGCGGCGGCCGTCGGGGGCGCGTACCGCCATGGCGTCGGCCAGGCCGTCGGCCACCGCGCGACGGGCCGCGTTGGTCGATCCCCAGTTGCGGGTGGGGTGGACGCGGTTGCTGAACTGCAGCGCGACCGAGCGCGACAGCGGGTCGACGACGATGGTGGTCCCGGTGAAGCCGGTGTGTCCCGCGGTGGCGGCGCTGTCGAGGCGGCCCATGTACCAGCGCTGGTCGAGCTCGAAGCCGAGGCCGTGCGAGTCGCCGGGGTACTTCTGGTTGTAGTTGGTCATCATCTGGCGCACCGACTCCTCGCTGAGGATCCGGTGACCCCGGTAGGTGCCGCCGTTGAGGATCGCCTGGGAGAGCACGGCGATGTCGGCGACGGTGGAGAAGACGCCCGCGTGCCCGGCGACTCCGCCCATCGCCCAGGCGTTCTCGTCGTGCACCTGTCCCCAGACCAGACCGCGTTGCGGTTCGCCCGGGCCGACCTCGTACTCCTCGGCGGCGATGCGGTGCTTGAGCGAGGCGGGCGGGTTGTACATCGTGTCGCGCAGGCCCAACGGCCCGGTGACCCGCTCGCGCACCAGTGTGTCGAGGCTTTTGCCGGTCAGGTGTTCCAGGACCAGCTGGAGGGAGAGCATGTTGAGGTCGGAGTAGAGGTAGACGGTGTCCGGCGGGTTCTGCGGAACGGTGTCGAGGATGGCCTTCACCCGCGACGGCATGTCCGGGTACTGCCACAGCGCCGGGGAGGGGTCGGCGGGCAACCCTGAGGTGTGGGTGAGGAGTTGGCGGATGGTGATGGCCGCCTTGCCGTTGGTGGCGAACTCGGGCAGGTATCCGGCGACCGTGTCGTCCAGCCCGAGGCCGCCGTCCTGGATCTCGCGCACGGCGACGATCGAGGTGAACAGCTTCGACAACGAGGCCAGGTCGAAGATGGTGTCGGTGCGCATCGGGATCCACTGCGCGGCCGGCAGCAGGTCGCCCTGCTGGTCGGCGTAGCGCAACGCGTAGCCCGCGGCGTTCTGGGCCACCACGACACCGTCGTGGACCAGCAGCGAGACCTGCCCGGAGTACATCGGATGCCCGGTCGTGGGATCGGGTTCGGTCCAGGCGGCGACCTGGTCCAGCGCCGCTCTGATCGGCGCCGGGTCCAGGCCGACCTCCTCCGGCGCGCCGTGCCGCAGCACGGTCCCGGGCGGGGCGAAGTCGTGCCACGGCAGGTCGAAGCGGGCCGACCTGGGGACGTCCGCCGGGGCGTCGGCGCTCCCGGCTCGCGCGGCGCGCGGCACGGCGGCCCTCGCGGTGCCCGCTGCCGCGCCGAGGGCGGCGGTCAGGGTCAACGGCACGACGGCGAGGACGGATCGGCGGTTCAGCATCGGCGGGCTCTCCTTCGCTCACGGAAGGTACGGGGCGGTGCGGCAGGCAGGCAGGCAGGCAGGCAGGCAGGCAGGCAGGTCAGCCGTACAGCAGGAACGGCTCGCGTGCGGCGCGGAAGCGGGCGAGTTCGTCCTCCCACGCGCCGACGACGTCGTCGGTGTCCGCGCCCGCGTCGACCATGGTGCGCAGGCGGCTCGATCCCGTCAGGTCGTCGATCCAGTGGTCGGGCCGCCAGCCGAAGACCGACGGGTAGAGCCCGCGGGCGGTCACGATCATGGCGACGGCGGTGCGGATCGCGTCCACGCGGCGGCGGTCGGTCAGATGGATCTGCACACCGCCGCAGGTGGTGCCGGTGAACTTGTCGAAGGTCGGCACGGTGTAGTTCTCGCGGAAGCGGACACCGGGCAGGCCGAGGGAGTTGAGCCGCTCCGCCCAGTGCCAGTCGATACCCGGCGCGCCGATCATCTCGAACGGGCGGGTGGTGCCGCGCCCCTCGGACAGCAGGGTGCCCTCGAACATGCAGGTGCCGGGGTAGAGCAACGCGGTGTCCCCGGTGGGCATGTTGGGGCTGGGCGGCACCCACGGCAGACCGGTGTCGGTGAAGAGCGCGTCGCGCCGGTAGCCGCGTACCGGCTCCACCTTCAGTTCGGCGAGGCGACGGCCTCCGGTGTCGTCCGGCAGGTACAACGCGTCGAACATCCGGGCCAGTTCGCCCGCCGTCATACCCGGCTGCTGGGCGATCGGCTTGAGTCCGACGCCGGTGGCGAACGCCGGGTCGAGCACCGGCCCGTAGGCCTGCCCGCCGATGGGGTTCGGCCGGTCGAGCACGACGAACGACGCGCCGGTGAGCACGGCCGCCCACATCGCCACGTACATCGTCCAGGTGTAGGTGTAGAACCGGGCGCCGACTCCGGCGATGTCGAAGACCACCGTGTCCACGCCCGCCTTGCGGTACATCCCGGCCAGATCCTGTGCCGTGGCGTTGTAGGCGTCGTAGACCGGGATGCCGGTGCGCGGGTCGGTGTAGTCGCCCTGCGAGCCGCCCGCCTGGGAGGTGCCGCGGAAGCCGTGTTCGGGGCCGAACGCGGCGATCGGGCGGGCTCCGGCGGCGGTCATGGCGTCCACGATGTGGGTGAGGTCGCGCAGCACGCCGGTCGGATTGGTCAGCACTCCGACCTTCCGTCCGGCCAGCGTCCGCCAGTCCTGGCCGGCGAGCACGTCGGCGGCGGGGACCACACCGTCCGCGAGCGGTCCGCGGGCGCCGGACGCCACGGGTGAGGTGGCGGTGGCCGTACGAGGAGCCGCGGACGCCGCGGTGGGGGCGGCGAGGGCGGGTCCGGCGACCGCGGAGGCCGCGAGGAAGCCGCGTCGGCTGAGCCGTGCCATGACTGCCGTCCTCCCGTTTCTGGCCGAAGCGCCGACCGGCTGCCGGACGGGACCGGTGCTCCGGCCGGACAAGCCGGACAAGGGGGTAAGCGCTTCCCCCACACGTACGGTGTCGGCACGCTACGCGCGTGGTGACGCCGGGTCAATGACGCGGGCACGGGACGCGGACAGCGTTGTCGGCCGGATCGGTGACACCGCCTCGCGGCGGGTCGCCGCGGTCGTTGACAGGACGTCGGGGCGGCGGTCCAATCCTTGGCGCCCGCTCTCTTCCGACGCCCCGGAGGCAGCAGATGAGTGCTCGTCGGTTCCCGTGCCCCGCCACTTCCGGAACCGGAACGGCCGCCACCGCCGGGCCGGGGCGAAGACGGCTGCGCCACGGTCTCGCGCTGGGCCTCCTGCTCGCCCTCGTGGCCCTGCTGGGTCTGACGGCGGATCCCGCGCGGGCGCAGGCGGCCGGGCGGGGTGTCGCGGGGGACGGCGCACGGGTGGTGGCCGAGCAGCAGGTCGCGCCGCGTCAGCTGGACCTGACCATCCAGTCGCCGGCGCTCGGCACGACGGCGAAGGTCCGGCTGCTCACGCCGGACGGCTGGAGCGAGCACACGCGGCGTCACTGGCCCACGTTGTGGCTGCTGCACGGCTGTTGCGGGGACTACACGAGCTGGACGGCGATGACGGACGTGGCGAGCCTGGCGCCGCTGCGGCGGGTGCTGGTGGTCATGCCGGAGGCCGGGGACACCGGTTTCTACAGCGACTGGTTCAACGAGGGGGCGTTCGGGCCGCCCCGGTGGGAGACCTTCCACCTCACCGAGGTGCGCCGGATCCTGGAGGCCTCGTACGGCGCGGGCGCGGACCGCACGGTCGCGGGGCTGTCGATGGGCGGTTTCGGGGCGTTGTCGTACGCGGGGCGGCATCCGGGGATGTTCCGCGCGGCGGCGTCGTTCAGCGGGGTGGCCGATCCGCTGAACACTCCGGGCGCCACGGACAACGTGCTGGAGATCGTCCGCGGCCAGGGCGCCGATCCGTACGCGCTGTGGGGCGACCCGGTGGCCGACCGGGCGGTGTGGGCCGCCCACGACCCCTACGACCTGGCGCGTTCACTGCTGCGCGTCCCGGTCTTCCTCTCCTGCGGCGACGGTACCGCCGGGCCGTACGACAAGCCCGGCGTGACGAGTCCGTACGAGACGCTGTTCCTGGCCGAGAACCGTCATCTGGCCTCCCGGCTCGGGGCGTTGGGCGACCACCGTCTGGTGACCGACTTCTACGGGCCCGGTACGCACACCTGGCCGTACTGGCAGCGGGAGTTGCACCGTGCGCTGCCGATGCTGCTGAAGGCGATGGGCGTACCGGACCACTGAAGTGACGGTGTGTCAGTTTGCCGGGACCAGGGTCCAGGTCTGGTTGGCGCCGGAGTCGGCGGGCCACTGGAGCACCGCGGCGCCGTCGGACAGTGAGCTGTTGTCGAGGTCCACCAGGTCGCCGTCGTAGACGCTGCGCAACTGCACCGCGTTCGGCCCCGCGTCCACCAGGGTCCAGCGGGAGTTGCTGTTGCCGTCGTCGTGGTACTGGATCAGCTGGGTGCCCTCGGCGGTGGTCGGGCCGGGGACGTTGAGCAGCTTGCCGCTGTTCGCGTTGGTCACGGTGTACGCGCCACCGCCCGCCGGGGCGAGCGTCCAGCGCTGGTCCGCCTGGCCGTTGTCCTGCCACTGGAGCACCGTGGCCCCGTCGGCGGTGGAGTCGCCGTCGACGTCCATGCGCCCGCCGCTGGCGCCGTTGACCAGCTTGTACGCGGTGCCGGGATCGGGTTCGGGGACGAGCGACCAGCGCTGGGTCGTCGCGGAGGACGCGGTGGCCTGCACCACCTCGCCACCCTGGGTGTCGGCGGCCAGCCCGTTGGAGCGCGCGGTGAGCTGGTAGGTGCCGTCGTCGCCGCGCACGGCGTTCCAGTGGGATCCGGCCGCGTGGTCGTCGGCGGACTGGATCAGCTGGGCGCCGCTGCCGCCGCCCGAGGGGACGTGGAGGACCTTGCCGCTGGCCACGTTCTCGACGGTGTACGTGCCGTCGCCGGCCGGCAGCAGCAGCCACCGCTGGTCGGCGGCGCCGTTCGAGGCGCTCTGCACGATCCCGGCGCCGTCGGCGGTGGACGCCCCTGCGACGTCCAGGTACTCACCGGTGGCGTCGTTGACGAGCGCGTAGGGCATGGCGGCGGGGTGGGATCCGGCGGCGGGGGTGACGCGCAGCAGGCGGGAGGCGTGCGGGGCGAGCGAGGCGCCGAACGAGCCGGTGGCGGAGCCGAGGTCGGTGTGGCTCCACAGGTCGCGCACGGCCGCCGAGCCGGTGAACCCGATGTCGGACCAGTTCGCGGTCACCGTGGCGGTGGACGAGCCGAGGTTGAACAGCGCGACGGTGTAGCTGCCGTCGCCGTTCGGCGCGGCCCACACCTGACCGGACGTCAACTGGTCGACGGGGTGCGCCGGATGTCCGGCCTGGTCGACGCCGATCACCTCGTCGTTGGTCAGCAGCTTCAGGTCCCCCGCGTCGAGGTGTGTCAGGTCGGTGCCCAGCAGCAGCGGGGCGCCCTCGATCGCCCACAGCGTCAGCTGGGTCCGGCGTTCGTCCGGGGTGAGGCCGTCATCGTCGCCGTTGCCCACCTCGACGGAGTCCAGGTCCATCCAGCCGCCCGGTCCCACATACGGGGTCCACTTCGGGGCGATGGAGAAGCGGGCGGAGACGTTGGACCAGTCGGTGAGCGGGAAGGACGAGCCGCCGGTGCCGCAGTAGCACTCGACGTCGCCCGACACACGCCAGCCGTTGGCATAGGTCCGCCAGGTCGCCGCGTTGGCGACGTCGAGGCTGTTGGACAGCTCGAAGTGGATGGGACGGCCGGTCTGCCGCAGCGCCTGGGACCAGTGCTCGACGTCGGCCATGTCGCCGTCGCCGACGCCGTCCATCTTCAGGTAGTCCACACCGAGGGACGCCAACTGGTCGGCCCAGGAGTCGAGATAGGCCTGTGCGGCGGCCGGGTTCTTCGTGTAGTCGATGTAGTACATCCGGCCGCTGCCGAAGTTGTAGTTGGTCTCGTAGCGGGAGGTGTCGGAGACGATGTCCCGGGCGTGGAAGCTCGTTCCCGCGATGGGCGTGTTGTTCTGGTAGGCGGCGACGGGGATGCCGGGGGTGAGGTACATGCCGAACTTCTCGCCGAGGCCGTGCACGTAGTCGGCCACCGCGGCCATGCCGTGGGGGAAGCGCGCCGGGTCGGTCTCCCAGCGGCCGTAGGCGTCCACCGTGGTCTTCGGGTCGAGGTACCAGAAGTCGTCGATGTTGACGTAGCGGTAGCCGTGCGCCACCAGGCCGCTGGTGGACATCGCCTTCGCCTGCGCCTCGATGTCGGCCTCGGTGGGGTTCGAGCGGATGTAGCTCCAGCTGCTCCAGCCCATCGGGGGCGTCGTGGCGACGCCGTTGGCCTCGGCCGAGGCGGGAGTGGCCGATCCCACGGCCGCCGGGAGCACGGCAGCCGCCATGCCCAGCGTGAGCAGCCAGCGGGTGAGGACGGATCTGATCGACGCCATACGCCGGACCTCCAGACGGACCGCCGCGGCGGACGGCCCATGAGTCACCGCGGATTCGACACAGTCGCGCATAACCGAACGAGATCAAACGAGCCCACACATCACAGCGCCACCGCACCCCTCTGTCAAGGGCATGAACACGACACCACGAGAGGCATCTACCGGATCGTCAGCCGCACCGAGGGGAACCGGATCCGGCCGCGCACCGTCCCAGTGCCGGAACGCCGTGATCACCACGGCGCCCGGCGCGTCAACGGGCGCGCCGGCAGCGGAGAACGCCCAGGGGGCGAGCGACATGCACACCGACATCACACGAGGACGGCGCGGGAGGCGGACCGCCGCGCGGTACGCGGCCGGGCTCACCGCGCTGGCCGCGCTCGGCGGATGCGCGTCCGGGCCCGCCGATGCCACGCTGGTGCGCGCCGCCCGCGCCACGCCTCGGCAGACCGCACCGGTGGCGGACCAGCGGGCGGCGGCGGCCGCCACGACCGCGTTCGGCGCGGACCTCTACCACGCGCTGGCGGCCGGGGCGGCGGGACACGGCAACCTCGCGCTCGCGCCGTCCGGTCTGGCCGACGCAATGGGCATGCTGCTGCCGGGGGCGCGGGGCACGACCGCGTCGCAGATCGCCTCCGTGCTGCACACCTCCCTGCCGGCGCAGCGGTTCGCGGTGGCGCTCGGCACGCTGGAACAGGGCGAACTGACCCGGGCCACGGGGGACAAGGCGACGCTGCGGGAGTCGGACGCGCTGTGGACGCAGTCCGGGTACGGCATCCAGCAGCCGTACCTGCGGACGCTGGCCGCCGCGTTCGGCACCGGGGCGCACACGGTCGACTTCGCCTCCGACCCGGGCGCCGCGCGGCACACCATCGACGACACGGTGAGCGACGAGACCGACGGCGCGGTCAAGGACCTCTTCCCCAGCGACGCCCTCACCCGCGACACCCGGTTCGCGCTCACCGACGCGGTGTACTTCGACGCGAAGTGGCAGCAGCCCTTCGACCACGACGCGGACTCCCGGGCGCCGTTCCATCTGCTGGGCGGGAGCACGGCCGACGTGCGGATGATGAACCACGCGGGCGAGTACGGGTACGCGCAGGGGTCCGGATGGCAGGCCGTCGAACTGCCCTACCGGGGTGGTGACTTCGCGATGGACTTGATCGTTCCCGACAGCGGTGGCTTCACCCGTTTCGCATCGGGCCTGACGGCCGATCAACTCACTTCCGTCCTCGGCGGGTTGAAGTCCAGGCCCATGATGCTGAGCATGCCGGGGTTCGGCTTCGACTCCGGTGAGGCGCTCGGCACCACGCTGGCCGGACTCGGCATGCCGGCGGCGCTCGACCCGGGCCGGGCCGACTTCGGTGGCATCCCCACCCGCGCCTCGGACCGCCTCCACGTGCAGAGCGTCGTGCAGAAGACGCGCATCACGGTGAACGACACCGGTACCACCGCCGCGGCGGGCAGTGGGATCACCGGCGGTGCGGGAGCCGCGCCCGCGCCCGGCCGCCCGGTGGTGGTGGACCGCCCCTTCCTGTTCGTGATCCGCGACCTCCACTCCGATGGGCCCGGCGGGTCCGGCCGGATCCTCTTCCTCGGCCAGGTCACGGACCCCCGCGGCTAGCGCGGCGCGGTACGTTCGCCGGTGTGCGGTTGCTTCTGATGTCCGACACCCATCTGCCCAAGCGTGCCAAGGCGCTGCCCGCGCCGCTCCTCGACGAGGTGGCCCGCGCCGACGTCGTGGTGCACGCCGGAGACTGGGTGGACGTGGCCACGCTCGACCTGCTGCTGGAACGCTCGGCCCAGTTGGTCGGGGTGTACGGCAACAACGACGGCCCCCCGCTGCGAGCCAGGCTGCCCGAGGTGGCACGGGTGGAGTTGGACGGTGTGCGGCTCGGCGTGGTGCACGAGACGGGACCCTCGGCGGGCCGGGAGAAGCGCTGCGCCGAGCGTTTCCCCGATCTGGACGTGCTGGTCTTCGGCCACAGCCACATCCCGTGGGACTCGGTGGCCCCCGGCGGCCTGCGGCTGCTCAACCCCGGATCGCCCACCGACCGCCGCCGCCAGCCGCACCACACGTACATGACCGCCCGGATCGCGGACGGCGCGCTGGCGGACGTGACGCTGCGTCGCCTCCCGCCGCCCACCGGACGCCACTGAGCCGACCCCCGGCCCACTCCCCCACGGCCGACGCGGTGTGACGCCGGGCGGGCCGGCGCCCGGATGCGGGACGCGGGAGCGCACGGTACAAAAGCCACAAGCGGGACCATGTCCGAGCGCACCCGCCCGCACAGCAGCCGCTGCCGGCAGGGAGACCGCATGCCCGCGCACATCCAGGAGACGCCGCCGCCCGACACGGGCGGCGGCGCGCTGCGGCGCCTGGGCCGATGGTGCGGGCACCACCACTTCGTGGTGATCGTCCTGTGGCTGGTCGCCCTCGGCGCCCTGCACGCCGCGCAGAACAGCGTCGGCGGGTCCTACTCCGACAACTTCACCATCTCCGGCACGCAGTCCACCGACGGCCTCGACGTGCTCAAGGCCAACGATCCCAAGGCGGGCGGCCTGAGCGCCACGGTGGTGCTGCACAGTCCGGACAAGCCGCTCACCGACTACACCTCGCAGATCGACCAGTCGGTCGCGTCGCTGAGCACCCTGCCGCACGTGCTGTCCGCGGTGAACCCGCTGCCCTCGGCGGGCCAGACCACCGGCGCGGTCTCCAAGGACGGCAGAATCGCGTACATCACGATGCGGTTCGACGAGAACCCCAACTCGCTGGGGAATTCCTACCTCACCGGTGTCGACTCGGCGGTGCGGCCGATGCGTTCGGCGGGTCTGGAGGTGCAGTACGGCGGTCCGCTGGGCGAGTTGGCCCGCCCGAAGGCCGCGGACCTCACCAGTGAGGCGATCGGCTTCGGCGTGGCGATCGTGGTGCTGCTCATCGGCTTCGGCAGTGTGCTGGCGGCAGGACTGCCGCTGGTGACCGCGCTGGTCAGTGTGATCGTGGGCCTGTCCTGCCTCAGCCTGCTGGCCGCCGCCTTCACCTTCGCCAGCGTCTCCCCCACCCTCGCCACCATGATCGGTCTGGGCGTCGGCATCGACTACGCGCTCTTCCTGATCACCCGCCACCGCCAGCAGGTCATCGACCGGATGGACCCGGTGGCGAGCGCGGGCCGGGCGGTGGCGACCAGCGGCCGCGCCGTGCTGGTCTCCGGCTGCACGGTCATCGTGGCACTGGCCGGACTGTACGTGTCACGGGTGAGCTTCATCGGCAAGCTCGGGGTGGCGGCCGCGATCACCGTGATCACGGCGGTGCTCGGCGCGCTCACCCTGGTGCCCGCGCTCGTCGGCCTGATCGGCAGGACCATCGACCGCTTCCACGTGCGCAGGCCCATCGCCGAGACCGACGCGCAACCCGGTGAGACGGCACAAGGCACCTGGCACCGGTACGCCAAACGGGTGGAGCGCGGCCCGTGGTGGTTCCTGGCCGCCGGCGTGGTGATCGTGGTGGTCCTGGCGATCCCGCTGCTCTCGATCCAGCTGGGCCACATCGACGACGGCGCCGATCCCACCAGCTTCACCGACCGTCAGGCGTTCGACCTGATGTCGGCCGGTTTCGGTCCGGGCTCCAACGGCCCGCTGACCGTGGTGATCGACCAGACCAAGGTGTCCTCCGCCGACCGTCCCGCGCTGGCGAGCCAGGCGGCCAAGGCGCTCACCGGGCTGCCCGGCGCGGCCAGCGTCAGCCCGCTGCAACCCACGTCCAACGGCCAGGTGCTGGTGGGCACCGTCGTCTCCAGCACCGCGCCGCAGGAGAAGAACACCACCGACCTGGTCAACAACCTCGAGGACCAGGCGCTGCCGAAGGCCGTGAAGGGCTACCCGGCCAACGGCTACGTCACCGGCACCACCGCGGCGCAGGTGGACTTCATCGACATCGTCGCCTCACGACTGCCGCTGATCATCGGCGTGGTGGTGGCGCTCGCCTTCCTGATCATCCTGGCGGTCTTCCACGGCCTGCTGGTGGCGCTCAAGGCGGCCGTGCTCAACCTGCTGTCGATCGGCGCCTCCTACGGCGTGGTGGTCGCCGTCTTCCAGTGGGGCTGGGGCGGGCCGTCCCTGGGGGTCAACGGCAAGGTGCCGATCGAGAGTTACGTGCCGATGATGATGTTCGCCATCGTCTTCGGCCTGAGCATGGACTACGAGATCTTCCTGCTGTCCCGGGTCCACGAGGCGTGGCTGCGGACCCGGGACGCCGAGGACAGCGTGGCGCACGCGCTGGAGATCACCGCGCGGGTGATCACCTGCGCCGCGCTGATCATGGTGAGCGTCTTCGCCGCCTTCCTGCTCAGCGACAACATCGTGGTGAAGATGCTGGGCCTGGGCCTGGCGGTCAGCGTGCTGATCGACGCCACCATCGTCCGGCTGCTGCTGGTGCCCGCGGTGATGACGCTGCTGGGCAAGCACGCCTGGTGGACGCCGCGTTGGCTGGAGCGCGTGCTGCCCACCATCGACGCCGAGGGCGCCGACGTCAGCCGGTAGCCCCGGTGAGCGCCGCCTCCAGGTCGGCGCACAGGTCGTCGGGGTCCTCCAGGCCCACCGACAGCCGCACGATGTCCGCGTCCGGGCGGGCGTCCGCGGGGACCGGGCGGTGGGTGAGCGCGGCCGGGTGCTGGATGAGGGAGTCCACTCCGCCCAGCGAGACGGCGTGGGTGAACAGCCGCACCCCGCCCGTCATCCGCAGCGCCTGCTCGTACCCGCCGTGCAGCCGCACCGCCAACATGGCTCCAGGGCCCCGCATCTGACGACCGATCAGGCCCGCCGGGTCGCCCTGCGGGGTACCGGGGAAGAAGACCTCGCGCACGGCGGGATGGGTCGCCAGCCAGCCGGCCAGCTTCTCGGCGGACGCCTGCTGGGTGCGCACCCGTACCGGGAGCGTGGTCAGTCCGCGGTGCAGCAGGTATCCGGCGAGCGGGTGCAGCAGGCCGCCGGTGACGGCGCGGACCCGGCGCAGCGCGGCGGCCCACTCGGCGTCGGTGGCGATGACGCCGGCGATCACGTCGCCGTGGCCGCCGAGGTACTTGGTCGCGCTGTGCAGCACGAGGGCGGCGCCGTGGTCGGCGGGGTTCTGGAGCACGGGGGTCGCGAAGGTGTTGTCGACCAGCAGCGGCCGGTCCCCCGCGGCGTCGGCGACGGCACGGATGTCGACCAGGTCGAGCGTGGGGTTGGCCGGGGTCTCCACGACCACCAGACAGGTGTCGTCGCGTACCGTCCCGGCGACCTCGCCCGCGGTGCAGTACGTGACCTCGACGTCCAGCAGGCCGGAGCCGAGCAGGTGGTCGGTGCCGCCGTACAGCGGCCGGACGGCGACCACGTGGCGTCCGCCGGTGCGCTGCTTGGCGGCGAGTACCGCGGCGGTCATGGCCGCCATGCCCGAGGAGTAGGCGACCGCCTCGGTGGTGTGCTCCAGCCGGGCCAGCGCGGCTTCGAACCGGGCCACGGTGGGGTTCCACAGCCGGGCGTAGACGAAGCCGCCGCCCTCGGCGGGGTGGCCGCCGGTGGCCATCGACTCGTAGGACAGGCCGCCCGCCTCGATGTCGGGCAGCGGGCTGGTGGAGGAGAGGTCCAACGGGGGTGCGTGGACGCCCAGTTCGGCGAAGTCCTCCCGGCCCGCGTGGACGGCCAGGGAATCCAGGGAAAGAACCCGCTCAGTCATGCGATGATGGTGCAAGGATCATCGGGTGATGGCAATGGATGCCGAGGATTCCTCGTCCGATCGGCCACTGCCGTGAGTTTCATGGAGGTCTCCGTCGTGCCGAGCGCCCCTGAACCGAGGATTCCGCCGCCCGGTGCGCGGCCCGCCGTGGCGCTGGACGCCACCGATCTGGCGATCCTGGCGGAGCTGGCGGCCGATGGACGGCTGACCAACACCGCGCTCGCGGCCCGGGTGGGCATCGCCGAGTCCACCTGCATCCACCGGGTGCGGGCGCTGCGCGAGTCGGGGGTGGTGCGCGGCTTCCACGCGGAGCTGGACCTGGCCGCCCTCGGCCTGCCGCTCCAGGCGGTGATCCGGGTCAGGCTGGGCAGTCACAACCGCGCCCACGTGCACAGCTTCCACGCGGCGCTGACCGGCATCCCCGGCATGATCACCGCGTTCCACATCGCCGGGGCCGACGACTACCTGGTGCACGTCGCGGTCGAGTCACCGCAGGCGCTGCGCGACCTGGTGCTGGAGCACGTCAACGTCCATCCGGCGGTGCGGCAGACCGAGACCCATCTGGTCTTCGAGGTCATCCCCGGCCGGGGCCCGCTGCCGGACCGCGCGGCCTCCGGCCGTCGCGGCTGACGCCTCGGCCCCGCCGCACGCGGCGGACGTTCACCGGGGCGTCGACCGCAGCAGCAACAGGGCCACGTCGTCGGTGCGCTCCTCGGCCGGGAGCGTCTGGCTCATGAACGGGTCGGCCTGGTCGTCCAGCGGGCCGTCGTCGAAGCGGGCGAGCCGGTCGGCGAGCGCGGCCTGCGCCGCCGTCATGTCCACGCCGGGCCGGTCCACCAGTCCGTCGGTGTACATCGCCAGGACGGTGCCGGGCGGCAACGGCACCCGTACGGTGCCGTACTGCGCGCCCGGGTCCACGCCCAGCACCATCCCGGCGCCGCCCGGCAGGTCCACCGTCGTGACCTTCCCGTCCGGGGTGCGCAGCAGCGGCGGCGGATGGCCCGCGTTGGCGAGCAGTGCCTCGCGGCGGGCCAGGTCGACGCGCAGACAGGCGGCGCTGGCGAGCAGGGTGCTGTCGAGGTCCGCCATCAGCCGGTTGATCTGCACCAGGACCGCGTCCGGCTGGGCGCCTGCGCGCGCGTAGGCGTGCACGGCGGTGCGGATCTGTCCCATCAGGGCGGCGGCGGCCACGTTGTGCCCCTCGACGTCGCCGATGACGGCGGTGGCGGTGTCGCGGTCGGTGCGGATCAGGTCGTAGAAGTCGCCGCCGACCTCCAGGCCCTCGGTGCTCGGCAGGTAGCGGGCGGCCGTCTCCAGGCCCGGCAGCAGCGGCAACGCGTGCGGCAGCAGGCTCTCCTGGAGGCCCTGGGCCAGCTCCATCTTGGTGTCGTACAGCCGCGCCCGGTCCAGGGCCTGCGCGATCAGGCCGCCGAGCGAGGTGAGGATGGCGCGTTCGTCGAAGGCGAAGACGTGGGGTTCGGCGTACGCGAGCACGCAGGTGCCGACCAGCCGTCCGGAGGCCACCAGCGGCAGGTAGGCCCAGGCGGACATGCCGTCGCGCAGTTCGAAACGGGAGGGGTAGAGGCGCTCCAGTTCAGCGCGGGACTCGAAGAACGAGGGGGCGCCGGTCCGCAGCGCGCGGGCGCCGGGGGTGGGCGCGGTCAGCGGGGTGTTGTCGAAGCTCTCGACGACGCCGGGCGCGTAGCCGCGGTGGCCGACGGTGCGCAGCCGCCCGCCCTCGGTGGTGAGGATCGCCACGCCGTCGCCGCCGAACGCGGGCACGATCTGGTCGGCGACGAGGTCGACCACATCCTGCACGCCCGCGGCCTCGGTCAGGGCGCTGGCGAGGTGGAGCAGGTGGTAGAGGACCCCGGTGCGGGTGGGTTCGACGGGGGCCTGAGCGGGCTCGACGCGGGGCAGGGGGTCCTGGTCGCCCTGGGTGACCTCGGCCTCGTTGATGCGGACCGTCAGCCCGGTGCCGTCCGGGTACAGGTGGAAGGAGAGCCAGTGGTCGGGGGGTCGCAGTGCCACGAACGAGGTGGGCTCCCGGCTGATCAACGCGGCGCGGTAGCGGTCCTCGTAGACCGGGTCGCGCAGCCAGGGCAGCACGGTCCACGGCTGGGCGCCGAGCAGCCGCCGGGCCGGGACACCGAGCAGGTCGGCGGCGCCGGGCGTCACGTAGGTGAGGCAGCCGCCCAGGTCCAGGCCGCACATGCCTTCCGGCAGCCGGGCCACCATGGCGGTCAGCGCCTCCTCGCTGCCCACCGCGCCACCGTCGGGCAGCACGCCGAGCGGGTGGGCGCCGGCGTGGACCGGGGTGCCGGCGCGTGAGGCGCGGCGCAGCACGGAGGCGAGCCGCCCGGCGAGGCTCCACAGCCGCTCACGCTCGACCGGGGACAGCAGGGGCGCGCGGGCGGCGGGCCAGGTGAGGAAGATGGAGCCGTACGTGGTCCCGTCCGCCGTCAGCGGCAGCGCGGCCAGCGAGAAGGGGTACGGGACGGTCATGGCGATCCGCGGGTAGCGGCGGACCATCTCGTCCTCACCGCCCACCCACACCAGATCGGCGCGGCGCACCGCGTCGGTGACCGGGGCGGGGGTCGTCACACCCACCCGCTCCCACGGCGTGACGAACTCCAGCGGCAGGCCGATCACGGTGACGAGTTCCAGGACCTGGTCGCCGGTGGTGAAGGTGTAGAGCGCGGCGCCGTGCACGCCGAGGGTGCCGAACGCGCGTTGCAGCAGGCGCAGGAGCGTGTCGAGGTCGGTGTCGGCCACCGGCTCGGCGGTGCCGGAGCGCTGGAGGGCGCGGAAGGCCGCCTGTGCGTCGCGCACCGTGATCACCCTCAATCATGGGCCGGTACCCACGTTGGGCTCTATAGGGACGGTACGCCCGGCAGGCCCGTTTTTCCCCTCCTGGTGCCGGGGCCGGGGCGCACCGGCCGGCTAGTCGCGGCGGGCGGCGGACACCGGCACCACCTCGCGGCGGAAGAAGGCGGGGGCGGTGTACCGGCACATGACCATGAGGATCGCGCCGAGGATCAGCGCGCCGATACCCGTGATGAAGACGCCGCCCAGGTGCCAGTGGACGCCCGGCACGGTCCAGGAGGTGTAGCCGTAGTCCGGGTTGGCGTACACGAAGCAGGCGTCGATGAAGAAGTAGAGGAGCAGCACGCCGCCGAGTCCCGGCATGACGCCCTTGACCCACAGGTCACGCGGACTGCGGGTGAGGACCTTGCGGTAGTACCAGACGCAGGCGAAGCCGGTCATGCCGTAGTAGAAGGCGATCATCAGCCCGATGGAGCCGATGGAGTCGGCGAGCAGGTTGTTGCTGACCTTGACCATCACCACGTAGAAGGCGACCGAGGCGAGGCCCATGCCGACCGTGGACCAGGTGGGGGTGAGGAAGCGCGGGTGGATGCGGGCGAAGTGGCTGGGGATGGCGCGGTGGGCGGCCATCGACAGCGTGGTGCGCGCGGTCGGCAGGATGGTGGTCTGGGTGGAGGCGGCAGCGGAGGTCAGCACCATGAGCACCAGCAGCTTGGACAGGAACCATCCGAATCCGTGGCTGCCGAAGACCTCGCCGCCGAGGCTGGACAGGACGTCGTCGGAGTTGTTCGGGTTGCCCAGCCCGATGCCCTTGGTGCCGATGCCGGCGAAGGCCTCGGCGGCGGTGGTGACCAGGACGTAGATCAGCAGCAGCAGGACGGTGGAGATGACGGCGGCGCGGCCGGGGGTGCGGTTGCGGTCGGCGGTCTCCTCGTTGACCGAGACCGCGGTGTCCCAGCCCCAGTAGATGAAGACGGCGGCCAGGATGCCCTTGGTGAACGCGTTCAGCGAGCCGACGTTCGTGGGATCGAACCAGGACCAGGCGACGGGGTGCGAGACGGCGGGCGCGCTCGATCCGTAGACCTTGACCAGCGCGGCGACGCCGAGCACGGTCAGCATCACCACCTCGATGGTGAGCAGGACCTTCTGGCTGTTGGCGGACACCTCGATGCCGATGTAGCAGATCAGCGTCATCAGCGCGATCCACACCACCCCGGCGACGGTGGTCCACAGGGTGCTGTCGGCCACCCCGTAGGCGCCGACCAGGTCGAAGCCGTACTGCCCGGCGATCTGCGCGAGGTTCGCCATCACGATCACGTCGGCCGCGACGATGGCCCAGCCGCCCATCCACCCGGTGCGCGGCCCGAAGGCGCGGGCGGCCCAGGTGAAGGTGGTGCCGCAGTCGGGGTCGGCCTCGTTCAGCTCCTTGTAGCCGTAGGCGATCAGCAGCATCGGGATGAACGCCAGGATGATGACGATCGGCGACTGGAGCCCCACCACGGCCACGATGACGCCGAGGGTGGCGGCCAGGCTGTAGGCGGGGGCGGTCGAGGCGATGCCGATGACGACGCTGGACAGCAGGCCGAGCGCGCCGCCCTTGAGCCCCTTGTCCACCGGCTCGCCGTGCGCCGCGGTGGACGGGGTCGGCGTGGGACCGCTCCGGTCACTCATGACGTCCTCCGATCCCGCCCGGCGGCAGGTATGGCTACAGCATCCGCCCGGCGCGGATGCCCGACAACCGGTGTGCGGCGTCCGCTGTACGAGCAGGTCGGCGACGACTGCGCGTTGCGAAACGACTACCGCGATAACGATCCAGGTCACGATCTGTCGGACCTTCCCGACCAGCCCTAAGCTCCGGGGGCATGCCGATATTTGGACCCCGCAGGGGGACCCCGCGCCTGGCTCCGGAGCTCGACGACGCCGCGCTGGGCCGGGTCCGCAAACAACTGGACGCCGCCTCCTCTCCCGGAGCGCTGAGCATCCGCGTCGACCAGGTCGAGCAGGTGCTGCGCGAGGCGGGCACCGACTGGGACCGGCGCATGCACCGCGTCGTCGTCCTGGCCAGGGCCGCCGACCCGGCGATCGCCCAGTCCTGGCGCCGTCGCCATCCGCAGCAGCCCGACCCCGTGCTGTTCAGCGCGTGGGTGGACCTGGTGCGCGGGCGGTGGCAGGGCGCGCTGGCCGATCCCCGGGCGCTGATCGACGACTGCTACCGGGCCGCCGACCTGGCGCCGGACGACCCGGGGCCGTGGGTGGCGCTGCTGGGGGCGCTGCGCACCATGGCGCGGCCACTCAACGAGGTGCTGCCGATCTGGCGCGAGGCGACCGCCCGGGACCCGTGGAACCGTGAGGCGCACCTGCAGATGCTGGGCTACCTCTCCCCTGAGGAGTGCGGGTCCCACGTGCAGGTGCTGGACTTCGTGGACTCGGTGCGCTCGGCGGTGCCGCCGGACGCGCCGACCGCGGGCGTGGAGCTGATCGCGCTGGTGGAGCGGCATCTGCGGACGGTCTCCTCGGGCGGTCTGAACGCGTTGATGGCGACCCGGCAGTGGGCGCAGCCGCAGGTGGCGGCGGCGCTCGACCAGGCGCTGACCGACTGGCTCAAGCCGGGCTTCCTCACCCACGCCGCCGCGCTCGCCGACCTCAACCTGCTGGCGTACGCGCTGGTCCAGGCCAACCGGGGACTGGACGCGGCGCAGGTTTTCCAGGCGATCGGGGGCCTTGTGACGCCGTGGCCGTGGGGCCTGGACGGCGATCCGGTACGGCAATTCGCGCACTGGCAGGGCAGAACACAGCGCTGAAATACCCGAGCAGGGCCGGAACCTCAAATTGGACTCAAGTAGCCCAAGTGGGGTTCAAGCGGAAGTCAAGTGAAGGTCAAGTGGATACCTCGCGCGCCGACCCTCCCCGGTCCCCGTACGACCTGCGGAAACCACCGGATCGGGACTACCCGTCGGAAACCCGCGCGGCCAGCTGAGATCGATCTGAGAAATCACCGCTGGAAGGTAACTATTCAGACAACGACTCTTTGCAGAGCTGAGAATGCTCCCTAATCTGAGGCAACTTTCAGCAAGCCCTGTCCTCATTCGAGAGGCCCCTTATGGTTAGCGTTGACAAGCTGGCGCCCGACACCTCCCGCGGCTCCAGCACACTGCGCCGGGACGTCGGACTGATCGGCCTGATGTGGGCGTCGGTGGGCTCCATCATCGGCTCCGGATGGCTCTACGGAGCCGAGAAGGCCGTGGTGGCAGCCGGACCGGCCGCCATCATCTCCTGGGCGATCGGCGCGGTCGCCGTCGTGCTGCTGGCTCTGGTCCACGCCGAGCTCGGTGGCATGTTCCCGGTCGCGGGTGGCACCGCCCGCTACCCGCACTACGCCTTCGGCGGCCTCGCGGGCATGTCCTTCGGCTGGTTCTCCTGGCTCCAGGCCGCGACCGTCGCCCCCATCGAGGTCGAGGCCATGATCGGCTACGCCGGTCACTGGCACTGGGCGCAGGGCTTCGAGCACGCCAACGGCACCCTGACCACGAGCGGCTTCATAGTCGCCGTGTTCCTGATGGCCGTCTTCGTCGCCGTCAACTTCCTCGGCGTCAAGGTGCTCGCGCACACCAACAGCGCGGCCACCTGGTGGAAGGTCGCGATCCCGCTCGCCACGATCTTCATCATGGCGGCGACCCACTTCCACGGGCACAACTTCACCTCGCAGGGCTTCGCCCCGTTCGGTGCCAAGGGCGTGCTGAGCGCGATCAGCACCAGCGGCATCATCTTCGCGCTGCTCGGCTTCGAGCAGGCGATCCAGCTGGCCGGTGAGAGCCGCAACCCCAAGCGCGACCTGCCGCGGGCCACCATCGGCTCCGTCCTGATCGGCGCGGTGATCTACACCCTCCTCCAGGTGGTGTACATCGGCGCGCTGCCGGGTGCCTCGATCCTGCACGGCTGGGCCAAGCTCAACTACACCGGCATCAGCGGCCCGTGGGCCGGCCTGGCCACCGTGGTGGGCCTGGGCTGGCTCGGCTGGGTGCTCTACGTCGACGCCATCGTCTCCCCCGGCGGCACCGGCCTGATCTACGTCACCTCCACCTCCCGCATCTCCTACGGCCTGAGCAAGAACGGCTACGCGCCGCGGCTGTTCGAGCGCACCGACGCCCGCAGCGTCCCGTGGTTCGGCCTGATCATCTCGTTCGTGACCGGTGTCGTCTGCTTCCTGCCCTTCCCGAGCTGGCAGCAGCTGGTCTCCTTCATCACCTCGGCGAGCGTGCTGATGTACGCCGGCGCCCCGCTGGCGTACGGCGTGTTCACCAACAAGCTGCCGAACCACGACCGCCCCTACCGCCTCCCCGGCGGCAAGATCATCGCCCCGATCTCCTTCGTGATCGCCAGCCTCATCATCTACTGGTCGGGCTGGACCACCCTGGAGCGCCTGGGCTGGGCGATCATCATCGGCTACGTCCTGCTGGGCGCCTACGCCGCGTACGCCACCAAGAAGAACCTGCCGAACGCCCCGCGCCTGGACTGGAAGGCCGCGCAGTGGCTGCCGGTCTACCTGATCGGCATGGGCATCATCTCCTGGCAGGGCGGCTTCGGCGGCAAGGGCAACATCCCGCTGTGGTGGGACATCGCGATCATCGCGGTGTTCGCGCTCGGCATCTACTACTGGGCGCGCGCCACCTCGGTCCCGGCCGAGGAGATCGAGCGCAACATCGAGCAGGTCGCGGTGGTCGACGAGGGCGGTCACTGACCCCTCTCGCGTCACCCGAGTGACCAGCTGTCAAACCCCTGAGCGAACGAGCCCGACCGGTTCACCCGGTCGGGCTCGTTCGTGCTTGACGGACACGCCAAGGACCGCTATTTCCCCATAGAGGGAACCAATTCGGTCACCCTCTGAGCGAGGGAGGCACGCGTGATCCATTCCCAGCCCTTGCCAGGAGACATCGGACTGACCCGGATCCCCGGCGCCGCCGGGCTGTTCATCAAGATCGGCCAGTGGATCAACGGCAACGGATTCGCCGACTGGGAACACGCCTTCCTGGTCCTGCCCGAGGGGCGGCTGCTGGAGGCGGAACCGGGCGGGGCCCGGGTGCGCGCGCTGTCGGAGTACGACGGCGCGCGCGTGCTGTACGTCTGCCCGGACGACCTGACCGACCAGCAGCGCACGGCGATCGTCCAGGACTGCGGCCGGTACACCGGAGTGCCCTACAGCTTCCTCGACTACCTGGCGATCGCCGCCCACCGCTTCCGGCTCCGGCTGCCGGGCCTGCGCCGCTACGTGGCCAGCACCCGGCACATGATCTGCTCCCAACTGGTCGACCAGTGCTACCAGGACGCCGGTGTGCACCTCTTCGACGACAACCGGTGGCCCGGCTACGTGACGCCGATGGCGTTGTACGACCTGCTGGCGCAGGACGAGCACACCGAGTCAGTGGTCGAGGTCGCCTAGCCGGTCGTCCAAGTCGCCCAGTCTGCGGTCGAGGTGGCGGCCGATCTCGGCGAGCGGGCCGTTGCGGGTCATGTCCTTGTGCTCGCACGCCACATTGTGGTTCTCGATGGTGCCGTCCACGTAGGGCTTCCAGTCGCGGTACGACAGCATGGGATCGACCTGGTTGACGGTGGCGGTGAAGAACACCACGTCACCGTCGAACACCCGGTGGTCCAGGCCCTGTTGGAGCACCGTCGAGGAGACGAAGGTGTCCATCACGCCCTGGATCGCCGACGGTGACAGCTCCGAGAGCACGCCGCCGCGCTCGGCGATCACCGCCATCACCCGGTCCCGGGTGAGCGGGGTGCCGTCCAGTTGCGACAGGTCGTAGTGCGACATGTACAACAGCGAGCGCAGCGCCTGCTGTTCGTGGTCGTCGGCGAGCTTCTCCCACGGGTAGCGGGGATACGAGTCGAGCATGCCGAGCAGCCCGACCCGCTCCCCCGCCTCCCGCAGCTGCGTCGCCATGGTGTGTGCCACGACGCCGCCGAACGACCAGCCCACCAGGTGGTACGGGCCGTGCGGCCGCACGCGGCGGACGTGCTCCACGTACTCGGCCGCCATCTCCTCCAACGTGCCGGGAACAGGGAGTTCGCCGCCGAGAGCCCGGCTCTGGAGCCCGTACAGCGGCCGGTCGGCGTCGATGTGCTGGCGCAGTCCGGCGAACGGCCAGCTCAGCCCGGACGCCGGATGCACGCAGAACAACGGGGCCTTCGACCCTTCGGTGCGCAGCGGCAGCAGCACCCCGAGCGCCTCGCGGGCGCCGGGCGCCGAGGCGGAGGCGGGGGCGCGGCCGTCGTGGCTGTCGAGGTGGTCGGCGAGCGCGGCGACCGTGGGCCGGGTGAACAGGTCGAGCACCGGCACGTCCCAGCCCAGCCGACCGCGCAGCAGGGTCTGCACCCGGGCCAGCAGCAGTGAATGGCCGCCCAGGTCGAAGAAGTTGTCGTGGGCGCCGACGCCCTCGATGCCGAGGGCCTGCTCCCACGCGTCGGCGACCAGTCGCTGCGTGCCCTGCGCGGGCGCGACGTGGCCGGAGCGGTCGCGGGGCGCGGGCTGCTGCTCGTCCCTGGCGGCGAGCGCCTTGCGGTCCACCTTGCCCGAGGTCATCAGGGGGAAGGCCGGCACGATGTGGCAGCGCCGGGGCACCATGTACTCCGGCAGCCGCCCTCGCAGCCACTCCAGCAGCGCGTCGCCGTCCGCGGCGGGGTGCGCCGGGTCGGGGACGCACCAGGCGACGAGGTGTTCACCGCCGGGCACGCCGCGGCGCACCAGCACGACGGCCTGCCGGACGCCGGGGTGGCCGGACAGGACCGACTCGATCTCCTCCAGCTCGACGCGGATGCCGCGCACCTTGACCTGGTTGTCGACCCGGCCGAGGAACTCGATGTGGCCGTCCGCCCGGTACCGGGCCAGGTCGCCGCTGCGGTAGAGGCGGGCGCCCGGCTCGCCGGAGAACGGGTCAGGCACGAAGGCGGCGGCGGTGCGCACCGGGTCGCCGAGGTAGCCCCGGCCGAGCGGGATGCCGCCGAGGTACAGCTCGCCCGGGACGCCCACCGGCACCGGGTTCATCGCCGGGTCCAGCACGTGCACACGGGTGTTGGGGTTGGGGCGGCCGATGGTGATGCCGCCGTCCGCGTCGCCCCGGTAGACCTGGCAGGTCACGCCGATGGTGGCCTCGGCCGGTCCGTAGCCGTGGTACATCGTGGCGCCCGGCATCCGGGAGCGGAAGCGCCGGAACAGCTCGGGGGTGAGCACCTCGCCGCCGCACCACACGTGCTGGAGCGATCCGGCCGCCGCGGCGACGTCGTCGCGTTCCAGCATGATGTCGAGGATCGAGGAGACCAGGTAGACGAACGCGATCCGTTCGCGGGCGATGAGGTCCAGCAGGTGGGCGACGTCGCCCTCGCGTCCGGCGTCGGCGACCACCAGCGGCGCGCCGGCGGCGAGCGGCAGGAAGATCTCGTTGACGGAGATGTCGAAGGTCAGCGGTGCCTTGTGCAGCACGGGGTCGTCGGGGGTCAGGCCCAGCAGCCCGATCTGCCAGGGCAGCCGGTTGCTGATGGCCCGGTGCCGGATCATCGCGCCCTTGGGTGTGCCGGTCGAGCCCGAGGTGTAGATGACGTAGCTCAGGCCCTCCGGGTCGATGGGAACTCCGGGGTCGTGGTCCGGCTGATCGCCGAACCAGTCGGCGCACAGGTCGAGTTCGACGGTGGTGACGTCGTCGGGCAGGGCGTCGGCTCCGCCGGGCGTGGTCAGCACGACGGTGGGCGCGGCGCCCGCCACGATCCCGGCGATGCGCGGGGCCGGCCAGGTCGGCTCCAGTGGGACGAAGGCGCCCGCGGCCTTCTGGACGGCGAGCAGGCCCACGACCATCTCGGCGCCGCGCGGCAGGTGGACGCCCACGGTGCGCTCGGCACCGACGCCCAGGGCGATCAGCCGGTGCGCCAAGCGGTTGGCCAGGCCGTTGAGTTGACGGTACGTCAGTCGGTGCGGTCCGGCGATGAGCGCCTCGCGGTCGGGGTGCGCGCGGACCTGGTCCTCGAACATCTCGGGGAAGGAGCGCGGGTCCACGGGTGCGGCGGTGTCGTTCCACTCCTCGACGACGCGTCGCCGCTCCGGTTCCGACAGCAGTTCCAGGCGGCCGATGGGTTCGGCCGGGGCGGCGACCGCCTGGCGCAGCAGCCGCACCAGCCGGTCGGCTAGCGCCCGGGCGCTGTCCGCGTCGAACAGGTCGACGGCGTACTCCAGGAACCCTTCGATGCCGTCGCCGTCGGGCGTGTCGCCGAGCGAGAACGTCAGGTCGAACTTGGCGGAGCCGTTGTGCACCCGCACCGGGCTCGCGGCCAGACCCGGCAGCCGGGGCGCGGGACGCGCGGCGCCGTAGGAGAGCATGACCTGGAACAGCGGGTGGCGGGCGGGCGAGCGTACCGGCCGCAGGTGTTCCACCAGCCGCTCGAACGGCAGGTCGTGGTGGTCGAAGGCGGCGAGGTCGCTCTCGCGCACCCGCTCCAGCAGGGTGGCGAAGCCGGGGTCGCCGGAGGTGTCGGTGCGCAGCACGAGGGTGTTGGCGAAGAAGCCCACGAGGTCGTCGAGCGCCCGGTCGGCGCGTCCGGCCACCGGGGTGCCCAGCGGGATGTCGGTGCCGGCGCCCAGCCGGGTCAGCAGCGCGGCCAGTCCGGCCTGGAGGGTCATGAAGACGGTGGCGCCGTGGCGGCGGGCCAGTGCGCGCAGTTCGCGGTGGAGCGCGGCGTCGACGCGCACCGGCACGACCGCGCCGCGGTGGCTGGCGACGGCGGGCCTGCGCCGGTCGGTGGGCAGGTCGAGCTGCTCGGGCAGACCGGCGAGACGCTCGGCCCAGAAGTCGAGTTGACGCCGTGTCAGTTCAGCGTCCTCGGCCAGCAGTTCGCGTTGCCACAGCGCGTAGTCCGGGTACTGGACGGGCAGCGGCGGCCGGGTGGGCGCGGCGCCGTCGAGCCGGGCGGCGTAGGCGTCGGCGAGGTCGTCGGCCAGCGGTGCCAGCGACCAGTCGTCGCCCACGGCGTGGTGCAGCAACAACAGCAGGACGTGGTCGTGGGCTCCGGCGCGCAACAGGCGCGCGCGCAGCGGGAGATGGCCGGACAGGTCGAAGGCGTAGCGGGCGGCGGCGCTCAGCTCGGCGTCCAGCCGGTCGGCCGCCACGTCCACGACGTCCAGCTCGACGTCGGCCTCTTCGGCGGGCAGCACGTGCTGGTACGGCTCGTCGCCGTCCGGCGGGAAGACGGTGCGCAGGCTCTCGTGCCGGGCGAGCAGGTCGTCCAGCGCGCCGCGCAGCGCGTCCACGTCCAGCGGGCCGGTCAGCCGCAGCGCCAGCGGGATGTTGTAGGTGGGGCTGGGGCCCTCCATGCGGTGCAGGAACCACAGCCTGCGCTGGGCGTACGACAGCGGGATCCGCTCCGGTCGTACGGCGGTCGTCAGGCGGGGCCGCAGTCCGGCGGAGGTGTCGAGGCGGGCGGCGAGTCCGGCGGGGGTGGGTGCCTCGAACAGGTCGCGCACCCCGATCCTGGCGTCGAGGGCGTCGCGGACCCGGCCGACCAGGCGGGTGGCCAGCAGCGAGTGGCCGCCCAATTCGAAGAAGTCGTCGTGCGCGCCGACGCGTTCGGCGCCGAGCAGGTCGGCGAAGATCCCGCGGAGCACCTCCTCGCGTGCCCCGGTGGGCTGACGACCGTCCGCCGGGGCGGTCGTGCCGCGCGGGCCGGGGTCCGGCAGCGCGGCCCGGTCCAGCTTGCCGTTGACGGTCAACGGCAGGGCGGGCACCGGGACGACGGCCGCCGGGACCATGTGGGCGGGCAGCAACGCGGCGGCGTGGCGGCGCAGTTCGCGGGGGTCGGCGGTGGCATCGGCACGCGGCACGACGTAGGCGACCAGTGCGCGGCCGGTGCTCTCGTCGTCGCGGGCCACGACGGCGGCCCGGTCGAGTGCGGGATGCCTGAGCAGCGCGGCCTCGACCTCGCCGGGCTCGATGCGGAAGCCGCGGATCTTGACCTGGTCGTCGGCGCGCCCGAGGTGGTCCAGGCGTCCGTCCGCGTCCCGCCGCGCCAGGTCGCCGCTGCGGTACATCCGGGCGCCGGGCGGTCCGTACGGGTCGGGCAGGAAGCGTTCGGCGGTCAGGCCGGGCCGGTCGAGGTAGCCGCGCGCGAGGCCGGGCCCGGCGATGTACATCTCACCGGTGGCGCCGGGCGGCACCGGGCAGAGCGCGGCGTCCAGCACGCGCACCCGCAGGTCGGGGATGGGCACGCCGATCAGCCCGGTGGCGTCCGGCAGCGCGTCGGTCCCGCCGAGTGGGCGGTGGGTGACGTGCACGGTGGTCTCGGTGATGCCGTACATGTTGACGACGCGCGGGGCGTCCTCGGGGTGGCGCCGGTACCAGTCGGTGAGCACGGCGGGACGCAACGGTTCGCCACCAAGGACGATGTGACGCAGCGTCAGTCGTGCGCTCGTCTCCGGATCGTCGCGGTCGGCGAGCACGAGCTGTTCGAACGCGGACGGGGTCTGGTTGAGCACGGTGACCCGCTCGTCCGCCAACAGGCGCAGGAAGGCGGCCGGTTCGCGGCTGACCGTGTAACTCACGACGACGAGGCGGCCACCGCGCAGCAGCGCCCCGAACAGCTCCCACACGGAGAAGTCGAAGGCGTAGGAGTGGAAGAGCGTCCAGGTGTCGTGCGGGCCGAAGCCGAACCAGTGGTCGGTGGCGGTCAGCAGGCGCACGACGTTGCGGTGTGGGATCACCACGCCCTTGGGCTCGCCGGTGGAGCCGGAAGTGTGGATGACGTAGGCGGTGTCGCCGTCGCTCACGGGACCGGTCGCGGGGGCGGTGGCGGGCCGCGCGTCGAGCGCCGGGTCGCCGGGGTCGAGCCGGGGCACGAGGGCGTCGTGCTCGGTGGTGTCGCCGATCAGCAGCGCGGGGCGGGCGGAGCGCAGTACGGCGGCCGTGCGGGCGGCGGGCTGGTCGGGGTCGAGCGGCAGGTAGCCGGCGCCCGCCTTGAGCACCGCGAGCACCGCGACGACCAGGGGCACCGAGCGGGGCAGCGCGAGCGCCACGAGGTCGTCACGGCCGACGCCGCGGGCGAGGAGTTCGTGCGCGAGGCGGTTGGAGCGTTCGTTCAGCTCGCGATAGGTGACCCGCTCCTCCCCCGCGACGACCGCCTCGGCGTCGGGGTGGGCCTGCACCTGGTCCCCGAAGAGATCGCAGAGGGTCGGCCCGCCGGGGTGATCGCCTGTCACATCCGGTATTCGGGAGGCTAGTTCGGGCACGTGCGCGCGCTCGTCGTCCGCGATGACCGCGAGCAGCCCGATCGGGTCGTCGTACGACGCGGCGAAGGCGGTCAGGAAGGTCACCAGACGGCGGTGGTGGACGGCCGGGGCCTCCTCGTCGTGGAGGGCCGGGTTGGCGTCCACGTGGAGCGTCGTGCCGCCGTCGCGCGCGTCGTCACGGAAGCTGACGGTCAGGTCGTCCACCGGGCCGGCGGACAGCGGGCGGACCGTGCCGGGGATGCCGTCGAAGCGCAGGTCGGGGCTGGTGAGGCCGACGTTGACCAGTGGCCCGGTCAACCGCCGTCCGGTGGCGGGCAGTCGCAGGTCGCGGCGGATGTCCTCGCCGCGGTAGCGGGCGTGCCGCCGCAGCTCCCGCAGGCGCTCGGCCACGTGACGTACCAGCTGACCCGGTGTCATATCGGGCCGCACGTCGAGCACCAGGGGCAGGACGTTGACGGTGTTGGCGGGGACCCGGGCGGCCGCGGAGCCGAGGCGGCCCGCGTAGGGCAGCCCGAGCACGACGTCCGGGCGGCCGGTGGCGCGGTGGAGGTAGGCGGCGACGGCGGCGAGCTGGAACTCCGGCGCGGTGGTGCCGAGTCGGCGGACCGCCTCCGCCGTCGCGGCGCGCGCGGTGTCCGGCAGCGGGGCCGCCGACCGCAGGCAGTCCGCCGACGGTGGCGCGTTGCCGGGGGCGGTGGCCGGGGTGACCGGCTCGGGCAGCCCCGACAGCAGGGCGAGCCAGTGCTCGCGGTCGCGGGAGCGGCGGGCCGAGGCGCCGTACCCGGCTTCCTCCGCCCGCAGTTCGTCGAGGGAGCCGAAGCGCAGCGGTGCCGTCTCCCCGCGCGCGGCCGCGGTGTACAGCTCGGCGACGCGCTGCTCGACCAGCGTGAAGCCGTAGCCGTCCAGCGCGATGTGATGGGCCCGGAAGTACCACAGGTGCCGGTCGCCGCCGAGGCTGAACAGGGCGTGTCCGAACAGCGGCCCCGTGGACAGGTCGACCGGCTGCCGCAGGTCCTCGCGCATCCACGCCACCGCCGAGGCGTACGGGTCCAGGTGCGCCGAGGTGTCCACCCGGTGCAGCGGCCAGTCGTCGCCGTCGGCCACCGTCATGACGGGCTCCGGCGCGTCGTCCGGCTCCCCGCAGCGCAGCCGCAGCGCGGCGGTCTCGGCGACCGCCTGCCGCAGCGCCGTCTCGAAGCGGTCCGCGTCGAGCGGGCCGTCGAGTTCGACGTACTCGGCGCAGTTGTACGCCGGGCTGCCGGGGTCGCGCTGCTGTGCGTACCAGATGCCGGCCTGAGCCCCCGTCAGGGGCCGGGCGTCGGCGCGGTCGGTCATGCGGGCCACTCCCGATTCTGTGGTGGGGTGCGCGGGTGCGGAGTCGGACGGCGGGGTCACGCGGCCGGTCCCCCCGCGGCTTCGGTGGCGCGCACGACGCTGAGCGGACGCAGGTCGGTCCACACCCGTTCGATGTGCGCGAGGCACTCCTCACGGTCGCCGTGCACACCGGTGTCCCGCCATCCGGCGGGCAGCGGACGCCAGGCGGGCCACAGCGAGTACTGGCCCTCGTCGTTGACGACAGCGGCGTACGGCGCCGGGTCGGCGGGGACGGCTTCGGCGCCGGGGGCTCGCTGGGCGGCGGGCGTCGCGGGGGCGGCGGGGGCTTGCCGGGGGGTGGTCATCGCGCGTCCTCGGAAGTCGTCGTGCCGTCCTGGGCCGGGGCGGCGGAGTGGGGTGTGCCGGGGGCGTGCCCGGCGGGCGTGGTGTCCGGCGTCGCGCGGTCGCGGGAGGCGTGGAACGGGCAGGCCGGCACGCTGTCGCCGTTGCTGTCGGGCAGGAAGTACTGCCGCCATTCGAGATTGCCCTGCTCGCCGTAGTTGCCCAGTTCGGCGGCCGGTTCCATACGATCGAAACGACGGATGCGGTTGCGGATCACCTTGCGGGCCTTGGCGCCGCGCGGGGACTCCGGCTCCAGCCCCTCGAAGACCCAGCGCGGCTGGAAGGTGATCATGAATCCGGGGCTGTTGCGGCTGTGCCGGGTGGTGTGCGCCGGGGTGTTGCAGACCACGAAGATCTCGGTGCCGCCGAAGCTGAACTCCCACATGAGTTCGTTCGGGTCGGTGGGCACGTGGTCGGGCCACGGCTGCGGGTCCTTCTCGTGCAGGAAGCGCAGCACCGACCAGAAGCGGGCGAAGTACTGCTCCAGCGTGAGGAGTTGTTCCTCGGGACGGAAGAACACCACCAGCGAGGTGTCCCGGCCCAGCTCCTGGTAGCAGTCGAGGTAGCCGTCGAGGATGTCGACGAGCGGGCCCCAGGCGCCGTCGTCGTGCGGGCTCTCCACGAAGCCGAAGCGCAGCGCGTGCTTCTTCGCGGCGGCCACGGCGAAGGTGCACGGGAAGGGTCTGTCCCCGCTGAGCAGGGTGGTGATCAGGTCCCTGGCCACCGGCGGGCCCCAGGAGGGCAGCACGCCGATGGTGCAGGCGGTCAGGGCCTCGTCGGACAGCGGACTGCCGGCGGGCTCGGTGCGGTCTTGGGGGGTGGGCACTGCTGGAACTCCATCCCGGAGAAGGCCGGGGCGACGGGTGCGCCCTGCGGTCCTCGAGTACTCGACTGGTCTGTCGCACGCGCGTGGTGACGCGACGTCATGCGGCGGGCGGGTAGCGGCCCGCCGGTGGTGTCGCACGGCTGACCGGCCGGGCGCCGCTCGCGCGGGGGCGGCCCGGCCGGTGCCGGGGCGGTGCTCAGAACCGCTGGTACATCTCCTCGGGGATGATCGGCTGGTGGTAGGTGCACTCGCCGGACAGCACGGTGGAGCCGTGCAGCCGGGAGACCGGGATCAGCACCTTGTCGCCCTCGGCCAGGTCGATCTTGTGGGTCACGTTGTTCCAGAAGTGCATCTGGCCGCGCTCGACCATCACCAGCCGGTGCTCGTTGTGCACGTGCGTGGTGGAGGTCTCCTCGTTGCTCTCCACGAAGGTGTCCAGGTCGACGGTGATGTCGTTGTCCTGGATGTACTTGTTGATGCGCTCGGCCTTGTCCTGGTGCGCCGGGATGTCGTCGGCCCAGGCGAGCTGCTGCGCGAGGTCGTCGTCCCACAGCGACGCGAACCAGCGGGCGTCGGCGAAGCCGTTGTGGAAGCGCTCGACGACCTCGGCGCCGAAGGTGCGGTGCAGCGGCGCGAGCAGCCGGTCGACCAGCACGTCGAGGTGGTCCTCGGAGTCGATGCCGAAGTGGTCGAACAGGCCGCTGCGCAGGCCGAGTCCGTCCTCGAAGACCTCGGCGTAGCGCGCCGCGGTCGCGGCCTCGTCGATCTTGTGGTGCACCAGCGCGCCGAGGAACTCCGGGTACTTCTCGCGGTTGTGGGACAGCCAGTGCAGGTGGTTGCCGCGGGCCAGCGAGGTGCCGAGGTACAGCTGCCAGTAGGCGGCGGCGGTGGGCTTCAGGCTCGCGCCGTCCAGCAGCGAGCGGTAGCTGTCGTGCAGTCCGGCCCAGGTGCGGTACTCGTCCAGGAGGTAGGTGCGGCCTCCGGGGTGGGTGACGTCGTACTCGCCGAGTGCGGCGCGGCCCGCGGCGGCCTTCGCGGCCGGCAGGTAGGCGCTGAGCTGGAGCATGACGAAGGTGGCGGACGCCTTGCGGTCCTTGGTGGACAGCGCGGCGGCGAAGGCCCTGCCGGTCTCGGCCTGGCGCTGGCGGTGGTATTCGCGTACCTCGCGCTTGAGCGCCTCGGGGTCAGCGCTGCCGAGCGGCTTGCGCTCGCCGTCGAGCAGGGTGAACAGGTGCTGTTCCAGGATCGGCTGGGCCAGCGCGCTCAGTATTCGGTTGCGGTCGCTGTAGAACGCGGCGCCGTCGGTGGCCGCGGCGTCGCCGTCGGTCGGCGGCAGGTAGAGCAGGCCGCTGTCGTAGACGTTGCGCAGCATCCGGTGGCCGAGCAGGGCGCTGAGCTTGAGGGCCTTGGCGGACGGCATCGGCTTGCTGTAGTCGAGCCACGCGAGGTCGTCGGGACGCACCGGGCGGCGGAACGGGTTCTCCTCGGTGGTGAGTTCCTCCCATTCGGCGGCACGGAAGGCGGTGTTGGCGGCGAACGCCTTGACGATGCTGTTGGCGTCCTGGTGGTCCAGCCCGGCGAGTGTCTCCGCGTGGTCGAGCGGCATGGCGTTCCTCCGATTCGGATGCGGTCCGCGGGGCATGGATGGGGAGAGCGCCCTGCGGATCCGTGGCAAGCGACTTAGGTAAGCCTTGCCTTAGTTAGTGGTGTGAGTCAAGTGCGCTCACGTCGCCGCGGAAACCGGCCGCACGGTCTTCAACGGCCGTGCGCGTAGCGGCGATCGGGCATCACGCAGTGGTCATCGGGCATGCCGAAGGACCGCACGCCGGCACTGCGGCATGGCATGCGGTCCTTCGGGGTCCCGGGCGGGGTCCCTCGCGTCAGGGGACGGCGCGGCGCGGGCCGCGCGGCTACTTCTTCAGCGCCTGCGCCAGCGGCGGCAGGAGCTTGCCCATCTCCCACGGGATGCTCAGCACGCTCGGCGCGCTGGAGGCCTGGGCGAGCGTGCGGTCCACCGCCACGTAGGCCTTCTTCTGCACCGCCGGCAGCTTCTCGAAGACCGCGTTGGACTCCAGCTGCTTCTGGTCCTGCGGCGTGTTGTACCAGACGAGCAGCGCGTCGGAGGTCAGCTCGTCGAGGTGTTCCATGCTGAGGGAGTTGGCGAAGCTGTTCATCTTCGCGGCCTTGGCCACCACGGGGTCGATCTTGAGGCCGACCTCCTCCAGCACCTTCGTGCGGTCGTCGGTGTAGAGCACGACTCGGCCGTTGGCGGCCTGCGGGAAGGCGTAGACGAAGCTCTTGCCCTTCAGCGAGGGGTACGTGGTGGCGTCCTGCTTCAGGCCCTTCTCCACGGTGGCGACGTCCTGGTCGGCCTCCTTCTGGCGGCCGAGCACCTTGCCGATCAGGTCGGTCTGCTCCTGCCACGGGGTGCCGTACGGCTTGCGGCCGGGCAGGTAGGCCACGGTCGGGGCTATCTGCGAGAGCTTGGCGTAGTCGGAGGCGGTGATGCCGGACTGCACGGCGAGGATGAGGTCCGGGTGGAGGGCGGCGATCTTCTCGACCGGGTAGCCGTCGGTGGTGTCCAGCACCTCGGGCCGGGAGCTGCCGAGCGCGCTCTCGGCCCACGGCCCGACGCCGTTCTTGAAGCCGTCCTCGGTCTTGACGATCGCCACCGGCTTGACGCCGAGCGCGAGCGCGGCGTCCTGGTCGCTCCAGCCGAGGGCGACGACCCGCTTGGGCGCGGACTTGACGGTGGCCGAACCGAACGCGGTCTTCACCGTCACCGGGAACGCGCCCGGGTCGGCCTTCACCGACTGGCCGCCGCTGCCCGAAGCGTCCGACGACTTGTCGGATTTGCCCCCGCAGGCGGTGAGCGTCAGGGCGGCGGCCAGCAGGCAGGAGCCCATGGCCAGCGCGTGACGGCGGCGTGGTCGCGAGGGTGCGTTCATGACGGTGGTGATCCTTTCAAGGGGTGCTGGGGGCAGCACGAAGGGCGCCGCGCTCATTGCTGGCACGACGAAGGTTAGGCTAACCTCACTTCCCGTGTCCCAGTCCACCGCATCCGAGATTCGTCCCGTTCCGCCCACCGAAACACCTGCCGGTCCGGCCCGGCGCCGGTCCACCGCCGCCAAGGCGCTCGGCCTGGTCGCCTGCCTCGGAGCACTCGCCGTGGTGCTGCTGCTGAGCCTGGCGATCGGCGCCAAGTCGATCCCGCCGCACAGCGCCTTCGACGCGCTCTTCCACTTCAACGGCAGCGACGACGAACTGGTGGTGCGTCAGCAGCGACTTCCCAGAACGGGGTTGGGCCTCGAAGTCGGTGTGGCGCTGGGACTGGCCGGCGCGCTGATGCAGGCGCTGACCCGCAACCCGCTGGCCGACCCCGGCATCCTCGGGGTCAACTCCGGTGCTTCGGCGGCGGTCGCGGTGGCCATCGGATTCCTCGGCCTGAACGGCACGCTGTCCTACATCTGGTTCGCCTTCGCGGGGGCCGCGCTGGTCTCGGTGGTGGTCTACGTGCTCGGCTCGGCCGGGCGCACGGCCGCGACGCCGGTCCGGCTCGCGCTGGCCGGGACCGCGGTGACCGCCGCCCTGACCGCGTTCACCTCGGCCGTGCTGCTGCTGGAGCCGGACACCTTCGACCAGTTCCGCTACTGGAACGTGGGCTCGGTGGTGGGCCGCGACGCCTCGGTGATCTGGCAGGTCATGCCGTTCGTCGCGGTGGGCGCGGCGCTGGCGCTGGGGCTGAGCCGATCGCTCAACGCGCTGGCGCTGGGCGAGGATTCGGGCCGCGCGCTCGGCGCCCGCCCAGGACGCACCCGGGCGCTGGGCGCGCTGGCGGTCACGCTGCTGTGCGGGGCGGCGACCGCGGCGGTCGGGCCGATCGGCTTCATCGGCCTGGTCGTCCCGCACCTCGCGCGGTTCCTCACCGGCCCCGACCAGCGCTGGGTGCTGCCGTACTCGGCGGTGCTGGCGCCGGTGCTGCTGGTGGGCTCCGACGTGCTGGGGCGAGTGGTCGCACGACCGGGCGAGGTGGAGGTGGGCATCGTCACGGCCTTCCTCGGCGCCCCCGTCTTCATCGCACTGGCCCGTAGCGGAAGGATCTCCCAGCTGTGAACTCCGCTTCCACCGTGCGGGATTCCGCCCCGGCGCACGCCACGGACGCGCCGGTCACGCGCAGGCCGTTCCGGGTGCTGCGGATCGGCGACGCGGTCTCGGTCCGGATCAGGGTGCGCAGCGCCGTCGTGTGCGCCGCGCTGCTGACGGCCGTGGTCGCGGTCGGCCTGTACACCCTGGCCACCGGCGACTACTCGATCCCCGTCCCCGACGTGGTGCGCGCCCTGCTGGGCGGCGGTGACCAGGCCACCCACTTCGTGGTGGACTCGCTGCGGGCGCCGCGTCTGGTGACCGGCGTCCTGGTGGGCGCCGCGCTGGGCGCCTCGGGCGCCGTCTTCCAGAGCATCACCCGTAATCCGCTGGGCAGTCCCGACGTCATCGGCTTCGGCACCGGCTCGGCGTGCGGCGCGGTGGCCGTCATCGTGCTGGCGCACGGCGACGCGCCCGAGGTCTCCGCCGGCGCGCTGGCGGGCGGTCTCGTCACCGCCGCGGCGGTGTACCTGCTGGCGCTGCGGCGCGGCGCGATGCAGGGCTTCCGGCTGATCCTGGTCGGCATCGGCGTCACCGGCATGCTCACCGCGTTCGACCAGTGGATGCTGACCCGCGCCTCGATCAACGACGCGGTGACCGCGCAGATCTGGCTCACCGGCAGCCTCAACGGGCGCGGCTGGGCGCAGGCGGTGCCGCTCGCGATCGCGGTGGCCGTGCTGTTGCCGTGCACCGCGCTGCTCAGCCGGCAGGCGGACCTGCTGGAGATGGGCGACGACGCCGCGCGGGCGCTGGGGCTGCGGGTGGAGCGCGGGCGGCTGGCGCTGGTCGTGCTGGCGGTGGCGCTGGTCGCGGTGGCGACCGCGGCGGCCGGTCCGGTGACGTTCGTGGCGCTGGCCGCGCCGCAGATCGCCCGGCGGATGACGAAGTCCCCCGGGGTGGGCGTCGGACCGGCCGCGGCGATGGGCGCGCTGGTGGTCCCGGTGAGCGACCTGGCGGCGCAGCGGTTGTTCCCCTCGGAGCTTCCGGTGGGGGTGGCGACCGGCGCGGTGGGCGGTGTGTACCTGGCGTTCCTGCTGGCCCGGCAGTGGCGCGACGGAAGGTGAGAACGACTTCGCGCGCGCACGGGTGCGCGAGATCCGCTGTCGCGGCGCGACGCCCGTGGGCGCACCTCGAAGCGTCAATTCCCGTACAGGACAGAGCTGTAGGGCCGACAGGACCGAATGTGATGACGAAGCGGCAGGGAGTGGGATGACAGCCGGCACGGCCGAGGCGGAACAGGAACCGGTGGGTATACCGGAGCGGCTGCGGGACCCCGGGAGCGAGCCGGGCGGGGGCGTCGGTCCCGGCCCCGAGCCCACCGAGAGGGGTGTCCTGCGCTGGGCCTACGCCCGGCAGCGGCGCTGGATCGTGGGCGCCGCGGTCTTCACCGCGATCCACCAGATGTGCGAGGCCGCCGTACCGGTGATGATCGGCGCCGTCGTCGACCACGCGGTGCGGCGCGGCGGGCCCGCCGACCTCGCGCTGTGGATCGGGCTGCTGGCGGCGCTCTTCCTGGTGCTGACGGTGGCGATGCGGCTGGGCGGGCGGTGCAACCGGCACGGCAGCCAGGGCGCGGCGCACGACCTGCGGATGGTCGCCGTCGCCCGGGTCCTCGACCCACGTGGCTTCGCGGATCCCACCGCCGACTCCGGTGCCCTGCTGAGCACGGCGACCGCCGACACCCTGCGCATCGGTCTCGGCAACCGGTCGTGGGTGCTGGGCGCCGGTGCGGTCGCCGCGCTCGCGTTCGGTGCGGTCGCGCTGCTGCTGACGTCCGTGCCGCTGGGCCTGCTGGTGCTGGTCGGGTTGGTGCCGCTGCTGTGGGCCACGAAGCTGCTGGCCAAGCCGCTGAGCGCGCGCGGCGCCGCCGAACAGGCGCAGGTCGCGCGGGCCACCGGCACGGCCGCCGACCTGATGCGCGGGCTGCGCGTGCTCAAGGGCCTGGGCGCGGAACCGGCCGGCCTGCGCCGCTACCGCAGGGCCAGCCGCGCCGCGCTCGCCGCGACCGTGCGCGCCGCCCGCTGGGACGCCGGGTACGAAGGCGTGACGCTTCTGCTCAACGGGCTCTTCCTGGCCGTCGTCACACTGGTCGGCGCGCGCTTCGCGGTCGAGGGGACCATTTCGGTGGGCGAGTTCGTGGCATCGGTCGGCCTGGCGCAGTTCCTGGTCGGGCCGAGCAGCCGCTTCGGCGGTGCGATGAGCCTGCGGGCGCGGGCGCGGGGTTCGGCCAAGCGGCTGGCGGCACTGCTCGCCGCGCCGTACGCGGTGACCGGCGGCGAACGCGCCCTCACTCCCCCGGTCGCCGGTGAACTGACCCTGGACGGGCTGTCCCACGGCCCGTTGAAGGACGTGTGCCTGCGCGTCCCCGCGGGCACCACGCTGGGCATCGCCGCCACCGAACCGGCCGAGGCCACCGCGCTGTTGGACGTCCTGGCGCTGCGCATCCCGCCGGAGTCGGGTCGCGTCGAGCTGGACGGCGTGCCGCTGGCGGAGTTGCGACTGGACGACGCGCGCACCGCGCTGGTGGTCGCCGACCACGACGGCGACCTGTTCGACGCCACGGTCGAGGAGAACGTGGCGAGCGTCGCCGGTGCCGCGCCGCCCGGCCGGGTGGCCGCCGCGCTGGCCGCCGCCGACGCCGACCAGGTGATCGAGGCGCTGCCGCACGGCACGGATTCGACGATCGGCGAACGCGGCCGTTCCCTGTCCGGCGGCCAGCGTCAACGGGTCGCGCTGGCACGGGCGTTGGCGGCCGATCCGCCGGTGCTCGTCCTGCACGAGCCGACCACCGCGGTGGACGCGGCGACCGAGGCCAAGGTCGCCGACGGCCTGCGCACGATGCGCGAGGGCCGCACCACCGTGCTGGTCACCACCAGCCCGATCCTGCTCCGGACCTGCGACCGCGTCGTGCTCCTGCACGACGGCGAGGTACGGGCCGAGGGCACCCACAGCGAACTGACCCGTGACGACTCCTCGTACCGTACGGCGGTGATGGCATGACCGCGCTCATGACGGAGCGGCCCGACGAGGCCGCGGGCGACCGGATGTCGCTGCCGACGGCCACCCCTGCCGAGGTGCGGGCCGAGCTGTGGGACCGGGTGCGCCGTCGGCCGGGGCTTCCGCTCGCCGCGCTGGCCCTGGTGGTCACGGGGGTCGTCGCCGGTCTGGCGATCCCCCGCGCGCTGGGGCGGGTGGTCGATCTGGTGGCGTCGGGCGGCCACCAGGTCTCCGCGGTGACCACACCGGTGGTCGTGGTCGCCGTGGCCTGCCTCGCGCAGGCCGTCCTCAGCGGCTTCGGCGACGCCCTGGTCGCGCGCGGCGGCGAGGAGATGCTCGCCGACTTGCGGGAGACCGCGTTGTCGCGGGCGATGGCCACCCCGCTGGACCGCCTGGAACGCTCCGGCACCGGCGACCTGGTCTCCCGGGTCAGCGCCGACGTCTCCGTGCTGGCGGACGCGGTGCGCGAGATGGTGCCCCAACTGGCTGACGCGGTCCTGCAGATCGCGCTGACGTTCGTCGCGCTGCTGCTGCTCGACTGGCGGTTCGCCGTGGCGTCGCTGCTGGTGGTGCCGCTCCAGTGGTACGCGGTCCGGTGGCTGCTGCGTCACTCGCGGCCGGTGCGGCGGGCCGAGCGGGTGGCGCAGGGCACGCAGGCCCAGACCATCCTGGAGTCCGTGGACGGCGTCCACACCGTGCGCGCCTTCCGGCTGACCCCGCGACGGCTGGCGCTCACCGGGGACCGTTCCCGCGAGGTGCGCGACCTGGCGTTGCTCTCCACCCGCATCGGCACCCGTTTCTTCGGCAAGCTCAACGGCGCGGAGTGGACCGGCCTGAGCGCGCTGCTCGTGGTCGGCTACCTGCTCACCCGGCACGGTGGCGTGGGCATCGGCACGGCGAGCGCCGCCGCCCTGTACTTCGCGCGGCTCTTCGATCCCATCAACGGGCTGCTGTCCTCCTTCGACGACGTGCAGTCGGCGGGCGCCGCGGCGGCGCGGGTGGTGGGACTGGCCCGGATGCCGGGAGCGGGCGACGTGCACGACGGTGACGCGGACGACGGTGCCGCGGGCGAGGCCCGGCCCGAGGCGCTGCCCATGACGCCGTCCGAACCGGCGGTGTCACTGCGCGGCGTGACGCACGCCTACGTGACGGGCCATCAGGTTCTGGGTCCGGTCGATCTCGACATCGTCGCCGGGGAGCGGGTCGCCGTGGTCGGCACCTCCGGCGCGGGCAAGAGCACTCTGGCCAAGGTGGTCGCGGGCGTCCACCGGCCCACCGGCGGGACGGTACGGCTGGGCGGCGTGCCGCAGGACGAACTGCCCGCACGGCGGCTGCGGCGGACGGTGGCGCTGGTCAACCAGGAGACCCACGTCTTCGCCGGGTCGCTCGGGGACGACTTGCGGCTGGCGAGGCCGGACGCCACCGATGCCGAACTGCTGGACGCGCTGGCGACGGTGGACGCGCGGGCCTGGGCCGAGGAACTGCCCGAGGGACTCGGCACCCGGGTCGGCCAGGGGGGCTTGCGGCTGTCCCCGGTGCGGGCGCAGCAACTCGCTCTCGCACGGCTGGTGTTGGCCGATCCGCCGGTCGCGGTGCTGGACGAGGCGACCGCGGAGGCGGGCAGTGCGGGCTCCCGGGCCCTGGAGGCCGCGGCGGAAGGCGCGTTGCGGGGCCGCACCGCCCTGGTCGTCGCCCACCGGCTGACACAGGCGGTACGGGCCGACCGGGTGCTGGTGATGGAACGCGGCCGGATCGTGGAGCAGGGCAGCCACGAGGAACTGGTCGCCGCGGGCGGACGCTACGCGGCGCTGTGGGAGGCGTGGTCCGGGGCGCGCGGCTGAGACGCGGAGACCGGCGGCCGTTCCCCGCGTTCGGGGCGGCCGCCGGTCTCGGAATTCCAGGTCAACTCACGTTTCCTGGAGGCGATATGACGGAGAGGACGATATGACGGGACGTCAGTCGTCGTCCTCGGTGAGTCCCGCCCGCCAGTACCCCTTGAAGCACACCGCCCGCTTGTCCAGCCCGCGTTCACCCACCAGGTGGCGGCGCAGGTCGCGGATGACGGAGGCCTCTCCGGCGAGCCACGCGTACGGCTCGGCGTCCGGCGACAACTCGGCACCGCGGACCGCCTCCAGCAGGCCCGGGGAGCCGTGGTCGCGGTGCAGCCAGCGCACGTCGGCGGCGCGGGCCAGCGGCTGTTCCTCCTGCGGGCCCGCGACCTCGACGTAGACCCGTACGGGCAGCGACGCGGGCAGGGTCTCCAGGATCGCGGCGATGGCGGGCAGCGCGGTCTCGTCACCCGCGAGCAGCACCTGACCCGTTCTGGCGGGCGGCTGGAAGTCGACGCCGCCCGCGTCCGGTCGTGCGGGTCCGCAGATCAGGACGCGGTCGCCGGGGGCGCAGTTCGCGGCCCAGCTCGACGCGGGACCCAGGGTGCCGTGCAGCGCGAAGTCGATGTCCACCTCGGCCTGTTCGGCGCGCTGCGCGCGAATGGTGTACGTCCGCATGACCGGCCGGGTCTCCTGCGGCATCCGCTTCCACGCCTCGTACCACCCGAGGGTGTCGGCGTCCGGTGGCGTCAGCGGCTCCTGCTGCCCGGGCCTGGGCAGCAGCACCTTCCCGCGCTGGTCGCGTCCGCCGTTGTGGAAGCCGTCGAGGGACGGGCCGGCGAAGGTGACGCGGACCATGTGCGGCGTGAGCCGACGGGTCCGCTCCACCCGGACCGGGAAGAGGCGGAAGGCCGCTCGGAGCGGGGTGGCGGTGGCCGTGACGGCCATGGGCGTACCTCCAGGTCCGTGGGGTCGGGGCGGCGCGATTCACAGGAACGCGACCCGCCCTTACTAGTTAGGTTAGCCTACACTTCCTTACTGGCCCCCTTCTGGGCGGCCGACCGCAGCAGACGCACGGACGGACAAGGAACCCCTTCCCATGGACACTGCCACCGGAGTTCCGCCGACGACGACCGCGCGGGAGCCCGTCGCGGGCGAATCCCGGTTGTCCGCGCGGGAGGTGACCCTGCGCTACGGCGACCGCGTCATCTCCGAGGAGCTGTCGGTGTCCATACCCGACCGGTCCTTCACCGTCATCGTGGGTCCCAACGCCTGTGGGAAGTCGACCCTGTTGCGGGCCTTCGCGCGGCTGCTGAAGCCGGCGAAGGGGGCCGTGCACCTGGACGGCGAGGTCATCACCTCGCTGCCGGCCCGGCAGGTCGCCCGTCGCCTCGGCCTGCTGCCGCAGAGCTCCACCGCGCCGGACGGCATCACGGTCGCCGACCTGGTCGCCCGTGGCCGCCACCCGCACCAGCGGCTGCTGCGCCAGTGGTCGGAGCGGGACGAGCGGGTGGTGGCCGAGTCGATGGCGGCCACCAACGTGGCCGATCTCGCGGGCCGTTACGTGGACGAACTGTCCGGCGGCCAGCGCCAGCGGGTGTGGCTGGCCACCGCGCTCGCGCAGGAGACCCCGCTGCTGCTGCTGGACGAGCCGACGACGTTCCTCGACATCGCGCACCAGGTGGAGGTGCTCGACCTGTGCGCACGGCTCCACCGCGAGCAGGAACGCACCCTGGTCGCGGTGCTGCACGACCTCAACCAGGCGGCCCGGTACGCCACCCACCTCATCGCGATGCGCGCGGGCGAGGTGGTGGCCGAGGGCGCGCCCGGCGACGTGGTGACCGCGGAGCTGGTGGAGCGTGTCTTCGACCTGCCGTGCCGGGTCATCGAGGACCCGGAGACCGGCACGCCGCTGGTGATCCCGGCCGCCCCGGCCGGCTCCCGCTGACGTCCGGCGGGCCTCAGTCCTGGTCGTGGGTGCGGTGGCCCGGGACGTGGCGGGGCAGGATGGACGGCGCGTGGCGAGCCGTCTCCCGGCACACGGCGAGCACCGCCGCGTCGTCGCCGAGTCCGCCACCGGCGTACTGGGTCACGTCCCGCAGGAGCCGCTCGAGCAGCGCGTCGGGATCGGACTCGGGCATGAGCGCCAGCCGTGGCGCCAGCGGGTAGAAGCGCCCCTGCTCGTCGCGCGCCTCGGAGACCCCGTCGGTGTACAGCAGCAGCATCCCGTCGTCGTCCAGGCGCAGCGGGCTGACCGGGTAGCGGCCGCCGACCATGCCGAGCAGGGCCAGCGGCGGGCAGTAGGCGGGCGGGCGCACCTCGGTCACCCGTCCCTCGCGCCGGATCAGCGGCGGCGGATGGCCGCAGTTGACGATCTCGGCGGGCCGCCGCTCGTCGGGGAAGGTGAGCAGCACGGCGGTGACGAACTCGGCGGTCGCCTGGTCACGGGTCTGCGGCCGCCGCGCCAGGGCGGCGTCGAGCCGTCCGGCGACATCGGCGAGGTCGGGTTCGCTGAGCGCCGCGTCACGGAAGACGCCCAGCACGTCGGCCGCGGTGTTGACCGCCGCCAGGCCGTTGCCGCGTACGTCGCCGAGGAAGACCCGCACGCCGAACGGCGTCTGCACCACCTCGTACAGGTCTCCGCCGATCTTGGCCTCGGCGGCCGCCGCCATGTACCGCACCGCCACCCGCAGTCCGCCGACGTGTGGCGGCACCGGGCGCAGCAGCGCCTGCTGTGCGGCCTCGGCGACCGTCCGCACGGTGGCCAGCTCCCGTTCGCGGGCGGTCACCAGCACGACGGTGGCGGTGCTGGTGAAGGTCACCGCGAGCACGGTGACGGCGGCGGTCACGTGGACCACCGTCGGCACGTCGTTGTTGAGCAGTGCCAGTATCCCCACCACCACGACCGCGACCACCCCGCTCAGCAGCGGCACCCACGCCTTGCGGGTGGAGGTCGCGGCCAGCACCGGCACCGCGGCCAGCAGGGGCGAGAAGGTCGAGTGCGGGCCGGTGACCAGGTCGGCGACGACCACCACCGCGATCAGCACGTAGGCGCAGGTCACCAGCCACCGCGAGCGGCGGGTGAGCAGCAGCGGCGGCAGCCTGCGCCGCACGGCGGCCTGTTCGGCCATGCGCGCCCTCCAGGCGTCGAGCGTCCCGGCCGGTCCGCGGCGGCGGTCAGTGTTTGGCACGGCTGGGCTGCACGCGCTTCGGCTCGCCCGCCGCCTTCGGGTGGTCGGGCGGATAGGGCAGGTCGCCCAGCCCGTGTTCGCGTTCGTCACGTGCGGCCAGTTCCAGTGCCGCCTCCAGGCCGAAGGCGTGCTCGTCCATGTCGGCGTGGACGTCGCCGAGGCGCGCGTAGCGCTCCGGCATCGTGCGCAGGTCGAAGTCGCGGGGTTGCGCGTCCGGCACCTCCTCCCAGCGCAGCGGCGCGGAGACCGGGGCGTGCGGGCGGGGGCGGACGGAGTAGGCGGAGGCGATGGTGCGGTCCCGGGCGGTCTGGTTGTAGTCGACGAAGATCTTGGGGCCGCGGGTCTCCTTCCACCACGAGGTGGTCACCTGCTGCGGCATCCGGCGTTCCAGCTCGCGCGCGACCGCGATGGCCGCGCGCCGCACCTGGGTGAAGGTCCACTCGGGCCGGATCGGCACGAAGACGTGCAGGCCCCGGCCGCCGGAGGTCTTCGGCCAGCCGCGCAGGCCCAACTCGTCCAGCAGGACGCGCAGTTCACCGGCGGCGCGCACGGCGTCGCCGTAGTCGGTGCCGGGCTGCGGGTCGAGGTCGATGCGCAGTTCGTCGGGGTGGTCGACGTCCCGGCGGCGCACCGGCCAGGGGTGGAAGGTCAGGCAGCCGAGGTTGGCCGCCCACACCACGGCGGCCGCCTCGGTGGGGCAGATCTCGTCGGCGAAGCGCCCGGAGGGGAAGGAGATGCGTCCGGTGGGAATCCACTCCGGCAGTCCCTTGGGAGCCCGCTTCTGGAAGAACGACTCGCCGCCGACCCCGTCGGGGTAGCGCTCCAGCGTCGTCGGCCGGTCGCGCAGCGCGCGCAGCACACCGTCGCCGACGGCGATGTAGTACTGGGCGACGTCGAGCTTGGTGAAGCCCGGCTCGGGGAAGTACACCTTGCCCGGGTTGGACAGGCGCACGGTGCGCTCCCCGACCGTCAGCTCGATCGCCTCAGCCATGACCCCACGGTAGGACGGCCCCGTGCGCGGCGCCTCCCGGCGGGCGGGCGCCGACGGCGGGCCGCACAATCGGGGCATGGACCTTCCGGTCATGCCGCCGGTGCTGCCCATGCTGGCGAAGGCGGCGGCGCGCATCCCACCGGGCATGCAGTACGAGGCCAAGTGGGACGGCTTCCGTGCCATCGTCTTCCGGGACGGCGACGAGGTGGAGATCGGCAGCCGCAACGGCCGACCGCTGACCCGCTACTTCCCCGAGCTGGCCGAGGCGCTGCTACGGGCGCTGCCGCCGCGCTGCGTGGTGGACGGCGAGATCGTGATCGCGCTGGGCGGGCGGCTGGAGTTCGAGGCGCTGCTGGAACGCATCCACCCGGCCGACTCCCGGGTGCGGATGCTGGCGGAGAGGACACCCGCGTCCTTCGTTGCCTTCGACCTGCTCGCGCTCGGTGACTCCTCGCTGCTGGAGACCCCGCTGCGTGAGCGCAGGGCGGCGCTGGTCGAGGCGCTGGCCGGGGCGCGCGATCCGGTCTTCGTGGCGCCCGCGACGACCGACGTGGCCGTCGCCGAGGAGTGGTTCCGGCGGTACGAGGGTGCCGGGCTCGACGGCGTGGTGGCCAAGCCGCTGGACGGCGCGTACCGGCCGGACGAGCGGGTCATGGTCAAGGTCAAGCACGAGCGCACCGCGGACTGCGTCGTCGCGGGCTACCGGCTGCACAAGAGCGGCCCGGTGGTCGGATCGTTGCTGCTGGGACTGTACGACGAGAGCGGACGGCTCCAGCACGTGGGCGTCAGCGCGTCCTTCCCGATGCGGCGGCGCGAGGAGCTGGTGACCGAGCTGGAGCCCCTGCGGATGGAGTCGGTGGCGGGACACCCGTGGGAGGCGTGGGCGGACGAGGAGGCGCACGCGGGCGGGCGGATGCCGGGCGCGCCGAGCCGCTGGACCGGGCGCAAGGACCTGTCGTGGATCCCGCTGCGCCCGGAGCGGGTGTGCGAGGTGGCGTACGACCACATGCAGGGCACCCGCTTCCGGCACACGGCACGCTTCCGCCGCTGGCGGCCGGACCGCGAGCCGTCCGGCTGCACATATGCCCAGCTGGAGGAGCCGGTGGGCTACGACCTGGCGGACGTGCTGACGAGTCCGTGACGGGCGGCCGTGGCCCGCGTCCGGGTCAGCGGCCCGGCGGGGGCGCGGTGCTCTCGCGCACGATCAGCTCGGGTGGCGGCACCCGGGCCACCCGGGCGGCTCCCCCGTCCAGCAACGCGGTCAGCTCCTCGGCCGCCGTCCTGCCGAACGCGATCGTGTCGCGGCCCAGCGCGGTGAGCCAGGGGTGCACCACCCGGCACAGCACGGAGTCCTCCCACGACACCACGGACACGTCCCCCGGGACGCTCAGCCCGGCGGCGGTGATCACGGCCGCGCCCGCGGCGGCCATCACGTCGTTGTCGTAGACGATCGCGGTCGGCGGGTCCGGCTCGGCCAGCACCCGGCGGGTGGCCGCGGCACCTTCGGCGTCGGAGTAGTCGGTGGGCACCGACCGCGCTTCGGTGAACCCGAGCCGGGCGGCCTCGGCACGCAGTGAGCGGACGCGGCGTGCGGTGTGGGCGAGGTTGGGCAGGCCGGCGATGTGGGCGACGCGGCGGTGACCGAGGGCGTGCAGATGGCCGGCGATCAACGCCATGCCTCCGGCGTCGTCGGCCCACACGGTGGACATCGTGGGATAGGCGGCGCGGGCGCCCTCCGTGGCATCCGTGGCATCCGTGGCATCCGCCGCGCCCGTGGCATCCGTGACGTCCGCCGTACCTGTGGCATTCACGACACCCATGGCATCCGCCGCGCCCTCGTCCACCGTGCCGCCGATGACGACGGTCGGCAGGCCCAGGGAGTCCAGCAGGCCGGGGCGCGGGTCGGTGGTGCGGGGGTCGACGACCAGCACGCCGTCCACCCGGTGTTCGGCCCACCAGCGGCGGTAGGTGGCGCATTCGGCCTCCACGTCCTCCACCACCTGGAAGAGCAGGCCGAGTTGACGCTCCGCCAGCACCTGCTGGACGCCGGAGACCAGTTGCAGGAAGAACGACTCCACGCCCAGGGTGGCGGCCGGGCGGGCCAGGATCAGGCCCACCGTGGCCGCGCCCTCGCCGGACAGGGCGCGGGCTGCCGTGCTGGGGCGCCAGCCGAGGTGTTCGGCGACCCGGCGCACCCGTTCGCGGGTGGCCTCCGAGACACCGGGGCGGTCGTTGAGCGCGAACGACACGGCGCTCTCGGACACACCGGCCCGGCGCGCGATGTCCTTCATGGTGGGTCTGCGGGCCCGGGCCCGGCGTTCCTCCATCTGCTCCCCCAGTCCGGACCGCGAAAAAGACTAATGCGCTTGAGTGATCTCACCCTAAAGCGCATTAGTCATCGCGGCAAGAGATGTCGGTAAACCCCTGACCTGGCACTTGGCGCACTAAATACTTTAGCTGCGGGGAATCCGTTGACACCGCCCGAGCGGGCGGGCAGGTTGTCGGTGCCGCACCGGCGGCGCCCGACGTTCGCCGTTCGCAGACCGAGGTGACCGCATGCCCCCAGCGCGTGGCATCCGCAGGCAACTGCCGACCAGTCCCTGGCTGTTCATGGCTCCGGGGATCCTGGTGGTGGCCGCCTTCATCCTGTTCCCGTTCGTCAGCACCGTGTGGAAGTCCTTCACCGACGCCCGGATGCTGGTGCCGGGCGGGTTCGTCGGCGTCGCCAACTACCGTGCGATGCTGGACGATCCGGCCTTCTGGACGTCCCTGCGCAACAGCGCGCTGTACGTCGTGATGGTGGTGCCCTGCACGGTCGTCCTGCCGCTGCTGCTGGCGTTGCTGGTGCGCCGCCAGATCCCCGGCATCGCCTTCTTCCGTGCCGCCTTCTACACCCCGGTCGTCGCCTCGGTCGTCGTGGTGGGCCTGATCTGGGTGTGGATGCTGGACGACCGGGGGCTGATCAACGGGGTGCTCCAGGCGCTGGGCGCCGGCAAGGTGGACTTCCTGGGGGACTCCTGGCTGCTGCTGTTCAGCGCGATGGCGGTCACGGTGTGGAAGGGCCTGGGGTACTACATGGTCATCTACCTCGCCGCGCTGGCCAACGTGCCGCGTGACCTGGTCGAGGCCGCCGAGGTGGACGGCGCGGGCCCGGTGCGGCGCTTCCTCAGCGTCACGGTGCCGGCCGTGCGCTCCACGATGGTGCTGGTCGCCGCGCTCTCCTCGGTCGCCGCGTTCAAGGTGTTCACCGAGGTGTACGTGATGGCCGGGCCCAACGGCGGGCCTGCGGGCGAGGACACCACGCTGGTGATGCTGGTACAGCAGGTCGGCACCGGCCTGTCCGGGCGCGTCGGCTACTCCTCGGCCATCTCCGTCGTGCTGTTCGTCATCACCCTCGGCCTGATGCTGCTGGTGCTGCGCGCCGACCGCAAGGAGGACATGTGACGACCGCCGTCACCCCTGCCACCGCCACCGACCCGCCCGAGCCCGAGGCCCACGGGCGCCCCCGGCGCCGGATCACGGAGCGGGACGGCCGCCGCATCCCGCCGTGGCAACTGGCCCTGCGCTACGCGCTCCTGCTGATCGTGCTGGCGGTGTGCGTGGGCCCGTTCCTGTGGCAGCTGTCGACTTCGCTCAAGGGGTCGCACGAGAACATCTACAGCTATCCGCCGAAGCTCCTGCCGTCCTCGCCCACCCTCCACAACTACGCGGGTGTGGCCGACATCATCCCGGTGTGGGACTACGCGCTCAACTCGCTGAAGGTGGCGGCCGCGAGCGTGCTCACCAACTGCGCGGGCGCCTCGCTCGCCGGATACGCGCTGTCCCGACTGCGCTTCCGGGGCCGCGCGGTGGCGGTGCTGGTCTTCCTGGTGGCGATGCTGGTGCCCGCCGAGAGCATCGTGATCTCCCAGTTCCTGACCATGCGTCAGCTCCACCTGAACAACACGCTGACGGCCGTCGTGCTGCCCGGGAGCATCGGCGCGATGAACGTGCTGCTGATGCGCAACGCCTTCTCCCACCTGCCGTACGAGGTCGAGGAAGCCGCGCTGGTGGACGGCGCCACCGTCTGGCAGCGCTTCTGGCGGATCGCCCTGCCGTCGGTCAAGGGCACGCTCGCGGTGGTCGCCATCTTCTCGTTCATGGGGGCGTGGGACGACTTCCTGTGGCCGCTGATCGTGCTGAGCGATCCGCACGAGTACACCCTGACGGTGGGGCTCAACTACCTGCACGGAACGTTCTCCAGCGATCAGCGGCTGGTGGCGGCCGGGACGATCATCGCCGTGGCGCCGCTGATCGTGATGTTCGCCTGCCTCCAGCGTTATTTCTTCCGTGGGGTGGGCGAAGGCGCCGTCAAGGGCTGAGCCCGCACCGCGACCGCCGCTTTCCGTACGTTCGCCACCTGCCCGTACGAACCGAACAGGACGCGTATGACATCCCCCCGCTTCGGCGTCAACTACACGCCCACGCGCGGCTGGTTCCACCACTGGCTCGACTTCGACCTGGACGAGGTGCGCGCCGACCTCGACTCGATCGCCGCGCTGGGCCTGGACCACCTGCGGGTCTTCCCCCTGTGGCCGGTCTTCCAGCCCAACCGCGCCGTCATCCGCCCGCGCGCGGTGGAAGACCTGCTGGCACTGGTCGACGCGGCGGGCGAACGCGGTCTCGACGTGGCGGTGGACGGGCTCCAGGGCCATCTGTCCAGCTTCGACTTCCAGCCGTCGTGGACCCGCACCTGGCACCGCCGCAACATGTTCACCGACCACGACGTGGTGGACGCCGAGGCGGAGTTGCTGCGCACGCTCGCCTCGGCGCTCGCGGCCAAGGGCAACTTCCTCGGCATGACGGTCGGCAACGAGGTCAACCAGTTCTCCTCCGGCCCGCACCCCGACCCCGACCGGATCGACGCCGCGCAGGCCGAGCGCTGGCTGCGCCGGATGCTCCAGGCCTGCGAGTCCGGCGCGCCGGGCCGCTTCCACCTGCACGCGGAGTACGACGCCGCCTGGTACCAGGACGACCACCCCTTCACCCCGGCGCACGCGGCACGGCTCGGCGCGGCCACCGCCGTGCACTCCTGGGTCTTCAACGGCACCGCGCAGCGCCACGGCACCGACGGCACCGCCACCCGTCACCACGCCGCCTACCTGATCGAGCTGTCCAAGGCCTGGGCGCGCGAACCGCACCGGCCGGTGTGGTTGCAGGAGGTCGGCGCGCCCGCGCCGCACGTCCCCGCCGACCGGGCGGCCGAGTTCACCACGGCGACCGTCGAGGCCGCGCTGGACTGCGCGGACGTGTGGGGAGTCACCTGGTGGTGCTCGCACGACGTCGACCGCTCGCTCGCCGACTTCCCCGAGCTGGAGTACGGCCTCGGCCTGCTCACCACCGACCGCGAGGTCAAACCCGCCGGGCGGGCGCTGGCCGAGTCGGTCGAGCGGTGGCGGGGGCGCGAGCACCGTCCGGCACCCCGGACCACCGCGCTGGTGGTCGACGTCGGACCCGATGCCACGAGGCGGTCGGTCTGCGCGCCGGGCGGCGAGGTCTTCGAGGCGTTCGCCCGGCTGACCGCGCAGGGCCTGCGGCCGACCACCGTGCTGTCCGAACTGGCTCAGGATTCACGGCACTTGGCCTCCCGTGGGATCACCCGCGTGGTGCTCCCCGCCGAGGTCCGATGAGCACGTTTCCCACACCCCGTTCCGCCCCGACCCTCCGGAGCCCATGCCATGCATGACGACCGTGCCCTGATCGAGGCCCGCCTCAAGCGCGTGCTGGACGAGCGCGTCCGGCCCGCCGTGTACCCCGCCCACGTTCCGCTGGACGTCGCGGTGTGGCACGCGCCGGGCGAGCCGGTGCCCGTGGCCGAGGGGCTGGCCGCCGAGCACACCCCGGTGCGGGTCGGTGACCGGTGGGGTGCGCCGTGGGGCACGAGCTGGTTCCGGGTGACCGGCACGGTGCCGCCGCGGTGGGCGGGCCGCACCGTGGAGGCGCTGCTCGATCTGGGATTCGACGAGAACATGCCGGGCTTCCAGTGCGAGGGCCTGGTGTACCGCCCGGACGGCTCCCCGGTGAAGGGCCTCAACCCGCGCAATCAATGGGTGCGGATCGGCTCCCCGGTGACCGGCGGCGAGCGGGTCGAGCTGCACGTCGAGGCCGCGTCGAATCCGGTGATCCTCGACTACCACCCGTTCCTGCCCACCGAGTTGGGCGACAGGGACACCGCGGGGGACGAGCCGCAGTACCGGCTGGCGCGCATGGACCTCGCGGTCTTCGACGAGACGGTGTGGCACCTGGTGATGGACCTGGAGGTGCTGGGCGAGCTGATGCCCGAACTGCCCGCGGACGGCGCACGGCGCCACACCGTGCTGCGCGCCGTGGCCCGCGCTCTGGACGCCATCGACCTCCAGGACGTGAACGGCACCGCGGACGCGGCCCGCGCCTGCCTGCGCGAGGTGCTCTCCTCCCCCGCCGAACCCACGGCCCACCGCATCAGTGCGGTCGGGCACGCCCACATCGACTCGGCGTGGCTGTGGCCGCTGCGGGAGACAGTGCGCAAGGTGGCACGGACCACAGCGAACATGACGGCGCTGCTGGAGGACGAGCCGGACTTCGTGTACGCGATGTCGCAGGCCCAGCAGTACGCGTGGATCAAGGAGCACCGCCCGGAGGTCTACGCGAAGGTGAAGAAGGCGGTCGCCGAGGGGAGGTTCGTGCCGACCGGAGGGATGTGGGTGGAGTCGGACACCAACATGCCGGGCTCGGAGGCGATGGCCCGTCAGTTCGTGCACGGCAAGCGGTTCTTCCTCGACGAGTTCGGCGTCGAGAACGAGGAGGCGTGGCTGCCCGACACGTTCGGCTTCGCGGCGGGACTGCCGCAGATCATCAAGGCCGCGGGCACCAAGTGGCTGCTGACGCAGAAGATCTCGTGGAGCCGGACCAACGTCTTCCCGCACCACACCTTCCACTGGGAGGGCATCGACGGCACCCGGATCTTCACGCACTTCCCACCGGTCGACACCTACAACTGCTCGATGCAGGGCAAGGAGATCGCGCACGCCGCGCGCAACTTCAAGGACAAGGGGGTCGCCCGGCACTCGCTGGCGCCCACCGGCTGGGGTGACGGAGGCGGTGGCACGACACGGGAGATGGTCGCCAAGGCCGCCCGGATGCGTGACCTGGAGGGCTCGGCCCGCGTCGAGTGGGAGACCCCGGCGGCGTTCTTCGCGAAGGCGGAGGCGGAGTACCGGCACGCGCCGGTGTGGATGGGCGAGTTGTACCTGGAGCTGCACCGGGCCACCCTCACCAGCCAGGCCCGCACCAAGCAGGGCAACCGCCGCAGCGAACACCTGCTCTACGAGGCGGAGTTGTGGGCGGCGACGGCCGCCGTGCGTACCGGGTCCCGCTACCCGTACGAGGAGCTGGACCGATTGTGGAAGACGGTGCTGCTGCACCAGTTCCACGACATCCTGCCCGGCTCCTCGATCGCCTGGGTGCACCGTGAGGCGGAGGCCACGTACGCCCGGGTGGCCCGTGAGCTTGGTGGGATCGTCGACGCGGCGCAGCGGGCGCTCGCGGGGGACGCGGGATCGGGCGGTACCGTCGTGTTCAACGCCGCGCCGCACGCGCGCGGTGGCGTGCCCGCGGCGGGCGCGGCGCCCCGCCCGGTCGTTCAGGGCGCGACGACCGTGAGCGATCGCGTGGGCGGCGGGTACGTGCTGGACAACGGGCTGCTGCGGGTCGAGGTGGACGCGCGCGGCCTGGTGGTGTCCGCGTACGACGTCGCGGCCGGCCGGGAGACGATCGCCCCGGGCCGGGCGGGCAACCTGCTCCAACTGCATCCGGACTTCCCCAATATGTGGGACGCGTGGGACGTGGACGCCTTCTACCGCGACACGGTGACCGACCTGACCGAGGCCGAGGCCGTCGGGCCGGTGGCCGGGGCGGACGGCTGCGTGCGGGTGGTGCGCCGCTTCGGCTCCTCGCGGGTGGAGCAGCGGCTGACGCTGCCCGCGGGTGCCGGGCGGCTGGAGATCGACACGGAAGTGGACTGGCACGAGACGGAGAAGTTCCTCAAGCTCGCCTTTCCGCTCGACGTCCACGCCGACCGCTACGCCTCCGAGACGCAGTTCGGCCACCTGTACCGGCCGACGCACACCAACACCAGTTGGGACGCGGCCAGGTTCGAGGCGTGCAACCACCGCTTCCTGCACGTCGGCGAGCCCGGCTGGGGCGTCGCGCTGGTCACCGACTCGACGTACGGCCACGACGTGGCCCGCACGGTCCGCGAGGAGGACCGGGGCACCACGACCACGGTACGGGCCTCGCTCCTGCGCGCGCCCCGCTTCCCCGATCCCCGCACCGACCAGGGAACGCACCGCTTCCGGCACGCCCTGGTGCCGGGCGCGCGCGTGGTGGACGCGGTGCGCGAGGGCTACCGCGTCAACCTGCCGGAGCGCCTGGTGCCGGGCGACGCGCGGGTCGCGCCGCTGGTCGCGGTGGACGACGCGGCGGTCGTGGTCACCGCGGTGAAGCTCGCGGACGACGCGAGCGGCGACGTGGTGGTGCGGCTCTACGAGTCGCTGGGCGGCCGCGCACGGGCCCGGTTGCGGGCGGGGTTCGAGGTCGGCGAGGTCGTGCGGTGCGATCTGCTGGAACGGCCGCTGGGCGCACCGGAGTCGGCGGTGGCCGACGGCGAAGTGCCTTTGTCGTTGCGGCCGTTCGAGCTGGTCACGCTCCGCCTGACACGCCGTCGGGCCGCGGACTGACCGTCTCGTGTGCCCAGGCCGCCGTGATGCGGTCGGCCTGGGCGCGCAGGGCGTCCAGCAGGTCGGCCGCGCTGCGCGAAATGGTGGAACGCAGCATGGCGACCGCGATCCGCCGGGCCAGCGGCGGCCCGTCGAGCGGGCGGACGGCTATGTCGTCACGTGGTGAGCCGAGCGCCAGCCGGGGCAGCAGCGCGACGCCGACCCCGGCGGCGACGAAGCCCTGGATCACGCCGTAGTCGTCGGTGCGCAGCGCGTGCAGCGGCTCGTAGCCGACCTGGCGGCAGGCCCAGGTCAGCAGCCGGTCGCAGGGGTCCCAGTCGGTGGTGCCGACGATCCACGCCTCTTCGCGCAACGCGGCCAGCGGCACGCGGTCCCGTGCCGCGCAGGGGTGGTCGGCGGGCAGCGCGAGCAGCAGGGGGTCGTCCAGCAGCGGGTGGACGTCCACGTCGTCCTCCAGGTCGAGCCGGTCACCGGGCTGCGAGAAGACCAGCGACAGATGGAGCTGACGGGACCTCAACCCGTCCAACAGGGCCGGGAGTTCACCCTCGGTCAGCGACAGCTCGACGCCCTGGCCGCGCAGGGACTTGACGGCGGGCGGCAGCAGCAGCGCGCCCGCCGTGGGAAAGGTGCCGACCCGCAGTGTGGGCGTGCCGTGCTCGACCAGGTCGCGTACCTCCTTCTCGGCCAGTTGCACCCGGCTCAGCACGGCGTCGGCGTGCGGCAGCAGCGCCTCACCCACCTCGGTCAGCGTGGCCCCGCGCGAGCCGCGCCGCACCATCCGGGCCGAGAAGTGGGACTCCAGGGACGCCAGGTGGTGGGTGACGGTGGGCTGGCTGTAGTGCAGGGCGCGGGCGGCCCCGGCCAGCGAGCCCTCCCGGGCGATCGCCCGCAGCACCTGGAGATGACGCAGATCCAACATGGCACCAGCCTATAGACACACTATGGAGCCGACGCCGGATCGCCAGCCTCAGCCGCTCCCCTGCGGGCTGTCGCCACTGCCCGACGAGGGCCCTCCTCCCATCATCCGCAGCATGCCCGCTCCCCCGCTGCGCCAGAACCGCGTCAGCAGCGCGACCGCCACGGCCAGGAAGACGATGTTGAGCCACGTGGTGTAGTCCCACGAGACGCCCTGGGCGGGAACGCGGGCGTCCGCCTGGTCCGGGACCAGGCCCAGCACGCCGAAGACCCCTTCCACCACGTATCCGGCCAGCACCGCGGCGGCGTAGAAGGTCCCCAGCAGGAACACGGCCGTCCGGGCGCCGTAGTACCTGCGGTAGATCGACAGGATCGGCACGATGAGCAGGTCCGCGAAGATGAACGCGACCACCCCGCCGAAGCTGATCCCGCCCTTCCACAGCACCACCGCCAGCGGCACGTTGCCGACCGAGCAGACGAACGAGGCGATGGCGACCGCGGGCCCGACCAGCGGCCCCCACACCTTGGCGACCACGGGGTGCCCGGAGAAGAAGAAGGTCCGCCAGAAGGCGTCCGGCACCCACGCCGCCACCGCGCCCGCGATCAGCAGCCCCAGCAGCATGTCCCGCAGGATCGCCGCCCACTCCATCACGAACACGTGGCTGACGGAGGTGAAGCCCTCCCCGGACAGCAGCCGCCGCGCGAACGAGCCCTCCCGGCGCACCGACATGTCCATCGCGGCGTGTCCCTCCATCGCCCCGGCGACCCCACGCTCCGCCTGCGCCCGCGCCGCCCGCAGCAGGGCCGGGCGCAGCAGCAGCCGGAATCCCACCGCCAGCAGCACGATCATCACCGCACCGCCGGCGAACTCGGCGAGCGTGAACTGCCATCCCATCAACAGGGCCAGGATCACGCCGAGTTCGACGACGAGGTTGGTCGACGCCACCTCGAACGCCATGGCCGCCGTGAAGTCCGCGCCCTTCACGAACAGCGAACGGGCCAGCGCCACGGCCGCGTACGAGCAGGAGGAGGACGCGATCCCGAAGGCCGAGGCGAGCGCGAGGGTGCGGGGCCGGTCGTCACCGAGGAGGGTCACGACGGTGGACTTGCGCACGACCGCCTGCACGACGGCGGACAGCCCGAAACCGAGGACCAGGGCCCAGGTGATCTCCCACGTCATCGATCCGGCGATGGACAGCGCGTGGACGATGGCGTGCCCGGCGTCGGAAGCGGCGCCGTCCGCCGACCACACCGCGATCGATGCCCCGTTGGTCACCATTCGCCCCACCCTACCCGGCGCGGTCCCCAACTCCCGTACGCCGCGCATCTTGTGAGGACCCCATGACTCCGCTACGTTCCCGTCAGACACCACTGAGCGGGGTGGCAAACCAGGCAGCATTGTCATGCCCACGTCGCATGGTGGCGGTCGCGCACGACGCGTTCCCCTTCACCGCTCCCCGGGACCATGCCGATCCGCCGCCCCACAACGGCACGCGTGTGGTCCCCCACCCCCACTGGGAGGGCTCACCTTGTCCACCTCGACTCCTGCCCGCAGGCGCCACATCCAGCGCGTCGCGGGCGCGGTGGTGTCCGCCGCCGCACTGGTCACCGCCGGCCTCGCCACCGCGGGCCCGGCAGGCGCCGCGACGGCCACCGCCGCCTCGGCCGGCCACGCCCACCAGATCCACGTCAAGCGCCTGTGTTCGCAGCCCAAGCCCGGCATGATGGCCTGCAACGCGCTGGTGCGCACGGACGTCAAGCAGAAGATGGCCCTCGGGCGCGACGACGCCCCTTCCGGTTACGGGCCCTCCGACCTGCAGAGCGCGTACAACCTGCCCTCGGACGGCGGCGCGGGCCAGACGGTCGCCATCGTCGACGCCCAGGACGACCCCAACGCCGAACAGGACCTGGCCACCTACCGCCAGCAGTACGGCCTGCCCGCCTGCACCTCGGACAGCGGCTGCTTCCAGAAGGTCGACCAGGACGGCAGCACCAACTACCCGACCGCGGACTCCGGTTGGGCGGGCGAGATCTCGCTCGACCTCGACATGGTCTCCGCCATCGCCCCCAACGCGCACATCATCCTGGTCGAGGCGAACTCCGCCAGCATGGACGACCTGGGCACCGCCGTGAACCAGGCGGTCAGCATGGGCGCGAAGTTCGTCTCCAACAGCTACGGCGGTTCCGAGGACTCCTCGGACACCCAGGCCGACAGCCAGTACTTCAACCACCCGGGCGTCGCCATCACGGCCTCGGCGGGCGACTCCGGCTACGGCGTGGAGTACCCCGCCGCCTCGCCGGGCGTCACCGCAGTCGGCGGCACCAGCCTCACCCAGGACGACAGCCAGCGCGGCTGGAGCGAGACCGTGTGGGGCAGCTCCGACGGCGGCGAGGGCACCGGCTCCGGCTGCTCGACCGTCGAGCCCAAGCCGTCCTGGCAGACCGACGCGGACTGCTCGAACCGCACGGTCGCGGACGTCTCGGCGGTCGCCGACCCGGCCACCGGTGTCGCCACCTACGACAGCTACCAGTCCGGCGGCTGGCAGGTCGTCGGCGGCACCAGCGCCGCTTCGCCGATCATCGCCTCGGTCTACGCCGACGCGGGCACGCCGTCCGCCGACAGCAACCCGGCCTCGTTCCCCTACGCCAACACCTCCGCGCTCAACGACGTCACCTCCGGCTCCAACGGCAGTTGCGACGACTACCTGTGCAACGCGGGTGACGGTTACGACGGCCCGACCGGCCTCGGCACCCCGAACGGCCTGACGGCGTTCACCGGCTGACGCTCCATCAGCACATCAGCGGGCCCGGCACGCGCGGTGCGTGCCGGGCCCGCCCCGTCGCGTACGAGCACGTCTCACGCGCTCCAGCGCAGCACCGCCCCGATGCCGCCCGCCGGCCGGGACGCCTCGCGCGGCACCGTCAGCACCTCGGCGTCCGTCGCGGCGGCGCACCGCAGCAGAGCGTCGTCCGCCCGGGCGGGCACCGGTTCACGCACCCCCATCGCGCGCAGGTCGGAGCGCTCGACGCCGACCTGGTCGTTGCCCGGCCCGATCCACACCTGACGCCCGCCGTCCGGTGCCTCCTCGCGCATCAGCAAGGTGGCGACCTGGTGACCGCGGGCGGCCTCCACCACGGACGGCACGCCCTCGGCGGCGTCGCCCGGGGAGCTGTCGGAGCCGAAGCGGCCGTGTTCGCCGGGACGTCCGCGCCCGGAGCCGAACCGGTCGAGCACGTCGTCCCGATGGTGTTCGGCGAACTCCTCACGGGCCCGTTCGATCTCCCGGTCGAGGGTCCCGTTCGACCGGGCGGTCCTGCTGCCGCCGCACGTCTCGACGGTGATGTCGCGCAGCGGCTCGGGCAGCCGGTCGCGCACCGCCGAGCGCTCCCCGGGGTCGCCGGTGAGGACCAGCATCTCGGGGCGGTACCGGGCCCACTGGCGGGCCATCTCCCCGGCGATCACCTCCGCGGTCTCGTGCCAGGCGTTCTCCACCCGGTTGCGGTAGTGCCACTCGTAGCGGTCGGCGGGGAGGCTGCGGTGCCCGCGGCCCTGCCAGCGCACGCCCCGGGCGCGGCCGACGGGCCTGCGGCCGCCCTCGTCGCGGCGTTCGAGGTCGGCGCCGTCGTGGTCGATGTAGGCGACCACGCAGGCCGGCTCGTCGTGGTGGAGCGTGAGCAGCGGCGCTACGTGCGGCAGCGTGCTCCAGCTCGCCTCGACGACCGGCGGGGCCTCGGTGAGCGGCACGTCCACCACCACGTCACCGTCCGCGGCGAACAGCGCCCGGCCCATGGGGGAGCCGGAGACCGGCTCCGCGGCGAGCCGGTCGGCGATCGCGTCGCGGGTGCGGGCGTCGGCGCCCTGTTCCGCGAGTTGCTCGGTCACCGCGCGGCGGCGCAGTTCCGCCTGCTTGGCCGCGTCCTGGACGGCCCGGGAGGTGTCCAGGTAGACCGAGGCCCAGGGGCCGGGGTGGGCCAGCGGCCTGAGGAATCCGAGTTCCATGATCTCCCCCAGAGGTTCGGGGACGGTTTTCGGGGCGAACCGGCGCGGGTGCACCCTGGATGTGAAGCGAGGAGAAGGTGATCGCCATGCGGGCGCTCGACGAGTGGCACATCGACCTGGACTTCAGGGAGGACGGCGACAAGGAGACGCGTACCGCGGCGTCGCTGCGCCTGCCGGACGACACGCGGATACGCGCCGAGGGCCACGCCCGCCGCCATCCGCACGATCCGTTGCAGACCAAGGTGGGCGAGGAACTGGCGGCGGCCCGCGCTCTCAACGACCTGGCCCGGCAGTTGCTGGCCAAGGCCGCCGACGACATCGAGTCCGCCACGCACCACCCGGCGCATCCGGCGATGTGATCCGGAACCCAGTCCGGCGACGTGATCCGGAATCCGGCGCGCCGCGCGAGAGGTGTTTCCCGTCGCGCGGCGTCCGGTGTCGTCGGCACCTGTGCGCGGCGCCTCAGTGGCCGAAGCCTCAGTGGCCGAACAGGTGCCGCCGGTGGCGGGTGCCGCCGTGCCTGCCCGTGCCGACCGGTTCCGCGCGCGAGGCGCCACCGGTCCCGTCGTCCACGCCCTGGTAGGGGGCCGTGGCGTCCTGCCTCCTGCGGGCCGCCATCGCGTCGCGTTCCGCCGCGGCGCCCGCGGCCTCGTTGCGGGCCGCGCGCAGGTTGGAGCGGCGCCGCCGCATCAGGGCCCCGCCGGTGGAGAGCATCGCCAGGCCCAGGCAGAAGATCAGGGCCAGGGCGAGCCCGGCGAGGAAGGCGGCGAGCGTGTTCATCGTCGCGATGTGGTTCCCCAGAACCGACACGCTGTAGTTCGGTCCGCCAGAGATGTTGTCGGCGATCACCAGACCGGTGAACGCGGCCGTCGCGGCCATCAGGAGAAGCCCCAGGAGGAGCATCGCAGTCACCTCGATTCATGTGCTTCCTGCGATTTCGGGTACCCGAAATGCCGGGGTTCAACATGGCCGAGCGGCGGGAGCGGAGAATGGACGGCACCTCGGGCACTTCAAGCACCTCAAGCACCTCAAGCACCTCGAAGGCGGCGGACAACGGCACGAAGGCGAGCGGTACGAAGGCGGGCGACGCGGAGGCGAGCAGCGGAAAGGCGCACGGCACGGTGGCGCAGCGGCTGATCGAGGACCACCTGCTGGACGGCCCGATGGTGCCGGGCGAGGAGATCGCCCTGCGGGTGGACCAGACGCTGACGCAGGACGCCACCGGCACGCTGGTGATGCAGGAGCTGGAGGCCCTCGGTCTGGACCGGGTGCGCACCGAGGTGAGCGTGCAGTACGTCGACCACAACATCCTCCAGGCCGACGAGCGCAACGCGGAGGACCACGTCTTCCTGCGCTCGGCCGCGCGGCGCTTCGGCCTGTGGTTCTCCAAGCCGGGCAACGGTGTCTCGCACCCCACCCACATGCAGCGCTTCGGCATCCCCGGCCGCACCCTGATCGGCTCCGACTCCCACACCTGCGCCGCCGGGTCGCTGGGCATGCTGGCGATCGGCACCGGCGGCCTCGAAGTGGCGCTCGCCATGGCGGGCCGCCCGCTGTACGTGACGATGCCGCGCATCTGGGGCGTGCGGCTGACCGGCCAGCTGCCGCCGTGGGTGAGCGCCAAGGACGTGGTGCTGGAGATGCTGCGGCGGCACGGGGTGAAGGGCGGCGTCCAGCGGATCATCGAGTACCACGGCCCCGGGCTCGCCGGGCTGACCGCGATGGACCGCCACGTCATCGCCAACATGGGCGCCGAGCTGGGTGCCACCGCCACCGTCTTCCCGTCCGACGAGGCGGTGCGCGCGTTCCTGGCGGCCGAGGGGCGGGCGGAGGACTTCGCGGAGCTGGCGACCGAGCCGGACGCCGCGTACGACCTCGACGAGGAGATCGACCTGTCGTCGCTGGAGCCGCTGATCGCCCGGCCGACCTCCCCGGGCAACGTGGTGCCGGTGCGGGAGGTGGCGGGCGAGCCGGTCGGGCAGGCGGTGATCGGGTCGAGTGCCAACCCGGGGTTGCGGGACTTCGCGATGGCCGCCGCGATGGTCGAGGGGCGGCAGACGGCGGGCTCGGTGAGCTTCGACGTCAATCCGACCTCCCGCGAGATCCTCCAGGACCTCACCCGGTCCGGCGCGACGTTCGCGCTGATCGCCGCGGGCGCCCGTATCCACCAGGCGGGGTGTCTCGGCTGCATCGGCATGGGCCAGGCGCCCGCGGCGGGCCGCAACTCGCTGCGCACCTTCCCGCGCAACTTCCCCGGCCGTTCCGGCACCGAGGACGACGCGGTGTGGCTGTGCTCTCCGGAGACCGCGGCGGCCTCGGCGCTCACCGGGGTGATCACCGACCCGCGCGAGTGGGCCGGCACGCACGAGGTGGCGTACCCGCGGCTGCGGCTGCCGGACCGGGCGTCCGTCAACACCGCGATGCTCCAGCCGCCGCTGCCCGCCGGGGAGGCGGCACGGGTGGAGCTGGAGCGCGGGCCCAACATCTCCGCGCTGCCCGACCTCGACCCGCTGCCCGACACGGTCGAGGGCCCGGTGCTGATCAAGGCGGGTGACGACGTGTCCACCGACGAGATCTCCCCGGCCGGTGCGAAGGCGCTGCCGTACCGGTCCAACATCCCGAAGCTCGCCGAGTTCACCCTCACCCGGCTCGACCCGGACTACCCGCGGCGGGCGGCGAAGACGCGGGAGGACGGCGGTCACCTGATCGTGGCCGGGGAGAACTGGGGGCAGGGCTCGTCCCGCGAGCACGCCGCCATCACCCCGCGCTACCTGGGGCTGCGGGCGGTGCTGGCGAAGTCGTTCGCCCGGATCCACTGGCAGAACCTCGCCAACTTCGGCGTGCTGGCGCTGGAGTTCGACGACCCGGCGGACCACGACCGTATCGAGGCGGACGACCGCCTGCGGCTGACCGGGCTGCGCGCGGCGATGGCCCCGGACGCGCCGCCCGGGCTGCGGGTGCGCAACGTGACGCGCGACGAGGAGTACGCCGTGCACCACCGGCTGTCGCCCCGGCAGCGTCGCGCGGTCCTGGCGGGCGGGGTGATCGCGGCCCTGGCGCGGGAAGGGGACCGGGACTAGGCGGACCGGTCCGCGCGACCTGCCGCGTAGCCGCCGGGGTCGCCGACGATCCGGCGCACGGTCACCATGGCGGCGCCCAGCACGGGTCCGCCGCGGCCCAGCGCGGAGAGGGTCAGCGTCTGCGGGTGCCACGGCCGCACCGCCACCCGCGCGGCGAGTTCGCGGCGCATCGCGGGCAGCAGCCACGTGCCCAGTTCCGCGTAGGCGCCGCCGAGGACGACCGCTGCCGGGTCGATGAGGTTGACCGCGCCGGCCAGCGCGATGCCGAGGGCGGCGCCCGCGCGGTCCAGAGCGTCCAGGACGGCGGGCTGCGACCGCTGGGCGCGCCGGGCGAGTTCGGTCACCGGGTCGCCGGTCGCGGCGTCGAGTCCCGCCGCGCGCAGCACCGCGGCCTCCCCCGCGTACTGCTCCAGGCAGCCGCGCGCGCCGCACGCGCACGGCGGGCCGTCCGGACGCACCGGCACGTGGCCCAGCTCGCCCGCGAAGCCCGAGGCGCCCCGGAAGATCGCGCCGCCGACGAGCAGTGCCGCGCCGATGCCGGCCTCCGCCGAGATGTGCACGGCGTCGGCGGCGCCAGCGCCGCACCACAGGTCGGCGAGCGCGCCGAGGTTGGCCTCGTTGTCGACGTCCAGCGGCAGCGCGGCCAGCGGGTCCGGGAGCCGTTCACGCAGCAGGTCCGCCACGGGTACGCGGCGCCAGCCCAGGTTGGGCGCGTGCGCGACCTGCCCTTCCGCGGCGCCCACCAGGCCGGGCACCGCGACCACGGTCCCGGCCGGATGCGGCACTGCGGTTTCCGTCAACTCGGCCGCGATGCGAGCGAGTTGACCGAGCACGACGTCCGGCGTGCGTCGGCGGTTGTCGGCCGGGACCCGTACCGAGGCGCGGATCCGGCCGCCGAGGTCGACCAGGCAGGCGCCCAGGTGGCCCACCCCGATCTCCAGGCCGAGTCCGGCCGGTCCCTCCGCGTCCACCACCAGATCGCTGCCGGGGCGGCCGACGCGTCCGCTGGGTGCGGGACCGCGTTCCGCGACCAGCCCTGCGGTCCGCAACTCCTCCACCAGGCTGGAGACGGCGGCCCTGGTCAGGCCGGTGGCGTCGGCGACCCGGGCGCGCGAGACCGGGCCCGACGCGGCGACCTCGCCCATGACCAGGGCGAGGTTCTGCCGTCGCATGCCCTGCTGGGAGGCGGGCCGCACGGCCTCGGTCCGCGGCACCTGGTCCTCCTCGTCCCGCGCCCGCCGGGTGGTCGGTCAGCCGGTGGGTCCGGTCAGCAGTTCACGGGCGCGGGCCAGAGTACCGGCGATCCGTTCGAGGGCGGAGTCGTCCCGGGCCACCGGCTCCAGCAACGGCCCGTCGGCGGTGCGCCAGCGCCGGGCGACGTCGTAGGGCGACTCGCCGGTGAGCAGTCCCGCGGCCTGCGCCGCCGCGCCCAGCGCCACCGGCTCCCGGGCGCGTGGCACCCGCACCGGCCGACCGGACAGCCGCAGTACCGTGCGCCGCCAGGCCTCGCCGCGGGCGCCGCCCCCGATGAGCAGCAGTTCACCGGCGGGCTCGGCGCTCTCACCACCTGCCCGCAGTACGTCGTCCAGCGCGGTCAGCAGGGAGTGGACGGCGCCGTCGTAGGCGGCCTGGAGGAGCTGGCCCGCGGTGGTGTCGTGCCGCAGTCCGTGCAACAGCCCTGAGGCGAGGGGCAGGTTGGGGGTGCGCTCGCCGTCCAGGAAGGGCAGCACGACGGCGGAACCGCCCGGTTCGACGGCCTCCCGGTCCAGTCCGAGCAGCGCCGCCAACCGGTCGACCGCCAGCGTGCAGTTGAGGGTGCAGGCCAGCGGCAGCCAGTCGGTCCCGGCGTCGGCGAAGCCCGCGACGGTGCCGCTCGGGTCGGCCGGGCGGCCACGGGTGACCGCGTGGACCGTGCCGGAGGTGCCGAGGCTCAGCACGGGGACACCCGGCGGCAGGCCGAGGCCGAGGGCGGCGGCCATGTTGTCGCCGGTGCCCGCGGCCACCGCGGTGCCGGGGCGCAGGGGTGTGCCGTCGCGCACCTCACCGGCGGCCTCGCCCGCGGGCACCACGCGCGGCAGCGCGGCCGGGTCCAGGCCGAGGTCGCGCAGCAGTTCCTCGTCGTATCCGTCCGGCGTCCACCAGCCGGTGCCGGAGGCGTCGCCCCGGTCGGTGACGGCCGTCGACGTCAGCCGCTCGGTGAGGTAGTCGTGCGGCAGCCGCACACCCGCGACGCGATCGGCGGCGTCGGGCTCGTTCTCGCGCAGCCAGGCCCACTTGGCGACGGTGAACGCGGCCGTGGGCACCGAGCCGGCGCGGCGCGCCCAGGCGTCCGCGCCGAGGCGCCGGGTGAGTTCCTCGGCCTGCGGCGCGGAGCGCACGTCGTTCCACAGCAGGGCCGGGCGCACCGGCTCGGCCGCCGCGTCCAGGGTGACCAGGCCGTGCTGCTGGCCGCCGACGGAGACCGCGGCGGCCCGGTCGGCGTGTCCGGTGGCCTCGACCGCGGTGCCGAACGCCCGCCACCACTCGCCGGGATCGCTCTCCCGGCCCGCTCCGGTGCTGACGGTGTGCGGGGCGTGTCCCTGGCCCAGCACCTCGCCGGTCTCCACCGCGACGGCAACCGCCTTGGTCGCCTGGGTCGAGCTGTCGACGCCGATGACCACGGGGCCGTGCGTCATGGGGGGCTCCTTCACGTTGACGGATTTCACGTTCACGGGCTTCACGTCGGCGGGGCGACGGCACGGGGGGTTCCCCGGGCGCGGTCCGCATACTAGTTTGTTTTCCGCGTTTACTAATAGGGTTCGCGCGGGTTCGCCGACCACCGGGTGCCCGCCTCCTCGTCCCACCGACCCCCCGGAGCCGTCGATGACGCACCCCTTCACCCCCACCCCCGAGGACAGGTTCACCTTCGGCCTGTGGACCGTGGGCTGGCAGGGCCGCGACCCGTTCGGGGACGCCACCCGCGAGCCGCTGGACCCGGCCGACACCGTGCGGCGCCTGGCCGGACTGGGCGCGTACGGCGTGACGTTCCACGACGACGACCTCATCCCCTTCGGCGCGCCGGAGGCCGAACGGGAGGCCCGCGTCAAGGCGTTCCGCGCGGCGCTGGACGCCACCGGGCTGAAGGTGCCGATGGCGACCACCAACCTCTTCACGCACCCGGTCTTCAAGGACGGCGCGTTCACCGCCAACGACCGCGACGTACGCCGTTTCGCGCTGCGCAAGACGCTGCGCAACATCGACCTGGCGGTCGAGCTGGGCGCCTCGGTCTACGTGGCCTGGGGCGGGCGGGAGGGCGCCGAGTCGGGCGCGGCCAAGGACGTGCGGGTGGCGCTGGACCGGATGAAGGAGGCGTTCGACGTCCTCACCGGCTACGTCGTGGAGCAGGGCTACGACCTGCGGTTCGCGGTCGAGCCCAAGCCCAACGAGCCGCGCGGCGACATCCTGCTGCCCACCGTCGGCCACGCCCTGGCGTTCATCGAGCGCCTGGAGCGCCCCGATCTGGTCGGGGTCAACCCGGAGGTCGGTCACGAGCAGATGGCCGGGCTCAACTTCCCGCACTCGGTGGCGCAGGCGCTGTGGGCGGGCAAGCTCTTCCACATCGACCTCAACGGCCAGTCGGGCCCGCGGTACGACCAGGACCTGCGGTTCGGCGCGGGGGACCTGCGTCAGGCGTTCTGGCTGGTCGACCTGCTGGAGCGGGGCGGGTACGCCGGGCCCCGGCACTTCGACTTCAAGCCGCCGCGCACCGAGGACCCCGAGGGCGTGTGGGACTCGGCGGCGGGCTGCATGCGCACCTACCTGATCCTGCGCGAGCGGGCCGCCGCCTTCCGCGCCGACCCCGAGGTGCGTGAGGCGCTGCGCGCGTCCCGGCTGGATGAGCTGGAGGTGCCCACGCTGGCGCCCGGCGAAAGCGTGGCGGACCTGCGCGCGGCGGACGACGGCTTCGACGTCGAGGCGGCGGCCCGGCGCGGGATGGCCTTCGAGCGGCTGGACCAGCTGGCGATGGACCACCTGCTGGGCGCCCGCGGCTGAACTCCCGCGCCCGCGCCGCCGCTACGCTTCCACTCCCCCGGCGCGGGCGCGCGCCTCGGCTCCCCAGCGGGGCAGGTCCACGGAGTCCAGCTCCTCCTCCGACAGCGCCTGCCCGGGGTCGGCCCAGGAATCGTCGGCGCCGGGGTAGGCGTACCAGCCCCGGCCGGTCAGCGAGGTCTCCAGCCACTGCGCCAGGCTGCCCGCGTCGAGGAACCAGGCGTCCGCCCAGTCGCCGTCGACCGGGTTGGGCTCGAAGAGCAGCACCGTGCCCTCGGGGCTACGGCAGTCCACGCAGGCGAGCATGCCGCAGCCCCACGTCATCACGGGCACCACGCCCTGCGGCCAGAACCACCCGGGGTCCTTGGCGTCGGGCTCGCGGCGTTGCCGGTAGGCGAGGGTCAGCGGTCCGTGGGTCTCGCTGACGGGTTCGCTGCCGTGCAGCCGGAAGAAGCGGTACTCGGGGCCGAAGCCGCCGTCGCCCACCTCCCGGTAGAGCCGGGCCAGCAGCGGGTGCAGCGCGAAGCCGAGGGCGCGTTCGGCGTCGGCGAGGGCTTGCTCGGAGACCGGGGGCGGCAGGTCGGGGCAGCGGCGCCGGGCGCGGTCGGCCACCCGGGCGACGAGATCGTCGTGGGGAACGGGTTCGGTCATGCGCGGCATCATGCCGTCCCGCCCCGCGCGGCCTCGCGCCGGGGCACCGCTTCACCTGACGCGGGGTCACCCCGGGCCCGTCCCAAGGGGTCCCACGCCGGGGCCGTCGCGTCCTTCGCCCTCGTGGCACGAGGTGGTACAGATGGGCCGCGCGGAGTCCGGTGTCCGAGGAGCGGTCGCATGGGATGGTTCACGGAGTCCGGCTACTGGCTGAGCCGGCTGGTCTTCCTGCGCGCGCTCGCCGCGGTCTACGCGATCGCCTTCCTCGCCGCGGCCCTCCAGTTCCGGGCGCTGATCGGGGAGCACGGAATGCTCCCGGTGCCGCGCTTCGTGCGGCGCGTCCCGTTCCGCCGCTCCCCCAGCCTCTTCCACTGGGCCTACAGCGACCGGCTGTTCGCGTGCGTGGCGTGGGGCGGGGCCGTGCTGTCGGCGGCCGTGGTCGCGGGGGCGGCGGACGCCATGCCTCTGTGGGCGTCGATGCTGATGTGGGCGGCGATGTGGGCGCTGTACCTGTCGATCGTCAACGTCGGCCAGACCTGGTACGGGTTCGGCTGGGAGTCGCTGCTGCTGGAGACGGGCACGCTGGCGGTCTTCCTGGGCAACGCGCACACCGCGCCGCCGGTGCCGGTGCTGTGGCTGCTGCGCTGGCTGCTGTTCCGGCTGGAGTTCGGCGCGGGGCTGATCAAGATGCGCGGGGACCGCTGCTGGCGCGATCTGACCTGCCTGTACTACCACCACGGGACCCAGCCGATGCCGGGTCCGCTCAGCTGGTTCTTCCACCACCTGCCCCGGCCGCTGCACCGGGTGGAGACCGCCGCCAACCACGTCGCCCAACTCGGCCTGCCGGTGCTGCTGTTCACCCCGCAGCCGATCGCGTCGTGGGCGGCGGGCTTCATGATCGTCACCCAGCTGTGGCTGGTGGCGTCCGGCAACTTCGCCTGGCTCAACTGGCTGACGATCGTCATCGCGTTCTCCGTGGTGGACGGCGTCCGCGCCGCCGACGTGCTGGGGCTGCCGAAGCCGCCCGTCCTCGCGGCCCCTCCCGGCTGGTACGAGGGCCTGGTGCTGGCGGCCACGGCGGGGGTGCTGGCGCTCAGCTGGTGGCCCGCGCGCAACCTGGTCACGCGCGGCCAGATCATGAACTACTCCTTCAACCGGCTCCATCTGGTCAACGCCTACGGCGCGTTCGGATCGATCACCCGGGTGCGGACGGAGGTGGCGGTGGAGGGCACCTCGGACACCGGGATCACTCCGGAGACGGTCTGGCGGGAGTACGGCTTCAAGGGCAAGCCGGGGCCGCTCGGCCGGCTGCCGCGCCAGTGGGCCCCGTACCACCTGCGGCTGGACTGGCTCATGTGGTTCGCCGCGCTCTCCCCCGGTTACGCGGAGCCGTGGTTCCTGGCCTTCGTCGCCCGGCTGCTTGCCGGTGACCGCGCCACGCTGAAGCTGCTGCGGCACAACCCGTTCCCCGGCGAGCCCCCGGCGCACGTGCGCGCCCGGCTCTACCGCTACCGCTTCACCTCCTGGCGGCAGTTGCGTGACACCGGGCAGTGGTGGGAGCGGACCTTGGTGCGCGAGTACCTGCCGCCGGTGGACCTGGACAGCGCGGCGCGCCTCGTCCAGCCGTGACGGCCCTGTTCGCCGGCAGGCGCGAGGTGCCAGACTCGCCGGGGCGGAAGACGCCCACGACGAGCCGGGAGGACCATGACCGCGCCAGTGATCATAGGAAGCGAACGCAGCGAGATCGGGCTGCCGTTCGGGATGCGGGTGCTGCGCGCGGGCGGGTCCGCGCTGGACGCGGTGGAGGCCGCGATGCGCGCCTGCGAGGACAACACCGCCGACCACTACGTCGGCACCGGCGGGCTGCCGAACGCGCGCGGCGAGGTGGAGCTGGACGCGTCCGTCATGACCGGCTCCGACCGCAGGTTCGGGGCGGTCGCCGCGCTGCGCGGCTACCCCAACCCGATATCCGTGGCCCGCGCCGTGCTGGAGCGCCTGCCGCAGCACAGCCTGCTGGTCGGCGAGGGCGCCGCGCTGTTCGCCCGCGAATGCGGCTTCGTGGAGGGCGAGTTGCTGACTCCCGAGGCGCGGGCGATCTGGCGCAAGCAGCTCGCCGAGTCGGCCGAGGCGGTCGAGGGCGAGAACACCGCGGCCACCGACGGCGACCAGCGCTACCGGGCGAGCGCACTGGAGCTGATCCGGCGCCTCGCACCGCACGACGGCCCGTGGGGCACGATCAACATCATGGCGCTGGACGCCTCCGGTGAGCTGTGCGTGGCGGTGTCGACCTCCGGCTACCCCTACAAGTACCCGGGGCGGGTGGGCGATTCCGCGGTGCCGGGCGCGGGCAACTGGTGCGACCTGCGGGCCGGTGGCGCCGCGTGCACCGGACGCGGTGAGCTGAGCATGCGCGGCGGCACCGCCCGTACCGTGGTGGACCTGATGGCGGGCGGCGCGGCCCCCGCCGAGGCGTGCGTGGCGGCGCTGCGGGACGCGGCCACCCTGCCCGACGACTTCCGTGCCGAACTGCGCGCGCTCGCCCTGGCTCCCGACGGCCGGCACGGCGGCGCGGCGGGCCAGGACGGCAGCACGTACGCGGTGATGACCGGGACGTCCGACGCACCCGAGATCCACCCCAGGAGCACGCTGTGAAGGTCTTCGTCTCCTCCGACATGGAGGGCACCGCGGGCGTCGTCGCGTGGGAGCAGTGCCGTGCGCCGGACCCGGAGTACCAGTACTACCGGGGGCTGTTGCAGGAGGAGGTCAACGCCGCGATCGAGGGCGCCGAGGCGGCGGGCGCGACCGGGTTCCTGGTCAACGACTCGCACTCGACGATGGCGAACCTGCGCCCGGACGCGCTGGCCGGGCGGGCCCGCTACCTGTCGGGCAGGCACAAGCCGCTGTACATGATGCAGGGCCTGGACGCCTCGTTCGACGCGGTCTTCTTCGTCTCCTACCACGGCTCGATGTCGTCCGAGGGCGCCACGCTGTCGCACACCTACAACCCGGCCGCGATCAGCGAGGTGCGGCTCAACGGTGTGGTGGCGGGCGAGAGCGGGATCAACGCGCTGGTGGCGCTGGGCCACGGCGTCCCGGTCGCGCTGATCACCGGGGACGCCACGACGCTGGCGGAGGCGCAGCCGTTCTGCCCCGGCATCCAGGGCGCGGTGGTGAAGTCGTCGGTGTCCCGGTTCGCCGCCGACAGCCTGCACCCGTTGGAGGCCCGGGAGGTGATCCGGCAGGCCGCGCGCACCGCGATCGAACGGCTGGAGGACGCCGAGCCGCCCCGGATCGCGCTGCCCGCGACGCTGACCGTGCGCTTGCGCAACGCGGATCTGGCGGAGATGGCCACCTGGATCGAGGGCGTCGTACGGAACGACCGGCTGGCGGTGCGCATGACGGACGACGATCCGGTGCGGCTGTACCGGCGATTCGTCACCGTGGTGATGCTGACCCGCGGCATCGCCGAGTGAGCCGGCCGGGGCGTCTTGCCGCGTGAGCCGGCTGAGGCACGTCACCGCGTGAACGGCTGAGGCGGGGGCGGGGCGCCCGCCGACGCCCCGCCCCCGCCGTCCGTGCGCCGCCCGCTCCCCCGTGGCGGGCGACGCGGGCTCAGTCGGCCGTCGGCCAGTCCCAGCCGAGCTGGAGGAACATCCCGAGCCGGTCGCTGACCGCGCGGATCTCGCTGATGCGCCCGTCGGTCACGGTGAAGACCCAGATCTGCTCGACCTCGAAGGAACGGTGGGTCGGCTCCGGCATCCGCGGGTGAGTGCCGGAGTGCGTGCCGGTGGCGACGATGCGCGCCACCACCCGGTCGCCCTCCGCGATCAGCTCCAGCGGCACCATCCTCGCGTCGCCGAAGGCGGCCATCTGCTGCCGGAATCCCTCGAAGGCGGCGCCGGGCTCGTCGGCCTCGCCGTGAATGATCTTGTTGTGATCGACCACGTCGTGCGCCATGTGGTGCGCCAGGTCCTCGACGCGGCGTTCGTTGATCGCCGCGAGGAAGTCGGCGACGACCTTCTTGTTCGCCTCCGTCGTCGTGCTCGCCTCCGTCGACGCCATGGCATGCGGCAGCCCCGTTGCGATGCCCATCCGAACTCCCCCTGTGCCGGTTTCGTTTCTTACGCCGTAAGATTCGGCGTGCGGACTACGATGCTCTTACGCCGTAAGAATGTCAAGCCGACCGGAGGTCCCATGACCGACCGCCGCAAGCGCGGGCGCGGTGAACGTGCCGGGCTGACCAGGCAGTCCGTGCTCGACGCCGCCCTGGAGCTGGCCGACCGCAAGGGCCTGCGGGCGCTGTCCATGCGGGCCCTGGGTGCCGAGCTGGGCGTCGAGGCGATGACGCTCTACCACTACGTGCCCCACAAGGACGCCCTACTGGACGGCATCGTGGAGCGCGCGGTGGACGAGATCGCGCTGCCCGCCGCCGACACCAACGCGGACTGGCGGGACGCGATGCGCGCGTACGCGGAGTCGCTGCGCACCACGCTGCTGCGCCACCCCGGCGTGCTGCCACTGGTGGCGACCCGGCCCGCGGCCACCCCGGGCACGCTGCGCGCGGTCGAACGCGGCCTGACCGTCCTGCGCGCCGCCGGGCTGCCGCTCGGGCGGTCGGTGGACACGCTCAACGCGCTCTCCCTCTTCGTCATCGCCCACACCGCCGCCGAGGTGGCCTCCGCGCCGGTCAACGAGGCGGGTGCGGCCGGTTCGCCGCAGGCACTGGCCCAGCTGGACCCGCGGGACTTCCCGCTGGTCGCCGAGGCGGCACGGACCGGCGCCGGGACGGACGACGCCGAGCGCTTCCGGTTCGGCATCCAGGCGCTGATCACCGGCTGCGCCGCGCTGCTGGGCGAACCGTCCCGCGACTGACGGCGACGCCCCCGCCACCGCGTTCACCCCCACGCCGCGACCGCCCTGCCGGTGCGGCGCGCCCGGCATACGCTGGATTTCCCGCACGAAGGGACGAATCCATGCGAAGCATCTGGAAAGGGGCTATCTCCTTCGGCCTGGTCTCCATCCCGGTCACCCTCTACAAGGCGACCCAGGAGCACCGGCTGCCGCTCCACCAGGTGCACGCCGAGGACGGTGGCCGCATCCGGCAGAAGCGGGTCTGCGACAAGTGCGGCAAGGAGGTCGCGTACGCGGACGTGGCGAAGGGCTTCGAGGACGACCAGGGCCGGGAGGCCGTACTGACCGACGAGGACCTGGCCGACCTGCCGCTGCCCAGCAAGAAGGTCATCGACGTCCTGGCGTTCGTGGACGCCGAGGAGATCGATCCGCTGATGTTCTCCTCGTCCTACTACCTGGGCCCGGCCTCCCCGGCGGCCGACAAGCCGTACGCGCTGCTGCGCGACGCGCTGGCGGACGGCGGCAAGGCCGCGGTCACCAAGATCACCATCTCCACCCGGGAGTCCCTGGCCCTGCTCCGCGTCCACGACGAGACGCTCGCGCTGCACACGATGTTCTGGCCGGACGAGGTGCGCTCCGACGCCGAGGTGGGCCCCAGCACGAAGGTCACCATCCGCCCCCAGGAGCGCAAGATGGCGGCCAGCCTGATGGAGAGCCTCTCCGAGGGCTTCGACCTGGAGGAACTCCACGACGACTACCAGGAGGCGCTGCGCTCCCTGGTGGCCGCCCGGCTGGAGGGCCGCCCCGCGCCCTCACCTCAGGCCCGTGAGGCGCCCGACAACGTCATCGACCTCACCTCGGCGCTCCAGGCCAGCCTGGAGGCGAGCGGCTCCCGCGGCTCGGAGGCCAAGCCCGCGAAGAAGACGGCGTCCAAGCGGACCGCGTCGAAGAAGTCCGCGTCCCGCGAGGGCGAGGACGGGCGCAGGACGGCGGCGAAGAAGACCGCGGGCAAGAAGGCGGCGGCGAAGAAGTCGTCCGCGAGCGGGGGCGCGTCGGCGAAGAAGAAGACCGCCGCCAAGACCGCGGCCAAGAAGACCTCGTCGCGCAAGGCCTCCTGAGGCGGCCCCTGACCGCCTCGGTCACGCGGCGCGCTCCCGCACCACCTCCTCGGGACGCTTGTCGTCGCGCAGGCCCAGGAAGCGCGGGTGGCGCAGCTTGCCGTCGCGGGTCCACTCGGCGAACGCGATCTGCGCCACCAGTTCCGGTGCGATCCAGTGGGCACCGCTCTCGCGCACCGGTTCCCCGAACGGGGACGTCGACCGCCGCAGAGCGTCGAAGCGGCGGCGCAGACGGTTCAGGGTGGCGGTGTCGAAGCCGGTGCCGACCTTGCCGGCGTACCGCAGCGTCCCGTGCGCGTAGTAGCCGACCAGCAGCGCGCCGAATCCGGTGCGGCTGCCCGCGGGCTCGGTGAAGCCGCCGACGACCATCTCCTGTCCGGCGGCGCACTTGAGCTTCAGCCAGTCGCCCGACCGTTTCTCGACGTAGCGGGCGTCGGCGCGCTTGGCGATCAGCCCCTCCCAGCCCCTGCCGCACGCCTCGTCCAGCAGGGCGGGGTCCCACGCGTTGCGGTGCGTGGTGAAGCGCAGCGGGTCGTGCCACTTCAGGGCGCGCCGCAGCAGGGCCTTGCGGGTGCGCAGCGGCAGCCGGGTCAGGTCGTGCCCGTCGAGCCGCAGCAGGTCGAAGACGTAGAACGTGACGGCGACCCCGGTGGCGCGGGCGCGGCGGGCGTCGGTGAGCTGCATGCGGCGCTGGAGGAGTTCGAAGCTGGTGCGGCCCTGCCGGTCGAGCGCGACGACCTCGCCGTCCACCACGAAGTCCGCGCGGTCCTGGGCGTCCAGCGCCTCACGGACCTCCGGGTAGGTGGCGGACATCGGTTTGCCGCTGCGGGAGGTCAGCCCGCCGCGGTCGCCCTCGCGGTGGGCCAGCGCCCGCACGCCGTCCAGCTTGCGTTCGAAGAGCCAGTCCCCGTCGAAGGAGCGCCGGTCGCTGAGGACGGCGAGCATCGGCCGGATCTCGTACGCGGGCCGGGCCGGGCGCAGTCGCTCGCGTTGCGCGGACGGCAGTCCTTCGAGGAGCCCGCTCACCGCTCGGCGTCCTCGTCCGCGGCGATCTGCCCGAGGGTGCGGCGGGTGAGCGCCGAGCGCATCCGGTGCGGGTGCGGCGGCGAGCCGGCCGAGGAGGCGTGCTTGTCGCGTTCCTTGACCAGCAGCCAGGCGCCGTCCCGCAGCCGGGTGAGCGCGTAGCCGCCGTGGAGCTTGTCGCCGTCGAGCCAGAACGCGGCGTGGCCGTGCTCCAGCGCGTCGGCGAGGGGGATCGGCTCGCCGTGGCGTTTCGACAGGTTGCGGTAGTCACCGGTGTCCCACACCATCACGGTCCCGCCGCCGTACTCCCCTGCGGCGATGACGCCCTCGAAGTCGCCGTACTCCAGCGGGTGGTCCTCGGTGGGCACCGCGAGCCGCTTGTCGCCCGGGTCGGTGGAGACGCCCTTGGGGACCGCCCAGGACTTCAGCACGCCGTCGGCCTCCAGGCGGAAGTCGAAGTGCGTGGTGCTCGCCTCGTGGAGCTGGACGACGAACGCGCCGTCACCCGTGCCCTCGCGCGGCGGCCCCGCATCGTTCGCGCCCTTCGGCTCCCCGGTCCTGGCGAAGTCGCGCTTGCGGTGGTATTCCGCCAGATCTCGCCTGGTCGCCATGGCGGCCTCCGTCCGGTCTGCGCGGGTTCGCTACGGTCCGGCTTGCCGGGCACGCGCCGCTCAAACGCCCGGGGCGTGCCGCGGGGCGCCGGTCACAGGTTGAACAGCCGGGTGCGGGCGGCCTCCAGGCGGTGCGCGAGGATCTCGGCGACGACCCTGGTCAGCGCGTAGCCGAGGGCCGGGTCGGCGTCGCAGGCCGCCCGTACGTCGGCGCCGTCGAACTCGTAGGCGCGCACCGGGCTGAGCGCCTCCGCGCCGAAGTCCCACTGGTACGGCGGGAACATCCACGACCAGCCCAGCAGGTCGCCCGGCCCCAGCGTCTCCACGGTCACCGGGCGGCGGCCGGGGACGTTCAGGTCCAGGGTGACCGCGCCGGAGCGCAGCACCCAGAAGCGGTCGGCGGTGCCGTCCTCCTCGAAGATCCGGGTGTCCTGGTCGAAGGCGACCTCATGCGCCATCTCCATCATCCGGTCGCGGTACTCCGGCGGTACGCCCCGCAGCAGGCGCGTAGCAGCTGTCATGGCAACCCTCCTCCGCCCGGACGCCCGCCGTCTCGGCGGGACGCCGCCGGCCCTCGTACCCCTATTGGACGCGCCTTCCGCCCGGGCGGCATCCGGAGCGCCGACAGTGAGGCCGCGGGCCCCGGGAGTACCGGGGCCCGCGGCCTCACCTGCGGTCAGTGCCCTTCCACCGGCACGACCTCGACGGACCCGATGTACTCCTGCGTCTCCTCGTCCGGCAGCCGGACGAAGAAGGCCCAGAAGTAGATCGCCAGACTGAACCCGGCGATGATCACGATGTCCCACCACAGCGGGATGTGGTTCTGCGCGCCGCAGGCGGCGCTGGAGGCGGGGCCGGTGCTGCAGTAGCGGCCCTGCCAGGACAGCACGCCCATGCCGAGCAGGTAGACCGGCAGCCACTGCGCCGACTTCCAGTCCATGTGGATGGTCTTGGGGTTGAGCTTCAGGCCCCACGACAGCCCCAGCAGCACGTAGCCGAGGAGGATCGCCAGGCCCAGCCGCCACAGGGTGTCCCAGCCGGACCAGTAGATGATCAGGTTGGCCACGACGAAGGCCACCGGCGACCAGAACATGCCGCCGGGCAGCCGGTACGGCCGCGGCCGGTCCGGGTCCTGCTTGCGCAGGCAGCCGAAGGCCAGCGGCGCGCCCGCGTACATCAGCACGCTCGCCGAGGTCACGAAGCCGACCAGCTTCTGCCAGGTGGGGAAGGGCAGGAAGACGATCAGCCCGATGATGAAGGCGAACAGCATGCCGACCCACGGGACGCCGCGCTTGGTGGTGCGTTCGAAGGCGGCGGGCACGTAGCCGTTGCGGGACAGGCCGTAGGAGACCCGGGAGGTCGCCGTGGTGTAGATCAGGCCGGTGCCGGACGGCGAGACGATGGCGTCGATGTACAGCAGGGTCGCCAGCCAGCCCAGGCCGACCGTGGTGGCCAGACCGGCGAACGGGCCCGCCTTGTTGCTGAACGCCAGGTTGGCCCAGCCGTGCGCGAAGGCGCTGTGCGGCAGGGCGGCGATGAAGACGACCTGCAAGGCCACGTAGATCAGCACGCCGATGAGGATGGAGCCGATGACCGCGCGGGGGATGTCGCGCGCGGGGTTGCGACTCTCACCGGCGAGCTGGTCGGCCTGTTCGAAGCCGAGCAGGGCGAAGATGATGCCGCTGGTGCTCACCGCCGACAGGACGCCCTCGGCGCCGAACGGCGCGAAGCCGCCGGTGCCGAAGTTGCTGCCGTGGAAGTGCGTCGAGGCCAGCACGATGATCGTGAAGACCGGGATGGCGACCTTCCACCAGGTGGCCGCGCTGTTGGTGTTGGCCAGCCAGCGGATGCCGAAGAAGTTGATGACCACGAAGAACGCCATGAACGCCACGGCCAGTCCGTAGCCCCCGGCGGTCAGGTGGTCCTTGCCCGACTGCACCCAGGGCGCGTGCACGCTCAGGTAGTCCAGCGCCGCCATGACCTCGATCGGCGCCACGGTGACCGCCTGCAACCAGGAGAACCAGCCGAACGAGGCGCCCGCGGCGCTGCCGAAGGCGTAGTGCGGGAACCGGGCGGTGCCGCCCGCCACCGGGTACATCGCACCCAGTTCGGCGTGGACGAACGCCAGGATGATGATCGCCACCGCGCCGATCGCCCAGGAGATGAGGGCCGCGGTGCCGGCGGCCTGTGCGGCGAACAGGGCGCCGAACAGCCAGCCGGATCCGATGATGGACCCCTCGGAGGTCCAGATGAGCCCGATGAGCCCGATGTCCCGCTTCAGGCCGGGATTCTTGGGGGTGAGTGGAGCTACTTCGGTCGGCGTCTGCATGATCTGTGCACCCCTCGTTCCGAACCGGGTGAGGTGAGGAGCGATGTCCGGCAGCCGGGCTTCACGCCGGAAACAACCCGCTGCGGGGAATCCGCTGTGTAGCGAGATGAAACGTTACGCCCATATTAAAGATTCTGTTAAGAATCGGACAGTGGGCGATCCCGCCTTCTCCTGCCGCTTCCTCTCGGATCATGCGCGCGCCGCCCCGGCCCCGCAACAGCGGGCGGTGTTCGCGGGCCGGGGTGACCGATCGGCCGCTGTCGCGTTTCCCCAGGTGTGACGGGGAGGAGCCCTGTCCGGGACGGGAAACGAGGACCGGTGACCATGGTGACAACGAGGGCGACGACGGCGGCGCGGCCGAACGCGACGGGCGCGTCGCGCGCGCTCACGGGGATGCTGGCGGGCCTGATGGCCGCCGGGGCGGTCTTGACCGCGGCGGCGACACCGGGCTACGCGGCCGCCCCGGGCGATGGGACGGCATCGGGCCACGCGGTGGCCCCGGCGGACGACGGACACTGCCCGATCCCGCTGACCCACGCGGGCGCGCTGGGCCGCCTCATCTCACAGGACTCGCTCGGCGGGACGTGCGACGCGCTGCATACGCAGGGAGGGTAAGAGGACATCGACAGGCGTGCCGTCGACACGAGTTGACGTATTGTCAGGTGATCAGATCTCGTCGAACGTGCCGTGCCGCCCCGCACCCCGGCTGAAGCGGCCCGCGCCGTCCACCGCCTCCGCCAGCACCGCTTGGCCGTGACGGAGTTCGGCCGCCATCGCCTCGGCCTCCGGCAGGCCGCGCTGCTCCAGGACGGAGGCGCGGTCGCCGCGCAGGCACGCCTGGGGGAAGCGCGCGATGTCGGCCGCGAGCGCCTCGGCGGCAGCGCGGGCCTGCCCCGGCGGGACGATCCGGTTGGCCAGGCCCATCTCGTACGCCTCGGGTGCGGGCACCGGGCGGCCGGTCAGGATGAGGTCCATCGCGCGGCTCTCGCCGATCAGCCGGGGCAGCCGCACGGTGCCGCCGTCGATCAGCGGGACGCCCCAGCGGCGGCAGAAGACGCCGAAGACCGCGTCCTCCTCGGCCACCCGCAGGTCGCACCAGAGGGCCAGTTCGAGGCCGCCCGCGACCGCGTGCCCGCTGACCGCGGCGACGACCGGCTTGGACAGCCGCATCCGGGTCGGGCCCATCGGCCCGTCCCCGTCCGGTGCCACCCGGTTGCCGCGTTCGGTGCCGACCGCCTTGAGGTCGGCGCCCGCGCAGAACGTGCCGCCCTCGCCCCACAGCACTGCGACCCGGGCCGCGTCGTCGGCCTCGAACGCCCGGAACGCGTCGGCCAGCGCGGCGGCGGTGGCGCCGTCCACCGCGTTGCGGCACTCCGGCCGGGCCAGGACGACGGTGGTGACGGGGCCTCGCCGTTCGACGCGGACGCTCATGGCTGACTCCTTGACGGCTCGCGCGACGGCTCGGGCGAACCGCCGGGACGACGCACGAACCTAGCACCGTGATCGTCCGCCGCCACGACCGCCCGCCGGACTCCCCGGCGCCCTCGGAGACCCTCCGCTCACCCGGGTGGACTCGCCGCCGCGACCTGGGCCGTACGTCCCACGAGTGGGTGATTCCGCGGTCTTCGGGAACTGACCGGTTTGCCGCCCCCGACCCCGGGCAGGCGGAGGTCAGGCGGGCGACTCCCTCGGTCCGCCTGGCTCCCGGGGCCCGGTCGACTCCCCCCTGTCGACCGGGCCCCACGCATGTCGGCGCCCTGCCTCCCGAGTCGCCGACCCCGCCCGTCGTGCCCGATTCTGGCTGCGGAATCACAGTCGCGCCGGAACCACCGCTGACGGGAGGGATGCCCTGTGCGTGCGCGCCATGTGCGGACCGGACTGCTCTGCTCACTCGCTCTCGGCGCGGCGCTCACCGCGCTCGCCGTCGCCCCTTCGTCCGGCATGTTCCGTGCCGTGTCGGACCGGCGGCCCGGGCCCGTGGCGCAGGCGCCGACCGGGCTGACGCCCACCCAGGTGCCGATGGGGCCGGGCGACCTGGTCTCGGCGGCTCAGCGGCTGTTCACTCCCCCGATGGCGCCCCGGGCCGGTGCCGCGCTGGGCGGGACGTACGGCTTCACGCTCGCGGGGATGCTCTCCCCCGCCGTACAGGGCGATCCGCAGCTGGTCTACGTGCCCAACAGCGGCGAGCCGGGCATGCACGGCATGGCGCCGTCCCGTAATCCCGACCGCGACACCGTCACCGTCATCGACCCGAAGACCTTCAAGGTCGTCGGGCACTTCAAGGTCGGGAAGCTGCCGCAGCACGTCACGCCGTCGTGGGACATGAAGACGCTGTGGGTCGACGCCAGCGGCAGCGACCGACTGGTCCCGATCGACCCGCGAACCGCCAAGCCCGGCAAGCCCGTCGAGGTGGACGCGCCGTACAACCTGTACTTCACCCCGGACGGCGACGCGGCGGTCGTGATGGCCGAGCGGCACAACCGCATCGACCTCTACGACCCGCACACCATGAAGCTGCGCAAGGCGGTCAAGGTGCCGTGCCAGGGCGTCAACCACGCCGACTTCTCCTCCGACGGCTCGTACTTCATCGCTACCTGCGAGTTCTCCGGCGACGTGCTGAAGTACGACACGAAGTCGATGCGCCTGCTCGACCGGATGGAGCTCGGCCGCGCCGTCATGCCGCAGGACATCCGGCTCGGCCCCGACGGGCGCACGTTCTACATCGCGGCGCTCAACGACGCCGGGCTCGTGGCGATCGACGGGGCGACGATGCGGCGGGTCGGCTACATCCACACCGGCGCGGGCGCGCACGGCATCCACCCCAGCCGCGACGGGCAGTTGCTCTACGTCTCCAACCGCGACGCGGGATCGGTGTCGGTGGTCGACCCGCGAGCCGGCAAGTCGGTCGCGACGTGGACCATCCCCGGCGGCGGCTCCCCCGACATGGGCGGAGTCAGCGCGGACGGACGGCAGTTGTGGCTCTCGGGCCGGGACAACGACGAGGTGTACGTCTTCGACACCTCCGACGGCCACCTGCTGGCCCGCATCCCGGTCGGCGCCAACCCGCACGGCCTCGCGTTCTTCCCGCAGCCCGGCCGCTACAGCCTCGGCCACACGGGCAACTACCGCTGAGCGGGCGGGAGCCTGGCCCCCGATGACACGTCGCCCCGGAGGGCCTGGAGAGCTCGACGCCCGGCCTGCCCCTGGACGCCAGGAGCAAGAGCGTCCAGGAGCCGGCCTTCTGGGACGTCGACGGCTACGACAAGGGCACCGGCTGCGCCTGCTCCGGGATCTTCGGGAAGATCTCCGGCTGAACCGGGGTCACACCGCGGCCGGACGGCGGCCGGCCGCGGCGAGCCCGTCCGGGGCCGAGGCCAGCGCCCGCTGGATCGCGTCAACCAGGTCGCGCGCCGCCTCCTCGGTCAGCTCCAGCGCCACCCGGGCCGACGGGCCCCGGCCGGGGTTGGTGAAGTCGATGTTGACGGTGTGCTCCTGCGGGTGGTGCTGGGGGTGGTCGACGTAGACGGCGGCCTGGGTGACCGGGAACCAGCCCGGGGTGCCCTTGCCGCTGCCTTCGAGGGCGATCTTCTCGGTCAGGTACGTGCACATGACGGTCTCCTGCGGAACGCGGGGGGTAGGGCGGTGGGGTCGGGCGGTCAGGCCGACAGGTGGCGGCCGAAGAAGCCGTAGATCTTCTCCCAGCCGTCCACCGCGGCCTCCGGCCGGTAGCTGGGCCGGTCGGTGGCGAAGAAGGCGTGCCCGGCGCCCTCGTAGGTGTGGAACTCGTGATCCTTGCCCAACCGCTCCAGCTCGGCGGCGAGTTGGGCGACCTCGTCCGGCGCGGGGAAGGAGTCCTCGGCGCCGAACAGGCCCAGCAGCGGGGCGGACAGGTTCCCGGCGAGCCCCAGCACGGGCTTGACCTTGAGCGGGAAGCCCGCGTCCGGCTCCTTGGCGACGAACGCGCCGTAGCAGTCCACAGCCGCGTCCAGCGACAGCGAGCAGGCCGCGAGGAACGCCTGACGGCCGCCGGAGCAGTGGCCGATGACGCCGACCTTGCCGTTGGCCCCGGGCAGCGCCTTCAGGTGGCGCATCGCGCCCTCCACGTCGGCGACCAGCTGCTCGTCGGAGACACCGCCCAGCGCGCGTACCGCCGCGGCCGCGTCGTCGGGGCTGGCGCCGGGCGCCTGGCGGGAGTAGAGGTTCGGGCACAGCGCCGCCCAGCCGTCGGAGGCGAAGCGGCGGACGACCTCCTTGGACCACCGGTCGTAGCCGGGCATGTGGTGGATGACCACCACGCCGCCGCGCTGCGGGCCGTCGACCGGGTGCGCGAGGTACGCCTCGATCTCGTCGCCGTCGCCGCTGGTGATCGTGACCGTGCCCGCGGTCATGGTGTCGCTCATGTCGTCTCCTGGTCGCTGTGGCGGTTCACCGGATAGCGGAGTGTTCCGTTCGCCCTACACGTACCACAGCGGGCTGGGACCGACCGCGCCGGAGGCCCTTGCCCGTACCGGGAGTTGCGACCGGTCGCCAGGGGTCACCAGGGCGTGGTGAACAGCGCGCCCAGCCCCGGGGCCAGCGCGACGAGCACCGGCACCAGGATGATGGCGAGTCCGGCGGCGGTGAGGTTGAGCCGTTGCAGCGGACGCAGCCGGGGCGGCCCGGTCAGCAGCCGGTCGACCCGCTCGGTGATCTGCTCGACCGGGGGCGGCGGCGGGGTCCCCGGGCTCCAGCCGGCCGGCAGCGGAACCCTGGCCAGGCCGACGCGGCTGTCGTTGAGGTCGATCAGGGCCAGCGCGGTCGCCAGCTGGCCGTGCCGGTGCGCGGCGGCGTCGTCCGCGGCCAGCTCCACCAGCCGGGCCGAGCGGTCGGCGTAGGCGGCGAAGAGCGCGGAGGAGGGGAACGCGGTGGTGAGCGCCCCGGCGGACTGCAGGAGCAGGTGGTGGCGGGCGCGGGCGTGGGCGCGCTCGTGGGCGAGGACGGCATCCAGCTGCTCGGTGCTCAGCCGCCGCATCGCGCCGGTGGAGACCACCAGTTGCAGCGGATGGCGTGGCACCGGCAGGGACCAGGCCTGCGGTCGCGGGTTCTCCATCACCAGGACGTGTTCGGCGCGGCGTCCGAGCCTGCGCGGGGTGTCCAGGCAGGGGTCGCGCGGCAGGGCGGGGGCGGCGGCGCGCAGTTCCCGGTAGCGCCTGCGGCGGCTGATGCGCGCGAGGTGCGCCTCCCGCGCCAGGTGCAGGACGAGATGGACGGCGCCGGTGAGCAGGACGGCGGCGAACACCCCGCGCCAGGCGCCGCCGGTGGCCAGCCCGTACGCCTGCTGCACCCCGCGCGGCGCGAGCAGGAAGAGGTCGGCTCGCAGTGGCGCGCACAACGCGGCGGCGGTGACGAGCAGGGACAGTCCGAAGCACAGCAGCACGGCGGCGACCACGCACTGCCAGATCCACAGGGCCACCACCGGCTCGCGGTCCTGCCAGCGGGCGCGGCAGAGCATGCGCGGTGCCGCGACCGCGAACGCGACGCCGAGCAGCGGGAGTGCGAAGGCCGTTCCCACAGTGTCCCTCCTCCGCCAGGATTCCATGGGGGGATTCCTTGTGCACCCCGCAGCATGCCCGGCGAACGGCCGGACCGCCACGTCGACGTGCCAACGGCCTCGGGATTACGTGGATTTGTGCTCGCCCTCGCCCCGCGTCACCTCCGGGCGCGGCCCGCCAGGGCCCGGACGACGGTGCCCGGCAGGGTCCGTGCCGCCAGTCGTCCGGCCAGCGAACGGCCGCGGTCCGGGCGCTCGGCGGCGCCGTCGCCTGCGGCGGAGGCGGGGTGCGGTGCGGGGGCGTCGACGCGCAGGGCGGCCGGATGCCTCGGGGCGTCGGCCTTCTTGCCGTCGATCCTGATCAGCCGTTGCCCGGCGACCGACTGGACCTCGTGCCACAGGTCGCGACGGCTGCCCAGCATCCCCAGCAGTTCGTCGCGCACCGGCTCCGGATCGCCCCAGGTGCCGTAGAACTTGGTGCCGGTGACGCAGACCGGCCGCAGGCCGCCGCTGGTGACCGCCTCCCAGGTGGCGGCGGCGACGCCGGGACAGTGCTCGGCGCGGAAGTCGTCGAGCGCCACGATGCCGTACGGCAGCAGCTTGGCCCGAGCTTGGAGGATGTCGCCGCGCACGTGGTCGTACAGGTGCGAGGCGTCGACGTGGACGAAGCGGCAGGCGGCGTCCGGTACCTCGGTGGCGACCAGGGAGGACAGGCCCTGCACGACCCTTGGCAGCCGCTCGTGGAAGGCGAGGTAGTTGGCCTCGAAGGCGCGCCGGGTCAAGGTGGCGTAGGACTTGGCCATCTCGGCGCTGTTGGAGCGGTCCTCGGCCGGCGAGTCGAACAGGTCGCAGACGGTGAAGCGCTCCCCCTCGGCCAGGTAGCAGCCGCTGAAGATGGCGCTCTTGCCGAGGTAGACGCCGATCTCCAGCAGGTCGCCGCGCTCGCCGCGGGCGTGCTGCCGGGTGAGGAACCAGTCGAAGAGCACCTGGTCGGCGGGGAAGAACCAGCCCGGCACGTCACGGAACCGGGCGGGTGCGGGTGCACTGGTCATGGGCGTTCCGTTCCGGGCGGCTCGGCGGCGACGCCCGCAGGCTCGCGCGGCGCGGTGGAGCCCGGGTGAGACCGACGCGTCCGGCGCGTGAACGCCGTGGGGACGTTTCCGGGGACGCCTCGGGACGCTTCCGGGGGACGCCTCGGGACCGTTCGTCAGGGTGCCGACAGCGGGACGCCACGGCTCGCGGTGAACGCCTGGGACGGCGTCATCCGCACGCCGCCCACCGCCACCGTCTGGTACGGGCTGACCGAGGCGCAGCCGGTGTCCTGGCCGGCGGTCTCGGCGTGCGCGTCGTAGCCGGAGTCGTCGCTGCCGCCCGGCAGCGCGGAGGTCGCGTACGCGGCGACGGAAACGTCTCCGGGCGGCGCGCCGGACGCCCGCGCGGAGCGGTCCCGGTGGGCGATCCGGCTCTCCAGGTCGGCCATCGCCTCGGGCGTGGCGGCGGCCCGCTGCAACGCGGTCGCCACGGCCGACTTGGCGCCGTCGGGCGTGGTGAGGGCCCGGTCGGCGGCGATGGCGGAGAAGAGTGCCTGGGCCGCGGGCGCGACGACGACGCGGCCGGGGTTCACCGGGTCGGGCTCGCTCTGCATGGTGGTGAACGTGACGCGGGAGGGCTGCACCTTGTTCAGGTCGGCAGCCAGGCCCAGGAGCTTCGGGACGCTGTCCAGGCCGGTGTCCACGGTGAGCGCCTTGGTGGCCGCGTCGGCGAGGGCGTAGAGCGCGGCCGGGTCGGTCAGGGTGCCGGTGGCCTTCATCCGGCGCACCAGCGAGCCGAGGTAGAGGTGCTGGGCGTAGGTGCGGCCGAGGTCGCTGCCGTCGCCGAAGGCGTGCCGCGAGCGCAGGAACTCCAGGGCGGCCAGGCCCTTGAGGGTGTGCCTGCCCTTGGTCAGCTTCAGGTGGGAGTAGGGGTCGTAGACGGATCGGTCCACGCACACGTCCACGCCGCCGACCGCGTCGGACATCCGGACCACCCCGTCGAACCCGATCATCATGAAGTGGTCGATGGGGATGCCGGTGAGCTGGTGCACGGCCGCCACCGTGCAGCCGGGGCCGTAGCGCAGCGTGGAGTTGATCTGGTCGTGGCGGGCCGCCACCACGCCGCCGCCGGCCGGGGCCTTGCAGGCGGGCAGGTCGGTCACGGTGTCACGGGGGACGCTCATGACGGTGGCGTTGGACCGGTCGGCGGACAGGTGGACGACCATCTCCACGTCGGCGTTCTGGCCCGGTCCGCAGTCGCCGCCGAGGGCGCAGTCGGCCGGGTCGGCGCGGCTGTCGGAGCCGATCACCAGCACGTTGACCGGGGTGCGGCCGAAGGCGTCGGGCTTCTCGCGTCCCGCGTCACCGGTGGCGCCGCCGAACAGCGGCAGCCCGCGCAGGTTGCCGTTGAGGTGGGCGTACAGCCACACGCCCGCGCCGGTCGTGAGCAGCAGCAGGCCCGCGACCACCACGGCGGCGACGCGCACGGCATGGTGGACGCGGACACGGCGTCCGCCCAGCAGCGGGGCGCTGCCGTGCACGGCGCCGCGTTCGGGACCGTCTCTCGCGCTGTCCACCGGTTCGGTCATCCACCTGCCCTCGTCCGCTGGTCGTCGCCCCGGCCGGGTCCTCGGCTCCTCCTGTCCGGCGGTTCGCTCGTCCTGGTCGTCGCGGTGTTCGTCGATGCGAAGATTGTCCGCCACCCGGGCGCGGAGCGCGCGGGGCCCAGGGCCGTTCGCGGGAGGCGATGGCGTGTGCCGGCCGTGGTGTGGGCACGGTGCGGCCGACTGGGTCATCCGGGTGACGGGGGCCCGGAAGGAGGCCGTGGGGCCGCGCGGGGAAACGTGCCGAGGGCCCGCGGGGAGCGTTCCCCACGGGCCCTCGGCGGCGGTGCCGGTCGCGGTCGTCAGCCGAGCGTGAAGTCGTCCGCGTAGACGTTGCCCTGGCCGTACCAGCCGTGCACGTAGACCGTGACGGTGCCGGAGGAGCCGGTGGTGAAGGGCACGGTGAGCTTGGTCCAGCCGCTGGAGTTCGTCCAGGTGCTGGCGGTCGCCCCGCCGCTGACGCCGATGTACGCGTAGGAGCCCTGCACCCAGCCGGTCAGCGTGTAGCTGGTGTTCGGCTTGAGGGTGACGGACTGGTCGCACTCACCGGTGGTGCTGGAGGTGGGCGTGACCTGGAGGGCGTGGCTGCCGGAGTGCACGGGGGTGGAGACCACCGTGCTGCCGCTCGCGCAGGTCCACGGGCTGGTGCCGCTCTCGAACCCGCCGTTGGCCAGCGAGCCCGATCCGGGGCCGGAGCCGGTGACCGTCAGGGTGTAGGTGGCGGAGTGGCTGCCGGAGGCGGCGGTGCCGGTGACCGTGATGGGGTAGCTGCCCGCGGCCGCCGAGGAGCCGACGGTCGCGGTCAGCGTGGAGGAGCCGCCCGCGGTGACCGAGGTGGGGCTGAGCGAGACGGTCACGCCCGCCGGCGCGCCGCTCGCGGTGAGCGCGACCGACTGCGCCGAGCCGGAGGTGACGGCGGTGCCGATGGTGGCGGTCGCCGTGCCGCCCGGGGCGACGGAGCCGGAGGAGGGCGACGCCGAGACCGAGAAGTCGTTGCCGACCGGCGGCGGGGTGACGCCGCCGCCACTGGTGAACGGTTCGAAGGTGTGGCTGAAGTACCACTGGTCCTGGCTGATGCCCGAGCAGGTGTCGGAGCCGCCGGTGCCGGGGCAGCCGCCGTTGTCGCGCTGGAGGGCCCAGAACGACAGGGTGCTGATGCCCTTGGAGACCGCCCAGTTCTCCACGGTCGCCGCGTCCGCGGTGGTGAACGTCTCGGCGGCGCCGTAGTCGTCGATGCCGGGCATCTCGGTGACGCCGACCATCGCCCACAGCTGTGCCTGGGTCTTGGTCGGGTACAGGCTCGCGAGCTGGCCGACCAGACCGCTGGCAGCGGACTCGGTGTCGTTCGCCATCTCATGGGTGGCGCCGTCGTAGTAGTCGAACGTCATGATGTTGACGACGTCGACGCGCGCCCCGTTGGAGACCGCGTTCTTCAGCACGGCGAGTCCACTGCTGGCCAGGCCACTGGTGGTGGTCGGCAGGGTGTAGGAGAACTGCACGGTGCGGTTGTTGGCCGTCGCCCAGTCCTCCACCTCCTTGATGGCCTTGTTGCGGCGATCGATGCCCGCGGTGTTGGTCAGCGAGTTGTCCTCGGTGTCGAGGTCGATGCGGCTGACGTTGTAGGTGGTGATGACCTTCTCGTACGCGGCGGCTATCTGGGAGACGTCGGTGCAGCTGTCGGCGATGTCGGTGCCACCGTCGTCGGCCGCGTAGCCGCCGAAGGACGGGATGACGTCGCCGCCGCCCGCCTGGATGGCGGAGATGTCGCTGCCGAAGGTGGACGACGCGATGGGGGTGCTGGTGTCGCCGTCCCAGTACGGGGTGCACGATCCCTTGGTGTCGGCCTGGATGAACGCCATCGTCAGGTACTTGTTGCCGGAGGCGGAGGCCAGCTGGGCGGGGCTGTCGCCGTTGTAGGCCTCGAAGTACGGGGCGAAGACGTGAGCGGGCAACGGGGTGGGCGCCGCCGCGTGCGCGGCGCCCCCGGAGGTCATGAGCAGTCCGGCGGAGGCCGCGGCGGTGACCAGCGCGGTCGCGGCGGCCCGGATCGATCTGAGTCGAGTCATGTCTGCTCCCAGCAGGGTGGAAGAGCGCGTGGAGCGGCGCAATGCGGACCATGATTGGACTAGACCAACAGACTGTCAAGACTCCTTACAATTAAGGCTGTTCGCCGCACGCGGCGCGGCGCGTTCCCGCTCGCGCCTCACTCCCCGGCCAGCGGCAGCAGGCCGCGGCGGTACGCGGCGGCCACCGCCGAGGCGCGGTCCTTGACGTCCAACTTCGCGTAGACGTGCAGCAGATGGGTCTTCACGGTGGCCTCGCTGATGAACAGCCGCACCGCCGCCTCCCGGTTGGTGGACCCGGCCGCGACCAGCGCCAGCACCTCCAGCTCGCGCGGGCTCAACGGCTCCGCCTCCGGCGTGCGCACCTGCCCCAGCAGCCGCGTGGCCACCGCAGGGGAGAGCACCGACTCGCCGCGCGCGGCCGAGCGCACCGCGCGGAACAGGTCCTCGCGGGCGGTGTCCTTCAGCAAGTAGCCGGTGGCACCGGCCTTGACCGCGGGCAGCACGTCGCCGTCGGTGTCGTACGTGGTCAGCACCAGTACCCGGCACCGCAGCCCGCGCGCGGCGATCTCGCCGATGGCCGTCAGGCCGTCCATCCGCGGCATCCGCAGGTCCATCAACACCACGTCCGGGTCGAGCCGTTCGGCGAGCGCGACCGCCTCGGCGCCGTCGCCCGCCTCGGCCAGCACCTCGAAACCGGGGTCGCCCGCGAACATGCCGCGCAGTCCGTCGCGCACCACCGGGTGGTCGTCGGCGATCAGCAGGGTGACGCGGTCGGTCGTCTCAGTCATCGTGGCCGCCTCTGCGGATCGCGGGCAGGGTGACGGACAGCGCGGTGCCGCCGCCCGGTTCCGACTCGACCTCCAGCCGCCCCGACAGCCGGCGCACCCGGTGGCCCATCGCGGTCAGCCCGAACCCGGCGCCGTGCGCGTCGGGGCTGCCCGGTTCCGGGAGTGTCGCGGGGTCGAATCCCACCCCGTCGTCGCGTACGTCCAGCGTCACCACGTCCTCCATGTACGACAGCGTCAGTCCCACGCGGTCGGCCCCCGCGTACTTCCCCACGTTGGCCAGCGCCTCCTGCGCGGCCCGCAGCAACGTGATCTCCACCTCGGGGTGGAGCGGCACAGCGTCGCCGGTGACCGTCAACCCGGCCGTGGCACCGTGCAGTTCACGCCACTGGCCGACCGCCTCGGTGAGCGCGGTCGGCAGTTCCGCCTCCTCCAGCTGGGCGGGGCGCAGGGCCCGCACCGCGCGCCGGGCGTCGGCCAGCGCGTCCCGGGCGAGCCGGGCCGCGTTGTCCAGATGACGGCGTTGGACCAGGTCCGTACCCCCGTGTGAACGGGCCTGGTCCGCGGCCTGCAATTGGGTGACGATGCCGGCCAGGCCCTGGGCCACGGTGTCGTGGATCTCCCGGGCCATCCGCTGGCGCTCGTCCGTGACGCCCGCCTCGCGGGCCTGGGTGAGCAACTGCGCCTGGAGTCCGGCGTTCTCCGCGAGCAGGGCGGTCAACCGCTCGTTGGCCAAGGACAGCGCGGCGTTGGCCTGCTTGCGACGGCGGCTCTGCAACTCGGTCACCTGAGTGAGGGTGACGATCACCCCGACCACCGCGAGGTTGAACGACACGGCCATGCCGAACACCCCGAGCATGGTGGCGGTGGTGGGGATCCGCCCGCCGATCTGCGACAGCGAGGTCGCCACCGCGGTCGCCGCCACGGCGACCGCCCGGCGGCGGCCGGTGAGGTAGCGCATGGCCTGCACGTAGCCGCTGAAGGCGAAGAAGCCGAACACCGGGTTGGTGAAGACCAGTTGGAAGACGAGCGCCAGCAGGACGGAGAAGTGCGCCCCGGCGATCCACGGCCGCTCGGCGAGCCGCAACCGGTCCGTGTGCCGGTCCATCGCGGTGCGCAGCGCCAGCCACACCAGGGCGGCGAGGGCGAGCGGCAGCACGAGGCCCAGGGAGGCCCCGGCGCTGAACGGCATCACCGCCAGGACCACCGACACCCCCCACGCCAGGTAGGGCAGGTACGCCATCGTCGCTTCCAGACGGCGCTCCCACTCCCCCAGCCGCTCCTCCTCGGCCGTGCCGCGCACGCCGCTCATCCCCGGGCTCCCCTCCGCCGAATCGGTCGTACCGCCGTGCCCCCGTGCCGTTCCGACTACTCCCAGCGGAAGAGCTTGGCCGCGACAACCCCCGCGACCAGGGTGAACACCGCCATTGTGGTCAGATCGCCGACGTGCGGCCAACTTCCCCGCCAGGCGTCCTGCACCGCCTGGGTGGCGGAGCCGGTCGGCAGGAAGTCCCCGATGTGCCGCAGCACCGACGGCATCGTCTGGCGCGGCACCCACAGTCCGGAGAAGAACTCCAGCGGGAAGAAGAGCGCGGTGCCGATCGCCTGCCCCGCCTTGGCCGACGGGGCGACCGCGGCGATCAGCAGGCCGACCGCGAACAGCGAGGCGGCGGCGAAGACGAACGCGACCAGGAACGCGGCGAGTTGACGCGGTAGCGGCACCCCGAACGCGAACCGCCCGACGACCACGACCATCAGCAACGAGACCACGGCGACGGCGAGGTAGAGCACCACGAGCGCCCCCAGGACCAGCGCCGCGGGCACCGGACTCGCCGACAGCCTGCGCAGCACGCCCTTCTCGCGGTACGCGGTGAGCACCGGCGCCAGGCCGTTCATCGCCAGCATGGTGAGGGTGAAGACCACCATGATCGGCGCGTAGACCTCGACGGTGGACAGCCCGCCCAGCTTCGGCGTGGCCGTGCGGAAGCCCGGGACGCAGCCCAGGATCACCAGCAGCAGGACCGGGAAGGCGAGGGTGAAGAAGGCCGCCGCGGGATCCCGCAGGAACAGCCGGGCCTCGGTCGCGACCATCCGGCGCAGCGCGCGGCCGGTGGTGGTGCCCCTGACGGCGGCGGTGGGCGGGGCGGTGGCGGTGGGCGTGGACGTGGTCACTTGGTTCCCCCGGTGATCGTGACGTAGGCGTCGTCGAGCGAGCGTTCGTGGATGCGCAGGTTGGCGACGACGATGCCGCCGCGCGCGAGGAAGGCGGTCACCTGGTCGGTCACCCGGTCGCCACCGGTGACCTCGACGGTCTCTCCGTCGCGGGCGACCGAGGCGACGGCGGGCAGCGCGGCCAGGGCGTCGAGGTCGAGCGGCGCGGTGGGCCGGAAGGTCAGCGTGGTCCGCGCCCCCGCACCCGCGACGAGTTCGGCCGGGGTGCCCTGGGCGACGACGCGGCCGCCGTCCAGGATGGCGGCCCGGTCGCACAGTTCGGCGACCTCGTCCATGAAGTGGGAGACCAGGACGACGGTCACCCCGCCGTCGCGCATCTGCCGCACCAGTTCCCAGGTGGCCCGGCGGGCCTGCGGGTCGAGCCCGGTGGTCAGCTCGTCGAGGAAGACCACCCGGGGGTCGCCGACCAGGGCCAGCGCGATGAACAGCCGTTGCTTCTGGCCGCCGGACAGCTTGCCGAACCTGGTGCGGCGCTTGTCCTGAAGGCCCCACTGGGCCAGCAGCCGCGCGGGGTCACGCGGCGCGGGGTAGAACGACGCGTACAGCTCCAGTGCCTCGCCGACCCGCAGGGCGTCGGGCAGGTGGGCCTCCTGCAACTGGACGCCGATCAGCCCGCGCAGCCGACGGCCGTCGCGTGTCGGGTCGAGGCCGAGCACCCGCACCGAACCGGCGTCCGGGCGGCGCAGGCCCTCGACGCACTCCACGGTGGTGGTCTTCCCGGCGCCGTTCGGGCCGAGCAGGCCGAAGATCTCGCCGCGCTCCACCGAGAAGCTCACCCCGTGCAGCGCGGTGTGCGCGCCGTACGTCTTGGCCAGATCCCTGACCTCGATGACCGCCATCTGGTCCCGTCCCTCCCGCCGTTCCCCGGTGTCCTCCGGGGTGCTTCCAGCTTCCCGGCGGGACGGGCCCGGGCGCGTCGGCCGTATGGCCACGGGTGGACGGCGGTCGGTGGAGGCGGCGGATCAACCGATCGGTTGATGCGGGGGACGCGGGCGCGGGCGGGCACACGAAGGGCGGGCCGCCGGTGGCGACCCGCCCCGTGCCGCGGGGTCAGCGCCCCGCGCGGCTTCAGCCGTTGGCGCAGGTGTTGCCGAACGCGGGGTTCAGGATGCCGATCACGTCGACGGTGTTACCGCAGACGTTGACCGGCACGTGCACCGGCACCTGGATGACGTTGCCCGAGATGACGCCCGGGGACTGCACCGCGGCGCCCTGGGCCCCGGCGTCGGCCATGGCGAACCCGGCGGAACCGGAAACGGCGGCTCCGGCAGCTGCGGTCACCACGAGGGCCTTGGCGATACGCGACATGCTCTCAAGTCCTTTCACACGCGAAAACAGTGGCTGTCCCCCGACCGTGACCGGCGGGGACCCTGTCCAACGCGTGACCTCGTCCCACGTCGCGCCAGACCGCTCGAACAGGTGAATGCGAAGCGCGCACGGCGCAACGCGCGGCCCTCGCCCATCGCTTCCCCGCCGGGCCCCGCCCTCCCGCTCGTCGTCGCCGCGCGGCGCTACCCGGCCGACCCGGCGGAACGTTCCGCCCCGGCGCCCACCGCCGTGCCCGCGTCGGCCGCCGCGGCCACCTGCCGTCCGCCGGAAGGACCGGCGACGGCCGTGTGCAGGTGGACCACGCCGCCGTCCAGCGGGCGCCACCGGACCCGTTGCCAGCCCGCGGCGGCGACGCGCCCCGCGAGACGGTCCGGGGAGGGCCAGTCGCGTATGGATTCGGCCAGATAGACGTACGCCTCCGGGTTGCTGCTCACCCGCCGCCCGGTCATCGGCACGATCCACCGCAGGTACGCGGTGAACAGGGCCCGGCGCACCGGCGTGACCGGCAGGCTGAACTCGCAGACGGTGAGCACCCCGCCGGGCCGCGTCACCCGCAGCATCTCGCCGAGCACCGACTCCGGGTCGGTGACGTTGCGCAGTCCGAAGGAGATGGTGACCGCGTCGAAGGAGTCGTCGGCGAACGGCAGCCGGTGTCCGTCGCCGACGACGAACTCCATGCCGGGGTGGCGGCGCCTCCCGATCGCGAGCATGCCCTCGGAGAAGTCGCAGGCGACCACGGAGGCGCCCCGCGCGGTCAGCGCCATGCCGGACGTCCCGGTGCCCGCCGCGACGTCGAGGATCCGGCGACCGGGCCGCGCGTCGGCCGCCTGCGCCATCCGGCGTCCCCAGCTGTTCATCCGGCCCAGCCACAGCCGCGCGCGGGTGCGGTCGTAGCCGAGCGCGACCTCGTCGAACATCGCGGCGACCTCGACCGGGTCCTTCTCCAGATCTGCTCTGACCATGTCTGTCCGGGCTTCCTGTCCCTCGGGATGGCGGTGATACTGACGGGTTGTCAAGCATTCCATGCCCATCGATCGGGTGATTCAGCCGCACCGTCGGCGCGGGGCCCGTCGCGACGCCGAAGCCGGTCGCCCGTGTTCCTCGTCCGGCCGCCGCGGCTAGGCCGTCTGTGGGGCGCCGGGGGGCGTTCACGCGGCGTTGGCGGTGTTGTCGACGGCGCTGTGTACATGGTGAGTTGGCACCGCGAATCCCGGAACGACCGGAGCACCCCGCGCCCCCGCTCCCCGGTCATCCGTTCCGGGCCTCGCGCCGCGCCCGACGCCGTCGTCCGTCCGTGCCTGCCGGAAGGAAGTCCATGCGCCGCTCACGCTCCTCTCGCGCACTGCCCGCCCTGTCCGCCCTGCTGCTGGGCCTGAGCGCCTGTCTGACCCAGGCCCCCGCCGCCGACGCCGACGCCGCCGGGCGTCTCAGCGGCCACGACGGGGCTTCCTCCACCGCCGTCGCCGACGACGCGTACTGGACCGCGCAACGGATGCGCGCGGCCCGGCCGCAGGACGACGCTCTTCCGGCCTCCCCGGCCGGGAGCCTCCCGGTGCCGCCGAGCCACCCGTTTCCCGGACTGCCGCAGGTCGGCACGTTCTTCTGGACCGACGGCCAGAACCAGGCCCGCTCCTGTGGTGCCACCGTGGTCCGCAGCCCGGTGCGCGACCTGGTGATCAGCGCGGGGCACTGCCTCATTCACGCCGGCGCCAAGGAGGACCTGGCGTTCGTGCCGATGTACCACGACGGGCTCAAGCCCTATGGCGTCTTCCCCGTGCGGACGATCTACATCGACCAGCGCTACTACACCCTCGGTTCCGGCAAGGGCGCCCGCTGGGACTACTCCCTGTCCCGGCTGGAGCCGCGCGCGGACGGCCGCGAGGTGCAGGACGTCGTGGGCGCCTTCGACCTGATGGCGTATCCGGGCTACGTCCACCGCAGCGTCCGGCTGATCGGGTACCCCGGCTACAGCGACACGACGGGGCCCGAGCCGCTGGACTGCTGGTCGTCCACCCGCCGTTACACCAGCACCGACCCGAACGCGCCGGGCGACTTCCTCGAGATCGGCTGCGCGGGCTACGTGGACGGCACGTCGGGCGGACCGTTCCTGGTGCGCGAAGCCCACGGCTTCGGGGTGATCGGGGTCATCGGCGGCTACCACACCGGCGGCGACACCCCCGACATCTCCTACAGCGCCTACTTCACCGCCGACCTGGCCCAGCTGTACGCGCACGCGGTCCACGGTGACCCGCCGGCCGGCCCGGCGGCCTCCTGACCGGCTTCCCGGTGGCCGGGACTCCGCGCCCCGGCCGCCGGGACCGTACCGACTCCTACCAGGCGACCGGCAGTTCGTGGACGCCGTAGACCACCATGTCGTCGCGGTAGCGGATCTCCTCGAACGGAACGGCGAGCCGCAGCGTCGGCAGCCTCCGGAAGAGGGTCTCCAGCGCGATCTGCAACTCGACGCGGGCGAGCGGCTGTCCGAGGCACTGGTGGACCCCGAAGCCGAACGCCACGTGGCGGCGCGACTCGCGGGCGACGTCGAGCCGGTCGGCGTCCGCGAAGGCGTCCTCGTCGCGGTTGGCGGTGGCGAGCATGCACAGCACGCCGTCACCGGCCTTGATGGTCTGCCCGCCTAGGGTGACGTCCTCGGTGGCGACCCGGGGCAGGCCGGTCTGGATGATGCTCAGGAAGCGCAGCAGTTCCTCGACGGCGCCCTTGAGCAGCGCGGGCTGGGCGCGCAGTTTGGTCAGCTGCTCGGGTTCGCGCAGCAGTGCCAGGGTAGACAGGGCGGTCATGTTGGCGGTGGTCTCGTGACCGGCGACCAGCAGCAGCATGCCGGTGGAGGCGACCTCCCGCTCGGTCAGCTCACCGCGCGCCACCAGCCGGCTGATGATCGAGTCGTCCGGGTCACGGCGCTTGCGGTCGGCCAACTCGGCCAGGTAGTCGACCAGTTCGTCCCTGGCCCGGCCCACGTCCTCGACGGCGGCCTCGTTGTTGAGCAGGATCCTGCTGCGTTCCTGGAAGAACGTGTGGTCGGCGTAGTCGACGCCGAGCAGCAGGCAGATGACCAGCGAGGGGATCGGCAGGGCGAAGGCGGTCACCAGGTCGGCGGGCGAGCCGTTCTCGATCATGCGGTCGAGGAACTCGTCCACGATGCCCTGGATCCGCGGTCGCAGCGCCTCGGTCTTCTTGATCATGAAGTCGGCGGTGAGCATCCGCCGCAGCCGGGCGTGTTCGGGGTCGTCGAGCCGGATGAAGGTCTGCTGTCCGGCGACCAGCGCCCGCCGTGAGGCGTTGATGAACGGGAATCCGGGGTGGCGGATGTCGGCGCTGAAGCGCTGGTCCCGTAAGACGGCCTTGACGTCGGCGTGCCGGGTGATCATCCAGCAGGGGGTGCCGTCGAAGAGCGTGACCTGGCTGACGGGTTCCTCCTCACGGGCCCGCTCGTAGGCGGATGGCGGGGCGAACGGACAACCGTCGCGTTCGGAGGGGAAGTTGAGCGGGGTGACGGGTTGCGCGGTCGTCATCGCTTGCGGCTCCTTCACGTTCGGTGCGGTACGCGGGTGCGGCTGACGGGGCACGGCCGGGCGGCCGGACGCGGGCTCCGCGTGGTCAGCCCTCGTGGACGGTGATGGCCCCGGCCGGGCAGACGGCGGCCGCGGCGCGGACGTCCTCGTGGTGTTCGCCGTCCGGGTGCTCGTCCAGCAGCCGGACGATGCCGTCCTCCTCGCACTGGTCGAAGACCTCGGGCACGGCCAGGACGCACTGGCCGGATCCGCAGCACATCTCGGTGTCGACACTGACTCGCATGGGCTCTCCTCGGGACCTCGGGCCTCCCGCGTCGCGGACGGCCCGCTTCCGACCGGCCAACCGGTTACCTAACAAAGGCAAGTAATAGCGCGGTCACGCTAACTCCGGTTCGCCGCGCGGGGATAGCCCCTGGGGGCGCCCGGCCGAAGTTGGCCGGTTCCGCATCCCGGCCGCGGCGCTCTCCCGGGGACGCGTCGCGACGGCCGGGCCCGCGCTCGCTACAGTCCTCGCATGCCCGATCCCGCCGACGACGCGACGGCCGCACTCCAGCAGGTGCTGACGGCGATGTCCTACCTGCTCACCCGCCCCTCGGCACACGACTGGCTCCAGGCCAAGGCGGAGGTACGGGTCGGCCGCGCCGATGTCCATCTGCTGCTGGCGCTGGCCGCGAACGGCGGGATCTGCCGGGTCGGGGACCTGGCGGAGCGCCTGCTGGTCGAGCCGTCCCACGTCACCCGGCAGGTCGCCCAGCTCCAGGAACAGGGCCTGGTCGAGCGGTCCCCCGACCCGGTGGACCGCAGGGCGCGCAACATCAGCATCACGCCCGAGGGCACCTCGGTCCTGGTGCGCCTGCGCAAGGCGCACCAGGAGAAGCTGTGCCACGCCCTGCACGACATCGACGCCGCGGACATCGACGCGACCGTGCGGGTCCTGGGCCGCCTGGTCGAGCGCTACGCCCTGGCCGTCCGGGGCCGCGATCCGTACGCCGCCCTCCCCCGCCAGCCGCTCGGCCAGTCGACATAGCGACGTACCGACTTCTCGGCCCGCCGCGTGGACCGGGGCACGGACCGAGGCGTGGACCGAGGCTCAGGAAAGCCGAAAGCCCGGCCCCCGTCGGGGGCCGGGCCCTGGTGGCGCGCGGACGGATACCGCGTGCCGGTGGTGCTCAGTGGCGCTTCCAGCTCTCCCACGCCAGTGCGGGCACGAAGCGCGCGGCGTCGACGGTGCCGACGCCGGTGGCCATGTCGTAGCCCTTCACCGCGGTGTAGCCGGTGACGCCCTGGTAGCTGTTGTTGGTGCCGTCCTTCACGTCCACGATGCCGCTGTAGTACGGGGACTTCTTCTCCAGCGAGTACAGCGCGGTGTGGATGTCGCCCACCCGGTGGCCGGCCACCTGGTCGGCGAGGGCCACGATGCCGGAGAACAGCGGGCTGGCCTCGCTGGTGCCGCCGTTGACGTCCCAGCCGACCGCGGTCGGGTCGAAGCTGGAGTACACCCAGGCACCGCCGTTGACGGCCGCCGACATCGAGATGTCCGGGGTGCCTCGACGGGTGCCCACCACGTTCTTGACGCCGTTCTGGAACGACGGACGGCTGAAGACGTGGGACTGGCCGCCGCCGCCCGCGCCGTTGTCGTTGTAGACGCTGTCCGGCGCGGTGCGCTGCCCCTTGTCGTTCAGGTGCAGCTGGGTGCCGCCGACCGAAGTGACCAGCGGGTCCGAGGACGGCCAGGAGTTGACCTGGTACGGGTAGTACCCGTTGCCGTCGGCGGTGGAGTCGGTCGCGCCGCCGTCGCCGGAGGAGGCGAGCACGGTGACGTTGTGCTTGGCCGCGTCCTTGAAGGCGTAGCGCAGGTTGTCGATGCTGGAGAAGTCGCCCTTGTCGAAGCCCGGGAAGGTGTTCTCGGTGGCTCCGAAGCTCTGGGTGATGACGTCACCGACGCCGTGGTCGATCATCGACTTCTCGGCGGACATCATCTCCGGCAGGCCGGTGACGCCCTCGGTCTCCGCCACCGCGGTCTCGACCAGCACGATCTTCGCGTCCGGGGCGATGGCGTGCGCCATCTCCACGTCGAGGGTCGTCTCGCCCGCCCAGCCGGTCATGTCCGAGTTCTTCGGGTCGAACGGCGGGACCTTGCCCCACTTGACGACGTCGACCTTCGTGCTCTTGATGCCGAACTGCTTGCTGTAGACGTCCAGGTCGTGCTGGACGGTCGGCGAGCCGAAGGAGTCGACGATGACGATCGTGCGGCCCTTGCCGGTGACGCCCGCCCGGTACAGCGGGTTCAGGTCGTACGCCTGACGGTACTGCAGCGGCGTGTAGCAGTTGATCTTCCACTTGGCCTGGCACTGCTCGATGCTGAGCGGGCTGCCGACGTTGCGGGCCAGGCTGTGACCCGTGATGGCCGGAACCGCCTTGGTCTGCGGCACCTTCGCGGCCGGTGCGGCCACCGCGGACCCACCTGCCGTGGCGGACATCACGACGGCGGCGGCAAGGGCGGTGGCCCCGGCCGCGGCGACCACGGCACGCTGCCGGGGACGAGCTCTTCGCATGGACTCTCCTTGTGTGGAGTGGGGTCGCCGGGGCGACGTCTGGATCCCACCGGTCAAGTCATGAGCAGAACAAGTGTGTTTGATTCTTACTATCAAATGCTTTACCTGTATGCCTATTTCTTTACTGACAGGTGACCACATCATGGGTGCGATGAGCCGATGAAGCCGGACATACGTACCCGTTCGCCGTCGCCGCGAGACCGTCCATGCGTGTACTCACCACCGACCAGGACCGGTCACACGCCGTCGCGTGCGGCCCGCCTGACGGGGCGTCGGCCCGGACGGGGGGTTACCGAAGGCCCCGGCCGCCGCGCAGGCGGCCGGGGCCTCGTGTCGCCCGTGGTGCTACGAGGTCACCGGCGCGGCTTGTGGTGGCGATGTCCCGGGGTGTGGTTCGAGCCGGTGGTCGAGCCGCCGCCCGTCGAACCCGAGGGCGCGGTGAACGCCTTCAGGCCGTTCGGGGTACCCAGGCCGGTCGGGCCGTCGTAGCCGCTGCCCGCGGTGCACAGGTACGTGCCGTTGCAGTCACCGTTGGAGCCCGAGGTGACGTCGTTGAGCGCGGAGGTGTTCGCGTACGGGTACGACGCCGGGTTGGCGCCGGAGGCCGGGGCACCCGCATCGGCGTACACGGAGGCGATGATGGGCGACGCCGCGCTGGTGCCGCCGAAGACCTGCCAGCCGCCGGACTGGTAGCTGTCGTAGACCGCGACTCCGGTGGCCGGGTCGGCGACAGCCGAGACGTCCGCGACGGTGCGCTTGGAGCAGCCGGTGTCCTTCTGCCACGACGGCTTGGTCTCGACCGTCGAGCAGCCGGAACCGGTGCCTTCGCTGCTGCTGGTGTTCCACACCGACTCCGACCAGCCGCGCTGACTGGAGTCCTTTTTCAGTGAGGTGCCGCCGACCGCGGTGACGTCCGGCGAGGCCGCGGGGTATTCCACGCCGTAGCCGGAGTCGCCGGCGGAGGCCGTGATGGCGACGCCCGGGTGGTTGAAGTACTGGCTGTCGGCCTGGGTGTCCGAGGAGTCCTCGGGGCCGCCGTAGCTGTTGGAGACGAACTTCGCGCCCAGCTTGACGGCCGTGTTCACCGCGGTACCCAGGTCGTCCATGCTGGCGGAGTTCGCCTCGACCAGCACGATGTGCGCCTTGGGGGCGATGGCGGAGACCATGTCGAGGTCGAGCGAGATCTCACCGGCCCAGCCGGAGTCGGCGGTCGGGTAGCTGCTGCCGCCGTTCTCGTCGGCCTTCTTGAAGCACCCGTTGTCCGTGGTGCAGTCCGGCAGACCGAACTGCTTGCGGTAGGTGGCCAGGTCCTGCTCGGCGTTGGGGTCGTCCTGCGCGTCCACGATGGCGACCGTCTGGCCCGCGCCGCCGTCCGACGGCAGGTTGTACGCGCTGTCCAGGTCCGAGGGCCCGAAGCCGGACGGGGTGCCGTTCGAGCCCATGGTCGTGGCGGCCTTGGCCACGATGTCGGTGCGCTGGAGCGCGTTGCAGGCCATCATGCCGGGCTTGGGCTGCGAGCACAGTCTCCTGACGTGCGGTCCGACCGCTCCCTGTGAGACAGGGCTGGCGCCCGCGGGGGCGACGATGGCGTAGGTTCCGCCGATCACGGCGGCCGCCGAAGCGGCGGCGATGAGGGTCTTGCGCAGTCCGCGCTTGCGGCGGTGCGACGGCGCCTCGGGGTTCGATATGTGCAACGAACGGCCCTCCCTGGGGGGATGGGGACGACGCGCCCGCGCCTTCACGGCGCCGGGTCCACGCGCTGTCCCGGGATACGTCCACTCGGACCGTGCGGGCCCGGTCGCGTATGGGGCGCGCCCGGGGTGGGGGTGGCACGGGGCGACGGATGGTTCCTCCGCACGCGAGGCATAAACATGCCCATGACATGCGGAAACGTCCGCCACCCTGCCGAGTGGTATGGCGTTAGGAAGCTAGCGGAATCGAACACTCCCCCACAAGCCCAATCCGTTTCCATGGCAACGGGATTCGCCCACGGCGGCCCGTCGTGGCAGTCATACGGATGGCCGAGCCCATCCGTTCAACGGCCGCCGGAATTCCCACGGACCCGGCGCGACACGCCGACGATCACACGATCGGGTAGTCCGGATGACGACCCGTCATCTCCGTCCTCGGGGCCCCTGACGTGCGTCTCGTCACACCGATCCCCCGGCCGCGCCGCCGCACGGCCGTCGGCAATCAGCGGCAGCCCTGCGGCGAACCCGTACCCGCAGGGCCGACATTGGGGCCATGAGCACCGAAACGACATCGATCGCCGAAGCCCCGCCCGTCCCGGAGCCGCCCCAGGCCCCCACCCGGGTGCGCGGTCTCGACGGCCTGCGCGCGGTGGCCGTGGTGTCCGTGGTGACCTACCACGTGCACGCCTCCTGGCTGCCCGGCGGCTTCCTCGGTGTCGACCTGTTCTTCGTCATCAGCGGCTACCTCATCACCAGCCTGCTCACCGCGGAGCGCGCCCGCACCGGGCGCTTCCGGCTGGGCGCGTTCTGGATCCGCCGGGCCCGCCGACTGCTGCCCGCGATGTGGGCGGTGCTCACGCTGGCCGCCTGCACGGCGACCCTGGCCGGCGGCGACACCTACGCGGGGCTGCGCGGCAACGTGATGGCGGCGCTGACGTACAGCAGCAACTGGTGGCAGATCGCCCAGCACGACGCGTACTTCACCGGGGTGGGCGGCAAGCCGGTGCTCCAGCATCTGTGGTCGCTCGCGGTCGAGGAGCAGTTCTACGTGCTGTGGCCGCTGCTGCTGTGGTGCGTGATGGCCCTCCTGCGCAGGCGCCGCGACCAGGCCGCGGTCACGCTCGCGCTGGCGGCGGCGTCGTTCACGGCGATGGCACTGATGTACACCCCGGACACCGACACCTCCCGCGTCTACTACGGCACCGACACCCACGGCGGCGGTCTGCTGCTCGGCGCGGCGGCGGCCCTCGTACTGCCGCTGGGACGGGCCACCGCGCTGCGCGGGCAGCGGGACCTGCGGGCGCTCGACGCCCTCGGCGGCGGCGGGTTGCTGGCACTCGCGGTCGCCGCCTGGCTGCTCGACGGCACCGGCGCCGCGGTCTACCAGGGAGGCCTCGCGCTGTCGTGCCTGGCCGCGGTGGCGGTGACGGTGGCGGCCGCGGGACCGGGACGGTTCGCCCGGACGCTGTCCGCACGGCCGCTGGTGTGGGTGGGCCGCCGCTCGTACGGCATCTACCTGTGGCACTGGCCGATCATCGCCTGCCTCACCGGTGTGGCCCCGGAGTTCGCCGCCTCCTTCGCCGGGCGCGTGACGATGCTCGGGCTGACCGCGGTCTTCGCCGTCACCTCCTACCGGGTTCTGGAGGAGCCGCTGATCCGGCTGGGCGTGCGCGGCTATCTCACGCAGGCGCGGCGGTGGTTCGTCGCCCGGGCCGAGGCGCGGCCCCGGCAGGCGCTGGCGATGGCGGTCGCCGGGGCGGGCGTGGTCACGGTGGCCTGCATCGGCGTCAGCCACGCGCCCACCAGCACGGGCCTGGAGGCGCAGATCGCCGCGGGCGAGCGGGACGCCGCCGCGGCGGCCCCGCACCCGTCGGCGGCCCCGGCGGCGGCGGACACGGTGAGCGGAGCGGCGGGCGGTGGGGCGGGCGGCCGGCGCGCGGCCGCGGCGAAGGCGGCTCCGGGCGTGCCCGGTGTCCCCGGTGGCGAGATCACGGCGATCGGGGACTCCGTCATGCTGGCCTCCACCGGCGCGCTGGAACAGGCCATGCCGGGCATCGACGTGGTGGCCAAGGTGGGCCGCCAGATGGACGCGGCGCCGGACCTGCTGCGGCAGTTGGCGGCGCAGGGCACACTGCGGCGCGTCGTGGTGATCGGCCTGGGCACGAACGGTGACTTCTCCGACGCCACCATCGCCGACATCCTGCGCGTGACCGGCCCGAGCCGCACGGTCGCGTTCATCAACACCTACGTGCCCAGGTCGTGGGAGTCCACCGTCAACTCCGCGCTGGAGCGGGCGGTGCACACCCACCCGGGCACGGTCCTGGTGGACTGGCACGACGCCATCGCCAAGCAGCCGCAGCGGCTGTGGACGGACAACACGCACCCGCGCCCCTCTGGCACCGGTGTCTACGCCGACGCGATCCGCTCGGCACTGGACTCCGCGGCGGGAAGCACGACCCCGTGAGGACGCCGCAGCGCGAGCGGGTGACGGGGCGCCGGGCGGCGGCGGTTCACAACGGCCCCGCGCGGGCCCGGGCGGTTCACAACAGCCCCGCGCGGGCCGCCTGGATGCCCGCCTGGAACCTGGTGCGGGCACCGAGCGCGTCCATGACCTCGCGCACCCACCGTTGCACCGTGCGCGGGGAGACACCCAGTTGCCTGGCGATGCTGTCGTCGGTGAACCCGGCGGACAGCAGCGTCAGCAGTTCGGTCCTGCGGTCCGGCTCCGCGCGGTCGGCGCGCGCCTGCGGCACCCGCACCGCGCGCTGCCAGTACGCCTCGAACATCCCCGACAGGGCGTCCAGCAGGGAGGAGGCGCGCACCAGGACCGCTCCGTGCAACTCCGCGCCCGAGGCCACCGGCAGCATCGCCCAGCGGTCGTCGACGATGGCCAGTTTGCAGGGCAGTTCGGGGAGCATCCGGGCCTCCTCGCCCGCCTCCACGATCTCCCGGATCTCGGCGAGGCGGCCGGGCGCGCTCACCGACCCCGCCTCGTAGACCGCGCGCACCCGCACCCCGCGGTCCAGCAACGCGTGCTCCAGGGCCGGGTCGGAGCGGACGATGTGCGGGGGCTTGTCGAACATCGCGAGGCTGCGCCGGGCACCGTCCTGCAACTGCCGCCAGCGCTCGGCGATCGCCGCCTGCCCGGTGACCACCTCCACGAGGTCGTCCGCGTGCGGCCGGTGCGCGCGGCGGTAGGCCCGCATCAGCTCCGCGACCCGGCCCCGGGTGCGCAGCAGTTCCTCCTCCCGGCGCAGCAGCAGTGCCTCGACCGCCACGTCGGGGGCGGCGGCCGACCAACGTGCGCCCTCGCCGTCGTGCCGGTTTACTAGTCCCTGTTCGGTGAGCGCGGCGAGCAGTCGCTCGGCGCGCTCGGCCGTGGTCCCCAGCTCGGCGGCGAGCTCGGCCGCGGTGCGGTGCGGTGCGGCCAGGACCCTTAAGTACGCGGTCTGTTCGTGTTCGGGGATGCCGAGCCCTTCGAGCCAGCCACCCTGGGCCCCGCGGCTTCCGCTTGGTACCACCATGACTGCCTTCCGGCCGTGCGTATCACCCATTCGCATCATGTCATGTTCTCGCCATGGCGGGTTCCGGATCCGCGGATCCCCTTGAGGCCCGCTCCCGGGCCCGCCCACCATGAACCCCGGTCCGATCGGCCCCCACCCATCCCTCCTTCCCCCACAGGAGATTCGGCCCATGGCCACGCATTCAGCCAGACGGAACCTCGCCAGGACCCGCACGGCCGCCGCGGCGGTGCTGCTCGCCGCCGCCCTGATACCGGTGGGCACCGGCACCTCCGTCGCCGCGACGCACACCTTCGCCCCGTTCGCCAAGAACTTCCAGGACAGCAACTGGGGCGGGTACGTCGCGCAGGGTTCGTTCAGCAGCATCAGCGGCAGCTGGACGGAACCGCAGGTGACCTGCAACTCCTCCAACGACCTGTTCGCCCCCTGGGTCGGCCTGGACGGCTACGGCTCCCAGACCGTCGAGCAGACCGGCGTGCAGACCGACTGCTCCAGCGGGCAGCCCGTGCTGTCCGCGTGGTACGAGATGTACCCGGCCTCCCCGGTCTACTGGAACGACCCGGTCTCCGAGGGCGACAGCATGACCGCCAGCGTGGTCTCCAACGGCGGCGGCGACTACACGCTGACCCTGACCGACAACACCCAGGGCTGGACCGAGCACACCGACCAGAACCTCGGGGCGCAGAACGCCAGCGCGGAGGCGGTCATCGAATCGCCCTCGCAGAGCTACCCGTCCTTCGACGAGCTGGACTTCAGCGGCGTCACCGTGGACGGACAACCGTTCGACAACGCCAACCCGCAGGCGCTGGACAGCGGGGGCTACACCCCCGGGCCCCTGCAGAACGGCTCGTTCTCGATGACGCCTGGCGGCGACGTCGCCCGAACGCAGCAATCGCACCACCTGCGTCCCGGCACCATCCGCTACTGACGCGGACCCGGTGATCGCGCGGGCGGTCTCACTTGAGGATGTTGACCGCCCGCGCGATCACCAGCACCACGGTGACCAGCGAGATCACCGACTGGAGCAGCATCAGCAGCTTGGCCCAGCGCGACATCGGCATCACGTCCGTCGGGCTGAACGCGGTGCCGTTGGTGAACGCCAGATAGAGGTAGTCCACGAAGTTCGGCTCCCAGTGCGGGGCCGCCAGCTCGCGTTCCTGCATCTGCGGGAAGAGGAAGTCCGGGTACGGTTTCAGCCCCGCCGCCCGGCTCGCCGGACCGCCGCGATCCCACTCCCAGTACCACAGGCCGAACGCGATCACATTGGTGATCCAGATCCCGCCCCCGGTCATCAGCAGCGGACCCGCGTCGCCGCCCTCCGTCCCCAGCAGCAGACCGCGCACCAGCGAGATCGCCGACCACCCGTTGGCCAGGCTCACCAGTCCGGTCAACAGCAGACTCGCGGTGCGCAGCGGGGCCGTGCCCACCCGCTCGCGGCCCGGGTCCACCGCCACCAGGCCGGCCATCAACACCAGTTCCAGCACCGGCAGCAGCCAGTGCGGATGGAAGGTCAGCCGCTCGGGCAGCCTCCACTGCACCACCACCGCGACCAGCAGCGCGCAGCTGACCATCCAGCGCGGCTCCCGCGCGGTGGCGCGACGCCAGGCCGGTGGCCCGGTACGCGCGGCAGGCTCCCCGGCCGGCCCGGCGGTGCCCTCCGCGGTCGCCAGCAGCCGCTCCATCCGGTCCAGACCGGCGTGGAGCTGGCCGCTGAGCTGCCCGAGGGACGCCTCCGGGCCCTGGCCGGCGGACGGTTCGTTCACTCCGTCGCTGTCACGCATGGACCCTGCGTATCACGTGGTGGCGCGGTCACCCGGCCGCGGGGGCGATCCGGCCGGTCACCGCGCCCAGATCGACCCGCCCGCCGTCCGGTCCCGGCGCCCAGGCGCGGATCGTCACCTCGTCGCCGTCCTCCAGGTAGCCGCGGGTCGAGCCGTCGGGAAGGGTGAGCGGCTCCCGCCCGTTCCAGGTCGACTCCAGCAGGCACCCGCGCTGGTCGTCGCCCGGCCCGCTGACCGTGCCGGACGCGAACAGGTCGCCGGTGCGCAACACCGCGCCGTTGACGGTGAGATGGGCCAGCTGCTGGGCCACCGTCCAGTACATCCTGGAGAACGGCGGGCGGGCGACCACCTGGCCGTTGATGGCGACGTCGAGGCGCAGGTCGAGCCCCCACTCGGGCAGCTTCGCGTCGTCCAGGTACGGCAGCAGCGCGACGTCACGCGCCGGGGGCGCCACCCGGGCCGCGGAGAACGCCTGGAGGGGGACGATCCACGGCGAGACGGACGTGGCGAAGGACTTGCCCAGGAACGGCCCGAGCGGCACGTACTCCCACGCCTGGATGTCGCGCGCCGACCAGTCGTTGACCAGGCAGACGCCGAAGACGTGGTCCTCGACCGCGTCCAGGCCGACCCGCTCGCCCGCCGCCGTCGGCGTGCCGACGACGAAGCCCACCTCGGCCTCGTAGTCCAGCCGCACGGACGGTCCGTAGACCGGCGCCGGGTCGTCGGGTCCCTTGCGCTGCCCGAACGGACGCACGACCTCGGTGCCGGAGACCACGACGGAGCCCGCGCGGCCGTGGTAACCGATGGGCAGGTGCTTCCAGTTGGGGGTGAGCGCGGCGCCGCCCGGGCGGAAGATCTCGCCGACCCGGGTCGCGTGGTGCTCGCTCGCGTAGAAGTCGACGTAGTCGGCGACCTCGAAGGGCAGGTGGAGGGTGACGTCGGCCAGCGGGAGCCAGAACGGCTCGATCGCGTCGTGGTGACGGTCGTCCGTCAGCCATTCGGTCAGCCGGTCGCGGACCAGGTCCCAGGCGGGCCGGCCGGCCGCCAGCAGCGGGTTGAGCGTGGGGTGACCCAGCAGGGCCGCCTCCGCGTCCGCGCCCAGCGCACGGGCGGCCGCGCTGGCGTCGAGCACGCGGTCGTGCAGCCGCACCCCGACCCGTCGCAGGTCAGGAGCGTCGGCGGTGCTGAAGACCCCGTAAGGGAGGGTCAGCGGCCCGAAGGGGCTGTCATGGCCGGCCGGATTCCGCTCGGCCGCGCCCTGCGGGATGTCTGTTGGCATCGGTGGCGCCTCGCCTTCCACGTCGTGGGTGAACGCGGTGCAAGGCTACGGGCTCAGCCGGGTGCCGTGCCGCCGGGGTGAGCGGGTCACCAGCGCCTGAGCGCCATCAGCCGTCGCCGCACGTCGGTGCGCTGGGGCTGGCGGGGCACGAACGCGGCGGACCGCTCGGCCCGGTCCTGTGCCGCGTCGTCTTCGTCCTCGGCGGGGAGGGCGGCGGTCTCGAGTCGCTGGTCGGGGTCACTGATGGCGTTCATGGCCGGTGTCCTTCGCGGTCGGTACGGGCGGTGCGGACCGGGGCGGTCCCGCGACCCGCCAACGGCCCGGAGGCCGCCGGGGTCACGGGATCGCCCCGGGGAGGACGTGTTGTGCGTCTTCCCACCGCGTTGTCGCCCATTCCGGTCGCGTCGCGATCGCCTCCGCGTCGCTTTCCGGTCGCCTCACGGTCGCGTTCCGCCCGGGGCGGGCGGGACGCGGAGCGTCAACTGGTGCTGACCGGAGCGTACTTGTAGCCGACACGCCGTACGGTCACGATGCCGGAACGGTGAACGGGACCGAGCTTGCGGCGCAGCCGGGCGATGTGGACGTCGACCGTGCGGCCGTCGCCCACGTGCCCGTAGCCCCACACCGTGGTCACCAACTGGTCGCGGGTGTGCACCCGGTGCGGATGCGCCACCAGGTGGGCCAGCAGCTCGAACTCCAGGTACGTCAGGTCCAGCGGTCGGCCGTCGATGCCCGCGGTACGGCGCTCGGGGTCGATGCGGATCGGATCGTCGCGGATCGGGTCGACCGCCTCGACGATCCGCTCCGCGGCGGCGACGGCGGGCGGCGCCTGGTCCGCGGGGACGAGGACCAGGTAGCCGACCATCGGCGGCTGGCCGGCCCGGGCGGGCAGCGCGTGCCCGGGCGCGGGCATCCAGGTGGCGCCGGGCGGCAGGAAGTCGGGCACCGGCACGACGTCGTCGGGCCGCACGGCGCGCAGCCGCTGGCGGGGGGCGATCGGGGTGCGCAGGGACTGGGGATGGGACAGGTTCGACATGGGTCTCGGCTCTTTCGCGCGAAGGGGCGTCGGATGGACGTCCGCGCGGTGCCGGTGCGCCGATGGGGCCGGCCGGTGCGGAACCGGTCAGCGCTGGGCGCGGGGCCGCGCGGGGATCGCGCGGCAACACTCCCGGTCGAAGTGGTGGGCCTGCCGGGACGGCCAGAACGGTTCGAGGTCGGTGCGACCCGTCGCGTTCTCGATCAAGCTGGCCATGTCCCCATTCAATCAGACGGTGGGCGGTCGCGGCCAAGCCCGCGTGCCGAAAAAGAGAAGCCGGGCGCCGCACGGGGGAAGCGGCGCCCGACAGGTCGAGCATAACGGACGGCTGCGCGATACAACTAATCGTACCGAGCGGCCTGTTGAGGGATTTCCGCCTGCCCGGGCGGCCTACTGGCGGGATTCCGCCACCCCTGCGCCGGGTCAGCGGATCGGCAGGCCCGACAGGGTGCGGGAGATCACCAGCCGCTGGATCTCGCTGGTGCCCTCGAAGATGGTGTAGATGGCGCTGTCGCGGTGCATGCGCTCCACCGGGTACTCGCGGGTGTAGCCGTTGCCGCCGAGGATCTGGATGGCCTGGGCGGTGACCTTCTTGGCCACCTCGCTCGCGTACAGCTTGGACATCGAGCCCTCGGCGGCGGTGAACGGCCGCCCGGCGGTGGCCATCCAGCTCGCCCGCCACACCAGCAGCCGCGCGGCGTCGATCTGGGTGCGCATGTCGGCCAGCTGGAAGGCGACCGCCTGGTTGTCGATGATGGGGCGGCCGAACTGCTCGCGCGTCCTGGCGTAGTCGAGCGCCACCTCGTACGCGGCCCGCGCGGTGCCGACCGCCATGGCGCCGACCGCGGGGCGGGACGCCTCGAAGGTGGCCATCGCGGCGTTCTTCACCCGCTCGCCGTTCCCGGCCTTCGCGCGCTCGCGGGCCCTGGCCAGCCGCTCGTCGAGCTTCTCCTTGCCGCCGAGCAGGCAGCTGCCCGGCACCCGCGCGTCCTCCAGCACGACCTCGGCGGTGTGCGAGGCGCGGATGCCGTGCTTCTTGAACTTCTGCCCCTGGGACAGGCCGGGGGTGCCCGGCGGCACGATGAACGAGGCGTGGCCCTTGGAGCCCAGGTCCGGGTCGACGACCGCGACCACCACGTGGACGTTGGCGATGCCGCCGTTGGTCGCCCAGGTCTTGGTGCCGTTCAGCACCCATTCGTCCTTGGCCTCGTCGTAGACCGCGCGGGTGCGCATCGAGGCGACGTCGGAGCCCGCGTCCGGCTCGGAGGAGCAGAAGGCGGCGACCTTGACGTCGTCGGCGTCCCCGTACATCTGCGGGATCCAGGTGCCGATCTGTTCCTCGGTGCCGTTGGCGAGGACGCCGACGGCGGCGAGCCCGGTGCCGACGATGGACAGCGCGATGCCCGCGTCGCCCCAGAACAGCTCCTCCATGGTGAGCGGGATGCCCAGGCCCGTCGGGTCGAAGTACTGCTGGGCGTAGAAGTCGAGCGAGTACAGGCCGATCTTGGCGGCCTCCTGGATCACCGGCCAGGGGGTCTCCTCGCGCTCGTCCCACTCGGCGGCGGCCGGCCGGATCACGTCGGCGGCGAACCCGTGGATCCAGTCGCGTACGGCCTTCTGGTCGTCATTGAGTTCCAGCGCGAAGTCGCCCATGGTCCCCTCCACCCGCCCACGCGCGGTGAGCGGTACCTCGTGCCATTGTTACTAACGGTAACACCTACCGTGTCCCGAGTGTGTTACCGGCCGGTACGGCCTGTCAACTCGACGCACGGGCAACCGGCACCCGTCCGGCGGAGTGTTACGTTTCGCTCAGCCGCCGAAATCGGCTCGCCGGTCGGCGCGCGACGCGCCGGACCGGCGCGCAAGAGGAACCGACCCGTGGGAGGGGACGCTCGGGTGCAGACCAGCCAGCGCACGGACCAGCAGCGGGCGACGGAGCGCCGCCGCAAGGAGCTGCTGGAGGCCGCGGACCGCGTCGTGCTGCGCGACGGCCCGGAGGCGTCGATGAACGCCATCGCGGCCGAGGCGGGCATCACCAAGCCGATCCTCTACCGGCACTTCGGCGACAAGAACGGGCTCTACCGCGCCCTCGCCAAGCGGCACACCGACGCCCTGCTGGCCTCCCTGCGCACCGCGCTGGACTCGGCCGACGCCCGCCGCGACCGGGTGGAGGCGACCCTGGACGCCTATCTGACGGCGATCGAGGCCCGCCCCCAGGTCTACCGCTTCCTGATGCACCCCACCGAGCAGGAGTCGTCGGACACCGAGAAGGGCTTCGACGCCGGGCGCCAGTCGGCACCGCTGCTGCGCAGACTCGGCGAGGAGCTGGCGCGGATCATCGCCGAACGCCTCGACCTCGGCCCGGGCGGCGACGAGCTGGCCCGGGTGTGGGGGCACGGCATCGTCGGCATGATGCACGCCGCCGGTGACTGGTGGCTCGGCGAACGCCCCTGCTCCCGCGAGCAGTTGGTCCGCCACCTCGCCGACCTGCTGTGGGGCAGGCTGGCCGCGGCGGCCGACATGCCCGGCGGCCCCGGCCTCTGACCGACGGGTCTCCCGCCCGTCCTGCACCGCTCTACGCGCGTCCCGCAGGGTGCGCGCCCCTCAGGGTGTCCCCTGCCGCAGCGCCCGCCGCCCCGCCCACAGGGCCCGCCGTCTGCGCAGGCCCCGCAGCCGGTCGGTGAAGACGGTGCCCTCCAGGTGGTCGCACTCGTGCTGGAGACAGCGGGCGAAGAACCCGGTGCCCTCGACGCGTACCGGGTTGCCGCGCAGGTCCACCCCCTCGACCACGGCGCGGTCGAAGCGCGTGGTGGGCGCCTCGACGCCGGGCAGCGACAGACAGCCCTCGGGGCCGGTGACCGGCTCGCCGTCCGCCGCGACCAGGCGGGGGTTGACCACGTGGCCCAGGTGCCTGCGGTCCTCGTCGTCGGGGCAGTCGTAGACGAACACCCGTTGCGCGACGCCGACTTGGGGCGCGGCCAGACCCACTCCGTCCGCCGCGTACATGGTCGCGAACATGTCCTCGACCAGCGCGGCCAGCGCGTCGTCGAAGGCCGTCACCCGACCGGCCGCACGGTGCAGGACCGGGGCGCCGAAGTGGCTCATCGTGCGTACGCTGCCGGAACTGCCGGGAATGCTGCCGAGTCGCATGACGGCAAGGGTAGAGGGCCCGCGCGGGGCCTTCCGGGCGCCGGGTGGCGGCAGTCGGCCGTGGCGCGGGTGCGGGGCCGGTCCGCGGAGTCGATAGGCTGATCCGTGACCGAAGCCTCCCGCCGGCGCTGCCGGGCACGACGCGCGGGGACCCTCCCCGCACCGCGGCGCGGTGACACGGCGGACACGTGGGCGCCACCCCTGCCAGGCGGTGGCGCCCGCACGTACGGAGGCGCGGTGCCGGACGCGAGGAGGATCGGAAGACGATGGCAGGCAACTCGGGGCCGCTGTCGCCGCGGGCGAAGCTGGCCGTGACGGCGGGCAAGGCGGCGGCGGCGGTGTCACGTGCGGCGGGCCGCGGCAGCGGATCGGTGATCGGCGGCAAGGTGGCCCTCAAGCTCGACCCCGATCTGCTGGCCCGGCTCGCCACCCACCTGGACGTGGTGCTGGTGTCGGCGACCAACGGCAAGACCACGACCACCCGGCTGATCGCCGAGGCGCTGCGGGCCTCGGGCCAGGTGGTCTCCAACGCGCTGGGCGCCAACATGCCCGCGGGCATCACCTCCGCGCTGGCCGGTGGCTCCGAGGCGCGCTACGGCGTGATCGAGGTCGACGAGAAGTACCTGGCCGGCGTCGCCCGCGACGTCACGCCGAAGGCGATCGCGCTGCTCAACCTCTCGCGCGACCAGCTCGACCGCGCCGCCGAGACCCGGATGCTGGCCGAGCGCTGGCGCGAGGGCCTGTCCGGCACCGACGCGGTCGTGGTGGCCAACGCCGACGACCCGCTGGTCGCCTGGGCCGCCTCGTCCTGCCCCACCGTCGTGTGGGTCGCCGCGGGCCAGGAGTGGAAGGACGACGCGTGGTCCTGCCCGTCCTGCGGCGGCGTGCTCCAGCGGCCGGGCGACGACTGGTACTGCGGTGACTGCGGCTTCCGCCGCCCGCCGCCGACCTGGGCGCTGTCCGGCGACTACGTGGTCGCCCCGGACGGGGTGGCCTGGCCGATCCAGTTGCAGCTGCCGGGCCGCGCCAACAAGGCGAACGCGGCCACCTCCGCGGCGGTCGCCGCGGTCTTCGGCGTCGCCCCCAAGGTCGCGCTGGAGCGGATGTACGCGGTCCAGGCGGTCGCCGGACGCTACGACGTCGTCCCGTACCAGGGCCGTGACCTGCGGCTGCTGCTGGCGAAGAACCCGGCGGGCTGGCTGGAGACGTTCTCGCTGATCGACGGCCCGCCCGCTCCGGTGCTGCTGTCGGTCAACGCCCGCGGCGCGGACGGCACCGACACCTCCTGGCTGTGGGACGTCGACTACACCCGGCTGGCCGGGCACCCGATCTTCGTCATCGGCGACCGCAAGCTCGACCTCGCGGTGCGGCTGGAGGTCGCGGGGCTCGACTTCAGGGTCTGCGCGGACGTGGACGAGGCGGTGCGCTCGGCGCCGCCGGGACGGATCGAAGTGATCGCCAACTACACCGCCTTCCAGGACCTGCGCCGCGCCGTGGGCAACTGATCCCGGCACCCCGAGCGCACCGACAGCAAGGATTGCGAGCATGAGCGAGACCAGCCTGCGCCTGGTGTGGGTCTACCCGGACCTGCTGAGCACCTACGGCGACCAGGGCAACGCCCTCGTGGTGGAGCGCCGCGCGCAGCAGCGGCACATCCCCGTCTCCCGGATCGACGTCCGGTCCGACCAGGCGGTGCCCACCTCCGGCGACATCTACCTGATCGGCGGCGGCGAGGACCGCCCGCAGCGGCTGGCGGCCGAACGGCTGCGCCGCGACGGCGGGCTGAACCGGGCGGTGGCCAACGGCGCGATCGTCTTCTCGGTCTGCGCGGGCTACCAGATCCTGGGCACCGAGTTCGTCAACGACCTGGGCCGCCCCGAACCGGGCCTGGGCATCCTGGACGTGCGCAGCATCCGCAACGACGGACCGCGGCACGTCGGCGACATCCTGGCCGACGTCGACGAGCGGCTGGGCCTGCCGCCGCTGACCGGGTTCGAGAACCACCAGGGCAACACGGTCATCGGCCCGAGCGCCCGTCCGCTGGCCCGGTTGCGGTACGGCAACGGCAACGGCACGGGCGACGGCACCGAGGGCGCGTGGTCCGACACGGTGTTCGGCACGTACGCGCACGGCCCGGTGATGGCCCGCAACCCGCTGTTCGCGGACATGCTGCTGAAGCTGGCGCTGGACGTGCACGCCCTGCCGCCGGTCGACGAGCAGTGGTACGAGGCGCTGCGCGCGGAGCGGATCGCGGCGGCCACGCAGCAGCCCGCCTGAGCACGCGGTTGGGGACGGCGGTATCCGCCTGCCGTTAGGCTGGCGGGGTCCATCCGGACGACGGCGTCCGGTCGGCTGGTTACGTTGCAGTTGCGGGAGTATCGAGAGCAATGCGTATTGGTGTGCTGACCAGCGGTGGGGACTGCCCCGGACTCAACGCCGTCATCCGGTCCGTGGTGCACCGCGCCGTGGCCGACCACGGCGACGAGGTGATCGGCTTCCACGACGGGTGGAAGGGTCTGCTGGAGTGCGACTACCGGAAGCTCGACCTCGACGCGGTGGGCGGCATCCTGGCCCGCGGCGGCACCATCCTGGGGTCCTCCCGGGTCCGTCCCGAGCACCTGCGCGGCGGTGTGGAGCGGGCCCGCGGCCACATGGCGGACCTCGGGCTCGATGCCATCATCCCGATCGGCGGCGAGGGCACGCTGAAGGCGGCCCGGCTGCTGTCGGACGCCGGGCTGCCCATCGTGGGCGTGCCGAAGACCATCGACAACGACATCGCCTCGACCGACGTCACCTTCGGCTTCGACACCGCCGTGATGGTGGCCACCGAGGCGCTCGACCGGCTCAAGACCACCGCCGAGTCCCACCAGCGGGTGCTGATCGTCGAGGTGATGGGCCGTCACACCGGCTGGATCGCGCTGCACGCGGGCATGGCGGCCGGTGCGCACGCGATCGTGGTGCCGGAGCGGCCGTTCGACATCGACGAGCTGACCGAGCTGGTCGGCAAGCGGTTCGAGGCGGGCAAGAAGTTCGCCATCGTCGTGGTCTCCGAGGGCGCCAAGCCGCGTGAGGGCTCGATGGAGTTCGACACCGGCGGCACGGACATCTACGGCCACGAGCGGTTCGCCGGTGTGGCCCGGCAGCTGTCGGTGGAGCTGGAGCACCGTCTGGAGAAGGAGGCCCGGCCGGTCATCCTGGGCCACGTCCAGCGCGGCGGTACCCCGACCGCGTACGACCGGGTGCTGGCCACTCGCTTCGGCTGGCACGCGGTGGAGGCCGCGCACAACGGCGACTTCGGCATGATGACCGCGCTGCGCGGCACCGACATCGTGCTGGTGCCGCTGGCCGAGGCGGTCGACCACCTCAAGACGGTGCCCGCCGAGCGGTACGTCGAGGCCGAGTGCGTGCTGTGACGCCGCGCCGAGGCTGAAGGACCGCCCCCGCCCGAAGTCCCGGGCGGGGGCGGTTCTACTCTGGTGCGGGCGCACCGGTCGGAATCGGCACAATCCAGGGTGCGTCGGCTGCTGGCGCGACGGGAGAGTGCGGATGGATCACGGCGGGCACGGAATGTCCGGCATGGGGGGCATGCACATGCCCATGAACCTGCCGCCGTTCAGCTTCGGCCGCGGGCTGGAGTACAGCGACGATCCGTTCTTCCTGGTCGGCTGCCTGCTGGCGCTCGCGCTGTACGGCTGGGCGGTGGCCCGCCTGGTGCGGCGCGGCGACTCCTGGCCGGTGGGCCGCACGATCGCCTGGACCATCGGCGTGCTCACCGTCGCACTCACCATGTGCACCAAGCTGAACGACTACGGCATGGTGATGTTCAGCGTCCACATGGTGCAGCACATGATCATCAGCATGCTCTCCCCGATCCTGCTGCTGATGGGCGCGCCGGTCACCCTGACGCTGCGGGCGCTGCCGACCGCCGGGCGCGGGCGCAAGGGACCGCGGGAACTGCTGGTGATGCTGCTGCACAGCCGCTACCTGCAGGTGATCACGCATCCGGCGTTCACCATCCCGCTGTTCATCGCGAGCCTGTACGGGCTGTACTTCACCCCGCTGTTCGACTTCCTGATGGAGAGCCGGATCGGGCACATCGCGATGATGGTGCACTTCCTCGCCGTGGGCCTGGTCTTCTTCTGGCCGATCATGGGCGTGGACCCGGGTCCGCACCGGCCGGGTCACGTGATGCGCATCCTGGAGCTGTTCATGGGGATGCCCTTCCACGCGTTCTTCGGCATCGCGCTGATGATGGCCTCGCAGCCGATGGTGAAGACCTTCGAGCACCCGCCCGCGTCGCTGGGCATCGACGCGCTGTCCGACCAGCACATGGCGGGTGGCATCGCCTGGGCGTTCAGCGAGATCCCGTCGGTGCTGGTGCTGATCGCGCTGGTCTTCCAGTGGTACGTCTCCGAACAGCGCAAGGCCAAGCGCGAGGACCGGGCGGCGGACCGGGACGGCGACCAGGAGCTGGTCGCGTACAACGCCTATCTGGCCTCGCTCCAGGCCCGGGGGCGCTGACCCCGCACCCCGTGCCGCCGGGTCGTCCCGGCTCGCCCCGTCGATCGTCGCCCCGTAGCGGAGGGAACCGCTGCGGGGCGACGATGGTTTTCGCGGCCCCGGGTACGGGGGTCCGGGCGGGTCTTCCTCGTGTGCGCGGAAGGGGGACGGCGGATGACGGGTGCGACGCGGGTGATGACGGCCGCGGCGCTGGCGACGCTGGTGCTGGTGACCGCGTACACGGTCGTGGTGGGCGACAGCGGCTGGCTCTGGCTGGGCTGGGCGACGCTGGCCGTACTGGCCGGGGGCACGGCGCTGGTCGGCAGCCGCTGACCGGGATCTGTCGCCCTTACGCCGGGGCGACGCGGGGAATACTGTCCGTGGTCACGTCGTGGCGACGTGCTCCCGGCCCGTCACCGCCCGCCCGTCCGTGTGCCGTACAGGGGAAGGCCCGACCTTGTTCTACTACGTGCTCAAGTACCTGGTCCTCGGTCCGCTGCTGAGGCTGCTCTTCCGGCCCCGGATCGAGGGCCTGGAGCACGTTCCCGAGGAGGGTGCGGCGATCGTCGCGGGCAACCACCTGTCGTTCTCCGACCACTTCCTGATGCCCGCGATCCTGCCGCGCCGCATCACCTTCCTGGCCAAGCAGGAGTACTTCACGGGCCCGGGGCTCAAGGGCGCGCTGATCGCGGCGTTCTTCCGCAGCGCGGGCCAGATCCCGGTCGACCGCACCGGCGGCAAGGCGTCGCAGTCGGCCGTGGAGGAGGCGCTGAAGGTGCTGCGGCGCGGGGAGTTGATGGGCGTCTATCCGGAGGGCACCCGCTCGCACGACGGTCGGCTGTACAAGGGGCGCACCGGGGTGGCGGTGATGGCCTTGAAGTCCGGTGCGCCGGTGGTGCCCTGCGCGATGGTCGGGACGTTCGAGATCCAGCCGCCCGGCCGGGTGCTGCCGAGGATCCGGCGGGTGACGATCCGGTTCGGCGAGCCGATGGACTTCTCCCGCTTCGCCGGGATGGAGAACGAGCGCTTCGTGCTGCGGTCGGTCGTGGACGAGATCGTGTACGCCATCATGGAGCTGTCCGGGCAGGAGTACGTCGACCGGTACGCGACCGAGGTCAAGGCCGAACTCGCCGCCGCGCGCGCCAACCACCCCAAGCTGCGCCGCCCGGCCTGACGGCGTGGCCCCGGTGGCGAGGGACCGGCGGCCGATCAGCGTACGGCGAACATCCCTGGCCCGCTCCCCCGGCCGCGCGTAGCGTCGGCCGCATGACGACGGGGACGCCGGGGACGGCCGGCACAGCGAGGACGACGGGGACGCCGGGCACGGCTTTCGTGCTCGGGGCGACGGGACAGATCGGGCGGCCCGCGGTGGCCGCGCTGGCCCGCGACGGCTGGCGGGTGCGCGCGGCGTCGCAGCGCGGGCGGCGGGACGACGCCTGGCCGGACGGCGTGGAGGCCGTCGCGCTCGACCGGGACGAGCCGGGCGCGCTGGCAGAGGCGCTGGGGGACGGCTGCGACGTGCTGGTGGACTGCGTGGCGTACGGCGCGGCGCACGCACGGCAGTTGGCGGCGCTGGCCGGGACGGTCGGCTCGGCGGTGGTGATCTCCAGCGCGGCGGTCTACGTGGACGAGCGGGGCCGCGGATTCGACACGCAGGACGAGCCGGACGGCCTGCCCCGCTACCCGGTGCCCATGTCCGAGGCGCAGCCGACGGTGGAACCGGGCGAGGCGACCTACGCGACGCGCAAGGTGGCGCTGGAGCGGGATCTGCTGGCGGCCGCCGACGCGTTGCCGGTGACGCTGCTGCGGGCGGGCGCGGTGCACGGGCCGCACAGCCGCTCCCCGCGCGAGCTGTACTTCGTCCAGCGCGTGCTGGACCGGCGTCCGGTGCGGGTGCTGGCCTACAACGGTGAGAGCCGCTTCCACACCGTGAACGCCGCCAACCTGGCGGAGCTGATCCGGCTGGCCGCGCGCAGGCCCGGCGCACGGGTGCTCAACGCGGTCGACCCGCAGGCGCCCACCGTGGCGGAGATCGGCGCGGCGGTGGACGCGGCGCTGGGGTACTCCTGCGAGACGGTGCTGGTGGACGGGAAGCCGCCGCGGGAGAACGTGGGTGACACCCCGTGGGCGCTGCCGCACCCCATGGTCCTCGACATGACCGCGGCGGAACGCGAGCTGGGCTACCGTGCGGCCACGGGCTACGCGGAGTCGATGCCCGCCACGGTGGAGTGGATGACCCGCGAACTGGCCGGGCGTGACTGGCGGGAGGCGTTCCCGAAGATGGCGGCCTCATACGGCGACGCGCTCTTCGACTACGCGGCGGAGGACGCGTGGCTGGCCGAGCAACGGAGTTGAGGGTACGTCAGTCAGAGGGCCGGGGGGCGGCGGAAGGCAGCCCCCCGCCCGCTCAACGCCAGTCCCGCCAGGGCCACTTGAAGCCGCCGCGCATCACCCGCACGTGGCCGAAGACGGAGCGGCCGGTGATGCGTACGACCGGGCCGTCGTCGCCCTTGGCTTCCTTGCCGCCGGGCAGCGAGCGCTTGCCGAACAGCGCGGTGCCGGTGTCGTAGACCCGGGCGTTGTCGGGCACCAGGATCTCGATCTTGCCGCCGAACGAGTGGGCGTGGATGACGACCTCGTGGCGCGTGAAGACGGCGTGGCGCAGGTCGATGACGGCGGCACCGAAGGTCGAGCGCACCACGGTCTCCGGCGGCACCGGCCACTGACCGCCGCGCCGGATCTTGCTGAACACCGCGTGCACCGGGGCCGCGTCGAGGTGCGGGGCGAGCGCCGTGGTGCGGCCTTCGGCGGGCTCGGGCAGGTCCTGGGTGAGGGGCGCGAGGTCGCCGCGGGTGCGGGCCGCGTAGACGGCTTCGAGCCGCTCGGCGTGCTCGTCGGGCGCGAGCCGTCCGGTGGCGAGCGCGTCGGCGAGGATTCCCGCGACGTGGTCGCGCTCCTCGTCGGAGGCACGCAGATCGGGCGCGGCGCCGGGCAGCTTGGTCAGCCGCGCACGCTGCGCACCGGAATCGGATCCGGGACCGGGTTCCGGAGCGGCGGTCGAGGACATACGGCGCCTCCTCGTCGAGGGCTGAGCGATGCACGCCGACCCGTCCGAGTCGGCGCGATTAAGCTATATCGCGATACCCCTCCCCCGCAACAAGCCCGCCCCGGCGCGCTCCCTCGAAGGGCGCGCGCCGGGGCGGTGGTGTGGGGGTTCAGCCGGTGGTCGGAAGGTCGGCGGCCTTGGCCTTCACCGTGGTGCGGGCGGGGGGCTGCGGGGTGGCGTGCGGGGCGCAGGTCACGTCGTGGGCGTCCAGCCTGCCGTTGACGAAGTAGGCGGTGACCCGGTCGTTGATGCAGGGGTTGACCAGGCCGGTGACGCCGTGCGAACCGGCACCGCGTTCGGTGATCATCTCCGAGCCTTTGAGCCTGCGGTGCAGTTCGACCGCGCCGGGGTACGGGGTCGCCGCGTCACGAGTGCTCTGCACGATCAGCACAGCGGGCAGACCCGCGTGCGAGCGGACGTCGAGCGGCGTGAGCTGCGGCTCGTGCCAGGTGGCGCACGGCAGGTTCATCGCCGCGTTGGGCCAGGTCATGAGCGGGTACGTGGCGTTCAGCCGGGTGTTGTCGCGGTCCCAGGTGGCCCAACTCCTCGGCCACGCGGCGTCGTTGCACTCCACCGCGGTGTAGACGGCGTTCTCGTTCTCCGCGGCGACCGCGTCGGCGGATCCGGCCGCGGCGGGGGTGGCGGCGGAGATCAGCGGCTTGGTGTCGCCCGCGACGTACTGGCTCCACGCGCCGGCCACGATCGTCCAGTACTGGTCGTAGTAGGGCGCGTTCTGGAAGAACGCGATCAGCTCGGCCGGGCCGACGACACCGCCCAGCGGGTGCGCCGCGGCGGTGGCGCGCAGCCTCAGCCACTGCCGCTCGACGGCGGCACGCGTCGTGCCGAGGTGGTAGTTCGCGTCGTGCCGGGCGACCCAGTCCTCCCAGTCGTTCCACCGGCCCTGGAACGCCACGTCCTGGTCGAGGTTGTTCCGGTACCAGATGTGGTCGGGGCTGGGGTCCACCACGCTGTCCACCAGCAGGCGCCGTACGTGGGTCGGGAAGAGCGTGGCGTAGACCGCGCCGAGATAGGTCCCGTAGGAGACACCCAGGTAGTTGATCTTCTTGTCTCCGAGCGCGGCACGGATGACGTCCATGTCGCGGGCGGTGTTGGGCGTGGTCAGGTACGGCAGCAGCCTGCCGCCGCGCTCGTGGCAGCCGTCGGCGTACCGCGCGGCGGTCTTGCGCAGCGCCAGCTTGTCGGCGGCGTCGCGCGGGACCGGGTCGGGCTTGGGCGCCTTGGCGAAGGCGCCGGGGTCCTCGCAGGAGACCGGCGCGGAGTGCCCGACGCCGCGGGGGTCGAATCCCACGAAGTCGTAGGCCTTGGCGGTGGCGGCCCAGATCGCGTTCTTCGTCGTGGTCCGGCGGGGGAAGGACAGGCCGGAGCCGCCGGGACCGCCCGGGTTGTAGATCAGCGAGCCCTGGCGCTGCGCCTTGGTGCCGGTGCTGCGCGCACGGTCGACGGCGAGCTTGATGGTGGGCCCGTTCGGCCTCGCGTAGTCGATCGGCACGGTCACCCATCCGCACTGGATGGGCGCGGCGAGCTGCCAGTCCGACGGGCAGGCGGTCCAGTGGATTCCGGCTTCGGCGGCGCGGGCCGCGGCGACGGCCGCCCCGCGTGCCTCGGTGGTGCCCGGCGCGTCGCGGTCGGCCGCGTACCCGGCCGGGGCGGTGGCGACGGCTCCCGCGAGCAGGGCGGCGACGGCGCCCAGCACGGTGATGCGTTTCAAGGACTTTCCCCTCCTTGCCGGCGTGCCGCCGTGGTCGTGGGCGGTCACGCGGTGTCGGGGCGATCCTTTCTCCATCGCACAGGATTCGCACAGCCCGTACAGAGGTTTCTTCATCATTTCGTAAGCTTGGCCAGGCGTTCGCCCTACGACGATCCGGCAGCGTCCGATCGGCTGACCGGTTGCGCCGGGCCGGTCACGGCGGCCGCCGCGCCGCCCCGGTCCAGCAGCCGACGTACCGTCAGGCCGTCGTGCGCCAGGGCCGTCACCAGCGTGGCGGGGCCCGCGAGCGGGGTCAGCACCGCCTCGCCCCGCGCCGGATCCTCCGTCAGGAGGCGTACGTCGGGCGCCTGTTCACCGAACTCGGGGCTCACCGTGAGTAGTTGGCCGGTCGCGCGGTACCCGCCGAGGACCGCGGGGCCCGACCATCCCGGTTCCCCCGGGCCGAACGCGAGTTCCTGGTCGAGCAGCGGTCGTCCGGCCCGCCGTACCGTCAGCCTGTTCACCAGCCGCCCGGTCCGCTCCCCCGCCCGGCCGAGCACCTGTTCCTCCCGGAACACCAGCCGTGCCCCGGCGGCGAGGGTGACGCGCGTGGTCACGGTCAGATCGCTTCCGGCCACGACGATCAACGGCTCGGGCAGCCAGTGCAGTTCGGCGCCCTCGCCCAAGCTCAGGTCGATGTCGTACGTCGCGGGGGCACCGTCGCGGCCGGGCAGCGAGACGGTGGCGGCGGCCGCTCCGACGCGGAGCCTCGCGCCCGCGAGGACCTCGGCGGACAGCGTCAGCCGGTCCCCGCCGAGGGGCGCGGCCATCGCCCCGACCACGGTGACGTGCGCCCAGGGCCCATGCGATCGCGTGCGGCGCAGGGCGAAGGGGCCGGCTCCGTCCAGCACGGGCAGCGCGGTGCCGCCCCGGCCGTCGGGGGCGGCGACGACGCGGGCACCGGCGTGGACGCCGCTGGACGGGACGGCGGCGCGGCGCACGGCCGGGGAGGCGTCCGGGGCGCAGGCGCCGAGCGCGGTGCGTGCGGCGTCCGGGGCGGAGGCGGCCTCCGGGGTGGTCGTGGGCACGGGAGGCGTCACGCCGCCGCGGTCCAGGCGGCGAGCCGGGTCCTGACCCAGGTGGCCACCGGCGCGATCCCGTCGGCCTGGGCCAGCGAGGTGAAGACGACCGGGAGGTCGCCGCGTTGCGCCTTGGCGTCGCGGGCCATCACCTCCAGGTCGGCGCCGACCAGCGGCGCGAGGTCGGTCTTGTTGACCACCAGCAGGTCGGCGGTGGAGACGCCGGGACCGCCCTTGCGCGGGATCTTGTCGCCGCCCGCCACGTCGATCACGAACGCCTGCGCGTCCACCAGCCCCCTGGAGAAGGTCGCGGTGAGGTTGTCGCCGCCGGACTCCACGAGCACCAGGTCGAGCGGCCCGACCGCCTCCTCCAGGTCCTCGATCGCCTCCAGGTTGGCGGAGATGTCGTCGCGGATGGCGGTGTGCGGGCAGGCTCCGGTCTCCACGGCACTGATCCGCTCGGGCGGCAGGACGGCGTGACGCAGCAGGAACTCGGCGTCCTCACGGGTGTAGATGTCGTTGGTGACGACGCCGATGGACAACTCGTCGCGCAGCAGCCTGCACAGCGCGGCGACGGTCGCCGTCTTGCCCGATCCGACCGGCCCGCCGAACCCGACGCGCAGGGCGCGGCGGCGCCCGTCGGGGCGCGGGTCCGGCGCACTCAGGGCGGGGGCGTGGCGCTGGGGGTAGGTCTCGGGGTGGTCGAGGTGCACGGTGACTCCGATCGGTGGCTTGCGGATGGGGGCTCGGGGGGGCATCCGGCACGGTGCGGCCCCTGGCGGGACGGTCGCGACGGTGCGGCCGTCCCGGGATCACGACGCGAAGAGCCGTACGGGCCAGGCGGCGTGGTGTTCGGCGAGGATGTCGAGCAACGGTGCCGAGGCCGCCGGGAGCGCGTCGGTCCCCTCCGCCGCGACCCGTTCGGCGCGACGGAGGGCGTGCGCGGTCACCGCGTCGACCTCGGGGGCCAGCCGCGCCAGCACCGCCGTCGCCTCGAACGGGTCCAGGCCGAGCAGCCGCACCGCCGCCGTCGCGGGTCCGCTCACCGACTCGTGGGCGGCGGCCCGTGCGGCGTCCGGTGGGCCGAGCCCCGCAGAGGCGGCTGCCACGCCGAGCACGACGGGCTGGTGGGCGCCGCGCGGCCGGGCGGCGGCCAGGTCGTCCAGGGCCGCCGAGGGCCAGGCGGCCCGGGCCGCGCGCATCATCTGCCGCCCCAGCTTCCGGGCGGTGGCGCGCAGGGCCGGTGACGGCGTACGGGCGTCGGCCGCCTCGTCGAGCGCCAGCGGGTCGTGACCGGTGGCAGCGGCGGCGGCCAGTCCGGCGGCGACCAGCCCGCAGGTGTGCAGGCGGCCCCGGCAGAACCGCTCCAGGGCGGCGGCGTCGTCGAGCCGTCCGGCGCGCACCGCGGCCTCCACGCCGCCGGAGTGGGCGTGGCCCCCGGCCGGGAAACGGCCGTCGGCGAGGACCAGGAGTGCGGCGGAAGCGCCCGCTGTGGTCGTCATCACCAGCTCACTGTGGTCGTCATCACGAGAGCGCCGTCAGAAGAGGAAGTAGCGCTGTGCCATGGGCAGTTCGGTGGCGGGATCGGGTTCCACCGCCTCGCCGTCGATCCGTACCGTGAAGGTGTCGGGGTCGACCTCCACCCTGGGCATGGCGTCGTTCTCCCGCAGGTCGGCCTTGGTGACCGGTCGGGTGTCGCGGATGGCCGCGAACCGCTTTCCCAGGCCCAGCCGTTCGGCGAGCCCGTCGTCCAGCGCGGTCGGGGTGACGAAGTTGAGCGAGTTGGCGGCGGGCGCGCGTCCCGTGGCGCCGAACATCGGCCGGGGAAGGACGGGTTGGGGCGTCGGGATGGAGGCGTTGGCGTCGCCGACCTGCGCGTACGCCACCTGTCCACCCTTGATGACGAGGTGGGGTTTGACGCCGAAGAACGCCGGTTCCCACAGCACGAGGTCGGCGAGCTTGCCGTCCTCCACCGATCCCACCTCCGCGTCCATGCCCTGGGCGATCGCGGGGTTGATGGTGTACTTGGCGACGTAGCGCCGGGCCCGGTGGTTGTCGGCGCGGCCGTCGCCCGGCAGCGCGCCGCGGCGTCGCTTCATCACATGCGCGGTCTGCCAGGTGCGCAGCACCACCTCTCCGATCCGGCCCATGGCCTGGGAGTCGGAGGAGATGATCGAGATGGCGCCGAGGTCGTGCAGCACGTCCTCGGCCGCGATGGTCGAGGGGCGGATCCTGGACTCGGCGAACGCGAGGTCCTCCGGCACGGCGGGGTTGAGGTGGTGGCAGACCATCAGCATGTCGAGGTGTTCGTCGATGGTGTTGGCGGTGTGCGGGCGGGTGGGATTGGTCGACGAGGGCAGCACGTTGGGCTCGGACACCACGGTGATGATGTCGGGCGCGTGCCCGCCGCCGGCGCCCTCGGTGTGGTACGCGTGGATGCCGCGTCCGGCGATGGCCGCGAGGGTGTCCTCGACGAAGCCCGCCTCGTTGAGCGTGTCGGTGTGGATCGCCACCTGCGCGCCGGTCGCGGCGCACACCGTGAGGCAGGCGTCGATGGCCGCAGGGGTGGCTCCCCAGTCCTCGTGGATCTTGAACCCCACGACTCCGGCGAGGAGTTGGTCGTACATCGAGTCGACGCTGACGGTGTTGCCCTTGCCGAGCAGCCCGACGTTGACCGGTGAGGACTCCAGCGCCTCGAAGGTGCGGGCGAGGTGCCATGCGCCCGGGGTGACGGTGGTCGCCTTGCTTCCCTCGGCCGGTCCGGTGCCGCCGCCGACGAGTGTGGTGACCCCGGACGCCAGTGCCTCGTCCACCAACTGCGGGCAGATGAAGTGGACATGGGCGTCGACCGCGCCCGCGGTGAGGATGAGGCCGCCTCCCGCGATGATCTCGGTCTCCGGGCCGATCACCAGCCAGGGGTGCACGCCGTCCATCGTCTCGGGGTTGCCCGCCTTGCCGATGGCGGCGATCCGTCCGTCCCTGATGCCGACGTCCGCCTTGACCACACCCCAGTGGTCCAGGACGACCGCGCCGGTGATCACGGTGTCCGGGGCGCCCTGGGCCCGGGTCACCCGGGACTGGCCCATCGACTCGCGGATCACCTTGCCGCCGCCGAACACCGCCTCGTCGCCCGCCCGTCCGGGACCGCCGGACAGGTCGCGTTCGATCTCGATCAGCAGGTCGGTGTCGGCCAGCCGGACGCGGTCGCCGGTGGTCGGCCCGTAGAGGTCCGCGTAGGCGGCACGGGTGAGTTGAGCCATCGTCAGTTCCCTTGTACGGCGGCCGTGTTGGGGGATGGTGGGTGCGAGGGCGGTGCGGCGGTGCCCTGGTTCAGGTGTCGAGGCGGTGGCCTGGTTCAGGTGTCGAGGGGCCCGCAGGTCTCGCCACGCAGTCCGGCGACCACGCGCTCGCCCGCTATCGGCACGAGCTCGACCTCGACCGGCAGCCCCGGTTCGAACCGCACGGCGGTGCCGGCGGCGACCGACAGCCGCAGGCCCCGGGCGGCCTCCCGGTCGAACTCCAGCCCCGGGTTGGCCTCGGCGAAGTGGTAGTGCGAGCCGACCTGCACCGGCCGGTCCGCGGCGTTGAGCACCGTGAGCCTGACGACGGGACGTCCTTCGTTGAGGACCACCGGCTCGTCGGCGTGGAGGATCTCTCCCGGAATCATCGCCGGTTCAGCCGATCGGGTCGTGGACGGTGACCAGCTTGGTGCCGTCCGGGAAGGTCGCCTCCACCTGGACGTCGGACAGCATCTCCGGGATGCCCTCCATGACCTCGTCACGGGTGAGCACCTTGCGGCCGGAGGACATCAACTCCGCGACGGTACGGCCGTCCCGGGCGCCTTCGAGGACGTGCGTGGTGATGAGCGCGACCGCCTCGGGGTGGTTGAGCCGTACACCGCGGTCGAGACGTCTGCGCGCCACGTCCGCCGCCACGTGGATCAGCAGACGCTCCTGTTCATGCGGGGTCAGTCGCACGCGTACCACCTCACGTCGTCCCTGCTCGGTCCTGCCCGGTGCCGCTCGCGGGCCATGGGTCATCGGCCACGGCCCGCCCGCCACGGTCGGGCGTCGGGAGCCGGCGCGTGAGGGGTGCGCACACCGGGTGTCCGGATGACTGCACCATGCACGGTACGCCCGGCCGAGCCCCGCTTGACCTGCTGGTTCCCAGGTTTTTGCAGGGTGATTACGCACTCGCGTCCGGTCGGTTTCGCGGGCGTTAAGCCTCCGTCGGCGCGGCGTGCGAAAGGCTCTTCCCGGTGACGGACCGCGGGATTCAGGCCTCCGGGGAGTGCGGGGCGTGGTGGGCGGCGATGCCGAAACGGGGGCGTTCGCCGGGAGCGGACGCTCCGAGTCCCACGGCGGAGACGGAACTGATCATCCGGCCGCCCTCGGCCCGTTCGTCCTCTTCGAGTCGCCGCAGGTCGGCGGCGGAGACCAGGGCGACGAGCGGCTTGCCGTGCCGGGTGACGACGACCCGCTCGCCGCCGTAGACGACGCGGTTGATCAGCTCGGCCAGCTCGGCGCGGGCTTGTGTCACGGGGACTTCGTGGGCCATGCTCACCATCATAACGGACCGTACGTCCTGTACATTTTTTACAGAGCTGCCTTTTACACAGAGCCGCTGTCGCAGGGCCGCGCGCTCGCCGGTGCGAGACCGCGTCCCGCCCGAGGCCATGGAGGTGTCGCCCATGCCAGGACGAACCGGAGACCCCGCGGGGCCGGAGCAAGGAGGCCCCGCAGGCCCGGAGCAGGCTGAACCACCCGGACTGCGCAGCGGACTTGGCCTGCTGCCGCCGCAGGACGACGGCCTCTACGCCCACCTGCTCGCGCGTCGGGTGGTCATGCTCGGCGGGTCCCTCGACGACGCCTCGGCGAACGTCCTGATCGCGCAGCTGCTGCGGCTCGACCGCGACGCGCCGGACCGCGAGATCCAGCTGTGCGTCAACTCGCCGGGCGGCTCGTTCACCGCCCTGACCGCGCTCCACGACACGATGCGCCATCTGTCCTGCGACGTCCGCACGGTCTGCCTGGGTCAGGCGGGCCCCGCGGCGGCCGTGCTCCTGGCCGCCGGGACGCCGGGCAAGCGCCTCGTCCTGCCCGGCGCCCGCATCACCCTCCAACAGCCCACGAACGACGAGCCGTTGCACGGGCGGGCGTCCGACCTGAAGGTGCACGTCGCCGAACTGCTGCGCAGGCGTGACCGGTTCGAGGAACTGCTCGCCCGGTACACCGGACGCCCCCGCTCCCGCGTGCACGCCGACCTGGAGCACACGACCGTACTCGACGCCCAACAGGCCGTTGCTTACGGGCTGGTGGACCGGGTCGCCGAGAACGGCGAGGCCTTCCCGGCAGCATCCGAGGACCGGTGATCGCAACGTGATCCCCGACCTGCCGCCGATGCCCGCGCTGACCCGCGCCGAGGGCCAGTTCATCGACAGCTACCTGGCCATCGCCGACCTGCTGGGCCGCGCCAACCCGGCCCGCGCCACGAACACCTACGCCGCACTGCGCGCCGCCCAGGCGCTGGTGGGCCAGGCCGCCTCGCTCAGAGACGCGCTGGCCCTGATGCACGAACGCGGCGAGGCCGAGGTGCACCGGGACACGCTGGTGCGGGCGCTGCGCGTCCTGGACGGCGAACGCAGGACGTCGCTGCCCGCGATCCCCCGGAAGGAGCCGGAGCGCGAGGGGGACGGCTGACGGCAGGACGGGTTGGGGCAGAACGGTTGGCGACGGGACGGCTGGGGGCAAGGCGGCTGAGGAGGCGAGACGGTCGGGGGCAAGGCGGCTGAGGGCACAGGACGGCTGAGGCTGGCGGCGGGGTCGGGCTTGGGGAGTGGGCGCCGGAAGCCGGGCCCGCGTGGCGCTCGGTCCCGTGAGCAGGCCGGAACCTACCGTCCGTGACGGAGGGGCGGGGCGGAGGGGCGGAGCGTCCGACGGGGGTGCCTACGATCCGTGACGACGCGCCGCCCGAGGCCGCCGGTCCGGGCCGCCGACCAGCGCGCCGTCACGCACCGCCGATGCGTTGCGCCGTGATCGCGTTCGTGATCGCGTTCGTGATCGCTCCGTCCGCGCCGGTCGCGCCGGAACTCCCCCGCCTCACGCGAGCACGCGGCCCTCGCGATCCGACCGCGCCGACCAGGCGCGACACGCCGCCGTCACCCGGTCGGCGCAGCGGCGCTCCGAGCCGTGATCAGGCGTCCAACCACAGCCGATGCCCCGTATCCGATCACAAAGAGACACGAACACAGCGTTTTGCGTTAGAGATTTTTCCGGTTTGTGCGTAATCATCCCTGGGACGACAAGCCCCCGCCGAAGGGGTGGGGCGCTCCGAGCGAACGCCGAGTCCTGCCGGCGCCCGGAGGTCAGGTCGACGCCACAGCCGGCAGGAGCGGAGGACCCGAGCGGTACGGGGTCCGTCGAAGGACGTAAGGACCCCTTGGGGTGAAGCCGCCACGGCGGCCGGGCATTCTTCGCCTGCCCGAACCCGACAGGCACTCCTTCGCAGGCGGTCGACGAAGGAGTGCGCGATGAGTGCGCCGATATCACCCACCGCATGCCTGGCCAAGGCGCTCTCCCGGACCGGGACGACGGCGGTGCTGACCGCGGCCGCCCTGGCCGGAAGCCTGCTGGCGCCCGGGATGGCGCCGCCCGCGAACGCGGCGGCCGTGGCCATGGAGGCCCTGCACGTCGCGGCGGCCAAGCGGGGCTCCCCCTACCAGTACGGCGCGACCGGGCCGTACCGCTTCGACTGCTCGGGGCTGACGCTCTACGCCTTCCGGCAGGCCGGGCGGAGGCTGCCGCGGACCGCCGCCGAGCAGTACGACGGGACCCGGCACATCCCCGCCTCGTCACGGGCCCCCGGCGACCTGGTCTTCTTCCACTACGGCGACGACGTCTACCACGTCGGCGTCTACGCGGGCGACGACGAGATCTGGCACGCGCCGCACACCGGGGCACGGGTCCGGCTGGAACACATCTGGACCCGCAGCGTCTGGTACGGGCGGGTCAGCTGACCGGGCGGGTCCTGGGGCCGGACTCCGGACCCACCCGGAAGATCCGGCCTCCGGACCCACCCGGAAGAAACGTTCCGGTGCACGCTGGAAGCGGCCGGGGTCAGCGGGATCTGCCGAGCACGCCGACGCCCCGCGCCGTGGCCGGTGACGGCACGGGCGACGTCGCGCGGGCGGCCGCCTCGCGGCACGGGCGGTCCACGACCGCCGTCTCGACGGCCCACGGCAGCACGACCCACACCGTCTTGCCGCCGTCCGCCGTGGGCGTCACCGACATCCGGCCGCCGCACTCCGCGGTCAGTGACCTGACGATGACCATGCCGCGCCCGTTGTCCTGCTGCACGGCCGCCGGGAGCCGCTGCGGCCAGCGCGGATGGCTGTCCGTCACGCCGATGCGCAGTCGCTCGCCGCGCTCCAGCCTCAGGTCGACGGTGAACGTCGGCGAGCGGCCGAAGGTGTGCTGCACGGCGTTGGTGACGAGCTCGGAGACGATCAGCCGCACGCTGTCCGCGACGGGGGCCCGCTCGGGAAGGCCCCACTGGCCGAGGACTCCCGCCACGTAGTCGCGGGCGACGCGCACCGAGGCGGGATCGCTCGGCAAGGTGACGGCTGCTTCCTGATGGTCTGCCATGGCGAGGCTGTTCCTTTTCCGCCGGCTCCGGTCCTCCGGCGGTCGGCATCTCCTCGCGCGGCGCGGCCGCGGCGGATATGTCAGCGGCACAGCCGTCGTCGGCTGTTCCCGCCGGAGTGGCATCCATGCTGCCGCCGAACGGTGAGGTACGCCAAGCCATGGTCATATCTGTCCCTCGAAGCAGTGAACTCTGCGACGAAAGAGCGCATTACAGGGCACAGTGCCCGACCGGCGCGCGCCCCCCACGGAAGGTGAGCGGCTCGCGCCCCTCGACAGCGGCCCGACGCCCAGTGCTCGACAGCGTCCCGACGCCCAGTGGTCGACCGCGTGCCGACACTCATTGCCCGACCGCGTGCCCACGCTCAGCGGCAGGCCCCTTCGACGGCTTGCCGGTGCTCAGCGGCGGGCGCCCCGCGGTGCGGTACGGACGATCACCTCCACCGCCCGGTCGATCTGTTCACCCGTCAGGTCGGCGCGGGCGGTCAGACGCAGCCGGGAGATGCCGTCCGGCACCGACGGCGGCCGGAAGCAGCCCACCGCGAGCCCCTCGTCACGGCAGTCCGCCGCCCACCGCAGCGCCGCCTCGGGCGCGGGCGCGAGCACGGACAGGACGCAGGCGTCCGGGGCGACCGCGTCCAGACCGGCGCCGGTCAGCCTGTCGTACAACTCCCGCGCCACGCCGTGTGCCCGGCCCGGACGTTCCGGCTCACGCCGCAACACCCGCAGCGCGGCGAGCGCCCCGGCCGCGGCGGCGGGCGCGAGGCCGGTGTCGAAGATGAACGTGCGGGCGGCGTTGACCAGGTGCTCCACGACCCGCGCCGGTCCGAGCACCGCGCCGCCCTGGCTGCCGAGCGCCTTCGACAGGGTCACCGTGCAGACCACGTCCGGCGCCCCCGCCAGACCTGCCGCGTCGGCCGCTCCCCGGCCTCCCTCGCCGAGCACCCCGAGCCCGTGCGCGTCGTCGATCAGCAGAGCGGCGCCCGCCGCGCGGCAGACCGGGGCGAGACGGGCGAGCGGCGCCGCGTCGCCGTCCACAGAGAACACCGAGTCGGTGACGACGAGCGCGGGACCCTCGTGGCCGGCGAGTGCCTTGCGGACGGTGTCGGGATCGCGGTGCGCGACGACCTCGGTGGTGGCTCGGGCCAGGCGGCAGCCGTCGATCAGCGACGCGTGGTTGCCCGCGTCGGAGACGATGAGGCCGCCGGGCGCGCTCAGCGCGGTGACCGCGGCGAGGTTGGCCGCGTAGCCACTGGCGAAGACCAGGGCGGACTCGAAGCCGCAGAACGCGGCGAGTTCGGCCTCCAGTTCGGCATGCAGCGCGGTGGTGCCGGTCACCAGGCGCGATCCGGTCGAGCCCGCGCCCCAGCGCAGGGCGGCGTCGGCGGCGGCCCGGGTGACCTCGGGGTGCCGGGTCAGACCGAGGTAGTCGTTGCCCGCCAGGTCCAGCGGCGCGGCGTCGGCCGCGCGCGGGCGCAGGGTCCGCACCAGACCGGCCCGGCGGCGGGCCCGCGCGCGTTCGTCGATCCAGCCGAACGGGTCACGGGCGGCCGGGGCGGTGACGGGCGCAGCGGTCGCGGACGGAGCAGTGGCGGGCGGAGCGGTGGCGGGTGGGCGCGGCGCACGGGGCGTCGATCGGTCGCCGGGGCGCGGGTCGAGGGTCATGTCCGGCAACCTAACCGCCCGTGACACCGGCCCGTCATGTGGTGATGCACACACCTTCGCGGCCGGGTGTTGTGCGGTCCGCCATTGGCCGGGACCGGTGCACTGCGCGAAGATCGGCGCCATGGACCTGCTGAAGACGCTGGTGGACAAGGGGCTGCGGCGCGAACTGCCGACCCGCGACGAGGCGCTGGCCGTACTGGCCACCTCCGACGACGAACTGCTCGACGTGGTGGCCGCGGCCGGCACGGTGCGCCGCCAGTGGTTCGGGCGGCGGGTGAAGCTCAACTATCTGGTCAACCTGAAGTCCGGGCTGTGCCCCGAGGACTGCTCGTACTGCTCGCAGCGGCTCGGCTCCAAGGCCGACATCCTCAAGTACACCTGGCTGAAGCCGGACGAGGCGGCGGCCGCGGCGGGCGCGGGCGTCGCGGGCGGCGCCAAGCGCGTCTGCCTGGTGGCGAGCGGCCGCGGCCCGACGGACCGGGACGTGGACCGGGTCTCGAAGACCATCGAGGCGATCAAGGACCAGAACGAGGGCGTCGAGGTGTGCGCCTGCCTCGGCCTGCTCTCCGACGGCCAGGCCGACCGCCTGCGCTCCGCGGGCGCCGACGCGTACAACCACAACCTCAACACCTCCGAGGCGACCTACGGCGACATCTGCTCCACGCACGACTTCTCCGACCGCGTGGAGACGGTCAAGCAGGCACAGGCGGCCGGGCTCTCGGCCTGTTCGGGGCTGATCGCGGGCATGGGCGAGTCGGACGCCGACCTGGTCGACGTGGTGTTCGCGCTGCGGGAGATGGACCCGGACTCGGTGCCGGTCAACTTCCTCATCCCGTTCGAGGGCACGCCGCTGGCCGAGAAGTGGTCCCTCACCCCGCAGCGCTGCCTGCGGATCCTGGCGATGGTCCGGTTCGTCTGTCCGGACGTGGAGGTGCGGCTCGCGGGCGGCCGGGAGATCCACCTGCGCACCCTTCAGCCGCTGGCGCTCCACCTGGTCAACTCGATCTTCCTGGGCGACTACCTGACCAGTGAGGGCCAGGCGGGCAAGGCCGACCTGGAGATGATCGCGGACGCCGGCTTCGAGGTGGAGGGCGCGGGCACCACGACCCTGCCCGAGCACCGGGTGAACGGGGCGCAGGACGGCGGTGGTTGCGGTGCGCACGCGAGCGGCGGTTGCGGCTCGCACGCCGAGGACGGCGGTTCGCACGGCGACGTCTGCGGCTCGCATGCGGAGAACGGCGGCTCGCACGGCGGCGGTTGCGGGACGTGCGGTGACCAGGAACAGGTCGCGGCTTCCGCCGGTGAGGGTGCCGCGCCCGCAGCCGTCGCCGCCGAGGGGGCTCCCACCGGGCGGCCCGACCTCGTGGCCGTGCGCCGCCGCGGCGCCGGGACGGACCTCGCGCCCAATGCCTGAGTCGTACGACCCGGCCGATCTGCTCAAGCTCGACCAGGAGCACGTGTGGCATCCGTACGGGCCCATGCCCGGCCGGTCGGAACCGCTGCTGGTGGAGTCGGCGAGCGGCGTGCGGCTGCGCGTCGTGGGTCCGGACGGGAACCGCACGGAGCTGGTCGACGGCATGTCCTCGTGGTGGTCGGCTATCCACGGCTACAACCACCCGGTGCTCAACGAGGCGGCCCACGGCCAGCTGGAACGGATGAGCCATGTGATGTTCGGCGGGCTCACCCACGAGCCCGCCGTCCGGCTCGCCACCCGTCTGGTCGAGATCACCCCGGAACCGCTGCGGCACGTCTTCCTCGCCGACTCCGGGTCGGTCTCGGTCGAGGTCGCGGTGAAGATGTGCCTGCAGTACTGGCGTTCCACCGGCCGCCCCGCCAAGCGGCGCCTGCTGACCTGGCGCGGCGGCTACCACGGTGACACCTGGCAGCCGATGTCGGTGTGCGATCCGGACGGCGGCATGCACCACCTGTGGTCCGGGGCCCTGCCCGAGCAGGTCTTCGCCGACGCCCCGCCCGGCGGGTACGACGACGCGCCCGACCCGGCGTACGAGGCGCACCTGCGGGAGCTGATCGCACGGCACGCCGACGAGTTGGCTGCCGTGATCGTGGAGCCGGTGGTGCAGGGCGCGGGCGGGATGCGCTTCCACTCCCCCGGCTACCTGCGGGTGCTGCGCGAGGCATGCGACGAGCACGGCGTCCTGCTGGTGTTCGACGAGATCGCGACCGGTTTCGGGCGCACCGGCGAGTTGTTCGCGGCCGGGCACGCCGGGGTCGCGCCGGACGTGATGTGCGTGGGCAAGGCGCTGACCGGTGGCTATCTGACGATGGCGGCGACGCTGTGCACCTCCCGGGTCGCCGAGGGGATCAGCGAGGGCGAGGTGCCGGTGCTCGCGCACGGCCCGACGTTCATGGCGAACCCACTGGCCGCCTCGGTGGCCGTCGCCTCGCTCGACGTGCTGCTGGGCCAGGACTGGGCGGCCGAGGTGCGGCGCATCGAGGCCGGACTGCGCGCGGGCCTGGCCCCGGCCACGGGGATCGCGGGAGTGCGGGACGTCCGTGTCCTGGGCGCGATCGGCGTCGTCCAGCTCGACCACGAGGTGGACATGGCGGCGGCGACCAGGGCGGCGGTGGACGCGGGCGTGTGGCTGCGGCCGTTCCGCGACCTGATCTACACGATGCCGCCCTACGTCACCGGAGACGACGACGTGGCGCGGATCTGCGCGGGCGTGCTGGCGGCGGCACAGGGGGCGTGAGCGATGGACGGGACAGTCGCCGCCCCGGCGGCACAGGGACCGGGGTCCACGCCCGCGCACCCCGGAATCGGGAACGCTGAGAACACGGGAAACACGGAACAGGAGGCCACCACATGCCGGTGATCGTCGTCACGGGGACCGGGACCGAGATCGGCAAGACCGTGGTGACCGCCGCGGTCGCGGCCGCCGCGCTGGGCGCGGGCCGTGACGTCGCCGTGCTCAAGCCCGCGCAGACCGGGGTCGGCGCCGGGGAGCCGGGCGACGTCGCCGAGGTGGCCCGGCTCGCCGGCGCGGTGACCCCGGCCGAACTCGCCCGTTTTCCCGAGCCGTTGGCACCCGGCACTGCCGCGCGCCGGGCCGGGCTCGCCCCGGTCCGGCCGGAACGGATCGCGGAAGCCGCGGGCAAGCTCGCCGCCGAACACGACCTCGTGCTGGTCGAGGGCGCCGGCGGGCTGCTGGTACGGCTCGACGACGAGGGCGCCACGCTCGCCGACGCCGCCGCGCTGATGGGCGCGCCGGTGCTCGTCGTGACGACGGCGGGCCTCGGCACGCTCAACGTCAGTGAACTGACCGCGCGGGAACTGCGCCGCCGGGAGCTCGACTGCCTCGGCATGGTGATCGGCAGCTGGCCCGACCGCCCGGGCCTCGCCGAGCGCTGCAACGTCGCGGACCTGCCCGCGGTCACCGGCCTGCCACTGCTGGGCGCGGTGCCGCAGGGGGCGGGGACGCTGCCCCCGGACGCCTTCCGCCACGCGGCGGGCGACTGGCTGGCACCGTCGCTGGGCGGCCGCTGGGACGCGGAGGCGTTCGCCCTGGCGGCCGGAACGGCGGGGTAGGCGCGGGCGCAGTTGGCGGCGGCCTCGGCGGGCGGGGGCCGGGACGGGAACGGGAGGCCTCAAGCCTCCTGGTCCTGCCCCTGGCCACCGCCGGTCCAGGCGCGCAGTTCGTCCGCGATGCGGTCGAGGTTCGCCGTACCGCCCTTCACCAGACGCGCCAGGTCGCGCACCTGCTCCGGCGAGGTGACGACCTTCATGCCGCTGGCGACCAGGTAGCCGTAGGCGACCGCGCAGGCGAACATCGCGTTGGACCGTTCCAACGCCGGTACGTGGACCAGCAGTTGGAGCAGCGATGCGGCCCGCAGGCGCGGGTCGGGGTAGATCGGCGTGTCGAAGATCTCGGCGTCGTGGCGTGCCACCGCGGCGACCAGCGCACCCCAGTCGGTGACCTGGGGATCCCCCGGAATGTTGTGCTCCGCGATCATCAACAACCAGGCGAGGTCGATGCGCAACGTCACGCGGAGGTACCGCCCGCGGTCGGCCCGCCGGTGCCGCGCGACCGCCTCGCCGTGTCCTGACCACCCGGTGCGTCCGGGTCCGCCATCTCGGGGAACGCGTTCGGATGGCGCTCGGCGCGCCCGGTGCGCTCTGTGCCGAACTCCTCGACGAACACCGACTCGTACTGCTTCATGAAGTCGGCGGCAGCCTCGACGAACGTCCGGCCGCTCTCCGCCTGGTCCTCACGGACCAGTTCCTCGATGTAGCGGTTGACGCTGATCCCGCGCTCGCCGGCACGGGCCCGGGCCGCCTGCGCGGTCGTCTCGTCGACCCGCACGTTCAACTGAGTCTTGGCCATGCCCACCAAGCTAGCGCTCATTCGCTAGCATCGGCAAGGGCGGTGAGGCCCAGCAACAGCCGGGTGTGCGGATCCCGGGCACCACGGGCTGCCCGGGGACCGGCGATGATCACCGCGGTCGCGCGGCACCAGCCGCGTACCCGCGCCTCGTCGAGCCCCGGTACCAGCTCCGCGAGCCACCGTATTCGGCCGTGCACGGCGGCCTCGCTCCGCACCCCGGTGAGAACCCAGTCCACGGCGTCGAAGTCGGGATCACCGACGCACGGCCGCGGGTCGATGGCGACCAGCCCTGCGCCACCGCCAGGGTCGAGTACGTTGCCCGGGTGCAGGTCCCCGTGGACCAGGAACGCGGGCCCCGACCGGGCCAGCGCGAGCGCGGCGCGGCGGCATCCCTCGACCAGTTCCGGCGTCACCGCCAGGTCGCCCGGGCCCGGCTCGCGATCCGCCTCCGTCGGCGCCTCCTTTTCGACCGCCGTGGGCACCGTCACCGCCGCCGCCTCGGTCGCTGTCACCGCCGCCGCTGGCTCCCTCGCCGACACCGTCACCGCCGTCGCCGCGTCGATCCGGCGGCGGGTCAACTCGAAGAGGAAGTCGATCCGCTCGGCGAGCGACGGCAGCGCCGTCCCCGGCCCCGGAACCCGCCCGCGCAACGACGCGAGCAGCACGGCCACCTCCCCCAGCCGCTCGCCCGCCCGGCCTCCGGGCCCGAACTCACCGTCCGTCCCCTCCCTCAGGCTCTCCGCCAACGTCCGTGCGGCGCGTCCGTCCGCACCGTCAACCGCCGCTATCAGCAACGCGCCCTCGGCCGGTGCGGCGTCGAGCAGGCGTGGCGTGCGGCCCTCGCCGTCCCACAGCCGCAGCGCCTCCGCCTCCTGCCGGGCGACGTCGGGATCGGGGGTCAGCTTGAGGTAGGCGTCCGCACCGTCCGCGAGGCGGCAGCGCACGACACGGGACGTGCCACCGCCCGACTGCTCGCCCAGGACCAGCGACCAGCGTCCGGCCAGCAGGGCGAGGCGCTCCGGCAAAGTGTCGCACCACTCCTCCGCGTACGGCCCGAACCTCGCCACCAGCCGGGCCCGGGCATCCTGAGGCACCGTCATGTCCATCGCGCTTCCCCCTCTCGCCTTCCTCCTCGTTCGCGCGTCCCCGCGTCCACTCGTCACACGTCCCCGCGGCCAGGGCGCGGTCACGCGAACGCGCGCCACTTCGCCCGCTCTCGCGTGATCGTCCACGCCCCAACTGGGTACCTGTCTATCGCACGCCACTGACAATTGCCCCTGGCGTGCGATCTCCTCCGCCGGACGGCACGGGGACACCGGTGGACGGACGGGAAGTCGGGCGGGCAACGAATGGGCACCGGGAGGGACACACATGGCGCGGCGGTTCAGGTTCGGGGTCAACTTCCTGGAGGCGGCATCCGGGCAGGAGTGGGCGGCGAAGTGCCAGTACGCCGAGTCCCTCGGATACGACGTGCTGCTGGTCCCGGACCATCTGGGCTGGCCCGCGCCCTTCCCGTCACTCGTGGCCGCCGCACAGGCCACCACGCACCCGAGGGTGGGCACCTTTGTCCTCAACGTCGGCTTCTGGAACCCGGCGCTGCTGGCCCGCGAGGTGGCGACCACGGACCGGCTCACCGCGGGCCGGCTGGAGCTGGGACTCGGAACGGGTTACGTGCGCTCCGAATTCGACGACGCGGGGCTGCCGTTCGGTACGCGCGGCAGCCGGGTCGACCACCTCGAGCGCACGGTGACGGAGGTACGGCGGCTGCTCGGCGACCCCGCGCACACCCCGCGTCCGGAGCAGAACCCGCACCCTCCGCTGCTGCTCGGCGGCAACGGTGACCGAGTTCTGCGGATGGCCGCGCGGCACGCGGACATCGCCGCGTTCGCCGGCGCTGAACACGTCGAAGGCGCGCCGGACGGCGGCCTGCGCATGCTGGACGCGGACCGCCTCGACGAACGGGTCGCCGCCTGCCTCGACTTCGCCGGCGACCGCGCACCACAGCCCGAACTCAACGTCCTCGTCCAACGGGTCGTGGTGACCGACGACCGCGCCGAGGCGATCGAGGGCCTGCGCCCGTACGCACCGCACCTGACGGAGGACCAGTTGCTCCGGGTCCCCATGCTCCTCCACGGCAGCGTGGGGGCCATCGCGGACCAACTGCGGTCCCATCGAGAGCGGTTCGGGTTCTCCTACTACACAGTGTTGGAGCCCTCGATGGAGGCGATGGCCCCGGTGATCGCACGGCTGCGCGAGGAGGAAGGGTAGGGCCGGTCGGGGGCCCGTTCCGCGTTCCGCAGCCACTGCGGGCGGAGAAGCACCCTACCCACCCGGGACTGACCAGTCGTACTCCGACCCCGGATGGACAAGTCGCACCCCGGCCCTGGGTGGCCACCTCACGCTCCGACCTCGGGTTGGCCACCTCACGCTCCGCCTCCGGGTGGAGAGGCCCCCGATTTCCGTCCCCGGTGATCTCCACCCGCATCTCCACCCGTGGGTGGAACCACTCCCCCTGACCAGGTGCCATCGTCGTGCCACGGGAACGAATCGGACGGCGCCGACCGGGCGGTCGGCGCCCACGGGGTGGGAGGTGAAGTCATGGCGCACGTGCTGGGTGTGATGATCACGTGGACGCTGTGGGCCTGGGTGGCGGCCGAAATCGTCCTGCAGGCACGCCAGTTGGCCCGCAGCCGTCGCACGGAACGGATGGAGTGGCCGAGTCTGCTGCTCTTCGTGGTGCTGATAGGCGGCGGCAACTCGCTGGCCGGGCCGGTCGCCCGCGCGGTGCCCGGGTTGTCGTACCCCACCGGATCGGTCGCGGTCCGGCTGGCCGTCCTGCTGGTGGCCTGGGCGGGCATAGTCCTGCGGTTGTGGGCCATTGTGGCCCTCGGCCGCTTCTTCCGGGGCACGGTGCACATCCAGGACGACCACCAGGTGGTCCGCTCCGGCCCCTACCGCTGGGTCCGGCACCCCGCGTACAGCGGCATGCTGCTGGGCGGCCTCACCCTTGCCCTGATGTCCGGCAACGTCGCCGCCTGGCTGCTGCTGGTGGCCTGCGCGCTGGTGGCGCTGGGATACCGGATACGAGTGGAGGAACGCATGCTCACCGAGTCGCTGGGCGAGGCCTACACGTCGTACGCGGCGACCACCGCGCGCCTGATACCCCGGATCTGGTGACCGACGGCCACCGACGCGCGGCGTGCGGCCCGGGAGGGACGGCTGCCCGGTCACCCCGCCCGCGCCGCCCGGTCATCCCGACCCTCCGTCCGGTCATGCCACCCTCCGCCGGTCACCCCGGCCTCCGCTCGTCCTCGCCGCGGCAGGCCCCGAAGCCGTGGGCGTGGTGCGGCTAGGATCGGCCTGCCATGCCGATAAACACCTCATTCACTGCCTTCACCAGCTTCGCCGCGGTGGGCGACTCGTTCACCGAGGGCATGTCCGACGAGCTGCCGGAAGGGGGCTACCGCGGGTGGGCCGACCTGCTCGCCGCCCGCCTGGCCGCCGCCACGCCCGGCTTCCGGTACGCGAACCTCGCGGTCCGGGGCAAGCTCATCCGGCAGATCCTCGACGAGCAGACCGAGGCCGCGGCGGCGATGGGCGCGGACCTCGTCACGCTGGTCGGCGGGCTCAACGACGTGCTGCGACCGAAGTGCGACGTCGAGGAGGTGTGCGCGCGGCTCGAGGAGGCGGTGACGCGGCTGGCGCCCAGCTGCCGGCAGCTGGTGCTGATGCGCAGCCCGGCGCGACGGGGCCCGGTGGCCACGCGGTTCCTGCCCCGGATGACGCGGCTGTACGAGCACATCGACGCCCTGGCCGAGCGGCACGGCGCGGTGGTGGTCGACCTGTTCGGCGCCCCGGTGCTGGGCGACCCCCGGATGTGGGCGGCGGACCGGCTGCACCTGAACGCCGAGGGCCACCTGCGGGTCGCCGAGGCGGTCGGGCAGGCCATAGGGCTGCCGGAGCGGACGGAGTGGCGGGAGCCGTTGCCGCCGTTCGTGCCACCGGGCTGGGTGGCCCGGCGCGGCTCCGACCTGCGCTTCACGCGGGAGCATCTGCTTCCGTGGATCGGCAGGCGGCTGACCGGCCGTTCCTCAGGCGACGGCAGGCCGGCCAAGCGACCCGAGCTGGTGCCGCTCGAGCCGTAACCCGTCCGGCCGCCGGGAGCGGGGCGCTGGCCTGGGCGGACGCCCGGCGCGGGCCCAGTAGACTTCGCAGACGTGACCTCCAAGCCGCGCATCCCGAACGTCCTGGCCGGCCGCTACGCCTCGGCCGAACTCGCCACCATCTGGTCCCCCGAGCAGAAGGTGATCCTGGAACGCCGTCTGTGGCTCGCCGTGCTGCGGGCCCAGAAGGACCTGGGCATCGAGGTGCCGGACCAGGCGCTGGCGGACTACGAGCGCGTGGTGGAGCAGGTAGACCTCGCTTCGATCGCCGAGCGCGAGAAGGTCACCCGTCACGATGTGAAGGCTCGCATCGAGGAGTTCAACGCTCTGGCCGGCCACGAGCAGGTCCACAAGGGGATGACCTCGCGCGACCTGACCGAGAACGTCGAGCAGCTCCAGATCCGGCTCTCGCTGGAGCTGGCCAGGGACCGCACGGTGGCGGTGCTGGCGCGGCTGGCGAAGCTGGCGGCGGACAACGCCGAGCTGGTGATGGCGGGCCGTTCGCACAACGTGGCGGCGCAGGCCACCACGCTCGGCAAGCGCTTCGCGACCGCCGCGGACGAGATGCTGGTGGCGTTCGAGCGGGTCGAGAACCTGCTCGCCCGCTACCCGCTGCGCGGCATCAAGGGCCCGGTCGGCACGGCTCAGGACATGCTGGACCTGCTCGGCGGGGACGCGGCGAAGCTGGGCGAGCTGGAGCACCGGATCGCGGAGCACCTCGGCTTCGCCCGGGCGTTCACCTCGGTCGGCCAGGTCTACCCGCGCTCGCTCGACTACGACGTGGTGAGCACGCTGGTACAGCTCGCCGCGGCGCCGTCGTCGGTGGCGAAGACGGTGCGGCTGATGGCGGGCCACGAGCTGGTCACCGAGGGCTTCAAGCCGGGCCAGGTCGGTTCGTCCGCGATGCCGCACAAGATGAACACCCGGTCCTGCGAGCGGGTCAACGGCCTCGCGGTCATCCTGCGCGGGTACGCGTCGATGACCGGGGAGCTGGCGGGCGACCAGTGGAACGAGGGCGACGTGTCGTGCTCGGTGGTGCGCCGGGTGGCGCTGCCGGACGCGTTCTTCGCGTTCGACGGGCTGCTGGAGACGTTCCTGACGGTGCTGGACGAGTTCGGCGCGTTCCCCGCGGTGATCGCGCGGGAGCTGGACCGCTACCTGCCGTTCCTGGCGACCACCAAGGTGCTGATGGGCGCGGTGCGCGCCGGGGTGGGCCGCGAGGTGGCGCACGAGGCGATCAAGGAGCACGCGGTGGCGTCGGCGCTGGCGATGCGGGAGAAGGGCGCGGAGCGCAACGAGCTGCTGGACCGGCTGGCCGAGGACGAGCGGATCCCGCTGGACCGCGCCGCGCTGGACGGGCTGATGGCCGACCGGCTGTCGTTCACCGGTGCCGCCTCCGAGCAGGTCGCGGCCGTCGTGCGCCGGGTCGAGGAGGTCGCCGAGCGGTACCCGCGGGCCGCCGCCTACGCGCCGGGGGCGATCCTCTGACGCCCGAGGAGCTTCAGGCCGCCCGCGACCGCACCGTTCCGGATGTGATCGCGGGCGGGCTGCGTGTGCTGTTCTGCGGAATCAACCCGGGGCTGCTGTCGGCGGCGACCGGGCATCACTTCGCGCGGCCGGGCAACCGGTTCTGGCCCGCGTTGCACGCCTCCGGTTTCACGCCCACGCGGCTGGCGCCGGCGGAGCAGGGGCGGCTGCTGGAGTTCGGGCTGGGGATCACCAACGTCGCCGCCCGGGCCACCGCGCGGGCCGACGAGCTGTCCGACGAGGAGCTGCGGGAGGGCGGCCGGCTGCTGACCGACCGGGTGCTGCTGCACCGGCCGCGCTGGCTGGCGATCGCGGGCATCACCGCGTACCGCACGGCCTTCGGTGAGCGCGGCGCGCGCATCGGTCCTCAGGAGCGGCGGCTGGGCGACACCCGGATCTGGGCGCTCCCCAACCCCAGCGGCCTCAACGCGCACTGGACGCCCGCCACGCTCGCGGAGGAGTTCGGGCGGCTGCGCGTGGCGGCCGAGGACGACTGACACCGACGCGACCTGCGGCCCCGGACTTCGGCGGCGCGCGTGGCGAAGCGCGTCGACGCCGGTCGGGACCGGACCGGCCGCCCTCGCCGCCGTGCGAGCGTGCGGGTACGATCCGGCCACACGCGCACCGGTCGGCCCGGATCGTACGCGTCCGGAAAGTACGCGGTCAGTCAGGAGGCGTGACGTTGGTGCGGCTCACCGGCGGGGAACCCTCGTTGCTCCGCAGGATCAACTCGGCGGTCGTCCTGCACGTGCTGCGTGACGCGCAACCGCGGACCCTGACCGAACTGGTGCACGACACCGGCCTGTCGCGGCCCACGGTCGAGGGGGTCATCGAGGGCCTGGCCGAGTCCGGGCTCGTGGTGGAGGCACCCGGCTCACCGGCCGACACGCGCCGCCAGGGCCGCCCCGCGCGCCGCTTCCGCTTCCACGCGGAGGCGGGCCATCTGCTGGGCATCGAGATCGGCGTGCACCGGGTGCGGGTGATCCTCGCCGACCTCGGCGGGCGGGTGCTGGGCTCGCACGGCCACCCGGTGGACGAGGCCCTGGACGCCGACGAGCGCCTGGAGCGGGCGCGTTCCGCCGTCGCCGAGCTGCTGCGCAAGGCGGGGGTGGCCCGCAGCACGTTGTGGGCGGTGGGGGTGGGAAGCCCCGGCATCGTGGAGGCGGACGGCACCGTGGCGCTGGGCACCGCCATGCCCGGGTGGACGGGGTTGCGGCTCGGCGAACGGCTGCGACGGTCGTTCCGCTGCCCGGTGCTGGTGGAGAACGACGCCAACGCGGCCGCCGTCGCCGAACACTGGTCGGGCGCGGCGCGGGGCAGCGGCGACGTGGTGTTCGTGATGGCGGGGCTGAGCCCCGGTGCCGGTTCGCTGATCGGCGGTCGGCTGCACCGGGGGTTCGGGGGCGCGGCGGGCGAGATCGGCGCGCTGCACCTGCTGGGCCGCGAGGCGACGCCGGAACGCCTGCTGTCCACCACGGACACCCCCCTCGACCCGCTGGACGAGCCCGCGGTGACCCGGGTGTTCGCGCTGGCCGAGGACGGCGACGAGCGGGCGCGGGAGGCCGTGCGACGCTTCATGCGGCGCCTGGTGCACGACGTGGCCGCGCTCGCGCTCGCCCTCGATCCCGAACTGGTCGTACTGGGCGGCTGGGCGACCGGGATGGACGGCGTGGTGGAGCCGCTGCGCGAGGAGTTGGCGCGCTACTGCCTGCGGCCGCCGCAGGTGGTGCTGTCCGCGCTGGGCGAGGAGGTCGTGGCGACCGGGGCGCTGCGGCTGGCGCTCGACCACGTGGAGGAACAGCTCTTCGCGGTCGAGCCGACCACCGCAGCCCGGTCCTGACGCGCCGTCAACATTCCTGCGGAGCCCGGCACTTGACCGAGGGCCGTCGCCCCTACTCAGACAGTCTGCGTCTACTCAGGCAGCCTGCATCTGCTCAGACAGGGCGCGTCTACTCAGGCAGCCTGCGTCAGGAAGCCTGACGCCGCTCGTCGTCGTGGTGCGTGATCTCCACCGCACCGGTGTCGCCGAAGGTGAGGCGGCAGGTGTCCGCGCGGTAGGTGGCTACTGCGACCGCGCCGACCCGGCCCCCGGTGACGTACCGCGTGGTGACGACGAGGACCGGGGCGCCGGGCAGCCGTTCCAGCTGCTTGGCGTCCTCGGCACGCGCCGAGCCCAGCTCGACGGTGCGGTCCTCGCTCTCCAGCTCCAGCCGGTGCAACTCGCGCAGCACGGCGCGCGGGTGGGCGGTCGGCGGCAGCAGCTCGGGCAGGCCGGGCACGCTGTCGCGCGGGACGTAGAGCAGTTCGGTGGCGACCGGCTGGCCGTGCGACATCCGCACCCGGCGGATGGTGTGCACCATGTCCGTGGCGCGGTAGCCGGGCCGCCCCTCGTTCAGCAGGCTCGCCACCGCGGCCGGAGCCGGGGCCTCGACACATCCGATCGTGCGCCAAGTGTCGTTGCCCGCACCGGGCCAGTCGCCCTCCGCGGGGCCGACCGGCACGCCGATGCGCGGCGGCGCGACCGTGGTGCCGACGCCGCGACGGCGCTGCAGGCGGCCTTCCAGCTCCAGTTGCTCCAGCGCCTGGCGGAGCGTGGCACGGGCGACGCCGAAGCGGGCCGCCAAGTCCCGTTCGTTGGGCAGCACTTCGCCCACCGCGAACTCCGAGTCCAGCGCCTCGGCCAGCACTGTCCTCAGGTGCCAGTACTTCGGCTCCTGCGCCGCCTCAAGCTGCGTGGTCCCCACCCTGTCCTCCACGGTCGGCGTGTACCGGGCCTTTATCCACCCTTATTTATTAAGGGTTGTTTCACTACTAGGGGACCATAGGACGGCCCCACTGCTTGGTCAAGACCAATCATCGATTCCCTACGGCCCGCAGGCGAGTGACCACGTACAGCGTTCATACGATGTTCGCGAAAGGGGAGGTATCGGCCACGTAGGTGTCGAACCGCACCCGGCCACCGGACGCGCTGTTCCGGCCGCGGATGATCTGCCGGAAACTGACCGCACGACGCGCCACCGAGCCCGCGGCACCCGACACACCACGCCTGGAGCAGTGCATGCAGCACATGACGAGTACGGCAACAGCCTCCCTCGGCGACACCCCCGCCTCCTACGTGGAGGTCACCCCGGCGGGACTTCCCACCCTCACCGTCGCGTACGAACGTCACGGCGCCGGCAGTCCGCTGATCCTCTTGCACGGCATCGGCCACCACCGCCAGGCCTGGCACCCAGTGGTGGCCGAACTGGCCGCACGGCACGAGGTGTTCGCGGTCGACCTGCCCGGCTTCGGTGCCTCGCCCGCGCAGCCCGAGGCGGTGCCGTACACCATGGACGGCGCGGTCGCGGTCTTCGGCGCGATGTTCGACGCGCTGGGCGTCGAGCGGCCCTTCGTGGTGGGCAACTCGCTCGGCGGGCTGATCGCGTTGCACCTCGCCCGCGCCGGACGGGCCAGGGCCGTCGCGGCGCTCTCGCCCGGCGGCTTCTGGAACGAGGCCGAGTGGCGGTACGCGTCCGCCGTGCTGTCCGCGATGCGGCGCGGCGCGCTGCTGGTGCCACCCGCCGCCGTGGAACGGCTCGCCCGCAGCGCCGCCGGGCGCGCGGCCCTGGTCGGCAGCGTCTACGCCCGCCCGGGCCGCAGGGCCCCGGAGGCGGTGGTGGCCGAGACGCGGGCGCTGCGCGAGGCCACCGGGTTCGAGGCGACGCTCGCCGCGGCGCGGAGGCAGCGGCCGTTCACCGGAACCGTGCCCGCGGGGGTGCCGGTGACGGTGGCCTGGGGCACCCGGGACCGTCTGCTCCTGCGGCGGCAGGGCGTGCGCCTGAAGCGGATGATCCCGCACGCCCGGCTGGTGCGGCTGCCGGGCTGCGGCCACGTGCCGATGAACGACGACCCGCAACTGGTGGCCCGGGTCGTCCTGGACGCCGCCCGCTGACCGGTGGGCATCGGCTTCCGCGGCCTCAGCTGCCACCACGCGAGACGTAGGCAAGGCGGTACGGGACGACCACCGCGCGGGCGGTCGACACGGGGAGGTCCGCCGCGTCGCCGTCCGCTCCGGTGAGCCGACTCCCGCCCCGCACCGGCGGGTTCGGCATGCGCCCGGCAGAACCGGGGGAACGGTACGGAAAAGGGCAACCACCTCACAAGCGCCCCGCTTAACCCATCGGTCACGAAACCTTCGTGATCACGCAACACGTTTTGGGCAAGGTGGGCCCCATGACACGATTCCCGCACTCGACGACCACCGGCCGCCGCCGCATCCGGCACGCCGCGCACCACTGGCGGCGCGAGGCGGTCGAACTGGCGGCGGTGTTCACCGCCGTGGCCGCCGCCGACCTCGCGGCCAACCTCATGGCGCACGGGCCGGGCGGTCCCGCGCTGCTGACCGTCTCCGCGGTCCTGCTGCTGTCCGTCGCCGGATTCCACACATGGTGGGCACGCCGCCACGGTCACTCGCCGCCGCCCGCCGATCCGCCGGGCGACACCGGTACCGCCCTGCCCGGTGCCGCCGAGCCGGGCATGCCCGCCGCCACCGACACGGGCCTGCCCGCTGCCGCCGCGCACGACGAAGCTGCCGCCGCGCACGACGAACCGGACGCCGTACGCGAGGTGCTCGGCGGCACCACGCTGTGGCGGCTGCGCACCACCGTGCGCGACACGCCCGGCAGCCTCGCCAGGCTCTGCGGCGCGCTGGCCCACCGGCACGTGGACATCCTCACCCTCCAGACCCATCCGCTCTCGGACGGCACCGTCGACGAGTTCCTGATCCGCGTGCCCGCCGCGGTCCCGGCGCAGGAGATCACCCGTGCGGTCGGCGCCGCGGGCGGCCGGGAGACCTGGCTGGAGCGCGCCGACGCCCACGACCTGGTGGACACCCCCACCCGGGTCCTCACCCTCGCCACCCGCACCGCTCTCGACGCGGCGGAACTCCCGCTCGCGCTGCGACAGTTGCTGGGGCGCTGCACGATACGGTCGCTGCCCGCGGAGGCCGGGAAGGTGCCGCCCACGGAGGGCGAGCTGACGCCGTTCTCGCTGCGGCTGCGGGACCCGTCCGGCGGCACGGTCGTGGTCGAGCGGCCCTACCTGCCCTTCACGCCGACCGAGTTCGCGCGAGCCAGGGCGCTGGTCGAGCTGGACTCCCGGCTCGGACCCAGGATGCCGCGCCGCCGCGAGGTGCTGACGCTGCCGGAGGGCAACGAGATCACGGTGCGCCGGGCAGGACCCGGCGACCTCGTGGCCGCCCGCGCCATGCACGACCGCTGCTCCTCCACCACGTTGAACCGCCGCTACCACGGCCCCGTGGGCGACGCGGAACGCTACCTCGCGCATCTGCTCAGCCCCCGGCACGGCCGCACCCTCGCCGTGGAGACCGCCTCCGGACGGCTGGTCGCCCTCGGCCACCTGCTGTGGGACGGCGACGAGACGGAGGTGGCCCTGCTGGTCGAGGACGAGTGGCAGGGGCGCGGCATCGGCGCCGAACTGCTGCGGCGGCTGGTCGCCCTGGCCCGCGAGGGCGGGGCCGGCGCGGTGTACGCGGTGACCAAGGCCGCCAACACCCCGATGGTCGCGGCGATGCGGGGGCTCGGTCTGGCGCTGGACTTCCAGGTCGAGGACGGCACGCTGGTGATCACGGCGACGCTGCGCGGCCAGGGCGCGTCCGTACCGGTGCTGCCGGGCGAGCACGCGGCCCGCGAACACTGACCGCGCGGCCTGTGGCTGACGGGCCAGGGCGGGCCACGAAGCCGGACTCCGGGACTCCGCTTGGGGCCTCGGTCCCGTCACCGCACGCCGACGTGACGTTCGCCGCTGCGTGATCGACGCCAAAGTGATCGACGGGAGGCCCACCGGCGTATCAGGATGGCTTTCATGTCCGACACACCTGATGCTCCTGACAGCGCCGAGAGCGCTCCTGGCGCGGCGCTCCCGAGGGCCATCGCCGACCGCTACGTCGACGCCCTGGCCGAGCTGGACCCGGTCACCGGTCTCTATCTGGGCCTGGGCACCGACGACCACCGCCTGCCCGACTACTCCCCCGAGGGCCTGGAGGCCGTCGCCGACCTCGCCCGGCGCACCCTCGCCGAGCTGGACGCCGCCGAGGCCGCGGGCCCCGGCTCACCGGCCGTGAGCGACGACGCCGAGCGGCGCTGCGCCAGGCTGCTGCGCGAGCGCCTGACGGCCTCACTCGCCGTGCACGAGGCGGGCGAAGGGCTGCGCGCGGTCAGCAACCTGCACTCCCCCGCCCACGCGGTACGTGAGTCGTTCACCTTGATGCCGACCGCCACGGACGCCGACTGGGCGGTGATCGCCGGGCGACTGCGCAACGTCCCCGGCGCGTTGGCCGGTTACCGCGCCTCGCTGGAGGCGGGTCTCGAGCGCGGCCTGCCCGCGGGACCGCGCCAGGTCTCCACCGTCGTCGAGCAGTTCGGGCAGTGGCTGGAGGGCCGCGGTTGGTACGCGGACCTCGTGGCGGAGGGTCCCGAGGCGCTGCGCGCGGAGCTGGACGAGGCCGCGGCAGGGGCCGACGCGGCCGTCGCCGCCCTGCGGGACTGGCTGCGCGACAGCTACGCCCCCGCCGTCGCGGGTTCCCCGGACGTGGTGGGCCGGGAGCGGTACGCGCGCTGGGTGCGGGAGTGGACCGGCGCCGACCTCGACCTGGACGAGGCGTACGCGTGGGGCTGGCAGGAGTTCCACCGCATCGACGCCGAGATGCGCGCCGAGGCGGAGAAGGTCCTGCCAGGGTCCACCCCGCTGGAGGCGATGGCCCACTTGGAGAAGTCGGGGGCGGCCGTCGACGGCGTGGACGCCGTGCGCGACTGGCTCCAGGGGCTGATGGACGAGGCGATCACCAAGCTGGACGGCACCCACTTCGACCTGGCCGAGCAGGTACGCCGGGTGGAGTCGCGGATCGCGCCGGCGGGCAGCGCGGCGGCGCCGTACTACACCGCCCCGTCGCTGGACTTCTCCCGCCCGGGCCGCACCTGGCTGCCGACCCTGGGCCGCGACCGCTTCCCCACCTACGACCTGGTCAGCACCTGGTACCACGAGGGCGTGCCGGGCCACCATCTGCAGCTCGCGCAGTGGGTGTTCGTCGCCGACCGGCTCTCGCGCTACCAGGCGTCGCTGGGCGCTGTCAGCGCCAACCTCGAAGGCTGGGCGCTCTACGCGGAACGCCTCATGGACGAGCTGGGCTTCCTGACCGACCCCGGGCAGCGGCTGGGTTACCTGGACGCGCAGATGATGCGCGCGGTGCGGGTCATCATCGACATCGGCATGCACCTTCAGCTGCCGATCCCCGAGGACTCGGGGTTCCGTTCCGGCGGTGAGCGGTGGACGCCGGAGCTGGCCCGCGAGTTCTTCGGCCTGCACAGCGGCCGCCCGGCGGACTTCCTGGACAGCGAGCTGGTCCGCTACCTGGGCATGCCCGGCCAGGCGATCGGCTACAAGCTGGGCGAACGCGCCTGGCTCACCGGCCGGGAGGCGGCCCGCGCGGCGCACGGCGCGGACTTCGACCTGAAGGCCTGGCACATGGCCGCCCTCTCGCAGGGCTCGCTGGGGCTCGACGACCTGGTCGACGAGTTGTCGCGGCTGTGACCGTACGGCCGGGCCCGGCGGTGCGATCCAGTGGACCGCCGCCGGGCCCGGCCCGGTACGGTCCGCGGGTCGCAGGAGTGAACGACGGTAGGGAAGCGGGGATTTCGTGGTGGTCTCGTACGAGGCGGAGCGCACGGTGCTGCGCGAGGGGCGGGTCGTCCTGTGGGAGGTCCTGCCGCAGGACGCGGCCCGGATCGCCGACGGCGGGACGGCCGGCCTGAGCTGGATCGACGGCCTGCCCGGCGACGGGACGGTGGACGCCGCCGGAATCGTGCTGAAGGCCGCGATCGCGGGCACGTACGTCCCCGGGTGGGGCGTCTACTGCGTGCTGCGGGCCGAGGACGAGGTGGCGGTGGGCGGCATCGGCTTCCACGGGCCGCCGCTGGACGGCGAGGTGGAGATCGGCTACGACCTGTCGGTCTCGGCCCGTGGCGCGGGGTGGGCGACCGACGCCCTGCGCCTGCTGTCCGGCTGGGCGCTGGGCAGGCCCGGGGTAGGGCGGGCCGTGGCGACCACCGAGCCGTCCAACACCCCTTCCCAGGGGGTCCTTTCGCGTGCCGGGTACAGCCGTGTCTCCGACCGCGACGGGCTGTGGGCGTACGAACTGGCCGCCGCGCCGGAATGACGCTCCCGCGGACGGGGCTCAGGCGTGGGCCGTCCGCTCGCCCGCGGCGGTGCGGTGACGTACCGAGGAACCGTGGCGGTGCTTGATCACCTCCAGTTGGGCCGGGATGCGGTGGCGCAGGTCGGAGACGTGGCTGACGATGCCGACCGCGCGGTCGCGTTCGCGCAGCGCGTCCAGCACGTCGAGCACCTCGTCCAGCGTCTGGTCGTCGAGGCTGCCGAAGCCCTCGTCGATGAAGAGGGTGTCGAGCCGTACCGCGCCCGCCTCGTCGGTCACCACGTCCGCGAGGCCGAGGGCGAGGGCCAGGGAGGCGAAGAACGTCTCGCCGCCGGAGAGCGTCGCGGTGTCGCGTTCGGTGCCGGTCCAGGCGTCGACCACCCGCAGGCCCAGCCCCGACCTGACCCGGCCCGGGCCCCTGGCGTCGGTGTGCACCAGCGTGTAGCGGCCCGACGACATGCGCCGCAGCCGCACGCTCGCGGCGGCCGCGACCTGTTCCAGCCGGGCGGCGAGCACGTACGACTCCAGCCGCATCTTCAGCTCGTTCTCCTGGGAGGTGCCGGCCGCGAGCTGCGCCAGCCGCCGCAGCCCGGCGTGCTCCTCGCGCAGCGGCGCCATCTCGGCCGTCCGGCGCGCCGCCTGCGCGGAGAGCCGGTCCAGCTCGACCCGTCGCTGGGCCGCGGCGGCCTCGGCGGCGGACGCCCGGCGCAACCGCTCGATGGCGGCGTCCAGTTCGCCCCGCCGGGCCGCCGGGTCGGCGGGCGGCAGCTGCGCCGCGTCGCGTACGGCCGGGTCGGCGACGACCTCCTCGGCCGCGGCCAGTCTCCTGTCGTGCTCCTGTACGCGTGCGGCCAGTTCGCGGCGGAGTGTCTCGTCGAGCGTCGCCTCGGTGGCCTCACGCGGGTCGGCGAAGCCCGCTTCGCGCGCGGTCTCCGTCAGCCGCTGTTCCGCGTCGGCGAGCCGGTCGGCCGTCGCGGCGTGGTCGCGTGCGGCGTCGGTGGCCTCGCACAACGCGAGGGCCAGCGACTCCAGTCGGCTGATGCGCTCGGCGACGCTGCCGTGGCTGCCCCGGGCCCCATTCACCTGGGCGGTGAGCGCGGCGAGTTCGCCGTCCAGCGCCTCGCGCCGCGAGACGCGTGCGGCGGCCCTGGTCTGCGTCTCGCGCTGCTCCTCCAGTCGCCGGGCGTGCTCGCGCTCGGCCCGGTCCAGCTCCTCGCGGGCGGGGTGCGCGTCGGCCGCCGCGCGACGGGCCTCGGCGTGGTCGCGTTCCCACCCGGCCAGGCGGGAGGCCAGTTCGTGGGCCGGAGCGTCACCCACCTCGGCCTCGGCGGCGGCCCGGCGCTCCCGCAGCGCCAGCAACTCCGCCTCCAGCCTCGCCCGTTCGCCCTCCGCGTGGTCGTGGGCCGCCTGCGCCCGCTCCTCCGCGGCCCGGTCCACGTGCTGGGCGCCGGGGACGGCCGGGCGGGGGTGGTCGGCGCCGCCGCAGACCGGGCAGGGCTCGCCGTCGACCAGGGCGGTGGCGAGTTCGGCCGCGATGCCCCGCAGTCGCGCCTCCCTGAGGTCCAGCCAGCGTTCGCGGACGGCGGCCGCGGTCTCCCGGGCGGCGAGCAGCGGGCCGCGCGCGGCGTCTTCCGCGGCTGCCAACTCGTCGCGGGCGGCGGCGGCCCGCAGACGGCGGCGGGCGGGTTCCAGCCGGCCGGCCAACTGCTCGGCCCGGGTCGCCGCCTCCTGGGCCGCGTCCAGCCTGCGGCGCAACGCGGCCCGCAGCGCGTCCCAGTCCGCCAGCCACTGGGCGGTGTCCTGGTCCAGCGCCTCCGCCCGGGTCGTCTCGTGCTCCAGCCCGGCGCGTTCCGCGGTGAGGCGGTGGGCGCGGGCCTCAGCGGCGCGGGCGGCCTCCAAGCGCCCCAGCTCGCGCCGCACTTGGCGTTCACGTTCGGCGAGACCCGCTTCGTCGCGGTACGGCTCTCCCGCGTCGGGCGGCGACGCGTCAGGCCGCGAATGCCCCACGTCGGACGGCTGCGCGTCCGGCGGCAACGTGGCGAGCGCGTCGCGCAGTCGCCGTGACGCCTGGTGGTGGTCGCGCGCCGCGCGGTCGCGCGCTGCGAGAGCCGGGGTCACCTGGTCGGCGGCGGCGGCGCGTTCGAGGCGGTGGCACGCCCGCTCGTACGCGTCGCGCTCGTCGTGCAGCCGCGCGAGACGGGCCTCCGCCTCGGCCAGCCTCCGCTGCCGTTCCGCGGTCGCGCGGTCCCGCTCCAGCAGGCGTTCCGCCTCGCGGTGCGCCCCTTCGGCGGCGTCGAGGGCGAGCGCGGCGATGTCGTGGCGTTCGCGTGCGGTGGCCCGGGTGATCGCGGCCCAGGTCAGGACGTCGTCGGCGAGGGCGGGATCGCCGGGCGCCATCCCCGGGAAGGGCCACGGCTCTCCGGAGCGGGTCTCGGCACCGGCACGCCGCGCGCGGTCGGCGGTCGCGCCCCGGGCGGCGGGGACGGCGGCGGGCGCGGTGGTGTGGGAGGGGGACGACGCGGCTTGGGTCGAGACGTCGCCGGCCGCCTGGCGCATGCGGTGGGCGAGCGCCACCAGGAGTTCGTCGTGTGCGCGAACGCGTTCCTCGGCCTCCTTGCGACGTTCGTTCAGCCAGGATTCGACGGCCTCGAAGCGATGGGTGTCGAAGAGCTTGCCGAGCAGTTCGGCGCGGTCTCTCGCGTCGGACCGCAGGAAACGGGAGAAGTCCCCCTGCGGCAGCAGCACCACCTGGCAGAACTGCTCACGGCTCATGCCGAGCAGCTGGGCGATCTCCTCGCCGATCTCCTGGTGCGAGCGGCTCAACGCCTTCCACTCACCGGTGCCGGGCAGGTGCTCGCGCAGCGCGCTGTACGCCTTCTCCAGGGTGGTGCCCGCGCCGCGCTTCTTGGGGCGGTGCTGTTCGGGCCGCCGGGTCAGCTCCAACCGCCGCCCACCGGCGCTGAATTCGAGCACGACCTCGGTGAGGACGTCCGGGTCGGCGTGGTCGCTGCGCGGGCGCAGTCCCTGCCGGGCGCCGGGCACCCCCGCGTAGAGCGCGTAGCAGACGGCGTCCAGTACGGAGGTCTTGCCCGCACCGGTGGCACCGTGCAGCAGGAAGAGCCCGGCGGCGGACAACTCGTCGAAGTCGATCGCGCAACTGCCCGGGTAGGGGCCGAACGCGGTCATCGTCATCCGGTGCAGCCTCATCGCGCCACCGCCTCGTCCGCGACGGCCCGCGTCCGTACCGCGTCGAACGCCTCGGTCAGCACGGCCCGTTCACGCTCGTCGGGAGCGGTGCCGCGCACATGGGCGACGAAGTCCTCGGCGATCTGCTGGTCGGAGCGGTCGCGCAGCCGTTGCGCGTAGCTGGTCAGTGGATCGTCCTCGGCGCCCTGCGGGTCGAAGGAGAGGGTGAGCAGGTGGGGGAACCTGGTGGCCAGCCGGGCCATCGGCTCCTCGGGCCGGTACGGGTCGGTGAGTGTCGCCTCCACCCACGCGTCCTCGTGGCGCTCCAGCGACGGGTCGGCGAGGAGTTCCTCCAGCGTGCCGCGGATCCGGGCCAGCGGGCGCGGCACGGGGCAGTCGACGCGTTCCGCCGCGATCTCGCCGCCGGGGCCGAGGTCCACCAGCCACATGCTCTTGCGCTGCGCGACCTCCGAGAAGGAGTAGGCGAGCGGCGAGCCGGAGTAGCGGACGCGCTCGGTGATGGTCTGGCAGCCGTGCAGGTGGCCCAGCGCCACGTAGTCGATCCCCGCGAAGACCTCGGCGGGCACGGCGGCCACGCCGCCCACGGTGATGTCCCGCTCGCTGTCGCAGGGCACACCGCCGGTGACGAAGGCGTGCGCGAGCGCGACGGAACGGGTGCCCGCGGGGCGGGCGGCCAGGTCGGCGCGGACCAGGTCGGCCGCCGCCTTGAGCACGCTGGTGTGATTGGCCTGGTCGGCGCCCAACTCGTCGCGTACCAGCGCGGGTTCGAGGTAGGGGAGCCCGTAGATCGCGACGTCCCCGTGCCGGTCGGTGAGCACGACGGGGGTGGCGCTGCCGCCGGGCGTGGTCCGCAGGTGGATCCCGGCCCGCTCCATCACCCGGGCACCGACGCCGAGACGGCGCGGCGAGTCGTGGTTGCCGGAGATCATCACCGTGGGCACCCCGAGCGCGGCGAGCCGGTGCAGCGCGTCGTCGAAGAGCTCCACGGCGGCCAGCGGCGGCACCGCGCGGTCGTACACGTCCCCCGCCACCAGCACGGCGTCCACCCGCTCGGCGCGGACCGTCGCCACCAGGTGGTCGAGGAACACCTCCTGGGCGGACAGGAGGTTCACCCGGTGGAAGGAGCGCCCCAGGTGCCAGTCGGAGGTGTGCAGCAGCCGCATGATCCGCACACTATCGGCGGGGTACGACAGTGAGGTCGGCAACGCCACGGACAGTGGCGCAAGTTCGGACATAGCGCATGAAAAGCGGCCAGGTGGCGTGTCCTTGGGCGGCCGGGGCGCCTCCTGGGGCAGCCGGGGCGTGTCCTGCGGGGGCATGCGGGGGCGGACACAGAGCACCGGAGTCGCGCGCTGGGCGCACGCGCCGGTCTCCTCGCACCGCGCACCGCCCACCGCGCGCCGGCTCAGACCGTCCCGTACGCCTCCCCGCCGAGGTCGAACGTCGCCGTGCCGGCGCTCGCGTCGGCGAGCCAGGAGCGGAAGGCGTCGAGGTCCGCCTCCGAGAGGCCGACCTCGATGGCGACCGCCTCGCCGTAGCGGACAGCGCGCACCGCGCGGCCGGTGGAGCGCAGGTCGTTCTCCAGGCGGCCCGCCAGGGCGTGGTCCACCTTGACGGTGCCGAGCCGGTACCTGCGCCGGGTGACGGTGCCGAGGGTGTCCAGCGCCTCGCCGACCGCCCCGCCGTACGCGCGGATCAGCCCGCCCGCACCGAGTTTCACGCCGCCGAAGTACCGGGTGACGACGGCCACCGCGTAGCGGATGTCGCGGCGCATCAGCATCTGGAGCATCGGCACCCCGGCCGTGCCGCCGGGCTCGCCGTCGTCGCTCGCCTTCTGCACGGAGGCGTCGGCGCCGATGACGTACGCGAAGCAGTTGTGGTTCGCGCCCGGGTGTTCGGCACGGACCCGGCGGACGAAGTCCTGGGCCTCGTCCTCGGTCGCCGCGGGCGCGAGCGCGCAGAGGAAGCGGGACCGGTTGACCTCGGTCTCGTGCACGCCCTCATGGGCGACCGTCTCGTACTGCTCCTGCATCGTCCCAGCGTAATTCGTCATTTCGGGTGACGCGGCGCCGGGAATGGCCAGGGCGCGCGGTTCGTTTTCCGGGCGTGGAGAGATGAGGGACATACCTGTGGGGCTGGAGGAAGCGACATGAACGGGACGGACGGACGCCAAGGGGGACGCGGGGGCGGCGTTCCCGGGCAGGGTCACGGTTTCGGCGGCGACGAGGACGGGACCGTCCGCAGGATCCTCACCGCGACCGGCGACACCTGGGCGGTGGTGGGGCTCTCCGGCAACGAGCGGCGCGCTGCGTACGGCGTGGCCCGGACGCTCCAGCGGTACGGCAAGCGCATCGTTCCGGTGCATCCGAAGGCGGAGACGGTGCACGGCGAGCGCGGCTACGCGTCGCTGGCGGAGATACCGTTCCCGGTCGACGTGGTGGACGTCTTCGTCAACTCCGACCTGGCCGGCGGCGTCGCGGACGAGGCGGTCGCGATCGGCGCGAGGGCGGTCTGGTTCCAGCTGGGCGTGATCGACGAGGCGGCGTACGAACGGACCCGTGCCGCGGGCCTGGAGATGGTCATGGACCGCTGCCCGGCCATCGAGATACCCCGGCTGGGCCTGCCGGAATCCGGCTGACGACCGACCCTCCGGGAGGTTACCGTCCGGGCATGCACACGGTACGGAGCGCGGGGCCCGCGGACGCGTCGGAACTCATGCGGTTGCGACGGCTGATGTTCGAGGCGATGAACGGCCATGCCGAGCACGGGCGTTGGGAGCGGACCGGCATCGAGCTGATCCGGTCGATGCTCGCCGCCGCCCCCGGCGAGCCGTCCACCCCTCGCCTCGGCGCCTTCGTGGTGGACGCAGGGCCCGGCGCGGGGCTCGCCGCCTGCGCGGTCGGGACGGTCGAGCAGCGCCTGCCCGCGCCCTCGCACCCGACCGGCCGGTTCGGCTTCGTCTTCAACGTCTGCACCGATCCGGCGCACCGCGGCCGCGGCTACGCACGGGCGACGACCGAGGCGTTGCTGTGCTGGTTCGCCGAGCAGGGCGTCACCCGGGTCGACCTGCACGCGACGGCGGAGGCGGAGGGCATGTACCGGGTGATGGGCTTCGCCGAGCACTCGACGGCGCTGTCGCTGGACGTGTCGGGGTGGGCCGCTCAGCCGCCGAGTCCTTCCAGCACGACGGCGCCGGGCAGTGCGGCCAGCGCCTCGCCGGGTACGAGCAGCTTGCCGCGCCGCCTGCCACTGCCGACCACCACGTAGGGGGTGGACGTGACCGCGGCGTCGATCAGCAGCGGCCAGTCGTCCGGGAGCCCGATCGGGGAGATGCCGCCGTACTCCATTCCCGTCTCGCCCACCGCGGTGTCCATCGCGGCGAACGAGGCCTTGCGAGCGCCGAGATGGCGGCGGACGAGTCCGTTGACGTCGGCGCGGGTGTGGGCGAGGACGACGCATCCGGCGAGCGTGACGTCCTGGCCCCGCTTGCCCGCGACGACGACGCAGTTGGCGGACTGCTCGGGCGGCACCCCGTAGACCTCGCCGAAGACCGCGGTGTCGGCGTTGGCCGGGTCGGTGTCCACGTACCGCACCCGCTCGACGGGGACCGGACCGGGCCAGGCGCGCAGGACGGCGGCGACCGGCGGCGCGAGGAGGTCGAGGCACTCGGTGGCGGGCGGGGCTTCGTCGAAGTCGCCGATGGGTGCGGGCATGCCCCGCACGCTAACAGCCGCCGTGCTCACCGGAGTCAGCGCGGCGCGGGCACGGAGATCGCCATGGTCATCTCGGCAGGTTCCGGTCCTGCGTTGTGGTAGCCGTGCGGGCCGCTCGCCTCGAAGCTCGCGGTGGTGCCCGCGGGGACGAGGTGCTCCTCGCCGTCCACCACGAGGGTGAGGACGCCCGCGTCCACTCTGATCAGTTCGGTCGTGCCGGCCGGGTGCGGGTCGGAGTCGTGGCCCTCCCCCGGCATGATCCGCCAGGACCACATCTCCAGCGGGCCCGGTGCCTCGGCTCCCGCCTGGAGGGTGCCGTGGCTGCCGGCCGGGGTCTCCCAGAGCCGCAGCGCCCGGTCGGCCGGGACCAGGCGCACGGTGGGGCTGTCCGCGTAGTCCAGCAGGCGGGCGATGCTCAGACCGAGGGCGTCGGCGACGCGGACGACCGTGCCGATGCTGGGGTTGGTGCGGGCCTGCTCGATCTGGATGATCATGCCGCGGCTCACCCCCGACCGGCCTGCGAGGGCGTCGAGCGAGTATCCGCGTTCCTGGCGCAGCCGCTTCAGGTTGCGCGCGAGCGCCTGCGCGACCACATCGAGATCCGGCACCTATCATCCCCAAGATCGCAGATCGGACCGTGCACACGCCCACGCTGGTGCAATATTTTGTATGGCGTAATGCACGCCATTGCACTACCGTGGAGTGCACTCCATCGTTCATCACACTGTACTGCGAGGTTGTCCCGTGACCGCGGTCTTCGCTCTGGCCACCAGCCTGCTCTGGGGTTTCGCCGACTTCGGCGGCGGGCTGCTGACCCGACGCGTTCCGGCGCTGACCGTCGTCGTGGTCTCGCAGGCCGCCGCGGTCGTGGTGCTGGGGGCGGTGGTGCTGGGCACGGGCGGCTGGAGCGAGGCGGGACCCCGGCTGTGGTTCGCGGTCGCGGCGGGCGTGGTCGGCCCGGCGGCGATGCTGTGCTTCTACCGGGCGCTGGCCCTCGGTCCGATGGGCGTGGTCTCGCCGCTGGCGACGGTCGGCGTGGCGGTGCCGGTCGGGGTGGGTCTGGCGCTCGGGGAGCGGCCCGGGCTCGTCCAGTACGCGGGCATCCTGGTCGCCGTGGTTGGCGTCGTACTGGCCGGTGGCCCCCAGTTGCGCGGCGCGCCGGTGCAGCGCAGGACCGTCGCGCTGACGCTGACGGCGGCGGTGGGGTTCGGCGCGGTGATGGCACTGATCGCCGAGGCGTCGGTGAACGTGACCGGGCTGTTCCTCGCGCTGTTCGTGCAGCGCCTGTGCAACGTGGCGGTCGGCGGCACGGCGCTGGCGGTCTCGGTCCGGCGGGGCGCGCCCGCGCTGCCGGACGGCGGGCTGTCCGAGGTGGTCCGCAGAATGCCCGCGCTCGCCTTCGTGGGCCTCGCCGACGTGGCCGCCAACGGGTGCTACGCGCTCGCGGCGCGCAGCGGCCCGGTGACCGTCGCCGCGGTCCTGGCCTCGTTGTATCCCGTGGTGACGGCGCTGGCCGCGCGCGGGGTGCTCAAGGAACGACTGCTCGTACTGCAGGCCGCCGGGCGGGGCTCGCGGTGGCGGGGTCGGTGCTGCTGGCGGCGGGCTGACACGCCCGCCGCGCGGAAGTCCGGCCCTCGCTCGCGGAAGCCCGGTCCTCGCTTCAGGAGCCCGCGGGGGCTGCGCTGTCCACGTCGGAGGCGTCCGCTCCCGCGTCCCGTTCCGCCTCCTTGAGCTGGGCTTCCTCCAGCTCCGCGAGGGCCGCGAGTTGCGCTGCCGTGATGCCGTCCGGCAGCGGCACGGGGGCGGGGGTGCGCAGCGGGGGCTGCCAGCCGTCGGCCGGATCCCACCGGCGCACGACCCGGGCCGGTGCGCCGGCCACCACCGAGTGGTCCGGGATCTCGCCGCGTACGACCGCGCCGGCGGCGACGGCCACGTTGCGGCCGATGCGGGCGCCGGGCAGGACGACGGCGCCCACGCCCAGCCAGCTGCCCGCGCCGATCTCCACCGGCGCGCTGCGCGGCCACTGGTGGCCGATCGCCTGCTCGGGGTCGTCGTAGGAGTGGTTGTCGCTGGTCACGTAGACGTACGGGCCGCAGAAGACGTTGTCGCCGAAGACCACGGACTCCGAGGCGACCACGTGACTGCCGCGCCCGAGCACCACGCCGTCGCCCAGCCGCAGCAGGGGCTCGGGGCCGAACTCCTGGCCCGGCATCATCCCGACGGTCAGCGTGACCTGCTCGGCGATGATGCAGCACGCCCCGAGTTCGATCCAGCGTTCGCCGAAGATCGTGCCCTGCGGATAGGCCAGCCGGGTCCCGGCGCCGATGCCCGCGAACGCGTAGGGGCCGGGGCGTTCGGCGCTGATCGACGCGGTCTCCCGCACCCAGCGGTCGGCCCGGTGCACCAGCCGCGTGGCGGCCCGGCGGCGCCACGCGGTCAGGGATGAGAACACGTTTCTGTTCTTCGGCACCCGCACACCGTACGCCAGCGCCTCCGCGCTACGGTGACCCGCATGACGGACAAGGCACTGGTAGCGGCCGTGGCGGGACGTGCGCCCGCGGTGGACCCCGAGGCGTTCACCGCGCCGACGTCGGTGGTGGTCGGCGAGGTGGCGATGGCGGCCGGGTCCAGCGCCTGGTACCACGCGGTGCTGCGCGGCGACTGCGAGCGCGTCACCATCGGCGCCGGCAGCAACATCCAGGACAACTGCACCGTGCACGCCGATCCCGGCTTCCCCGCGGTCGTGGGCGAGCGGGTCTCGGTCGGCCACAACGCCGTGCTGCACGGGTGCGTGGTGGAGGACGACGTGCTGATCGGCATGGGTGCCACCGTCCTCAACGGAGCCCGGATCGGCGCCGGTTCGCTCGTCGCGGCCCAGGCGCTCGTCCCGCAGGGGACGCAGGTGCCGCCCGGTTCGCTGGTCGCGGGCGTCCCCGCCAAGGTCAGGCGGCAACTGACCGACGAGGAGCGGGAGATGGTGCGGATCAACGCGGAGCACTACGTGGGACTGGCGCGTGCGCACCGCGAGGCGATGGAGGACGCGCGGGAGACGCCGCGGGCCTGAGCGGCGCAAGCGAAGGCCCGGACCGCGAAAGGCCCGGGCCCACGACAGAGGTCGGGGCGCTTTGCCCAGGCCGACCCCGCCCGCGTCACTCCGTCACGCCGACCGCCTACGTCACTCCCCCACGCCCACCCTCCGCGTGCGGTGTTCGTCGCTGTCGTCGCCGTCGTCCTCGCCGTGCCGCCCGGCGGCCTTCGCCTTCGACCGGCGCCAGGCGATCGCCACGCCCGCCGCGATGGCCACGAGGGCGGCGGCCAGGCCCACGTAGGAGATGTCCTTGAGCCACTTCTCCGCGACCACGCCCACGTAGTAGACGGCGGCCGTGGTGCCGCCGGCCCAGGCGATGCCGCCCAGCAGGTTCGCCGTGAGGAACTTCCAGTACGGCATGCGCAGCACGCCCGCCAGTGGTCCGGCGAAGATCCGCAGGAAGGCGATGAACCGGCCGAAGAAGACCGCCCACATCCCCCAGCGCTGGAAGGACCGTTCGGCCTTGGCAATGTGGTCGGGGCCGAAGTGCTTGGGGAATCTCCGCCCCAGCCGTTCGAAGATCGCCTTGCCGTACCGGTGGCCGATCGCGTAGCCGATGGAGTCGCCGATCACCGCGCCCACGACCGCGGAGGCGCCCACCGCGAGCGGGTCGACGGTATGGCCCACCGCCAGCAGCGAGGCGCTGACCAGCACGATCTCGCCCGGCAGTGGAATGCCGAGGCTCTCCACCCCGATGACCGCGGCCACCACCACGTAGACCACGACCGGCGGAATGTGCTGGAGCCACTCCTGTACGTGCAAGGCCGCTTCCTCCCTGGTCACCGGGCCTCGCGCGCCCGGACCGCCGACGTCCCGGCGGCTCGGTGCCGCGGCGCCCTCCCGGCGTACGGCCGGTCGTCCGGAAGCCTAAGCGAACGCGGTACGTACCGGAAACGCACGGGACGCCGCACAAGTGCCCCTCAAGCGCGGCCCGACACCCGTTTCAGGCGCGGCCCGACACCCGTTCGGGCGTGTCCCAGTCCTCGGCGAGGCCGAAGGCGCTCACCAGCCCCTCGCGGCCGGCGTCGGTCACGCGCACCACCCGCCGCGCCTCTCCCCGCCTGATCCACTCCAGCGCGAAGAACCGCCCGGTCAGGGCCGCGCCCAGTGCGCCGGAGAGGTGGTGGCGCTGCTCGCTCCAGTCGACGCAGTAGCGGATCACGGGCCCGCGGCGCGGGAGCCGGCCGGGATCGACGCCGAAGTCGGCGAGGAATCGGTGGCCCTCGGGGGTGACGCGGTAGTGGGCGTCCTGCCCGGGCGCGGACGGCCGGTCGTGGTCGGCGCGTTCGGGACGGTAGACGCCGTCGCCGCCGGTGAGCACGCCGCGTTCCAGCAGGGCGTCCATCAGCGCCACCCCGAGCCGCCCGGCGAGGTGGTCGTAGCAGGTGCGGCAGCGGCGCAGCTGGGCGGCGCGGGTTCCCTCCCGCAGCGACCGCACCGTCTTGGGCGGGGCCACCCGGGCCAGCGCCTCCAGCACGTCGGAGACGTCGGGGCCGCTGAGCCGGTAGTAGCGGTGGCGCCCGTGGCTGGCGACGGTGACGAGTCCGGCCTGAAGCAGCCTGGCCAGGTGCGCGCTCACCGTGGAAGGGGACACTCCTGCCTCGGCGGCCAGGACGCTCGCGGGCAGTTGCCGCCCGTCGCCGAGGGCGAGCAGCACTCGCACCCGCGAGGCGTCCCCGAACACGGCGGCGACGGCAGCGACGTCTGCCTCGCGCTCCACCCGGTCGGCGGTGTTCGTGTCCATTCCTCCAGCGTAGGCGGCACACGTTTCGACGGGGACCGAAGCGTGCCGGGACCGGGCGGCGTGGCGTGCGCCGAGTCGAGGCGCCCATGCTTCGGGCCGGGGCGAAGCGTCCCGGCGCCATCGTGGTCCCATGACCACCGCACGAGAACACGACCGCACTCCCCCGCGTACGACGCCCCGGCCGGACGGCCGCGAGCCCGCGCCCTGGCTGCCGCTGCTGGCGGTCTCGCTGGGGTTCTTCATGGTGATCCTCGACGTCACCGTGGTCACCGTGGCCGTGCCGTCGATCGGCACCGCGCTGCGCGCCGGGTCCTCGTCGCTCCAGTGGATCGTGGACGGCTACACGCTGGTGTTCGCCTGCCTGATGCTGCCGTGCGGCGCCTTGGGCGACCGCTTCGGGCACCGCCGGGCGTTCGTCGCGGGACTGCTGGTGTTCGGCGCCGCCTCGGCGGCCTGCGGGGTGTCCACGACGGCCACCGCGTTGGTGGCGGCCCGGCTGGCGCAGGGGGTGGGCGCGGCGCTGATGGTGCCCGCCTCACTCGCCCTGCTGCGCGCCGCCTATCGCGAACCGGCCGCCCGGGCAAGGGCGTTCGGGGTCTGGGGCGCGGTGTCCGGCCTGGGTGCCGCCGCCGGTCCGCTGGTGGGCGGGCTGGCCGTGTGGGGACTGAGCTGGCGTGCGGTGTTCCTGGTCAACCTCCCGTTCGCCCTGCTGGCGCTGGTGCTGACCCGGCGGTACGTGCCGTCTCCCGGCCCGGATCGCGGTGCGCGCGTCGCCGTGGTCCCGCAACTGGCGTGCGTGGCGGGGCTGGCCGCGGTGACCGGTGGACTCAACGAGGCCGGTGCGCGCGGCTGGTCGGACCCGCTGGTGCTGGGCTGCCTGGCCGGCGGCGTGCTGAGCCTGGGGTGCGCGGTGCCGTCGGCGCGGGGCGGCGCACGGCGGCGTGGCGAGCGGGCGGCCAGGCGGTGGCGTCGGGAACCGGTGCGCGGGGAACGGGAATCGCGGCGGGAGCGGGCCCGGCGGCTCGGTCTGTCGGGCGGTTGCACGGTCGGCCTCCTGCTGAACCTCGGCTTCTACGGGCTGCTGTTCCTCGCCACGCTCTACTTCCAACGGCAGCGCGGCTACGGGCCGTTGGACGCGGGGCTCGCGCTGCTGCCGATGTTCGTGGTGATGGCCGGGTCGTCCTTCGTCTCGGGGAGGCTCGCGGCGCGTACCGGGCCCAGGCTGCCGATGACGGCGGGACTGCTGACCGGCGCCGCGGGGCTGGCCGGATGGCTGCTCGCCGGGCCGCACACGCCGTACGCGGTGCTGGTGGCGCCGATGGCGTTGTCGGGGCTCGGCACGTCCTTCGCCATGCCCGCCGCGACGACCGCGGTGATGGAGTCCGCTCCGGACGGACGCAGCGGTGCCGCCGCGGCCGGTCTCAACGCCGCCCGCCAGGTCGGCAGCGCCCTCGGCGTCGCCCTGTTCGGCAGTGTCGCGGCGAGCCGCCCGCTGGCCGGGCTGCACCTGGCGGCCCTGCTCGCGGCCGGTGCCTTCTGCGTCGCGGCCGTGACCGCCGCCGGCACGGCCCCGGGCCGCCCGGAACCCGGATGACCAAACCCGGGAGGCGGCCGGACGGCAGATATGCGCAAAACCCTCCGGCAGTCCAACGGAAGGCGGCCATCGGGATGAAGAGCCCAGGAAACAGGCATATGCCCACCCCGCAGGGGTGACAGTCAGTGGCGTGCGTACCGCACCCGCCGCTGCCAGGCGACGGGTCGCACACACCTCTTGGAGGCCACGTGTCCCGTTCTCTGCCCCGTGCCGTCGCCGCCGTCGCCGCCGCTGCCGCGATCACGCTGGGCGGCGCAGGCGTCGCCAGCGCGAACAGCCTGTGGCACCACCCCTGCCACAAGCCGAAGCCCGTTCACCACAACTGCCACCAGCGTGGTGCCAAGGGTTGGGCCGGCTTCATCGCGGGCGACCACGTCGCCATCAACGACCCGGGTGACCACCTGGTCGCCGACAGCATGTACGGCGCCGGCTCGGGCTTCAGCGCCTGGGACAACCAGGACTGAGCGAGCCCCAGCGGTCCACAGCGGCCACCCGGTGCTCCCCGCCGGGTGATCGGGGAACAAAAAGTGCAGAGCGAGGCCCGTGTCCGCCGGTCGGCGGGCACGGGCCTCGCCCGTGGAACGTGTCGTACTGGCCCGTGAAGGACCCTGCCGCACGCGGGAGTCGGCGCGCTCAGGAGTTGGGGCGCAGCGTCCAGACGATGTGCATCTCGCCGCTGACGGCGCCGTCCTCGCGGGTGATGGCCACCTCGACGGGGAACTCGGGGCGCTCCCCCGCGTCGAGCTGCGCGACGACCTCGCCGATCGGGCGGCCCAGGGTGGCGGTCGCGGTGACCACGCCCTTGGCGACCTTCTTGAACGCGATCTCGGACCGCACGGCCAGCGGCACGGCACGGCTCAGCTGATCGCCGAAGGCGGCCAGCACGATCGCGCCGCTCGCCGACTCGGCGAGGGTGAACATCGCGCCGGCGTGCGGGCCGCCGATGTGGTTGTGGTAGTCGGGCTGGTCGGGCAGCCGCAGAACGGCACGCTCGGGGGTGGTCTCGACGTACTCCAGGTTGAGCGTACGGACCATCGGCACAGTGGCCGTCAGCAGCTCGCCGATCGACGGCAGGGTGTCAGACATGGCCGCATGTTACCAATGAGTAGCCACGGTGTCAGGGGGCGCCCGTGGCCGGAACCGCCCGGGCCCCGTAAGGTCTGGCGCCATGTGGCCCGGAGAACAGCAGCCCGAGGGACAGCAGCGTCCGGAGGGGAACCCCCAGTCCGACCCTCAGTCCAATCCCCAGTGGAACCCGCAGGGTCCCCCGCCCCCGCCGCCCGGCGGCGCCCAGCCCCCGTACGGCGCCCCCGCCCAGGGCCCGCCGCCCCAGGGACCGTCTCCGTACGGGCAGCCCCCGCAGGGCTTCGGGCCGCCGCCGCAGCCCGGCTACGGTCAGCCGCCGCAGGGCCCGCCTGCGCAGGGCCAACCGCCGCAGGCGCAGCCGGGGTTCGGGCCCACGTACGGCTACCCCCAGCAGCAGCCGCAGCCGGGCTACGGCGGCGGCTACGGGCAGCACTCGCAGTGGGGTGCGCCGTCCGGGCCGCCGACGACACCGCTCAAGCCGCCCGGTGGCAACCGCGGCCGCACCGCCGCCATCGCCGTCACGGCTGCCGTCGCGGTGATCGCGGCGGGCGTGGGCGCCGTGTTCCTGCTCGGCGGAGGCCACAAGAAGGCCGAGGCCAAGGCACCGGCCTCCGCGTCGGCGTCCACCCCCGCCGCCGCGAATCCGGCGGACCCGCAGCCGAGCGACCCGGACGACGCGGGCCCGCGCGGCAGCGGCACGGACGTCAAGCCCGTGGTGCCCGGCTGGCAGGTCGTGGCGAACGGCGACCGCAAGGTGGCCTTCGACGTGCCGCCGGGCTGGCAGATCCCGAGCGAGGACACCGTCATCGGCTTCGAGGACGAGAAGGGCAATCCGGCGGTCAGGGCCGACAGCCCCGCCCAGTACAAGAACGGGTGGTGCGGCGACCAGGACAACAGCCTGGCGGGCACCGGCACCAACGGCATCTCCGGCGCCAAGAGCGTCTCGGGCGCCGCCCAGGACATGGCCGCGCAGTGGGTGTACTACGCCTTCGCCGACCTCAAGGCGAAGGACAAGGGCAAGCTGGCCTACAGCGCGGCGAAGCCGTTCAGCAACTCCCACGGCATCAAGGGCTACGTGGCGACGGCGACGGAGACGTCGGTGCCCAAGTCCAACAAGTGCGCGACGGACGGCACCGCCTACGACATCACCTGGCTCGGCAGCGACAACCAGCTCGACGAATGGGTGCTGTGGACCTCGACGGGCGTGTCCGGCGCCGTCCCGCCGCAGACCGTGCAGACCATCGAGCAGAGCCTGCGCACCATCCCGTGACGCGCTGATCCACGTGGCCGGAACCGATCGGGGCGGCCAACTGCCGTACGCCGCCCCGATCTTCCTCGCCCAAGCCGTCCACACCCCTTGACCTGCGGGCTCCGACACGAATGAATGTGCCTCCATACGTGCTTCATCCGTGCTGGGTCCTCGCGCAAGGAGGCGGCGGTGGCGACATCCGAGCCACGGGTCACAGGTTGTGAGACCCGTTCGATCGACTACGTTCCGCTGGCGGAGCGGCATGGCAAGCTGTGGCACCTGGGGCCGCTGTGGTTCATGTCGAACGCGCAGATCGCCACCCTCGCGGTGGGGCTGACCAGCATCACCACCGGCGGCAACCTCATCTGGTCGCTCATCGCGATCGTCGCCGGCACCCTGCTGGGCACCTTCTTCATGGCGTTCCACTCCGCCCAGGGGCCGCAGCTCGGTCTGCCCCAAATGATCCAGTCCCGCCCGCAGTTCGGCTACGTCGGCGCCCTGCTGGTGTGGCTCTTCGCGTACGTGCAGTACGCGGGGTTCAACGTCTTCAACACCATCCTGGCCGGTCAGGCGATGGGAAAGACGGCGCACGGCAACGTGAAGACGTGGGTCGTCGTCATCACCCTGATCGCCCTGGTCATCGCCCTCGTCGGCTACGACATCATCCACCGCGCCGAGCAGTTCCTCACGTACGCCTTCCTGCTGATCTTCGGTGTGTTCACCGTCGGTGTGCTGTGCACGTTGCACTACCCGGCGGGCTCGTTCGACCTGGGCGGCTTCAAGTGGACGCCGTTCCTCGCCCAGTTCGGGGTGGTCGCCGGTTACCAGATCAGCTGGGCCATCTACGTCTCCGACTACTCGCGCTACCTGCCGCCGGGTGTGACGGTGCGCAAGACGTTCTACTGGACGTACTTCGGCTCGGCGCTCGGCGGCGCCTGGCTGATGATCCTCGGCACGCTGCTGGCCGCCTGGGCGGGCAAGGACTTCGACACCATCGCCTCCATCAACGCGGCGGGCGACAAGGTGTTCGACGGCTTCGGCGCGGTCGTGCTGGTCTTCGCCGCCCTGGGGCTGGTGTCCGTGACCGCGCTCAACATGTACGGCGGCTCGCTCACGTTGATCAGCGCCTTCGACTCGTTGCGCAAGGTGCGGCCGACGCTGCGGATGCGAGTGCTGACGCTCGGCCTCACCGCGGCGCTGTCGGTGGTCGGCGCGCTGGCCGCCACCTCGCACTTCCTGGCGGACTTCAACAACTTCCTGCTTCTGGTGCTCTACCTGTTCATCCCGTGGACCGCGGTCAACCTGATGGACTACTACGTGGTCAGGCGCGGCCACTACGTCATCGCCGAGATCTTCAACCCCCGTGGGATCTACGGGCGTTGGGGGTGGCGCGGCATCGTGAGCTACTTGGTGGGATTCGCGGCCATGACGCCGTTCTTCGCCGTCGGCACCCTCTACACCGGTCCGGCCGCGAAGGCGCTGGGCGGCGCGGACATCTCGCTGTTCATCGGTCTTCCGGTCTCCGGACTCCTGTACTGGTGGCTGGCCCGCTCGATCGACGTGGAGACCGAGACCCGGATGGCGCGTGAGGAAGGGGAAGCGGGAATCCACCTGGAGCAGGCGTGACCGGCCTCATCCCACGCGGAACGCGCCCTTGGGCGGCTCGGGGGACGCGACCGCCGTGTCGTCCGCGACCGGCCGGGCCCCGGCCGCGAGCCGCCTGAGCGCCGCGCCGTGCTCGACGCGGGCCGGGAAGACGTCGGAGGCCGCGCTCCTGGCCAGCTCGGCGATCGGCAACTCCCCGTGGCCCGCGACGAGGACGGCGTTGCCGAAGCGGCGTCCGCGCAGCACGGCGGGCTCCGCGAGCAGGCAGGCGTGGGAGAAGACCGCCGAGACGGTGGCGATCTGCGGGCGCAGGAAGTCGAAGGGTGCCGCGTCGGCGAGGTTCGCCAGGTACAGCCCGCCGGGTCGCACGACCCGGGCCGCGTGGCGCGCGTACTCCAGCGACGTCAGGCGGGCGGGCACCCGGGAGCCGCCGAAGACGTCGGCGACGACGACGTCGGCGCAGGCGTCGGGTGCCCGCTCGATCCAGTCGCGGGCGTCGGCGTGGTGCGTGGTGACGCCGGCCGCCGCGTCCAGCGGGAGGTGTTCCGTCACCAGCCGCAGCAGGCCCGCGTCGGCCTCGACGGCGTGCTGGCGCGATCCGGGGCGGGTGGCCGCCACGTAGCGGGGCAGGCAGAGCGCTCCGCCGCCCAGGTGTGCCACGTCCAGCGGGCGGCCGGGCTCGGCGGCGGCGTCCAGCGCGAACGCCAGCCTGCGGACGTACTCGAACTCCAGGTGCCCGGGGTCGTCGAGGTCGACGTACGACTGCGGGGCGCCGTCGACCGTCAGCAGCCAGGCGCGCGGCCGGTCGACGTCGGGCAGCAGCCTGGCCGTGCCGAAGTCCACCTCCCGGACGACGGGGGTGCGGGTGTCCTCGGGGGTGCGAGGGTCTTCGGGGGTGCGGGGGTCGTCCGCGCCGGTGGCGTCCACGGGACCATTCTCCGGCACGTGCCCGCGGCCGCCGCTCCCACCGCCCGTTCGTACGGACGGTGGGAGCGGGCGGGTGCCGTCAGCCGACGGCGGTCACGGTGCCCGCACCGACGGTACGGCCGCCCTCGCGGACGGCGAAGCCGAGGCCCGGCTCCAGCGGCACCGGCCGCCCCAGCGTCACCGTCATCTCGACGGTCTCGCCGGGCCGCGCGACCCCCGCGACGCCGAGGTCCACGTCCCCGACGACGTCCGCGGTCCTGATGTAGAACTGCGGGCGGTAGCCGCTGCCGATCGGGGTGCGCCGCCCGCCCTGCGCCGCGGGCAGCACGTACACCCGGGCGGTGAAGCGGTCACCCGGCTCGACGCTGCCGGGCGCGGCGACCACGTGCCCGCGCCGCACCGTCTCGCGTTGCACCCCGCGCAGCAGCAACGCCACGTTGTCGCCCGCCTCGGCGGACTCCATGGGCTTGCCGAAGGTCTCCAGGCCCGTGACGACGCTCTCGATCCCGGCGCCGAGCACCTCGACCCGGTCGCCGACCCGCACGGTGCCGCGCTCGACGGCACCGGTGACGACCGTGCCGCGACCGGTGATGGTCAGCACGTTCTCCACCGGCATCAGGAACGGCGCGTCGGTGTAGCGCGTCGGCACCGGCACGAACGTGTCCACCGCGTCGAGCAGCGCCTCGATCGCCGCCGTCCACCGCGGGTCGCCCTCCAGCGCGCGCAGCCCGGAGACCCGCACCACCGGGGTGGTCTCACCCGGATACCCCTGGGCGGTGAGCAGTTCGCGCACCTCCAGCTCGACCAGGTCGGTCAGCTCAGGGTCGCCCGCGTCGGCCTTGTTGAGCGCGACGACGACGTGCTCGACGCCGAGCTGGCGGGCGAGCAGGACGTGCTCCGCGGTCTGCGGCATGATCCCGTCCAGCGCCGAGACCACCAGCACCGCGCCGTCGAGCTGGGCGGCGCCGGTGATCATGTTCTTGACGAAGTCGGCGTGTCCGGGCATGTCGACGTGGGCGTAGTGCCGGGTCTCGGTCTCGTACTCGACGTGCGCGATGTTGATGGTGATGCCGCGCGCGGACTCCTCCGGGGCCTTGTCGATGCGGTCGAACGGCACGAAGCTGCCGGTGCCGCGGTCGCTGAGCACCTTGGTGATGGCGGCGGTCAGCGTGGTCTTGCCGTGGTCGACGTGGCCCATGGTGCCGATGTTGAGGTGCGGCTTGGTGCGCACGTACGCCTGCTTGGGCATGGTTCCTTCCCGGAATTCCGAAGTGTGACGGCGAACCCCTGGAGCCCGTCCGACCCTCCCCCTGCGGGGTCCGCGGAATGTCCGGGAAGGGTCAGCTTCGGGCGCCGTCGGCTGCGTACGCGGCCACGTGGGCGGCGGGGTACGCGAGGGCGGGTGCACCGGGGTGCACGGCCGCGGGTGCGGCGGCGGGGTCCGGGTCCGGGAGGGACACGACGGCAGCCCGCGGCGAGTCCGCGACTGCGGACGTGGCGGCGATGGCGTACCGGGACATGGCGTCAATGATCGTGCGCGGGGCGGCGGTTGGCGAACGGTTTTCGGCGCGGGCGCCCGCTGGATCGGCGCAGGCGCCCGCTGGATCGGCGCGGGCGCCCGCGGACTCGGCGTCGGGGGCGCCGGGCGTCCGCCGCTAAGCTGCCGGGGTGCCTGTCGCCGTCGCCCTTCCGCCCTCCCGGGTCCGTGTCCGCGCCCACGCCCTCGTGCGGCTGGGGCTGCTGGTGGCCCTGCTCGTGGCGGCGTCGGTGGCGGTCCTGGTCTGGCATCCGCAGCGGCTGCTGGGCGCGGGTGGCCCGGTGCGACTCGTGTGCTTCACGGTGGTGTACGCGGTGTGCACCGTGGCCTTCGCACCGCGCCCGCTGCTGAACCTGGCGGCGGGGGTGATGCTGGGAGCGGAGGCGGGCACGGTGGCCGCGGTGGCCGGAACGGTGCTGGGCGCGGGGGCCGCGTTCTGCCTGGGGCGGCTGCTGGGCCGCGAGGCGCTGCGTCCGTTGCTGCGGGGGCGCCTGCTGCTGGGCGCGGACCGGCAGTTGAGCGAGCACGGGCTGCGCAGCACGCTGGCGATGCGGCTGCTGCCGGGCGTGCCGTTCGCGGCGGCGAACTACTGCGCCGCGTTCTCCCGCATGCGGTGTGTGCCGTTCCTCGTGGGAACGGCGCTGGGCAGCGTGCCCAACACGATGGCGTACGTCGTCGCGGGCAGCCGCGCCGCCTCCCCCGGCTCCCCCGCCTTCCTGATCGCGCTGGCGGTCATCGCGGTACCCGCCCTGCTCGCGCTCCCGGTCGCCCGCAGCGCCCGCGTCCGCGCGTGGCTGGCGCGGGCGCGGCGCTGAGGGGCGGTCGCCGGAGGGTTACTCGGCGCGGTGGCCGGGCCAGTCCGCGTAACGGATGCGGGAGATCTCCAGCACGTCGCCGAGGGTGCCCCACTCCTCCTTGCCGAGCCTGGTCAGCGGTCGCATCAGGCGGATGTCGGGCTGCCCGTCGGTCATGACCGCCTCGGACACGGCGGCGTGCACGACGCGGCCGAAGACGACGGTGGAGTCGCCGAGCCGGACGGTGCTGTGCAGGACGCACTCCAGCGCCACGGGCGAGGCCGCCACCCGGGGCGGCTTGACCCGGCTGCTGGGCTCCCGGGCGATGCCGACCTCGTCGAACTCGCTGACCCCGTGCGGGAAGTCGGTGCCGGTGGCGTTGACCTGCTCGAAGAGGTGCTCCGGTGCGAGGCTGACCACGAACTCCCCGGTCTCCTCGATGTTGCGCAGGGAGTCCTTACGGCCCACGGAGGAGAACTGCACGATGGGCGGACTGACGCACGCCACGTTGAAGAAGGAGTGCGGGGCGAGGTTCGCCGCTCCCGTGTCCGGGTCCACCGTCGACACCCAGGCGATCGGCCGGGGCACCACGACGGCGGTCAGCAGCTTGTAGAAGGAGTTCCTGTCCAGGACCTCAGGATCAAAGTCAACGCGCATGAGGCCCAGTATCCACGCAGGTGGCCACGCACCCCAACGACAGATCGCACCAGCGGCGGCTGGAAGGCGACCGGTACCGGAAGCCACGAACACCGGAGCTGAGATCCACCGTGCCCACGCACACTTTGTGGAACGAACCAGACATCCCCGCCCAGGCCGTGGGCCGCCGCATCACCCTCAACCTCCACGACCAGCTGTCAGCCCTCCTGCCGAAACGCCCAGGCACCTACCTGCGCATCTCGTCCGACCGCTACGGACTGGAAGCAGGCGTGGACCGCCAGCACAGGGCCCTTTCGCCAAGATCTACCGGGAGAACGACACCCCCGCCTTCAAGAAGCGCAAGGTGATCCGACCCGACGGCACGATCGACTGGGTCGTCATCCACCCCAAGTTCCGCCAACTCCTCGCCGACCTCGCGGCCGGAGCCATCGACGGCGTCACCTTCTACGACCTGGACCGCCTCATGCGGCAGCCCCGGGACCTGGAAGACCCGATCGACATCATCAAGTACGTCCAGCGCCCAGCCGTCGGCCCGACCAGCGGCCGCATGAACCCGATCAACGACAGCGACCACCACATGGCCCGCCCAGCCGACAAGACCGCCGCACCTCAGACCTGCAAAGACGGAAGCAGGCTGGCAGAGTACCGACGTTATGGGAGACGGCATCCGAGCGAGGGCAAAATGCGCCTATTGCCCGTTTCTCTAGAGGCGAGCAAAAACAGGCACCCACCGGACTAAACTTGCTGGCCAGGCCCTGTGCTCCCCGCGCCCGCGGGGTTGGTCCCCATCCAAGCCGTCGGGGTCGGGCTTAGAGATGGTGCTCCCCGCGCCCGCGGGGTTGGTCCCAAGGTCGGGCCTTCCCCTGGTCAAACGCTTAGGTGCTCCCCGCGCCCGCGGGGTTGGTCCCGCATCTCGCCGAACCCTCGGACCACAGGCCATCAACAAGGCCTCGTTGTCGTCCTGTTCGGTCATGGAAGGCGGAGAGTACCCTTCCCCGCTTAGAACTCCTAACGAAATGAGATGAAGGATTGCCTCAGGTCGGGCGAAGATGGCTCGGTACTCGCCAACGGAAGGGCAGCTATGGGCGACAGCCTCCCGAGGGAGCTCATCTT